>NZ_CP076412.1:0-1200000 GCF_021173085.1 Ralstonia wenshanensis
GCTTCTGCTCATGCTCCTGTGCCGGCTCCTGTTGCACCGCGCATTGTCGATTACCGCCTGCCGGGCGCCGCATTGCTGACCGCCGCATCCTCCAGCACTGAAGCGGTCTCCGCTGAACACTTGGAGGAGACCAGCAACCTGATCGCCCAACGTCTGGCGGAGTTCAAAGTGCCGGTGACGGTCGTGGGTGCCTCGGCCGGACCGGTCATCACGCGTTTCGAGGTCGATCCGGCGATTGGCGTGCGCGGCGCGCAAGTCGTCGGCCTGATGAAGGACCTGGCGCGTGCACTCGGCGTGACGTCTATCCGCGTGGTCGAGACCATTCCCGGCAAGACGTGCATGGGCCTGGAGTTGCCCAACGCCCGCCGCGAAATGATCCGCTTGTCGGAGGTCGTGAACGCGGCGGATTTCCAGTCGCATGCCTCGCACCTCGTGCTGGCCATGGGCAAGGACATCACCGGCAATCCGGTGGTGACGGATCTCGCGCGCGCACCGCACCTGCTGGTGGCCGGCACGACCGGCTCGGGCAAGTCGGTGGCCGTCAACGCGATGATCCTGTCGATGCTGTACAAGGCCACGCCCGACGACGTGCGCATGATCATGATCGACCCGAAGATGCTGGAACTCTCGGTGTACGAGGGCATTCCGCATCTGCTCGCGCCGGTCGTGACCGACATGAAGCAAGCCGCGCACGCGCTCAACTGGTGCGTGGGCGAGATGGAAAAGCGCTATCGCCTGATGTCTGCGCTGGGCGTGCGCAACCTGGCCGGCTACAACCAGAAGATCCGTGCGGCAGAACAGGCCGGGCGCAAGGTCCCGAATCCGTTCTCGCTGACGCCTGATGCGCCCGAACCGCTCTCGACGCTGCCGCTGATCGTGGTCGTCATCGACGAACTGGCCGACCTGATGATGGTGGCCGGCAAGAAGATCGAAGAACTGATCGCGCGCCTCGCACAGAAGGCCCGTGCCGCGGGCATCCACCTGATCCTGGCGACGCAGCGGCCATCGGTGGACGTCATCACCGGTCTTATCAAGGCGAACATTCCCACGCGCGTGGCGTTCCAGGTGTCATCGAAGATCGACTCGCGCACGATTCTCGATCAGATGGGCGCCGAATCGCTGCTCGGCCAGGGTGACATGCTGTTCCTGCCGCCGGGCACGGGTTATCCGCAACGCGTGCACGGCGCGTTCGTCGCCGACGAAGAAGTGCACCGCGTGGTCGAACACTGGAAACAGTTTGGCGAGCCCGAGTACGACGAGGCCATCCTCGCCGGGGATCCGGGGGAAGCTGCTGCGAGCGGTGATTTGTTCGGTGGCGAAAGCGCAGATGCAGAAGCCGATCCGCTCTACGACGAGGCGGCGGCGTTTGTGCTCAACACGCGTCGCGCGTCGATTTCCTCCGTGCAGCGGCAACTGCGTATCGGCTACAACCGTGCCGCGCGGCTCATCGAACAGATGGAGGCGGCCGGGCTGGTGTCGCCGATGGGGCGGAATGGGCAGCGTGAGGTGCTGGCGCCGGGAGGTGGGGAGTGACAGCTGCGTGGCTACCGGCGGTTGCGACTAAGGTGCGACATATTCCAGGTACAGAACCCAATCTTCGGCGCTGACCGGGATGGCGATCGCGCGCTTTGCCGGACCAGTCACGAGCGCGCTGATGTTGTACGCCACGCTGGCCTGAGTGGAGACGCGTCGCAACGCGTCTTTCTCCGGAGCCGACAGCCATGCGCGCAGGAACGCTTCGGGAACGGGAGTCGATTCAGAAGAGCGGGGTTGGCTTTCTATCAGCGAGGCGCCTGAGCGTGGCAGCTTGATCGCGGCAACCAACGCCACATAGTCAGTGGGGCCGGGTACGCCAATGCCGGTGTTGTTCTCCGGCAGCGTGGCAAGCTCGAACCGCGACGCGGTAGGTGGTGTGCTCAGACGAACGTATTGCCGAAGCTCGGCGACGTTGGTGTTGACCGGCAGCTCGGTTCGAGTGCAACCAAAAATAGTCACCGCCACGCAGAGTATTGCCCATCGTTGCGAGATACATCTGTGCATGCGTGCGCTTCGCGCGGCCGGTATCAACTGCATTCCGTCTGATTCACTCTTGTGTTGGCTGTGCATCAACTGCCGGGAAAACCTCAACTCTCGGCGGTGGCATTCAACGATTGCACCCACTGGCCAAGCTGCGCCTCGCCTTCCTCATCCAACTGCCCCGACAGCACGCCATACCATTGAACAATAGCCTCGCCGGGCAGATTCGCCTTGAGAATGGGCAAGCTGTTTTCCAGGAAGCTGGGGAAGAACGGGATGCCACGCGTGTACAGAAAATGCGAATTCGTGATGCGCACGTGTGCGTAGACATCGCGCAACCAATCCAGATACGGCAATGCTTCGGCCATGTACCCGCTCTGCGTGAGCGACGAGATGAACTGCGTGCGGGCCGTGACGCTGGACATCTCGTGCGTCTGCTCGTTGACCTCGTCAAACTTCATCAGCCAGGCTTCGCCGCGCTTCAATTCGCCGCACATGACGGATGTCGTCGCCAGCTGCAGCGCGTTATGTGCGCTGGGCTCCTGTTCGAACAACGCAAGCCAGTAAGGGAAGGCCTCGGGATAGCGGCGCATATCCGAATAGGCGAGCGCGCATAGGCGGTTGGCGTCGGCGTGGCGATTCGCGTAGGGTGCCGCGGCGGCGATGGCAGCTTCGTGCCGGCCTTGCTGGTAGGCCTCCAGAGCAGGGGCGAGTTCGGGGGTGATGTCGGGCGCGGTGTCGTCGTTTTTCGGCGGAGGAGCCGGGTTGGCGACGCGGTCGTTGGCGTTTCTGCCGAATAGTTTTTTCAGTAGGCCCATGGTGTTTTGTCGTTGTCTATCAGCTTAGATATGCGCTTTGTAGAGTGGAGAGCCGGCCTAGACGTCTGCATGCTGCTGGCACACGAACTTGGCGTTGAGCATGTCTGCAATCTGGCCGAATGCCGAAGTGAGCGCGTTCACGTGCTGTGCCTCAATGGCGAAGGGCAGTTCGTATCGGGCGATGCGTCCGCGATGCTCCGATGGACGATCGCTGCGTGAAGCTCGGAATTCAAATGTGATGTCATACCCGCCGCCTCCACGGGCCGGATAAATAATCGTGCATATCACCTTCCCTACAGCGCGATGCCGAAAGCGGAAGCTGTCGTTTCCGCATCTGAAGCCGACCCAAGCCTTGTCGTGCGAGCGGAATACCACGAGCACATCGTTCGGCGGCAACTGTGTCAGACCGTCTGCCAACTCGCTCGTGGAAACCATTGAGGTGCCGGCGTCGCCATTCTCTTGTTCTACGACCTCGTGTTGGGCGACCATTTTCAGCAGTAGGCCATAGATGAGTCGTGTTGCAGCTTGGCGGCCGTTTTCTTCGCCGTACACGATCAACTGGCGAAAACGTGCTCGCGCGCCTGTCTTCTCCGGCATCGGGACGTTGGCGTTCTCTACAGCGGTCCCGGCCGGCCCTTTCTCCGGGATGGCTTTGCTTCGACGATCTAGCACGGCGTTCAACCAGATGAGGAGAGCCGTTTGCGGCACCAGCACGGCGATCATCACGGCAATCAGGGCGCCTAGCCCTGCCAGGAAGCCGTGCTTTTGTGCGACATGCGATGCGGCCTGCGCTCCGGCGTAGACGGGCAGGGCCAGATAGAGAAGCCAGAACATCATTGACCTGCTCAGTTACCGAGGACGAATTTAACGCGCTGGATTCGCTAGGGCATGCGATGGAGGACCTACGTGCCGTGTGGCCACGGACGTGAGTCGGTCGATGTTGCGCGACCTTGTGCGGTGTTAGTGCGAAGTGCTGGGGCTGACCACTGCATCGCCGCGCTTGATGGCGTTCTCGACCAGACGTTTGTTCAGTTCGACACGCTTTTTCTTGTCTGCTTCGTGTTCGGCGGTACTGTTCCAGCCTTTGGCATCCCCTTCCTTGAGTTGCTGCTCCAGATTCTCCGCATCGCGTTTGAGTGCCACATCCAGTAGATCGAAGCTAAGACGAACGTCGTAGTTCAGTCCGGCAGTGCCTACGTCGCCTTTGACGCTCAATTCTGCCAACACGCCATCACCGACCCAGCGCCAGATGGGGCCTTGTTGTACAACTGCGGGCCAGTCTTTCGCGGGGATCTTGTATGCGGGGTCAATCGTTCGCGGGAAACGTGCGAATTGACCATTCTCATTCAGCAAGCTGGAACGCCCTGTCAACAGCACGTCCCATTCAGGGTCGTAATATCGCTGCCACTTACCACGCTGGAACTGAGCGATCGTTTGTTCCACCAGGGTCTGCGCCTCAGCGTTTGTCTTTATGCTCTTATCGTTCAGCAGGAGTGACACCGACTGAACACGACGGTCCGGAAATCTCTTCTCGTCGGCACGCATGGCCAGCGAAAAGATGGGGTTCCACCGAATCTCAAAGCCGTCACGCGTGTAGTGCGCGACCACGGAGTCCGGGACTGGCGAGATGCTATAGCTGATATAGCCATCGATGTTGTCGGTTGCGAACGCCGGAACGCCCGACGCACGTGCTGTGTCGACAATGTTCTTCCCCAGATCGAACCGTATTTCTGTCATTCCTTCTCCTGCACTCTTGGTACAACTCAGCAAGCTGCCCATGATGGGCAGCACGGCAAGCATCATGAAATGCCGCCGGTTAAGCATGAAGCCACCCTCGGATTTTTTGGAGTTCGCCATCCATATATGACCGTCTGTTCTTCATCAAGTCGTTGAACTTGTCTGCGAGTTCCTTGACATAGACCATCCGGTCTGTCGGGTTCGGCAAGCTCATCTTTTTCCCCGTCACATAGTCCCAAGGGCCCTTCGGCTTATCGAAGGTCGCCTGTAACGCTGGGTCATCGTTCTTCGGCGCAGAGCTGAAGTACAGCGTATAGGTCGGGGACAATGACCCCAGCGACGCGCGGCTGATCCGATGGTTGATATCCATTGTCTTTATCAGCTTTGGGTCTTGGTAGATCAACGGTTGCAGCACATTGATCTGCTCCTGCTTTGCGATGATGTTCACCTCTTCCTGCTGACTGCTGACTTTGCCAGCCCGGTCCAGAGCATATTCGTCGATAAAAAGAGAGTATGTCTTTCTTACTTCATCGGTCACCTTAAACTGCGCCACCTTCTGCAGTCTTCCGATGGCTCCTGTGTCGTCCGAGAGTCGCCTCAGCTCTTTGCGCTCTTCCTCCATGACAAAGAAGGCTTGCTGGAAGCTACCCCAGTATTCCGAGCCCGGCACTCGATAGCCTTTGTCGTAGTTCTTTACGTTCGCCTTCACGTAACGGTGTGCTTGCCCTGCATTGGCTTCGAACTGTCCATAGCCGCCGTCCATTCCACCCCATGTCGGGGCGGTCTGGAAGTAGCTTCGCCCGTGTGCGTACACAGGGTCAGCCTCGATACGCGCCTGCAATCTCTTCATCCAGTTGGCGCCAAAGGGCAACTCCTTGACTGCATCCCTGGACTGCGCCTGCAGCGCACTGGCGTCACGCTCTTCCACGTGACTGCGCAACCGGTCGGCATTCAGACTGCCATCCCGATTGAGGCCATATTCGAGCACAAACCACAACCAAGGGTAGATGTCCATGAACAGCCACAAGTTTCCCTTAGCCAGCGCTGCATACACCCGTAAAGAGTGTTCGTAAGGTGACGCGTCTGTGAGCAACTCGGATACCAATTGCGACGGGCCCGAAGTGCGCGCCATGTTGGACCACCCCCCGTTGAGTACGTCCTCGCGCGAATATCGGTAGGCGTCCACAATGTCCTTGACTACGAAGGCTGCTAAAGCTGGCCAGAGCATCTGCAGTTTGCCGCGCGACTTATCGGCACTTGCGAAGTACAGGTCGGCATAACGGGCAGCAATGCGTTTGGCCCGCCGCTCGGGATCGGTAATCAGGTGCCAACACTTGTCCGGCCCTTGCTCACTAAGCGCAACCAGGGCTTCTTCCTGCGCGTAGGACCACAGGAATTTGGCTTCGACGTTCTGTGTGTGCTGAGATCCTTCTTGCGGGTTTGTCCGGCACTGGCCAAGCACTTCGATGTCGTAGCCGTTGTCGTCGTCATGCGCCATCGTGCAAACCTTCTCCTTTCATCAATCGAATTTGAAACGCGCGTAGCGCAGGGCATGCTCGAGTGGTTGCTCTGTGGGCGTTTGGAGTCGTTCCGTCTCACCCCCGTGCGGGGCATCACCTTGCAAGGTCTGCTCGGGCTGGGCTTTGTTGCGTATGCGGAAGCGCAGCCTGCCTTCGACGACCTTCTGGTCAGCGTCTTTGAAAAGAACCTGCTCGTCGAATTTTTGGAGCAACGAGTGCTCCGCCGGTTTAGGCATCAGGGAACCAAAGGGCAACGCCGGCAACCCCGCCGCCTGCCCCCCCGGGCCCTCAAACGGATGCCCAGCCCCTTTAACCGACAACAACCCCGACGTCTCGAACGTCACCGCGTTCCCTTCCAGCCGGATCAACGAATCCCCACCATGCAGCACGATGTTCTGCTGCGCGAGGATCTCGACCGAATCGGCCGATGAGGTGACGGTGACGGCCTTGTCTGCCAGCACGGCCAGCGCATCGGTATGCGATTGAATAGAGACCGGCCCGCCTTCGGCAATCGCGCGGATGCCATTGCGTTGGGCGAACAGGCTCACGCCCTTTGCAGCGGCCGCGGCGATGACATTGCCTGCGGCGAGGTGCCAGTCGGCCTGTGCGGTGCCGTGCAAATGCCGCCCCGCGTAGACAGTGGTGGTGGCTTGCGAGGCGAGCGCGATGCTCGATGGCGATTCGGTCACCAGCAGCGGCTGGCCGAACTTGTCGACGGGCTGCTGTGAATCCTGGCCATTGACGTTGCTGGGGTACTTGCCGTCCTGCGCAGGGTCGAGCGCCTTGTCGATCGGCTCGAAGGCTTCGTTGGCGGCCAGCGGCAGCGCTTGCTGGCTTGCAGCAGCATCCGACAAGCGCTGTGCGGTCTTCTGCGCGGCAGTGAGCTGCCCGCGCGCTTCATGGGCGTCGAGCAGCGTGCCGACGGCTTGCGCACGCGCGGTGGTCGAGAGCAGCAGGCCTCCGCCGGCGCGGACCACGGCCCAGGCGTCGGTGCGCAGTTCGGCGCCGGTGCCGCGCCACGTGCCGCGGTCTCCGCCCGTGGCGCCGTGCGAGGTGACATAGCCGAGATTGAGCTGGCTGTTGGCGGTGGAGCTTGCCAGGCGCGTGCGTAACTGGCCCGGGTGATCGTCAACGACCCACTGGTTGTAGCCGTCGCCGCCAAGACCCTGCGAGTGCCAGCCGGACAGCGCCTGCCCAAGCGGCGCATCGGCCGGGGCCCAGGGCAGGGCGTCTTGCGTGTTGTGCAGCTGCATGGCGATCATCGGACGGTCGATGTCGCCGTCGATGAAGGTCAACAGCACTTGCGTGCCGGCGCGCGGCAGGTGATTGCCGCCCCAGTTCGGGCCGGCGCTGGCGCTGGCCACGCGCACCCATGCGGTGACCTGCGTGCGGTCGCTGCTGGACGGGTCGGAAAACGCATTGACTTCCGGCGCGCGCAGCCATGGGAAACGCACGCGCACACGATGGTCGCGGTCGGTTGTGAGCGGCGCACCGTCGTCGGCAATGACCACGGCAGCCTGGCACTCCGGCGCAGTCGGGCGGCGTCGATAGGGCGGCACGATGGGCGCCTCGGCCGGCACGGCGACGAACCGATTGCGGTAGCTACCCGATTCGATCTCGGTGGTGGAGAGCAATCTTGCGATGTCGGCGCCGAGGTTGTTGGCGGCTTCGTGTTCGACTTGGAGCGTGACGAACTCGCTGTGCTTGCTGTCGAAATGCTGCGTGAGCGTAAAGCGCTGGCCAGCGCCCAACTGGCGCACGCTGCCTTGGCCCTCGTAGCGCAGGTACGCGCCTTCGTGTGCCTGCATGCGCAACTGCACAGCGCGGCTGGCCTCTTGCGTATTCGAATATTGATACGAGCCCGAAGCTTCAAAGCGTTCCAGCGTGGGCAGCTCGCCGCCAGGGTCGCTGGCGCTGGCTTGGGCGCTGGTGGCGGCCAAGGCCTTGTAGTCCCACGAGGCGAGCGTCACTGCGTTGGTGCCCACGCTGTGCGCGTGCGAAAAACGCTCGATGGCGTCGTCGCTTTCGGTGGCGTCTACGCGGTGGAAGCGGATCTCCGGCTGCGGGCAGGCAGGCCGTTGCGCATCGTTGTCGAAGATAACGACAGTGTGGCGCGACTGGGCGCTGCCTTGCTGCTGCTTGTCGTCGCTTTGCTCGTGTTCAATGCGAAACGACAGGCCTTCCTCGGCCAGCAGGCGCATGACGAAGGCGTAGTCGGTTTCGCGGTATTGGCAGCAGATCGAGCGCTTGGCGCACGGCTGCGTGGCCGCAATCTTGTAATGCGCGGTGGGGTATTCGCTGAAGACCTCTTCGATGATCTCCAGCGCAGTCTTGTCCTGGTAGACGAAGCAATCGCTGCGCGTGCGCAGGCGATCCAGCCACGGCACCACGCGCAGGCGGTAACGTGCGAGGCCGCCGTCGCCGCCAAGCGATGCGCAATCGGCCACATAACCGTGCCACGCGCGCCGCTTGCCGTCGGCTTGCACCAGGCGCAGCGTGACTTCCTGCGAAGCCAGCTTGGCCGTATCCAGATGCGCCGATGGGCTCAGGCAATCGATATGCAGGACGAACGAGGCCGACACCGCTTCGGTGGCGGTAAAGCGCTCCACGACGAGGTTGTCGGAAGCGAGTGCCGTCTCCAGCGTGATCTGGCGGGTCTGCTGCCCGAGCAGCGCGCCCAGGACGGCTTGTGGCACGGCGGCCGGCAGGTTGGACAAAGGCTTCATCGGAACAGCGTCGCGCTGGGGTTCGTGTTGCGGTTCAGCAGGAGGATGGGCACGCGGCCCATCGTGGCCATCACGGCAGCGAAATCGTCAGGTGCGAGAAGCGCGGCCCGAGCTTGATGACTTGCGAGTAGCCTTCCAGCGTTTCGTTGGTCTTGGTGCTTAGCGTGTGCGACAGCCCCAGGAAGCCCAGCAGCCCAATCAGCGCAAACACGGCACCAAAAATCCACAGCGGCGTTTCGCGCTTGAGCATATGCGCGACTTTGTCGGGCAGCGGCCAGTGCGGTGCAAACGCGGCGCGCTTGCCCTTGATGGCGGAAATCTCGTCGCCCAGGCGTGCGGTCAGGTAAGCCAGCTTCTCCGGCCCTTCGAGGATGTATTTACCGCGAAAGCCCAGCAGCAGGCACATGTGGAAGACCTCCAGCGCCTGCAGGCGTGGCGCACCGTGTGCACGCAACTCTTCAAGCTTGACGAAGAAGGTCTCGCCGGCGAGCTGCTCGCCAAACAGCACGAGCTGCAGCGGGCGGCGCTCCCAGGCCGGACGGATCGCAAAGTTGGACGACAGGATGGTTTCGTCCACCGCCGCGCAAAACGCGTACTTGGCGTCGAACACGTCTTCTGCCGACACGTTCAGGCGCTTGGCGCCACGGTCGAAATCGTCAAGGAAGGCGCGTACGCGGTTCAGGAAATCTTCAGCGCTGGCCGGCTGCTGGGCATTGCGCAACTGGAAGAGCATGAAGAAGCCGTCGTACAGCAAATCAAGCAGCGTGCGCGCGTGTGTGTTGGATTCACGTGCATCCGCGGCAGCGGCTGCCGGTGCCGAACCGCCAAACAGTGAAGGGGTGGAGGTAGCGCTCATGAAGTCACCGCGATCAGTTCAAGTTTGAGTTCCCGGATACCGGCCGGGGCATAGATGGTGAGGGTCTGCGCCTGCAGCATGCGCTCGTACAGCATGCCGCGCGCTTCCACGGCGAAGTAGCACGCGCCCGGGCGCACCGGAATGGCAGGCGGCACCTGCGGCGTGTAGGTGAGCGGCACGCCGGGCATGGACGACAACACGAGCTTTTCCACATCGTCGGGTGCGCCGACCTTGAAGCGCGCCGGAATGGCTTCCACCAGCTCGGCTGCGGGCATGTCTGCCGACACCGACAGATAGAAGCTGGTCTGATCGTCGATCTTGCCGGAGTCGATGCGGCCGAGGTGGAACGACGGGCGCGTCTCTTCCAGCGCGATCGCAAAGTAGCGTGTGGAGATGACGGTATCGAGCAGCTCGCGCACGATCGTGTCGAGCTTGGCAAACACCGGGCCCGGATTGTCGTGGTCGTAGGCGGGCAGGTCGGCCAGTGTGTAGCTCTTGGTGAACGTCATGAGCGCGCCGGCCAGCCGCAGCATTTCCTGGAACAGGCGCTCCGGGTGCAGGTCTGGGTGGTGATACAGATGCGACAGCGCCGCAAAGGCCGCATTGGCCGTGTGCAGCAGCCAGAACGACGCAATGTCGCCGGAGCGGAATTCAATGATGTTCTTGGTCGGCTCGCGGTGAAAACCGTAAAGCGCGTTGACCTTGGCCTGCAGCGCGTCCAGCAGCCGGCGCAGGCGCTGATACAGCACGGCCGAGGCGTTGATCGCCATGCTGGGCGCGACAAAGTTCTCGTCCAGTTCAAAGCCGCCGGTGCCGGTGCGCCGCACGCGCACCACGGGCAACGAGATGAACTGCTCGCGCGGTTCCGTCTCGGCAATCAGCTTGACCGACTTCTTCAGATACGTGATGGCCGCGGGCTCGGCCTCTGTATACAGGTCGGCCGTTTCCTCTTCCGTGCCGACAAAGCGCGAGACCGACGCGCCTTCGATCTGCTCGCGGTAGTTGCCGCCGTTGTCTTGCAGCGGATACAGCGCGATATGGAAGGTCAGCTCCGACACGCCGGCGGGAATGGCGTCGAGCACCAGCGGCGGCGGCAGCGCATCGGCCTGCGGCGCGAAGTACAGCTCGCCGTCGGGAAAGAACAGCGACAACTCGATCACGCGCAGCACGCCGCTGGCCAGCGCATCGGTATCGAAGCGTGCATGGCGGATACCCCATGCGTAAGGCTGGATGACTTGCGCAGTCGCGTGCAGGCGCGACTCGTGGTACGCGTCTTGACGCTGGAAGTGCTGCGGACGCAGGAACAGCCCTTCGCCCCAGAGAATCTTTGCGGAGTAACTCACGTTGGCCCTTGTTGTTCAGCTACCGCAAACGGCAGGGGAGAGCAGGTTGACATCGGTCAGCGGTGTGGCGCCGGCCGGCGTGGTCAGCGTGCCGGACGTGACCGTCATGGCGCAGGCGTGGAGCCCGATCACGATGCCCGACTTCTCGTTCTTCTCGGTGTTGAAGGCAAACTTCCAGCGCTGCGATGCGGGGCTGCGGAACAGCGCCACGATGCCCAGCGTGGTGGCTTCGCGCGAGACTTTCTCGGTGAAGTCGTAACGCTGGCCCGGAATCAGCGTCATCTCACGCACGTTGACGAGGTCGGCGCCCAGCGTTTGCTTCTCGCGCGCCGGGTCGATGAACGTGTCATACGGTGCCTGCAGGAAGCTGGTCGGATCCTTCAATGCATACAGGCGCACCACGATCGCCACCGGACGGCGGTCGTTTGCTGCGTTCAGGTTATTGCCGGCCGTCAGCTTGAGCGGCACTTCGCGCGGCGGCTTCTGCGCGTCGGGCAGGTTCGACGATTTGAGCCCCATCGCTTCCAGGGCGCCGTTGGCCGCACCAGCCAGCACGCTCGCGCCGGTGGAGCAGGCGGCTAACGCGGCCACGCTCGCGCTTACCAGCATCAACTTGAGCGCCCCTGCGAGACGGTGCTTCAGAGAGTGCTTCAGAAGGCTGCCGCAGCCCGGCTGCCTTGCCGCTTGCCCCCAAGCAGCATCGAATTTCATCATCTTCATGCCTGATTTCTGAATTACTTAATTCTCTTTGTTTGACTGCTGTCGCGCCTGTTCCGCTTAAGGAAACCGGTGAATTGTTTCGATTCCTTAATAAAGGAAAAACGAAGAATGTTTCCGTTTCTTAATAATCGGAGATCGTTGCCTGGTGAGGCTCTAAGGCGTTGAATACAAAGGATGTTTCGGTTCCTTAATAATCCGTTTTTGGTTGTCAACGGCAACGAGCGGAGTGTACTATTTCGCGCCAGTCGAGACCAACATTTAACTCGCCAATTCCGGCGAATTTGATTGGGTATCGACACACCGCTTTGAAACTTTGAAGAGTCTCGCCGTGGCCAAATCCTCGTCTACCTCCGTTCTCCGTTCCTTCATCGTGCTGGCTGCTGCCACCGCCCTCTTTGCGGGTTGCGCGACCAACAACCCCGGACCCCAAACCGACGAGGCCTTCGGCCAGAGCATGTCGGAGGCGGAAGCTGCGGCCAAGGGCGGCCAGCAGGACAAGGCGATTGATCTGTACCAGCAGATCGCCAAGCAGAACCCAACCCGTGACGAGCCGTGGGTGCGCATCGCGCAGATCCAGTTCGGCGCAGAGAAGTACCCGCAGGCCATCCTGGCTGCAGAGGAAGCCCTGCAACGTGACAACGCTGATCGCCAAGCCAAGAGCATCCTGGCTGTGAGCGGCCTGCGCGTGGCGCGCCGTTCGCTGCAAGAGCTGCGTGCAGACAGCGCGCTGGCCGGCGACGTCAAGACCGACGCGCAAGTGCTTGCCAAGATGCTGCGCGACACGCTGGGCGAGCAGGTCCTGTTCCCGGGCGAACAACCGGTTGTCAAGCAACCTGTGCGCCGCCCGACCCGCGTCGTTCGCCGCCCGGCTCACGCTGTTGAGCACGGCACCACTGCTGCGCCGGCAGCTGCCACCGGTGCTGCCAGCGGCAGCGCAGACCCGTTCGGCGCCCTGCGTTAAGCGCAGCGCTGGTTCGCATTCCTGGAGGAACGTGATGGCCAAGAAAGAAAGCGTACAGAAGCGTCTGCAGAAGGTGCGTCCGCCGCGTGTGCAACTGACGTATGACGTCGAAATCGGCGACGCAATCGAGACGAAGGAGCTGCCATTCGTGGTGGGCGTGGTGGCCGACCTGTCGGGCCAATCCGAAGTGCAGCAACCCAAGCTGCGCGATCGAAAGTTCGTCAACATCGACCGCGACAATTTCGACGAGGTGATGAAGGGCGTGGAGCCGCGCGCGGCGTTCCAGGTGCCGAACACGCTGACGGAAGACGGTGGCCGCTTTGGCGTCGACCTGAAGTTCCGCTCGCTGGAAGACTTCAGCCCCGAAGCCGTTGTCGAGCAGGTCGAGCCGCTGCGCAAGCTGCTCGAAGCCCGCTCCAAGCTGGCTGACCTGCGCAACAAGATGGCCGGTAACGACAAGCTGGAAGACCTGCTGTCGGAAGTGCTGAAGAACACCGAAAACGCGAAGAAGCTGGGCGCCAAGCAAAACGGGGGCGAGGATGCTTGAGAACCAATCCGCTGCGCAGGGTGCCTCGGTTGCGGAAGAGGTGAGCCTGCTGGACAGCATCGTCGAGCAAAGCCGCGTCGCCAAGTCCGACTCCGAGCGCGAACGCGCGAAAGACATCATCGGCGAGCTGGCCAGCCAAGTGCTGAGCGGCACCGTGGTGGTGTCCGACAACCTGTCGGCCACGCTCGATGCACGTGTGGCCGAGTTGGACCGTCTGATCTCGCAGCAACTGAGCGCAATCATGCACGCACCGGAATTCCAGAAACTGGAATCGACCTGGCGCGGCCTGCACTATCTGGTCAAGGAAACGAGCACCGGCCAGACGATCAAGATCAAGGCGCTCAACGCGACCAAGCGCGATCTGACGAAAGACTTCAAGACCGCGATCGAGTTTGATCAGAGCGCGCTGTTCAAGAAGGTCTACGAAGAAGAATTCGGTACCTTTGGCGGTGCGCCGTTTGGCGCGCTGATTGGCGACTTTGAAGTCACGCGTCAGCCCGAAGACATGTACTTCATCGAGCAGATGGCACACGTGGCTGCGGCTTCGCATGCGCCGTTCATCGCGTCGTCGTCACCGGAGCTGCTGGGTCTGGAATCGTTTGCCGACCTGGGCAAGCCGCGCGACCTGGCCAAGGTGTTCGACACGGTCGAATACGCCAAGTGGAAGTCGTTCCGCGATTCGGAAGATTCGCGCTACGTGGGGCTGACCTTGCCGCGTTTCCTCGGCCGTCTGCCGTACAACCCGAAGGACGGCACCGTGGTCGAGAGCTTCAACTTTGTTGAGGACGTGGACGGCACCGATCACAGCAAGTACCTGTGGTGCAACGCCGCCTGGGCGTTCGGCGCCCGCCTGACGGCAGCGTTTGACGACTTCGGTTGGTGCGCTGCCATCCGCGGTGTGGAAGGTGGTGGCTTGGTGGAAGACCTGCCGACGCACACGTTCAAGACCGACGACGGCGAGATCGCACTCAAGTGCCCGACAGAGATCGCCATTACCGACCGCCGCGAGAAGGAGTTGAGCGACCTCGGCTTCATCCCGCTCGTGCATTGCAAGAACACGGACTACGCCGCGTTCTTCGCAGCGCAATCGGCGCAGAAGGCGAAGAAGTACGACTCCGACAGTGCAAACGCCAATGCGGTCCTGTCTGCGCAGTTGCAGTACATCTTCTCGGTGTCGCGCGTGGCGCATTACCTGAAGGCGATGATGCGCGACAAGATCGGCAGCTTTGCCTCGGCCAAGAACGTTGAGACGTTCCTGAACCGCTGGATTTCGCAGTACGTGCTGCTGGACGACAACGCCACGCAAGAGCAGAAGGCGCAATTCCCGCTGCGCGAGGCGTCGATCCAGGTGGCGGAAGTGCCGGGCAAGCCGGGCACGTACCGCTCGGTGGCGTTCCTGCGGCCGCACTTCCAGTTGGATGAATTGTCGATCTCGCTGCGTCTGGTGGCGGATCTGCCCAAGTCGGCCAACTCGTAATTCCTGACCGGACTCTCCCCGGGGGGGAATGTTCGGGCATAACCACCCGTTACGCTCGTTACCCGTTGCAGTACCAACAACCAATCTATTGAAGAGGGTCTCTGTATGAAGGATATCTACGTCAAGTTCGACAGCCCGGCGATCAAGGGGGAGTCGCAAGACAAGGATCACAAGGACTGGATCGAAATCAACAGCTGGTCGCAAGCAATCAGCCAACCGCGTTCGGCCACGGCTTCGACCGCCGGCGGCCACACGGCTGAGCGTTGCGAGCACCGCGACATGGTCTTCACGAAGGATCTGGACGTCGTCAGCCCGCTGCTGTATCAGCACGCTTCGGGCGGCACGACCTTCGGTGAAGTGACCATCGAGTTCTTCCGCGCAGACGGCGAAGGCAACCGCGTGAAGTACCTCGAAGTCAAGCTGAAGAACGCCATCCTGAGCGAAGTCGATTCGCAAGTGGTGGCCCAGGGCATTCCGACCGACACCTTCAGCCTGCGCTACGCCGCTGTGCAGTGGAAGTACACGCAGCAGAAGAGCGCCGGCGGCCAAGGCGGCAACTCGCAAGGCGCCTGGAGCCTCACCAAGAACGACAAGACCTACTCGGTTTAACGTTTGGTGTTCTCCTGATGACAAGAGCCGCAGCCGCCGTGCTGCGGCATCTTGTTTTCTAGCAGCATATGAAAGGCTTCGAACCCAGCCTGCTCGACAAGCTCTTCGACGACGAGCCGCACGCACCCATGCCCACGGCATTGCGCCAGCTCTCGCTTGAAGAACTCAAGAGCACCGTGGCACGCGATATTGAATCCTTGCTCAACACGCGCATCGTGTTGGAAGAGGAGGACTTGCACGGCTTGCCGGAATGCAAGCGGTCGCTGCTCACGTATGGCCTGAACGATTTTTCCGGCCTGAGCCTGGCCAGTTTCTACGACCGCAATTACATCTGCCAGTCGCTTACCAAGGCGATCGAGCGGCACGAGCCGCGTCTGCAGCATGTGAATGTGTCGCTGGAGATCAATGAGCGCGCGACCAATGCCTTGTGCTTTGGGATCAGCGCGGTGCTGCTGGTGGGGCCCGCCCGCGAGCCCGTGAGTTTTGACGCCATGCTGCAACCCTCGACGCTGCGGTATTCCGTGTCGCGCGGACGCGGCTGAGATTGCACGACCCTGCATACGGCACCACCCGCAACACGCTGAAGCACCCGCAGGATCGCCACCGGACCGCAACGAAGAATGGAAGAGCTGCTGCCTTATTACGAACGAGAACTGGCCTTCCTGCGCCGGTACTCGCGCGACTTCGCCGAGCGGTATCCGAAGATCGCCGGCCGCCTCGCCATGTCGGGCGACGGCTGCGACGATCCGCATGTCGAGCGGATGATCGAATCGTTTGCCTTCCTGACCGCCCGTGTCAGCAAGAAGCTCGACGACGACTACCCCGAATTTACCGAGGCGCTGCTGGAGGTGCTGTACCCGCACTACCTGCGGCCCTTTCCATCGTGCTCTGTGGCGCATTTCGATGTGCGTGGCGTGGCGGCGCAACTGAGCGCGCCGGTCACGATTGCGCGCGGCACGTTTCTCACTACACGCGTGGTGCGCAAGGTCGAATGCCGTTTCCGCACCGCATACGACGTCACGTTCGCGCCAGTGCGTGTTGCAGGTGCAACGTTCGAGCGCGCGGTGTCGGCGCCGGCCGCCGTGCAATTGCCCAAAGGCGCGACTGGCTCCATTGCGATCACGCTGGAATACGTGGGCGAGCGCGGTGGTTTTGAATCGCTGTCGATGGACAAGCTGCGCGTCTACATGGACGGCGAGCCGTCCTTCGTGGCCGCGCTGGGTGACGCGCTGTTCCTGCACACCGCAGCCGGATATGTGGAAGCTGAACGCGCAGGCGTCTGGAAACGGCTGATCTCGGTGCCTTTGCACGAAGTCGGCTTTAGTGAAGACGAAGCCCTGATCGATTGCCCGGCCCGCTCGCACCCGGCCTAT
Organism: Ralstonia wenshanensis; assembly: GCF_021173085.1. NCBI lineage: Bacteria > Pseudomonadati > Pseudomonadota > Betaproteobacteria > Burkholderiales > Burkholderiaceae > Ralstonia > Ralstonia wenshanensis. Next base: position 16,704 of record NZ_CP076412.1, read on the forward strand.
CGTCTGCTGACCGAGCACTTCAGCTTTGCCGAGAAGTTCAACTTCTTCGATATCGACCTGGCGGCATTGCGACGTGGCATGACGCCGGGCGTGCCGGTGCGCCGTCTGACACTGCATCTGGTGCTCAAAGACCTGCGCAGCGATTCGCACGCTGCTCGCCTGCTTGAGAACCTTCAACCCGAGCACCTGCGCCTGCATTGCACGCCCGTGGTCAATCTGTTCCAGCAGAAGGCAGACCCGATCCGCATCGAACATACGGCCAGTGCGTATCCGGTGGTGGCCGACAGCCGGCGCGCGCACGGCTTTGACATCTACTCCATCGACAACGTGCAGCTGGTGCGCGAAACCACGGCGCACGAGAAGGTCACAGAGTTCCGGCCGTTCTACTCCCTGCACCACGGCGAAGAGCCCGGCCGCGCGGGCCATTACTGGCTGGCGCGTCGCAATGAGCTGATCGCCCAGCGCAGCCCGGGGTTCGAAACCGAGATCTCCATTGTCGATACACACTTCGACCCGGCAAGCCCGCAGACCGACACGCTGAGCCTGACCGTCACCTGCACGAACCGTGACTTGCCTTCGACGCTGGCGTTCGGCCAGCCCGATGGCGATCTGTCGATGGAAGGCAGTTCCATCGCCCGCAACATCACCTTCCTGCGCAAGCCCACGCCTTCGATGCGGTTTGGCGGTGGGCGCGCGGCGCAGTGGCGGCTGATCTCGCTGCTGGCGCTCAACCATTTGTCGCTCGTGCAGAACGGTCTGCCGACGTTGAAAGAGATGCTGCGCCTGCACGATCTGCCGCGCAACGCGATCTCGGCGCGGCAGATCGAAGGCATCGTCGCGCTCGATTACCAACCGGCGACGCAGTGGCTGGCCGGCAAGCCGTTCGCCACATTCGTGCGCGGCCTGGAGGTGCGCCTCACGCTGGATGAAGACGCCTTTGTAGGCACCGGCATGCATCGGTTCATCCGTGTGCTGGACCACTTCTTCGGCTTGTACGTCCACATGAACAGCTTTGTGCAGTTGATTGCGGTCTCGCGCCGCAGCGGCAAGGAATTGGTCAAATGCGCACCCCGCAGCGGCGAATCGATCCTGGTGTGATCCGGCGGCTGCTCAAGCAGCCGCACCGGTACCAGTTCTTCCAGGCCGTGCGCCTGCTGGAGCAGCTGTTTGCGCGCGAAGGCGGCATGGCGCCCGAGCAGGCACTGGCCACGCGCCTGAGTTTTCGCAACACGCTGTCGCTGTCGTTTCCGCCTAGCGAACTGCAGAACGTCGAGGCCGAGGGCATCACCGCCGAGATGCTCGAAACCGACGCCGCGTTCATTGCCGCGCTGGAAGAAGGCGCGCTGGATTCGCTGGCAATCACGCCCTCGTTCTTCGGCATGCTGGGCGGGCAGGGCGCCTTGCCGTTGCGCTACACCGAAATCGTGGCGGAGCGAGAAAGCCTCTGGCGCGACCGCGCTGCACGCGCGTTCTTCGACATCTTCTCGAACCGGGCCACGGCGCTGTTTTACCTGGCGTGGAAGAAATACCGGCTGCCGTTCCAGTACGAAGTCGACACCAACAAGCATTACCTGCCGCTGCTGTTGTCGTTGGCGGGCGCGGCAGACAAGACGCTGCGCCACGACCTTTCCACCACGCCCGGGCCGATCCTTGACGAAGCGCTGGCCGGCTATGCCACGGCGATCCGGCATCGGCCGGTGTCTGCGGCGTATCTGCAGCGCGTGCTGTCGGACTACTTCCAGGCGCCGATGCGGGTGGAGCAGTTCGTTGGCGGGTGGTATCGCGTGCCGGCGTCGCAGTACACGCGGTTGGGCAGCACCAACAACCTGCTGGGCGCCACGGCGTTGGCAGGTGGCCGGGTGTGGCAGCGGGACCTGCGCGTGCGCCTGTGGGTCGGGCCGCTCAAGCGCGCGCAGTACCGCAATTTCCTGCCGGGTGCATCGGGCGCGCTGGCACTGCGCAAGATGCTGACCATCCTGTGCGGCACCACGCTGGAGTTCGAGATCAAGCTGATCCTGCGCCACCAAGACGTGACCGGCAGCACGCTGGATAACAGCAACGACGGCCGCCTGGGCTGGGACACTTTCCTGTGCTCCCGCCCCGCGCAGCAGGACCGCAGCGATGCGCAATACACGCTCGCGCCGCTGCATTGATACCGACACATTCATCGATTTTTTCGGAGCGCTGCCGCCATGGCCATCCCACTCAAGACCCTGATCACCAAGCTGAATGCGACAAGCCGGCAAGCCGCCGAGCGCGCCGCGTCGCTGTGCATGGCGCGCGGCAACTACGAGGTTGATCTCGAACACCTGTTCCTGGCGTTGCTGGAAAACCGCCGCAGCGACTTTGCCGTGGCGGCCCGCGCCAGCGGCATCGACCTAGCCGCGCTGCAACGTGACCTAGAGGCCGAGATCAGCCGGTTCCAGACCGGCAACACGCGCACACCGGCGTTCTCTCCGTATCTGCCGAAGCTGTTCGAGCACGGCTGGCTGATTGCCTCACTCGATTCGCAAATCACCCGCATTCGCTCGGGCCATCTGCTGCTCGCACTGTTGACCGAGCCGAGCCTGTCCGCGCTTGCGCAACGTGGCTCGCGCTTGTTCGGTCAGATTGAAGCAGACCGCCTCAAGCTCGACTTCGATCGGCTGACCACCGGTTCAGACGAACAAGAGCAGGCCGTGGACATTGCCGACGACAGCGGGGACACGGCGCAAGGCGAAGGCGGCAAGCCCGCGGCTGCCCTGACGGCCACACCAGCACTGGATCAGTTCACGGTCGACCTGACCCAATCCGCGCGCGATGGCCGCATCGACCCCGTGATCGGCCGCGATGCAGAGATCCGCCAGGTGATCGACATCCTGATGCGTCGCCGCCAGAACAACCCGATCCTCACCGGCGAAGCCGGCGTGGGTAAGACCGCTGTGGTGGAAGGTCTGGCCTTGCGCGTCGCCGCCAACGATGTGCCGCCGCCGCTGCAGGGCGTGACGCTGCGCACGCTCGACATGGGGCTCTTGCAGGCGGGCGCCAGCGTCAAGGGCGAATTCGAGAACCGCCTGAAGAACGTGATCGACGAGGTGAAGAAGAGCCCGAAGCCGATCATCCTGTTCATCGACGAGGCGCACACCATCATTGGTGCAGGCGGGCAGGCCGGGCAGAACGATGCGGCCAACCTGCTCAAGCCCGCGCTCGCACGCGGCGAGCTGCGCACGATTGCGGCCACCACGTGGAGCGAATACAAGAAGTACTTCGAAAAAGACGCCGCACTGGCACGCCGCTTCCAGGTCGTGAAGGTGGAAGAGCCGAGCGAGCCGCTGGCGGCCGCCATGCTGCGCGGCATGGCGGGGCTGATGGAGCGCCACTTTGGAGTGCGGGTGCTGGACGAGGCGATTACGGAGGCCGTGCGCTTGTCGCATCGCTATATCAGCGGCCGCCAACTGCCGGACAAGGCCGTCAGCGTGCTGGACACGGCCTGCGCCAAGGTCGCGCTGGGCCAGAGCGCCACGCCCGGCGCCATTGAAGACGACCAGAAAACGCTCGAACGCCTGCAAGGCGAGATCAACGCACTGGAGCGCGAGCAAAGCGCCGGTGCGGAGCACGACGCGCGCCTGAAGGCGCTGAATGAGCAGCGCACCGAGCTGGAGCAGCGCGTCGCGCAGAACACCGAACGTCTGGCGCAGGAGCGCGCGCTGGTCGCACGCATTCAGGCGCTGCGTGAGGCGCGCGAAAGCGATGCAGCACAAACCGGCGAGGAAGACGCACTGCCCGTGGCTGCCAACAGCGACGTGGTGTCGATCCCCAAGCGCAAGCGTGCCGCCGACAAGGCGGACGATCAGGACGAACTGGCCAAGCTGCTCGCCGAACTGCGTGCGTTGCAAGGCGAATCGCCCATGGTGCCGCTGCAGGTGGATGGCCATGTCGTGTCGGAAATCGTCTCCGCCTGGACGGGCATTCCGCTGGGCCGCATGGTCAAGGACGAGCTGCGCACGGTGCTGAACCTCAAGCCGCTGCTGGCTGCCCGCGTGATCGGACAGGACCACGCGCTGGATGCCATCGCGCAGCGCGTGCGTACCGCCACCGCCAACCTGGAAGACCCGAACAAGCCGCGCGGCGTGTTTCTGTTTGCCGGCCCGTCGGGCGTGGGTAAAACCGAAACGGCGCTGGCACTGGCCGACATTCTCTACGGCGGCGAGCGCAAGCTCATCACCATCAACATGAGCGAGTACCAGGAAGCGCACAGCGTCTCGGGCCTCAAGGGCTCGCCGCCGGGTTATGTCGGCTATGGCGAAGGCGGCGTGCTGACCGAAGCCGTGCGCCGCAACCCGTACAGCGTGGTGCTGCTTGATGAGGTGGAGAAGGCCCACCCCGACGTGCTGGAGATGTTCTTCCAGGTATTCGACAAAGGCGAGATGGACGACGCCGAAGGCCGCCCGATCGACTTCCGCAACACCATCATCATCCTCACGTCGAACGTCGGCTCGCAGGCCATCATGCAGGCCTGCCTGAACAAGCCCGCTGAAGAACTGCCCGACACCGATGCCCTGGCAGAGCTGCTGCGCCCGACGCTCTACAAGGCGTTCAAGCCCGCATTCCTCGGGCGCATGAAGGTGGTGCCGTACTACCCGATTTCCGACGACGTGCTGGCCGAGATCATCACGCTCAAGCTGGGCCGCATCCGCGATCGCGTGGCCATCAACCACAAGGCGACGTTCCAGTGGGACAACGCACTGGTTGAATCGGTGCTCGCACGCTGCACCGAGGTGGACGCCGGCGCCCGCGCGGTCGATCACATTCTGAACGGCACGCTGCTGCCGCAGATTGCTGAATCGGTGCTGACGCGCATGGCCGAGGGCGGCAGCGTCGAGAAGATCAAGGTCGGCGTCGGCAAGAACGGCGAGTTCAAATACCGCATCAACTAAGTCGCTTCGCTGGAGCACATCATGGTCTCTCCGACCGAGTTGGCAAACCTGCTGCGTGCGTCGTTCTCCCAGGCCGACCGGCTGCTGCGCCTGGAAACGCCGCTGGGGCCGAACGCGCTGCTGCCAGAGCAGCTGGAAGCCGCCGAGCACATCGACGCAGGTGGTTTTCGGCTGGAACTCACGGCGCTGTCCGACAACGCTGACATCGATTCGGCCAAGCTCCTCGGGCAGCCCGTGCGGCTGGATCTGCTGACGCAGCAGAGCCGGAGCGCGCTGCGGCCGTTCCATGGCCACGTCACGCGCTTCGAGCAGGCGGGAGCCAACGGTGGCCTGGTGCGGTATCGGCTGGTGATCGAACCGTGGCTGGCGTTCCTGCGCCATCGGCAAGACAGCTTCCTGTTCCAGGACATGTCGGTCATCGAGGTAATCGACAGCCTGTTTGGCGACTACCAGGGCCAAGGCCGCCTCGTGCCTGCATGGCGCTGGGCCTTGCGTGACAGCTCGGTCTATACGCGCCGCAGCGTCATCACGCAATACGACGAAAGCGATTTCGATTTCGTCACGCGCCTGCTGGCCGAAGAAGGGCTGTTTTACTTCTTCGAGCACGAAGCCAAGGACGGCGACGCGCTGGGAGTACATCGCATGGTCATTGCGGATTCCAATGACGTCTTTGCCGACAACGCACAGGCGAGCATCCGCTTTGGCCGCGCAGACGCCACCGCCACCGAAGACGTGATCGACCGCTGGCAAGGCGCCCGCCGCTGGCAGACCAACGCCGTGTCGATTGCCAGCTGGGACTACCGTGCCAACGCCAAGCGCACGGCCCAACTCGGGGCGCAGCAGCAAGGCAACGACGGCCCGCAGCTGACGTTGCAAGACACCGACTACCCCGGCCAGTACTGGTTTGAAGACAACAACCAGGCGCAGCGCGTCGCACGGCTGATGATGGAAGCGCTGGAGCTGCGCGACAAGCAGTTCGACGGCGAAGGCACAGCCCGCACGTTGGCGACGGGCACGCGCTTCCAGTTGCTCGATCACTTCGATCATGACGATGGCGAGCAGCGCTTTGCCGTGTTGGCCGTGACGCATCAGGCGCGCAACAACTTCAACGATCGCTTCGGTCAGGTGCTGACCGAAGCGCTGGGCACACTGCGCGGCAGCGACGTGCTGGCCGCAGGCAGCAACCACGGCACGGGCGACGACGCGCCGTTTTACCGCAACCACTTCACCGTCGTGCGCGACAACGTGCCCGTGCGTCCGCAGCAGAGTGACGAGCAAGGCCGTGCGCTGCATCCACGTCCGACCGTCAATGGCAGCCAGACTGCGCTGGTGGTGGGTGCGGAAGGGCCCGTGCATACCGACCGGGACCATCGCATCAAGGTGCAATTCCATTGGCAGCGCGGCGCTCGGTCCGCCAGCCGCCAATCGCACCCGGCTGGCGACGATAACGCGCGTGCGAGCGCCGGCCTTGGCGCATGGGTGCGCGTGACTGCGCCCGTGGCCGGCCCGAACTGGGGCGGCGTGGCGCTGCCGCGCGTTGGCCAGGAGGTGCTGGTCGAGTTCCTGCAAGGCGACATCGATCGACCCGTCGTGGTGGGGGCCGCCTACAACGGTAGCGGCCAGACCGACGCGCAATACAACCAGAACCAGGCCGGCGCAGCGGGGGCCACCGGCAATGCCCCCGCCTGGTTTGCCGGCGACAGCAAGAGCCAGGGCGCCTACGCCCACAACGCGGTGCTGTCCGGCATCAAGACACAGGCGCTGGCCGGCAGCCAGTCGGGCTCGTCGGGCTACAACCAGCTCGTCTTCGATGATTCCGAAGGGCAGGGCCGCACACAGCTCAGCACCACGCAGGCGGCGACTGGCCTCGTGCTTGGCCATCACAAGGAACAGGTCGACAGCGCGCGGCAGGCCGATCTCGGCCACGGAGCCGCGCTCGCCACTGACGACAGCGGCGCTGTGCGCGCCGGCGCCGGCCTGCTGCTCACCGTGCACAGCGCCGGCACCAGCGCGTCGCTGCAAGACAGCGAGGATGCCGCCAGCCAGATCGAAGCCGTGAGCGACCTCGCCGAATCCCTCGCCGACGCAGCGCAGAAGCAGAAGGCCGGTCTGGCCGACGAGCCCGCCGCCAAGGAACTCCCCGCGCTCAAGCAACTGCGCCACACCACCGAAGTGCTGCGTCATACCGAAAGCGCGGGTGAAGGCGCACAGGCCGTTGCCTACAGCGAGCCGCATCTGCAAGTCTCGGCGCCCAAGGGCATCGTCAGCACGACGCCCGTGGATGCGGTGCTGGTCGCGGGCACCCAGGCGACGCTGGTTGCGAAGCAGGACACCAACGTGGCGGCGGGCGGCAATCTCTCAGTGGCGGTAGCCGAGGGGCTGAGCCTCTACGCGCACGGCAAATCGCTCGGGCAAGCCGGCGATGCGACACCGGGCATCGCCATGCATGCCGCAAGCGGCAAGGTCGGGCTTTCGAGCCTCAAGGGCGAGACCCATCTGGTTGCCGAAAAGGCCGTGACGGTTGCGTCCACGCAAGGCAACGTCACTGCGGAGGCGAAGCAGCATGTGCTCGTCAATGCGGCCGGGGCGCAGATCAAGGTGACGAACGGCACGATTGAGCTGCATGCGCCGGGGATGGTGACGTTTAAGGGGGCGGGGCATCGGTTTGTGGGGCCGGGTGGAGGGACGGTCAGTAATGTCACTGCTCCAGGCAAGCTCGCTGAATGTGAGTGGAAATCATGACTACACCTGAGTCGACTCCAGCAAGCCATGAGGCGGAACTGCGAGAACACCTGCGCACCGAGTTGTTCCAGGTGCGTGAACAATATCCAGATCACTTCATTCATGTCATCCTGGATCCAAACCATCCGGTTGCTCCCTTTGATCTTCTGCATCCGGAGCACTTAGTGGCACGTAAGCCGAAGCCACTATGGAAACGTATTGAGCGCCCGGACCTGAAACACGATCCGGACATCTGTCCCATGCTTGTCACCATATTTGCCCCTGGGGACCGCGGCTATCCGGACGAGGCACTGTTGAATGAAACGATCCGTTGTGCCATTGCCCGTTGCGCGAGCATCAATGGAGCTTACGTATGCGGATGGGTCGCAACGACGAGCGATGCAAGCCAGATGGCGTCGCGCATTGCGGATCGATGCGTTATCGCCAACCCGCTTAGTGGTCGAAAGGTTCTTCCATGGTTCGAACCGCATCGTCTTGCGTTGATCGCCGGCAATCACGCAAACATGATTGATTGGATGCTTGCCGGTACCACTCGCTGGTGGTTTGTGGATGCTGCAGCGACCTTGCGCTGCGTCGCTGCGCATGAAACCGGTATAGCAGCACACGTATCTGTTCAGAGCATGCATGCCTTATGGGCAGAGCAAGAGCGCATTGCCGATGCACGTAGAGTCCTGATGGCGCTTAGGAAGTCTGAACGGGCTATTCCCGCGCATCCAGAGACGCGTCTTGATGGGCTCGTCAAGCTCGCAAATGACCAGGGGCTTCGTGGTCAGCAGGACGTGATTTTATTCGCCCTGAATTGCCTCACTCTCAGCCCTACTTGGTACGAGCATCCAAACATTCTGCAGATGCTGCGGGACATAACCAGTGGTGCTGGAATGTCCTTGGCCGATGCCATTTCCGCCCAGCCGGACGCGGTGCTGGATGAAATTGCTTTCTTTGGTGCGGAGAGAGCGCTTGCCTCCGCGCCGGCACTGCAATAAGAGCCCGATATGGCAACAACACCTGCATCTGGCGCGCAAGCGCTGAAGAAGAACGTCCAGACCGCCCAGAAATGTGCGCCCAGCAATAAGACCGGGAAGTGCGGTTTTTGCGACCGCGACGGATATCCGATTCTGCCGGTCCGCTACGCCGTCCTACCGAGCTATCTGGCAGCGGCCGGCACTAAGCCACTCAGTGCCGTATCCACATTAGAGACATTCGCGAAGCAACAGTTGCAGGTGAATAAGTACACCCTGCGAACGTTGCGCAAAGGCTTCGTGCACGTGTATCTCGGTACGCCTGGTATGTGGCAAACCTATGTGGTGACCGACGATGGCTATCTGCGATTGTTGGCTGACCCGGATGATCCGGACTGGAAAACAGACCGGCCGTTGACGGAAGCCTGCAAGCGCGCCGGCGACAATATCCCGGCCAGTTTCATCACTATCCCGCACGGTCACGACAAGGTTTGGATCGCCTTTGCCGAAGACGTCTGGAGCCCAGCCGTGCGCGCGGAATACCAGCGGAATCCAGGCAAGCGCATGCAGCCGTGCGATGTCGCTGCGTTGGCATCCCACCCTGACGCCACTAAGCACAGTTTCGAGATCGGACCGGACAACACGCGCCTGCACGACATGGTTTTCGAATACGTCGGGCAGGAGCAGGAATACCTATCACGTAGAGGCTATAGCGGCGGCAACTGGAATCAAAGCGGTATCCAGGCGGCCAAGAAGAACAACGTGTGGCAGAGCCTGCACGGCAACTTTGCTCGCGCCGGGCAATCCGCTGCACTGACGAGCTATGTGAAGAGCATCGCGGACAAGCGCAAAGCGATGGGCAAGCCTGGCAAGGTGTCTGCGTTTGCGTTGTACGACGCTGTGGGTATCGTCAAGGAATTGAATGGCCACACGCATGACCGCATCGAGTGGCGACAGGCCTACAACGCAGCGGTTGCCCGTCCGCTCCTTGTATCCCAAGCCATCGTCGGGCTTAAGAAACAGATTGAGGCGGCTACTCAGGCGGCCATTACAAAGGATGAAGGGGAGCGCAAGATCCCGGATAAAGTCAGCGAGACTTACCACTTTGGAGACGGCATAACTGTCCCTGGATCCATACAAACGGTCACAACGACACGTGCCGAGCGTATTGCGGACCAGCAGAAGACGACTTGGGAAAAACTGAAGAAGTCGTACAACGAGGCGGAGCGCGGCAAGTTCGAGCAGCGATATACCAAGCAGATGAGCGATTTCGCCTCTCAGATTTCGAATTGCGATCATGATTGGGCAGCTTGGGCGCGCACCGACGACTGGAAGGCGTGGCTTGGTGACTACGACACCGAGAAGCTTCACGAAAACGTCAAGCTGATGACGATGTGCGCGCCGTGCTTGGCGGGTGGGCCGCAAGGTGAGGCGGGCATCAAGCTGTGGGAGGATTGGCTGAGCAATCACAAGGATGCGGCCAATCCCATTGGTTTCACGATCCCCTACGCCGCGATTATGGGGGGGCGCAAGGATCTGCTGACTGCCCTGCTTCCGAAGATTTCCGATAAAAAATCTTTGTCAGAGAAGGTGCAGGACTCCGACTTGAATAAAGGGGACAAGCTGCACGACACACTTAAGGCCATTCTGGCATCCACGGAGATCGATGCGCCGGAGAAGTTCAAGCATCTGATGGATACCAAGGTTCAGGTTGCTGCGTCGCATCTGGTGGCAGCTATCGAAGGCGCCGTTTCCCAATTGCAGACCAAGGCAGTGGATGCCGTAGACGCCAAGATCAAGCGGGCGGTCCAGGCTGCGCTCAAGCTTTACGCTAACGTCAGTCCGGTATGCATACAGGTCAAAATGACGATTGGTCAGTATGTGGATCTGCTGAATCAGTTTTCGCGCAAAAGCGTGGATGCCGGCAAGAAGTTTGCCGACGTCGCTGGCCGCAAGGTCCGCAGTGCGCTGCTCGGCGGGATGATTTCAATCCCGAATGCCCAAGTCCGGAATACTGTGATCGAGGTGACGATATGGACCATAGAGCAAGCGGACGAGCTGAAGAAAGACATTCAGAGCGCCGTCAGTAAAGCCAAGCGTGAGGCAATTGACCTGACCGGGCAAGCGGCAAGTGCACTGAAGATTGGCGCTATCACGTTGAGTCGAGAGGCGGTTCAAATACTGCGTCCGCTTGAGCGAACTGCGTCTTTGCTGCCGGGGGTTGCCAAGAGCTTGGGGCGGTCTCTGCTGACGAAGAGCCTTCGCCTCGCCGGTGCTGGTGGCGAACCCTTGCTGGCAGCGGGCTCTTGGATCTTTCAAGCCTGGGCTCTTCGTGACGCAAACAAAACGCTGGACTCGACCATCGGACCGCAGGGCGGCATGGAGGCGAAGCTGCCGGTTGTGTCGGCTACGCTGGGTTTCATGGGAGCTTCGGCGGAGGTGCTTGGGATTGGCCTGAGAGCACTTGGTCCTGTCGCGGTAGGGAAATTCTTTGTCAAGGCCGGTGCCGGTTTAGGTGCTGTATCACTACTCGTTGATGGTATCCAGGCAGCGTTTTCTGCCCGTAGAACATTTCAGCAAGGTGACAAAGGAGCTGGGTGGGCATATACAGCTGGTGCCGCCGCTTTTATCGGCGGTGCCGTGATTGCCTTTGGGTCTGGTTTCTCTACTGCACTGACCGGCGCATTCTTGCTTGGCCCGCTAGGTTGGGTGCTACTGCTGACGGCCATAGGGATCGCCGCAATCTGGTGTGCAGGCAACCTGGAAAGTACACCTGTAGAAATCTGGCTGGATCGGTGCTACTGGGGTTACGGGAAAAAACGCAAGGAGGGCAAGTGGACCGACGCGCAGATGGCTGAAGAAATCGCCGATCTGAATGCCCTAGTGCTCGGACTTGGCGTGGAGATGGGTTTTAACGACGACTGGTCGGAAGTCGCCACGGGTTTCGATACCCTCAAAGTCAAGCTGACGCTTGCCAGCTATGACGCCCGACGATCCGTCTATGAGTGGAAGGTCAAAGGAATCAATACACGTGGTGCTTCCGAGCTAATCATGGCGGGCGGTCAGGACCCGGACGTTCTGCCTGAACTCCGGCCGATGCCTGACCGAATCATCGATACGTCGTCGCGCTATCGGAACCGCCAGGGGACGACGCGGCGAGACCAAGGGTCTTATGTGATCGAAGAATGCATCGAAGTCAACACGAAGATTTATAAGCAAGCCCAGATTGAAGTTAAATACTGGCCGGACAAGAGCGATCCGGAGGGGTGGGCCGAGAAACTGATGAAGGTGACAGATTGAGATGAAAGAAAATAGATCCAAACTGCAGCCCCAGAGCCCGTACTGGTATGAGGATTTGCCGGCGCGCACGATGCCGCTGAAAGTGGGCGATGCGAATGACACGCCGGACTTGGACCTGGATCTCAACTACGTGGATGAAAACGTCTTTGAGTTGTCGCGGGCAACATCAATTCAGCGGGGCCCCGGTTTATTGTTAGGGGGAGGGGTGGCGGTTGGATTCGTTGCAATGTTACCGTTTCTCGTCGGAATATATACGGATGACGACGTGAAGGATTACATCTTCATGGCGTTGATAGTCTTTTTAATGTTGATGGGGCTCGTTGTTCTTGTATTGTATGTTTTAAAAAAATGTCTAAGAACACCATTGGATCTTCCGATTTTGTTTGATCGCAGGAATCAAAAAGTATTTGCGCTGGAATATTTGGTAAAGCCCAATCCGTTCTCAAAGTGGAAGACTGTGGTCAAGGAGTTTGATTGGTCTCGCGTCGAGGCGGAACTTGGGAAAATCGCCGGATACAACGGTAAGACATATTCGGTACGCTACGGATTGATTCTCGCGCAGTGCGAAGCCGGCACGACCAAAGTCGAGGATCGGATTATCTTGAAATCTGATGTGTTTCATCCGCAAATGGTCCATCAGATGTGGGCATACATCCGTTGCTACATGAATGAAGGGCCTGAACGGCTTCAAAAGATTAAGCCATTCCCACGCGACGTTAATTTCAGGCGCTGCCTGTTCGGGTTCTTCCCGTTCCTTGATCCAACGGAAGATGGGCGACGCATTCGCGCAGGCATGGGTCGCACCGAAATGATCGTCTCGGTGGCCATTGCAAGTGTCCTTGCGTTGGCGCTGTTTTGGCTGTTTGTGCCGATAGGCATTTGCGAATACATTGCGCAGCGGTTGGCGCCTAAACCGAAATGGCCCGCCGAAGTTGTCCAGCAAACGGCGCTGCGTGCCCACGTAACGGCGAGTGCTTAGAACCTGGGTCAGACGACGTCAAATGCAACCGCTGCGTCAACCACTTACGGCGCCGGAAGATATTCAAGGCGGATGCAAAGCTTCCTTTTTAATATTGCGTCGTGAAGTCTGGCCGCCGCTGGACGCAGCGGACCCGGAACGACGTGGGGAGGATCTGATTTGGGTTGGACCTCGCAACAGTGGTGAGCGTCTCTGGCGCTACATACAGACGTTCATGCAGAAGGGCATGGGTGCAGCCAAAGTACGTGCGAAAGCCGCCGCAGCGTTGCGGGCTGCGCTGCCGCCTCCTGTGACCGAGCAGGAATCCGCCGGGCAGTCGGTCAAGTGGGATGATGCCGCAGCGGTTGCTCGCCTTGACGCCGAATTTCCGCCGCCGCCGGCCCCGAGAAACCCTCCCGAGAATGTCGGACAAATTCTGCCGCGCCAGGGGCCTGCGGATGGCTTGCTGTTCACGTGGCCGTCTGCGGACAGTCTGCAGTTGATACGTCCAGGCGCTGCGAATACGCCCTCCGAAGTTGTGGCCGCATGGACGCTGTGCGATGCCGAATACATGGGGCAAATCACGGAGCCGGGCGCTGCGTGGCACGACGGCGCAGGCAGGGAACTGGTGGCATCGCTTGGCCATCAGCCCGTCGTCCGCGTAACGGATGTGGCTACCGGCGTGGAGCTTGGCATGTACCTCATGCCGGGGCTTCCAAAAAGCGCCCGGTTCAGCCCAGACGGCAAGCGCATGGTGGTGGAGTCTCGCGACAGCGACGGCCACGAGTATATGAATATCGTCGACATTGCTCGCCGCATGAGCGAAGCCGATGCGCGCAAGTACATTCCCCAGGAGTTCATCTGCGGTTGGTCGGGTGGTGCCAAGGCGCAGTGAAAGGGCCTTGGTGGCCCGCCCGCACATGAAGATTTAGAAACAATCCCCCCAACCGCCCCAAGCCTGCGTAGCATCTCCACCGTCCGCCCGTGCGCGTGCGGACGTCACATTTCACGCACGCTGATATGAACGCTTTGTCCCGCCTCGCCGCCGCTTCTGCAGTGGCTGCGCTGCTCGCCACGCCCGCCTTCGCCCAGGACGACACCCCGTTGCAGGTTTCGTACCGCCAGGTGCTGACCGAATATTTCAAGGACGCGCCGACAGCGTCGAAGAAATACGACGGCCACCGCCTTGTCTTCACGGGCCAGGTCTATCCGCTGTCCGACGACAGCCTCAATACGCTGGCGGTGACCGAAGACCTGAAGGTGGGCGCGCCGTTCCAGGACGATCAGCGAGACGCGCTCAAGGCGCTGTTTCCCGATCACAAGCTTGCGGCGTACAAGCCCAGCAAGGACATCACGCTGGATTGCCTGAATCGCCAGTTTGTCGGCCTGACGCTCGCGCTGGCCGATTGCCGCGTCGCCAAGCCCTGACTTTCGTATTGCATTCCGGTTTCGTTTCCGATCATGGCCTCTCTTCCGTTTGAACAATTGCTCGCTCCGCTGCCTGGCGCCCAACCGTGCGGCGAAGACATGCTCTTCTCTGCAGAATTCGACAGCATCCAGGATGCGCGCCGGTTTGATGACCCGTCACTCGATCAGGGCGAGTGGGTCACGGAGATCAAGGAGGCCGACTGGCGTGCCGTCATCGCCCAGAGCACGTCGCTGCTGCAGAACCGCACCAAGGATCTGCGGCTGGCCGCATGGTTGGCCGAGGCGTTGTCGAAGGAGCGTAGCTTCGCCGGCCTGCGCGAGGGCTACGAACTGATCGCCGGTTTGTGCGAGCAGTTCTGGGAACACATCTATCCGCTGCCTGAAGCTGACGACCCCGAAGCCCGCACGGGCAGCATGGCGTGGCTTGCGACGCGATCGAGCCAGCTCATTCGCGAGGTGCCGCTGGTGGATGCGGCCAAGGGCGGCTATAGCCTCGTCGATTGGGAAGTTGCGACCAGCCTGGTCGAAGCCATCCGCCGCGATCCGGAACAGGCGGACGAGCTGTCGCGCGGCAAGATCACGCAGGAACAGTTCGAGTCTGCACGGCGCGCCACGCCGCCGGCGTTCTACAAGACGCTGCATGATGATGTGGTGGGTTGTGGCGCTGCGTTGTTGCGGCTGGAATCCGTGCTGGATGCTCGTGCTGGAGACCATGCGCCGAGCTTCCGCCCCGCACGTGAAGCATTGCAAGCGGTGCGCGCGTTGGTGGAGCGCTTTGGTGGCAAGCCGGAGCCCAAGCCAACTGCAGTGGAGGCGAAGAGTGTTCCGCAACAGACAGCGCAGTCTGTCACCGGCACCGTCATCGAAACCGTGGTTTCTGGCCCGATCCGCACGCGCGCGCAGGCGCTGAACCAGTTGCGCGATGTGGCTGAGTTCTTCCGCCAGACCGAGCCGCACAGCCCTGTTGCCTACCTCGCCGCGCGCGCCGCGAAGTGGGGCGACATGCCGCTGCACGCCTGGCTGCGCACGGTGGTCAAGGATGATGCGACGCTGTCGCAGATTGAGGAGCTGCTGGGCCTGGGCGATCCGCCGTCGGAAAGCGCGAGCTGAACAGGCTAGCTGCTTGAACAACCGCCGCAGCCGCTGGATCCGCAGCTACTCGAGCTGCAACTGCTGGAGCTACTGCTGCTTGAGCTGCAGTTGCTCGACGTGTCGCCTCCGGAGCCGCCGGAACTGGCGCCGGCGGGTGTTCCCATCATCGGTCGGTATCCTGCCCACGCTGTGTTGGCCAGCACGCTCGTGCCGCCAAACGCCGCCAACCACAGTAGATCGCTTGTCGACAAACTAGCCTTGTGCGCCTGCTGGCTACGCTGACGATGCACATCGAGCGCGGCGCGGGCTCCTGCGGTGGGGCCCGCACGACCTACGCCGATCAGCTGCACGGTCACGCACCAGTAGACGATTCCGAACAGCGCCATCTCCACCAGCAGCCACATCACCGGGCGCTCTCGGGACAGGCCAACAAATACCTTTATCACCCCGAGCCACAGCACCGATAGTCCGATCGCCCATGCAGCGACAGTCGTTGCGCGCATCGCGCCGGCGGCCCACATCCAACCTTCGTGGCGCAGCCGATCTGTCATGTCGATGGCTTCGTCGAGGAATCGATCCCGAAAGGCTGGCCATGGCGAACGGCGCTGGGGTTGACGTGCGAGCCATGTCCATGCGTTGACGTGGCAATGGGGCATTGGTGTTTCGTTCGCGACCACGTATGTGTTGCGGTCACGTTTTCTCTTTGCAGGAGAAGCAACGCGGATCGCACCCGCGTCGAGCAGTGCCAGAGTCGCAACCTGCGCCATTCGCGTGGCGTCGCCGTTGATGAGCGCGGCTTCGGCCGGCGCCAACTGGCGGGGCACGTTGCCATCGGCGGCGCCCCATGGCTGGCGGTCGTACGCCGCGCGATGCAGGCCCCGGATCAGCAGACACGCCATCACGCTCACGCCCAGATAGAACGCGAGAAAGCGCGGCCCCGGAAAGTTCAGCACATCGAAATCCGATGCGATGTTCGTCGTGATGACGATGAGGATGACTCCGATCAGAAGCCATACGGAAGGCATGAT
Source organism: Ralstonia wenshanensis (assembly GCF_021173085.1). NCBI lineage: Bacteria > Pseudomonadati > Pseudomonadota > Betaproteobacteria > Burkholderiales > Burkholderiaceae > Ralstonia > Ralstonia wenshanensis. The sequence goes on from NZ_CP076412.1 coordinate 33,127, forward strand.
CGAGCGAGCGGTGGACGTGCGCGGCGGTGTAGCAAGGGGCGGCGGATGCGGTGCGGGGCTGGCAGCCTCAGGCGCACCATCCGGCTGCGCTGGTTCCGGCGCCGGCCAGACGTCGGCAGGCGGTTCGACGCCGAACGTGCGCCGGTAGCTATCGATCGTCTGCTGGTAGTGCTGCGCGTAGGTGTCGTCTTCGTCCGGGGCGCCAATTCCCGGCGCATGGTGAAGCGGCGCGCGCAGTACCTCTCCGCAAAACACCGTCCAATACTCTTTCGAATATTGCAGATGGAGATGCCAGGCGGCATCGACGGCCTCGGAAGGCGTGACAGGGTGCCCCGCAAACACCGCCAGATACGCAAAGCGCTTGTATTCCTCGATGACGGTCAGCGTGTATAAACGCGACCACCCTTCAGCCTGGGCCAGACGTTGGCTGTAGGGCACCGGCGCGTCAGGCGCATCGGGTGAATACTGGCTCAGCCGAAGCAGGCAGGCTTGGCGATCTGTTTCGGTCGAAGCCTGGTGTGCGGAGGCGGAACCGGGGGAGGTCGATGGAGTGAGCGATGTCATCTGTGTTGTTGTCCGCCGTATGTGCCTAGAGGCTGAGCCGCCGGGCAGTAGCACTGGCAGCAGATCGCGACGATTACTCCTGCTGTGGCTGCTCCAGCGCCTGAAACACCGCGCGCTCACAGCGGCCGAAGTCGAAGCTGCGCAAGCGGAGATGGCGGTTGCCGTATTCACCAGCCACCATCATTTCTGGGATCGGGCGCAGGGGCCCCGCCATCAGGCGCATCAACGTTTGTGAAATGATCACGAGCAACATCGGCGCCAGGGTAAACATCCCGACCATCATCCCCGCGACAGGGCCGACGCCTTCGAGGCCAAACTCGCTGCTCACAAAAAAAAGCATGATCACGAGCATCAGCGCGCTGAAATAACCGAGAAGGCCGATCGCCTCGCTAAAGTGGGGGCTCCTGCGCGACACTATGGTGTCCAGCGGTTCGGGCAACTCTCGAGGGCGCTTTGCAACATAAACAGTCTGAGCCTCGCGACGGCCGGTTAAGCGCATGCCCCACGCTGAAAAGCAGTCGTTGTCCCACCAGCCTGCTGCACGCACGCGCATGCCGTTCAGGCCCGCGAAATAGGGCGCGTTGGACGAAACCCGACGGTCCGTGACCTGGTATTCGCAGAAGTGGATGACCCGGTCGTCCATCAGCGTAATGACGACGGGGGTCACGCGATAGTAGGTGTCTCGCGAGATATCGTCGGTGTAGTCATGTGCGCTGCGCGCATTGGTGTCGACGCTCCATCCCATGGCCTCATATGCCTTGAATGCCGCGTTATCCACCTGTACTGAGCGAATGATTCCGCTGACGATCGCGACGGGCGCGCCCTGTCGTCGACTGGCAAGCCAGTGCTCAAGCTGCTGCCACGCCCATACCAAATGGCACCATAACCACCAGATGCGCTCTTTCATCGGAGAAAATTGCGCGATGGGCTGCGATGGTCTCCTGGTGGGGTCGTGGTACTCGAGGCGGATCTGGATGGAGGCACGCCGTTCATCACCCGGCTGTAATGGGGTAGCTGTCGACGGCTCACGCAACCGCGCCCGTCGGCGTGCATCCTCCCGCGTCACTTACTCGCCCGAAACTCGATCCGCCGATTGCGCGACCGGCCTTCATCGGTGTTGTTGGCCGCCACAGGCTGATCCGGCCCCACGCCCATCGCGGTGAGCGTGCCTTGCTCGGCGCCCTTGGCGATCAGGTAGTTCTTGACCGTCTCGGCGCGCGCCTGGCTCAGGTTGAGGTTCAACGCACGGCTGCCGGAGTTGTCGGTGTGGCCGACGATCTCGATCTTGCGGCCGTTCAGGCGCGGCAGCACGGCGGCCATTTCATCCAGAATCGCGCGGCCCTTGGGCGTGAGCGTGGCGCTGCCGGTTTCAAACTCGATGATGCGGTTGGCCAGCGTCTGGTCCAGCAGCCCTTGCTCGGACACCGCCGCCACGCGCAGCCCGTTCTTGATCGTGTAGCTCTGGCCGAGCGCGGTCGCCATGTCGCTCGTGAGCTGTTGTCGCTGTGCCTCGTTACCGACGTCGCCGTGCAGGGAAACCTGCGTGCCGTCGATGTTGAGCTGCCCACGATTGACCTGCTTGATGGCCGGCGACAGGATCTTCTGCACGTTGGCCGACCAGTTGGGCGGCGACACTACGTTGCCCACTTCGATCTGATCGACCACGTTGGCGCTGCCGTACAGCTCGCGCAGCTTGGCCAGCACGGTCGCTTTGGTGGCTTCGTCCGGCACCATGCCACCGGCCACGACTTGACCCGGCACGGGAGCGTCGCCAGCAGCGGCATGCGCGGGCAGGGCGCTGCCCAGGCACACCAGCATTGCAGCGTTCGCCAGGAAGGTTGCAGGCCGGAAGCCGCGCTTGATTGCATCCAGACCCATGTTCATTCTCCGATGAAGACTTCGCGGAAGGTATCGACCGCCACGCGCAGCGAGAGCTGCGGTTGATCCAGGTAACTCACGAACTTGGCCAAGCCGTAATCTCCGCTGACGTGCTGGTCGACCCATTCCGGATCGTCGATGTTGATGTTCTGTTCGGCATACGCCAGCGGCGACATGACGCTGTGCAGCGTGCGCGACGAGGCCCCGTTGAAGCCGATGACCAGCCGCTCGGCGCCGTTGATGTCGCCCAGGAACAGCGACAGCTCGAAGTCGGCCCGCTGGAGGAAGCGCGACACCAGCTCCAGCCAGAAACTCGCCACCAGACTGCGATAGAGCGGGTCTGCCGGCAGCGGCAGCGTGAGCCCTTTTTCAAGCCGCGACGAGCCGTTCGCCATCACGGGTTGGAGCAGCGTGCCGAGCGCCAGCAACGTGCGGCGCAGGCGGATGTTGTGACCTTCCGAGCGCAGCATCTGCTCAAGGCCGGCAACGGTCTGGAAGTCGATGAAATCCGAAAAGCTGGCGTCGTGCGATTGCGTGCTCGTGCCGCCCGTGCCGGTCTCCACGCCGTGCTGGCCTTCGGCCAGCAGGCGCAGGCCCTCGGTGGCGTCGGTGGCGGTGCCGAGCGAGATCATCTGCTGGCCGGCGCGTGTCCACAGGCGAGCGAGCGCAATCGGGCTGCGCGCGATGAAGTTGATCGGGCGATCGACCTCCATGGCTGCCGCCGTCAGGAACGGAAAGCGGCGCGATGACAGATCACTGCTGGCCATGAGCGTGCCCGCAATGGCGAGCTTGCTCTGCGAGCCGAGAAACGCAAACTGCACCGGCTTCCAATTGTCGTAGGTCGTCTTCCAATCCGGCGCTTCGGCCAGCAATTCCATGCCTTGCGCCAGCCAGCGGTCCAGCGTGTCGAGCAGTTGGACGTTATTGGCGCTTTTGACGAAATCGCCACGCGACGGAAGCTTGCCGAAGTACGAAAGCTGCAACTGGGTCTGGCTCATTGCGCCGTCCCTCCTTGCTCTTCCGTGATGCTGTGGCGTGCGGCCTGCGTTGACACGGCCGCTTGCGCCGCAGGCGGCGTGCCTGCGGGCGCTGCCGGGGCGGGCGGGGTCAGTGTGTTCTGCGGTGCCGATGCATCGGCAATCGACGTCGGCAGGCGCAGGCCGCGCAGGCCCTGGCCTTGCGGCGAATCCGATGCCGTCGTGCCGCCAGTCTGCGGGCTGCTGATGATGCGCAGGCTGATCGATACCGTCAGGTTGTCCTTCGTCCAGGACAGATCGAACGCGCCATCCGGACGACGCTTGCGTTGCGCCGTGGCAATCAGTCGCTCCAGGCCAAAGCGGCCGGGCTCGTTGAGCAGCTCGACGGTGCGGCCGTCAAACGAGGTGGCCGTCACGCGCGCACCCGGCGTGCCTTGCGGATTCGGCCACACGAAGTTGGCCCACTGCGGCGGCGTGTTGCGATAGCGCAGTTGCTGTCCGTCGATCTCGATCGTGTACTCGGTCGCGCCTTGCGACGGCACCGGCAGGATCTGGAACACCGTCTGCGGTGCTGCGGCTGCTGCACCGCCTGCACCTCCGGCCGCACCGCCCGTGAGTGGCGCGATCCAGCGCGTGAAGCCCGTGGTGAACTCTGGCACAAACGCGATGCCCAGGTCGCCCCAGGTGCGGGAGGCGATCATGTCGCCACGGCGCACCGACAGCGGACCGATCGTCGTGCTGGCGAACTTGGCAATCGCGCCATCCGGGCCGAACACCTGGCCGATCTCGGCCGCGCTGGCCTCGATCTTGGCGTTGGGCGCAAACGGGTACTTGTCAGCCAGCGTGGTGGCAAACGGCTGATACACCTGCGCGTTCCACACCTTGTTGACTTCGGTCGTCGCCGGGCGGATCGCCACCGCGTAGGACTGCAGCAGCGGGCGCACCAGCAGCGGACGCAGCGTTGCGCGCTCACTGTCGGTCATGCCGGTCAGCATTTGCTCATCCACGTACTTGAGCGTGTCGGCCAGTTCGGAGCCGTTTCCGTCCAGTGTCTGCTGCATCAACTGGCGTGCGCCTGGCCCCGGGTCGCCCTGGTTCTTGATCTGGTTGAAGCGCGTGCGCACCTTGGAGAGCGAATCCATATAACCGCGCAGCAGCGATTTGTCGTCGCGCATGACCACTACGCGTGCGAGCCCCGAGAACTCCTTGCCAACCGGGCCCATCGGGATGGCGCCGGCTTCAGCAGTGCCACCCACGTCCACGTTGACGTTCACCTGCGACGGCGTCTGGCGCGCGAACAACTGCTTGAACCAGCCCAGCACGCCCGTCTTGGCCTGCTTCAGGCCGGCGTTGAACATCGACGGGTTGTCCCACGACGTCTGCTCGTACGCGGTGTCGAGCACCTTGCGGATCGGCGAGTTGGTCGGATCGCCCAGCAGGTTCATGCCGGTGACGGCCTGATCGAAGCTGGTGAAATCCTGGATCGCCACGCCCTGCATGAAGCGTTGCCATTCGCGCGCGTATTCGGTCTTGTACATCGTGACCAGCGCCTTCTGGATTTGCTCGGGGCTGCCTTCCAGCGTGAGGTCGTCGCGTGCGGCGACGTTCAACACCCAATCCTTGGTCTGCAGTTCCTTGTTGGCAGCTTCCTTGATGGCGGACTGCACATAGCCGAACCACGCTTCCTTGGTGAACGTGCCGGGCACGGCGTAGCTGCCAGCAACCAGGCCTGCACCGGTGTCACCAACGATGCGTGCGACCGTCATCGGGGCGTAGCGCGTGGACGCGCGGGCCTTGATCTCGGCGTATGCGCGTTCGCGTGCGGGCATGCCGCGCACCACGCGGCGCAGGTTCTCACGCGTCTGGTCGACCAGCGAGAGGTTGGCTTCCAGCAGCGGCCAGTTGTCGTCGTTCACGCGGGCGAGGAAGAACGACAGGTTGCGCTCCGCCGAGCGGATCATCTGCTCGCGGGGCATGTTGCCCCGGTTGTCTTCCAGCCAGCCGCGCCAGAAGCGTGTGATCTGATCGGTCAGGTGCGCGACTTCCACGTGACGCTTGTCCGATAGCATCAGGTAGGTCTTGAGCGCGTTGTAGCCGTCTTCCACGTTCGTGGGGGAGGCATCGGTGTAACGCTTGGCTCCAGTTGAAGCTGTGGCCTGGTTTGGTGCAGCAGGCGCATTGGCGGCCGCGCCCGAGGCACCTGAGACACCCGACGCACCACCCATGGTGGCGGTGGCTGTCGTCACGGACGTGGTCATCACTGCACCGGTTTCGGGCGGCCGCACCATCGGGGCCAGCTGATCCGGATGCGCGTTCACTTCGGCCAGGAAGGTCTCGATTGCACCGCCCACCGGCTTGAGCATGACCTGGCGCAGGCCGTTGTAGTACTCGTCGAGCAGCTTGTGCTGCAGCGTGTCGCCCTGGTACAGACCCAGCGACAGCGCCAGCGGGTGGTCATTGCGATACCGGTCGAGCTGTTCGATACGGTCCTGCAGGATGTCGAGTGCCTCCAGGCGGGCCTGCAGGTCTGCCCGGTTCTGCTGCATCTTGACGATCTTGTCGAGGTCGGCCTGCACGTTGGCAGTGAGCGTGCGGTTGCCCATGTACGACCACGTCCAGCCGCCGAGCATCACGCCCAGCGCCAGCACCAGCGCAAAGAACGTGGCGATGCGCAGTCGCGTCTTGGCGGGGCTGGCGAATTGCCGCACCGTCTGCTTGTCGGCAAAGATTACCTTCGAGAACAGGTCGCGCAGGAAGAAGCCGTTCTTGGAGAACACTTCGCGGGTGCGCGCGGCGCCGTCGGTCGACAGGCCGAAGCGGCGCGCAATGCGCTCGGCCGACACGCTGTTGGTGGCGCCTTCCTGCAGCGCGCTGGTGAAGTAGAAGCCACGGAACACCGGCTTGTATTGGAACGGGTTCTCATCGAACAGCGTCATCAGGAACGCACGCAGCGTCGGCTTGATCGATGCAAATTCCAGCGGGAAGCTGAGCAGCCCCGGCGAGAGCTTGTTGTTCCGGTGCAGCGCGATCTGCGCCACGCTGATCTCCTTCAGCCCGTCGCACAGCTCGTCAAAGCGCTGGTCGAACACGGCCGCCACGTCCGGCTTTGAATCCGGCTCGAAGGGCAGGGTGGCGCCCCAGACGCGGTCGCGCTCCTGCTTCTCGCTGTCGCCAAAGAATTCGGTAAAGCCGGTGATCAGGTCGGCCTTGGTGAACATCACGTACACCGGGGCAAACACTTCTAGGCGTTCGGTCAGTTCCTGCACGCGCTGGCGCAGGTTCTTGGCCAGGTTGATGGCGAATTCGGGGCGATTTTGCGTGAGTTCGGACACGCTCACCGTGACGACGATGCCGTTGATGGGTGCCTTGGGGCGATAGCGCTTGAGCAGGTCCAGAAAGCCGAGCCACTCGCGGCGGTCTTCTTCGTGCACCGAGTAGCGGCCGGCCGTGTCGAGCAGGATGCCTTCGGTGGTGAAGAACCAGTCGCAGTTACGCGTGCCGCCGATGCCCTGGATGACGGCACCGCCCTTGTCGGCAAACGGAAACTGCAGGCCGGAGTTCAACACGGCCGTGCTCTTGCCCGCCGCCGGGTTGCCGATCACGATGTACCAGGGCAGCTCGTACAGCGCTGCGCTGCCTGACATCTGTCCGAGCTTGGAGCGCTTGATGGTCTTGACGGCCTCGGCCAGGCGCACGCGCAGGGCTTCCACTTCTTCACGCTTGTCTGGCGTGGCGGCCTTGTCGGTGGCGGCTTGTTCGAGCACGCCCTCCAGCTTGTTGCTGGCCTGACGCGCACGCCAGCGCTTCCACAGATACGTCAGCAGCCACAGTGCGAGCAGTACGCCTAGCGCGACGCCGACCCAGACCAGGCCAACCTCAAAGGTCTGCGCCATCAGGAGCAGGAAGATGGTCAGCACGATCACGCCAAGAATGGACAGCGTGCGTGAGTTGGTCAGGAAGTTCAGGAAGCGTTGCATGTTGCCTTCGGCTCGGGAACAGACAGAATCGGAATCGAAATCAGGAACGAGGTCACGTCAGGCTTGGCACCACCGCGATGGCGCCGCGCTGCTGGATGTCGTTGGCGGTAATGGCCAGCACCGGCTTGCCGGTCTGCTGGCTCAACTGGTGCGCCACCACCACCGAGAGCAGCGGGCCCGCGGCGCCCACATAGCCGCAGGGTGTGCCAATCGGCAGCAGATCTGCCGCCAGGTCGAGCGCTGGAAAACGTTCGGAAAACACGCGTGCCACCTCGACGGTGCGCACGGGGTGCATGCCAGTGTCTGAGACAACGCCGGCAATGGTGATCGCCTCGGCAGCCGAATCGCCCTCGGCAGTTTCTGCGTTCTCGGCGGGCGCGGCGTCCTGCTTGGCCTTGACCGGTGTGGCGGCCAAGGTATCGAGCACGTGGCCCACGGCATCGCCCAGCGCCTGCAGTTGCGGCAGGCCGCGATCGGGCGTCGGCGATTCAAGCCGCGCCACGCCGGCGCGCGTGATCGTGAACGGCTCCGATGCAGCGGCTTCGCCTTCCAGCGCCGGCGGTAGCAGGCCTTGCGCCATGGCCGGCCCACACAGCAGCACGCCCGCAGCGGCTTCGCCCGGCACGCGGCCGTGTTGGCGATTGGCTTCGAACAATTGCTCGTGCTGCATCAGTTGCTCAACAGCGCTTGGGCCGACCAGCGAATCCGCCACCACCACCATGCGCAGCACGCGCTCGTCACTGGCGCGATTAACGCCTTGCGTGGCGCGATCGAGCAGCAGCAGCGCGTCGGCATCGCCCTTGGCTGTGATGGGCTCCAGCGTCAGTCGGTCTGCGGGCCAGATCAACGCGATGCGTTGGCGCAGCCACCCATCGGCGGCGGCTTGATGCTGCGGTGTCCACTCGCGCGGGAGCAGGGCGGTGATGATCAGTCGCGTGCTTTCCGGGACGGTCGATTCCGGAACCTGTGCCACGGCATGTGCGGCCAGCTCTTCGGCTACCTGGCCAGCGAGCGAGAGGGCGCGCAGGCGTTCGTCCAGCCAGTCGACATCCGGATGATGCTCGGCCAGCTCGGCGCGCAGGTCTTCGATGTTGATGCCTTCCACTTGCGCTGCAAAGATCGGCTGGCCGAAGCCCTGGACATCGGTCAGGCCCGGTTGCGTGTTGGCTTGCACTGCGTCCACCACCGATGCCGCATCACTGCCTGCAGGCGCGCGCAGAGCGCTGGCCAGCAGCACGGCGCGCCATTGGCGCGTGGCGTCTTGCGGGTCTGCGGCTTTGGCGTCGGTGCCTGCGGCGGCCGGCGTGGCGGCAGCCAGCTCGCGGCCCGCGACCACATTGGAGCGGATGCCATCCAGCGCGCGCTTGATGACCCAATAGCCGACGATCATGCCGACCGGCAGCAACAGCAGGTAGGTGAGGATGTCGCCTGTGGTCGGCATGCGGTTGACGGACTGCCACCACACAATGACGGCAATCCACACCACCACGAAGACAGCGAGCAGCGTCAGCCCGGACCGGAAGAGTCTTGCAACCATGTCGTGCGCGTTCAGATGCTGCCGGTGTTGCCCTGGCTGGACAGGAGCGTGGCGCCGCAGGCGGTTTTATCGCCATGGCGCGCCGCCTGCTTGCCGTCGATGATGACGTTCGGGTCGCCCGTCACGATGACGGTCGTGCCGCCGTGGCCGTTCCGCGGGCAGGTCACCTTGTCGCCCACGCAGGCGATGCCCTTGCCGCCGGTGCTTGTGTTGCCCGATGCGGTGATCACCACGCCGCCGTGGTCGGTCTTGTCACCCAGCAGGATGAAGGGCCGTGTCATTGCATGCTCCCCATGTGTCCTATCGTCATTGCCTTGGTGCGGGCTGCTTGCCGAGCACGCCCTTGCGGCGCAGCTCGACGTGGCCCAGATCCATCATCTTCCAGCGGCCGCCCCATACCAGGCCGACCGATTCCGCCGTCTGGCCGTACAGCTCGTAGCCGCGCATTGCCCACGGGTCCTTTTCGCTGATGACCAGCTTGCCGTCGCGGAAGAACGCGCTGTCCGCCGCCAGGCCGTACTGGTGATAGCTCTGGAACGCCGTGGCCTGCGTGACATTGCTGCCCATCGCCGCCAGCTTCACTTGCCGCTCGGGGCTTCGGTAGCCTTCGAGCAGCGCCATCTCGTATCCGTGTTCGTCGCGCATGATCTTGTAGACAAGCAGCAAACGCTGGCGGAAGTCTGCGTCGAGCAGGTTCCAGTCGCGGCTCGCATCGCGGATGGCCGGACGGATCTGCTCGACTTCACGCGTGGTGAACACCTCGGGCGGCAAGGGCGGCGGCGGGACCAGCCGTTCGCCATTGAGCAGCGCCGAGATGTGCGGATCCGGTTCGCGCACCTGGTCGTCATCGAACTCGAACGACTGCTGCTCGCGAAGCGCCAGCGCCAGCATGGGCGGCACCGACAGCACACCCAGTGCACCGAGCAGCAACATCCGCCGCCGCACCACGAACTGCTTGAACGCCGATACCCCTGACGTTGCGTTGTCCACCGACTCGCGCAACGACCCTGCCGAGCGCGCGCCCACCACCGCCGCCCCCGTGCTCAAGCGCCGCCACTGGGCACGCAGTAACGCCGCGCAGCGCTGCCGTACCGACGGCAGCAGCAGCACGGCAGCCACCACCACCATGGCAACGAAGTAGAGAACAAGAGCGAGAAAAACCATACCGACCTGCGGAGCGTGGGCGCCTACGTCAATTCATCCAGATTTATATCTGTATTTACAAGTCTAAATTATTAATAAACGGTAATAATCGGGCGCTCGTTACGCAGAAATATTAAGAAACGATAAAGAAAATACCGCAACCTACGTCAATCATTTGTCTTTCAGCAAGGCCAGACTTAGAATCAGCAGCCACCACCGGAATCGGCGGTTGTTTGTAATCCATACGTTCGCCGCGCATTCTATTTCAATTCTGGACCCGTGATGAGTAATAACGGCGATTTGAAACAAGAAGGGCCTCCAACGCTCTTCAATTCTGAATCCGAGACCGATGAGGCCGGGCATACGCGCATTCTGGCGAGCCTGGAAGGCCGCGTCGCGGCCAGCGGCAAGGGACCGAAAAAGTCGGGGCAGCGCTATGGCGTTGCAGCGGCGGTTGTGGTGCTCGCCGCCGGTATTGGCGCATGGATCATGCTGAATCCGAGCGGCGAATCCGCGCCCGCCCAGGTGGCAGAACAACCCGCGCCGGCGGCCGCCCAATCGCCGGCAGCCACGCAGGCAGCGGCGCCGGAAGCCGCTCACACGGCCACTGCGGCCACTGCGGCGCCTGTCGCTTCCGCAAGCGAGCCCGTGGCGGAAGTGCAAGCCGCTACCATCGTCAACGTTCCGCCGGGCGAAGAGCACGCAAGCGAAAAGAGCGAGAAGAGCGATAACGCGTCGGTTGCCAGCGCGCCCGCCAAGGAGGCGCATGATGAGGCGCCGGCGGCGCATTCCGTGGCGGTAAAGTCTGCCAGCCCCACGGCGGATACCGACGAAGGCAAAACGGCAACCGCCAAGCTGGTGGCCAAATCGACCAATACGCCATTTAAGGCGCTGCAGCAGCCAACAAAGCCGAAGGCGCACTCAACTGCCAAAGCCGCCAAGAACCGAAAGGGTACATTGGCGCCTGATGATCCTGACGCTGATCTGCTGGCCGCTTTGCTTGCGCCGCAGAATGCTGCCAATAAGCCCGCCAATTCACCCACTTTCAAAGGGCAATAGCCGCCAGGCTGCCCGGTTGATTGTTTTTGCAACCGGGTGATTGAGCGGAGGCGGCTGCGATGTTCGACATTGCGCTGCCTTGTAAATGCCCGCGCTGGTTTCACGAAATCGCCCCGTGATACGCCACGCGTTGCAGCATCGGACAGCGAATGGACGCCACGACCCTTCTTCAGAACCTCTTCGCACCCACACGCCGCCTATACACGCTGGAGGGGGACGGGGCGCTTGCAGACCTTGCGGTCGAAGCCTGGCTCGGTCGGGAGGCGCTGTCCGAGCTGTTTGAATGGCGCGTGGTGGCCGTCAGCGCCAATGCGCGCATCGCGCTCAAGTCGTTGCTGGGCGAGCGCGTCACGCTGGTCACGACGCTGGCCGACGGAACGCAGACCAAGCGCACTGGCCTGATCCGGCTTGCCGAGAAGCTCGGCGCGGATGGGAGCCTCACACGCTACCGCCTGACCGTGGTGCCCTGGTTCTGGTTGACCACACAGCAGCGCCACAGCCAGGTGTTCCAGAACCGACCGCTCGCGGACATTTTTGAGCAGATGCTGTCGCCGTACGAGCCGTATGCCTCGTGGCGCTATGCGGCCGGTGCCGAAGCGCGCATGAGCGATTTCGGTACACGCACGCACATCGCCCAGTTTCGCGAGACCGACTACCACTTCGTCACGCGCCTGCTGGCCGAAGCGGGGCTCGGCTTCACCACGGTGGAAGACGACCAGGCGCATGGCGGCCACACGCTGGTGATTTTTGCCGACAGCACGCAACTGCAGGAAGACGCGGAATCGGCAGCGGCGGGCGGTATCCGCTTCCACCGCGCGCACAGCCTGGAAGTGCGCGACGCGATTCAGCAACTGGTTTGCCACACGCGGACAACGGTAGGCGGGGTAGCTGTGGCCGCGTGGGACCCGGAAGGCAAGCAGAACGTCCGAGCCCACGCGCCCGCACGCTTTGCTACCAGCGCGGGCAGCCCGGATGCATACCTGTCGATCAGCCCATCGCTTGCACCCGATTCCGCCAATGCCCAGCGCATTGCCGAACAGGTCATGGAAAGCCTGGAGGCCCGCGCGCTGCTGTTTTCAGGGCGTGGCACGGTGCGCACGCTGCGCAGCGGCACGCGGCTGCAGGTGGTGGATTGCCCGCACCTGCCGCAAGACGTGGAAGGCGCCTATCCGCTATTGATGGATCTGGTCGAACACTGCGGCATCAACAACCTGACCGTCGATACGCACAACGCGCTCAGCCAGCGTTTGGGCGGGCTCGATGCCGCGCTGGAATTCGATACGCCGCCTAGCGCGCCGGAGTCCGGCCCCGGCATCTTCGGTTTCCAGGAAGCAGAAGGCCCCATCGAACGCAGCACGCCGACTGGCGAGTTGATCAAGGCAGCACGTACGCACGGCTATGCCGGAATGTTCCGCGCAAGCGACGCACGCAGGCCCTGGCGCCCGGCCGTGACGGAACCGGATTGCGGCCGCCTCTACGCCACGCCCACCGCGCAAGGCGTGCACAGCGCCATCGTGGTCGGCCCGGACGGCCAGACCCAAGCCGGCGGAGACGGCGAACACCACGCTACCCCCGCAGGTGAAATCCGCGTGCGGTTTCCCTGGCAACAAGGCGAGCGCGCGGATGACCGCAGCACGCGCTGGGTGCGCGTTGCGCAGCGGCAGGCAGGTTCCGGCATGGGCTGGCAATGGCTGCCGCGCATCGGGCAGGAAGTGCTCGTCAAGTTCAGTGAAGACGACATCGACCAGCCGGTCGTGATCGGCTCGCTGTACAACGGCCAAGGGGAGGCTGGCATTGCGCCCACGCCGGGCGGGCAGGGCGCATCCGACCAAAGCGACAGCACAGCCCTCTACAAGCAAGGCAGCGACAGCGCCGCAAGCGCGCAAGGCAACGTGGCCGGCGGCCACAGCCCCGCGTGGCACGGCATGGGCACTGAGGCTGAAGGCCACCGCAACGCCGCCGCCCACACGGGCTTCAAGAGCGCGGAACACGGCGGCAGCGGCTACAACCACCTCGTCTTTGACGACAGCGACGGCCAGTTGCGCACGCAGCTCGCCACCACGCAGCAATTCAGCCAGCTCAACCTGGGCCATCTTGTCCATCAGCAAGACAACCGGCGCGGCAGCTTCCGTGGCCAAGGCTTTGAGCTGCGCACCGATGGCCACGCCGCCGTGCGGGGCCAAGCCGGCCTGCTGCTGACCACCTACCGCGACGCCAGCACCGGCAAAGCCGTGCCCACCGGCGACAACGCGGCCGGCATTGCGCTGATCAAGCAAGCCAAGGAATTGACGTCATCGCTCGGGCAAGGCGCGGTCACGCATCAGACCGCCGCGCTCGACACCGCCAAGAACGACGACGCGCCGCTGGCCAAGCAAGCCAAAGCAGTCGCGGGTATGGTCGACGGCAAGGCGCTCGACGCAGCCAAGCAAGACGCCAGCGCCGGCAACACCAACACGCAAGGCAAGGTGCCGCATCAGGGCGAGGCCATTGCGCATCTCGCAGGCCGAGCGGGCCTCGTCATGGTGGCGGGGCAAGACCTGCAGCTCGCCAACGGCGAAAGCATCGCGCTGGGCAGCGGCCAAGACACCAACCTCGCCATCGGCAAACAGGCGCGCATGCATGCCGGCCAGGCGATTGGCGTGGCCGCAGGTTTGTCGAAGGCGGGTGACAACAACATCGGCCTGCAGCTCACCGCAGGGCAAGACAACATCGACGTGCAAGCCCAGCATGACGTGCTCAAGCTGATGGCCAAGCAGGACCTGAAGCTGGTGTCGGCCAATATGAACGTGGATTTTGCGGCCGCCAAGCGCATTCGCATCGCCACGGCCGGCGGGGCGTCGATCACGCTCGAAGGTGGGAATATCACCGTGGAGTGTGCGGGGCCGATTACGTATAAGGCGGCGCAGCGGGTGTTTCAGGGGCCGACAAGCAGTAGCTATCCGCTGCCACTCTTCCCACAGAGCGTTTGCGTGGAATGCATGTTGAAGGCCGCGATGAACGGTAGTCCGTTTTCCGCTCTGCAGTAATCGTCGGTATGGAATTCCTGACAGACCCCATCGCGGTTGATGAAGTTGTTGCACAAATTTGCGACAAGCAACAGCAGGATGTGAATGGCACCACGTGGCTGCTGGTGGATGCTGCGCTGGTTGAATTTCATCGCATCTCCTCGCTGGCAGGCAACTGGGGCTGGCCTATCCACAACGTTTTTGCCAGATCAAGGCTGGCGTCATTCGGTGCACAGGCCCCGCACCTCATTGAACTACCGCACGACTTGGGCGAGGTTAGGTCAAAGCTGGCGAAGCTGCTGCGGCCGCATTCGGCATCGCCGGCTTTTAGTTGGCTCCGTTCGCAACATTCGGCGGATGCATTATGTGAGGCGCTGGCGCATCTAGGCTTTGTGCGTATCGACGGTGACATGGACGTGCATTGCCGTTTTGCTGATACGCGTGTGCTTCCGGCGCTATGGGCTGCATTGTCCGATAAACAACGCGCACCCCTAGCTGAGCGTATGGTGGCGTGGGGGTACAGCGATCGCGCTGGCAATGCGATGGATCTCATCATTGGGCCGATCGAGGTGAAGCCGGCGCTGACGCCGTTCGCCGGTACATTGGAGCTTGACGCCCACCAGTTTGGTGCCGTGCTCGATGCTAGCGAGCCTGACACTATCTTTAGCGCGTTATCGGAGACGACGCCCGAACTCATCACGGGGCGGCGGCGGTCGAATTTGTACCGAGCGCTGACGCAAGCGCTGGCAAGTGCGACCGGATTGAATGTTACGCAGGCGCCGGATCGGCTGCAGTTTGTGGTACTGAGCGTGTACTGCGGCGAAGATTTCTTTCGTTCGCCCGGATTGGCTGCGACATGGCATGAGGTTGCTCAAGGCGCTAGCCTCAAGGAACTTATGAAAGCTTGGCCGCCAGAAATCTGGAAAGCTCTGGAGCCAAGAGAGGTCGACGCTGCGGTGTCTGACGTTTAGGAAGGTGTTGACAATGAAGATTTGGAAAGTTTTAGGGTTGACAGCAGTGGCAGCGGCTTCGCTGTATGCGTTGACCGCTTGCGCAAAAAAACCAGATCCAATGGATGGCAAGGCGACGGCCAATATCACCTCGTACAACCACACGCCTGACTACATTCACCAGTTCTACGTGGACGGTACTTGGGGGGGGAATTCGTTTGCCTATGGCGGTGGCGGCAGCTTTGTCTGTTGCTTGGTATATCCCAAGACTTGGCGCCCCGGCTTAACGGCGAAGGTGAAGTGGACAACTTCAAGCTCGGATCCAAATGCTGAGGGGGATGCTGCGCAGGAGCATTGGCATGAGGCCGTTGTTCCGATCGAGAACTACGAGAAACCCGCCAGTACGTTGTATGTGCACTTCCTGCCAGAAGGGAAGGTAAGGCTCATCATTTCCAACAAGGCCGCCGGCCATCCGGACTACCCCGGACCGGCTTATCCGGTCAAACCGGCCGATTTCCACTTTGAACCGTGGAAGGGAGCTGCCAGCGAAGCAGCGGCCCGTGCGAAGGCTCAAGCCGAAGGCGCGGCTGCAGTGGAAGCCGAGATGCGAGCCCTAAGGGAAGCGTCATCGCGCCAGCGCACGCGGGTCAATAGTTCATCCACGAGCACAAAGTTGCCTCCGCCGCCCGCCATTCCTGAGGATGAGAAATGAGTGCTTTCCGACCCGGCTGGTATGAAGTGAGTTTTGATGCAAACACGCGAGATCGGCGATGCCGATACTTCAAGAGCGTGTCTGCCTACACGGCGGAATGCACGATCAAGAGTACGGGGCAGCAGATCCTGCTGTGGTCAGATCCAGCGGGGGTCGATGGTCCGGGGAGGGCCGCCAAGTGGGACCCGGCTTATTTACCACGAGACAATGCGACGAAAGGGGACTGGTGGGACAACCCGCCAGGTGGCGCAAACTATCGCCCCGACTTACCTCCATCCGGCTCGCGCGCCTTGCGAAAGGTAACGCTGGCTGAACTATGTAAACGTGCAGGAGCATCCGACATCGCCGGCAAGCAAAGTCCGAGCTGCTCAAAGGAAATCCATGTTGCGTTGTTCTTTGATGGAACAAATAACAACATGAAGCGCGACATGCCGTCTCGGTCGCACTCAAATGTGGTGGTCCTTTTCAACGCACATCGCAATGATCAGTCCGAGCATTTTCGGTACTACATGCCTGGCGTTGGCACAGAGTTCAAGGAAATTGGCGAGAAGGAAGAGACAGACGCAGGGAAAGCTTACGCCGCTGGCGGAGAAGCGCGGATTCACTGGGGCATGCTGCAAGTTTTTAACGCAGTGTGCCGAGCTTCTACAGAAACAGATGACCTTCTGCAAGAAGACAGGATGAAGCAACTTGTCGCCACTAAGAGTGGCCTCGCTACCGCATGGCGGCTGGGCGATGACAAGATGGTCAGTATCTTTTCGGACCTCCAAAAACAGCTACTTGCCAGAATTGAACATGCGCGGCCTCGCATTACCACGGTCAATCTTTCTGTGTTTGGGTTCTCCCGAGGGGCTGCCGAAGCCCGTACGTGCAGTCAATGGATTCGCAAAGCCACCAAAATGAAGGTGGGTTATGCGCGGTTGAACATGCGGTTCCTCGGCATCTTCGACACGGTGGCCTCCGTTGGTTTGGCGGACTCATCGCCCGTCGGTGCTGGCTTTATGGACTGGGCAGACGGGACGATGGACATTGGCGATTTCGAGAACGTTGCCCACTTTGTTGCGGCCCACGAGATTCGCCAGTCGTTTCCGCTATCGACGGCGCGCATTGGTGCCAAGCACTATCCACCCAACACCAAAGAGTTCATTTACCCCGGAGCCCACTCTGACGTTGGGGGGGGGTACGGCCCAGGATCGCAGGGCAAGGGAATCGGTGGCAGAAACGACTTGTTGTCTCAAATTCCGCTAAACGATATGTACACGGAGGCGCTCAATGCTGGCGTAAGGCTGCTCGCAAAAGAGGAGATGTCAGCTGCTATTCGTCAGGATTTCGAGATTGCTCCAGCGTTGGATGAAGCATTTTCTGCCTACTCGAGGTGGACACGAATTGTGGAGAGCGAAAATGTGGCCGATGGCAAAGGGCCCGCGTGCGAAAACCGTATGCAGTATCACACCCACATGTATTGGCGCTGGCGCGCACACGTGTCCAACGATGCGACTTTCAAAGCGATGTCCTCCTACAAGCACTCAGACGCCCAAGACCAGAATGATCTATGGGAATCCGAGCTCGACTGGCGAAAGGATGTTGCCCGCGCGCAGGAGGCAAGCCGGCCAAGACGCGTTTTCCGAGGGAGGTTTGGTTTTGTTGACTCTCCTCCCACGGCAACGCCGCTCCAGAAGCAAATCGTTGCAGAAGTGAACGCGGCAGCGGAGGTGCCTGCCAGAGCGAGCGACTTTTTCGACAAATACGTCCACGATTCCCACGGCGGCTTCTGGCTGCTGGGTCCCATCACTGCAGCGCAAAGAACGGCGTTCATTGCTGATATCAAAGCCAAGAAGGCGGAACACGACCGATTGCTGCGCGAGGCCGAGAAGGCAGGTAATCCGGGGTATGCGAACAATATGCGCCGGGCTGCACTGGCGTACGAACTCAACGGGTTTGAACGCAGAGTTCTCGCAACTGATGCAAAGTCCCCCGGGACAGTGCCTACGATGTCCGACGCGGATGCCGCAGATTTGCGAGCGAATGCAGGAACGGCGACAAGCGCCGCAATGTGGGTCCTCGGAACCGAGACGCGCCGAGAGCCACACGGACACGGTCGATACCGGCGGGTGTTCGATCACAGTTGATATCGCCGATTTTTCGCTGACTCCAGCCCCTGCGATTGGCTGAAAGCTGCACACGACGACTAGTAATTTGAAGCCAGAGCACCGCACGCCGCCTGAGGAGACGGCTAGCCCATCAACGAATGGGAGGCCGCGCTCCATGTTGGAGCGCTATTGGCTCGGCATCACCCTCAGCGCAGCACTCGCAATCCTGCTAATCACGCTTAGCTTGATCGCGCTTCTTACGCCCAATCTCGACTATGGCGTGGTGCTGCTGATCCTGCTCGCGCTGGTAATTGGTCTGCCGTTGTGTTTGGCATTGCTATTGACGTGGCTTGCATATAGACGCAGTGCATCAACGCCGTTGCCGGCGAAGTTGCATGCAGCCATGTTCTTGCCGACTCTTGCAGCGTTGAGCGTTCTTCCAATTGGGGCAGGAATGCAGGACACAGCGCGAAGGTGGTTCAGTGAAGCGCACCCAGACATCCGCGAACTGCATGTCAACTTCAGCGGAAGACCGTTGTGGCTTGCAGTAGGCAGCGCTCAGACAGGCGCAGGTTCATGGCCGCGTATGCCGTTGCTGTCGGGGCCAGAGGCAAGGTTTGCCGGCTTCATTCGTCATCCTCAGGAAGACGACGTCAAGCAGGGGCGCTTTCCATATACGGGAAGCCGCCTGCGTGAGAGCGAGCATTCATACGCCTACGCCGATACGGACGAGGCAGGTCAACCTGTAGCGGTACGCCCGCGCCCACTGCTGCTACGCCCGTACCCAGATCTCGGCAGACTTCCGTCGGACCTTCGCGCGAGCGATTTGCTGGTGTATCAGTACTTTCATTACTACGATCATGTGGATGTCGCGCCAGCGCTAGGTAGATTGGACGCATCGAAATTGGACGAACTACAGGGCCGATTGGGCAATGTCGTGTCCTTCTATCTGTCCGATCAATACCCGCGAGGTTTGGCGAGACTTGAGATCGATGGTCAGACTCTGGTGATTGGAACTGACAATGAGCGCGTTTTTGAAGCGCCGTGCGGTCGACGTTCGAGTTTTGTCGGCAGTGCGCTGCTGGACATCCAAGCGCCGCTTGCAGTGCGCTGGCAGACGCTGGACGATCCGGCCCGTTGGCACGAGGCAAGCGTAAGCGTTCCCACCTTTCAAGGGGCGACGTCACGGGCTATGCAAGCATCTGTCCGTAACGTTCGATTGTATTTTTTGGATGGTGGCGTCGTTGCCGCGGAGCAGTTTCTGACACAGAACCTTCTCGGCGGAGACCAGAGAACCGTCACCACGGGCGTCCCCGTAGGCGTACGGGCTGACCGGATTTGTGACAACACCAACCAGAAAAACATTGACGCGTTTTCCGGATGACCGGGCGACGTCGTTGTGGATTCAACCCTAAAACAACCTGACTCTCTCAAATGAACCTGCAATACAAACTTGCCGTAGCCCTCTTGACCACCGCCTGGATGAGTGCAGGCATCTGCGCCCAGCACACCTCGACCGTTCCGGCATCAGGCAATGCGCCGCAAAGCGGAATCAAGAAGGCCGTGCACGCGAAGAAGCACAGCAAGCGTGCCAAGAGCGCCCGTGCGCGCAAGAACACTGCAGTCGCGCGTGATGGCGATGCAGAAGTGCTCGCCCAAGTGCTCGGCTCGGATAGCAAGAATCCGTTGTGGGGGAAGCCGCAGCAGTAATGGCGCTTTGTAGTCGGATGAGCGAAGCGGTGGAGTGAGAGGCAGACCAGGAATGGCATCAGTCAGCAAAAAGGACACAATGAAAACCTGGAGATGCTTCGGAGCAGCGGCCATCGCCTCAACTGCGTTTTGCATATTGGCCGTTGGCACGTCGAAGGCAGCGTCAACGGATGATGAGGTGGCGGCCAGCATTACTTCGTACAACCACACGCCTGACTACATCCACCAGTTCTACGTGGATGGAACCTGGGGGGGCAACTCGTTCGCCTACGGCGGCGGTGGAAGTTTCGTTTGTTGCGTCGCATACCCCAAGAATTGGCACCCCGGCCTAACTGCCAAGGTGAAATGGACTACCTCCAGTTCTGATCCGAACGCGGAGGGTGATGCTGCGAAGGAGCACTGGCACGAGGCTGTCGTTTCGATCGACAGGTATGAGGACGAAGCCGACACATTGAATGTGCACTTCCTGCCTGAAGGAAAGGTCCGGCTCATTATTTCGAATAAGGGGCCGGGCCAGCGTAATTATCCTGGGCCGCCTTACCCTGTTAAGCCGGCAGATTTCCATTTTGAGCCAAGCCGACGTGCAGCGCGTGAGGCTGAACAGCGCGCCCGAGCGCAAGCGGCGGGACGGGCCCGGCTTCAAGAGGAGATGCGCGCGTTGAAGGATGCACCGCCACCCCCTCAGGCGCCGGCGGAACCGATACCACTTTTGCCCGACGAGGTCGCGCCCGGTGTCAAGCGAGACGCGACGACACCACCTGGCTACCACCATATCCAAGGGTGATTCATATACCGCAGTGCGCTCGGCCGCCGTCGGAACCGAACAACCAATATCTCTTGCTGACCTGTCTTCTTTGGCTTCCCACAAGACAAGTTGCATGCGCCGAATAGCGACAGCGTTAGCGTTTTTCGTTGCGGCCCCGTACTCCGCATCGGCAGCAGACGCCGTTGCGATTTCGCCCGATCGACTCACCAACGCCACCATCGAAATTCGGGGCAGCGACATCTACTACGAGTTGCACAGTGCGACCGGCATTCGCAGCGGGACAATCGCTACCCAAACTGAAAAGCCTATCCACCTAGTGGCAGGCGACTACGATTTCAGCGGACGACAGGGCTTCGCTTTCTGGTCGATCGACGAAGGGTAGGGCGTGTACAAGATCTACCGTGTTTTCACGTTCTCACGAAAGCGGAACGATTTTGTCGAGCGCCATCCCCGCTGTGGCGACGCGTTCCTCAACCTTCGAGTGGACGCGCAACGAAAACGACTGATCAGTACATTCTTCGAGAACAACATTCCCAAGTCATGCGTAACACGGTTGGATCCGGATTGAAGATGCTTCGCTACGCTTTGCTGGCATATGTGTTTGCTATGGCATTTCCGGCCTTGGCGGATGGGCCATTGACGATACCTCGTAGCGAACAAACGAGTGCCGGCTATCTGAGCACAGCATTGCTGCTAAAGCCATGCCTCGATATTCGTGAATGGTCGCCCGAGCCGAGCGACGATCTTCTGAAGCAGGTCGCAGATGCGAGAAAAGGCCTGCCTCCAGAGACGTGCGACTCGCCCGCGCTGGTGGAGAAGTTGTTCAAGGTGCGATTTCTGCAGTACGCCTCGATTGCTGTGGTAAGCGATCCCTGGAATCTGGATGCAAAGATCCGCGCGCAGGATGAAGCCATGGGCCGGTGCAAGAACACGGAATGCCTGGACCGCGAGTTGGATGCGGCGATTACCGCGTTGTCGCCTGTGTACCTGAACTCCCATCCGGAATGGCCGAATGGAGCAGGTCCATGCACGTCGAAAAGTGTCGACGTGCCAGCGAACAAGGTCCGCGCATTGCTGGGCGCCAAAGTTCAAAAAGGCATTGTCGACAAGTGCGCCCCAGAGTTGTTTTCCGTGCAAACGTGCAGGGGGACGCATGGCACGCTCGTCTTTGCGGGATGCGCGATGAGTGGCAATCAGGTGAACGCTCCGGAATGGCTCTATCGCATCAGAGGCGCCAAGCTTGAATCACTGCTTGCCATCGATGATGGGCCGTCTGGCGTGTTGAAAACTACGTGCAATGGCATGCCGGATCTTATGACGAGTGCACGCGTCAGCATGGGCGAGCATTACGTGACCTACTACCGCTACGACGGCACGCGCTACGAATCCGCGTATGGCTACACGGCGATGAGCGTGGGCACAGACGATAGCGGCAATGATTTGGTGATCGCGCAAGGTGGGCAGACCACAAGGGTGGTTTGCCGGTAGATCAAGACTTGCGCCAAGGCGCGATCAGCCCCCCGTCCGCTGCTTCTGCAACATCGCCAACTGCGTCGCCAGGTAATTGCTCGTATTCGTCATACTCGCTACCACCTTCGACAGCGCATTGAACTGCGCGTAATACAGCGCCTGCTTGGCATCGAGCTGCTTCTGCATCAGATCGATCTGCTTGCCGAGCGATGTGATGGAGCTGTTGATGGCGTCGCTGGCGTTCTGCACCATGCCGTTGTTCGACAACAAGTTGCCCGACACGGTGTGGAGTTGCGCCGCATAGCCGCGCTGCACGGTGACGGTGCCGCGGTCGCCCAACGCGCCGCCGGTCACTTGCACCGTCAGGCCATCGACGGCCGATCCGCTGGCGCCGTAGAGGTTCTGGCCCGAACCCGTGGCGGCCGCGCCGTTGATGGTGCCCTGCACATCGCGCCCGGCCGTGGCCGTGGGGCTGCCACCGAGCAGCGATGCCGCGCCATTGCCCGACACCGACACCGTCGATACCGAGCCGTATTGCTTGTCGGTGAACGTCAGCACGCCGTTGGCATCGGTGCCGATGGCGACTTCCACCTTGGCTTTCTGCAGGTCGGGCGAGGCGTTGATCTGGCTCTGGATCTGCGTGGCCAGGCTCGACGCGGTGTAGTTGCCTGCCGGGACCTTGATGTTGGTCGTGATGCCGCTGAGCGTGACGGACAGGCTGTCGTTCACGCCGCTCTGGATGGTCGTGTTGGCAGCTGCCGAGCCCTTGAGCGAGCCTTGCGTAGCCAGCTGGGTGACATTGACGGCGTAGCTGCCGGCCTGCGTGGTCGTTGAAAACGCCGAAACCTTCAGCAATGAATCCGTCGCCGTGCCGGTGCCGGCAAACAGCGCCGCCACTTGGCTAGGCGATTTCTTCAGCGCGGCCGTGAGCTTCGCGTCGTCAATCGACAGCGTGCCTTCCTTGTCCATCGTCACGCCGATACTGCCGAGCGACTGGAACGCGCCGTTGCCGATACCTTGGCCCAGCACGTCGGTCAGCTGGTTGATCATCGCCTTGGTGCTGACGTCGCCGGCCAGCGCGCCGTTGTTGGCGGCATTGGCGGTGTCGAACTTGGTCAGCGCATTGAGCTGGATGCGCAGCGCGTTGTACGCCTTGACGAAGTTGAGTACCGACTGGCTGGCCTGGCCGGCGTCGCTGCCGACCGTGACGGTGGTGCTGCCCGTCTTGGCGAGCGTGAACGAGGTGCCGTCCACCACGTCCGTCAGCGTGTTGGTGGCGCTTTGCACGGCGATGCCGTTGACGGTAGCCATGGCGTTGCGGCCCGTCGCGACCTCGCTCATGTTCTGCGTGCCGGCCGGGTCGTGGCTCAGGAGGGATTGCAGTGCCGGGTCGCCCGAGACGGCAATCTTCATCTCCGAATTGGCGCCGCCCGCTGTGGACGTCAGCACCAGCCGGTACGGCGAATTGCTGCCGTCGTTGACGATGCTGGCCGAGACGCCCAGGTTGGCGCTGTTGATCGCATCGCGGATGCCGGCGAGCGTGTTGTTCGACGGGTCGATGGTGATCGAGCCGCCGGCCTGGTTGCCGTTCTGCGTGAAGGTGGCGCCGGTGTATTTGCCGTCGGCAAAGCTGCCGCCCGAGACGCTGCCAAATGAAAAAGTAAGCGTAGTGGGCGTGCCGCTGCCGATGGGCGTCTTGCTCGACGCCTGCCCGGCGGCTGACAGCACCTGCGCCTGCGCAAGCTGCGTCACGTTGACTTGATACGTGCCCGCCGGTGCCGTGTTGGACAGCGAAGCTGTGAGGATCGACGTGTCGTGTCCGCTGGCCTTGTTGCCGGTAAACGTATCCGGGTTATTCAGGGCGGCCATCGCCGTCTGGAAGGTCGCCAGGGCGCTTTTGAGCGAGCCGACCGCCGACAACTGCGTCTGAAACGCCTTCTGCTGCGTCTGTCGCAGCGTCATGCCCTTGCTTTCCGCCTGGATCAGCTTCGTGACAAGGCTGTTGACGTCGATGTTCGTACCGATGCCCGGAACGGAGATCGGCGGAATGTAGTTGTTGCTCGTGGACGAGGTGGCCATGGTCGGACGCGCGCAAACGCTTTCTTCACAATCTCCACAATGTGACGGCAGCGCAGCCCCGTTCTTTAGAGCAAACCCTGCTCGGGCAGCCTTTTTGTCCGGGTTTGCTCAGGAAAGCGAAAGAATTGCCGACGCCACACGACGCAGCGGCCAGCGCGGCGGTCTCCACCAGGGTGGAGACCGCCGCGCTCCGTTAAACCGTCTCGCCTTCCTTGCTCGGATCGACCTGCTTGCCGCGCGCCAGCACCGGCACCAACGCTGCACCGGTATGGCTGGCCGGCACGCGCGTCAGCGCCTCCGGCCCGCAAGCCGCGACGATCGTGCCGCCCTCATCGCCGCCTTCGGGGCCGAGATCGAGAATCCAGTCCGCCTCGGCAATCACGTCGAGGTCGTGCTCGATCACGATCACGCTGTGGCCGCCGTCCGCCAGGCGATGCAGTACGCGAATCAGCTTGGCCACGTCGGCCATGTGCAGACCCACGGTCGGCTCGTCCAGCACGTAGAGCGTGTGCGGCGCCTTCTGGCCGCGGCGCGTTACGTCATCGCGCACTTTGGACAGCTCGGTGACGAGCTTGATGCGCTGCGCCTCGCCGCCGGACAGCGTGGGCGAGGGCTGGCCGAGCGTCAGGTAGCCAAGGCCCACGTCCTTCATCAACTGCAGCGGATGGGCGATGCTGTTCATCGCGCCGAAAAACTCGACCGCTTCGTCGATCTCCATGGTCAGCACATCGCCGATGTTCTTGCCGCGCCAGGTGACAGCCAGCGTTTCTGCATTGAAGCGCTGACCGTGGCAGACGTCGCAGCCGACCTTCACGTCGGGCAGAAAGCTCATGGCGATGGTGCGCACGCCCTGGCCTTCACAGGCGGGGCAGCGGCCGTCGCCGGTGTTGAACGAAAAGCGCGAGGCGGTGTAGCCGCGTGCGCGGGCTTCCAGCGTGTCGGCAAAGAGCTTGCGGATGGTGTCCCACACGCCGATGTACGTGGCTGGGCAGGAGCGCGGCGTTTTGCCGATCGGCGTCTGGTCGACTTCAAGCACGCGGTCGATGGTTTCCCAGCCGGTGACGCTGTCGCAGCCGTGCCAGTCGTGTTTGACATCGAGCTTGCGCGGCATCTTCGCCTCAGGCGTCTCAGCCTGCGCGGCCTTGCGTGCACGGCGGGTTGCCGGCGAAGACAGCACCGAACGGCCGACCGCATCGAGCAGGTTCGTCATCAACACATCGCGCGCCAGCGTCGATTTGCCCGAGCCCGACACGCCCGTAATGGCCACGAGGCGCGACAGCGGCATCGTCGCGGTCACGTTGCGCAGGTTGTGCAGCTTGGCGCCGTGCACAGTGAGCCATTGCTCCGGCACCGCCTGCGTCCCGGCACGCGGCGCAACCACCTGGCGGCGCGGCTGCAGCGGATGCTCGATCGGCTGCGACAGAAATCGGCCCGTGAGCGAATCCGGCTGGGCTGCCAGGTCTGCAACACCGCCTTGCGCGACCAGTGTGCCGCCGCGTTTGCCGGCGCCCGGGCCGATGTCGATGATGTGGTCGGCCCGGCGGATGGTGTCTTCATCGTGCTCGACCACCACCAGCGTGTTGCCTTTGTCGCCCAGTTTGCGTAGCGCGTCGAGCAGGATCTGGTTGTCGCGCGGATGCAGGCCGATGGTCGGCTCATCCAGCACGTAGCAGACGCCCTGCAGGTTGCTGCCGAGTTGCGCTGCCAGGCGGATACGCTGCGCTTCGCCGCCTGACAGGCTCGGCGCGGCGCGATCCAGGCTCAGGTAGCCCAGCCCAACCTCCTCCAGGAACGACAGGCGGCTGTGGATTTCGGCCACCACGTCGCGGGCGATGTCGGCGTCGCGGCCGGTCAGGTCCAGGCCCTCGACCCAGCGGCGGGTCTGGCTGACCGTCCACTGCGCAATGTCGACGATGGGTTTGTCGGCAAAGGTCACCGCGCGCGCCGTCGGGTTCAGGCGCGTGCCGTGGCAGTCCGGGCAGGGCAGGTCGGTCATGCCTTCCGGATCGACTTCCTCCGACGGCAGCGTCTGCTCGCGGCCGCGATCGTCACCGCCGAGCACGGTGTCGTCAAACGCGGCCCGCTGTTCGCGCGTGAGTGCCAATCCGGTACCGACGCAGCTCGCGCACCAGCCGTGCTTGCTGTTGTACGAGAACATGCGCGGGTCCAACTCGGGGTAGCTGGTGCCGCAGGTGGCGCACGCGCGCTTGGTCGAAAACACCTTCACATTGCCGACGTGCGCCGTGCCGCCGTTGTGCATGGCGTGTTGCAGGCCGTCGAGCGGTGCAAGCACGTGCATGATGCCCTTGCCGTATTCCAGCGCCTGTTCCAGCAACGCACGAAGCGCGGCTTCGTTTTCCGGCGAGACAACGATGTCGCCCACCGGCAGTTCCAGCGTGTGCTCGCGGAAGCGGTCCAGGCGCGGCCATGGGTCGACGCTCAGGAATTCGCCGTCGACGCGCAGATGCGTATAGCCGCGCGCCTTGGCCCATTTGGCCAGGTCGGTATAGACGCCCTTGCGGTTCACGACCAGCGGCGCGAGCAGGCCGATGTGCTGGCCGCGATGGTCGCGCATGAGTTGGGCAAAGATCGCCTCCGGGCTTTGCGCCGACACGGGCGTGCCGTCGTGGATGCAGTGCTGCACGCCCAGCTTCACATACAGCAGGCGCAGGAAGTGCCACACCTCGGACGTGGTCGCCACCGTGCTCTTGCGGCCGCCGCGCGACAGGCGCTGCTCGATGGCCACCGTGGGCGGAATGCCGTACACCGCATCGACTTCCGGCCGCCCCGCAGGCTGCACGATCGAACGTGCATACGCATTGAGCGATTCGAGATAGCGGCGCTGTCCTTCGTGGAAGAGGATGTCGAACGCCAGCGTCGACTTGCCCGAACCCGACACGCCCGTCACCACGTTGAACTTGCCGTGCGGAATATCGACGTTCAGGCCCTTGAGGTTGTGCTCGTGAGCGTGGACGATGCGCACGACGTTTTCGCCCTGAACTTCCGCCAGTGCAGCACGCTTGGCGCGGCGCTCAGCCAGAGCGGTTTGCAGCGGCACGCCTTCGATGGCTTCCGGCTGGCCGACGCTGGCTTCGTATTGCTTGAGCGCGGCGCCCGTGTGCGATGCGGCGCAGCCTTTAACCTGCGCAGGCGTGCCGGCGCAGACCAGCAGGCCACCGGCGTCGCCGCCTTCGGGGCCGAGATCGATGATCCAGTCCGCCGCGCGCACCACGTCGAGGTTGTGTTCGATCACGATCAGCGAATGCCCGGCGTCGAGCAGCTTGCCGAACGCGCGCATCAGCTTGGCGATGTCGTCAAAGTGCAGGCCGGTGGTCGGCTCATCGAACATGAACAGGCGGCCCGCGTTGGCGGGCACGTCCTGCTTCACGCGCTTGCGGGCGGCCGCCTGGGCAGCCTGTGCGGCTTCGGCCAGGAAGCCCGCCAGCTTCAGGCGTTGCGCCTCGCCGCCGGAGAGCGTCGGCACCGGCTGGCCAAGCTTCACGTACTCCAGGCCCACGTCAACGATGGGTTGCAGCACGCGCAGCACGTCGGCGTCATCGGCGAACACGCTGGCGGCTTCGCTCACCGTCAGCTCCAGCACATCGGCCACCGACAATGCACGGCCGGCGCGCGGCAGCTTCACTTCCAGGATTTCGGCGCGATAGCGCGTGCCGTCGCAATCGGGGCAGCGCAGGTAGATGTCGGAGAGGAACTGCATCTCGACGTGCTCGAAGCCCGATCCGCCGCAGGTCGGGCAGCGGCCGTCGCCCGAGTTGAAGCTGAACGTGCCGGCCGTGTAGCCGCGCTGCAGCGCCATCGGCGCCTTGGCGAACAGCTTGCGGATTTCATCGAACGCGCCAACGTAGCTGGCCGGGTTCGAGCGCGCCGTCTTGCCGATGGGCGATTGGTCGACGAACACCACGTCGCTGATCTGATCGGCACCGCGCAACGCGCGGAATGCGCCGGGCGATTCCGTCGCCTTACCAAAATGGCGTGCCAGCGCGGGGTGCAGCACATCCTGGATCAACGTCGATTTGCCCGAGCCGGACACGCCGGTCACGCACACCAGGCGCTGCAGCGGAATCTCGACCGTGACATCGCGCAGGTTGTGTTCTGCCGCGCCTTCGAGCACCAGCCGCGGCGTGGCGTTATCGACGGCGCGCGCTTGCCAGTCGGTTGCATCAGCCACGCGCCGCTGTCCGGACAGATAAGCGCCCGTGAGCGTATCGGCCTGGCGGATGGCCGCCGGTGTGCCGTCAAAGACGATGTTGCCGCCGCGCTCGCCGGGGCCGGGGCCCATGTCGATCAGGCGGTCTGCGGCCAGCATCACGGAAGGATCGTGCTCGACCACCACCAGCGTGTTGCCGGCGTCGCGCAGGCGCTGCATGGCTTGGACGATGCGGTCCAGATCGCGCGGGTGCAGGCCGATGCTCGGTTCGTCCAGCACGAACAGCGTGTTGACGAGCGACGTGCCGAGCGCCGTCGTCAGGTTGATCCGCTGCACCTCGCCGCCCGACAGCGTGCGGCTCTGGCGGTCGAGCGTCAGGTAGCCGATACCGACGTCGCACAGATACGCCAGGCGCGTGCGCACCTCGTCCAGCAGCAGCTTGAGCGCGTCGTCGAGCAGCGTGGACGGCAGTGTCAGTTCGTCAAAGAAGCGGCGGATGCGCTCGATGGGCAGCAGCATCAGGTCGTGCACGGTCAGGCCGGGCAGGGCTTCGAGCTGGGCACGGCTCCAGGCCACGCCGCGCGGCATGAAGCGGTGTTCGGGCGCGAGCACGGCATCCGCGTTTTCCTTGCTGCCGAGGCGCCATTGCATCGACTCGGTTTTCAGGCGTGCGCCGCCACAGGTTTCGCACGTCGTGTAGCTGCGGTACTTGGACAGCAGCACGCGGATGTGCATCTTGTACGCCTTCGACTCCAGATAGTCGAAGAAGCGGCGCACGCCGTACCACTGCTTGTTCCAGCCGCCACGCTTGAAGGCCGGGTCGCCGTTGATGACCCAGTTGCGCTGGGCTTCCGTCATCTCTGCCCACGGCGTGCCGCGCGGGATGTCGGCTGCGGCGGCGTAGCGCATCAGATCGTCCTGGCACTCCTTCCAGGCCGGCGTCTGCATCGGCTTGATGGCGCCATCGCGCAGGGTTTTGCGCTCGTCCGGAATCACCAGCCCCAGATCGACGCCGATCACGCGGCCGAAACCACGGCAGGCGTCGCACGCGCCGTAGGCGGAGTTGAACGAGAAGAGGGCGGGCTGCGGGTCGGCGTAGCGCAGGTCGCTTTCGGGGCAGTGCAGGCCGGTGGAAAAGCGCCAGATGGTTGGCTCCGCACCTTCATCGGCAGGGAGCACGTAGACGCTGACGCGCCCACCGCCGCGCTTGAGCGACGACTCGATGGCCTCCAGCGCGCGGGCACGCTCGGTGCCCTGCAGGCGGAAGCGGTCGGCCACCACATCGAGCAGCTTGCGCTTGCCCGTGGACGACTCGACCACGCGCTCGGCCTGCACGCGCGTATAGCCGCTGACCGACAGCCACTGGGTGACTTCTTCGGGGCTCGCATTGGCGGGCAGCTCGACGGGAAACGTCACCACCAGGCGCGGATCGCCCTCGCGCGTGCGCGAAAGCAGCTCGTCGTAGATGGTTTCCGGCGAGTCGTGCCGCACCGGCAGCGCGGTATCGCGGTCGAACAGCTGTGCGGCGCGTGCAAACAGCAGCTTCAGGTGATCGTTCAGCTCCGTCATCGTGCCGACCGTCGAGCGCGAACTGCGCACCGGGTTGGTCTGGTCGATGGCGATGGCGGGCGGCACGCCTTCGACGTGCTCGACCTGCGGCCGGTCCATGCGGTCGAGGAACTGGCGCGCGTAGGCGCTGAAGGTCTCGACGTAGCGGCGCTGGCCTTCTGCGTAAAGCGTGTCGAAAACGAGGCTGGACTTGCCGGACCCCGACGGGCCGGTCACGACGGTCATCTCGCCCGTGCGCAGGTCCAGATCGAGGTTTTTGAGATTGTGCTGACGGGCTCCGCGCAGGCGAATGACACCGGAGGACATGGAGGGCGTTCCTTGGAGCTTGGAGGTAGAGGGGAATGCCGGCGCCGGTGAATCACTTGCAGCCGCGCCGGGCAATCAGAATTCGAGCCGTAAACTGTAGCGGATTATGAAGATCCGGTTCGTCTACGAAACATGTCGCGAGCGCGAGCGTAACGCAGGGCTCCTGACAGCGTTTTGTCAGGAGGTTTCAGCGGAGGCGAAAAAAAGAACGGGGTGATGCTGGTATCACCCCGGCGGGAGCGCGATCAGCCTGCCTCGCGTCCGTAAGTGGCTTGGTTGGCGGGGAGGTCAAAACCCGTGGGACCGGGCTTGCGCGGCACAAAACGGTGGTGCTCAACCACACCGCCCTTGACGATGACGACCGTCTCTTCGGGAATCTCCGCCCAGGCGCCAGGCAGGTCGACAAGCGGCTCGGACAGCACAAGAAACGCGCCGTCCCCTGCGTCTTCAATTGCGGCGCTGTCAGGATAGAGCTGGTGCAGGTGCTTGAAAGATGTGCTGTGAAAGAGGGAGCGTGATTCGCCCTCGCTGGAATAGCGCGCTGCGACGATCTGAACGCCGTCCGTTGCGCAGACCGTCATGTTCAAGGGGTATTCGACGCCGTGGCGCCGGCCGATGTCTTCGATCAGCCCGACCATCTGCTCCAGGGCGCCGCGCGGGTCGCGGTCGAGCCCGAACGAGAGCGCCAGGAAAAACATGATCTCGGAATCGGTCGAACCTTCGATCCAGCGGAACAGCTCCGGCGCCACTTCCATCATCAGGGCGCGGCGGAGCAACGGGTATTCGCGGATCAGCCCGTTGTGCGCAAAAAGCCACCGGCCGTAGCGGAACGGGTGGCAGTTGGTCTCCTGGGCCGGGGTGTCGGTGGCCGCACGCACGTGGGCGATGAACATCGAAGACCGGATGGCGCGGGCGGCTTCACGCAGGTTGGTGTCGTTCCACGCGGGGTGCAGGCAACGATAACGGAAGGGCACTTCAGAGTAGCGGCCGTACCACCCGATGCCGAAACCGTCGCCGTTGGTGGTCGTCTCGCCGCCCAGGCGGGAGCGCAGACTCTGGTCGATCAACGAGTGCCGCGGCCGGAACAGCACTGTCTCCATCTGAATGGGATTGCCTGAATACGCCAGCCAGCGACACATGATGCATTGCCTATAGAGATGCCTTGAAGAGTGAGTCTATGCAATGCGTTTGCGAATGCACAAGAAAATCCCGACCCTCATCCGGCCATGGTCTGGGCGGATTTGCGGCCCTGACGGGCAGGTCCGCCATCCATTTCCTGTGTGTCGTCTCGCACGATATGCAGCTCGCGAATCCGCATGGGCACGGCGCATCGGGTCTCTGCGAGGGTGGCGCGGACTTGCCGGGCGAGCGTCCAACGCGTGTCACAAAAGTGCTCGGTCGTGACGCAGACGTGCACGTTCAGCGCGGCAACACTGTCGTCAAAACGCATCACATTGGCTCGCGTTCCGGGGCGGCTGCGTTTTGCACTCTCTCGGCTTGGTCCGGCGGGCGGAGGGCCGGTCCGGACAGCGAGGGTGCAGAGAATTGAGTGCGCTTGGGTGCACTGGCCGCCGCGCGACAGGCTCGGTTTCCAGAAAAGACTTCACCGCCCGTCCGGGGTTTCCAGGCGGGCGGCGTTAGGGTGTGCCGCTCTCGCACAAGAGGATCGGGAGGCCGTGCTGCTCGCTGCCTCTTACTCCTCGACCTCACTGCGCACCATCAATACCGGCTTGTTGGTCTTGCGCACCACGCCCTCGGCCACGCTGCCGAGCACCAGGTGCTTGAGCCCGCGCCGGCCATGCGTGCCGAGCACGATCAGGTCGGCTCCGGTCTCGTTGGCTTCCCCGACAATCGTTGCGGAAATTTGCCCCGGCGCAATGGAGTTTTCGAGCAATTTGGTCGAATGCTTGACGCCCGCAGCGTCCAGCTTCTTTGATACCTCGGCAAGCGTGTCGCGGCCGTAGCCGGCCACCTGGTTTGCGTAGGCAATCGAGTCAGCTCCGACCATGTCGAAGGTGATGTCGCTGCTATCGGCAACGAATAGGGCTTCGACTTCCGCGCCCGTCGCCTTGCTGACCACAATAGCCTGGTGCAGCGCGAGATAGGACGCGTGGCTGCCGTCGATGGCGAGCAGGATTCGCTGGTACATGGTGGTCTCCAAGGCGTTGCGCAGTAGGGCACCGCGTGTAATCAGCGTAGACAGCGTGGCGCAGGGGCTGTTGATGCGTGTCAAAGGTCTTCCGAAGACACCTGCAGGACGGCAGCGCCGGCCACCCGCCCAGCGCGGAGGTCTTCCAAGGCGGTGTTGGCATCTTGCAGCCGGTAGGGCGTGACGTGAACCCACAAGGGGACTTCCGCGGCGACGCGCATGAGCGCGAGTCCATCGGCTCGCGTCAGGTTCGCCACCGAAACCAGCTTGCGTTCCTCCCACAGCAACCGGTACGGAAACGCGGGAATGTCGCTCATGTGAATGCCGCCGCAGACCACTGAACCGCCCTTGACCACGGCCTGCAGCGCCTGCGGCACGAGCGCGCCGATGGGTGCGAAGATCAGCGCGGCGTCGAGTGGCTCCGGGGCGGCGGTGTCGCTGGCGCCCGCCCACCTGGCGCCGGTGTCCAGCGCAAGCTGCTGAGCCGCAGCGTCGCCGGCCCGGGTGAAGGCAAACACTTCCCGCTGCTCTGCCACGGCAATCTGCGTGATGAGGTGGGCCGCGGCGCCAAAGCCGTAGATGCCGATCCGGCGCGCATCGCCTGCCATGCGCAGCGTGCGGTAGCCGATCAGGCCCGCGCAGAGCAGGGGCGCCGCGTGGGCATCGTCGTACCGCGCCGGAATCGGCAGGCAGTACCGCGCGTCGCAGACCACGTATTGCGCATACCCGCCATCGCGCGTGTATCCGGTAAAGGCCGGGTGATCGCACAGGTTTTCGCGCCCGTGCAGGCAGTACGGGCAGACACCGCACGTCCAGCCCAGCCACGGCACGCCCACGCGTTCGCCCGGGGCGGGCGTCGTCACGCCTTCGCCGCACGTCTCGACGATGCCGACGATTTCGTGCCCAGGAATGAGGGAGGGTTTCGGGGCAGTCAGTTCGCCGTCCACGATATGGAGGTCGGTACGGCAGACACCACAAGCGGACACCGCGATCCGGACCTCGCCCGGCCCAGGCTTGGGCGTGGGAACTTCCCGCCAAATCAATGGCCTCCCGGCGCCTTCCATCACCATGGCCCGCATCGATTCAGACATCGCTGTCTCCGTATGGCGTGTCTGGTCAGTATGGATCAGCCCTGAAAAACTTAGTCTCGGCAGTCGACCATCGGCTGCGCCAGATCAATCGGAAGGCGTTGCCGCGCGCAATACTGAATGGGTGCAATGCAACGGCCATCCGGCTCCACTGAATGACTTCACTGCTGTCCTTCTCGGTTGCCTTGGGCGTGGGCCTGGCGATCGGCCTTGAGCGTGAGCGTAGTCACACCGGCAGCGCAGAACTGCCGGCGGGCATGCGAACGTTTGCGATCGGGGCGCTGGCTGGCGCCATTGCGGCAAGCCTGCCCGTGCCGTTGGCCGTGCCCACGGTGTTGCTCACGGTAGCGGTGTTGGCGGCGGTGGGTTATCACCATTCGGCCAACGTCGATCCCGGCGTGACGACGGAACTCGCATTGGTGGCCACCACGCTGTTAGGCGCCTATGCCGTGAGCGAGCCCGAAATGACGGCTGGCCTGGGCACGGTACTTCTTGTCCTGCTCTACGCGAAAGCGGGTTTGCATCGGTTTGCCCGTACGGTCATCACCCAGCGTGAACTCGCCGATCTGCTGATCCTCGCCGTCGCGGCATTGCTGGTCTGGCCCGCGGTTCCAGACCGGAACATGGGGCCGCTGAACGCCTGGAACCCACATACGCTGTGGCTGGTTGTGCTGCTTGTCATGCTGACCGGCAACACGGGCCATTTTGCGGCGCGATGGTTTGGAGAGCGTATCGGCTTGCCGCTGGCAGGCCTGTTCAGCGGGTTTGCATCGAGTGTGGCAACGATCACGGCCATGGCAGCGCGCGTGCGCAAGGACCATCGCCCCATTGACGGTGCCGTTGCCGCGGCGCTGCTGTCCAACGTCGCTACGCTGGTGCAGATGCTGCTGCTCATTGCCGCCATCAACATCGACTTTTTGCGCGTGCTGGGGGCTCCGCTGGCAGTCGGCATGATTGCGACGGTGGCATGGTCCGCTCTATGGATATGGCGTGGCAGCGAGCCGCTTGAGGAGGCGCCGGAGAGTTCAGCGTCATCCATCAACTGGCGTGTCGCGATTGGTTTTGCCCTGTGGACGGCGGCCTTGCTGCTTGCCGCCGCCGCCGCGCGCACATGGTTCGGCACAGCAGCCGTGGTGGCTGTCACCGTGTTTGGCGCATTTGCCGATGTGCATGCCGCGACCGCATCCATTGCAACGCAGGTGGCTGGCCACACGCTGCAGACTTCGACGGCAGGCGCGCTGGTGATGCTTGCGCTGACGGCCAACACCTTCTCGAAGGTTGTCGTGGCCATCAGCGGGGGCCGCGCTTTTGCGGGCAAAGTCACCGCTGGTCTGCTGACCATGCTTCTGTCCAGCTGGGCGGTGTTCTGGTTTGTCGCCTAGTCAATTCTGCCCAGTGCACATGCGGTGTCGGCAGGGGGGGAGCCTTAGAGGATCAAATCGGACGGCGCATGCTGGCGGGACCCGCTAGCGTTGTCGCGACCGAGAATGCCGGCCAGCAAGGTCCATTCGCCACCCATCGCGCGGATGGTGTCGTCCAGGCTGAGCATCCCCACCAGTCGTTGCTGACGATCGACCACGGCCAGACGGTGCAGGCCGTGGCTGAGCATCGAGCGCAAGGCTTCACTGATCATGGCGTCATCGTGAATGGTCAGAAGACCGCGCGTCATGACTTCCGATACGGCGGTCTCGGTGCAGTCGCCGCGGTTGGCTATCCCGTGCACCACCATGTCCCGGTCTGTCACGATGCCGACCACCCGCGCTCCGCAGCCGGTGCGTTCCGTGACAAGGAGCGCACGAGCGCTTTCGTCCCGCATCAATCGGGCGGCGTGCTGCAGCGTCGCCGTTGACTGGACGTGGACGATGCGGCGGGAGCAAATCTCGTCGACCCTCATGCTGAACTCCGATGCGCGTACGTTTTCACTATAAGAACGGGCCGGTGTCAGAAGTTGATCCCGCACAAGGTGCCGTGAGCTTTCCATGACTGCACGAGGCGGCAGCCGATAGCGGAGGAGTCTATTGAGCGTTGGACACATGCCCTTGAGGCAGATCAAGTGGCATCGCTGGGCAGTCCGCCGAGCCAAACGCTGATGTAAATCAAGGGGTGATCCGCTTGGTGGTCCAACATTGAATCCAGCAACCCCGTTTGGGGCGGACGACGGATTCGATGGAGGCACATCATGTACGACAGGATTCTGGTAGCGGTGGATGGCAGCCCGACGGCAGATCGCGCGTTGGACGAGGCCATCCAGCTTGCGCAAAAGCTCGGCTCTGAGCTGGTCATCGCGCACGTGATCGACAACTCGTATCTGATGTACGACGTTGGCTACATCGACGTTGGCGCCTTTACCGAAGCCTTGGTCAAACAAGGCAACCAAATCGTTGCCGACGCGCGGGCCAAGGCCGAGAAGGCAGGCGTGCACGTCCACAGCGTGGTGGTTGACGACCCTATCGGCACCTTCGACATCGGCACTGCCATTGAGCAGGCAGCCCACAACGTTGGCGCGCAAGCCCTGGTGCTGGGCACCCACGGGCGTCGCGGCTTCCAGCGCTTGTTCCTGGGCAGTGTGGCCGAGAGCGTTGTACGCCGGAGCACGCTGCCGGTGCTGCTCGTCCGCGCGGTGGAGACGCAAGCACCGCACGCCGCTACGGAACCGCTGAGCAATGCCGTCATTGCCTAGTCGGGTAGCGCATCCTCTGACACGACATCGGGATCTGACCATGAGCTACGCCAGTGTGATGGTGCATCTGGACCGCAGCGAACGCGCCATGCACCGCCTCAACCTTGCGGCCCAGTTCGCACAGGCGCACGGCGCCAAACTCGTCGGCATCTATGCGAGCTTTGCGCCAAGCCTCAGCTGGTTCTACATGATGGAAAACGCCGCACGTTATCTGGAGGAAGACCGGATCCGGCGCGACAGCGTGCGGGATGCTGTGCACGCGCGCTTTCATCAGGCGACCGAGAAGCTTGCGGTCGAAACGGAATGGCGTGCAGTGGAAGGCGACCCCGTGGCACTGGTGCTGCGTGAAGCGCGGGAGACCGATCTTCTGGTCGTCGGACAACGCAACCATGACGACCCGGATGAATTCATCGCCGGCGACTTTGTGGAAACCCTGATCCTGGAGTCGGGCCGCCCGGTGCTGGTGGTGCCGTATGCCGGCAACTTCACGGCATTGCCCAAGCGTGTGCTCCTGGCCTGGAGCGGCGGCCGCGAATCGGCTCGCGCGCTGCACGATGCCCTGCCCATGATGACGGGCGCAACGGTGCACGTGCTGCAGATCACGAGCACGCAGCCCAAGCACTGGGCTGAAGAAACCACGGTTGGGCAGGTCGCGCGTGCGCTGAACGCGCGCGGCATCCACACCACTGTGGAAGAGGCCGACTGCGCAGATTCCGACACCGCCGTGGGCGAGCTGTTGCTCTCGCGAGCGGCCGACTTCAATGCCGATCTCATCGTGATGGGCGCCTATGGGCACAGCCGCCTGCGTGAACTCGTGCTGGGCGGCGTGACACGCACCCTGCTCAAGACGATGACCGTACCGGTGCTGATGTCGCACTGAGCCTTGACCTCGATTGCACCTGAGAAGATCGCCATGAAGAACGATATCCAGCTCAAGCACGATGTCGAAGAGGAGCTGCTATGGGATCCGGCGGTGGACGCCAGCCGCTTTGCGGTGCAGGCCAAGGACGGCGTCGTCACGCTCTCCGGCGGCGTCGACAGGTTTACCGACAAGCATGCCGCGGAGGAGGCGATCCGCCGCGTTGCCGGCGTAACCGCGCTTGTCATCCATGTGGATGTACGGATGCCGCCAGAGATGGAACGCCCGGATGACGAGATTGCGCAGGCGATCAGCAGTGCATTGCATTGGAATGCTTCGGTGCCGCCGAATGTTGTCCAGATCACTGTTGAAAGCGGGGCCGTGACGCTGCGCGGTGAAGTCGACCAGGACTTCCAGCGCCGCGCGGCGCTGGACACGGTGCGCAGAGTCCACGGCGTGAAGTCCGTGGCCAATGCGCTGACATTGCGCCCCGCCTCCGGCCCGGCAGATCTGAGTGATCGCATTGCGAAGGCGCTGCAACGCCTGGCTGTGGTCGACGCCTCGCGCCTCAGTGTTTCCGTGGCGGACGGGACGGTGACTTTGTATGGGCCGCTGCGCAACCTCAACGAGTGCCGAGCGGCCCGTGAAGCTGCATGGGACGCGCCCGGCGTGCGTGCCGTTGTCGATCAGATGTGGGTTGTTTCCTAGACGCAAGTGCCCGTTCCACTGCTTTCGAAAACCCTGGAGTCCGAGATGGAAAAGAAGCTGATCGTGTACTACTCGCGTACCGGTACGGCACGTCAGGTTGCCGAGCAGATGGCTGCGCAGAGCGGATGGCAGCTTGCCGAGGTAACCGACGAGCATCCGCGCGCCGGCTTCCTGGGCGATGCGCGCTGCGTCATCGAAACGGTATTCCATGCGCGCGCCAAGTATCGCTATGAAGGTCCGCCGCTTGGTGAAGTCGAGCACGTTGTCGTCATCGCGCCCATCTGGATGGGCCATCTGGCTTCGCCCATGCGGGACTTCCTGGCTGACCAATTGCCGGCGTCCACGCACTTGTCTGTGATTTGTGTCATGGCGGCGCGCGGGGCATTCCGCGCTGTGGAAGAAATCATGCGGATCACGGCCACCATTCCGGCGCCGGTGCTGGCGTTGTTCCAGCGCGACGTGCTCAGCGGGTTGTCGCAGGAGGAGATCGCGGGCTTTATCGATCAGGTGAAGACCGCTGGCCGGTGGGAGCAATCGAGGCAGCGCCCAGCCTGGCTGTCGCCAACCGAAGCCTGAAACCGGACACACAGCGCGACGCTGAATCAACCGAAGGAGACTGGGCATGACCCGCTTTACCGAGGCGCAATGGAAACGGCTGACGAGCTTGCTCGACGAACAGGAAGCCCGCGTGCAACGTCAACTAGCGGCGCTGGGCGAATCCGTTGTGCCGATCCAGCGTGAAGCGCCGTTCGAAAACGCGGATCTTGCCGATGAAGAGGCGGGGGACCAAACGAACGACGTCATGCTCGCCCGTTACCGAACGGAACTGGAGCAACTGAATGCTGCACGCGAGCGCATGCAGCAGCACAGCTACGGCATCTGCGTCGATTGTGGCGAAACGATTCCGTTTTTACGCCTGCAAGCCCAGCCGACAGCCATGCGCTGTCTGTCTTGCCAAACGGCGCGTGAACGCCACTGGGCATAGCCAGGCGACTCTATCTAGCAGGAGCGAGATATGAAAAGCGATCTGGGCATCAAGCAGGACGTCAACGACGAACTGCTTTGGGAACCTGCGGTGGATGCCGCAGGGATTGGTGTGGAAGTGGAGAACGGCGTGGTGACACTGACCGGCCACGTGCGCAGCTACATGGAGAAGCTTGCAGCCGAGCATGCAGCCGAGCGCGTGGGTGGCGTGCGTGGTGTCGTGCAGAAAATCGAAGTTCGCCTGCCGGGTGCACACACCGATGCGGACGTTGCTCAAGCGGCCCGTGACGCGCTTGAATGGCAGGTCAGCCTGCCGTCCAATCGCATCGAAGTATTGGTCGAGAACGGCTGGGTAACGCTCTCAGGTGAGGTCGACTGGCCATACCAGAGCGAACAGGCGGCGCATGCGGTGGGATCGTTGCGCGGTGTAGCGGGTCTGATCAATCGGTTGCGGATCAAAGCGCGCGTGGTGCCGGCCAATGTGGCCGAGCAGATCGGTGCGGCGCTCAAGCGGCATGCCGCACGCGAGGCCGATCACATTCGCGTCTCCGTTCAGGGCGGGACGGTGACCCTCAGCGGCCACATCGGTTCCGCGGCGGAGCGGCGCGCTGCCAAGGGCGCGGCATGGTCCGCACCGGGCGTGACGGAAGTCATCGATCATCTCCAGATCGCGCCGTAGGGGCGGGAGTCATGCAAGAAAAAAACGCTGCCCGGCAGCAAATCCGGAGCAGCGTTTTTTAGTGGATTAGTGGATTAGCGGAGAACAGGCAGACCGATCAAAGCTCAGTCAGTGCTGCCTTGTCGGTCAGCTCGATGTTCTTGCCGCTCACGACGATCCAACCCTCGCGTTGAAACCTCGACAGCGCACGGCTGACCGTCTCAAGCTGCATGCCGAGGTAGCTGCCGATTTCTTCACGGGTCATGCGCAGCGTGAAGCTCGAAGGGGAATATCCGCGGTCCTGCATGCGCGTGGAAAGGTTCAGCAGGAAGGTGGCCACACGCGCTTCTGCACTCAGCCCGGCGAGCAGCAGCATGAGCCCCGACTCGCGCACGATCTCTTCGGCCATCAATTGGTGAAGACGATGTTGCAGGGGGCGGATGTCCTGGCACAAGTCCTCAATGCAATGGAAAGGCATGGAGCAGACCGTGCTGTCTTCCAGGGCAATCGCATCGCAGGTGTGTCGATCGGCGGCAATGCCATCGAGCCCAAGCGTTTCGCCCGACAGTTGGAATCCGGTGACGTGATTTGCGCCGTTGGGGTGCGATACCACGGTTTTGAACGATCCCGACCGGATGGCATACAGGGCGTGGAAGTTGTCGCCCGCACGGAACAGTGCTTCGCCCTTGGCGATCTTGCGCCAGGTGTGCACCATCTGGTCCAGCTGTTCGCGTTGCGCGGTTGGTACAGCGCTTGCGATGCAGGCCCAGTGCATCATGCAATTCGCGCACTGGCTGCTGGGAATCAGTGGCGTAGTCTGCCGGGCCTGCGTTGCGTCGCGCACGAGCCTGAGTTGGGGAAGCGCAGCAGGATGGCGGGTTTCAATGGGGGCAGGGGACTCTATGGTGCGCGGAATCATGGGGCGGCTCCGGAAGGCGTCTGTGGTCTTTGAACCACACATCCTCGGTGAGGCGGTGGGTATCCGGTCACTGCGTTCCATCAAGGTCCGGTGTCCGTATGCTCAGTATCGGAGGCGCCGCGTTTGCGCGAAATCAGGCAGCGCTGAGTTGGCCGTCGGGATGCGCCATGCCGGTGTCAGGATTCCCTGACACCGGCGGCAGGGTTTTCCGGGGGGCGCCTCCTTCACACGGCTAGTATCTCCAGCCTTTGGAATGGGCTATGTTGATTGCATCCCGACCTTTTGGTGGTGTTCGGTGCCGGAGCAAGACACTCAATCCTCGAAGGCAACGCACAGGCGGCTGCTGCAGTTGCAATCCACCTCAGCCGAACTGGTGGTGGGTGTGCTGGCCGTTTTGCTACTGGCCGCGGCGGTTGCGCGACTGGCGTTTGCCCTCCAGGCCGGAGATGCCGCCTTCGTTTTACTAGCCTCGGCAAGTATCGCGACGGTTGTCGCACTGGTGTTCTATTGGCTGCGGCTCCGGAAGCTTCGAGCCGCCGTCGCCCGGGATCTGTCGTACCTGGAAAAGAGCGAAGCCCGGCTGGCCGGCATCATCCGCTCGTCCATGGAAGCGATTATTTCCGTGGACGACGCCCAGCGCATCGTGTTGTTCAATCCAATGGCCGAGACACTGTTCGGGTGTTCAGCCCGCCAGGCCATCGGTCGCCCCCTGTCGGACTTTATTCCCGAGCGGTTTCGCGGTGCACACGAGGCCCACGTGCGGCGCTTCGGGGTGACGGGCGTATCGGAGCGTCAGATGGGTAAGCAGCGGCCGCTGTTTGCCCTGCATACCGACGGGCGGGAATTCCCGATCGAGGCGTCGATTTCACAGATCGAGGTGAACGGCGGCAAGCTGTTCACGGTGATGCTGCGCGACACCACGGAGCGCGTCCGCGCGGAAGCGGCACTGCGGCGCTCCCAGGAAGAACTGCAGCATTTGTCGGACAGCATCCTGGCAACGCGCGAGGAGGAGCGGCACCGCATCGCCCGCGAGCTGCACGACGATCTGGGGCAACGCCTGAGCGCGCTCAAAATGGACATTTCGCTGCTGGCGGCGGATCTGCAGGCCGCACGGAGCGACAAGGCGCTGATCGAGCAGACCCAGGCGATGCAACATGTGATTGACGAGACGATTGTTGCCGTGCGGCAGATTTCCGCGGATCTTCGCCCGCCGTTGCTTGACGAGCTGGGGCTTGTGCCCTCCATCGAATGGATGGCCAAGAATTTTCGCCAACGCTTTGGCCTGGTCGTGACTGTCCATGCTCAAGAGCTGGCAATGAACGAGCGCGCCGCCATCTCGGTCTTTCGGATCGTGCAGGAGGCGCTCAACAATGTCGTGCGCCATGCCGATGCCACGCGCGTTGAGATCGCGTTCTCCCAACAAGAAGACGTGCTGGAGTTGTCCATTCAAGACAACGGGCATGGCTGGAGCGGGGCACCTCCGGCGGTGGGTGAGCGCAAGCCGCTGGGGTTGCTTGGCATTCGTGAGCGGGCCCGCTTGCTGGGCGGCCAGGCGACGATCACACACGCGCCCGGCGGTGGCTTTCGCTTGAGCGTAAGCTTTCCCACCGTTCACAAAGCCACCGAGGAGGCACGGACATGATTCGCGTGATGATCGCCGACGATCATGCCGTGATGCGCGATGGTGTGCGTCATATCCTGGAGCGCGCAGGGGATTTTGAAGTCGCATGCGAAGCTTCCGACGGTACGCAGGTCCTGCAACTGGTGCGTGACCATCAACCGCAGGTAATCGTGCTGGATCTTTCGATGCCGGGGCGCAGCGGGCTGGAGCTGCTCCGCCAGTTGCACGACGACCACCCCAGGGTGCGGGTGCTGGTGCTGACCATGCACGAAGAAGAGCAGTACGTGGCGCGTGCCTTTCGTGCGGGGGCGGCCGGCTACCTGACGAAGGAGAGCGCCGCGACCGAGCTGGTCACCGCGCTGCAGAAGGTGGCGACCGGCGGCACGTATGTCAGTCCGCCCATGGCGGAGAAACTCGCGCACAGCCTGGGCGAGCCCAGTGAGGAGGCGGCCCACACGCGCCTGTCAGACCGCGAGATGGAGGTCTATCGCCGGCTGGTGCAGGGTGAGCCCTTGACCGAAATCGCCACCAGCCTGTGCGTGAGTGCCAAGACAATCAGCACCTACAAGATGCGGTTGATGGACAAGCTGCAGCTCTCCAGCGAAGCCGCTCTTGTGCGCTACGCGATACGTCATCGCTTGTTCTCCGACGACGATACGCTCTAGCGCATTCCCCGCAGGACCCAACCCGGTCTTGCGACACGTCAAAGGCCGTCGCGCCCGAATCGCTATTGTTGATGCACATGCATCGGCCGGTCGAGATCACCCCGGGGCGCGCCCCTGTCTGCCGTGCATGGCCAAGGGGGCCATGTGCAAGCCATTCTCAAACTCGCCTACAAGCTGTTGGTCAATGACAAGGCCAAGCTGAGCGGCTTGCTGGTCGGCATCACGTTTGCGGTGTTTCTGATGATCGAGATGACGTCGCTGTTTGCGGGCGTGCTCAATCGGTCTTCGTCTGCCGTGTACAACATCGGCGCACGGATGTGGGTCATGGATCCGGCTGTCAATACCGTGGCCAATTCGATCGGCATGCCGGATTACGTTCTTGATGCGGTACGCAGCATTCACGGCGTGAAGTTTGCCGTTCCACTGTATTCAGGCGGCGCACTTGTGC
This sequence comes from Ralstonia wenshanensis, assembly GCF_021173085.1. Taxonomy (NCBI): domain Bacteria; kingdom Pseudomonadati; phylum Pseudomonadota; class Betaproteobacteria; order Burkholderiales; family Burkholderiaceae; genus Ralstonia; species Ralstonia wenshanensis. Next base: position 75,866 of record NZ_CP076412.1, read on the forward strand.
GCCTGAAAAGCGGAACCTATCAGCCGGTCACTGTCGTCGGCATTGACGACACCAGCCTGTTCGGCCGCCCTCGCATGCTGAGTGGCCGTATCCAGGATCTGTACGGCGACAACGCCTTCATCGTCATCCAGGACGCCGAGTTCGGGAAACTGGAAAACCCGCATATCGGCACGGAGTTCGAAGTCAATGACCATCGAGGCGTGATCGTCGGCATTGGCGAGGTGGCGACCAGCGGATTGTTTGGCGTGCCCACCCTGTACACAACGTACCGCCGGGCTGTGCAATATCTGCCCGGTACGCGCTACACGATGTCGTACATCCTGATCGAGCCCAAGTCCGAAGCCGACGTTGCAGCGATCGAACGCGCGGTAGACCGGCTCGGTTATCGCGCGCTGACCAAGGAAGAGTTCATCGGCCGCATCTCGCACTTCTATACCTACCAGACCGGGCTTGGCACCAACATCCTGCTGATGACGGTGATCAGCTTCGTGGTGGGCTTGTCGATATCGGGACAGACGTTCTACACCTTCATCCTGGAAAACCTGGAGCGCTTTGGCGCACTCAAGGCCATCGGGGCAAAGGGGCGCGAGCTGGTCACGATGATCGTTTTCCAGGCGACGTTCGTGGCGCTGGTTGGCTACGGGCTGGGCATCGGCCTATGCGCCGCATCCATCGCACTGGTGCGCCTTCGCATTCCAGACTATGCAGCCATGATCACGTTCACCAACCTGATGCTTGCGCTGGCCATGGTGGTTGTGATTGCCGGCATCTCGGGGTACATCGGGGTACGCAAGGTACTGCGCATCGAACCCTTCGACATCTTCCGGGGTTGATGGTGGCCAACGTTGCCATTGCCGCGCAGGGGCTCGATAAATGGTTTGGCGAGGGCGAGGCGCGTACCTGCGCGCTCAAGCAGGTCAGTTTCGACGCCCAGTTCAACGAGATGCTGTTCATCGTCGGGCCTTCGGGCAGCGGCAAGACCACGCTGTTGAGCGTGATCTCCGGCATCCTGCGCCCGGATGGCGGCCGGGCCGTGGTGGACGGAGTCGATATCTGGAGCCTGGGTGCCGACGCGCTGGCCGATTTTCGCCTGGGCAGGATCGGCTTCGTGTTTCAGGACTACCACCTGTTCCCGCGGCTCACTACGGTCGAGAACGTCGCCATCCCGCTGATCCTGCGGCATGTCGCCTGGGACACTGCGCTCGAGCAGGCCATGCACTACCTCGATGTGGTCGGGCTGAAGAACCGTGCGCAGTTGCCGCCGGTCAAGCTCAGTGGCGGTGAACAGCAGCGCGTGGCCATTGCACGCGCCATCGTCACGCAGCCCGACATCCTCATCCTGGATGAACCCACCGCATCGCTCGATGGCGATACCGGACGCTCCATCATGCAGTTCGTAAAGACGGAAATCCTGAACGCGCACCGCTGCATCGTGATCGTGACGCACGACGCGCGCATCCTCGACATGGCCAGCCGCATCCTCGACATGGAGGACGGCAAGCTGAGCCGCATTGAACATGGAGAGGCGCGATGAAGATCCGCTGGTTGTTTGTGCTCTCTGTGATCGGCGCGCTGGCGGGGATTGGCGCGGCCATCTACTACGCACGGCAGAGGCCGCCGCTGCCGCCCGTCTTCCAACCAGCGGCCAATCCATACGCGACGGGCATCTACGCCAACGGCATCGTCGAAAGCGATCAGCCCAGCGGCGCCAACCTGAACCTGTATGCCGAGGTGTCGGGCACCGTTGCGCGAATTGCCGTGCAGGAAGGGCAGACGGTCAAGCGCGGCGATGTGCTGCTCCAGATCGAGGATTCCGTGCAGCGCGCCCTGACTGCGCAGCAGCAGTCGCAAGCGGATGCCGTCGACGCCCAGTTGAACGCGCTGCTGGCCCAGCCGCGCAAGGAAACACTGGAGGTCACCCGCGCACAGGTGAGCGCAGCAGATGCCGGCCTGCGCACCGTACAGGATCAGTTGGACAAGCTTGAAGCGGCCGCCCGCCTCAATCCCAAGGCAGTCAGTCGCGATGCCATGGACAACGCCGCCAACGCGGTACGGGTGGCACACAGCAATCTTGCAGTTGCCCAGCGGCAGTACGAACTCACGCGCGCCGGCGCCTGGAGCTACGACATCCGCACGCTGCAAAAACAGCGCGATGCCTTGCAGAAGGGCGCGGCGGCAGCGGCAGCATTGCTCGAAAAATATGCCGTGCGGGCACCGGTGGATGGGGTTGTCATGTCCGTGAACACGGCAATGGGCAGCTATGTCTCGCCGCAGGGTACCTATGACGCCTACACACGGGCCAACGTGCCACTCGTCACGATGAGCACCGGCCAGAACAAGCTGGCTGTCCGTGTGTATGTGGACGAGATCCTGGTGCACCGTCTTCCGCCCGGTGCGGTACAGGCACGCATGTTTGTGCGCGGCACCGATGTCAGCGTGCCGCTGGAATTCGTGCGCGTGCAGCCGTACGTATCGCCCAAGGTGCAGTTGTCTGACCAGCGCTCCGAACGCGTGGATGTGCGCGTGCTGCCATTGCTTTTCCGTTTCAAGCAGCCTGACAAGCTGGCTGTCTATCCAGGCCAACTGGTCGACGTTTACCTACAGGGGGCGTCGTGAAAGCGGCGGCGTGGGCGATAGGCATCGCGCTTGCGGTGTCGGGCTGCGCCGTCGGACCGGATTTTCAGGCGCCGCCGGCACCGGGCGTCGATCGCTATCTTCGTGACGGCAATCCTGCACAGGGCACCTCCGCAGATGGCGTTGCGCAGCGCTTCACGGCGGCAACCGTGCCTGCCGACTGGTGGCGCGCCCTCGGCAGTCCGGCGCTTGATCAGGCCATGGATGCCGCCATTACGGCCAATCCGAGCCTGCAGCAGGCAGAAGCCAACCTGCGCGCCGCGCAAGACCTGTTGCGAGCTGGCGCGGGCGTGTTCTACCCGCAGGTGGCGGGATCAGCCGATGTGTCGCGCCAGGCAGCGGTGCCCGCCAGGCTCGGCCAGACCGGGGCGCCAAGTCTTTTTACGCTGTGGACGCTGGGGGCATCCATCAGCTACGCGGTGGATATCTTTGGCGGCAATCGGCGTGCGGTGGAATCACTGGCGGCGCAAGCGGAGGGACAGAGGTACGCAGTGGCCGCCGCCTACCTCACCCTGACCGGCAATCTGGTGAACGCCGTGATCGCCCATGCCGCCTATCGGGCACAGATTGAAACCACGCGCAGCCTGATTGCCGTGGTGCGCGAGCAGGTGGAGATTGCGCACGCGCAGGTCGAAGCCGGCGTCATGGCACATGCCAGCGAGTTGAGCCTCGCTGCGCAATTGGCGTCGCTGGAGGCATCGCTGCCACCGCTGGAGCAGAAGCGCGACCAGGCTGCACATCTGCAGGCCGTGTTGACCGGCCGATTTCCTTCCGAAGCAGACGCTGTAGACGTCGCGCTCAACGGGCTGCAGCTGCCGGCGGACCTGCCCAGGCTGGTGCCCTCTGAACTGGTGCGCCAGCGGCCCGACGTTCTGGCCGCACAGGCACGCCTGCACCAGGCCAGCGCCGAGGTCGGTGTTGCAACGGCGGCGATGCTGCCCAGCTTGACCTTGAGCGCAGACTACGCCCGAATGAGCGGCCGCAGCGCCGATCTGTTTGGTGCAAAGGCCGGCGCCTGGAGCGTGGGGGCAAGTCTTGTCGCCCCGCTGTTTGAGGGCGGCACCCTGTATTTCCGCCGTTCTGCATCCCGGCAGGCTTTGCAAGCCGCCGATGCCGGCTACCGGCAGGTCGTGCTCTCTTCGTTTGAACAGGTGGCCGATGTGCTGCGGGCGCTGGAACACGATGCCGCGCAGCTTGACGCACAGTTGCGCGCGCAGACGGCCGCTAGTGCCGCACTCGAAGAGATCAACGCTGACTACCGTGCCGGTGTTAGCGGCTATCTGCAGGTGCTGAGTGCCGACCTGCAGTATCAGCAAGCCGTGCTCGGCACGCTGCAGGTGCGTGCACAACGGCTGCAAGACACCGTGGCGCTGTTCCTTGCACTGGGCGGCGGCTGGCGTGACGCCGGCGTTGAACCGCCGGTGGCGGGCACGCACGACAGCCGCCCAGGCAACGATGGCCGTTGAGTTGCGTCAAGGCCGGACGCACGTCCTGCGCTCTAATGGTTTGCACATCCATCCGGTTTGCTCGCAATTTCCCATGCACATCACGTCCGTGCCGTTTCCGCACTCGCCCGCCGACGATCTCTCGATGTGGTCGGCGCTTGCCTCGCAAGACGTGCTGGTGCGCCTCCAGACCCAGACGCACGGCCTGACGGAGGAGGCTGCCGCACAGCGCCTGCGTGAAAACGGCCTCAACCGCGTGGCCAATGGTCATCAAGAGGCCGTGCTGATTGAGTTGGCGCGCCGCTCGGTCAATCCGCTGAATCTGCTGCTCATCTCGCTGGCGGGCGTCTCGGCGGTGTTGGGCGATGTGCGGGCGGCGGTGCTGATTGCCGTCATGGTGGTGCTGAGCGTGGTGCTGGGCTTTCTGCAGGAGCATCGCTCGAACCGGGCGGCGGAGGCACTGCGGCGCATGGTGCATACCACGGCAACGGTACGTCGCATCGGTTCCGATGGCGCCGAAGCGAGCCAGGAAATCCCGATCGAGCAACTGGTGCCGGGCGATATCGTCCAGCTTTCGGCCGGTGACATGGTCCCGGCCGACTTGCGGCTGCTCAGTGCGAAGGATGTGTTCGTCAACCAGTCGGCCCTGACTGGCGAAGCCATGCCACAGGAAAAGCATGCGGAGCCTTCCGACAGTCATCCTGCGGCAGATTTCGACCGGCCCAACCTGTGCTTCATGGGCAGCGCCGTGGTGAGCGGCTACGCCACGGCCGTTGTCTTGACCACCGGGCACCGCACCGCCTTTGGCCATGTGGCCAACCTGATTGCCGCCCAACGCGTGCAGACCAGCTTTGATCGCGGCATTACCCGATTCACGTGGCTGATGCTGACGTTGATCCTGGTGATGGCGCCCACGGTGTTTCTCATCAACGGGCTCACCAAGGGCAACTGGTTCGAGGCGCTGTTGTTTGCGGTGGCCGTGGCCGTGGGCCTCACGCCCGAGATGCTGCCCATGATCGTGACGGTCAATCTGGCCAAGGGCGCCATCGCCATGTCGCGCAAGAAAGTCATCGTCAAGCGGCTCAACGCCATCCAGAACTTTGGTGCGATGGATGTACTGTGCACCGACAAGACGGGCACGCTCACGCAAGACCGCATCATCCTCAAGCATCACCTGGATTTGCGCGGTGAAGAATCCGACCAGGTGCTGGAGTACGCGTTTCTTAACAGCTTCTATCAGTCGGGCCTGAAGAACCTGCTGGACGTGGCTGTGCTCAAGCATGTGGAGCTGGAACAGCGCCTGGATGTGCATGCGCGGTTCCAGAAGATCGATGAGCTGCCGTTTGACTTCGAGCGTCGGCGCATGTCGGTGGTGCTGGCGCAGGACGACGGCACGCATGTGCTGATCTGCAAGGGGGCAGTGGAAGAAGTGCTGGCCGTCAGTGCGCGTTACGTGAGCGGCGACGAGGCTGGCCCGCTGGAGGCAAGCCACCTCCAAGATACGCGGCAACTGGCGGAGAACCTCAACGCCGACGGCTTCCGTGTCGTGGCGGTTGCGTACAAGGAGATGCCGCCCGAGCAAAGCCAGTACGCCGTGACGGACGAGTCGGGATTGACGTTGCTGGGGTATATCGCCTTTCTTGACCCGCCACGTGATACGGCCGCACCCGCCATTGCCGCATTGAAGGCCCGCGGCGTAGCGGTCAAGATCCTGACGGGGGACAACGCCATTGTTGCGCGCAAGATCTGTCGCGAGGTCGGGATCGCCGTGGAGCCCGTGGTGCTCGGGACCGAGTTGGCCGCCATGTCACCCGAGCAGATGGCCGAGGTGGCCGAGCGCGCATCTGTGTTCGCCAAGGTGTCGCCGGCGCAAAAGGCGGCCATTGTCGAGGCACTGCACCGCAGGGGCCACGTCGTGGGCTTCCTGGGTGACGGCATTAACGACGGGCCGGCGCTCAAGGCCGCGGATGTCGGCATCTCCGTGGATAGCGCTGTCGATATTGCCAAGGAGTCCGCCGACATCATCCTGCTGGAGAAAAGCCTGGCCGTGCTGGGCGAGGGCGTGACGGAAGGGCGCAAGGTGTTCGGCAACATCGTCAAGTACATCAAGATGGGCGCCAGCTCGAACTTCGGAAACATGTTCAGCGTGCTGGGCGCCAGCCTGTTTCTGCCCTTTCTGCCAATGGCGCCCGTGCAGGTGTTGCTCAACAACCTGCTCTACGACTTTTCGCAAACCGCCATCCCGACCGACAACGTAGACGACGACTATCTCGTCAAACCACGACGATGGGAGATCGGCAGCATCTTGAAGTTCATGCTGTACATGGGGCCTGTCAGTTCGCTGTTTGATTTCGCGACCTATGCGCTGCTGCTCGGCGTCTTTCACGCGTGGGCCGATCCAGCGCTGTTCCAGTCCGGGTGGTTTGTTGAATCGCTGCTCACGCAGACGCTCATCATCCATATCATCCGCACGGCCAAGGTGCCGTTCGTGCAAAGCCGGGCGAGCACCGCCCTGGTGCTGACCAGCATTGCCATTGCCTGCGTGGGTATCGCCATGCCGTTGACACCGGTCGGGGCGCTGTTCGGCTTTACGCCGCTGCCGGCAGCCTACTGGCCCTGCCTGGCAGCGATCGTTCTCGTCTACGGCTTGTGTGCCTACGTGATGAAAGCCTGGTACGTGCGCAGATACGGTCTGGATTGAGCCGGTCGTGTCAGCCGGCCTGGCGCTCGGTTTGCGGGGCCACGCCCAGCGCAGCACGCACTTCGGCGTCTTCCACCTGAGGAAAATCGGCGTAATACAAGCCGACCGCGCGGAAGCCTTGCGGCGCGTAGAGGCAGACGACCTCATCGGCCAGCGGTCGGATTTCCTCCAGGCTGTCCGGTGCCGCCACGGGGACGGCGCAGATGAGGCGTTGCGGATGGCGCTGGCGTATGGCGTGGAGTGCTGCCTTCATGGAAGCCCCGGTTGCCAGCCCATCATCGACCACGATCACGACGCGTCCTTCTACGTCATACGGACCGCGGTTCGGGGTATAGAGCGCACGGCGCCGACGGATGACGTCCATCTGTTCGGCGCTTTCCTGTTCGAGGTATGTGGTGTCCGCGCCAATGCGGCTGGCATAGGGTGCGAAGTAAGTCCAGCCGCCTTCTTCCACTGAGCCGACAGCCAGTTCAGGGTTGAACGGTGCGCCGAGCTTGCGAACCAGCACCACATCAAGCTGACCGCCGAGTGCGTGCGCGATGAGTGCGCCCATTGGAACCGCACCCCGTGGGATGGCCAATACCAGCGGGTGCATGTCCCTGTACTTCTCCAGTGCCTGCGCGAGCATACGCGCTGCATCCAATCGATCTTTGAATCGCATGGGGCTACCTCGCGTGTCGGTGAGGTTGGGAGGTTGCATTCAGGTGGCGGACAAACCACGCTCGCGCCAGCTCGGCCACCTGTTCGAGCGCGCCTTCCTCTTCAAAAAGGTGCGTTGCGTGGGGCACGGTCTCCAGGGCTTTCTCGCAATGCATCTGGCTCAGGGCCTGCCGGTTCAGATCGAGAACGTCCAAATCGGCTGCACCAACGATCAGCAAGGTCGGACAGGCGAGATTGCTTAGCGCACGTTGGCCAGCAAGATCGGGGCGACCGCCGCGGCTGACGACCGCTTCGATCGGGCAGGCGTCGTCCTGTTCGGCCGCCGCCAGGATCGCGGCTGCGGCGCCTGTACTGGCGCCGAAGTAGCCGAGGCGCAACCTGCGTTCGCGCGCGATGCTGCCTACCGCGTGTGTGGCTGTATGCAGACGCCGTGCCAGAAGGTCGATATCGAACCGGCACGACGCATGCGACGCTTCTTCCGCACTCAACAGATCAAAGAGCAGCGTGCCCAGGCCGGCGGCATGGAGCTGATGCGCAACGTATTGGTTGCGCGGACTGTGCCTTGAGCTTCCGCTGCCATGCGCAAAGATCACCAGGCCGGTTGCATTGCCCGGGCAGTCCAGCGTGCCTTCCAGCACTGCGTCGTCCGCCACGATATCCATGCTGAGAGAAAGCGGCTCGGGATTCATGGGAGATGTCTTCCTGAAGTGGGGTGGCCGCCGGATTACACGCTCAGCGGCGGCTGGACGCTACCGGTCGTCTCGCGCTCACGCTCGTTATGAACAAGCCGGGCGATGAGGCTCCATTCGGTGGCCATTGCGCCGAGCACATCGTCCAAAGACAGCACGCCCACCAGCGCACCGTCGGACGTCACTCCAACACGCCGCACGCCGCATGAGAGCATCTCCTGCAACGCGTCGCTCAGGCTTGCCTCGAGCGGTACGTTGGAGATGCCCCGACTCATCACATCGGCCACACAGGTCTGCGATGGGCTCACCCCAACCGCAACCGCATCAAGCACGATGTCGCGATCCGTGACAACGCCGATCGCGCGGGGCCCAGACGGGGTGTTCTCCGTCACGACTAGCGCACCGACATGCTTCTGGCGCATCTGCTGTGCCGCCTCCTGAAGCGTGCAAGAAAGCGGAATGTGTACTGCATTGTGTGAATAGACGTCCTGAACTCGCATGATGGGCTCCTTGGCGTGTTGATCAGGCGGCTTTTTCGGCTCTTGCCGTCGTGGAACGTGCCAATCCGTTCTTCTTCGCTTCGGAGTCTGGCGGAGCCATGAGGTTGAAGCTGTCAAAGAAGGCCTTCAGCGAATCGGAGGACGCGGCAAACAACTGTGAGGAAGAGGTTTGGCCTTCGGGTTGCTGCATCTGCTGGGTCCACTCCGTCAACCGACGAAAATAGGCTGCCTGCAGCTTGTTCGTGAACTCGGCCCAGGTCTTCAGTGCGTTGGCGCCGTGGCTTGACTGCATCTTCATGAAGATGCCTTGTGCAGTGGCCAGCGATGTCCAGTCATGCGTGCCGCTCAGTTCATGTTCGAGCTCACGCACATCCTCCAGCGCAGCCTCGGCCAGCTTGAGCCGGAAATGGGCCAGGTCGATCTGCGCCTCGAGCATGAAGCTGGCGGTGCGGCTCATCTCGCGCATGACGGCGCATGCCACGTTGCATGCCATATCAGCAGGTTGTTGCATTGTGATCTCCGGTGGGGTCTTGGCGGGCAGGTGAGGGAGGCCGCCGAATCAGGTGTCCATATGCAGCGTAGGCACTTTGCAGTTGGGTGCGTTGATGTGGCGCAAATTGGCGGCCGCGCGTGAAACACCATCGCTACGGTGCTTGATCTCAGGGCGCTTGGGTGCCTGAGCACGCCCAAACGGAATCACCGTTCTGTGCCTCTGATGTAGGGCACCACGTTGGATATCTCGCCGGGGATCACATGCGCTCGCTCTTCCACGTTGAGCGGCTGCTGTGTGGCGATCTGGGCATCCAGCACGTGCAGGTCCGCCTCCGATGCGTCGGCCCCGCTGCGCATGCGATTGCGGATACGCATGCGCAGCGTGTCGACGTCGGCCATGCAGTCCGCGATGGCCAGGGCCACGCCCAATCGGCGGGCCAGTGAGAAGAAACGTCGGCGCTGGCGCTCGGCCAGGAACGTGGCATCCGCAATCATCGGAAAACCGGCGCCTACCCCCAGCTTGCAGACAGCGGCAAGGCGCCGATAGGTACGTTCGACTGCGCGCGGCAGGTAGCGGTCGACGGCGGCGGGATGCCCGACGCGCTGGCGTTCGACGTCGGAGCGCACGCGAATCATCCCTTCTGCTTCGGCAAGCTGTTCTGCGCGGGTGGATTTTCCGCTGCCAGAAAGGCCATGCATGAGAAGAATGCAGGCATCGTTTCGGCAGAGCAGCTCACTAGACAGGTTGAGCATGCGGCGTGCCTCGCCGCGCGGCCTGGCAGCCAGGTCGGGGGTTCCCTCCAACTGATGGGCGCGCTCCAGCAGCACACGGGCACGCACGAGCGCGCGCATCGATGCGTAGAAGGGCAGGACTGCCAGCCCGCCATAGTCGCCGCATCGCTCGAGATAACGGTTGATCAGGCGATACGCCATCGCATGCAGGCCCGCTGCGAGCAAGTCCATGAACAGAAACGCCGTGTCGTACATGGTGTCGATCCGACGAAGCGACGCAGAGAATTCCAGGCAGTCGAACGGCGTCGGTTGGCCATGGATCAGTACGATGTTGCCCAGGTGAAGGTCGCCATGGCATTCGCGGATATGGAGGCTGCGCCGGCGAGACGCGAATGTCGCTTCCAGGCGACTTGCATGCTGACGAAGCAGCGTTACCGTGGCCGCTGCAATCTGGGGTTCCGTGGTGAGGGCAATCACCCCCGCTGCGCAGTCCTCAAGCGTGCGCTGAATGCTTGCGGGTGTGCCATCGTCTGAGCCTGAGCCGCAGACAGGCGCGGTTGCGTGGAAGTCTGCGATCAGGTCGGCCAGTGCGTCGATCTCCCTCGCGCGTAGGCGCCCATCACGCGCCAATGCACTGAGCAAGTCCTGCTGGGCAAAGCGGCGCATGCAGACCGCGTACTCACAGGGCGTGCCTTGCCCACCGACGTGGAGCCCGCCCGTGGCCGGATCATGCGATATCGGCACCACGCCAAGGTATAGCGCAGGAGCAAGGCGGCGGTTCAGGCGCCATTCCTCCTCGCAATCGAATTGCCGCGCACGGAGTGTCGAAAAATCGACGAAGTCCAGCTTGATCGGCTTGCGCACCTTGTATGCAAATTCTCCGGCCAGGAAGACCCACGACAGATGGGTTTCGATCATCTGCAGATCCGCAGCGGGGTGTGGATACGATGCTGCTTCGAGCATCCGCGTCACCAACGCTTCTGGTGGCTGCGAACATGGAATGGTGGTGGCTTGTTCGGCCATACGCGGTTTTCGCCTCCGGATAGAGAAGGTCAATATCGCGCGGTGGCTGCCATGCGCCCTGACGTAGATCAACGTCCGCACGGGTCGGTTGCCTAGCATGGAGTCATCGTCTTCTTGGGGTTCCCCATGAAAGCACTCGTCTACGAAGGGCCCGGCAAGATCACCCTTGCCGACAAGCCGAAACCGGTACTGCAGGCACCGATCTGCACATCATCAAGGGCGATGTGCCGACCCGCGAAGCAGGGCGCACGCTGGGCCACGAAGGCGTGGGGGTGGAGCCGGTCGGCGCTGCCTTCCGCAACGCCACGAAGACTCAGGCGCTCAAGGTGATCATCGCCGCCTAGGCGGCCAAACATGTTCGATGGATTTTCAGTTTGATGAGGTGAATGCCATGAGCCAGACGATGCTCCTGTCTTATGACCCTGTGCAGCATCTACTGCCGCAGTCAACGTCCCACGCGGCGCCAGCGGCAACCATTGCACTGGCGCCGCCGGTACTGGATGGCGGCAACACGTTGAGTGCTGCGCTGAGCAAGCGGAAAAGCGTGCGGGCGTTCGAGCCCACGCCGCTGTCACTGCAGCAACTGAGCGAATTGCTATGGGCGGCAAACGGCATCAACCGGCCGGAAATCGGGGGGCGAACGGCGCCATCAGCGCACGGCCTGAACGAGATCGACATCTACGTCGCCCTGCCAGAGGGCGTCTACGAATACGAGCCTGCGGCCCACCGCCTGCGTCTCAAGCATGCCGTGGACGCGCGCAACCTGACCGGATACCAGGATTTTGTGGGCAAGGCGCCGCTGGATCTGGTGTACGTGGTGAACCATGCGCGTGCAGACCAGATGCCAGAAGCCGTGCGCGAAACATTTTCCGGTGTAGCGGCGGGAGCGATCTCGCAAAACGTGTCGCTTTACTGTGCCTCGGCCGGGCTCGGCTGTGTGGTGCGTGGCTGGCTCAATCAGCGTTTTCTGGCAGAAGCGCTATCGCTCAATGAAGACGAAGTGCCGGTGCTGGCACAGACGGTCGGCCGCCCAGCCGCTGAGCAGTGAGGTATGACATGAGCCAAGCAGTTCGTTCTTTGCCGCGCTGCATTCTCGCCGCGTTGGCTTTGGCCGCCAGCGCACACGCAGGTGCAGTCGGGCCGGATGCGGCGGCGGCTCCTGAAGTCCGCGTTCAGAACGAGATCGCCTATGTGTCGGGTGGCGTTGGCAGCGACGCGCGCGACACCATGCACGCAATGGCAAGCCGTTTCAACGTGCGGCTGAACGTGGTGTCGGCCAGAACCGGCGAGGCGTTGTCGGATGTGGATGTCTCGGTGGCGGACGATCGCGGAACGCTTCGATTGCGCGTGCGCACGGAGGGGCCGTTGTTGTATATGCGCTTGCCCCGCGGGCACTATCAGATAACCGCTGCGTACCGGGGCGTAATGCAGACCCTGAGCGTTCGGGCCGGTACAAAGCCGGTCGATGCCGTTGTGCGGTTGCGTATCGAACCGGAAACAGACCGGTGGCTCCTGTGCAAGCGCGATTGCCCCCGCGCTGGCGTACGTCCGACGACGCGATGAGGCCGTCATGACAATACAGCGCATTGCGCTCATCACCGGTGGTATGGGCGGGTTGGGTGAAGCCATTGCCGTTCGTCTGCACGCGCAAGGGCATCGCGTGGTGGTTACCCATTCTCTGGGCAACGCGCATGTGACCTCATGGGTGGCAGAACAGCATGCCTACGGGCGCCTGTTCCAGACGTTCGCGGTGGATGTGGCCGACTACAACGCTTGCCAACGATGCGCATCTGAGGTGCTTTCGATCGTGGGCCCGGTCGACATTCTGGTGAACAACGCCGGTATTACACAGGACATGACCTTCAAGCGCATGACGCTAGAAGCCTGGCGGAACGTGCTGGCTACCGACCTCGACTCCGTCTTCAACATGACCAAGCCGCTGTACGAAGGCATGATCGACCGCGGTTGGGGCCGCATCATCAACATCTCGTCGGTCAATGGATCGCGGGGTGCGTTCGGGCAGACGAACTATGCGGCGGCCAAGGCCGGCATACATGGGTTCACCAAAGCGCTGGCCCTCGAGTGTGCCGCAAAGGGCGTGACCGTCAACACGATCTCGCCCGGCTATCTCGCCACGCGAATGACCCGCGATATTCCCCGCGAGATCACGCAAGAACGGATTCTTCCGCAGATCCCGCTGGGCCGTCTTGGTCGGCCAGAAGAGGTGGCGGCCCTGGTGGCATTTCTGTGCGGCGAGGACGCTGCCTACATTACCGGTGCCAACCTGGCCGTGAATGGTGGCCTGCACATGCAGTAGCGCGCATGCACAAGCACGATGCCTCAAGAGTGTGATTCTCGTTTGCCGTTGGCTTCGACGAGCATGCGTTCCACGTGCGTGAAGGCCTCGCGGAGCGCGACGTAGGGATCCTCGTTGGACGTATTGCTCGAAACATGCGTCTGATGTGGTGTGAACACGTGGACGTGGACGTCGAACGGCTTGCCCTGGTGCTGATGCTTGGCTCCCACGGCAAGACTGACGCGGCAGCGCATCAGATCGGCACGAATGCGCTTCAAGCGGTCTGCATGGTTGATAACCGCTTCTTCGACGGCCTTCGAATGCGGAATACCCTGGAATGAAATATCGACTGGGACGCTCATGGTTTGGCTCCGGTTGGTCTGCATACTGATGTGGAAATTCATGTGTTCATTCTTGATCGCACGATTTCCGGCACCTTGACTCGGATCAACCCGATGGGCACGGCGTACGACATGTTGCGGTGCAGATACAGAATGCCCGAGGTGGTGTGCGCATGCGCTCGTCACATGGTCCGCTTCAACAACGGCAGCAGCGTGTCGAGCGAGTGCGCATTGAGCACGTCTGCCTGCCCTAGCCATGCGCGGCGGGCTTGCGTGACACCCAGGGGCAGGTTCGTCAGATCAGCCGGGCTGTGCGCGTCGGATGCAATGCTCACGAGCACGCCTTCCGCCTTTGCCAGGCGACATCCAACGTCGGACAGGTCCAGGCGGGAGGGCTGGGCATTGGCCTCAACGTAGCAGCCGCGCTGTGCAATGGCGGTCAGGACCCGCTTGAGGTCAACGTTGCAGGCGTTGCGCTCGCCAATCAGCCGGCCTAGCGGGTGGGCGAGGATGGTGAAGTGCGGATGATCGAGCGCACGAAGAATGCGTGACGTCTGTTGGTCGGCCGGCAGACTGAAGTGGCTATGGATTGCGCCCACGACAAGATCCAGGCGCCCCAGCACCGAATCCGGCAGGTCCAGTGACCCGTCCTCCAGAATGTCGACTTCAACCCCCTTGAGCAGCACGGGCCAACCCTCGTGTTCGGCGTTGAAGCGGTCGATGGCATCGGCTTGTGCGGCCAGGCGCTCCGCCGTGAGCCCATGGGTTATGCCAATGCGTGGCGAATGATCGGTCACTGCCAGGTATTGATAGCCCAGCAGGCGCGCCTGCGCCGCCATCGCTTCGAGGCTGGCGGTGCCATCGCTGGCCGATGTGTGGACATGAAGGTCCCCCTTGATGTCGCTCTGTTCAACGAGGGATGGTAGGGCGCCGGACTGCGCGGCTGCGATCTCGCCTTGGTCTTCGCGCAGCTCGGGACAGATCCAAGGCAAGCCCACTGCACGGTAGACCGACGCCTCCGTCTGGCCGGCGATGCGCGCCTTTCCTCGGAAGACACCATATTCGTTGATCTTCAGACCCTGAGCCTGCGCAAGCTTGCGCAGTGCGATGTTATGCGGCTTCGATCCGGTGAAATACACCAGCGCCGCGCCGAAGGCGTCGGAGCGCACCACGCGCAAGTCCACCTGCATGCCGTTTTTCAGGACGACGCTTGCACGGGTGGGTCCCGCTGAGATTCGGGTAGCGACCTCGTTGTAGTGCACGAAGTGCTCAACGATCTGGGCGCGTTTTCTTCCCGTGATGAGTAGATCCAGATCCCCCACGGTGTCTCGGCCGCGCCGGTAGCTCCCGGCAACGACGAGTTGGTCGACCAGGCCGCTCGCCAGCAGGTAATGCGTCAGTGCGTCGGCGCATGGCTTGGCGATTGCCAAACCATAACGGCGATCGCGCGCCAGGCGTGCGTTGAGGGCTTCGAGCAATCGCTCTTCGCTTCGGGGGCCAAAGCCATGCAGTTCGCGAATGCGGTGCGCCGCTGCTGCCCGAGCCAGCTCGTCCAACGAGGTGATGCCCAGCTCGTGCTGCAAAGCACGGGCCCGCTTTGGGCCCAGCCCAGGCAATTGAAGCAGTTGAAGCACGTACGATGGAACCTCCGTACGCACACGTGTGAGCATGGCGCAGGTTCCCGTTTCGACGATCTCGCGCATCTTTGCCGCTAGGTCGACTCCAACACCTGGCAAGGCGGTCAAGTCGGCGCCGCGTGCCAGCATGGCGTCAACGCCTTCCGTCATGCCTTCGACCATGCGGGCAGCGTTGCGGTAAGCGCGTACCCGAAACGGGTTGGCTTCCTCAACCTCCAGCAAATCAGCGATTTCGTTGAAGATCGCAGCGATGGCCTGGTTCGCGGGGTACTGATAAGAAGCGGCCAATGGCATGGGTCATCCTCTTGCATGCAAGTCCCTCATCGTTTCATCTGGCGATGCGGGGGCCTTGCGGCACATCAAACGGAATGCGTGGCTTTGCAGGATCACGACACACTGTCGACCCGCCTTGCGCGAGATCAACCCGGCCAACGCGCGCGGCCGTATCGTGGGCAGAGATCAGGGGTGCCTTCATGATCAAGCTGCTCATCCTCACCAACGTGGCGGTGTTCTGTGCAGAGCTCTTTGCAGGAGACGAGCTGCTGCGTACCTTTGCTCTCTGGCCGCTCGGCATATCAGGGGCCGGCCTGCGGAGCGGATTCATGCCGTGGCAACCGCTGACATACGCCTTCCTGCACGCAAACGGGGCGCATCTGGTGCTCAACATGTTCGGGCTCTATATGTTTGGCCGCGACGTGGAGCGCACCGTGGGTACACCGCGGGCCTGGCTGCTCTACGTATCCAGCATCTTGAGTGCGGCCTTTGCGCAGATCGCCTTTACAGCCTTGAGCGTGCTGCCGGCGGGGCCGGTCATCGGCGCTTCCGGGGGCGTGTTCGGATTGCTTCTCGCGTATGCCGTCCTGTTTCCCAATCGCATGATCGTTCCGTTGATCCCGCCCATCCCGATGCCTGCGTGGGTGTTTGCAACGCTCTATGCGATCGTGGAGCTGACGCTGGGCGTGAGCGGAACCGAAGTCGATGTCGCGCACTTCGCCCATCTGGGCGGCATGGCGGGCAGCGGGGTGCTGCTTTGGCATTGGCTGCACGGCACACCCAGAGAGTCATAACCGGGGCGGGCCGGGCGATGCGCGCTATCCACTCTTCTTCGCAGGCACGGCTGATGAACACCTGGATCTTCTCGTTGTGTTGTGCACTCCTGATGCTTGCGTATCCGGCTGCCCACGCAGAGATGCCGGCCATGGAGCCACATGTGGTGGTGCTCGTCTATCACCGCTTTGCATCGACGGTGGATAGCACCATGACGGTTCGGATGCAGACGTTCGAAGCACATCTACAGGCGATCGAGGCGGCTGGTTATCGCATCGTGCCGCTCGCGGACATCCTGCGCTGGCACCAAGGCGAGCAAGATGCACTGCCGGGGAAGGCGGTGGCCATTACGGTGGATGACGGCCACCGGTCTGTGTACGACACATTGTGGCCTGCGCTGCGCGGCCGGCACGTTCCCGTAACGCTGTTTGTGTATCCGTCTGCCATTTCAAATGCCGCCTACGCAATGACGTGGCCCCAGTTGCGAGCGCTGGCCCGCACCGGACAGTTTGACGTGCAGTCCCATACCTACTGGCATCCGAACTTCCGCGTGGAACGGATGCACCGAAGCACCGATGATTTCGTCAAGTTCGCCCGCGATCAGTTGCGCCGCGCAAAGGTGCGCATCGAGACGGAAATCGGCGTCCGCGTGCATTTGCTGGCGTGGCCTTTCGGCATCCACGATCCTGAGCTGGAGCGCATTGCACGAGAGGAAGGCTATACCGCGGCCTTCACGCTGGACGCGCAACCGCTGCGGGCGAGCCAACCCGCCATGGCACTGCCACGATACCTGATCACCGATGGCTGTGGTGCACGGTGCATGACAAACATTCTCAATGCAGCCGAGGGCAATCATGAGTAGCCGTCTGCGCCTTTGGCTTGCCGCTGCGTGGCTTTCCTGCGCGCAGTTTGCCGGCGCGGCCGAGGTCAGGGTGGTAGATGCACAGACCCACCTTCCTGTGGAAGGCGCAATCACATTTGTTCAGGGTAAGAGCGGAAATACCGATGCGGCTGGCTTGGTCGATATTCCAGCCGCGGCAGTGGATGCAGGCGCGATGGTCAGCGTCCGTGCCCCCGGCTATGCGCGCGCGGAACTAGTGCTTGGCGGCCCGCAGCCCGCAGCCACGATCGTGCTCAAGCAGATCAAGCCCCGAGCGGTCTATCTGTCGGTACAGGGCGTATCCAACAGATTCTTGCGCGATGCCGCCGTCGCACTCCAGCGCGAGACAGCGATCAATGCGCTGGTGATCGATATCAAGGGCGACCGGGGCGATACACCGTACCCGAGCGCGGCCCGTGTGGCAGTCGGCGCTGCCCGCGAACAGAAGAACGGTGCAGCCCGCATCAACCAGTTCGCCGCCGTGATTCGGCAACTTCGTCTACGAGGCCTCTACCTGATTGCGCGCATCGTCGTCTTCAAGGACGACCCCTTGGCCCGGGCACACCCCGAATGGGCTGTGCGGGACCGCGATGGAGCGGTCTGGCACGATCGTGAAGATCAACAATGGATCGACCCGGGCGTCGAAGCCGCCTGGGCCAGCTCGCTTGACGTGGCGGAAGAGGCTGCAAGACTCGGGTTCGACGAGATCCAGTTCGACTACCTGCGTTTTCCGGACGCCAATGGCTTGCAGTTCCATCAGGCCAACACGCAGGCACACCGGGTTGCGGCCGTGACGGGTTTTCTTGCGCAGGCGAGAGAGCGGCTGCGGCCGTACAACATTTACCTGGCAGCGGATATTTTCGGCTACGTCTGCTGGAACACCGACGACACCGCGATCGGCCAGCAGATCAACACGCTGGGCGCCGTGGTGGACTACATCTCGCCCATGCTCTATCCGTCCGGTTTCACATGGGGCTTGCCGGGTGTCAGGAAACCCACCGAGAAGCCCGGCGAGATCGTCTCGCACTCCCTGGCTGAAGCGAAGCGGCGCACAGGTTTGCCGGGGGTGAGATTCCGGCCATGGCTCCAGGCATTCCGGGACTATGCTTTTGATCGTCGTGAGTTCAATGCCGAGATGATTCGCGCCCAAGTCGACGCTGCTGACGCGGAAGGTACCAACGGATGGATGCTATGGAACGCGCGCAATCGTTACGATCCCGCCAACTTGCCGCGATAGCCGCGGTGCTGGCTGCGCTGTTGTTGGCGTGCATGCAGAGCGGGCGCGCCGAGCCAACCATCAACACGCCAGGGCCACTGGGCAAGCCTGTGCCGATGCACGAGCTGGAAGCCGTGGTAGCCGCGCAGATTGCCGATGCCAATGTGGCGGGGGCGGTGGTAGCCATCGGTGATGCCAGCGGGGTGCGCGAACGTGTCGCGCTGGGTCAGCGCACCGTCGGACGCGACGCTGAGCCGATGACTGAAGACATCATCTTCGATCTGGCATCCCTTACCAAGGCAGTGGCCACTTCCACGGCGGTGTTGCAGTTGGCAGAGCGTGGACGTTTGGATCTGGATGCGCCGGCCGGCCGGTACTGGCCAGCCTTCGCGGACGGAGGGAAGGCGCGCATCACGATACGGCAGTTGCTCACGCACACGTCCGGCCTGCCTCCTGGCCTGGCAGCTCGTTCGGAACTCCGGGGCCCCGCCTCGGTCCTTCACGCGATCGGGATCATGCCGCCGATTTCTGAGCCGGGTCACCGTGTCATTTACAGCGATCTCAACTATGTCGCCTTGGGCGAGATCGTCCAGCGTGTCAGTGGGGTAGGACTTGATGCATGGTGTGCGCAGCATATCTTTCGGCCCCTTGGCATGCGCGACACCGCGTTTCGTCCGAGCCGCAAGGCGATCACGCGCATCGCTCCGACCATCATTCGCAACGGACGATGGCTTCGCGGCAAAGTCCATGATCCGACCGCCGCCGCACTGGGGGGCGTCTCCGGCAACGCGGGCTTGTTCTCCACGGCGGATGACCTCGCGCTGTTCGCCAGGATGCTGCTCAACGGGGGCCGCGTTGGCGATCGCCGTATCTTGCAACCGGACAGCGTTGCCCTGCTGTTGACGCCGGACGGTTCAGCTGCGGTGGAGGCGGCCCGCACGCTGGGATGGGAAGTCCAGGCGCCGTTGATCCCCAATCGCTATCGCGCGCCGCGCGCCGGACTCCTCCAGCACCTGGGCTATACCGGAACCGGCTTATGGATCGACCTGGTCACGCGCAGATTCGTGATTGTGCTCACAAGCCGGCTGTATCCCGACGAGCAGGGCAACGCCATGCCGTTGCGTGAAGCCGTGCTGAATCTGGTATCGAACACTGCGCCGCTGCTCTCGGGCGAACAGATCGCGGTGCGCGCCCCGACCATGGCCGATGCCGTGCTCAGTGCCGGCCGCCGCTTGCCCATGGCGGTCGGGCCCGTGCGATCAGGTATCGATGTACTGGAGGCCAACGGCTTCGCACCGCTCGTCGGGAAGCGGGTCGGCTTGGTCACCAACCACAGTGGCTTCGATGCGCAGGGGCGCCGGACCATCGATGTACTGAATGAGGCACCCGGCGTGCGGTTGAGCGCCATCTTTGCGCCTGAGCATGGCATCGGCACCGATCTCGATGCGCGCTTCGGTGACACGATCGACGCTCGCTCCAACGTGGTTGTTCATAGCCTCTATGGCAACAGCAAGGACATACCACGCAGTGCACTGGCTGATATCGACGTCGTGGTGTTCGACCTGCAGGACGCGGGCGTACGCTTCTTTACCTACCTTGCGACCCTGGGGGCGACGCTGGAAGCCGCAGCGAAGGCCCGCATTCCAGTGCTGGTTCTGGACCGTCCCAACCCGATAGGGGGCGATCTGGTTGGTGGGCCGGTATCCGATACGGCAGACCGGTCATTGACGAACTACGTGCCTCTGCCGCTTGTGCACGGCATGACGATCGGCGAGCTTGCCCGGCTGTTGAACGACCAGCTGCACATTGGCGCAGCGTTGCATGTGGTGACCATGGAACAGTACGACCGCGCCATGCGCTTTGCCAACGCGGGGCTGGGTTGGGTTCCGCCATCGCCAAACCTGCGGGATTTCGCCGCCTTGGAGCGATATCCGGATGTGGGGCTGATCGAGGGCGCGAATGTCAGCGTGGGCAGAGGCACGTCGGCGCCGTTCGGCATGGTCGGGGCACCGTGGATGGACGGCGCTGCGGTAGCGCGCGAACTCAATGCGCTGAATACGGGCGCTACCTATACGCCCGTCCATTTTGTGCCGTCAGAGGGGCCATACCATGGCCGCTCGTGCTCGGGTGTGGCGATCCACCAGACGTCTGCGCTCACGCACCCCGGTCGCATCGGTTTAGCGCTGGCCCGAGTGCTGTCGCAGCGCTATCCGCAGCATTTCAAGCTGGAGGCGATCCGCGTGTCCGTGGGGTCCGAGACGGTCTGGGCAATGCTGCGTGATGGCGTTTCGCTGGACGCGATCGAGCACGCCTACATCGCCCAGACCGATGCCTTCCTTTCCCAGCGTGCGGCGTATCTGCTGTACTGAAGGAGGCAGCTACGCCGACAGATGGAATACGAAAAGGCAATCCCCGATGCTTCTACTTCGTCTGATTGCCGCCATCCGTATGTGGGTCACGTTTGGCTTTTGCGCCTTCCGTGTACGGGTCGAACTTGCCGCTCCTCGAGCCTTCCGTGTAGGGGTCACGTTTGCCCTTTGCGCCCTCCGTGTACGGATCAAACTTGCCGCGTCTTGATCCTTCCGTGTACGGGTCGCGCTTGGCTTGTTTGGCGCCTTCCGTATAGGCGTCGCGTTTGCCCTTTGCGCCTTCCGTGTACGGATCAAACTTGCCGCTCCTCGATCCTTCTGTGTACGGGTCGGGCTTGGCCTGTTTGGCGCCATCCGTATAGGGATCTACCTTGCCGGCCCGTTGTCCGTCGCTGTTCGGTGCAGTGTCGGGCTTGCCTTGTGCGTACGCCGACGTGGAGGCTGCTGCAACGACGAGCAGAGCCATCATGAGTTTTCCGCGCATTTTTTGCTCCTGCAAACAAATCAAGTTCAACCGCTGAATCAACAATCGTGTCCATCCACTGTGTGTTTGCCCGATGGCTACTTCAAGAATAGGTAGCTGCCAAACACCCTCGTTGACAGGAATCAAGCTCTTCTCTTTCGTCCGCGCCGTGCATTGCACATTCCGAGCGGCAGTCGCCAGCCATTCGGCCTGCGCGCCGTCACGCGCCTTGTGCGCTCTTGGGCCTCGTGCGCGGTTACGACGGCGTCCGGCCTTGCGTAGCCGATGCGGCTATCGCGTTGAAGGTGTTGACCAATGTTTGCCAAGAATCCAAGGAGGCGATGAACAGTTGTGCAGGAGATGCAGCCGTGCCCGGCCGATGTTGGAACTGGTCGTTCCACTCCGTTGCTTGGCGCAGATATGAGCGCTGTGCGTCATTGAGGAGGTCGGTCCACTGGCGAGCCGCGTTTGCGCCTTGGTTGGCTTGCAGCTTCATATAGGCGCTCTGTGCCGAGGCCAGGCCACTCCAGTCTTTGACTGCGTCCAACTGGCCCTCCAGCTGGGACAGATTCTGCAGCGCCGTTTCCGCCATCTTGACGCGAAGGCGCGCGAGCTGAAGCTGGCTATCGACGAAGAACTCGGCTGCGCGGCTGGCATCGCGCAGTGTGGCGCAGGCAAGGTTGCAGACTGCTTCAGTAGGCTGTGGCATCACGATCTCCGGTTGATATGACTGCAGGGTAGGCACTTCGTCATTGCCAGAGTTGACCTGACGCAAGCCGCCAGATCGGCTTGCCGTACGCCCCTGATGGGGCGGTCATCGTGAGGCTGTTAGCTGCCTGGGCCAAAAGACCTGCGTCGGAGGGCGATGCGGCCCTCATTGCACTTGGCGAGAAGGCGGGCCGGTGCTTAGTCCAAATCCAATTCCGGATGGTCCGACAGGACATCGGCCCGGGCGCGGCACCCGCGCAAAGGGTCGTCCGGTCCAATCCAGGCCGCGCGCACGTTCGCGCAGACATCACGAAAACGCGCGGTGGTGAGGCCCATACGGTTGGCCGCCGTGGCCCAGTGTGTGAAGACTTTCGAATGCACTGCCAGATACTTCTGGCGAACATCTGGCTCCCGCGGAAACATGCCATCCGCGGTGGAGAAGTCGGGGCACCTGAGGTAGAGGTTGAACCAGAAGAGCGCGGCATACGCGCGGAGAATCTCCTCCACTGACTGCGGACATTTCGGATCGAAGTTGGCGTGGGGGCACGGACAACTGGTCGCGCAGAAGAAAGTCGTATGCATGCTTGCGCGCCCCCGGTTAGCCGACGTGGTGACGTTGCAAGGCCATGTTCTCCGCTCGCAGCGGATCGGTGGTGGCTTCCACCGTAACCGTCATGTCCAACCCGACGACGCCGGGCAAGCGCAGCAGCGCGATCTTCAGATAGGCTAGCGGGCGGGCATTGCAGACGTGCCCGGCAACGCGAATACGCCCATGCTCCGCGCTGAGATGGATTGCGGTGGCCAACGTCGGGGCAAACCAGGAAGCGGCTGTTCTTGCCAGAACGGCAAGCGCCGGGTCAGGGAGCGGGAACGTACTGACATTCGGAAGAAAGGCCGTCGCCA
This sequence comes from Ralstonia wenshanensis, assembly GCF_021173085.1. Lineage (NCBI taxonomy): Bacteria > Pseudomonadati > Pseudomonadota > Betaproteobacteria > Burkholderiales > Burkholderiaceae > Ralstonia > Ralstonia wenshanensis. The sequence continues at coordinate 98,602 of NZ_CP076412.1, forward strand.
ATGCGTCTTCATTGATGTGTCGGGCGGACGTCGCTCCCGAGCGCTGATGGTGGACGAAGGCGGGAGCGATCATGGCAAGTCCGGCGTGTCGAAGTGTCTTGTCATCACTGTAGAGGACGGTTTGGAAGCTCCCTTGATCGTGAGCAAAGCTTCATCCGCCGCCAGTGGGGTCATGAATGCTCGGGATGGCCGGGGCTTTGCTATGCGTATCCGGCGTTGAACATGGCCGAGCTTGAAGCTTCATCCGGCCGGTCAACATAGCCTTCCCGCGCGTCGGCGATCATGCAATCCGTGGTCAGCAGCAGGGCGGCAATGGAGACGGCGTTCTGCAATGCGGTGCGTACCACTTTGACGGGGTCGACCACACCCAGCTCCAGCATGTCGCCGTAGCGATCGGACGCCGCATCGTAGCCGTGCGAACCCTCCCCGGAGAGGACCTGGTGGACGACTGCCTGTGCGTCTGCGCCTGCGTTGGCTGCGATCTGCAGCATCGGCGCGGCCAGGGCGGTATGCACGATACGGGCGCCTGCATGCTGCTCGGTGTTGGGTGCGCTCCATGCGTCGATTGCGGAGCGCGCACGGAGCAATGCAACGCCACCGCCGGGAACGATGCCTTCCTCAACGGCTGCACGGGTGGCGTGAAGGGCATCCTGAAAGCGGTTCTTGCGTTCGTGCAACGCGACTTCGGTTGCCGCGCCTACCTTGATGACAGCCACACCACCACTCAGGCGCGCGATCCGGTGCTGAAGTTGCTCGCGGTCGTAGTCTGTCTTTGCGTCATTGAGTTGAGCCCGCACCTGGCCCACGCGGCGTTCCACCTCGGCCTTTGCCGTATCGCCGGCGATGAGTGTGGTCGAATCCTTGGTGGTTTCCGTTCGGTGTACGCGGCCGAGCTGGTCAAGCGTCGCGTGCTCGAGCGAAACGCCGGTCTGCGATGAGATGACGCTCGCACCGGTCAGCGCAGCAAGATCGGACAGTTGTTCCGTGCGGGACTCGCCAAAGCCGGGCGAGCGTATCGCGCAACTCTTGAGCGTGCCGCGCAGGTTGTTGACCACGAGCGTGGCCAACGCTTCGCCTTCCACTTCGTTGGCAATGACCAGCAGCGGCTTGCCGGTGCCGGACACGGCTTCGAGAACCGGCAGCAATTGGGCAATCGAACTGATCGTGGCATCGCACAATAAGACCCATGGCTCTTCGAGCACGACGGCCCGGCTTTCGGTGGTGGCAAAGAATGGCGATAGAAAGCCCCGGTCAACACGCGCGCCTTTTGCGATCTCCAACTGGTCTTCCAGCTTCGAGCCATCTTCCACACTGATGGCGCCGTCCTTGCCGACCTGCTCAACCGCGCGCGCCACCAGCGTGCCCACGGTTTGGTCTCCGCTGGCGGAAATCGTGGCGATCTGCCGCATTTCGTCAACGGTGGTGCAGGGCCGAGCCATGGCGTGGAGCTGCTGCGCAACAACGGCGCCGGCGGCCTCGATACCGCGCCTGAGCTGCATCGGGTCGTGTCCGGCTTCTACGTACTTCACGCCCTCCGCCACGATGGCGTGTGCCAAGGTGGTGGCCGTGGTGGTGCCGTCACCCGCGACCTCGCTGGTGCGCGCCGCTGCCTCGCACAGCAATCGGGCACCCATATCGGCAAAGGGCTCGCGCAATGAAATGGAACGCGCAACAACCACGCCGGAGTTGGCGACCATAGGCGTCATGCCCGGCCGCTCGATGATCACGTTGCGGCCGCCAGGCCCGAGCGTCACCTTGACAGCTCGGGCCAACAGGTCGATTCCGTTGAGCATCATCCTGCGCGCGGTTTGATGGAAGACGAGGGTGCGGGCTGTCATGGTCAACTCACGTTGGATGGAATGTGCCGCGGCGTGCGGTTTCGCTCACAGCAGCAGCGGGTGCCGCCGCCACGAGTGGTATGCGATGGACGTGCTGCTGCTTTTCAGGTTAGCCATGACGTCATATGCCAGTTTGGGCTGGATCAAAGGTTGCGCCATATCAACGCGCTTCGGCACGCATGGACCATTGTGGCTCTAGGGAAGCGAATGAACTCTCAAGGAGTCGGTCATGGTTCGGGTACACAGCCTCTTGTGCGCTGCGCTGGTTGCAGCGTCTCTCTTGTCGACAAACACGGCATTGGCGCAGGCGCCCGCCCCCGAGCAAGTACGCCAGCCGAGCGCCGATTTTTGCGCGCAACTGCGCAATGCTCGGACACCGGCAGAGCGCCGCGCGTTGATGCAGCGCATGCGGGATATTCAAGGCGTGAATGAGCCTGATCGGCTGACGGGCCGGGCACGAGGTGGCAGGCATAGTGGGATGACGAACAGGCGCTCGTGGCGTGCCATGTACGAGATGGGCTGCCTGAATGAAGGTGCTTACGCCGCCCGTCCTATCCAACGTGTGCAAGGGGGCGTGGCCTATGTGTCAGGTGGGGTGGGACAAGACGAGGTGGACGCAATGCGTAGCGTTGCGGCGGACTACAACCTGCGCTTGACGTTCGTTGAGCAAGGGGGCGCGTACGTTTCAGATGTCGACACGCGTATTCGTTCTGCCAGCGGCGCGGTGTCCCTGGCTGTCGTATCGGAAGGCCCGCTGCTCTACGTCCGTCTGCCGAGCGGTAAGTATCAAGTCAGCGCGTCTTATAACGGCGTGGTACGGCAGGGCACGCTTGTCGTGCCCGCGCATGGTGCCGCCATGCGCACCATGACCTGGCCCCGCTGAATCACTTGCCGGCGACACGCGGCAGTTAAAGCAACCTTGAGTGGGCGAGGCACGCCGGCCGTCGGCGGACCTTGCCCTGCCGCTTCATTGATACATGCGTGGCGGAGCCGATTCCACTCGCGCCGTAAAGCGCGCGGCAAGTTCGCGGCCGAGCAGAATGCCGGCACTGAATGCGAGATCCCGGGACACATACCCCTCAGCGTTGGCCGCTGAAACCCAGGACGAGCATTTTCCATTGGATGAAACGAACCTGAATTCGCAATCCCAGCGCTTGTCGCTTCGCCGTTTTGTACGAACGTCCACCCAACCCCGCCCGGCATGAACGGTCAAGCTCATATGCCCCCCTTTGCTTCGATGATTGCACTCGATTGTTCACGGACCATTTCGCTTCGCAATACGAACTCGACGTCTTTGAACGCATCGTGAAGTGCGACAAGAGCGTCGTCGCCGGAGGCATGGCCCGAGAGGTGGCGATGGTGGCGCGTCATCACGTCAATGTGAACCCTGACGGATGGGATAGGTAGCTGCTGGCGCGGCAGTTGAATCAACTTGACGCGGCAACGGGCGATCTCCACCTGAACGCTGCCAAGGCGGTTCGCCTGTTTGATGACAGCATCCTCAATCGCTTTGGAGTACGGAAAATCCCGAAATGAAATGTCCAATGCCAAAGTCACGCTCGAACTCCTTGACCCAAAATCGGGCGCCGCCACGTCATCATGGGCAGCCGAGAATTTCAAGGTCAGTTCCTGTCAACCGGACGACGCAGCCGCAGCGTAGCGGCTCGGGCCGCGAGTAAAACCAAGGTGGGCGGAGGCGCGAGTCGTGCAACGAGTCGCTATTCGTCCTCCGCTGTTCTTGCAGTGCGTCGTCCGCTACATCAGCCCCCGTTGACGGGGATCGTCTTGGGCGTGGCTTGCGCCGCGTCTGTCTTGGGGAGCGTCACCGTCAATACGCCATTCTTGAAGCTGGCTTGGATCTTCTCTGTGTCGACGCCGTCCGGCATACGGAATGACCGCTCGAACGCGCCGAAGTGGCGTTCATGCAGGTAGTAGTCCTTTTGCTTCTCTTCCTTCTCTTCCTGCTTCTCGCCTTTGATCGTCAGGCCGCCGTTGGCCAGCTTGACCTCGACGTCCTTCTCTTCCATGCCGGGCAGATCGGCCTTGATCTCGTAAGCCGTGTCGGTTTCGACAACGTCCACGGCAGGCGCGGACGTCAAAGCCCATTCACGCCGCCAGAACGGCTCGATATCGAGCGCGGCCCGATGAAATGGGAAGAGATGAAATCCGCGGTCGAAATCATCGAACACACGCGCAACCTCTTGCCGAAGGTTGTCAAAAGCGCGCCAGGGTTGCATGGCGCCAGGCTGCTTGTTCGAAGCTTCCGCGCCGGTCTTCACGGCAAGTTTGGTATCGGATTCAGCCATGATGCTTTCTCCTGTGGGGGGTCTGGGAGAAACCATTCTGGACGCCGATGCGGACAGCATCTTGATGGGCGTCAACCGATCGACGCCGGCGATGCGTCGCCACATGGTCTTTGGGCACATCGTGTTCGGCTGGGGATCACGCAAACGGTCCCCTCGTTGCCCGAGCAGGGTTGGCGAGCGTTTTGGTTCTCGCCGTGTTCGTCACAAACAGCGCCGTCACGTTCCTGACCTTGATCAGAGAAGCCGGTGCCAAGCGTTGTATGGGAATCCCCCCGCCACCTACCATGAACTAGTAGGTGCGCAGATCCAAGGGATACACAATGATCAAGGTGCTGATAGCGGACGACCATGCCGTTTTTCGTGAGGGATTGGGCCGGATCCTGAGCGATGCCAGCGATATCGAGGTTGTTGGTGAGGCAGTCGATGGTGCATCCACCATCGATCTGGTGCGCCGTACACCTGCCGACGTCATCGTGCTGGACTTGTCGATGCCCGGACGCAGCGGCATTGACCTGATCGCCCAGGTTCATCGGGACGTTCCGCAGCTCAAGATCCTGGTCCTGACCATGCATGCCGAGGACCAGTACGCGCTACGCGCATTCCGAGCCGGTGCCGTCGGCTATCTGACGAAAGAGGGTGCGGTCAAGGAGCTCGAGAAGGCCATCCGCAAGGCCGCATCGGGCGGTACGTACATGACGCAGGCCGTGGCAGAGCTGCTGATACACAATCTGGGCGACCCCGCAGACAGACTGCTTCATCAGCGGCTCAGTGACCGCGAGTTCGATATTTTTGTGCGTCTGTCGAAAGGCGATTCACTGGCGACGATTGCGCATGATCTGTGCATCAGCAAGAAAACGGTCAGCACGTACAAGGCGCGCATTCTTGAACGAATGAACTTGCCGAATGATGTCGCGTTGGTGCGGTACGCGCTGACCCACGGGTTGGTATGAGACTGGCCGCAGCGATGCCGAACTAGATTGCCCTTGGTTGGGCGTCGGGCGCTGGAAGCGGCGCTTCCATAGCTGCAGTCATCGTTTGTGGAATGGTCAGTTCGATCAACGTTCCGGCCTCTGGAGACGATTCGATGCTTAAGCTCCCACGCACGAGGTAGGCACGCTCACGCAAGCCAACAAGCCCGAAAGACAAATCTTTTCTCGGATGCGCAGGGTCGAAGCCGATGCCATCGTCCTGCACCGAGAGCTGAACGGTGGGCACGTCATGGACCAGCCTCACCTGTACGGTTGAGGCACCAGCATGGCGGGCCACATTGGCCAAACATTCCTGCAGCACGCGATAGACGGTGGATGCAAAGGGCTCGGGAAGCTCAAAGTGCTCGGGCATGATCGTTAGCTCGCACCGAATGCGATGGCGCCGCTGAAACGACTCAACAAGCCATCTGCACGCAGGTACCAGGCCGAGATCGTCGAGCATGGAGGGGCGCAAATCGGAGGCGAGCCGCCGTGTCGCACCGATCATGTCATCCACGGCTTGTTCCATTGAACTCAGGCGGTCGGCAACCGGCTTGTTCGTGGCATGAAGCTTCTGCTCCAGCATCTGCATGTCGACCTTAAGCGCCGCCAGCGATTGGGCGAGTTCATCGTGAAGCTCGCGCGAAAGGCGCCGTCGTTCTTCTTCGCGCGCCCGTGAGCTGATCGTTGCCAATTCACGCAACTCCTCTCTCGATCGCTCCAGCGCCTGTTCGGCGCGCTTGCGTTCGGCGATTTCCTGTCGAAGTTCGATGTTCGTGACGCTGAGCTGGGCGGTGCGGTCCTTGACACGCTGTTCGAGGTGCTCGTTCGCCTCGTTCAGTTGCTGCGTTTTGTCCAAGGCGCGTGCGCGCGCTGCGCTTTCGTTATCCAGGGCTTTCACCAGCATGGCGTAAAGCCTGGCATGTTCAATGATCAGCGCGACAAGAACAAAGCCGGAAGCGACGAGGCCGTAGGCGCGGCCTGCGTAAAAGCCGAGATCGAACCGCCCATGATTGAACATGGCAGACAGTGCGACCTCAAATACCGAGGTGACGGCGACAACCGCACACCATAGATTCAGCAAGGAGTGGCCACGGTGCCGCCATAAGATTGCTGCGGCCAGCACGTTCAGCATCCACACAATGCCCACTGTCGTTGACATTGCACCGGTATATCCATGCCCGCGCATGATGGCCGGCAAGAGAGACGGGTGGGTGGCCAGCGCAGTCAGCCCGTAAGTCAGAAGCAGTACAACGCAGGCTGCCCATAGAATGGGAGAGACGGCACGCCGCAACCTGATATGCCGTGTTCGCGTGTTTTCCTGCAAAAGGGCATAGGCGATCAGAGAGATGGGAAACCCTCCGTGCCAGAACATGTAAAGCCACGCTGTCGTTTGCGGGCCCGCATTCAGAAGCCCCGATGCTGAGAACAGCCCCGGAAAGCTGAGCATGTGCACCGCCGCCACCGTGGCGGTAAAGAAGTAGCCGGATGACAGGGCCAGCAATCCTGGAGAGCGGAGCAAGGTGAACTGCCCGACCAGCATCGCGGCGGTGACCAAATCGTTGATGACGACCGCGGATTCATAGACAGGAATGAACCCCCAGACCTGCGCCAGTTGCCACTGAGCGAACGGCAATACGGCCACAAAGACGACGACGGATGCCAGCATCACGGCCATGACCAGCCGCTGCTGATTCGGTCGAGGCTGGACGGTCGACAGGAAGATGCGGGGATTGCCCCCTTGGTCGCTCAAGATCACTCTCCAATCTGGAACCTGTTCGGGCGATACGTGGCCGCTGCTATGTGGGGCTGGACGTCATCTCCGACATGGCACCGAACCTTGTCAGGTTTTCCTGACAAGCGGAGCGCTATCGGGCTGATGTGCATTTCATCCCAGGCCGCTTACTCACGTTGACTCGCCTCTGTAGTGTTCAACCTTAGCTTGCAAGCGAGCGTGTCAATCTGAGGCAGCGCAGATATTCGGTTGGTGAGCCTCATGCAAGCAGTGAAATCGAGCGCGCGATCGTTGCCTGATCAATCGGGAGATCCACCAGAGCCCCCGGCGATGAGCGCGCTCCTGTGCACGCACCTGCTCGCATATCCCGGCAGCCTATGCAAACACGTCAATGTGTACAGCCACTGGGCGTGATTAGCGTAAGCAGGTATTGCGGTGTTGAGGTAGGTCAAAGCGCGCTACGTAGCGCTCAATAGGCTAATAGATCAGTTCGCTTTGGTGCTGCTTCGCTGTTGAACTTGGTTTTCATTCCGTTTAGATCATGGACACTCGGCGAGTCGAGATTCAATTCCGTCATCTGCCTCCCTCGGATGCCATCAAGGAAGCCGTGAGGCGTTTCTCCACCAGACTCAGTGGTCTTCCATGCAGGGTCGAACGCTGCAGCGTGAGGTTGGCTTCGGAGCGAGCCGAGCCGCTTTGCGGCGGACCTTATTTCGTCCATGTCGAAGTGCAGATGCAGGGGCGGGAGCTTGCAATAGACCAGGCATCGGATGTGGACGTACATGTCGCGCTTCTGAATGCCCTCCGAGACATGCTTGTAATGATCAAGGCGGCAGGATCCAAACGCGGATGTGCAGCATGACTACCGGCTGCCCGCCATAGCCCCTGAGGTGTGCAATGCCGGAAATCGTCACGCTCACGGTCAATCCCGCCATCGATATCGCCACGTCGGTCGAGTGCCTGACGGATACACACAAGATGCGCTGCACCCCGGCCCGCCTTGACCCTGGAGGCGGCGGAGTCAACGTCGCCCGTGTTGTCGATCGCCTGGGCGGGGATTGCGTGGCCATCTACCTTGCCGGCGGCCCGGTGGCTGAACGATTGGGACGTCTTTTGTCGGTAGAGGGCTTAACGTTCGTCGCGCTCGGGATCGAAGGGGAGACGCGTGAGAATTTTTCCGTGACGGAACTCTGCAGCCATCGGGAATTCCGGTTCGTGATGCCGGGGCCGGTCGTTTCGGAATCGGAGTCGCAGCACTGCCTGGATTACCTCGATGCGCTGCAGCCAGCGCCGCGCTACCTCGTCCTAAGCGGAAGCCTGCCGCTCGGGGTGGCCGACGACTTCTACGCGCGGGTCATTGATCAGGCCAAGCTTCATGGCAGCCGTGTCGTGCTGGATGCCTCGGGGCCGGCATTGCGCGCGGCGTTGCCGCATGGGCCATACCTGATCAAGCCAAGCCTGAACGAGCTTCGACAGCTGACCGGGCGCGCGTTGGAAACAGAAGCGGATTGCATGGAGACTGCGCAAGAGATTGTCCGCAATGGGCACGCGCATGCGGTCGCGCTCACACTGGGCGCAGGCGGGGCCATGCTCGTCACGCAGGAAGAAATCGTCCGGGCAGGTGCCGTCGCAACGTCATTCCTCAGCACCATTGGAGCCGGCGACAGCTTCGTGGGGGGGATGGTGTGGGCGCTTAACCGGAATGCAGGCATGCGAGAGGCATTTCGATACGGCATGGCAGCGGCCGCAGCAGCGTTGAGCCATGCCGGTACCGAACTTGGCAGCGCCGCCGAGATCGAGCAGCGCTACGCAGAGGTGTCGTTGTCTTGAAGCGTATCGGCTAACCAACCTGGCGGACAGGCGTCTGGGGGCGTTACCGAACGCCCCGGGGTACTACCGGCTCCATTTCACGTGCAGTTCGGTCTCTGCGTTGCCATAGTCAAACGTCAGGTGTCCGTGGAATGCATGGTGGATTGCATGGCCGATGTCGCGCGCCAGATGAAAACCGGTCGTCAGGATGTCAGTGCCGCTGCTCGTGCTTTCGACAGCCATGATGCGCTCCATTGGATGATCGGCGCGCAGATCAGCTTCGCGGTGGCGGGCGAGTGTCAGGATCTCTTCCCGATGGGCCGCCTCAAAGTCTCCAGACAGGTGGATTCGTGCTGCGGGCATCTGGTCGGCGGCACGCTGGCATGCCGAGCAGACCAGGGAAGTGGCCCCAGGTGGCGGGCTGCGCCACAACCAGCGGCCCTTGAGATAGACAGCACCGCAAACTGGGCAGCAGCTTGCAGCCGGTGCCTTGTCGGGTTCCCGATATCGGTTGTGGATCGGCTCGACGGCAAATGGGCTCCAGCGTGCCGGCCGCACTCGTTCGGATTGAGAGCGTTGTTTCATGTTGACTCCTATGAGGGCGAGTTCCTCCGGCCTGTTGCAGACCAGAACCTGCAACGCAGTCGCGGTGGACACTTCTCAGAGTACCTTCCGCAGCGCGACGCAATTTGGGCTGAATCAAGTCTGCGTGCAGCGGTACTCATCAAATCAGACTTGAGTGGAGATGCGCTCCGATGGCGCGCATGACGGCCAACATGGCAGGCAGCGTTTCCGGCTGCTTCAGAGTCAGGCGCGCGTTCCATGATGTCGTTATCTTCAGAATTGCCGACGGTTAGATCGCGGCATCATGGCAATGCGGGGCTCCAGCGCTCGTCGGGGTCATACGCGCGCATGCGCCGCGTGATCTGGGCGGTATGCGGGCCGAGGTTCCTTTGGTACACGACGCCATCCTGGTTGACAATAAACGTCATGACACCCGATGCCCCGAAGGTTGCGGGAAATGCGACCAGTGCGAATCCGCCTGTCATCTGTCCGTCGTCGATATAGCTCCGCGCGCCGCCCGGCGCGTGCTCTCCCTGCCGAGTCAGGATCCGGAAGACGTAGCCATGAAAGGGGATGACCTTGCCCGCGCCTGACGTGTCCTGGCGTCGTGCATCGGCGAGCGCGATGAGCGGCCCCAGCGGGCTCTCTTCATCTCCGGCGGAAGGCACCCAGAACAGGCCATCATGCTTGCCTGGTGAACTGCCTAGGCGCTGTGCAAACACGGCGCGCCCATCTGCGGTGCTGTGCGAAGTGCCATAAGCCAGTTGCGCTTCGACATACGCCCGGCAGACGCGGATTGCGTGTGCCTCGTGGTGGCCAATACGTCGATCAATGATCTGCTGTGCGCCGGCTTTCGTGTCAAAGCGCCAGCGCGTGCCCCGCCTTGCCAGCGGGATCGGATAGGGCCATTCGTCTTTGCCCAGGAGGATGACGGCATGGCCCTCAGCGTCTCGTTCGATTCGATGCGCTTCGTCGTATGCGGAGGCCAGCTTGCTTCGGGCGATCTGTTCGCCGATGGGGTCACCCGATTTCACCAGCGTTGCCCCTGCCGGCCCCAACAGGAGGAGCAGGGCATCCGCGTCGCCCGAGCGCCATGCGGATGCCAATGCCTCGGCAGCGTTCTCGGGGGAAGAGAACGCCTGCTGCGTGGGCTTGTCGGCCCAGGATGGAACGGCGGTCGCATAAAGAACCAGCATCGCCAGTTGCACGGCAAGGCGACGCAGGCGCAGCGCTCTAGAGATCTTGTGCATCATCGTCTCCCGTGCCCGCCGCCCGCTGCGCCGTGGGGTGCAAAGCCACCAGAGCGTGGTCCCGTAGGCTGGGGCGCGGCGGGCGACATGCGGCTGGCTTGCCCGCGTTGGGCTTGTCCGCGCACATCGGATCCGCGCCCGAACGACTCGAACGTGGGCGGGTAGCCAGGTGACTGGCGCCGGGAGGAGCGTGCACCGGGAGCGGGCGCCGGCCTGGCCGGCGGCGGCCGGATTGTCGGATGCACAGGCGAAACCGGGGAGGGGCGTATTACGGAGCCCGCTGGCGGGGCCGGGGGCGTTGGGTAACCACGAAACCCGCGCCGCGCGTCCGGCGAGATCGCAGAGCCCGGGCCGAACCGCCCCCGCGATGCTCCCGGATATGGCACGCCATGGCGATGCCCCGGGTCATGGGCCCAGACGCCACTGGGTGGCGGACGATGGCGGTCAATGTTGCCGAAGCGGCCCCGGTCAATATCGATGTGATGGCCGTGCCAGTTCCAATGGTTCCAGCCCCACAACGGAACGACGACCGAAAAACCCACCCACCCGAACCCGAGCCCGCCGATGATCACTCCGCCCCAGATGTCGGGAAAGATGTACGGCGGGTAAGCGGGATAGGGCCACGGTGCATAGACGAAATAAGGGTCATAGACCGGAACGTAGACCACGTTCGGGTTGGTGGGCTCGATGATGATGGCGCCATCCTGCGTTGACACCACAGCTTGTGTGGTCGACCCCAGGGTGCCGTTGGCCTGAGCCCGGCTGCGCAAGCGCTGGATCGAGTCCATGACCGCGCCCTCGTCGGCCAGAAAGGCGTTGCCTACCCGTTCCGTCCAACCCAGGTTGTTGTTCATCATGTGCAGGAGCCCGGGAAACGGCACCAGAGATTTCACGCTCGGATCCCACGGCAACGGCGCGAGGGCTTCAGCCAACTGGTCGCCCCCAAGGGCGGCGTGAGCGGGGTCACGCACCCAGCGATCAGCCTGCACCACTTCAAGCGGATATGTGGCTGCCATGAGGATCTGCGCGACCAATGCGTCCGGATACAGCGCGATGGGTGCCAGCATTTGATCGAGCTGCACCGCGGTGGCGGGTTGTAGATCGTTTTCCGATGCATCCGGCTGCGGTATTGCCGGGCTGCCAAACAAGAGCAGGAGAGCCAGGGCAATGGCCAACTGCCTTACCCATTGCGCTTTCATTGGCTGCCTCCGCAAGAATGGCGGCCGCGCGCGCGAACCGGGCGGGGCCCCGATTCATATTGGACGATTGGTTTGGATGGCGATTGATGAGCGTCAACGCACGGGCAACATCCGCGCCAGCCTGCGCGAACGGCGGTACGCCCATCGAGGGGCCCGTCGTTTGCGATAGCGCAATCAGCGTGCAGCCGCGCTGTCTAGACTGCAAATACCGCTGCGACATCCCGTGGAGTCGATCGCCCATGTCCACACCGCTCACACCTTTCCTTGGTGTACGTGAAGTGGCCAGCCGCCTCACTGGCAGCGCTGGCGATTACGACCGCCTTGTGGAGATGGCCCGTGCAAAGTGCTACGTTCTCCTGGGCGAGGCGACGCACGGAACACGCGAGTTCTATCAGACACGCGCAGACATTACGCGGCAGTTGATCATGCAAGGCGGCTTTGATGCCGTCGCCATCGAGGGAGATTGGCCGGATGTGTGGCGCATCAATCGCTATGTTCAGGGCGAGGGCACGGACACCGCCGCCCAGGCGCTGGGAGATTTCCAGCGGTTTCCCGAGTGGATGTGGCGTAATCCGGAGATGCTCGACTTCATCAGTTGGCTCCATGAGCACAACGCGGCTCTTGCCGCGCCGGAACGTGTTGGTGTCTATGGGTTGGATCTGTACAGCCTGTACAGGTCAGCCGAGGCTGTCATCGAATACCTGCAGAAGACCGACCCGGAACAGGCGGCGGTGGCGCGGATGCACTACGCGGCGCTGGACCACGTGCGCGAACCCATGACGTACGGCTACGAAGCGGCCGCAGGTTTGAGGTTGCCTGCGCAACGTGAGGTGATCGAGCAACTGCGCCGGCTTCGGGCGAGCGAGGCCAGGCTGATCGAGCAGGACGGCATTGCTGCCATCGACTCGCATTTCTTTGCCGAGCAAAACGCCATCGTCGTCGTCAACGCAGAGGCGTACTACCGTGAATCATTCGGGCACCGCGTCAACACGTGGAACCTGCGCGACGCCCACATGGCACAGACGCTGTTTGGTTTGGCCGCGTATCGGCAGCGCCGTGGCGGTGACGGGCGGATCGTGGTGTGGGCGCACAACTCGCATGTGGGCGACGCACGGGCAACGGAATCCGCCAGCCGGCATGAGTGGAACCTTGGGCAGCTCGTGCGCGAGCAGGTTGGCGGTGCCGCTTTGCTCGTCGGCTTTACGACCTATACCGGCCACGTGTGCGCCGCATCCGAGTGGGGTGGCGAGGCGGAGCGAAAATGGGTGCGGCCAGCGCGGCCAGACAGTTGGGAACACCTGTTCCATAGCACGGGGCTCGATCGCTTCTTCCTCCCGCTTGGCGATACGGCGGCAGATGTGTTCCGCGAACCACTGCTGGAACGGGCAATCGGCGTGCTGTACCTCCCCAAGACCGAGTATGCGTCGCACTACTTCGATGCCGCCATTGGCGCCCAGTTTGACGCGCTGATCCATCTGGACGAAACCTCCGCCATCGAACCATTGACTTCGGCGCTGTTACCTTGAATGCGGCTGTTGCGCGGGCTGTGGTGCCGTGGCGCTGGCGGGAGAACCCGCTTCTGCCTTTGGAGGCGGCATCGGGGTCACGTTGCCAGACAGGATCATGTCCAGGTCGTGGCGGTCGACCACCTCTTTGTCCAGCAACATGCGCGATAGTGCTTCCAGTTTGGCGCGCTGGCCTTCCAGCGTGGCTGTTACGCGCGCGCTGGCATCGGACAGCACCTTGCGCACTTCCGCATCGATCAACTGAGCGGTGTCTTCGCTATATTCCGTGCGCTCGCGCTGCATCAGGCCGGTACCGGCAAGGAGCGGGTTGGGCGTTTGCTCGTAGGTGGCCAGACCAAGCTGCTCGCTCATGCCGAACTGGGTGATCATCTGGCGCGCCATGTCGGTTGCACGTTGCAAGTCGTTCTGCGCACCAGTCGATACGTCGTGGTACACGATCTGCTCGGCAACGTAACCGCCCAGCAGCACGTCGAGCCTGTCCAGCAATTCGCTGCGCTTGAGCAGATAGCGGTCTTCCGTCGGGGTCTGTTGCGTGTAGCCCAGGGCGGCGATACCTCTTGGAATGATGGAAACCTTCGAAACACGATCAGCCAGCGGCCGGTGCTCGGCCACGATGGCATGGCCTGCTTCGTGGTAGGCGATCGTCTCCTTTTCCCGGGCGTTCATCACGCGGTTCTTCTTCTCAAGGCCACCTACGATGCGATCAAGCGCCTCGTCGAAGTCGACGGTCTGAACGGCGGATTTACCTTCGCGCGCCGCAAGAAGCGCCGCCTCATTGACCAGGTTGGCCAGGTCGGCTCCGGCAAAACCCGGGGTTCGCGCGGCGATCTTTCCCAAGTCAACATCGGCCCCCAGCGTGACGTTCCTGGCGTGGACCTTGAGTATCTGCTCTCGACCCTTGAGGTCGGGCCGGTCCAGGGCAACGTGGCGGTCAAACCGTCCGGGACGAAGCAGGGCAGGGTCGAGTATCTCGGGCCGGTTGGTCGCGGCCATGATGATGACGCCCTTGTTGCTGTCAAAGCCGTCCATCTCGACCAGAAGCTGGTTCAGCGTCTGCTCGCGCTCTTCATTGCCGCCGACGAGGTTGAACGCACGCGTCTTGCCCAAGGCATCGAGTTCATCAATGAAGATGATGCACGGCGCCATGGATTCGGCCTGACTGAACAGATCCCGCACGCGCGCCGCACCGACGCCGACGAACATCTCGACAAACTCCGACCCGCTCATGCTGAAAAATGGCACGGCTGCCTCACCGGCAACTGCCTTGGCAAGCAGCGTCTTGCCCGTGCCTGGCGCACCCACGAGCAACACACCCTTGGGGATCCTGCCGCCCAGGAGCTGATACCGCAACGGCTCTTTCAGAAAGCTGACGATTTCCGACAGTTCCTCCTTGGCTTCGTCGATGCCGGCAACGTCGGCAAAGGTCACGCCGGTTTCCTTTTGCATGTAAACCTTTGCCTTGCTCTTGCCGATCTCCATCAATCCACCGGCCGCAGCGCCGCCCATGCGCCGGATCAGGAAGTTCCAGACGGCGAAGAACAGGAGCGCCGGCACGACCCAAGACAGGAGCGTGCTCAACCATTTGTTGTCCGGCCGACCGACAAAGCGCACCTTGGCGGCCTCCAGCTCCTGAACCAGGGCCGGGTCATTCACGCGGAGGGTCTGGAAAGGATGGTCGCCCTTGCCCGTGCGGCGAATGGCATCGATCTGCTGCTGCGTCAACAGCCCCTCGACGCCTTCGGTCGAGAAAGTGCCTGTGATGTCCTGGTCACCAATGGCGACTTCCCTGATCTTGCCGGCATGCAGGAGGACCTTGAAGTCGCTATAGGGAAGGGTGTCGACCTGCTCGGACATGAACAGCGTTTGGAGCGCCAGCATGGTCAACGCGACGATGACGGCGTACCAGAGCGAGAACCTTTGCTGCCGTGGCTGCATACTCTCTTTCACTTCGTCACCCTCGCATGGTCGTGCGCCAACCAACGTCCGATCGAACCTTGATGTTCGTGCTTGAGCCGGTAGGGCGGTTGATGCGGATCAACCACCGGCCAAGTCCCACCGCCGTGCAGCAGGAAGATTTGCGTTGCGGCTATTGGCGGCGTGCGCGCGATGGCGGAAACAGTCTCCAGCAACCGGCCTGGTGACGGAAGAAGACGATGGCAAGTGGGCGGGCGGATGTCGTCAGCTCCGCACGCACGCAGCCACAATCAACGCCGGGGCAATGCAGGCGCGTGATTCGCAGATGCGGTGTGTCGCTCTGGCCAAACCACTTGGCAATCAGTTCGTGCAACGAGGTGTCGGATTGGGGCATGGTGCGCTCCGGCTTCATGCGGCCTGAGCCGGCGGCTGCGCAGTGCGCCATTCGGCGGAAAGTGCCAGCAGCATCAGCTTGAACAGCGTGCGCGCAGCCCGCAGGGGGCTCTTCAGGCACGCCTCCACCTGTGCGCTGCGGCATTCTCCAAACAGGCACCACGAACAGAAATGCTCGCAGTTGTTGGTCAGCAGCCGATAGTTGCGCTCGCCCAGGCGTGAACCGGCACGGCGGGCGACTTCTTCGCCGTCGTAGCAAGGGCTGGCGTCGCACTGGATGGTTACCGCAAAGCCGCATGCAAAGCAGCCAATCGAGATGCGCTCGACCGGCCCGCAGCGCTGGCGGCGGGAGAAGCCGGCGTAGTGAATCACCTGGCCATTGCCGACATAGATGCCGTGGTGTTGGTATCCATCACGGCCCGCTACGAGGTGTGCGCCAACGGGGAGCACAGTATCGAAAGCGGCGAGGTCTTGCGAGTCATTGCATTGGGCGGTGCAATCGATGTTCTGGATCATGGCGCGCTCCGTTGTACTGGCTGGCGTTGTCGGGTTCCGGGGGCGGTTCGGCAAGACGCTGCGTTGCTCGTTGGCGTGTCATCAGTATTGGCAGCGTGCTCGCCGGCGTCATGCAGGCTGTGCTGAGAATGCTGTCGGAGCTGCAGGTGTCCATGTCAGGAAAGCCTGACAAGGCAGCCGGCACCTCTGAAGCGATGTGCGGGGTACGAATCCCACCGCGCCCGTGCGGCGGCCACAGTGCGCCGCCGTTGATCTGCCGCAAGGCGCTCCGGCACCGCCGTGCCACGATGAATTTGTTGGCCCCAATTCCCCCCGGGGTCGAATCATCAGGAGGCAGCCATGAGTCAACTCAAGCGTTATGACCCGTTCGCCATCGAGCCGGTGGGCGATATCTTCCAAGGGCTTTTGCGCTCATTTCGCGGCAGCATGGATGGCGCGCTGCCATTCAAGGTAGACGTAACCGAGTCGGATAAGGCATACAGCGTTGTCGCTGAAATACCGGGTGCGAAGAAGGAAGACATCGACGTGACGGTCGATCGCGGCACGGTCATGATCTCGGCCAAGGTAGAGCGCAGTTCCGAGGAGAAGGAAGGCGAACGCATCATCCGCAGTGAACGCTACAGCGGATCGATGCAGCGCATGTTCACGCTCGATGCGGCAGTCGATGAAAGCAAGGTCGATGCGACGTACGAGAACGGACTGCTGCGCGTGACGCTGCCCAAGAAGGAAGCGTCACCGCAGCAGCGCGTGACGATTCGCTGAGCAGCAGGGGCGATCGCATGCGGCTGCAATTTCTCGGCGCCACCGACACGGTGACGGGCTCCAAGTACGTGCTTGAGACCGGCGGGCGCCGCGTCATGGTCGACTGCGGGCTGTTTCAGGGCTACAAGTCATTGCGCCTGCGGAACTGGGACAAGCTCGCCGTCAACCCGCACCACATCGATGCCGTCGTGCTCACGCATGCGCACATCGACCACAGCGGCTACCTGCCGCTGTTGGTCCGCAATGGGTTTCATGGCCCCGTCTATTGCACGAAAGGTACGGCCGAACTGTGCAATATCCTGCTGCCTGACAGCGCTCGGCTTGCGCAGGAGGACGCCCAGTACGCCAACGCCGAGGGGTTCTCGCGCCATCATCCCGCCTTGCCGCTCTACGATGAAAAGGATGCTGCCAGGGCATTGCGCCGTCTCCATCCCGTCGCTTATGGCGAGCGCTTTCCCGTTGCCGAGGGCGTGGAAGCGGAGTTCCACCGTGCAGGACACATCATTGGCGCGGCCACGGCGACATTGTTGGCCGAGGGCCGTCGCATCGTCTTTTCTGGCGATCTGGGGCGGCAGGTTGATCCTGTCATGCGGCCACCCGAGCCCATTGCGGAAGCCGATACCTTGCTGGTGGAATCCACCTATGGCGATCGCGTGCATCCGGCGGGGGATCCGCTCGATGCGTTGCAGCAGGTTGTGCAGCGGACAATCGGGCAGGGCGGCACGCTGCTGATCCCTGCCTTTGCGGTGGGGCGTACGCAAGAGCTGTTGTACTGCCTCTACACGCTGATCCGCGAACATCGGATCCCGCATGTGCCGATCTACCTTGACAGCCCGATGGCCGAACTGGCGACCGGGGTGTTTGCACATCATGTTGACGATCTGCATATCGGGGCTGCCGACTGCCAGGCCGCCTGTGCGTTGGCCATTCCGGTGCAGAGCCCTGAACAGTCGAGGCATTTGGGGAGCGATCGCGCACCTAAGATCATCCTTGCGGCAAGCGGCATGGCAACGGGCGGCCGTGTGCTGCATCACCTCAAGAGCTTTGGCGGCGGCAAGCGCAACGCCATCCTGATGTCGGGGTTCCAGGCGGCCGGCACACGTGGCGCGGCGCTGCTGGCCGGTCAACGGGCATTGCGGGTGCACGGACGTGAGGTCGCCATCCGAGCCTCGGTTGAACAGATTCAGAATCTGTCCGCCCACGCGGATGTCGATGAACTGATGACTTGGCTAAGGGGCTTCACGCGGCCGCCACGGCAGACCTTCATCGTGCATGGAGAGCCCGCCGCCAGCGACGCTCTGCGCCAGCGCATCGAGCACGAACTGCAGTGGTCAGTCCGCATGCCGGAGTATCGCCAGTCCTACGATCTGGAGGGTGCATGACCGCGCCGGTCGTTGGTCTGGACCCGCAGCGCGTGCTGATTGCCATGCCGGGCTGCGAAGCTGCCACCATGCGCCTTGCCACACCGCTGAGCGCCGAGTTGGGCCATGCGGCCGTGAGCCACTTTCCGGACGGCGAGTCCTACGTTCGGCTTTACACACCCGTGCAAGGCGCAGAGGTGGCCATCGTCTGCACGCTCGATCATCCGGACGAGAAGCTGTTACCGCTGCTCTGGCTGGCGATTGCCGCACGCCAGGGCGGGGCGCGCCGTGTTGGATTGATCGCGCCGTACTTGGCGTACATGCGGCAGGACGTCATCTTCAAAGCGGGCGAGATTCGCGCAGCAGAGCACTTTGCCGCCTTGCTGAATCCGGTATTCGACTGGCTTGTCACGGTGGATCCGCATTTGCACCGCATTTCACATTTATCGAATGTCTATCGCATGCCGACCGTGGCCGTGGAAGCCGCGCCTGCCATCGCCGCATGGATCCAGACGCACGTAAAGGCACCGTTCCTGATCGGGCCCGACGACGAAAGCAGGCAGTGGGTCGAGCATGTAGCTGGCCTTTGCCAGGCTCCATGGGCGGCATTGACCAAAACGCGACACAGCGCATGGCACGTGGAAATTGCGGATTTGCCAAACATTCCACCGGGGTGTGCGCCCGTGCTGGTCGACGACATCATCTCAACGGGGCGCACGATGCTCGCCGCAGCAAGCTTGCTGCAGCGTGCGGGCAAACCGCAGCCGGTTTGCGTCGGCGTGCACGCTGTGTTTGCCGCCGACGCGTATAGCCAGCTCTGCGCGGTGAGCGCAGAGATCGTGACGTGCGACACCATCCCGCACCCCTCGAACGAGATTGCCCTCACAGGGCCGCTGGTTGACGCCGTTTCAAGCATGTTCGATTTACCCCTGCCTTCGGGCAAGCAGGTGCTTGTTTGACCAGGGCACGTTCGTATCTGGAGGCCATCATGAAAGAGATCAGGTTCCTGCCTGACGAGCCGACATACTGCGCCGCAGGGCCGCGTCTGCAATGCCGCGCGTCGGTCGATGGCAGTTCCGCAAGCTATGCAATCACGGCGGAGGCTCTTGAAGACCACTTTGGCGCGCTGTCCTGCCGGTCGGACGATCTGCTCAGCGCATTCAAAGCGCACCGCGGCGATATCGAAGACGTCGCGCGCATGCTGTTCGAGCAGACAGGTTCCAAAGAGATCACGCTACACAGCGGGCACTTCCGCTTCGCCAGCTGACGCGCATGTCATGAGCACCCTCTCCGTGCCCACGGCTGACGCACCCGTCGTGCCGCCGGGATGCCTCAGGTTCAAGGCGCTTGGCATCGATACGTGGCAAGAGCATGTTATCTACATGCACCCGGACAGCGCGATCTGCCGGTCGGAAGGCTTTGCCGCACAGGCGCGTGTGGAGGTCGAGATCGGGCAGCGATCGACCATCGCCACGCTCAACCTGGTCGGATCTGGGCTGCTAGAGAGGCATGAAGTGAGTCTCTCAGCCGCTGCGGTCGATGCGTTGATGGCGCGCCCAGGGGACGAAGTCTGCGTCAGGCATGCGCCGTCGCTCGAGTCGCTACGGGCGCTGCGGGCGAAGATCTACGGGGGGCATCTCGACGCAAAGCAGTTGCAGGAGATCATTGCCGACATCTCGAACGAACGCTATGCGGATGTCCATATCGCAGCTTTCCTGAGCGCTTGTGCAGCGGGCCGCATGACCATCAAGGAGACCATCGACCTCACGCAAGCGATGGTCGACTCCGGCGAGCGGCTGCAGTGGGATCGCGCGGTCGTGGCGGACAAGCACTGCGTAGGCGGTCTTCCCGGCAATCGCACCAGCCCCATCGTCGTGGCCATTTGTGCAGCGGCGGGGCTGCTGTTGCCCAAAACCTCATCACGCGCCATCACGTCGCCGGCAGGTACCGCCGACATGATGGAAACGCTCACCCGCGTGAATCTGACCGCTGCGGAGCTGCGATGCGTTGTGGGGGAGGTTGGGGCATCGCTGGCATGGGGCGGGGCGTTGAGCCTGAGCCCGGCGGACGATGTGCTGATTCGCGTGGAAAGGGCACTCGATGTCGACAGCGATGCCCAGCTCGTGGCGTCCATTCTTTCCAAGAAGATCGCAGCCGGGTCCACCCATGTGTTGATCGACGTGCCTGTGGGGCCGACGGCCAAAGTTCGCTGTGTCGAAGACCTCGAACGCCTTGAAATGCTGCTCAAGCGCGTGGCCCATGCGTTTGGTGTGCAGGTGTTGATGGTGCGCACGGATGGTGCACAGCCCGTTGGCCGTGGAATTGGCCCCGCGTTGGAAGCAAGAGACGTTCTGGCCGTGCTGCAGCGCTCCCCTACGGCGCCGTTCGACTTGCGGGAACGGTCGTTGTTGCTCGCCGGCGCACTGCTGGAGTTTTGCGGCGCCGCTGCGGCCGGAACGGGGCTGGACATGGCAACCACCCTGCTGGATAGCGGAGCCGCATGGCGGAAGTTCGAAGCGATTTGCGAGGCGCAGGGAGGCTTGCGCATCCCCGGAGAAGCCGTCTTCCGCCGCGACGTCGTTGCCGAGCAAAATGGCGTCGTCACGAACATCGACAACCGCCACCTTGCCCGCATCGCCAAACTTGCGGGCGCACCGATGCGTCAAGTTGCGGGCGTGCAGATGCATGTGCGGCTGCGCGATCAGGTGAATGTCGGACAACCCTTGTTTACGATTCACGCGCAAGCCTCGGGCGAGCTGGAGTATTCGTCGGCATATGCGTTGGCGCATGCTGTGGTGGGCCTGTCACCGGTGGGCGCGGGCTGACATCAAGCTAGCCAGACTTTCGCCGGGAAGCTGCGCCAAACGAAGGGCACATTGCGTTACAATTCGGCCATGCCACGTGCGACCGCAAGCATCTCGCTTCGGGCAATGCTGTTGTTGACCATCGTGTTGATGCAGCTGCTAAGCCCGCTTCTGCACGGCCATCTCGGAACACCGAAACAATTTGGCCTGCACGTGCATACCGCGGTTCCTGCCGCAGTTGATTCTCATTTCCAATCCGCAGCGTTTGCCCACCGTCCTCTCATTGAGGAATCGGCCGGGGCCGGTCGTCATGACTGGGCATTGACAAGCCAGGAACCCTTTGAGGTGGACGTCGAGCCCGCCATTGGCCCTGCGGATCTGGGTGCATTTCTTTGGGCAGCGACGGCGCCGGGGGTATCCGCGCTGACGTTCCTCCTGCTTGCGGCGCTTGCTCTCGCCGCAGTATTGCGTCCTGCCTATCGGCCAACGCCCGTTCGAGCGCGCTGGCGCGATCGCATCAATCGGCCACCTCCTGCACAGGCGCCTCCGCTGCAGTTCTGATCCGTACCCGGTTGACGGCCGGCGAGCGCGTTGCTCCGCAACTTGTTGACTTGCAACAAGCCCCTCGTGTCTGCATTGGCGATGATGAATGCGTCAGAAGTGTTGTCTTCTGACGCATGGCGCACGCCTGACGCTACGCGGTGGTAGCAACTCCACTCCCCATCGGCCATCCATCGTAAGAGTTTGTCGTTCGCGCCGCATGGAAATGCTGGGCGACGGTTGGTCTTTAGGTCGCCCGCGTATGCGCGGCAATCAGAGGCAGCGCCCGTGGCGTTGCCTCCGAGGATTGGAGTCAGGCATGTCTTTCAAACGAATCGTCGCGGCCAGTGCGTGTGTAGCGCTGATCGCGTTTCCGCTTGAGCAGGCCGCTGCCCAAGCAGGCGCCCAGGTGGTGCCGCTATCGGCGGAGCAGGCGCGCTCCCTCGGCGTGCGTTTCAGCCCGGTCGCCGCTTCTTCAGGGTTGGAGGTTGGCACGCATGCACGTGTCGTCTTCAAGCCGGATGCGCAGTATGTGGTGGCGGCACCGTATGCGGGCATGGTGCCCCGGGTGTTGGTGTCGATCGGGCAAACCGTCCGGGCGGGCCAGCCGTTGGCGGGTTTTCTGAGCCCGCAGCTCTTCGAAACCAGCCGCGCACTGACGGAAGCCAACTCGCAGGCGCGGCTCGCGCAGCAGTCGCTCGCGCGCGACAAGGCGCTGTACGACGACGGCATCATCGCAGCAAGCCGCTGGCAGGCAACGCAGGCGCGGGCCGCTGAAGCCGGCGCCATGGTGAAGGCGCGGCGGGCAGAGCTGGCGTCCTCTGGCATCGCATTCAGCGGCCCCGCCGGTGAGGCGCAACTGGTGGCCAGCCGTGGCGGTGTGGTATCCGAAGTCAATGCCGTTCCGGGGGCACGAGTAGAAGCTGCGGCACCGCTGTTCAGGATTGTTGACCCAGCGGCTCTGGAGCTGGACCTGCTCGTTGGCCGCGACATACCAGTTCCGACCACAGGCGACCACGTCGAAATCGCACAACGCGGCGCGGGCGGCACCGTCATTGGTGTCGCGCCTTCCGGTGATGGCACAGCGGGTGTGCGCGTGCGCGCGTCGCTGGAGCGACGTGGGGACCTGCGCGCAGGGGAGAGCGTCAATGTCACGCTCAAGCTGCGCAGTGCGGCCAATGCAAACGCTCCGGGCCTGCTGCGGGTTCCTGTGGCCGCGTTGGTCTACGTGCGAGGCGTGCCGGGTGTATTCGTCGCAACCGATAAGGGTTTCCGCTTCCAGGATGTCACCGTTGGCAGTACAGACGACGCCATCGCCGTCGTGCGGGCAAACCTGCCAGCGGGTACACGCGTGGCGGTAACAGGTGTCGGTGCGCTCAAGGGCTTGCTGGCGGGAGAACAGTAATGCTGCCCCGCCTCATTGAGTTCTCTCTGCGCCAGCGCGTGCTGGTGCTGATCGCCGCTGGCGTGCTCGCGGTGGCCGGCGTGTGGGCGTATCTGAACCTGCCGATCGATGCGTTTCCCGATATCTCGCCGACGCAGGTGAAGGTCGTGCTGAAGGTGCCGGGCATGACCCCGGAGGAGGTCGAACAGCGGGTCTCCACGCCCATTGAGCAGGAGTTGCTCGGCCTGCCGCACAAGACGATCGTGCGTTCGGTGTCCAAATACGGCATCAGCGATGTGACGGTCGATTTTGAAGAGGGGGTGGACGTCTACTGGGCGCGCCAGCAGGTGTCGGAACGCCTGGCCGGCTTGGCGCGCGATCTGCCATCGACCGCCGTAGGCGGTCTGGCGCCCATCACCACGCCGTTGGGCGAGATGTTCATGTTCACGGTGGAGGGCGATGGCTATTCCTTGGCCGAGCGGCGCCGCGTGCTGGACTGGGTGATCCGGCCAGCGCTGCGCACCGTGGCAGGCGTGGCCGATATCAACGCCCTCGGCGGCGAGGTCCGCAGCTATGAGGTCACACCGGACCCGGCCCGCTTGCGCGCCCGCGCCGTCACCCTCGATCAATTGCGTCAGGCGCTGGATGCCAACAATCGCAACGACGGGGCAGGGCGGCTGGACCGCGGAGACGAGCACTGGGTCGTGCGCGTGGAGGGTGGCATACGCGGGCTGGATGATTTGCGTGCGATTGTCGTAGTGCCGGCGCAAAGCGCGAGTTCCGCCCCTGCGGTCACGGTCGGCGATGTCGCGACCGTGCGGCTGGGCGAGGCCACCCGCAACGGCGCTGTCAGCAAAGACGGCAACGGTGAAGCGGTTGAAGGGCTGGTGCTGGGCCTGCGCGGCAGCGATGCCCGCAAGCTGGTCGAGGCGGTGCAGGCGCGGCTGGATGCGCTAGGCCCCCAGTTGCCGAAGGGCATGTCGACGCACGTCTTCTACAACCGCGGCGAGCTGGTGACACGTGCGGCCAATACCGTGGTGCGCGCCCTGATTGAGGCCAGCGTGCTGGTGGTCATCACGTTGTACCTGTTCCTGGGCGGGGTGCGGGCGGCCCTGGTCGTGGCGGCCACACTGCCGCTGTCGATGCTCGCCACCTTCCTCCTGATGCGCTATGTGGGCCTGACGGCCAACCTGATGAGCCTGGGCGGACTGGCTATTGCGCTGGGCATGCTCGTCGACGCCGCGGTCGTCGTGGTCGAGAACATCGAGACGGCCATGGCGCGCGCGCAAGACCACAAGACTGATCCGGCGCTGCGCGGTGCGGTCATCCGCCATGCAGTGGCAACGGTAGCGGTACCGATGCTGTCGGGCGTGTCGATCATTGCCATCGTGTTCCTGCCGCTGCTGTCACTGCAAGGCCTGGAGGGCAAGCTCTTCGGGCCGGTGGCGCTCACCATCGTGCTGGCGCTGGCCTCGTCCGTGGTGATTGCCTTTACGGTGGTCCCGGCGCTCGCCTCGTTGCTCCTGCTGGCGCATGCAGACGAGCCGCCCTGGCTGATGCGCAAGGTCGCGGCCGGCTTTGCGCGAATCCAGGCATGGACGACAACCCATCGCCGCACGGTGTTCGGCCTGGCGGGGGCGGCGTTGGCGCTGGCCGTGGTGTTGTACATGTCGGTCGGCAAGACGTTCATGCCGACGATGGACGAGGGCGATCTGATCGTGCAGTTGCAGAAAGCACCGTCCGTTTCACTTGCGGCGTCGCTCGACATGGACCAGCGCGTGCAGCAGGCGCTGCTCAAGGAAGTGCCGGAAATACGCTCGATCGTTGCGCGCTCAGGCTCCGATGATCTCGGCCTGGACCCGATGGGGCTGAACGAAACCGATACCTTCCTGGTGCTCAAGCCCAAGGATCAGTGGCGCGGCACCAAGGAAGACATCGCGATTGCGATCCGGCGCGTGATGGAGCGCTTCCCGGGCGTGATCTACGGCTTCACGCAGCCCATTGAGATGCGTGTCTCCGAGATGCTGACTGGCACACGCGGCGACGTTGCCATCAAGCTGTTTGGCAGCGACCTTGCCGCCATCGATGCAGCCGCGCAGGCCATTGCTGCCAAGGTCCGCACCATCCCGGGGGCGGCGGAGGTCATTGCGCCCAGCAACAGCGGCGTGCAGTACCTGAAAGTGTCGCTGGACCGCGCTGCGGTGGGTCAGGCCGGCTTCTCCGGCGATGCCCTCCAGGCGCAACTGCGCGCCCTGATCGAGGGTGACCGGGTTGGCGTGGTGCCCGAGGGCATCGTCCGCACACCGCTCATCTTGCGTGGCGGAGCAGGCTTGCGGCAGGCACCCGAAAACCTGACCAACCTTCTGGTAACGGCACCCGACGGCAAAGTCTGGCCGCTCACCTCTCTGGCGCGCATCGAACGCGTGGATGGGCCCGTGCGCATCAACCACGAAGACGGCGCCCGGTTTGCCGTGATCCAGGCCAATGTCGATGGTCGGGATCTGGCAGGTTTCGTGCAGGAAGCCCAGGCAGCCGTCGGCGGTATTGGCACGTTGCCAAAAGGATTGCGGGTGGTGTGGGGCGGCCAGTTCGAGAACCAGCAACGCGCTGCGTCGCGCCTTGCGTTGGTTGTCCCGTTGGCCCTTGGCGCAATCTTTCTCTTGCTGATGTTGACGTTCCGCTCGGTGCGGCAGGCAGTGCTGGTGGTTGCCAACATTCCGTTTGCGCTCGTGGGCGGCATTGCGGCATTGCGGATCTCGGGCGAGTACCTGTCGGTGCCGGCCTCCGTTGGCTTTATCGCCTTGCTCGGTATCGCGGTGCTCAACGGTGTGGTGCTGGTGTCGCACTTCAACACGCTACTGGAGTCTGGTTTGAGCATGACGGAAGCCGTGCGCGATGGCGTGCGCGACCGCCTGCGGCCCGTCCTGATGACGGCCTGCATTACCGCACTGGGGATGATTCCGCTACTGCTGGCCAGCGGGCCGGGGTCAGAGATTCAGCGGCCGCTGGCGATCGTGGTATCGGGCGGGCTGATTTCTTCGACCGCGCTGACGCTGCTTCTGCTGCCCCTGCTGTTTGAACGTTTTGGGTTGCCTCGGCCGCGTGCGGCCGCCGGGCAAGGAGATTCGCAATGAGGTTGGATCTGTTTCGCATTGTATTGGCGGGAGCGAGCACGATGCTGCTTTGCAGCCCCACCGCGCAAGCGCAAATCTCGCCGACCTATCTGCCGGCTGAGAGCGCGGTGCGCGAGGCCGTCGCACAGTCGCCCGACGTGCTGACGGCAGAGGCCCGCCGCGACGCCGTACTGGCTCGGGCTGATGGCATTCGCGCCGGCACGGCGGAAACCGTGGTCCGTGCAATTGGCCAAGGGCGCCAGGTGCGCGATCCCTCCGAGCGCCATGCCGAAGGGCAGATTGCGGTGGAGCGTCCATTGCGGCTTTGGGGCAAAGCGCAAGCCGATGGGCAGCTTGCCGATGCCGCCGCCGAGGCTGGGCAGTTGGCTGTCAAGGATGCGCGCCACGAAGCATCGCGCCAGATTCTGGCCCTCTGGTTTGGCGCCGTGCGTGCGGGGCAGGCACGCCAGGCAGCGCAGGAGAATGCCAAGGCGGCCGCCGACCTGGCCGCGCTCACTGCCCGAAGGGTGCAACTGGGCGATGCCTCTCGCCTGGATGCCGAGCTGGCCGCCGCCGATCGGGCGCGCACGGAAGCTGCGCTGGCGACTGCCGTGGCGGCGGAACAGACGGCGCAGGCAGAGCTGCGGGCACGGTTTCCGGGGTTGGGCCATCCCTCGTTTAGCGCCGATACTGTGCTGCCCGCATTGCCGCAAGAGCCACCCGATCGATTGCGTACCCAGTACATTCAAGACAGCCACGAATACCGTCTCGCCATGGCAGAAGAGGTTCAGGCGCAGCAAATGGCCAAGCGCGCAGATCTGGAGCGTCGGCCTGACCCCACCGTCGGGATGTTCGTGACGGTGGAACGCGGGGGTGCCGAACGCATCATGGGCGTGAGCGTTGCCATGCCGATCGGTTCGGTGCATCGTCGCTCTGCGGCGCTGGCGGCTGCTGCCGAAGCGGAAGCGGCTGCCCGGCGCAGATTGGGTTCCGAGCGTCGGCTGGGTGCCGAATTCGACGTGCTCTATGGCAACTTGCAAGGCAAACGGGCGAGCGCGCAAGCCCAGATGGAAGCGGTTACGCTGCAAAAAAGCGCATCCGACAGGGCAACGCGTTCATATCGCGCAGGTGAGTCGGGCTTGACTGAACTACTGGCAACGCGCCGTAGTCTAGCGGAGGCCCTGCTGGCCGAGCGGCTCGCCCGTGTCGACCTGCTCGAGGCAGACAGCCGCCTCAAGCTCGATCTGCACCGGATGTGGGACTTTGACGATTGACCTGCTCCAGCCTTACCCCTCACTCAACACATTCTGGATAACGCTATGCAATCCGAACCGAAATACTCCCTCACCATGCGCTCGCTCCATTGGCTCGTGGTTCTGGCGGTGTCGATCGCCGTCGTCGCCATCGAAATCATGGATTTCTTCCCGAAGGGCAGCACCGAGCGTGCCGCTCTGTTCATGGTCCATCAGACAGCGGGGCTCTCCGTGCTCGCCCTGATGGTGTTGCGTCTGCTGGCCCGGGTGGGCACGCAGGCACCGCCTCCCGTCCCCGGCACACCGCTGGTGCAGCTTGTAGCGCGACTCACGCACGGCGCGCTCTATGTCCTGATGGTCGGCATGCCCGTTTTGGGCTTGCTGGCACTGGCTTTGGCCGGCAAGCCGATTCAACCATTCGGACTGGATCTGACGCTGGCGTTGGCGCAGGACAAGTCGTTGGCCCACTTGGCCAAGGAAATTCATGAGTCGGGCGCGACGGTCGTCTATATCGTGGTCGGGCTGCATGCCGCCGCGGCGCTCTGGCACGAGTTCATCCTGAAGGATCGGCTGCTGCGCCGCATGATCTAGAGCACATGGAAACTGCGCCGACAAGAGGCTAGACGATGCACTCTCCGCGCTTGCTCGCCAACGTTGCATTGCTCGCCTTGTCGGTGCTGACCATGGCGGCGGGGTTATGGGCGCGGCACCTCGGTGCCGATGCGCTGGCGCGGCAACTCTGGCTGATTGGCATCGTCCCGAACTGGCTGGCGCTGGTCGTCACGATTATTCGGTCACTGGTGCGACGGCAGGCCGGCGTGGATATTCTGGCGGTCTTGGCGATCACCTTTTCACTCTGGTCGGGCGAGGTGCTGGTCGCGGCGGTCATTGCGTTGATGCTCGCGACGGGCCGCACGTTGGAAGACTTTGCCCAGGCGCGTGCGCAACGCGAGATGACTGCGTTGCTGGGCCACGCACCCAAGCGGGCCAATCGCTTCGACGGCGGGCAGTGGCACCAGGTCGGTCTGGAACAGGTTCAAGCGGGTGACCGCCTGCTGGTGCGGCACGGCGAAGTCGTACCGGTGGATGGCACTTTGTCGGGGCCTGCCGATCTGGATGAATCCACATTGACAGGAGAATCGGTCACCCGCCATCGCCTGGCGGCGGATGCCATTTGCAGCGGCGTGCTGAATGTGGGCGCCGCGTTCGAAATGATCGCCAGTGCGTCTGCCGAAAGGAGCACGTTTGCGGGCGTTGTCCGGCTGGTCAGTGCGGCGCAGGCGGAACGCAGCCCTTCCGTGAGGCTGGCTGATCGGTACGCCTTTGCCTTTGGGGGCGTCGCCGTTTTCCTGGCGGGGGCCAGCTGGATCCTCACCGGTGATTCGGCGCGTTGTCTTGCCGTGCTCGTCGTGGCCACGCCGTGCCCGCTAATCCTGGCGGTGCCTGTCGCCATCGTGTCGGGCCTGTCGCGTTGCGCCAAGCGGGGCGTGCTGGTCAAGGGCGGTGGCGCGCTGGAGAGGCTGGCGTTGGCCGACACGCTGTTCTTCGACAAAACCGGCACGCTGACCAGCGGATATGCACGATTGGTCAACGTTGAGTGCGCACCGGAGTACGCTGCCGACGTTGTGCTGAGCCTGGCCGGTTCCCTCGCACAGGCATCGAATCACGTCACGGCAGAAGCCGTTGCCAAGGCGGCGCGCGAACAGGGCGCAACGCTGCGACTGCCGAGTGCGGTGGTCGAGAGTCCAGGAGCCGGCGTGTGCGGCCGCGTTGAAGGCCATGTCGTGTCGATCGGCGCGTTGCCTTATGTCTTGGGTTCGGCTGATGTACCGGGCTGGGTGGAAGCGTTCGTCAAGCGCGTCAGCTATGCCGGTGCGTCGGCCGTCTTTGTTGGCGTGGACGGTCAACTGGTGGGTGCATTGCAGTTGATTGACCGGGTCCGTCTTGAGGCGCCTCGCGCGCTGCGGCTCCTGCGCCGGGAGGGCATCACACGACAGGCAATGTTGACCGGGGATCGGCCAGATGTTGCCGAATCCGTGGCGTCCATGCTGGGGGTGACGGAGGTCTATGCGGCCCTGTCGCCGGCGGCCAAGCTCGCGGTGATTCGGAATGCCCGAGCGGACAGCAAGGTGATCATGGTCGGCGATGGCGTGAACGACGCGCCCGCGCTCGCCGCTGCAGACATTGGCGTCGCAATGGGGGCGCGCGGCGCGGCAGCCTCGTCGGAAGCTGCAGACATTGTCTTGTTGGTGGACCGCCTGGATCGGCTCGTTGACGCGGTCCGCATAGCGCACCGCACACGCCGCGTCGCGCTGCAGAGCGTGATGATCGGCATGTCGCTGTCGCTGGCCGCCATGGTTGTCGCAGCGCTGGGGCAACTGCCACCCTTGGCGGGCGCAATGCTGCAAGAGGTCATTGATGTCTTGGCGATCGCCAGTGCGTTGCGCGCCCTGCGACCGACACAAGACGAGACAACCCATTCACTCGTCTCTGCAGACGTCGCGCGCCTCAAAGCCGAACACGCGGAGTTGGAACCCATCCTGAGCCGGATCCGAGTGGTCGCCGACACGCTGCCCCAAATGGCCGGCAGCGCGGCAAAAGCCGCATTGCTATCGCTCAATCAGTCCTTGGCGGACGTTCTGGTGCCGCATGAGCGCCGAGACGATACCCAGCTTTATCCGGACGTTGCCCGCCTGCTTGGTGGAGATGACCCGATGGCGGCGATGAGCGCCATGCATCGCGAGATATTCCGCGTGACGAACCTGTTGAGCCGGATCGTGGCGGATGTTTCTCCCGACGGCCCCGATGCTGCTGTAACGCAGGAGCTGCAACGCTTGCTGTATGGGCTCGATGCCATCCTGCGGCTGCATTGCGCACAAGAAGACGAACTGTTCCATGTACTCGGTGAGGAGGTTTGATCGCCATGACAAACCTGCTCGCATTGTTCGTGACCATCCTGTTGCTGAATGTGATGCCGGCGTTCGCACCGCCGACGTGGATGGTGATGTCATGGATCGGCTTTTCGCGGCCCGATGCCAACCCGGTGCTTCTGGCGGGCATTGCCGCTTGCGCAGCAACACTCGGCCGCCTGGTTCTAGCGCGGCTATCCTGCACGCTCGTACGCAATCGCTGGATGCGCGAGGCCGATCGCCAGAACGTCGATGTGGTGCGCTCCTGGCTTGAAGAGCGCAAAGGTATGACGGTTGGACTGATGCTCGCGTACGCGTTCAGCCCGTTCCCGTCAAACTACATCTTCATAGCCTACGGCTTGACTGGGATGCGGCTTTGGTTGATCGGACTTCCGTTCTTTGCGGGCCGCTGGATAAGCTACCTGACCTGGACGCGTATTGCCCAGATTGGTGCCCGTTATCTGGATGTGGAGACGGAGATCGACGGCGCGTATATGGGCGTGTACTTCGTCGTGTCGCAGGTCGTGTTTCTGGCACTCGTTTATGGGTTTGCCAAATTGGACTGGCAGTACCTTCTGCAAACGAAGCGTCTGCGCTGGCGGCGACCGGAACCGATCGCATCGTCGGCCAAAGACACACGGACAAGGGTAGGGCGATGAGCAGGTCAAACTGCTTTGAGTGCCCCAGCGGCGCTGGCTTCTGCACTGATTGAGGTAGGTCAACGCGTCGCGGGCAAATGCAAGTAGCCTGAAGGAATCAGTGCGCTGGTCCTCTCTTCTTCGCCCGGCACAGCTCGTCCAGATATGAGGGGCAGCGCCTTAATAGGGCTGGCATGTAGGACAGCTCCATCTGCTCTGCAGGAGATCGATATGTCGGCCTGGGCAATTGAACAGTACCGGGGCTGCTCTATTCACATCTTGGCGGTCGTTGGACGGTGCGATGGATTCAAGTACGCCTACACCGGCTTTGTCTGCTCACCCAAATCCGCCGCGCTGGAGTATCCAAAACTCGAGCGCTTCCACCACGTCTGTGCAGACTTTGATTCTGTGGATGGCGCGATTGAAGCCGGCATGCAGGTGGGGCGAGCAATTGCAGAACGCTGGACGTCGCCGTCAGGGCAGCGCCGAACATCTGAGCGGCGCACTCGCCCGCCTCCCTAGCCGACCGGTGTGTTGTGGAAACGGTGTTCAACATTCAGGCCGTCAGCAAGGTCTATCCCATGGGAAGCGTGAGCGTGCGCGCCCTGGAACACGTCGACCTGCAACTCGGGGCGGGTGAGATCGTTGTGCTGCTCGGAGCCTCGGGCAGCGGCAAATCCACGCTACTCAACCTGATGGGCGGGCTGGATACGCCAACGACCGGTTCCATCGTGTATCGAGACCACGATCTTTCCCACGCCGGAGACAGAGGCCTGACGCGATTCCGACGGGAGCATGTCGGATTCGTTTTTCAGTTCTACAACCTGATTCCAAGTCTCACCGCTCGCGAGAACGTCGCCCTGGTAACGGACATCGCGGAGCATCCGCTAGACCCCACCGAGGCCCTGAACCGGGTGGGGATCGGTGCGTTGGCGGACAACTTTCCCTCGCAGATGTCGGGGGGAGAGCAGCAACGCGTTGCCATCGCCCGCGCGGTCGCGAAGCGGCCAGATGTGCTCCTGTGCGATGAGCCGACAGGCGCATTGGATTTTCGGACGGGTCAGTTGGTGTTAGAGGTGCTCGAGCAGGTGAACCGCGAGTTCGGCACCCTCATTGTCATCGTCACGCACAACGCCGTCATCGCCGACATGGCGGATCGTGTCGTCCGGATGAGCAGCGGAACCATTGTCGAGCAACGCCGCAACGCCCAGCGTGCCCGAGTGGGAGATCTGTCATGGTGACCATGCTCGTCCGGTTGCTCTGGCGAGACCTCTGGCAAATGCGGGCGCAGGTCTTGGCGGCAGTCCTCGTTGTCGGATGTGGTGTTGCCACGTTTGTTGCGATGCGCAGCACCTATCTGGCTTTGTTGAACGCCCAGCAGGACTACTACGCGTCATATCGCTTTGCCGATCTCTTCGTGCACCTGAAGCGCGCACCACTTGAGACGGCTTCGCGCATTGCTGCATTGCCCGGCGTGGCACATGTGGACGCGCGGGTGGTGTCAGATGTCACGGTCGATATTCCCGGCCGTTCCGAGCCGGCCACAGCGCGCCTTGTTTCGATCCCGGAACTCGGGTGGCCCGCGCTGAACCTGCTGCATCTTCAAAGCGGCCGATACATTTCGCCGGGCCGAGAGGACGAAGTGCTGGTCAGCGCGGCTTTCGCAGATGCCAACAGCCTGAGGGCAGGCCAATACTTCAGCGCCATACTGAATGGCCGCTGGAAGCGACTGCACATTGTTGGTCTTGCAATCTCGCCGGAGTATGTCTACGAGGCCGGCGCGGGCTCCATCTTCCCGGACAACCGTCACTACGGCGTGGTGTGGATGGGAACGAATGCGGTCTCGGCAGCGTTCCGCATGGATGGCGCCTTCAATGATCTCGTGTTGTCTCTCGATGGCAGCGTGCCGGCGCCGCACGTCATCGCGCAGATCGATAGAACGTTGCTGCCGTATGGCGGACTTGGAACCATCAGCCGGGAAAACCAGATATCGAATCGGTTCATTACTGACGAGATCGCGCAGAACCGCGTAACTGCCACCTATGTGCCCGCCATCTTTTTTCTCGTCGCAATGTTTCTTTTGCAGAACGTCCTGACCCGGCTGATCGATACACAACGCTCACAGATTGGCTTGATGAAGGCGTTTGGATACAGTGACCTTTCAGTCGGTTTGCATTACCTGCAACTCGGGTGCGTCGTTGCTGCCGCAGGGACCCTTGTCGGTATTGGAGGTGGGTTGGCATTGGGGACGTATCTGACAGACCTCTACGCCAGGTACTACAGGCTTGCCCACCTCGAATTTCGCGCCGATCTTTCGACGATAACCTGGGCGTTCTTCATCAGCTTCGGAACGGCAATCGGAGGTGCCATCGCGAGCACTGCGAAGGCCATGAGGTTGATGCCTGTCGAGGCCCTTCGCGCAGTCGTTCCGCCCGCGTTTTCAGTGGGCTGGGTGGAGCGGGCGGGCATCTATCGGCAACTGAGCGTGGTGTGGCGAATGATTGCGCGCAATATCGCGCGCCAGCCCGTCAAGTCGCTCCTGGGTTCCTTGGCCATTGCATGCGCGAGTGCGATTCTCGTCGTTGGCGGGTTTTTCTTCGACTCCATCGATTTCCTTTTCGATACTCAGTTTCAGCAAATCGAGCGACAGGATGTGACGGTGGCCTTTTCTCAGCCGTTATCTCACCGCGCCGTCTACGCGATCGGGCGTCTGCCTGGTGTGCTGAAGGTCGAAGGGTTTCGCGATGTGCCGGTCAAGCTATCCGCTGGGTATCGGTCTCGGCGGGTATCGCTGAGCGGGATCGCTCCGAAGGCAGCTCTGCACAGGCTGGTTGATGAAGGGGGCAGACCGCTGCACATGCCCCCGGATGGCTTGGTGGTTTCGGCCAGACTTGCCGCCGTGCTGGGCATAAAACCCGGTGATCCGGTCACCGTTGAAGTGCTTGAAGGAGAGCGCCAAACCAGACAAGTCACGTTGACGCAGCTGTCGGGCGATTTGGTGGGCGTCGCGGCCTACATGGACCAGACGGCACTGGCGAAACTCCTGGGGGAGAGCGGAAACTGGTCAGGGGCGAGGCTGTCTGTCGATCAGCACGCGTCTGCACATCTGTATGCGACGCTCAAGCGGCTGCCGTCGGTCAATGCAGTGGCGGTTCGCCAGGCCGTCATCGCCAGCTTTCGTAAGATCATGGACGAAAGCGTTCGTCTATCCACGTCCATCAACTTCGCCTTTGCCTGTGTGATTGCGTTTGGTGTCGCGTTCAATGGCATGCGCATCGCTTACTCGGAACGTGTTCAGCAGTTGGCCTCCCTTCGCGTGCTCGGGTTCACGCAGACCGAAGTCGCTTGGATTCTCCTTGGCGAGCAGTTTGTGCTCACCGCCATAGCGCTGCCAGCCGGGCTCCTTCTTGGCTACGGCATATGCGGGCTGCTCTCGACTCGGCTGGCAACTGACTTGTACCGGCTTCCGCTTGTGGTTCATGCGGCGACCTTCGCTTACGCATTCCTTGTAGCCGGTGGGGCGGTGGTGTGTTCAGGCCTGTTGGTGGCGGCCAAGATCAGACGGCTGGATATCGTCGCCGTCCTCAAGGCAAGAGAATCATGAAGCGCGGCGCTGTGCGAAAGTCCCTGGCGCTTGCGGGTGCCGCGCTTGCGCTGGCAGTAGCGCTCACGTACGCGCTCTGGCCGGCGCCTGCGGCAGTGGACACGGGGCGCGTCACACGTGGGCCGCTGCAAGTCACCATTGACGAAGACGGGGAGATCCGCGCGCATGATCGTTACGTCATCACGGCGCCGATCACAGGCCGGCTGCTTCGGGTTGAGCTACATGAGGGCGATCAGATCAAAGATGGGCAGGTGATCGCCGCCCTGGTACCGGTGCCGATGACGCCCGGGGAGCGGGCTTCGCAACGCGCACGGGTTGATGCGGCAGAGGCAATTTCCCGAGAGGCTCAGGCGCGCGCCGCTCATGCCAGGGCGGACTACGAACAAGCCCGCCGGGACCTGGCCCGGGGCGAAACGCTTCTGAGCAGCGGCGCCATGTCGAGGCAGGAAGTGGAGCAGATGCGGACCATGTCCGCCTCGAGCGCCAGCGATCTGTCGGCCGCACGCGCAAGGGAGACGTCGGCCGCGGCCGATGTGCGCGTCGCGATGGCGAATCTGAAGGCGTTGG
The DNA here is from genome assembly GCF_021173085.1 of Ralstonia wenshanensis. Lineage (NCBI taxonomy): Bacteria > Pseudomonadati > Pseudomonadota > Betaproteobacteria > Burkholderiales > Burkholderiaceae > Ralstonia > Ralstonia wenshanensis. Next base: position 133,555 of record NZ_CP076412.1, read on the forward strand.
AAGTAGGGCAACCTGTTGAGGTGCGTGCACCGGCCAACTCGGTGCTGCTACGAATCGAGCAGCAAAGCGAACGCGTCGTGCTTGCAGGTACGGCCCTCATGGTCTTAGCTGACCCTTCGCGCTATGAACTGGTCGTCGACGTGCTGTCGTCCGATGCTGTCAAGATCAGTCCAGGCATGCGTGTATCGGTAGTGGAGTGGGGCGGTCCGCTGGCGGTCAACGCGGTAGTCAGGACAGTCGGTCCGGGGGCGTTTACCAAGGTATCGGCGCTGGGGGTCGAAGAGCAGCGCGTCCACATTGTCGCGGACCTTGTGGACCCACCAGGAAGATTGAACGATGGGTACCGCGTACAGGGCCGCATTGTCATCTCGGACCAGCCTGATGTACTCAAGCTACCGATCGGCGCGTTATTCCGCTGTGCCGACCACTGGTGCACGTTCATCGTCAACAATGGAAAGGCTGTCCAGCGAACCATTCAGATCGGACAGCGCAACGCGGAAGAAGCCCAGATACTCGACGGGCTTCAAGACCACGACACTGTGGTCATGTATCCACCAACCACGCTCAGCGACGGCATGAGCGTGCGCGCCCTGAAATAGGCTATCTGAACACCCGCTGTGTCCCGGGGCAGATGCCACGCGCGGTCGCTTCAATGTCGTAAGAGCAGGCTGGCGAGGCCGGCGTGTATCTACTTAGATCCGGGCGATTCAATTCTGCTCGCGCGATAACACTCAGTGACGAGTCGATCGTCATAACCCACACCCGTAAGGCGCCCCGGAACCGTTCGATCACCGCGGGAGCCAGCCCAAGGGATTTAAGTGAAGAGATCCGACCGCTCGACAACGACCTCGCTCAACTGGACTACCGGCACGATGTCGGTGTAGTTGGCGATGTCACCCCGGATCTCGGCGCTGTGCTGCTGGCTGGCGGCCAGGTAGCCTTCGGCCGAGTCACAGTAGAACGCGCACATTGCCACGAAGGCGGGCGGTGAGCCGGGGGCTCGGCCGGTCAAGCCTTTCTCGACGGTGTAGTAGGCGCAGGCACTGCCCAGCCTGGCCTTCATCATCGGCATGTGGCGATCGCGGTAGTAGGTGTGGTCGAAGCGCGCGCCTTCGGTGTACGGGTACATCACGGTGACTTTGATCATGTTGTTTGGCTCGATGACTTGACGTCGGTAAAGCGTCTGGCAAACGCTTCCAGCGGCAAGCGGAGCGAGTTCGTAAGATAGCTGACGGTGTGATAAAAGCCCGCGACCATCAAGAGCTCGATGATCGCCGCCTCTGAGAACTCCCTGCGCAGAGACACCCAGAGCCCCTCGGATATGGTCGAAGTCTCATGCAACTCGTCGCAAAATCGAATTAGCAGAGATTCTTTCCAGCCCCAGCAAGCGTCGTCCGCCTCGCCGAAAGCAAGCGACCGGATCTGATCCTCGGTGAGGTCAGCCTTTTGTCCAAAGATCGATACATGGACACCCCACTCATACTCGGAATGGCATAGGGCAGTAGTACGGTCGATGACAATCTCCCTCTCCCTTAGGGTCAGATTTCCTCGTTCGAGGAGCCCACTGGCGAAAAACTTCTTGAATAACCTTTCGTCCCTCGCAAGCGTGGTGAACAGGACCAGCGGGTCGCGGCCGGGCCCCATGAGCTTGTTTAGCTCCTCTTGCACCGAAGGCGAATACGGTGCGACTGCTGGCGCAACTCTGGCTACCATCGGTGCCCCTTTGCTATAGAATTCATAGCATACTAGGCAGGGTGCTATGAAAAGTAAAGCAGCAACGTTGATGGTCGGCAAGAAGGCCCGTGGTTCGAGCACCGGACGGCCAATCATGGTGGTCCTCGATCTACTAGGCAGGCGGAGCACCCTTCGAATCCTATGGGAGCTGCGAGAGGGGACGCCTATGACCTTCAGAGCGCTTCAGGAAGCCGCAGCGACCAACCCCGCTCAACTGAATACCCGACTCAAGGAACTCAGGGCCGTCGATCTGGTGGCGCATGAGGGCGATGGGTATTTCCTGACGGAACAGGGATTGGGGCTTCTAGAGGCTCTCAGCCCGCTGAACCAATGGGCCGCAAAATGGGGTGAATCGCCCCGGTTTTCCTAGACACCCCCGAGCCGTTGGGAATGGCGTTATTCGAACTCTACCCGTCGTTTAAGTGGGGGGACTGTGTCCGAGGATTGGCGGGGGGGCTCCACGGAGCAACTTCACTGACAGCTATGAGAACCAAGATCGCACTCAGTTCCGATTCAGCGCTAAGAGGCAATCGATGCGGGCGCGTATTTTCGTTGCGTTCCTTTGTGGGTCGCCGAAGATGAAAGTACGCAGGCTGTCCACTACCCCGTAATCCCGCCTCTCTGCGCCTGCGTCTTCCGACGTCCGTTTCAAAGGCAAAAGCGTCAGCGCCCTTGTACAGGGCGCTTTTTTTTGCTCGAAATGCAGGCAATCAGCGAGGTGGTGTGCCAACTTCTTCCAGTTGCCCCGGCGGAGCTTGGCCGGGTGAACTGGTGGCAACTCCCCAAGTTGCATCCGGGTCTTGTATCCAAAAAAAGACAAACACCAGAAGGATGAAAGGGCACTGTAACCAAACCTGTGTTCCACCATGCAAGTTCAGCGATATAAGAGCTTTATAAAGCATATTTTGGTTGCGCAACCGTTTGCTTTTGCGCAAACCTGAAAAATTCATAACGCCGGAATCATCCAATAGGATTAGTTCTTTGCGGCTGATATACCACATCATGAGTGAGACTTGAGGCGGCTTATTTTTCAAAATACCTCTACGGGAGGGATTGCCGTTTCAAAGCGGAAGGGGCAAGCAGTCTCCCTGCATGTTTGTTATTGACAGTAACAAACCGCGCTCCTCTGCATGCATCCACGCTAATTACCGCAAAGACTAACTATTAAGGTCTAGTCAGGTTGGCCCAACCCTGCAGCAGCTCGAACCTCTACGCTCTCGCAAAACAAAGCCTCGTAAAGAGGCACTTTTGAGCGGGGAGCTCTATGACTGTAAAGGCAAGACTTGGCGCAGCTTTCGCGGCGCTGGCGTTATTGGTCGTGGTTGTGGCCGCAATCGGCTGTTACGAACTGAACGCCCTGGGCGCGCAGTTCAGCAATTTTGATCGGGGCTTGTACCTGAGAACAAAGCTCGCTGATGCCGTGCGGGCAGCGGTAGACCGCCGTGCAATTGCTGCTCGAAACATCGTGCTAGCTGATACGGAGCAGAGTCGCGCACGAGAGTTGAGGGACGTTGCAGAGGCGCATGCAACGGTGGGAGAGACGCTTTCGCGGTTGGAATCCGAGGCGAAAACCGGGCCTGGATCGACTGACGAAGCCCGCCGCCTGATTGCGGCGATTCGTACGGTCGAGAATAAGTACGGCCCGGTCGCGCTGGAGATTGTCAGGCTCGCACAAGTGGGACAACGCGGTGCCGCCACCGACATGATCAACCGCGAATGCATCCCACTCCTGGAGGCGCTTGATAGTGCTGTGCGCGCGTACAAAGACTACGCGCTTAGCCGCTCAAATGCTGCGGTGGCGGATGCCCAGATGCGTGCTGACAGAGGGCTGTGGGTGGCTATTTTTGCAGGGCTTTTTGGCTGCGCGCTCGCAATCGTTTTGGGCTATGCCATTGGACGCAACCTGCTCCGGTCACTCGGTGCTGAACCCGCTGTTTTGGCCCAATCTGCCACGCGGATTGCCAGCGGCGATTTCAGGCCACAGGCGGGCTTTGAAACGGCGCACCCTGGCAGCGTGCTTTCTTCCATGAAGACGATCAGCGAAGGGTTGGGCATGCTGGTAGGCGAGGTAGGAGAGGTTGCTCACTCTGTTTCGGCCGGCTCGACACAAATCGCCAGTGGAAACGTTGATCTTTCCAGCCGGACCGAGGAGCAGGCATCGGCGCTTGAGCAAGTCGCCTCCAGTGTCGAAGAGCTCACCACAACGGTCCAACAGAATGCTTCCAACGCGCAGCAGGCTGCAGCGCTTGCGACTGACGCTTCGGGAGTTGCCCGCCAAGGAAATGCCGAAGTTGATGACGTGGTCAGTGTGATTACCAAGATCAGCGCTGGCTCGGCGCGCATTGGTGAGATTACTGGCTTGATCGAAGGGATTGCCTTTCAGACGAACATCTTGGCATTGAACGCGGCGGTGGAAGCGGCACGCGCGGGCGAACAAGGCCGAGGCTTTGCCGTCGTGGCGAGCGAGGTGCGTGGATTGGCGCAGCGATCATCAAAGGCTGCGAAGGAAATCAAAGAGCTCATTGAGACTTCTCTGGCCCAGATTGAAGAGGGCGCGCTCGTGGCAGGTAGGGCCGGGAAGACAATGCAGTCCGTTACCACCTCGGTACTGGGCGTGACGAACCTCATTGAGCAGATCGCAGTTGCCTGCACGGAGCAAAGTCAGGGTATCGCCCAGATCCATATCGCTGTGTCGGAGATGGATGAAATGACGCAGCGCAACGCCGCGCTCGTCGAGGAATCGGCCGCGGCCTCGCAAGCACTGGAAGAGCAAGGAAAGGCGCTCGCTCACCAAGTCCAGCGCTTCCAGATTGCATAAGCCAGTGGCGTTCACGGAGACCTTGATGACTTCTTATCCAGTGGGCGAACGCGAAGCCGAGCGCTTGGCGGCGGTGTTGAACTGCGGGATTCTGGATACCGCAGATGACCCGAAATTTGATCGAATCACACGAATCGTCTGCCACGCGTTACGCGTGCCTATGGCACTGATCTCGATCGTGGACGAGCGACGCCAGTGGTTCAAATCGCGCCATGGCCTCGATGTGCGAGAGACTCCTCGCGAATGGGCATTCTGCGCGCATGCGATCTGTGGCACAGCGCCCTTCGTGGTGAGAGATGCCACCGCTGACCCGACCTTTTCATCCAATCCGTTGGTGACAGGGCCACCACACATTCGCTTCTACGCAGGTATGCCTCTGCTCGATCGTTCTGGACTCGCGCTTGGCACCTTGTGTGTGCTTGATGTTGTTCCACGCGAACTGAGCACGGAAGACTTCGCCACACTCCATGATCTGGGTGAGTTCTGCGCCCACATCATCATGGTGGACCGCGCCAAAGACGAGCATGAAGGCGTTACGCACCCGCCGGTGGGAGGTGCAGATGCTGCCACCAGTGGAACGGTGTGAGAGCCAGGTTCTTGTAGGCAGGCAGCCAATAGTTGACCGCGAAGGGCGCTTGGTTGCATACGAGCTGCTTTTTCGCGGAAGCGACGCGTGCCTCAGTGCGAACTTTGCAGATGGGGCGGCTGCGACGTCCAATGTGATTCTCAACACAATCAGCGAATTCGGCGTTGATCGTGTGCTGGGCGATGTGGTCGGCTATGTCAATGTTGGCATGCAGGGTCTCGACCTGGACGTGCTGACAATATTGCCCCCCCACCGTTTTGCGCTGGAGCTGCTTGAGACGATCGAGTTCGATGACGCGACAATCGATCAATGCAAGGCCCTGCACGACTTCGGTTTCAAACTTGCTCTGGACGACGTGATCGATATTGACGCGATCCCACCTAGCATGCTCGAGTTGGCCGACGTCATCAAAGTGGACGTAAGCGCAACAAAGCCGGCTGATATCGAGCGAATCCTTGCGGCATCCAGGCGCTACCAGTGCACCGCGTTGGCGGAGAAGATCGAAACGCATGCACAGCACGTATCGCTGCATGCGCAAGGCTTTGATCTTTTTCAGGGATATTTCTTTGCGTTGCCGGAACTACTGTCTCAGCGTCGATTACCTCAATGCGCGAGCACGCTATTTGCGCTACTAAAAGCGTTGGCAGACGATCCGTCTATCACGCAACTGGAGAGCCTTGTAAAGAAGAGCCCGCTACTGCTTACGCGACTGATGAAGCTTGCCCAATCGGCAGCCTATGGTGCAAATGAGCCCGTTGCCGTCACGGTGCGCGAAGCCATCATGCGCGTCGGGACGAAAACCCTGGGCCGCTGGGCCGAACTTCTTTTGTTTGCGAGCGATACAGACGCGGACTTGGCCAGCGATCCGCTCTTTCGCCTGGTCGCCGTGCGATCGAGGTTCATGGAACTCATGGCAAAAACTGTCGCGCCGGGCAACTACGCGCTCTCTGATGCGGCATATCAAACAGGGGTGTACTCCCTTTTGCATGCAGTCACAGGGCAAACTCAAAACGAGTTGCTCAAAGATTTCTCGATTCCTCTCGTGCAACGGCAAGCCATTGAGCATTACGAGGGGGTTCTCGGGCAGATCCTCTGTACGGCGGAAGGATTCGATTTCGGAAGTCGCGGCTCTTCCGCTATGGGTTCTCTGAACATATCGGACAGCACGAAGATGGCGTTGCACTGCCAGGCAACGCTCGGCGTTGCGCTGGATGTACGCGCCTGACCACGCGCGCTTGCTCAACTGTTCCCTACGTCCGGACGACCCCTCCTCTGCGGACGTTTTGCTCGCTTGCATAGCGAGCTTTTTTTTTGGGTAATTCCTACCCAAACCGGACCAGAATGGGTTGAATGTCGAGGGTAGGAGTTACCTGCAGAAGCCCACGCAGCAACGGTTTCACGTCCTCATCGCGATGGTTGAAGCGGTCGCAGGTTTCAGCCAGATCTAAGCGGTCCCTGGAGAGGCCTGCGATGCATCCATCACCGTGACAGCTTCGTTAAGAAGCCCGCGCAGCCAACGCAGTCCCAGGTCGGATGTGCGATGCTGGTGCCATTGGACGGTCTGCTCCATGATCGGCACGGGAACAGGCAGCGGACGAATCGTGATGGGCAGGAAGACTCAATCGGTCAGAGTTCGTCTTTCCTCGGTCAGTGCCGATCCCCCATCATTTGGCCTTGGTTCCGGATTTTGGGGTTCCATATGCCGCCATGAACACCGCGACTGCGCGGGCGATGATCTCAGATATGCGGGCGCGGCTGATGTCGACAGGCACACCGAAGAGGCACAGTTCCACGCATTCGGCCTCATACAGCGCATGTAGATGCGCTGCGGCGACGTCCGGGTTGGCGCGCTTTAGCTTGCCTGCTTTCATGGCCTCGGCGATAAACTCGGTCAACATCCCCCAGCCGATCTTGGGGCCGCGCTCATAAAAGGCGCACCCGAGGTCGGACCGATTGCCTTCGCCGATGGCCAGGCGGCGGATCGCAAGAATCGACGGTTGCAGGATGGCATTCAGGTAGTGCTCGCCAAACACGATAAGCGTGTCGGCGATAGGGCCAGTCGATTTCAACTGCGCAAAGGCATCGCGGATCTCGTCGGCGGCGGTGCCGCTCATGATCTCCGCGAACATCTCTTCCTTTGAGCTGAAATAGTTGTACAGCGTCGCCTTGGATGCGCCTGAGCGGGCCGCGATATCTGACATCGAGGCCTGATCGAAACCGACCTCCATGAACACGCGAAAAGCGGCGTCAACAATGGCTTGCCGTTTCTCTTCTGTCTTTTTGCGCATGCATGTTTTCCTGATCCTGTGCCGCATCACCGCAGCGAAAGCGAGAGTGTATGCCATCGACCGCCCTGCAATGGCGCAGAGGCCAACGTCAGATGGCTTCGGTGGTCGCGGTCTGATGGATGTTCTCTATACCGTCAAAGCACGCACGCAGACACGGCTGGATATCGATGTGCACACCGTCGGCCAACGCGCCGGTGTGCTCGCGCAATAGTCCGATGCCAACGGCATGCAGATAGCGGGCGGCAGCCTCCGGTGTCATGTCGGCACGGAGTTGATTGCGCTTGCATGCGGCGCGCATCACGTAGCCTAGGTTTGCGATGGCGCGCGCCTTGAGGCGATCGATCTGGTCGATCGCGGGCTGAGGCCACTGGGCGCAATCGGCTTGCCGTAGAACAAGGCGCAACACTGGCCACTGCGGGTCGCCTTGAACGCATTGCATCCACTTGGCATGCAGGTGCGCATGGAGGAGTTGCAAGGGCCGCGGATGCATGGCGTAGCCCCACAGATCATCGCCGATGTCCAATGGCCAGCGCAGGCCGGCAAGAACGGCTGCCAAAAGTGCAGGCTTACCACCGAAATGCCCGTAAACCGCCCCACGGGTGACGCACGCCTGAAGAGCCACATCCTCCAGGGTGGCGGCATGGACACCGTGCTGCGAGAACAGCGCAATGGCTGCATCGATGACGCGCTGGCGGGTCTGCGCTGCGCCGGCGGCGGTTCGTTTCGCCATCGATGCGATGCCTCAGACGCCGGAGGCCCGTGGCGTCGTGGTTGCGGCCGCTGCGGGCGTACCGGTGTTCTCTACCCAACCGCCGCCCAGCGTCTTGTAGAACGTTGCAAGGTTGGTAAAGCGGGACAGGCGCGTGCTGATCAGGTTTTGCTGCGCCGTATAGAGCGAGCGCTGCGCATCCAGCACGTTGAGGTAACTGTCGACGCCGCGCTTGAAGCGAGCGGTGGCAAGGACGTAGCTCTCGGCAGTCGCATCCACCAGCGATTGCTGCGCTTCGAGCTGCTGGCCCAGCGTGCTGCGCTGCGCCAGCGCATCGGACACTTCGCGGAATGCGGTCTGGATGGCCTTCTCGTACTGCGCCACGGCAATGTCTCGGTTCGTCTTTGCGATGTCCAGATTAGCGCGGTTGGCCCCGCCGTCAAAGATGGGCAACGAGATCTGCGGGCCGAAGCTCCACGCTCCCGAGCCCGCCTTGAACAGGCTCCCCAGGCTGGCGCTGGAAGTGCCCGCCGAAGCCGTGAGACTGATGCTGGGGAAAAACGCCGCCCGTGCCGCACCGATGTTGGCATTGGCCGCCTTCAAATCATGCTCGGCCTGCAGGATGTCGGGCCGTCGCTGCAGCAGGTCGGACGACAAGCCGGGCGGAATGTTGGCGAGTACGCTGCCGGCAGCCGCCGATGTATCGGGCAGCGATTGGGGCAGTAGCTCGGCGGGCACATCGGTACCGACGAGCAGCACCAGTGCATTGCGGTCCTGCGCGACCTGCGCCGTGTAGCGCTGAACGTCTACGCGGGCGCTGTCCACGCTTGTCTGCGACTGGCGCAGCGTCAGCTTGGACACGGTGCCCAGTTCGTAACTGCGCTGGTTGAGCCGGTAAGTGTTGCTTTGGCTGACGAGGGTGTCCTGCGCCAGCTTGAGTTGGTCCTGGTCTGCGGCAAGCGTCAGGTACGCAGTGGCGACCTCCGCAATCAGACTGATTTGGCTGCTGCGGCGCGCCTCCGCGGTGGAAAGGTACTGCTCCAGCGCCTGCGCGCTGAGACTGCGCACGCGCCCGAAGAAATCCAGTTCATAGGCGCTGAAACCTAGCGTGGCGCTGTAGCTATGTGCGACCAGCGGTTGTCCGATGCCAGAGAGAGAGGCCGGCGTGCGACTGGCGTTCTCATTGCCACTGGCCTTGACGGAGGGGAACAGCGCAGCGTCCTGCACGCGATACTGGGCTCGGGCTTTCTCGATGTTGAGCACGGCGACGCGAAGGTCCCGGTTATTCGCCAATGCCAGCTCAATGACCCGCTGCAAATGTGAATCGGTAAAGACTTGGCGCCAGCCAATCTGGGCTACCGGCGAGGCAGTCTCGCCAGCGGGGCTGTCTGCGGAAGGCGCTGCAGTAGCGACATCGGCAAAGGCCGTGGGCACAGGGGAGGCCGGCTGTTGGTAGGCCGGCATGAGGCTGCAGCCCGTCAGCATGGCGGCCAACGGGAGCAGTGTGGAGGAAAACGGAAAACGGATCATCTCGAACGTCCTTACGAGGCAGCGGCGTCGGTCGGTTGGGCATGAACGGGCGCCGTAGCCGGCCCGCGCTTGAACAGCCCCCGCACAAGCACAAAGAACAGCGGCACGAAAAAGATGGCGAGCACTGTGCCGGACAACATGCCACCGATGACAGCGACACCGAGCGCGTGCTGTGCACCGGCGCCGGCACCTGTGCCCATCACCATTGGCACCACACCGAGGATGAACGCCAGGGACGTCATCAGAATCGGCCTCAGGCGCATGCGCACGGCCGCCATGGCGGCATCGACCAGGCTCTTGCCGTGCTCGTTGAGCTCCTTGGCGAATTCAACGATGAGGATCGCGTTCTTGCACGCCAGTCCGATGGTGGTCAGCAGGCCCACCTGGAAATACACGTCGTTCATCTTCCAGGTGAGCACGGCACCCAGCAGCGCACCGAACACGCCCAGCGGCACCACCATGATCACCGAGAAGGGGATCGCCCAGCTTTCGTACAGCGCGGCCAGACACAGGAACACGATCAGGATCGACAGCGTGTAGAGCAGGGTGGTTTGCCCAGTGGAGGCCTTCTCCTGCATCGAGAGGCCGGTCCACGCGTAGCCGATGCCCGCGGGCAGCTTGGCGACGGCATCTTCGACGATGGCCAGCGCTTCGCCACTGGAGGCTTTGCCCGGCATGCCCATCCCCAGGATTTCCATTGATGGCACGCCGTTGTAGCGCTCCAGGCGGGGGGAACCCGACGTCCAGTCGACCTTGGCGAACGCCGTGAAGGGGACCATGGTTCCGGCGCTATTGCGCACGTACCACTTGTCGATGTCGCCCGGGTTCATGCGGTAGGGCGCATCGGCCTGCAGCATGACTTTCTTGACGCGGCCCCGGTCGATGAAGTCGTTCACGTAGCTACTGCCCCAAGCGGTGGCAAGGGTGGTGTTGATATCGGAGATGGAGACACCGAGCGTTTCGGCTTTGTGCGCATCGATCTTGAGTTGAAACTCGGGCGTGTCTTCTTGCCCGTTGGGGCGTACGGCCACCAGGCGCTGGTCTTTGGATAGCGTACCGAGCAGCTGGTTACGGGCCTGCATCAGAGCGTCGTGGCCGAGGTTGGCACGGTCTTGCAGCATCAGGTCAAAGCCGGTGGCGTTGCCCAGTTCTGCCACGGCGGGCGGCGCAAACGCGAACACCCGGGCATCGCGCAGAGTGGCAAAGAAGCCGAACGCCTTATCCACGACACCGTTGACGCTGAGCGCCTCGCCCTTGCGCTCGTTCCACGGGCGCAGCTTGACGAAGGCAAAGCCCATGTTCTGGCCGCTGCCTGCAAAGCTGAAACCCGCCACGGAAAACACGCCTGAAACTGCGTCCTTCTGGTCGACCAGGAAGTGGTGTTCCACTTGGCGCAGCACGTCTTCGGTGCGCGCGTTGGTGGCGCCCGGCGGCAGCTGCGCCAGGACGAACAGCGAGCCCTGGTCTTCATCCGGCAGGAAGCCGACCGGCAGCTTCATGAAACCCACCACCACCAGCGCGAACAACACGCCGTAGACCACCATGTAGCGCCAGCCCTTGCCCAGCATGTGGCGCACGATGCCCTGATACCGCTGATTGCCGCGGTCGAAGGTCCGGTTGAACCAGCCGAAGAAGCCGGTGGTGGCCTGGACGTGGCCTTTCTCAACGGGCTTGAGCAGGGTGGCACAGAGGGCAGGGGTGAGCACCAGCGCCACCAGCACCGACAGCGTCATTGCCGACACAATCGTGATCGAGAACTGCCGGTAGATCACACCCGTCGAGCCCTTGAAGAACGCCATCGGCACGAAAACAGCAGCCAGCACGAGGGCAACGCCGACCAGCGCGCCCGTGATCTGCCCCATCGACTTGCGCGTTGCCTCCTTGGGTGAGAGGCCTTCCTCACTCATCACGCGCTCGACGTTCTCCACCACCACGATGGCATCGTCGACCAGCAAGCCGATGGCCAGCACCATGGCAAACATAGTCAATGTGTTAATGGTGAAACCGCACGTAGCCAGCACGCCAAACGTGCCCAGCAACACTACCGGCACCGCGATGGTCGGGATCAGCGTGGCGCGAAAATTCTGCAAGAACAGATACATCACCAGGAACACCAGCACGATGGCCTCAACCAGCGTGCGCACTACCTCTTCAATCGAGATGCGGACGAATGGCGTGGTGTCGTATGGCTTCTGCACCTTCATGCCTGGCGGGAAGAAGCGCTCAAGTTCGGTCACGCGGGCGTCGATCGCCTTGACGGTATCGAGTGCGTTGGCGCCTGTCGCCAGCTTGATCGCCAGGCCGGCGGCCGGCTTGCCGTTGTAGCGCCCGACCGTGTTGTAGTTCTCGCTCCCCAGCTCGATGCGGGCGACGTCGCGCAGGCGCACCTGCGAGCCATCGGTTTGCGTGCGCAGCAGGATGTTGCCGAATTCTTCGACAGTCTTGAGGCGCGTTTGCGAGGTGATGGTCGCATTGATCTGCTGTCCCGCCAATGCCGGCATGGCACCCAGTTGGCCGGCGGAGATCTGCGCGTTTTGCGCTTGGATGGCGTTCTTGACGTCCAGCGGGGTCAAACTGAAGTTGGAGAGCTTGTTCGGATCCAGCCAGATGCGCATGGCGTACTGCGAGCCGAACAGCGTCGTGTCACCCACGCCTTCCACCCGGCTGATCGCGTCCTGCACGTTGGCGGCCACATAGTCGGACAGGTCGGAGCCATTCATGCTGCCGTCTTCTGAAGTGAAGGCCAGCACGTTCAGGAAGTTCGTGGCGGATTTGGCCACCTGCACGCCTTGCTGTTGCACCTCCTGTGGCAGCAGCGGTGTGGCCAGCGCGAGTTTGTTCTGCACCTGCACCTGCGCGGTATCCGGGTCCGTGCCGTTTTCGAACGTCAGCGTAATGGTGGCGGTGCCAGAAGACTCGCTGGTGGACGCCATGTAGCTCAGGTGGTCCAACCCCTTCATCTTTTGTTCGATGATCTGGGTGACGGTGTCTTCCAGCGTTTTGGCCGATGCCCCCGGATACGTGGCCGTGATCGACACGGCCGGTGGTGCGATGCTCGGATACTGCGCGATGGGCAATGTGGCGATGGCCAACGCACCCGCCAGCATCACGATGATGGCCAACACCCACGCAAAAATGGGGCGGTCGATGAAGAAGCGTGCCATGGTGGTGTCCCGGATCAGTTAGCGGCCACGGTCGCCGGCTTGGAAGTGGATGGTGCGGGTGCCTTCGTTGTCCACGGGGTTGTCTTGACCTCTGCGCCGGGCAATGCACGCGGCAAACCGTCCACCACGAGTTGATCGCCCACGCGCAGGCCCGAGCGTACGAGCCATTGGTCTCCGACGGTGCGGTCGGTTTCCAGTGCACGCCGCTGCAGCTTGTGGTCGGCTCCCACCACATAGGCGAAGGGCTTGCCGGTGCTGTCGCGTGCCACGGCCTGCTGTGGTATGAGCACAGCCTCATCCTTCACGCCTTCGGCTAGCACCGCGCGCACATACATGCCAGGGAGCAGCACTGCATTCGGGTTGGGAAACACTGCGCGCAGCGTCACCGAGCCGGTGTTCTGGTCGACCGTGACATCGGAAAACTCCAGCCTGCCTTCCAACGGATACGTGCTGCCGTCTTCCAGTTGCAACCGCACAGTGGCCGCATTGGCCCCGGCCTTTTGGAGGTCGCCTCGCGCCATGGCTTGTTTCAGGCGCAGCAGCGCGGCGCTGGGCTGCGTCACATCAACGTAGATGGGATCGAGCTGCTGAATCGTTGCCATCGCGGTGGTCTGGTTGGCGGTAACCAGGGCGCCGGGTGTCACGCTTGACTTGCCGATGCGCCCCGAGATAGGCGCGTCCACGCGGGCATAAGCCAGGTTGATGCGGCTGGTCTCTACGTTGGCTCGGGCGGCTGCCACATCGGCTTCGCCCTGAGCCAGGGCGGCCGCCGCATCGTCGTAGTCCTGCTGGCTGACGGCCTGGATGGCCACGAGCTCCTTGTAGCGCTCGGCTTTCAGGCGCGTGCTCTTGAGGTTGGCTTGCGCCTTGGCCAGCGCGGCCACATTGCTGTCATAGGTGGCTTGGTAAGTGGCGGGGTCGATCTGGTAGAGCGGCTCACCCGCTTTGACGTCGCTGCCTTCGCGGAACTTGCGTGCCTTGATGATGCCGTTGACCTGCGGCCGCACATCGGCAATCTGGAATGGAACGGTGCGGCCGGGCAGCTCTGTACTGAGTGCCACGCGCTGCGACTGTACGGTCACCACACCCATGGTTGGCGTGCCCTCCGCCGGGGGCGCGCCGCCGGGCGGCTTGCCGCAGGCAGCAAGTAAAGACGCTGCCGCAAGCGCGGCCAGCAATGAGGGGATAGCAGATGGAGTCGAGCGCATGACAGCTTCCTAAGTATTCGGGGCACCGCGAGATAAAACTAAACTGAACGGTATAGTATAAATATGATTTGATGTGGTCAAGACCGTGCGCTTTCCAGATCGGAAATGGTGCGTTGCGACTTCGTTACGTTCGTTTCGATAGGCCGTCGTCCGCATCAGAACCCGCACCCGTGACCGGGCGAAACGCAGGCGTGCTGGCACCGTCGGGCCGGAGGTGGTGTTGCCCGGCAGATGGCGGGATCTGCCAGTACGAAACTCCCGCCGAGCGCGTACGGAGGCATTTGGAGTGAGCGATTGAGGGGCTGCCAGCGACGTTGGCAACGGGTTGTTAGTGCTCTTTTCCCGCTCACAGAGTCCGGGCGTACGCGCCAAGACCCTCAAATAATCTCAGCACGCCCGTCCGATTCTTGACACGCATGAAGGGGGCGTGGGATACGACACGTGCAAACGTGGCACCCCACTTCCGTGGGGGATGACTGGCCTCTGTGTCAGTGCCGCAGATTTGACGACAACAAGAAATCGGGAGGGTGTATGAGCAACAAACAGGTATCACGAGCCCCGCTGGCGGGCTCCAGAGCAAACCATTGGCGCGGCCACTTCACGATCGGGCGAGGGTCCTCAGGGCGAGCCGCATGAACGACGCTTCGACCTTTAACGGCTCGTCCAGGCTCTGCGGATCAACTGCGGCGCGCTGAGCACTGCACAGATAGCAATGGTGAGTCCTTAGCGGCGGAACGCTCCGTCGCCTTGCGCGTACTCGCAAATCACGGCACGCACTCGCGGGCTGCCTTGTCTCTCTTGATCGTGAAAACCACCATGTTGCTGACAAGCAAACAATTCTTCGCAACCATTTCCGCCGCCTTGCTGCTGGGTGCGTGCGGTGGCGGCGGCAGCGATGCCACAACAAGCGCGCTCTCAACCGGCACGAGTTCGACCTCCCCCGGCGCGGGTGCCACGCCAAGCCCAACGGATGGTTCCGGCGGCACGTCTGGCTCGACGGCGTCCGTGGCACCGTCCGCCGGTTGGGCCAACGTCAAGATGGGCGGCGGCGGGTACGTGCCGGGGGTGGTTTACCACCCGACCGTGGCCAACTTGCGCTATGCGAGAACAGACGTCGCCGGTGCCTACCGCTGGGACAACACTGCCGGCAACTGGACCGCAATGACCGACGGCTTCAGTCGCCTTGATGGCGGATACGTGGGTGTCGAAAGCCTGGCTGTGAATCCGTCGAATGCCAATGCGGTCTACATGACAACGGGCATGTACGCGTCATCCGGAAACGGGCGTTTCTACTACTCATCCAATCAGGGCAACACGTGGAACTACGTGACGCTGCCCTTTCCCGTGGGATCGAACAACCAGGGCAGGGCGATCGGCGAGCGACTGGTAGTTGACCCGAATCGGCCTTCGACCATGTTCTATGCGTCTCGCACTGCCGGGCTCTGGAAAAGCACGGACTCCGGCATGCATTGGAGCCAGGTCAGCTCGCTGTCGTCCTACGTCATGACCTCGACCGATATCTCCAGCGCCAGCCAGGGGAGCCCCATCGGCGTCGAGTTTGTCGTGCTGGACGCCACCGTTCCAACCACGGGCTTTACGCCGACCGGCAACGCGACGCCAACGATTTACGTGGGTGTGGCACCCGACTACAAGAGCCTGGCGGGGCTCGGCGCCTACCTCTACAAGTCGATCGATGGCGGTTCAACGTGGTCGGGCGTTTCGCTTCCCACTGCGGTCACCAGCGCCATTGCGAGCAACCAGATACATATTCCGCATCTGGCCCGTGCAGCTGACGGCATGCTGTATGTCCCATTCACGACCGGACCGGGCCCGGGTAGCGGTGGGCCGTCGCTCCTTTACAAGTTTGACGGCGGCGCGACGTGGACAAAGCTGATCGCCTCTGGCGAGGGCCAGTACTACGGCGGTATCGGTGGCATTTCGGTGCAAGGCAGCGGTGCGACGACGAAAATTGCATTTGGCGTGTCGGGCACATGGGGCGACTCGGCATGGGTGCAGGTTGCCATGCGCTCGGCCGATGGTGGCCAGACTTGGTCGGAGTTCGGCAGGTCAGGCGATGTGAACGGAACCCACAATTTCCATGACGCATCTGGCACGACAGGCGCTTCGTCGCCCGAGTATTGGGGCTGGACAGACGACCTCCAGATCGATCCTTTCAATCCCGATCATGTGTCTTATGTGACTGGCGGCGGTGTGTGGTCGACGCGCGATGCGTTCTCCTCGTCAACACCGCACTGGAGTTTCGACGTCAACGGGATCGAGGAGATGATCAACCTCGCGATGGTGGCGCCGCCGCCTGGCGCATCCTATGTACTCGCCAGCGGGCAAGGGGATACTGGCCTCTATGTCCACACGTCGTTGACCGCGGCCGCGACGCGATCCCCGAACCTCGGTGCGTCGCCACCCCTTGGGAAGGGCGGTAACGGAACGGGCATCGACATGGCTTGGAACAATCCGGCCTACATCGCCGCAGTCGGAACGTTCGGTACCTCCAAGGGGGCCTATTCGACCGACGCCGGCGCCAGCTGGACGAGCTTTGCCAGCGTCCCTCCGGTGGCAGCGACACACTCGGGCGACCAATCCAGCGTGGTGGTTACGGCGGATGGCGCCAGCGTGATCTGGGCAATTGCCGGTGCGGTGCCGTACTACACCACCGACAGCGGCGCCACATGGACCGCGACCAACCTGCCAGCTCCTGCGGTCGCGTATCACATGGCGGCTGACCGCAAGAACCCGCGCAAGGTCTACGCCTACGAGCATGGCGGCAACTGGTGGTACCCGTCCAATTCCGGCAAGTTCTACTACTCAACCGACGGTGGGCACACCTTTAGTGCCAGTTCACAAACCTGGGCGCCCAATGGCTTCAATGTGACGGACTTGGCGGTCAACCCCTTTGCCGAAGGCGACCTCTGGCTGGCCGACGCCAACAATCTCTGGCATTCCGTCGATTCCGGCGCCACATGGACGAAGCTGACCGGTATGGCAACGGTGGGCGCGGAACCCACCAACGTACACGGCGCCATCAAGGTCGCCCTGGGTGTGCCTGCAACGGGCGCCGCTTACACGGCAGCCGTCTATCTGGTGGGTACGGTCAACGGCAAGGACGCTGTGTATCGCTCGGATGACAAGGGCGCAACGTGGGTCCGTATCGACGATGACAACCATCGCTACGGAGGCGTCTCGCGGATTGTCGCGGACACCGGCGTCTACGGTCGCCTTTTCATGTCGGGCCGAGGCATGCTCCTCAACTACTGAACGACGAGTGCCGACGTTTGATGGCGCTGGGGAGCGTGCAGTGCGCCAATCCCAAAAGGGCCTATCTCCTGGCGCACCATGCAATACGTGCACGGCGGCAGAGCACGCCGTGCCGATATGGCGATCCTATGCGGCGGACGAGTGGGCAGTCGACATTGCTCAAAGCTGCTACCGAGCTTCAATCGTCCTTTGTCTTTCTCAGAATAAAGATGGCGAGGCGACGCACGATCGCTTTTCAAGCTTTCGGGCGCCCCTCGGCCATTAAGAAAGTACAGAGAAGATCTTAGTGCTTCTGTACTTTTGCGCTGCCGGCAATATCGTCAGCCGTCGACTTGATCTTATGGGCGAGGTTTGAGAAGAATGCATCCATCTTGTGCGTTGCATTCTCGAGGTTTTGATTCGGAAGCTTGTCGGGGCCGCCCGCAATCTTCGGCGGGTGGGAAACGTGGTGACCGGTGAGTGCGTTCGAAATTTTGCTGAAAATGCTCATGTTAACTCCTGGTTAAATAAATCAAGTGACCGAATAATTGGCTGGTCAGGTAAGAATTTAATCCAGGTTTCCGAAGGCGCAGGCAAGATTTCCGAATATATCAAGACAGGCACGAAATTCCGGCTCGTAGCGCTGAAATGCCGCTTGTTTTGTGCGTGAAAACGGATGGGTCGACAGCCTGATTGTGGTGTGGGCCATGTTTTTCGGGTGCGGCTGCATCTTTTCGCCGTTGTCGTTATTAATCCATTTGCGCCGACTTAACCTATTTGAGCCAGACCGATTGTGCCTAAGGGTTGTTCCCGCATGGCGGTTTCATCGGGTCCGGAAGAGGTTATCTTATTTTGTTCAACGCCTTAAACAGGAAAAAATCATGAAGAACGTGATCTGCTGCTTTCTCCTCGCTTTGACCAGCACCATCTTTGCGCAATCGTCGTATGCTCAGGCCGCCGATATTGGGGACGGTCAGCAAGGTAGCGGCATCTCCGATGTTCAATCGTCTTCGGGTAGCGACATCGCAGGCTCGGCTGCCTGCATGGGCTGCCACTGAGGCCGCTGAAGACGTGAGCTGAGTGCAGCTCCGTGGGGCCGACGTCAGCACAGTCCTGCAGGTGGTGATAAGACCATTTGCAGGGCTTGCACTACACGTCGGCGCCGCCCAATCGGCAATCCGAAGCATCACCGCGCTCAGGTTCAGGATCAGTTGACTGAATCCGAACCACCAATTGTCCGATGGCCGATCGGGATTCGATCCCGAGCTTATCGAAGATCCTCGCCACGTAAATTCTGACTGTCCAATAGCTGATCTTCAGCGTCATGGCGATCTGCTTGTCGGACATGCCCTGCAAGATCAGATGGCTGACTTCAGCTTCTCGCCAGGTCATGTCGAAGTACTGGACAAACCAAGCAGCTGACCCGACAGTGTCCGCCAAGAGATGTACGGTGGTACAGCCGTGGAGCAGGCCAGCGCCATCCTTCCAACGTTCGACACAGAGCACGAAACCGCTCCAGGTCATATCAGCCGGGAGCCCTTCACCGATGCGGCATAGCAAGCCGCACAGAGCATCTCGTCTTTCTCTTCCAAGACTTGCCAGTAGCGTGCGTGCCCGGCGATTGGGCTGTGGGGGCTGTCCAGGCTTCAGCACAAAACGCAGGTTGCTCGAGCGGCTCGTCGCCCGGCAGTACGTGACGCGGTCCGCCGGTGGGGACCGCCACGCGTTGAGTTTGAAGATGTTCGCGCTGGCGCATCGACATCCGCCCGTCAATCGAATGGTCACGCAAGCGCTTCCCGTGATGGACGCCTATGCCCGGCAGGCGGAACAGTCCTGCCACTTGGGCATGGTTGACCGCGGCAATGTGTTGGTGATCGCGCAGGTGCCCGGTCCGGGCACCTGGGGCTTGTCGATCCGCCTGGGTGCGCGCGTGAGCCTGCTCGACACCGCGTCCGGCCATGTGCTGCTGGCCTGCCAGAGCGACGAACGCCGTGCGCAGATGCTCGGTGAGCACATTGCCGTGGAGGGCGAAGAGCCTATTCCTGCTGGCGAGTTGGATGAAACACTGCAGGGCATTCGTGCCGTGGGCTATAAGCAATGCGAGAGCCGTCAATCCTTCGGCGTGGTCGATATTTCGTTCCCAATCCTGGGGCCGGACGGGAATGCCTTGGCGGTATTGACGTCACCGTACATTCGTCGCATCGACAAGCATGCAGGGCCATCGCTGGATGAAGCTCGCGTGCTGCTGCAGCAGGCGGCGCAAGAGCTGTCACTCAACAGGCAAGAGCGCGACGATAAAACTTAGGAGCGATCGTGCGGCTATGGGCCGGCCGTTGTTCGAATTTGCCCTGTTGCTGGTCGAAATGCTGAAGCCATATCCACGCGTCGAAATTGTGCTCACGACGTCCTGGCTCCAAACGCTGGCTGCTGATACGGTGATTTCTTACCTGCCGCCGGAGCTTGCCCACCGGGTTGTCGATACGACAAGGCTCCTTAAGCCTCGTCTGAGCTACGAGCAGAGCGGTGCTGGCCGCACGGACGTCATCGTCTCCTATGCATACGGCAAGCGCCTGAAGAACTGGCTGGCAATCGACGATTCCGCATACGGTTCTACGAAATTTGGTCGCGAGCCGGGCGCGTTGATAGAGCACTTCGTTCTTCTCGATTCCGCTCGCGGGCTCGGCGACGAGTCAGCACAACAGCGTATACGGAAGTGGCTGAATCAGGTCCACAGTGCAAAATGCATGTGACCAATCGCTGTTTGCCGCCGCGCCGGAACTCTTCGCTGTTCGACTGTCCTGAGTCCGACCTAGGCTTGTCCGAGAGCATTTGATCTACAGCGCCTTTACGCAGAAACCAACTCATACTCGACAACCTCAATCTCTTTCGCGGCAACTTCCAGGCAACGTCACGGTTTCGTCACATATCAAATTTAGTCTCCAGCGCCAGTATCGAGTGATGGTTCCAGGGGATTAAACATGAAACACATGTACGGCTTGGCAGCCGCCTTGGCTGGCAGCATTCTTGTCGCCGCCTGCGGTGGCGACTCTGTATTGAGCAATGGCACCTCTGCTGCGCAGAGCCAGCCAACGCGAACGATCATCATGGTCTGGGACGGGTTGCGCCCCGACTCGGTCAACGCTACGGATACACCGAATCTGTACGCATTGCGTCAGGCGGGTGTCAACTTCAGCGACAACCATTCAACCTACCCGACCTTCACGATGATGAACGGCTCGTCCTTCGCGACGGGCGCGTTCCCGAAGACCAGCGGGTTCTATGGCAACACCTTCTGGACGCCCCCGCAGGGAGCGTCCAACACGATCCCGTCGGGCACGCTCGGGACGCCGAACAGTACCAAGACTGCAGCTGCATCGGCTGATTATGTCGACCCGATCTTTACCGAGGACTACCAGGTCCTGACCACCCTCAATACGTACTACGGAGGGCAACTTCTTCTGGTGAAGAGCCTCTTTGCCACAGCGCAGGCTGCAGGCTTGACGACCGCGACGGTCGGGAAGTCCGGCGCCGCCTTCATCCAGGATCTGGGGCAGGGCGGGTATTTCCTTGATGAGAACACCGTACAGCCTCGTAGTCTGGTCACCGAACTGCAGAGCGCGGGATACGCATTGCCGTTCAATACACAGTTCGGATACTCGGGGACCAATGCCGTCACGCTGGCCGCGACGAATGGAGATCCGACCGCGCGCGCCGGCTACATCACCTTCAACACAACGGCCTATGACAGTGCCAGCGGCGTGACCGCCATCGCGGCTCGCGACAGCAGCGATGCGACCCAGGGAGCCCCCGAGGACGCGGCCAACAAGTACATGCTGTCGGTGTTCACCAACTACATCCTGCCGAAGAAGCAGCCGATGCTCTCGCTGATCTGGTTCCGCACGCCCGATAACGTGGAGCACGGCTACGGTCCGGGGGCGGCCAATGCGATCGCTGGTCTGCACTCGCAGGATCAGCGCCTCGGCGAGCTGATCAGCGCGCTCAAGGCGAACAACCTGTACGCGAGCACGAACCTGATCGTCGTGTCTGACCACGGCCATTCCAGCGTCTCGGGCCCGCTTTCGCTGTACCCGCTGCGTGCCATCACGCCGTCGGGCACGGCCCCTGGGGGCACGCCAGTCAATGGCGCAACCAGCGGGACGGATGCCGCTGCCATCGGTGCGGTCTCGACCACGGGCTACTCCTTCTCCGGCGATGTTCGTTCGGCCGACTTGCTGACCTATCGCGGCTTCAAGGCGTACGACGGCTCGGGTTGCACAACCTCTGCCATGTACGGGCTGCAGGCCAACGGTACGCCGACCGTGCCGGTCAAGGTCGACACGACCGGCTCGCTGTGTGGCGCAGCCAATTCGAAGTACCAGGCGATCAGCGCGGGCCTCGCGACACCTGTTGCCAGCTTCAAGGTGCCGGCCCCGGGCAACCTCCCGACCAATGGCATCGTGGTGGCCGCGAACGGCGGATCGGATTACTTCTACGTGCCAGGCCATGACGCGACCACGGTACAGAACCTCGTGAAGGTCCTGCAGCAGCGCGAGGAGTATGGTGCGATCTTCGTGGATAGCCGCTACGGCGCGTTGCCGGGCACGCTGCCCATGTCCATGGTCAATCTGGAAAATGCGCAGCGGCAGAACAATGGTCAACCCGATGTGGTGGTCAGCTTCAACTGGGATGACCAGGTCGCGATCCAGGGCATGCCAGGCATCGAGTTCGAGAGCGCGGGCGGCCAGCGTGGCATGCATGGCAGCTTCGGTACGACGGACGTGCATAACACGCTGATTGCCAGCGGCCCGTCTTTCCGCCCCAGTACCGTTGTGAGCAATCCGACTGGCAATGTTGACGTGGCACCGACGGTCGCTTATCTGCTGGGCCTGTCAATGCCTCAGGCGGATGGCCGGATCATCAACGAGGCGCTGCTAAATCCGGCCAGCCCGACTGCGCCGAGCGTCAAGGCGTCGACGATGAATCCTGTCTCGCCCGCAACCGGCCTGAGCTTCGAGGTGCCGACCGATCCGACCGGCGCGACCAAGGATGCCGCATTGGCCCAGGGCAGCTACACCATCAATCTGGCCGTGAAGGATCTGAGTGTTGACGGCAAGACCTACCGGTACTTTGACTATGCCAAGGCCGTCCGTCAGTAAAGCTTGCGGCTGGGCGGCAGGCGCAGCGCTGGTGTGCGCGGTATTTGCACCGGCAGTCGCCGCTGAACGCCCGGCGGCGACGTTCGAGTCGGTCTTCCAGTCGGGGCGCGAGCCTGCAGCGCTGTTCTATCGGGTCACGTTCGCAGGCGTCGACGGCGAGCACACGCTGCAGGTCTGGCGCGATAGGCAGGTGCGCCTACGGCGCAAGACGGATGACGCGCTTGATACGTACGTCGTTCGGGATTCTGCCGACCCACTCGAATACCAGATGACGGTGGTGGACTATCGGAAGCGAATCACCACGCGAATTGATCGCAACAACTTGATCCGCCTTGGCCACTTCAGCGACTGGTTCGACCTCGCCCACGGTCTGCGACATCCAATCGGCGCGTACCGTCTTGCTCCGACCAGCGCGCCTGCCGGAGCGCCGACACCCGCGTCGACGTGCCGTTGGTATGCACTCTCGCAGGGTAAGAGCACGCATTGGATCTGCTGGAGCACCCGGGAGCACTTGCCCATGGTGATCTGGTCAGACGCCAACGCTTCAGCAATCTGGCGTGTCACGCAAGTCGAGCACCGGTCAATTGGAGACGAGGTCTTTGTACCCCACGATACCGGCTTCGTGCGCAATGACGCTAACGCTGACATTGAACGCGATTGACCACTGCTTCACAAAGCAAGTCAGCAACTAACCCGATTGGTACCGCCGGCAAATCGAAATTGAGCAGCCGGCGATTACCAACAGGGGCATTTCTACTCGAAGCTCTGTTCAGAGCATTGCATCAATCGAATGCGCTTCCTGTCAGGTACCGTGGGTACGTGCTTGGCGGACGCCTCCAGCGGTAAGTGTCCCGCCGGCTTTGAAGGGGTTGATACGGGACCGTTTATTAGTTGCCGTTTTTCGGTACCTATTGGTGAGATGAACATCCACTTTGGGTAGAGCCTCGGCCGTCGGACTAGCGCTGCGCCAGTATGGACCCGCTAAGGTCACCGTCAAGCGCTCCCCAATTTGGCAAAGCGACCGGGGGGTACGCCCACGTACCGCGTGAATGCAACTCCGAAGGAACTGACAGAGCTATAGCCGACGCGCTCAGCAATCTCTGCGATCTGGAGTTCTCGTTGTCGCAGCAGCTGCTTTGCCATCGCCATTCGCCAAGCCTGTAGGTATTCCATTGGCGGCATTCCCACGGTGCGGCTGAACCGCTCAAAAAAGGCTGAGCGCGACATCGCTGCCTCGCGCGCCAGTTGCGCGATGCTCCATGGGAACGCCGGACGCTCGTGCATCCAGCGCAAAGCCGGTGCCAGCTTGGAATCAGATAGGCCGCGTGCCAAGCCTGGAGACTCCGCAATGCTCGCCATCGACCGCAGGGCCTCGATCAGCAACACTTCGAGCAGACGAGCCGTTACGATCTCGCGCGCAGGCCGATCGGCACGCGATTCGTCTGCGATCAATTGGACCAACGTCGAAAGACGATGCTCGCCCCGTACGTGGACCCATTGTGGCAGTAGGGGCACGAGTAGCGCTGCATCCGGTGAGCCGAACTCGCAATTGCCGACGAGCATACGAACGTCCTCTGCGCCATCAGGGTCACCGACGCGAGCGCCTCCAGGCATTGGTTGGATTGGGGTAGCCACAATCTCGCTATCCAAGGGCGGCTGCTGATCAAGGCTGGAGGTTGCGAAGCCACGCGCCGCCGGAATCAATACAAAGTCGCCCGCGTGCAGCGTGATCGTGTCGCCTTTCGCGGGCCCATCGATGGTCAGATGGCAATCGCCGTCGAGAATGACGAAATAGAACGGCCTGCCCATCTCTGTGCGGCGCACTGCCCAAGGGGCGGTCGCCACAACGAGCTTCGAGAATGGAGCGCTCGGCTGCAACAAGGACACGACTTCGGCTAGGGGATCTACCATTCCGGACGAGCGCTACAAAGAAACGGACGATAAATTGTAGAAGATCCAAGTTGAGCTCTCTACCATGCGCACCGTTATCCAACGTAAGGGAGCGCTTAATGTCCAACTCACTCACAGTCCTGATCACCGGTTGCTCGTCCGGTTTTGGTCTGGAGACTGCACGCCTGTTCCTCGATAACGGGTGGCGCGTTGTCGCGACGATGCGGAATCCGCGCGAAGATTTGTTGCCGCGCTCAAGCAACTTGCGCGTACTGCCGCTCGACGTCACCGACGCTGAGAGCATCCGCAGCTGCGTCGAGCACGCCGGACCGATCGATGCACTCGTCAACAATGCCGGCGTAGGCGTCTTGGGGCCGCTGGAGGCGACCATGCTGGACAGCATGCGCGAGGTGTTTGAGACCAACACGTTCGGCACCATCGCGATGACTCAAGCCGTGTTGCCACAGTTGCGTCAGCGGCGAGCCGGTGTCGTCGTCAATGTTACGTCCAGCGTGACTCTGAAGCCCCTGCCACTTTTATCGGTCTACACCGGCAGCAAGGCTGCGGTAAACGCATTCACAGAGTCACTCGCCTTGGAACTTGCTGAATTCAATATCCGCGTTAGGCTCGTGTTACCTGGGCGGGCACCCAGTACGAGTTTTGGCAGCAACGCGCGACGGCTAATGAGCGAGATGGTGCCAGAGCCCTATGCCGGATATATGGAGAGCGTGTTCGACGAAATGCGCAACGCCAACGCTCCGGTCACAAATGCGGAAGATGTTGCAAAAGCGGTTTGGCTGGCGGTCACCGATCCGGCAGCACCGTTCCGAATTCCCACGGGGGCGGATGCCATTGCATTGGCCGACGCTTGAAGGTATCCCCAAATTCGGTTTCATAGTTATAGGCGAACCACGAGCTTGCGCGCAGACACCCCTTTGCGGTGCAATTCCACGGCAACAGGAAGCTGCTCCAAGCCATTGCCGACCACCTGGGGAGCGGGGGCAGCTTTGTAGCGTTGCTCGGCAAGTGCAGTCGGCAGGAAGTCCTGGTAGATCATCGGCCCCACTTCGTTTGCCCAGAGGGAGCCGCCCCAAATCATTCGCATGGAGATACCTAGCTGGCGAGCCTTTAGCATGAGACCTACATTGCCGAGTAGCACGCGCGTCATGATCGGCAGCAGTTTGCGCATACGGCCTTTGCCTCGAGGGACCTCATCAAAAGATACGGGCGGGGTAGTCGTGGCTATGAACCGCCGGCCAGTACAGGCTGCTGCAACCTTCAAGCAAGCGGCCGCGGACCCTGCTCCGATTGCCATCATTCCTGCGACACGCCGCCCCTGCAAAAGGGCGGTGAGCTTGCTGATCGCATCGGGACTCCGGTAGTCAATAACAGCGTGCGCGCCCAGGCGCTTGACGTACTCGAAGTTATGGCTGGACGCTGTTGCGACCACGTCATAGCCAGCCGCACGTGCAAGTTGAATCGCGTTGCTGCCAACGCTCGTCGAGCCACCCCAAACCAGAATCGTCTCGTTTATCGGCTCAGGGTGCATCACGGGCGGGCGCAGCCCGATGAAATCGCGCTGAAACAGTCCACACGCCGCGGTTGACAGTCCAAGTGGCAACACGGCCGCTTCCTCGAAGGAGAGAGAAGCCGGCAGTGGTGACGCCATATGCTCTAACACGATGGTGAAACTTTGAAACGCCCCCTCGGCAGAGGCACTTCGCCCCTTTTCGATGCCCAATGCGTGTCCCAGCACGCGGTCACCCACACGAAAGCGGGTTACGTTCGAACCCACCTCCACAACCTCCCCCGCCAAGTCGGAGCCGGGCACCACGGGATACTGAAGCCAGGGAAAAACGAAATCACCAATCGTCGGCAATAGGCGATCGACGGGATTCACGGCCACTGCGCGATTGCGCACCACAATCTCGTCTGGCTGCGGCCGAGCGTAGGTGTTGCTTCCCACTGCGAAGCTGGATCGCTTCGCTGGGAGCCAAAGGGCTGAATGATCGGGCATGCAAGGTTCTCCTGTGCGGGAATATTCGGTCTCGACGCAATGGAGCGACTCTAAGACGTTGCACCTGGATGAACAATGCTATATCGTGCTGAAAATCGTCGCAAACGTCCAAATTGAATGGATGCTTTATCTGATGTTCTGACACTGTTGAAGCCGGTGAGCTATGCATTCCGCGGGCTGGATGCAGGCGAGCGATGGGCTCTTAGCTACCCAGCGGGCACCGGCATAAAGTGCTACGCCGTCTATTCAGGGGCCTGCTGGTTGCGAGTACAGGGTATCGACACGGCAATGTATCTCCGCGCGGGTGATTTCGTGCTGCTAGCCCAGGGGCGGGCATTCCGGTTCGATTCCCAGGCTGACGTTCCCGCGATTGATGCCGAAGATTTTTTTTCCAAAGTGCCGGTTGGCGAGTTCGGGATCATTGACGGAGGGGGGCATTGCTCCGGTGTCGGAGGCTACTTTGACTTCGTTGGAAGGCATGCAGAGCGCCTTCTCGGAGAACTGCCGGCTGTACTCCACTTCACCAGCGAGACTGATAAAGCGACATTGCGAACGTCTATCGAGCGGCTCATGCGCGAATTGCGGGAACCTGCCCCAGGGAGTGTATTGATCGCTGAGCATGTTGCGCAGACATTGCTTGTCGAAGCCCTCCGGTTGCATCTCGTACAGGGCACAACAGCAGGTCCGGGTTGGCTGCTTGCGCTGGCTGATAACCGAATGAATGCCGTCTTAAGTGCGATGCATTCTGAGCCGGGAAAACGTTGGACGCTGGAGAGCCTAGCGCAGGAAGCAGGCATGTCGCGGTCCAGCTTTGCCGCTCACTTCAAAGCAAGGGTAGGGATGCCAGCACTCGAGTACCTCACCCTTTGGCGCATGCTGACAGCGGCCGACCGCTTGGCCAAGGGCCGTGAAAAAATATCTGCCCTTGCGCCTGCTCTTGGTTACGAATCGGAGAGCGCTTTCGGTGCCGCCTTCAAGAGGGTAATGGGTTGCGCGCCGCGTCAATACATCCACGACCTTCGTAACGGGGGCGACGAGCGTGAACTTTGGTTTTCAGAGTTACCACGCAACTCCTGAGTGGAATAGCTTTCGGTTCCCACACCCAAGGTCTATGCCGCACGTCTCACTGCAGGTGTCTGATTGAATCGCGACGCTTAGAGGCAGTATCGAAAGCAGGTTCAGCGTTAGCTCACTGGCTTTATGTGATGGCTTTCTTTACTTCTCAGTAGCTCTGTTTTCCTGGAGTAGGTTCATCCGTTGGGCTGCAATTGGGGCGAGAATCGACGGCCCCTTTGATATCCAACAGGCTTGGCTGGGCGACTTTTACCGGGACAGGTCAATACTCGACATAAAAAATGCCCGGCAATGCCGGGCTAGGATGGCGGATATGCGCCATAGGAGATGCCGTCAGATACCGCGGCAGGCAAGCCCTCAGAACGAGGTACGCAGCCCACCCGTTACCGCCCAAGGCTTGAAGCCGGGCTGCACGACTGCGTAAGCTGAGCCCAGCAACCCGAAACCTTGCGTGGATTGGCCGTTGTTCTGGATATACGCGGCATATCCGTACAGCTGGGTGCGCTTGGACAAGAAGTACACATAGCCGATGTTGTAAGCCATTGCGCGCGCGCCGCCGTTCTCAATGCGTCGCGCCACGCCGATGTCAATGTCACCCGGCCCAAACGGCACCTTCGCATTCACCATTTCGGCAGAGGCAAAGAAGTTGGTGCTGTCCGTGCGTTTGGTATAGAGATAGTTTCCGCCCAGTACGAAAGAGCCGAAGTCATACGAGCCCGACACAACGTGCGTGATCTGAGACGAGGCATCGTTGGTCGTGCCGTTTGCGTAGTAACGGTAGTGGTTGACACCGTAGCCGACCCACAGCGGCCCACGCTTGTACTGGAGATTGAGGCCTTCGTTGCGGCCAGCTTCGGATTGGAAGCCTGCGTTTTCCGAGCCGAACGAGTAGCCGATCTCGCTGGAGAAGCCGTTCAAATCCGGTGTGCGGTAACGAATGGCATTTGGATAGAAGCCGCCGGTGCCGGATTTGCCCAGAGTGACCGTGTGCTCCAGGCTCATGATTGCCGAAGGGTTGGCCAACCCGTAGGTTGCGACATCCGATCCAAGGAACACCCAGTAGATTGGCAGATACATGTTCCCGAGATCGACGCTACCGTAGGGCGACGAGAGCCCAACGGTCGATCCTCGGTTCCACAGCGTGTTGCCGCCTGCCACCCCGGTGTACGTGTTGAAGCCCATTTCCAACTGGAAGTTGGCCTTGTACCCACCACCAAGATCCTCCGTGCCGCGAAAGCCCAGGCGCGATGCTTGCAGGTTGCCGCTCGCGGCTTGCAGCGTCGGACTGATGGGGCGATCGAACTTCACATATTGGATGGCCGAATCGACGATCCCATACAACGTAAGCGAGGACGTCGAAACCTGTGCATGACTGTTCCCCATCAGGGTCAGTCCAGCGATGGCTGGGGCAAGTATGCGGATTGTGCTTTTCATTAGATTCCTCCCTCCGAGTCAAAGTGGGCGGCTCGGAAAACGCCGTTCTGCGAAAGGTAGCGCTATCATCATTGGCGGATTGCCATGCTTGCGCTTGTCATGTCACGAGGAGATGGTGGATTAGCCGACGACTGACACCTGGGCAAGTCCAGCGTCGACGATGACGCTCTGCCCGGTGATGGCTTCGGCTTGGTCGGAGGCGAGGAACAGCGCCATATCGGCGATATGCCTAGGCTCGACGCGGAACTTCAGGCACTGCAGATCGATGAAACGCTGGTCTGCGGCGGCGTCACGCCATAGCGCGGACTGCCGCTCGGTGACCACGGCGCCCGGCAGGAGGGCATTGACGCGGATGTTGCTCTCCCCAAGTTCGCGCGCCAGCGTGCGCGAAATTCCGGAAATCGCCGCTTTGGAGGCGGTGTAGCCCACCAGGTTCGGGCGGCCACGCAGCCACGAGATCGAGCCGAGATTGATGATGGATCCGCCCCCGGCTGCCGCCATGGCGGGTGCGACGCGCTGCGTGGCAAACACGTGGTGCCGCAGGTTCACGGCCAGGATGTCATCCCATTGCTGTGTGGTGAGTTCCTGCAGGCTGTGCCGGGTGTCCCGCCCGGCATTGTTGACCAGCACGCGGATCGGGCCCCACGCGTCCATCACGTGGTCCAGCACGCTTTGGTAGCCGGGGATGTCCGTGACATCACAGGGGTACGCAACGGGGCGGGTCGCTTCGGGATAGTGAGCGCACAGGGCGTGTGCGGCTTCCATATCGACATCGCAAAACGCGACCCGCGCGCCTTGCTGGACGAATGCGTCGACCAGTGCCGCACCGATACCGGAAGCGCCACCAGAAATGAATACGACACGCTGCGCAAGGCTGGGGTAGGTTGCGTGGCTCATGATGATTCGATGGGTCTCAATACAGGGTTAGTACGTATCGGGTTCCAGCGCTTGCGCCGCAATCCGCATAGCGATGCGCATGGTTTGTCCCGCAGCCAGCGCGTGCATGGGGCCCAGCGCCCGGCTTGGCGCAAACTGCAGCGCGTTGTTGACATGACTGACAGGTTCCAGGGCAAAGAACCCCTGACCATGCTGGCGCATCAGCACCGCTGCAGGTGTGCCGGCAGATTGCAGATCCACGACATAGTCGTCCTGCCGGATGGTTGCGCTGCCCCGCCACCCGGCGAAGCAATGGTCGACCTCAATGTCCGACATAGGTTGCCCGTGGGCAAAATTGAAGCGGAGCGGGACCGGAATGTCCTGGTACGGCAGGTGATCTGGGTCCATGTCCAGCATGCGCTCCCAACGCGTCTGCAACCGGGTGGCTGTCGACATCGGAAAAAACGGATGCCAACCCAGCCCTGCGGGGACGGGCGTGGAATGCTCGTTGGTCATCTCCAGCGTCAGCGCCAGACTAGCCTCATTCAGGGACAGCGTCTGGCGGATGCTGCAGGCATAGGGCCAGTCGGCATCGGGGCTGTGCCGCAGCGTCAGCGCGACCGTTGTATCAGTTGCCCACTCGACTCCCCACGCTCGTTGCCAACCGAACCCATGGATGGCATGTGGCTCCCCCGGGAAATTTGGACGTAGCGTCTGCGTTGTCCCTTCCCATTCGAAGCATGCGTGTCCAATCCGGTTGGAGTAGGGCACCAGCGGGTAGCAACCCATCCGACGCACGTTAAGCGAGTCTAGTGCTTCAGCCGATCGGTCATGAAAGATGGGGCGGCCCCGCCATGTGGCGGTCACGATCGCGCCGCCAATCTCGGGGCAGATGCTGACGCGCCAGTCCCGATCGGCGATCGCGATGCAGCGCGGGGGGCACTGGATTTCGCTGGGCATGGCCATCAGCCTTTCAGGCCGCCCGAAGTGAGCCCGCCAATCACGCGTTCTTGGAAAAGTGCCATCAGTGCTGCAACTGGCACGATCGCTACCACCAAAGCGGCCGCGATCAACGGCCAGGGGAACGCATACTCGCCCTGGTACAGCGTGATGCCGACCGGCAACGTACGGAAGCTCGGCGAGGAATTCAGCGAGAGCGCCAGCAGGAATTCATCCCAGGCGTTGACGAACGCCAGGATGGCCGCTGTGAACACGCCCGGGGCGGACAGCGGGAAGACTATGCGACACAGCGCACCGATCCGCGTGCAGCCGTCGAGCATGGCCGCAGACTCGAGGTCGCGTGGAATGGCCTGGAAGAAGCTGACAAGCACGAGCGTACAAACCGGCAGACTCAGCACCGTATAGGGCAGGATCAGCGCGACGTAGGTATTCAAGAGTCCAAGGCTGCGCATGATCTGGAAGATCGGAACCAGCAGCGTCACGAGCGGGAACATTGACGACGCAATGATGGCCGACAGGATCAGGCCTCGGAACTTGAGATCGAGCCGTGCAATGGCGTAGGCCGCGCCGGCCGAGATCAGCACGGCCAGCGCCGTGGAACACAGGGCGACGATGGCGCTGTTGAGCAGGAACAGCAGCAATGGCTGATCCGTGAAGGCGTGCACGTAGTTGGCAATGGTCGGGGCAGCCGGCAGATACGTGATCGGTTTCTGGACGAGCTCCGCCTCGCCCTTGAACGAGGTCAGGAGAATCCATACTGCTGGGAAAAAGCCATTGGCGACGACCAGCGCACCCGCGATCAGGCGCAGGCGTGCACCGCCAAAGAAGACGTTGAACAGATTCATTTGGCTTCCCCGCGAACGAACTTGAGATACACCACGCTGACCACGAGCGAGATGAAGAACATCAGCACTGCCTGCGCCGAGCCGTAGCCGACATCGAGATAGTCGATGGTGGTGGTATTGATCAGCATCGCCAGCGTAGTCGTGCTGTTGCCTGGACCGCCGTGTGCCATCGTGTATGGAATATCGAAGGTCTGCAGCGCGGTGATGGTGCGGAAGATCATTGCGACCACGATGGACGGCACCAGCATGGGCAGCGTGATCTGGAAGAACTGCTGCAGTTTGGTTGCACCGTCTACTTCCGCTGCCTCATACAGCGAACGTGGAATGGTTTGCAGACCGGCAAGCAGGATCAACGCCACGAACGATGATGTCTTCCAGATCGTGGTCAGACAGACCGCGGCAAAGGCCCAAGCGGGGCTCAGCATGAACGATACCGGTGCAAAGCCAAGGCGCCGCAGCACGTCGTTGACGATGCCGTAGTCGGTGTTGAAGAACCACGCGAAGATCAGGCCCGAAAACGCCAGTGGCAGGGCCCACGGCAGCAGCAGTGCCAGCCGGATCGGCCAGCGCACGCGAAACGGCAGGTTGGCAAGCAGCGCCAGCGGTAGCCCGACCAGGAACGCGCCAGGCACCGTGATCAGGGCGATCAGCAGCGTATTCTTCGTGGCATTCCAGACGTCCGGATCCTGCAGCGCGTCAGCGAAGTTGCGCAGCCCCACGAACTGGATCGCGTCCCCACCCGACAGGCGGATCTCGAACAGACTGTTGTAGAGCAGCTTGCCGATCGGGTACACCACGATCAGCCCAAGCAACAGCACCGTTGGCGCCAACAGCAGCACTGCCAGTTGCCGGTCGGACGGGTCGAGCCAGTTGCGCGTGCGCCGGGGAGCGGACAAGGGCGCCTGTGTCGAAGTCACAGTGTTCATGATGTTCCCCGCGGATTAGCGCAACACGCGCCGCAGCCGGCCTTCAATCTGGTTGACACCCTCGTCGACCGGAAGCGAACGACCAAGCATGGCTGATGTGTTGGTCCGGATGACGTCGGACACTTCGCTATAGCGCGGCGTGACAGGCCGGGCATGACCTGTCTGCCCGAGGATGTCGCCTGCGGATTTGAACCAGGGATTTTTGGCCACGACCTCGGCATCCTGATAAGTCTCGGCAAACACCGGCAGCAATGACCCCTGGACCGCCAGGAGCTTGGCGACCGGCGGCGACGATAGGTACTGGATCAGCTTTGCAGACTCTGCCTTCCGCGCAGAAAACGCTGACACGGCCCATTGCCAGCCGCCAACGCATGTTGTGCTCTTGCCGTTGCTCATGGCCGGCAGCGGCATCACGCCCACCTTGCCCTTGACGGTCGAATCGGCATCGGCCTCGAAGTGGTTCCAGGCAAAGCCCCAATTGACCGCATAGACTGCGTGTCCTGCCTTGAACTCATTGACGGTATCGGCCGTCTTGACCTCGGCTACGTTCTTCTTGACCACGCCCGCATCCATCAGTCCAGTCCACATCTTCATGCTGGCGACGGCGGCAGGTTTATCGAGCGTCAGCTTGCCGGCTGCGTCGGTCAGCTCTTTGCCTTGGCTCCAATAGGGCAGCAGGAATGTGCAGACCGCGCCTTCGATTGGCGCCCCTTGTACCGACAGGCCTTGCAGGGACGCATTGTGCTCCTTGTCCAGAATCACGCGCGCGCTCTTGGCCAGTTCGTCCCACGTCTTGGGCTCGGGCAACTGGTATTTCTGCAGGAGATCCTTGCGGTAGTACATGAACATGCCGTCGGCAAAGCCGGGCAGCGCGGCGACCTTGCCACCTACCACATCGGCCTTGGCGTAGACGGGCAGATAGGGCTTCATTGCGCTGTCGGCGGCACCCACATAAGGATCGAGCGGTGCAATCCAACCGGCTGTTAAGTACTGCGCCGGATTGACGATGTCGATCATGAACACGTCGATGGAGGCGTCCTTCGCATTGAGCAGGGTCGACAGATACTGCCGTTGCTGCTCGGAGGTTGCGCCACCCGTTTCCATCTGGACTTTCACGCCCGGGTGGCTTTTCTCATAGGCGTCGAGCGCCTTGCGTACTAGGTCGGGCCGCTGCCCGGAGCCGCCGGCGAACAGGCGGATGGTGGTATCGGCATGAACGGTGGTGCACGCCAGCGCGCAAGCGGCGACGACGGTCGCCAGGGCAAATCGTTGGGTCATTGTTGTCTCCTGGTTTGTCTTGTTTTGTGAGGCGGGCGTCGTCAGTTGACGTTCCGAGGCATCAGCGTTACGCCGGATTCGATGTCGAACCAGTGCGATTTCGACAACGCGATGGCAAGGCGCGTCTCGGTGCCGGGTTCCAACTGCACGTCGGGCGCAAGGCGGGCGACAAGGTTCTGCCCGCCGGCGTCAAACGTGCAGAGCGTTTCAGCACCGAGCGGTTCGGTCACCACGACGCGTGCCCGGACATGGCACACCGGGCCGTTTACCGGCTGGCTGTCATCGGCCAAACCAACGCATTCCGGACGCACACCGAATGTCACACGACGCTTTGCTGTGCCGACAAGGCTGCGCGAGACAGTCTCAGGGACGGGGATCTCGATGCCACCAGCCTTTGCCACGGAACCGCTCACGTCGAGTTCGAGCAGGTTCATGGGCGGGGAGCCGGTAAAGCCAGCGACGAAGGTGGTACGTGGAGCGTTATAGATCTCGTCGGGGGTGCCGTACTGCACCACATAGCCGCCGGACAGCACGGCAATGCGGTCCGCAAGCGTCATCGCTTCCACCTGGTCATGCGTCACATAGATCATGGTGGCGCCCAGCTTGCGGTGCAGCTTCTTGATCTCTACGCGCATTTCGTTACGCAGCTTGGCATCAAGATTCGAGAGCGGCTCGTCGAACAGAAATACCTTGGCGTTGCGCACGATGGCCCGGCCCATGGCCACACGCTGGCGTTGGCCCCCGGAAAGATTGCGTGGTTTGCGATCGAGCAGATGCTTGAGCTGCAGCATCTCGGCTGCCTCGTTCACGCGCGATTCGATTTCCGCCTTCGGCATCTTGCGCAGCCTCAGACCGAACGCCATGTTTTCGAACACCGTCTTGTGCGGATACAGCGCGTAGTCCTGGAACACCATCGCAATTTCGCGCTCGCGCGGGGCAAGCCCATCCACTCGCCTGCCATCGATCGCAATCTCGCCTTGCGTCACGTTTTCCAGGCCGGCCAGCATGCGCATCAGCGTCGACTTGCCGCAACCGGAAGGTCCAACGAACACGACGAACTCGCCGTTCTTTACATCCAAGTTGATGTCATGCAGGACAGTCACGCCGTTGTCGTAGGCCTTGACCACCTTGTCGAAGATGACTGTCGCCATCGTAGTCTCCTTGCCCGCATCGAGTGATGCGGATCTTTTCTATTCTTAGCTTTGTTGTTTTGCCGGTGCTCAGTACGGACCAGCAGATGCAGTGGCCACAGCCTGGCCTTTCACTTGGCCCAGGAAAGCCTGGGCCTGCCGCATCATCATCCCCAGATCGGAAGCTATGGCTACGAAGTTGAAGCCAGCCTGAATGAACGTCCCAACCATTTCGGGGTGGGGACCGACGATGCCGATGGGCTTGCCGATTGCACGGGCGCGCCGCGCGGCATCAAAAATCATCGTCTGTACACGCTCGTTCTGAAGATTGCCGATTTCGCCCAGCGCTGCCGACAGATCACCGGGCCCAACGAAGAGGGCGTCCACACCCGGCACAGCGGCAATCTCTTCCAGTTGCGCGATTGCTTCCGGCGTTTCCAGTTGGACGATGCAGGCGGTCGCGTCATTAATCTCGACGCTGTAGCGGCTCCAGGTGCCGTAGCGGCTTGCGCGGTGCATGGCCGCGTAGCCGCGCGTACCTTCTGGCGGGTACTTGGCAGAGGCTACTGCGCGGCGGGCATCTTCTGCGTTCTGGACAAATGGGAACATCAGCGTGGGCGCACCCATATCCAGTGCACGCTTTGCCAGCACCGCGTCGTTGGCGGCCAGCCGGACGACCGGCATCGCGTTCGTACAGGCCACGGCTTGCAGAAGCTGCCATGTGTCACGAAACTCGATGGGTACGTGTTCCATATCAATCACCAGCCAGTCGAAGCCGGCATGGCCGAGCGCCTCCGCCGTGCTGGCGGCACCAGACATCAACCACGTTCCCACGGGTACGGAAGCGCCTGCGATGGCCGTTTTGAACCGGTTCACGATGGGGGATTCGTTCTTCATGATCGCTGTTGCCTAGAAAATGGACGGCTCGACGGGCGTTTCATGGCCCATCAGAAAATCGAAGTCGCATCCTTCGTTGGCCTGGCGCACGTGGTCCAGGAAGATGCGCGTATAGCCACGCTTGACTGCGGGTGTGGCAGGTCGCCATGCCTCGCGTCGGCGTTGCAGTTCCGCCTCGCTCACATGCATATCGATGCGGCCGGCAGTCACATCGAGCTCGACAAGATCGCCGGTCTGCAGCAAGGCGAGCGGCCCGCCAACAGCGGCCTCCGGAGCGATGTGCAGGACACAGGTGCCGTAATGCGTGCCACTCATCCGGGCGTCAGACAGGCGCACCATGTCACGCACGCCTGCCTCTAGCAGCTTGCGCGGAATCGGCAGGTTGCCCCATTCCGGCATACCCGGGGCGCCGACTGGCCCGCCATTGCGCAAGACCAGCACAGTGTTCTCATCGACGTCGAGATCAGGGTCATGGATGCGCGCGTTCATCTCAGCAATTGAGTCAAACACAAGTGCCGGACCGACATGTTTGAGGAACTTCGCGCTGGCCGCGCTTGGCTTAATGACAGCACCTGAAGGGGCCAGATTGCCCGTCAGAACCGCAAGCGCGCGCCCCTCGGTCACGGGATTTTCCGCGCCGCGAATGGTCTGCGCATCGCTGCAGGATGCGGCTTGAAGGTTGTCGCCCAACGTGCGGCCGTTGACCGTCATGCATTCCAGGGCCAGTTTTTCCCGAATCTGCAGTAGCAGGGCGGGCAGCCCACCCGCGTAGTAGAGGTCCTCCATCAGGCGGTCGCCTGATGGAAAAATATTGGCCAACACAGGCACCCCTTGACCTTGGCGTTCAATGGTCTCCAGGGTGAGGGGCACGCCGCCGCGGCCTGCCACCGCAATCAGGTGGATTGCAGCGTTGGTCGAACCGCCCAGCGCCATGTAGGTGACAACGCCGTTGCGCACCGAACGCTCGTTGAAGAATGTGCTCGGCCGCAGGTCTTCCCACACCATGTCGACGATGCGCGCGCCACTGGCCGATGCCATACGCGTATGGGCGGCATCCATGGCGGGAATGCTGCTCGCACCAGGCAGAGTGAAGCCCATCGCCTCTGTGATCGAGGTCATCGTGCTGGCCGTTCCCATCGTGTTGCAGGTGCCGGGCGCGCGCGTCATGCGGGCTTCCAACGCAATCCACTCCGGCTGATCGATGTTACCTGCCTGGTATTCGTCCCAGAATTTCTTGGTATGCGTGCCGGCGCCGACCGACATGCCGCGATGGCGATCACTGAGCATCGGGCCGGCCGGCACAAAAATGCATGGCAGATCGGCGCTGAGGGCGCCCATCAACAGACCCGGTGTCGTCTTGTCGCAGCCGCCCATCAGGACAGCACCGTCTATGGGCAGCGACATCAACAATTCCTCTGCCTCCATGGCGAGGAAGTTGCGGTACAGCATGGTTGTCGGCTTGACCATGACTTCGCCCAGCGACATCGCGGGCAACTCGAAAGGCATGCCGCCTGCCTGCAGGATGCCGCGCTTGACTGCCTCGGCACGTTCGCGCAGGTGGGCGTGGCACGGCGACAGATCGCTCCAGGTATTGATGATGGCAATGACGGGCCGCGACATGAATTCCTCACGGCGCAATCCCATCTGCTGCAGGCGCTGGCGGTGCGCGAACGACCGCATGTCGTCCGGGGCCAACCACCGCTGGCTGCGTAGATCCTTGAGTTGTTTTCTTTGCTTTTCCACGAAGAGAGCCGTTTCTGGGATAGGTTGCTTGCGATCGATGGTACCGCTACCATGATTTAGTATGTGATACCGCTCCCATTGCGTCAACGTGCATTTTCTAAGGATTACCCTGACTCCATGAACCAACCTGTGCGCAAACGTCGTAGTTCCGGTCGCATCAAGCTGCGTGACGTGGCCGAGCTTGCCGGCGTTTCCCCCATGACCGTCTCACGGTATTTCAGCCAGCGTGATCTGGTGGCACCGGAGGCACAGAAGCGCATCGCGGCAGCGGTAGAACAGACTGGCTATGTTCCGAACATGGTTGCAGGTGGTCTGGCCTCCGCGCGGGGTAAGACGGTGGGCATGGTGATCCCGAATATTGCCGGTGGGGTGTTTGCGGAAACGGTGCAGGGTGTGGCCGACACGCTGCGTCCGCTCGGGTACCAATTGCTGCTGGCATCGAGCAACTATTCGAGCAGCGAGGAGGAAGATGCGGTCCGCGCATTCATCGGATGGTCCCCTGCGGCACTGATCATGACCGGGCATCGACACTCCGCTGCTACCAGCGACTTGCTTGCCAATGCCGGTATTCCGGTGGTGCAGACGTGGGATTACAAGCCTGAATCCGAATACGTTCAGGTCGGGTTCTCGCATACCAGCGTGGGACGCGATTCGGCGCTGTACCTCCATAGCCGCGGTTATCGGCGCATCGTGTTCGTGCATACAGGGCAGCCGGAGGACTTTCGCGCAATGGAACGCGCGCGCGGCTATGAGATCGCAATGGAGGAGCTTGGGCTCGCGCCGTCGACATTCCACTCACCCATAGCGGCGCCGCTTGAGGCCGGTAAGGACGCCTTCGAGACACTGTTGCGTGGCCGGTGGCCTGCCGAGGCAATCATTTTCGCCAATGACAATCTCGCGGCCGGTGCGCTGCTGCATGGCTTGCGGGCCAAGATTGCAATTCCGCAGACCTGCGCGGTGATGAGTTTTGGCGATCTGTCGATCGCCGACAAGCTGATTCCCAGCCTGACGACAGTGCGCCCGCCCCGCTACGAGATCGGTCGGATCGCCGCTGTCCGTGTGATCGAATCGCTGCGCATGGAGGACGGCGAGTTGGCGCAGGGCGCGGTGCAACGCGACAATCTGCTGCCATACGAGATCATCGAACGCGAGAGTACGTAGTCAACGCAGTTGCCAGCCGCTGGCGAACGTGTTGAATGCAGTGACCTCGCGCTCTTGCCAGTGGGTGTCATGGTTGAGTTCCTCGGCCAGAATGCGGGCCACCTCAGGCGCCGCGTCACATGCCGCACGTGCGTCCAGAAACAATGCGCGATTGCGCCGTGCGAGCACATCCTCCACGCTGCGCGCCAGCTCTGCCTGGGCGGCATAACGCACATGGGCCTCGGTCAACCCACTCGCCTGAACCAGCAAGCGATCGGCTCCGGGCAAATGCGCGATCGACGCGGCGTCACTGCCGTAGCAGCGTGCGGCGCTGCCAGCCCTGGAGATTTCATTTGCTGCACCGTCCGTCGGCTTGGCACCATGCAGGGCAAGTGTTTCGGTGCGGCACGGTGCGGCTGGCAACAGGCCGGTGCTGATCGCCAGATCGATGACTTCCTCCGCCATGCGGCGGTAGGTGGTCCACTTGCCGCCCGTCACGGTGATCATTCCATCCGGATGCGATTCCAGCGTATGTTCGCGCGAGAGTGAGGACGTTGTGGTCTTCGTATCGCGCTTTACAAGCGGCCTGAGCCCGGCCCAGACGCTCAGCACGTCGCTGCGCGTAGGCGGGGTCGACAGGTAGCGGGCGGCCGTCCGCAAGATGAAATCGATATCCTGCTCGCTTGCGTTTGGATCCACCGGCATGTCGGCGCGGGGCGTATCCGTTGTGCCGATGATCGTGTGCCCATGCCACGGAACAACGAACAGGACGCGACCATCGTCTGTACGGGGCACCAGAATCGCATGGTCGCTCTGCAGAAAGCGCGCAGGCAGCGTGAGGTGAACCCCTTGGCTGGGGGCAACGATCGGTTGGGCTGCCGGCTCGACCATTGCGCGAATGGCATCCACCCATACCCCTGTCGCATTGATCACGCAGCGGCTGCGAACGTTGAACCGGCTGCCGGTTTCGACGTCCTCAATGCACAGCGTGTGCTGGCGCGTGGCCGTGTCGGCATGGATGGCCCTGACTGCTGCATTGTTCAATGCGATGCCGTCCAGATCGAACACCGTGCGCATCAGGCTGATGGCGAGTCGCGCATCGTCAAACTGGCCGTCGTAGTACAGCATTGCGCCGCGCAGGGGCCGATCCTGCAAGGTATTGGTCAGTGTGGGCAGCAGAGCTTGCGTCTCTGCGATGCCCAACCCGCGAGAAGGTGACAGGTTCAGCGAGCCGGCAAGCCAGTCGTAAAGCTTGAGTCCCGCACCATAGAACGGCTTATCCCGGCGCCGATATGCAGGAACGACAAAGCCGAGCTTGCCTACGACATGCGGTGCATTGCGCGCCAGGAGGCCACGCTCGCGAAGGGCCTCTCGAACCAGCGAGATATTGCCCTGGGCAAGATAGCGGACACCGCCATGGACGAGCTTGGTCGCTTTGCTGGATGTACCCTTTGCAAAGTCGCGGGCCTCGACCAGCAAGGTGCGATAACCGCGTGCCGCCGCATCGACGGCCGTGCCGAGGCCGGTGGCACCGCCACCGATGACGACGACATCCCAGGCCGGTGTCTGATCGATTTCGCGCAAGAGCTGCGCGCGCGGCGCAGGATGGATGTTGGACATGGTGATTTGCGTTCTAGGAAACTGAGGAAAAGGGGCGGGCGCCCCATGCGCGCACGTGGTCGATGGCACGGCGCCATTCCTGGATTCGGGCCGTACGCTCGTCCTGCGACATCGACGGCTCGAAGCGCCGTTGCGTACGCCATTGCCGGGTGATCTC
Organism: Ralstonia wenshanensis; assembly: GCF_021173085.1. NCBI lineage: Bacteria > Pseudomonadati > Pseudomonadota > Betaproteobacteria > Burkholderiales > Burkholderiaceae > Ralstonia > Ralstonia wenshanensis. Next base: position 173,987 of record NZ_CP076412.1, read on the forward strand.
GTCAAGACCGCTCCAGAAGCCTGTTTGAAGGCCTGCCAGGTAGGCAGCTCCGAGGGCTGTTGTCTCGGCCACCTCGGGTCGAACGACGGGGCGCCCCAGCAGGTCGGCCTGGATCTGCATCAGCAGGTCGCACTGAGATGCACCACCGTCGACACGCAGCTCGCTCACCGAGATGCCGGCATCGGCCTCCATCGCGCTGAGCACATCAACGGTCTGCAATGCGATCGCGTCGAGTGCGGCACGCGCGATGTGCGGGCGCCCAGTGCCGCGTGTCATGCCCATTAGCGTGCCGCGGGCATAGGGATCCCAATGCGGCGCACCCAAGCCGGAAAAGGCAGGGATCAACCAGACGCCGTCGCTGGTGTTGCACTGCGAGGCCAGCGCTTGAACATCACACGCACGTTCGATGATGCCCAGCCCATCGCGCAGCCATTGAATGATGGCACCGCCCATGAAGACCGAGCCTTCAAGGGCATAGTGGGTCCGTCCATCGAATTGCCAGCCGACGGTACTGAGCATTCGGTGCCGTGACAGTACTGGCTGTTCGCCGGTATTCATCAGCAGGAACAGTCCTGTACCGTAGGTGTTTTTTGCCATGCCCGGCTTCAGGCATGCCTGGCCGAACGTCGCCGCTTGCTGGTCACCGCCTATACCGCCGATGGGCAGAGGCGCGCCAAACAGCGCGGCATCGGTTTCGGCAAATGCGCTGCTTGATGGCATGAGTTCGGGGAGCAGCGCACGCGGAATATCGAACAGGCCGAGCAACTCGTCATCCCAATCCAGGGTGTGGATATTCAGCAACGACGTGCGCGCTGCGTTGGACAGATCCGTTACATGCCGGCGCCCTCCGCTCAGGTTCCAGACGAGCCAGCTATCGACGGTACCGAAGGCCAGCTCACCGCGCGCCGCACGCGCGCGGGCGCCCGGGATGCTGTCCAGCAACCAGGCAAGCTTCGTGGCGGAGAAATACGGATCGATAAGCAATCCGGTTTTTTGCGTGATCCGATCACCGGCGCCGCTGGCAGTGAGGCGCTCGCAGTGTGCCGCCGTGCGGCGGTCTTGCCAGACGATGGCCGGGCCAAGCGGCGTACCGGTTGCGCGCTCCCACAGCACCGTTGTTTCGCGCTGGTTGGCAATGCCGATTGCCGCAATGTCGGCAGCCGTGGCATGAGCCTTTCGCATCGCCTCATGGGCGACGTCGAGCTGCGTTTGCCATAACGCGTTCGGGTCGTGCTCAACCCATCCGGGCTGCGGGAAATGCTGGGCGAACTCACGTTGCGCCGTGGCGAAAGGGATGCCGTCGCGATCGAAGAGGATGGCACGTGAGCTGGTGGTGCCCTGATCGAGCGCGAGAATGAAGCGAGGTTCGCCCATGGCGCCAAGACTCCGGAAGACAGTTTTGGATGACCGGGCTAAGTCGATGCTTACAGTCGGCCCAGTGCGTGCGTTGCCGTGAGCGGTGTACTACCGGAGCGCCGGCAGGACGAGGCTGCTGCCTGCCAGCACTAGCAGTCCAAACACAACTCTGCGCACCGTCGCATGCGACCACTTCGGTGGTCGCACACGGTTCAGCCAGGTCAACCCCATCATCACCGGCAGTGCTTCTAGGCTGAGCAGCAGAGAAAGATGATCAAAGCGTCCTTGCCACACCACCATCGCAAGTCGCAAAACTGCGTTGACCGCGAAGAGCAGCACCAGAGTTTCACGAATCACGTGTGCCTTGAGCGGTTGGCGGTACACGTGAAACACCATTGGCGGCCCAGCGCTTGCGAAAACGCCGCCCATCACACCCGACAGCCAGCCGAAGCCCGCGAAGGCCCACGCAGAAGACAAAGTCTGCCGGGGCCGTGCCTGCATGATCAGCAACAAGCTGCACAGCAGAATGGCGACCCCCAACGCAAGGCGCATCAGGTTCACGGCGTTCTCGCTGAGCCAGTTCAGCAGCATGACGCCTATTGCCACACCCACCAGGCTGCTGGAGAGCGTTGCGCCCAGCAGCGCGCCTGGCAATTCAGGGCGTCGGCGGACAATCATTGCAGCGTTGACCAGGACCATGACCGTAACGACGTTGGCGCCCACCGGCAGCGGGGCCACATGCAGCAGCGCAACGAGCCCGAGCAGCACCAGGCCGAATGCGAACCCTGTCAGGTTCTGCGTGTAGGTCGCCAGTGCGACGGCGATCAGAAACAGCCCGTGCTGCTCGAACGTCATGGCCGACTCAGCACGTCGCCAGGGCAAGCAGCGCATCGCGCTGCGCGCTGTCGGCCCGGACAAATACCGGCGGCTCACCCAGCGGTGCCGGCACGGTGACGCGACAGCCGCCTTCATAGGTCTCACCGCTCCACAAATGGATCCACTGTGCACCTGCAGGCAAATACGGCTGCCAGTCGGTGCGTCCTGCCTCGTGGACCGGCGCGACGAGCAGGTCTTCTCCATACAGGTACTGATCCTGAATGGCATAGGCATGCTCATCCTGCTCAAAGTGCAGGAACAACGGCCGCTGCAATGGCAGCCCGCGCGTCTGTGCATCACGCATCAGCTCGCGCACGTAGGGCACCAGTGCCACGTAGAGGCGCGTCATGTGGGCAAAGTGTTCGAGCACCGTCTCGTCTTGCCAGAACTGGAAATTCTCGTCCGGACGGTTGCCTTCGTGCGTACGCATGACGGGGGTGAACGCAGCCATTTCCGCCCAACGTTGAAACAGCTCGGGGGTGCGGCGATTACCGAACAGGCTCGTATAGCCGCCGATGTCGCTGTGGTGATAGGCGTTACCCAGCAGCCCGGAAGACAAGGCGCCACAGATCACCGTTTGCAAGCCATCGTGCCGCGTAAAATCGACCGACTGGTCGCCGGCCCACAGGAGCGGGCAGTGCGCTTGGACACCTGTGTAGCCCGCCCGCATGAAGAACACGACGTCGCCGGTGCGGCCAGCTTGTGCGACGGCGCGTGCGTTGACCTCGGCCCACAGGGTCGGCCATGCGTTGTGCATGATCATGGCGTCCACGCCATTGGCCAGGCGGGCATCGGTGGGCAAGTACTCGCCGAAGTCGGCCATCCAGCCATCCAGCCCGGCCTCGAGCATCTCCTGGCCAATCACCCGTTGGGCGAACCACTGCGCCGCGTCCGCGTTGGTGAAGTCAACCACGCCGCACCAGAACTCGCCGAAATCGACAAGGTATTCGCCGCCGTCTGCACAGGTGGCCAGGTAACCGGCGGTGCGCGCCTCCTGATACAACGTCCCGTCATTGCACAGATAGGGATTGACGTATCCCATAAAGCGGATCCCGCGCTCATTGAGCGATTTCACCCAATTGCGTGCGTCTGGATATCGCGTTTCGTTCCATTGCCAGTCCCAGAACAGCCGCTTGCCAAAGGAGGTCTGGCGCAACCCTACCCAGTCTTCGCACCATAGGCCGCTGATGCGCACGCCGTGAGACTGGCTCTGTTTGATGATGCGCTCGGCATGATCGAGGCCGTTCTTCAGCCCGAGGATGGCGCCGCCGAAAACCCAATCCGGCAGGGCCGGCTGCCGCCCAAAGCGGGTCGAGAGTTTCGACACCAACTCCACAAATGTTGGGGCACCATAGAGTTCGATGCGTTCGGGCACGGCCCAGAACTGAAGCTCGTGGAAATCTGCGTGCCGGAAATCGAAATCCGCATATGCCGTGGTTTCCGCATGCAATGCATACCGTCCGGACGAAAGGAAGGTCGGTTGTGGATAGTTCGTGTGGTAGTAGTCGCCGCCAGCCTTGGCAGTGACGTCTGCCTGCCAGGTAATGTGGGTGCTCTTGTCGCGGCCGACGCCGGGTTCCGAAGTCCATAGCGGAAAGTGCCGCCCGCGCAGGTCGAAGTACGACATCTGCTCACCGCATCCCCAGACATGTTCTTCCGGCGTCGCAGCCACGCGCCACCACAGCCGATTGATCGAGTCGGCCGCATGCTCGAAGCGAATGATTGCATCCGCTTCATTGACCTGGACGGTCAGCACGACTTCCGGCTCGGCGCCCGCGCAGCGGTGCAATGCAATGCGAAAACCCGCGTCTTCAGCAACCACGACAGCGTGCGAAAGCGGCACGCGTACATCGACATAGTCCTGTATGTCAAAGTTGCCACGGTACATAGCAACCGAAGGGGTGCCGTGCCCGACATAGCAGCATGGGCGATCGGGCTGGTGACTGATCAGGATGCGGCCGGCGTGCTCGAGGTGCCAGCTGTGCTGGTCAAAGACGAGTTTCATGGGAGTCTTGAGAACATATGTTGAAACGAGTGCGATGCGGATGGATCAGGCCAATCCCAGGCACACGTATTTCATTTCCAGGTACTCGTCGATGCCATATTGCGAACCTTCGCGGCCGAGGCCCGATTGCTTGACACCGCCGAACGGAGCCTCGGCCGTCGAGATGAGGCCCGTGTTGACCCCCACCATCCCAAACTCCAGCGTCTCTGCCACGCGCCAGACGCGCGCAAGGTTCTGGCTGTAGAAATAACTCGCCAGCCCATATTCGGTATCGTTGGCAAGCCGAATCACGTCGTCCTCATCGGTAAAGCGGATGATCGGGGCGATCGGCCCGAAGATTTCCTCGCGCGCCACGCGCATGTCTGGCGTAACGCCGGTCAGGATTGCCGGCTTGAAGAACTGGTCTGTGAGTCCCGGCAGCGCAGTGCGCCCCCCAGGATGATGCGGGTGAGCGCCGTGCTGGATGGCGTCTTCGTAGAGTGCCTCGGCCTTGGCCATTGCGCGTTGGTCGATCAGTGGCCCGACCTGCACACCAGGCTCAGTCCCGCGTCCGATCTTCAGTTCGCTCACGCGCGCTGACAATTTCTCGACGAAGGCGTCGTGCACGCTGTCCTGCACGTACAGCCGATTGGCACAAACACAGGTTTGTCCCGCATTGCGGTATTTGGAGATCAGTGCGCCTTCCACCGCTGCATCCAGATCGGCGTCGTCGAACACGATGAAGGGGGCATTGCCACCCAACTCCAACGACAGCTTCTGAATGTTCTGTGCCCCCGCGGCCATGAGCTTGGCTCCAATTGCGGTGGAACCGGTGAACGTCAGCTTGCGCACGAGCGGATTGCTCGACAACTCATGTGCGATCGGCTCTGCAGGGCCAGGGACAACGCTCAGGCAGCCCGCGGGCAGGCCGGCTCTTTGTGCAAGTTCCGCCAAGGCGAGGGCAGAGAAGGGCGTCTGCGCGGCAGGCTTGAGGACCATCGTGCAGCCCGCTGCCAATGCAGGCGCGGCCTTGCGCGTGATCATTGCTGCAGGAAAATTCCACGGCGTGATGGCGGCACACACGCCCACAGGCTGTTTGAGCACGATCAGGCGGCGGTCCGTTGCAGGAGACGCCAGGACGTCGCCATCGACACGTCGCGCCTGCTCTGCAAACCAGTCGATGAAGCTGGCAGCAAAAGCGATTTCGCCACGCGATTCGCTCAGCGGTTTGCCTTGCTCAGCAGTCATGATGCGCGCCAGATCTTCCTGGTGCGCGAGGATCAGATCGTGCCATTTGCGCAGGATCTGGCCGCGATGCTTTGCGGTCGTCTTGCTCCACTGGGCGAATGCTGCCTGAGCTGCGGCAACGGCACGGCGTGTTTCAGCACCACCCATGGACGGCACGGTACCAAGGCGCTCGCCCGTCGCCGGATCTGTCACTTCGAGCATGGCTCCGTCATCTGCGTTGCACCAAGTGTCGCCAATCAGCGCTTGTTGGCGCAGCAGTGTCGGGTCGTCCAGCATCATCATGCCTTGTCTCCTTGGGATGGTTCGATGGCGCCTGCGGCAATGCGGCGCGATGAGTAGAGAGGTTCTGGCAACCCTGGGACCGATACGCGCATCGCAAAGAGGCCGCCGGATTCCGGCAGGGCACGTAGCTCATCACCGGGCCGGCCATGCCTTGCGGTCGTCACGTACAACGTGCGCAAGTCGGTGCCGCCAAACGCGCACATCGTTGGGCATTGTGCGGGCAGCGGATAGGTTTCCACGATGGTGCCGTCGGGCGCCACGCGGATGATCCGTCCGCCTTCGTAGAGGGCACTCCAGTAATAGCCTTCCACATCGACCGCAGCGCCATCGGGGCGGCCGCGGTCCAGCTCGGTCGGATGCAGCATGAGCCAAGGCTCGCGCGGGCCGACCGCGCCGGTTGTCACGTCAAACGGGCGTCGGTAGACCGTGAAACGCGGCGTATCGGCGTGATAGAGCCAACGGTTGTCAGGGCTGAACGCGAGGCCGTTGGAGGTCAGGAACCCCCCATCGATACTCTGCAGGCCATTCCCGTCATACCGGTACAGGCCTGCTTTCCCGCCGGCTTTGGGCTCATCGATTGTGCCCGCCCAAAAACGGCCAGCGGCATCGCAGCGGCCATCGTTGAATCGGCTCGTGCGTGTGTTTTCCGGGTTGCTGCATAGCATGCGAGTTGGAGAGCCCTGCGCATCGAGCAGCCAGATTCCGCTGCGCAGGGCAGCAATGAATCCGCCATCATCGGATTGAGAGAAACAACCGATGTGTTCGGGCATCGGAATGACGAGGTCTTCACTCGTGCGCGGATCAAACCGGTGCAGCTCCGCGCCCAGGATGTCGACCCACCACAGTACGCCCGCCAAAGAATCCCAACGGGGACATTCGCCCAGGGAGGCCTTGACCTTCAAGACGCAGCTAAACTCGCCGAACTTGATCAGATTGTCCTGCATATACCAACGGTGAAAGGCTGATCTAACCAATCGTGGTGTCTCAGCGATGCGCTAATGGTAGCGGTACCATTGCCGAAAGCAAGAACTTTCATCCAAGCGCGGGTAAACCACGACTGAGTGGGTCTAGTGAACGCAGTTGATTCGGGCGGAGACGATGCAGCGACGGCCTTAATACAGCGGCTGCGGCTGGCAGACTATAAGGACACCAACAACTGGGCACCGTCCGGTTGGACCTACATGCTGCATAGGAAATCTTTCGAAACACGCCCAATCAATAGTATTTGGCTGAGCGTACCGAGTCCGCGCCAAGTACTCTGGGTAGTGTTTGACTCGTACACTTGCCTGTCGCTTGATGCGATGGGCGAGAGGGTCGGTTAATCTGTTATGCAACGCTCCTTTCCGGAGTTCGCCGATGTGCGAGGTGCGTGGCTCACTCTTCTTGAATGGGAGGAGCGGTGAACGTCCAGCGAGCTTATGGCACTCCTGGGGTGTTCGCGTCGATTCGAAATCTACAAGACGCGGCGGAAATAATGCGGACGTTCACTTGCCACTTTCGGTCAGGAGTGGCTACTCACGGGGAATCGACGCCGAAGCGCGCAACAACGAAATCAATTGCGCTGCGTAGTTTGGCCGTTGGTCGACGGTCTGGCGCATAGACGAGGTGTACCGGGGTGGGCCTATATGACCATGCTGGTAGTACCTGTACGAGACGTCCGCTTGCGAGGTCATTGATCAGGGCGTCCTCCGGCTGCAACACGATACCGGCACCCGCAGCTGCGGCCCGTCTTAGCGCGCCCCCTTCGTTAGCGGTAAATCGACCAGCGACCGGTACTACATAGACTTCACCTTTCGGTCCGACCAGGTGCCAGCGGTCGTGATGCTTCCAATATTGGAGGCCCAAGCACGAATGTTGGACGAGCTCGCTTGGATGCGTTGGCGCGCAGTGAACAGCGAGATAACGCGGTGCCGCTGCGAGGATGCGGCGGTAGGGGCGGAGTGTTCGTGCCACAAGCGTCGTGTCACGTACATCACCGATTACGATGCCTAGCTCGTGGCCCTTGGCAACGCACTCCTCTGGCCGATCGTCCAGCGTGAGGTCAACGGACACCTCAGGATTAAAAGCAAGCCATTCCGCCAGTGCTGGAGCGAGCGTGCGGCTACCAAAACCGACCGGCGCGACAACGCGTAACGAGCCACGTGGCGCCTGTTGCAGCTCGGAGGCGCTGGCCTCGGCAAGTGCTACCGCGGCCAGTGCTGTGCGACAGCGTTCAAGGTATAGCTGCCCCACCTCGGTGAGCTGATGACGGCGCGTCGTTCGGTGCAGCAGCCGGGAGCCGAGCCGATCTTCGATCGCACGAACCTGCTTGGCCACCATCGTCGCAGAGACGCCCATCGCTTGGGCGGCCGCCGAGAAACTGCCCCCCTCGACGACCCGGACGAAGGTTTCCATGCCTGCCAGTTTGTCCAACATTGCCAACCCTGTGGTTTGGAGTCTAGGCAATGTTCGCATATTTATCGTGGTAATGAGCTATGGGAGACTGCTTTCACGTTCGGCAATGAGCCGCACCAACACGGGTATCGAACTATGCCAATTTTGCGATTAGAGATGCATCCCGGCCGAACGCCGGAACAGAAGCGTGACTTCGTCCGAGAAGTCACCCGAGTAACCGTTGAGGTACTGAAGTGCCCACCTGAGAGCGTGGATGTTGTGATGTACGAGGTCCCGCGCGAGCAGTGGGCCAAGGCGGGCAAGCTAGTCTCGGAAATGCAGGCGATGGCGGGCGGCCCCGCTGAGGCTGCTCATTGATTCGGGCGCGGAGCCAATACCGCGCATACGAATCGCAGATCCCTGGAGGAAGTTCAGTATGCGGTCGCAACCCGAATTGCGCGAACGTGGTTTGTCATTATTGGATCAGCTACACGGGAACGGCAGCGCACAGGCGTTGATCGCCGATATGGCCGGCTTGTGTCCCGACTTCGTCGATATGACGATCGAGTGGGCATTAGGTGGTGTCGAGTCGCGCCCGGGGCTTGATCTCATAACGCGCGAGCTCGTTATGATCGCCTCGTGTGTGACATTGGGACATGCAGTTACGCAGCTACGCGCCCATGTGCATGCGGCTTTAACCATCGGAGCAAGCCGCGAACAAGTTATCGAGGCGATCTTGCAGTTGATCTTCTACGCAGGAGGAGCGTCAGTTCGCAACGCTTTGGTCAGCTGCAGGGATTTGCTTGCGGTGCCAGTCGAAAATAATTGAACAGCCGTTTTGGGAAGTGGTTAATGGCTGAAGTGGGTGAGAAGTGGACAGTCGTAGACAGGCCATCATCGACCGCTATCGGCCAATAACGGCTAGCCCAAAGGGGCAGCACCGCCTTCAACCGGCCCACGATGCGAGCTTATTGATGGAAAGGAGAACCGCATGATTAAGGTCACCGTGATGTACCCGTACACCGAAGGCGCACGCTTCGACCACACCTACTACAGAGACAGGCACATGCCGATGGTAAAGGCCCGGCTGGGCAGCGCCTGCGCGTACTACACCATCGACAAAGGCTTGACCGGCAGATCGCCCGGTGAACCGCCCGCCTTCGTGGCGATGTGTGCGTTCATCTGTGATTCGGCGGAAGGCTATGAGGCCGCCATCCAACCGCATCGCCCCGAGATCCTGAGCGACATCGCCAACTACACCGACATCACGCCGGTGGTCCAGTTCAGCGAGGTCGTCATCGAGCGTTCGCATCGTTGAACGCAACGGATCGAGTCTGACGACACGCCCAGCCCCTAACCCCCGGGGGGGGCTACCGTTACGCGCAAACCGACGGGCCGGCGCAGTCCGGCCAAGAAGCTTCGCAGCTAGGCCACATTCAAGTGCGTGATCCGCTCGTGCGCGTCCGTGAGGTGGAATCCGTGCTGCTCGATATCGTCCAGGCACGTGTTCACGTCGACGCCCCGGTGCGGCTCGTCCGGGTGCATGTCGAGTACTTTGAACGGGGTCCACGGGCCGTGCCGCTCGGGCAGGTTGGCGCCACGCTCATCCAACGTGAACCCGAATACGCGACCCTGCCCTCGGAATATGTGCACTTGCATGGTGTTCTCCAGTTGGGCCATTCTCAAAAGGAGAATGGCGCTTTACACTGTGTAAACTAAGCTGGAGTTTACACAGTGTCAAGTTCAAGGCCAACGACGCGTGCCCGCATCCTGCAAGCCACATTGGCGCTCATTGAGGGTGGCGCTACCGGCATCACAATGAGCCAAATTGCCAAGCAGGCAGACCTATCGCGGCAAGCGCTGTATCTGATCTTTGAGAACAAGGCCGATCTGTTCGTCGCGCTGCTTCGATACGTGGACGGCAAGCGGGGGATTGTTCAAGAGCAGGCGCGCATTAGAGCGGCCGAGAACGGCGTTGCAGCCATGCTGGCCCTTGTGGACCGACAGGCTCGACTGTGCCCCGCGTACAAGCCGCTTGCAGATGCCTTTGAACTGCTGCGGCGGCAAGATCCCGATGCAGAGCAGGCATGGCAAGACCGGCAAAGCGATCGCCTGGAAGGCTGCCGTGTTGTTGCCGCGCGTATCAAAGCCGACGGCAAACTTCGCGATGGGATTTCGGTTACTGCAGCAGCAGATCTGATCTGGTCGCTGACCTCATCGGTAACTTGGGATGATCTGGTGGTCAAGCGCGGCTGGACTTCTGCTGCGTATCGTCGGCACATTGGCGAAGTCTTGCGGCTGTCGCTTGTGAAATGAAGAGAGGGCCTCGTTGGCCCAAGGTTCGGATTGGCACTCAGTCACGAGTCGATCGTCATTACCCACACCCGTAAGGCGCCCCGGAACCGTTCGATCACCGCGGGAGCCAGCCCAAGGGACTTAAGTGAAGAGAACGAAGGTGTTTCATCAACCTGACTGCGAACTTCGACGCGGAATCCCAGGCGGCCCAGGAATGCGATGAGGTCTTGTTCGTCCTCAAACGCAGAGGCGTCGAGCTGCGTTTGAGTAACACCAGTAATTGCTTCGCGCAGTCTTACCCGATCCGGTGACAGGTTCGCAGCCTCCGATCTAAAGGTGAAATCAGGCGTCATCCAGCAACCGCTCGCAAAGCCACCGAGTAGCCGACGGATATTGCGCGCGAGCACCTCTGTCTGATCCTTGGACAAATACATGATCAGGCCTTCGCACAGAACGGTCAGCCTCTCCCCCGGGTCCAGAGACGCTACGCTTGCGTGGATTTCTTCGAAGACAAGCGCATCGGCGGGGGTCACAACGTGCTGCGCGTCGGGTGGAATGGCGTGATGCCTGCGAATCTCTTCGAGCAGACCGAGCTTGGTCTGGATCACGCCAGGAAGGTCCGTTTCCACATACCGGATGTCACCGCAACGAGTGAGGTCGAGGCCTCGAAGCGAGTATCCGCTTGCGAGCTCGATGACCTGAGATGAGCCGGACTTCCGAATCAGCTCGGTGATGCTCTTATAGCGAGCCTCAAACATGGGCGCGTAAAAGGTGAGGTTCTCGCGCTTCAATCCATTCTCGCTCAAGATTTGCTCGAAAGCAGCACTTGCCCCGATCAGCTCAGCAGCCTCCTGAGCAAACTGGATGTCGGTGAATTGGCGATAGTAGGCAGAGACCTTGGCGGTCACGCTGATGAGTGCGGAGTCGGCTGGCATGGCTGGCGGGGCGGGAGCGTCCGGGCACGGGAGAGACCGGTTGATTTTCATTGAGATGGATTTGCGTGGAAGCTGTATTGGCCGATGGACTCAAGAAGACAAGCTCTGCCCCTTTTTCAGATGGGCGGGCCAGTTCTTCATCCAGGCATCTCGTAGCGGGGTAGCAGCTTACCCTGCCCAGGATCTCACTTGACTGCCGCCAAAGACAGCATGCTGCCGCAACTGCGGCGTGAATAGGCTGTACAGCATCTTTTGCGTCGGCGCACTGACTTTGTCGAGCATGTCCAGATGGTCCGGTGACAGACGCACGTTGAGCGCCTCAATGTTGTCGTGCAACTGCTCAACCTTGCTCACGCCCATCAGCGTGGAAGCAATGCCAGGCCGTTGAATCACCCAGGCCAGCGCGACTCTTGCCGAGCAGATCGAAGAGGGTGCGCTGGCGATGGAGCGGAGACTGGCCGGGAAACAACAAGCGCTCGACGGCACGCTGCGCGTGACCTCTGCCGACTGGTTCGGCGCCTACGTGTTGCCTCCGGTGCTGGCGGCGTATGCGGCCCAATATCCCCAAGTCGAGATCGAGGTGCTCACCGGAACGCGGTTATTTAATCTGGCGCAACGGGAGGCTGATGTGGCGTTTCGCATTGTCCCGTTCGAGGAGCAGGACATCGTCCAACGGCGGTTGCTACAGATGCGCTATGGCGTCTACGTATCTGCCAACGGGCCTGCCCCGGTCGCTGGCGACGGCAGCGGATATCGGCTGATCACGCCGGATGCGTTCAGTGGGTCGTTTCCAGATACGGCTTGGCTGAGGGAGATGTTCCCGAACGCAGGCGTCGCGCTGCATTCTAACAACCGGAACGTCAAGGCGCAGATGTGCGCAATGGGAATGGGCATAGCCGTGTTGCCGCGTCCGCTGGGTGACCAGACCCACGGTATCCGTCGGCTGGAGCTAAACGTGGAGCCGCCGCATCGCGAGATATGGATGGGCTACCATCGCGATTTGAAGCGGCTTAACCGCCTGCGTGCATTCGTTGATTTGACGGTCACATACCTCGCCAACTCTGCATTTGATGCGTCTGCCGGATCGCCGTAAATGCCTTACTTCGTGCGCAATGCGCATCCAGGGGGCGGGTGAATTTTTTCGCGCGACACCGCAAGCCCGATTAGGCGACACTTCTGCAGCCCACCCGGCAAGCGATCGCTCCGTGCTCTCCAGCTTAGGGAGGCTGCGGGGTTCTCAATCGCTCTATCAAACGCTCCCTAGCGCCTCGATGGTCGCATCCAGAAGAGCGCGCAGTCGCGCGACGCGGCGCAGATCACGGTGGTAGCCAAGCCAGACATCGCGCCCCGGCGGCGCTTCGCCCAGATCGATCCTACCGAGTCCCGGCGTCGCATCGCCAAGCGGGCAAGGCAGCACGGCGAAGCCAACTCCTTCAGCACACATGCGCGCCTGGACGCCGCGATTGTTGCTGCCGAACACGATCTTCGCTTTGGGCAGCATGCGCTTAACCCACTCGACGTCCGGCAGTGAGCCGAACGCGCTGTCCATGCTGATCAGCCGCATGCCATCCCCCCGCCCGCGCACCGGCGGGACCAGATCGACATGTCCATACAACGCGTAGTCAAGATGCATTAATTTGCGCTGGATGACGTCCGGTTCGTCAAAGGGCGTGATGCGGAACGCCAGATCCGCTTCGCGCCGCGCAAGGTTGTAGAGGCGCGAATCCGTGACAAGCTCCAGCGAGATACCCGGGTGATTCGCCAGAAAGCGCGCGAACACCGGCGTGAGTATGTGGATGCCGAACCAGTCCGATGACGAGACGCGCAGCAGACCAGTCAGCTGCGTCTCTTTGCCCGTCAGGGCGCGCGTGAAGCCATGTGCTTCCTCCTCCATTCTTTCGGCATGGGCCAACACGGCTGCGCCGTCATCCGTCAGAACGAAACCATCGCTGGTGCGCTGAAACAGCGTGTGTCCAAGTGCTTCCTCGAGCGCGCGCAACCTACGGCCCATGGTTGGCTGGGTCTGCCCAACGCGCTTCGCAGCCGCCCCCAGCGTGCCGCTGCGGGCAATCGCCAGAAAGATCCGGACATCGCTCCATTCCAACCCTGAGTCATTCATTTTTGTTTGATTACCGTGAAAAAACGTTCATTTACATGCCTTATGGCATGGCACATTATGAACCCGTCAACGTGTTGGTTCCACCGAAAAGGAAATGATCATGAACATGCAAGCGCTCGTACTCAATCGCTACAACGGCCCGCTCGAATTGACGGAAATCTCGATCCCTCAGCCTGCGCATGGTCAGGTACGGGTGCGTATTGCGGCAAGCGGCCTCAATCCGCTCGACACCAAGATACGCGCCGGCAGCGCGGCGCACGCAAAGCATCCGCTGCCGCTGGTGTTGGGCATCGATATGGCTGGCGTAGTCGACGCCGTTGGCTCCGGCGTCACCGCGTTCAAAGTCGGCGACGAGGTGTACGGGATGACGGGCGGCGTTGGCGGGCTTCAGGGCTCGCTGGCCCAGTACGCGGCAGTCGACGCCGACTTGCTCGCGATCAAGCCGGCCAATCTCTCGATGCGAGAAGCCGCGGCACTGCCCCTCGCATTTATCACGTCGTATTCCGGCATCGTCGACCGGGCGCATTTGCAGCCCGAGCAAACCGTGCTGGTTCAGGGAGGCGCAGGCGGCGTCGGACATGTCTCGGTACAGTTGGCGCGCGCGCTCGGTGCCCAGGTCTTCGCGACCGCGAGCTCGCTCGACCACGATCTCGTCGCGCGCCTGGGCGCTACGCCAATCGACTATCAGGCGCAGTCCGTCGACCAATACGTCGAATCATTGACGCATGGCGCAGGCTTTGACCTAGTTGTAGACACCGTTGGCGGCCCAACGCTCGATGCTTCGTTTGCTGCCGTCAAGCATTTTGGTCATGTGGTCAGCGCGTTGGGTTGGGGGACGCATGCGCTCGCTCCGCTTTCGTTTCGCGAAGCAACATACTCAGGCGTGTTCACCCTTTATCCGCTCCTGACGGGCAAACATCGCGCACACCACGGAGAGATGCTGCGCGAAGCCACACGGCTGACGGAAGCCGGCAAGCTGTCGCCGAATCTCGATCCTCGCCGGTTCGATCTAGGGTCGGCTGAACTCGCCTATGACGCGATAACAAACGCCACCGCACGCGGAAAAATCGTGGTGGACATCGCGTGAGAAGCACCTTGGCGAAGGACACTTGCTCGGGGCCGATGCCCGATTGAATGAAGCTTCCGACGAATAGAGGCGGCCTTCGGTCTTTGCAGCACAAACGGCCGCTATCCGATTGAACTCGACGTTCGAGTGTCCATGTCAGCGCTCGCGCGAATGGCTATAACTCGCCGGGAGCGGCCACCTAGTCCGACTCATCTCAGGTCATCGAGCTCGCAAGCGGATACTCCCTTCGCGGCATCGATCTCACTCGTTGCGGTGACATCCGGTTTGTGGAAACGGACCTTCCTTGCGTGGTCCAGACCAAGCTCGGTCTGCTCGAGGAGACTCGCAGTCATCACGCCATTCCACCCAACGCGCAGCACGTTGGCCGGTCTTCCAGATGGCGGGCAGGACGATGGACGTGAGCTACTTGCGGAAGCGGTGCGGCACGGTTCCAGGCTTCATGGCGTCAAGGCAGCGAAGGACTAGGGTGTACATGCCGGACTCAGAATGTTCATGGGTCGCCAGGGCAGCGGCCAGGCTGTCGACTTCATCGTTACTGACTCCTGCGGGTGCGTGACGGCAGGATCACCGACAACTGGCACCTTGAGGACAACCTGTCGTTCCTTCAACAAATCGGCGTCGTGCCGAAGGCGTGAACATCATGACTACCACCATCCTCCAACCTTGCATCGACGCGGTTACTCGCATCGCCGACGACATCGCCGCGAACGGTCCCGCCTGCGGTAGCACGCGGTCGCTCGAACAGCAGATTGCGCATGTCCGCCAAGTGAGCATCGCGTCGCAGCGCGAGCTTCGCGACGTATTGGCGCCGGCCCATCCCGAGGTCGGCTGGACCGACGAGGAGGACCGTCCCACGTCCGCGGCCTACTGGCTTTACGACGCCATCGACGGCGCCTACCACTACCTGCAAGGGTTGCCGCTGTGGGCGAGCTCGCTCGTGCTGGTGCGCGACGGCGAGCCGGTGCTGGCGATCGTCTACGACCCGACGCGGCGCGAAGTCTTCATCGCCGAGGCTGGAGCGGATGCGTGGTGCAACGGATCGCCCATTCGCGTGTCCGGAAGGGCCACACTGTCGCATGCGGTCGTAGCTACCGCGAATCCGCCGCTGATTCAGGTCGGCGCCGAGGAGCAGGCCCAGGCGATGCGCCTTACGAGCCGGGTCGCCAAGTCGGTGTTCGTGGTGCGGTCGATGGCCGCCGTCTCGCTGCAGCTCGCCTACACGGCCGCGGGGCGTCTCGATGCCTACTGGGAGAATGGCCGCGACACCGCAGACTGGCTGGCTGGGGCCCTCGTCGTGCGCGAGGCCGGAGGCGTCGTCACGGACCTGCGCGGGGACGCGTTTGGATGGAATGGCGAGGGAGTCCTCGCAGGCAATCGCGAGATACACGGCGGCTTGCTCGCGCAGACCCGGGAGGAGCTCAACGGCATGCCAGGCCGATGATTCGCGTCGAGGACCGGCTGCTTTGCAGCGACAGCGACCGGTCGCACGACGCTTCTGCGAACGTCCGCTCTCAGGCGGGCAATTAGAGGTGCGGACAGCGCCTTTGAGTCGTGAGCAGGCGTTTGTCGATAGAGTGGGGCAGGCCGCTTCCGTCCAAAACTGGTCGTTCGGCCACCGACCCTTTCGGACATTCGAATGTCCGCTAGCGGCCGCTTGTCCGATGATGGTGTTCGTTGCGTGCTCTGACAAAGGAGAGCAACTATCCACGTCCTCTCGCTGGGCGTTTCTGCTGCGGTTGCCGCCCTGCGCGAAGCTCGGATGGATCGAGGAAAAAGTTTCGGTTGCCGGCCATGCGCTCAACCATGAAGTCGATGAACGTCTTCACGCGCAGCGACTGTTCGGTTCGATGCTTGTAGTAGATGTAGATCATGCCGTATTCGGTGACGTGCCGCGTCAGCAGCGGGACAAGTCGGCCGCTTCTGATATGAGTCGTGGCGTTGAAGCTGCCCAACTGCCCGATGCCGAGACCCGACAGGACCGCCTGCGATTCCATTTCCGTGTCGTTCACGCAGATCGCAGCAGGCACGTCGCGATAGACGATCTCGTCGCCAATACGGAACTGCCATTGCGCGAGCTTTCCCGTGTTAGCGCGCCGGTATCCGGTACAGCGATGTTGAGCCAGTTCTTCGATGGTCCGCGGCGCGCCGTTGCGCTCGATATACTCGGGCGACGCACACACGATCAGCTGAATCGGCACCAGCGGGCGTGCGATCGAGCCACCCGATGGTGGCGGTCCACCGCGAAATCCCACATCAGAGCGGTCGGCCACAAGATCCGTGAACTGATCGTCGAATTGCACTTCGAGTTGTACATTCTGATAGCGCTTCTGGAATTCCTCGAAGTATGGCCATAGGACCGGGAGCCCGAGTGCGCGCGGCGCGCTCACGCGCAACATGCCGCCTACTTCTTCCGTCGAGCGGCGGGCCTCGTCGAGCGCGGACGACAGAATAGCTAGCGCCGGCTCCACGCTGTCGCGAAGCCGTTGGCCTTCCTCTGTCAGGCTCAGCTTGCGGGTTGTCCGATGAAAAAGCCGCACGCCCAGTTCCTTCTCCAATTGCATCACTGCATGGCTTGCTGCCTGCGGCGAGATGCCTTGATCGACCGCGGCGCTCCGCAGGCTGCCGAGCGTTGCGGCGCGTACGAAAGTAGTGATCGCGCGAATTTCGTTCATTTCTGGGGCCCCATATTCGCAAATATAAGTTGATTATGACTCCAGAATAGGGCGGCTAGTTTGTGTCAATCGTTGGATCTACGATGGCATCACCTCATCACACACGTAGGAGAGACATCATGGCAGGCGTTCAAAAAGGCGGTTTCAAGCGCGTATGGTTCATCACCGGCGCGTCGCGAGGTATCGGCGCATTGATTGCCGAAGCGGCGCTCGCGGACGGTAACGCGGTCGTGGCTGCCGGACGTAACGTCTCTGCCATCGTCGAGCGTCTTGGCAACTCGGTTGCGTTGCTGCCGGTTGTGCTGGACGTGACCAACGAGGCCCAGGCAAGGGCCGCAGTGCAGGCGGCGGTTGAAAAATTCGGCCGCGTCGACGTGCTGGTCAACAACGCCGGCTTCGGTCTGCTGGGTGCGGTGGAAGAATCCGCCGACAAGGACGTCCGTCGCATGTACGACACGAACGTATTCGGCTTGCTTAACGTCACGCGTGCTGTGTTGCCGACGATGCGCGCGAACCGCTCGGGCCACGTGATCAATATTTCATCGATTGGCGGCTATCGAGCCGCGGCGGGATTTGGCGTGTACTCGTCGACGAAATTCGCCGTCGAAGGCATTACAGAAGCGCTGCGTGCCGAGTTGATTCCGCTTGGCGTTCACGCGACAGTTGTCGAGCCGGGGTATTTTCGTACGGACTTCCTGGATGCGTCGTCGCTGATCGTGGCGCCGGACGTCATCGACGACTATGACGAAACCTCAGGTGCGGTTCGCCGCAAGGCCGTAGAAATGAATCACAACCAGCCTGGCGATCCGACGAAGCTTGCAGCCGCGATGATCACGCTGGTCGACGCGTCGAATCCACCGTTGCGCCTTCCGCTTGGCACGGACACACTGGCTGCCATCGCCGCGAAAAACGCTTACGTGACGCAGGAAACGGAAGCGTGGAAGGATCTGTCGGCATCGACTGACTTTGCTAGCTGAGTGACGAAAGCGACGGCTCCACATCGGGTGAGCCGCTGTTAGCGCAAATGGCCGCAGTGGTGTGGGAAGCCGTCGGTTGGTATTCGGCGACGTAAAGGCCGCTGCGGGTCGGGTTATGCCTTTTGCATAAAGCACGCACCCGTTGCGATCGTCGGACTCTAGCCGGCCAAGAAGCGTCGTTGGTCTGCGCGATCATTCGGTCGTCCGGACGTCAGCGCCGCGCTGACAACGGAACTTCGCGCTCCGATTACGGCTGTTGCATCGCAAGCCATAGAACTGCACCAACCGCTCTCGATTTTCTGAAGCCGCAGTCCTAAATGCTGACGTCCCTGCCTGATCAACCCTGTGGGGCGCGCCAACGAACGCTTGGCGCTGCCCAATCACAGTCCAGCAAGAATGGCCTTCGGCTCCAGAAACGCCTCCAGCCCAAACGTGCCGTACTCGCGGCCGATACCAGACTGCTTGAAGCCGCCGAACGGCGCGGCCGGTTCGTGTGCGAGCGTGTTGACGAGTACGCGTCCCGCTTCGATCCGCGACGCGACCTCGCGCGCACGCTTCTCATCCGCCGAGACCACGTACGCCTGCAAGCCGTAGTTCGTGTCGTTGGCAATGGCAATCGCATCTTCAGTATCACGGTACGTGATGATCGACAGCACCGGGCCGAAAATCTCTTCGCGCGCGATCGTCATGTCATTCGTCACGTCGGAGAAGACAGTGGGTCGCACGAACCACCCGGCGTCGATACCATCCGGCCGGCCTTCGCCGCCTGCGATCAAACGCGCCCCCTCGTCGATGCCGATGCGGATATAGCGCTGCACGCGCTCCCACTGCTTCTGGCTGACCATGGGGCCGACAGTGGTTTGTGGATCACGCGGATCGCCCGCCTGCGTGCGCGCGACTTCTTCCCGCACGCGCGCTTCGAACTCCGCGAGCCTTTGCTGCGGCACGAGGATGCGCGTGCCCGCGATGCATGCCTGGCCGCTGTTCATGAAACCGGCCTGAATTACAAGCGGCATTACGTGGTCGAAGTCCGTATCGTCGAGCACGATCATCGGTGACTTGCCGCCGAGTTCGAGCGTCACGCGCTTCAACGTGTCGGCTCCGGCACGCAGAATCGATTTGCCGACTGCCGTGGAGCCGGTGAACGACAATTTCGCGACATCGGGATGTGAGCTAATCTGGGCACCGACCGTTTCACCACGCCCCGTCACGATGTTGAATACGCCAGCCGGCAAGTCCGCCTCGTGCAACGCTTCTGTGACGATGCGGGTCTGGATCGCGCTCATCTCGCTCGGCTTGATAACGGCAGTGCAGCCCGCTGCCAACGCGGCGGCCAGCTTCCCGCAGATGAAGCCCGCGTTGCTATTCCACGGCGTGATCAGACCGGCGACGCCGAGCGGCTGCATCACTACTTCAGCGACGCCCGCGCGGCGCACGAACGCGTAGTCCTGTAGCACTTTCGCCGCTTCGAGCAGCACATTGCTCGCGTGCCGAGCCATCCACCGGCCACGCGAAACCGGCGCGCCATATTCGTCCGTGATCGCTTCGTAAAGCTCGTCCTCCTTCGCGACGACGGCTTCATGCATCCGCTTTAGCATGTCGATGCGCTCGCGCTTGTCGGTGCGCGAAAACGCGGGAAAGGCGCGCTTCGCGGCAGCGACCGCGTCGCACGCATCTTGCGCATCGGCGAGGCGTACGCGACCGATCACCTGTTCGGTCGCTGGATTGAAAAGATCGAACAGTTCGTCGCCGTGCGGCGTGACGAACGCGCCGTTGATATAGACCTCGTCGATGGTCTGCATTGCTGTTCCTGGATAGCGTGTTGGTTGCCACACAATAGACCGGACCAATTGCGCTAACAAGCCATACAATCCGGCATGTCGTGTTGAACAATTCAGGATAATGAAAACTTCGGGCCTGGGTGAACTGGAAGCGGTGCTGGCCGTCGCGCGTCATCGCAGCTTTCGCGCGGCCGCGACCGAACTGGGCGTCTCGACGTCCGCGCTTAGTCACTCGGTGGCGGCACTCGAAGCGCGCATCAGCGTGCGGCTGTTCAATCGCACGACGCGCAGCGTGTCGCTGTCAGAGGCCGGTGCGCAATTCGTTGATAGCATCGCGCCGGCGCTGTCGACAATCCGCGTCGCGATCGAACAGGTCGGCAACTTTCGCGACACGCCGTCGGGCACGTTGCGCATCAATACGTCGGCGGGGGCGGCGAAGCAGGTGATGCCGCTCTTTACTACATTCCTGCAGCGCTATCCGGAGATGAAGGTCGATATCGTCACCGAAGGACGGTTGATCGATATCGTCGTCGAAGGATTCGATGCGGGTATCCGTCTCGCAGAAACCGTCCCGCGGGACATGATTGCAGTGCCGTTCGGCGACAGGCAGCGCTTCGCCGTCGTCGGTAGTCCGATGTACTTCGCGCAACACAAGCCGCCGCGCACGCCCGCTGATCTGAACGCGCACAGCTGCATCCGCACGCGTATGCCGAGTGGCGCGATCTATCAGTGGGAGTTCGAGCGCCACGGCGAAGCGGTGCGTATTGACGGAAAGGGTGCGCTGACGCTCGACGAACCGGGCCTCATGCTGGCAGCAGCTCGCGCCGGTCTCGGTCTCGCCTATCTGACCGAGTGGACCGTCGCCGCGGATATCAAAGCGGGCACGCTGGTTCGCGTGCTGGAAGACTGGACGCCGCCGCTCGACGGCCTCTGTCTGTACTACCCGGGCCGCCGCCATGTGCCAGCCGGACTGCGCGCACTGATCGACGTGATTCGAGAACATGCTGACGCGCGACGGACGGGTCGTGAGCTCCCCTCGGCAAAGGGAAAGGTACGCGGCGCACGGCGCTAGTGCCGAGTGACGAGTAACGGATGACCGATGGACCCTGAAAACTGCCGATGAGGTAGAGCTTGGTCCTGCGTCCGGAGTGGGTCGCGTTATGCTTTTTGCATCCGATGTGCGGCAGAGACGGTCGCCGCGCCCGGTCGTCGGGCGCTAGCCCGCAAGTTATAGCCATTCGCTCGAGCGCTGACATGGACACTCGAATGCCAAGTTCAATCGGATAAAGGCCCTTTTGTGCTGCACCAATCGAAGGCCGCGCGCACTCGAGAAACTTCATGCAATCGGGCATCGGCCGAGAGCAAGTGTCGTTCGTCAAAGTCCAGCTCACGGGATGTCCGTCACGTTTTTTTTCGCGTGCCCTGGCGTCCGTTATCCCGTCACAGGCGAATTCCGCGGACCCAATATCGAACCGGCGTGGATCGAGATTCCCCGAAGTGCTACCGTCTCTGTACCAACGGTCGGGCTCGGGGGAGGATCAGTGCGGCGCGTGCTTGCAGGGACTCCTCTTCAGCCACGGCGCGGGCGTGCGATCACTTAAAGGCGAGGGAATGTATGGACGAGGTGAAGGTAGGCTATGTGCAGTGGCCGGAGGGGCTAACGCACAGCGGGGCCGAATGGGACCGCATTAGAAGAAACGTCGAGGCGTCCCGCGTGGACCTGTTAATCACTAACGAGATGCCGTTCGGCAGTTGGCTTCCTGAGAGGTCGGAGTTCGACTCTTCCGCCGCGCATTCGTGGGCGGAAGCGCACGAGCAGGCGATCGATGCCTTGAAGGCGCTCCAGGTAAAGGCCGTTGTGTCCTCCCGGCCGGTGATACGCGGTGGCAAGCTTGTTAATGAGGCTTTCGGCTTACAAGACGGACAATATCGTTACCTGCATCACAAAAAATTCTTCCCGCAAGAAGCGGGCTTCTATGAGGAGACTTGGTTCGACCGTGGCCAATCCGGTTTTGAGACATTTGAACTAGCGGGGCTCGAAATCGGCGTGCTCCTGTGCACGGAATTGTTTTTTAACGAGCACGCTCGAGAATACGGTAGGGGCGGGGTCGATCTCATTGTGTGCCCCAGAGCAAGCGGGACGTCAATGCACCGGTGGAAGGCCGCTGGTGCATTGGCCGCGATAGTTTCGGGGGCTTATCTGATCAGCTCGAATCGCTATGGACCGGGTGAGCTCGGTCAGCAGTTTGGGGGAATGGGGTTCGCCTACGCGCCCGACGGTATGTTGATAGGCGAGACGAGCAAGGAGGCACCAGTTTGCGTGGCAAACGTGAGCGTCGCGCTTGCGCGTCAACAGAAAACTGAGTACCCCTGCTATGTTCGTGATTTGTAGGCCGAGCTATCAATTGATTGCGGGTTTCGATGGGGATCCATGGGTTGTGTGCACAACGGGGCGTTAATGCATGAAGGGCCGCGCCAAGGCGGTCCACCCCTCTCCGGGCCGCCTTTATTTTTCTCGGGTATGCCCGCCATGGGCGGGACATCGGCGCGGCGCGTGTCAGATTGCAAACCGCTTGTTCCATGGAGTCTCCCTCCATTCCTGCACTGAGCGGAAAAAAGTTTGTCTCAGCTTCTACCGGAGGGATATGTCCGATAGGATCAAGCATATTCGGATGTGGTTGAACTGGCGCACCCACCGCAGGGTGCCCAGTTCCACGTTCCCTCAGGCTCAGCGCTGCGACCGGAAGCTTGCGCGAGCCTCTGCTGAGAAAGCCTGCAACTGCTCCCAGATGCGATCGCCGGGCTCATCGAGCCACCGCATATCGCGGTGCAGAGGTGTTCATCGACAGATGGCCCGACATCGCCTGCCGTGCGGCCTCCTAGGCATCCCATTCCTCGCCGGCATGCAACGGGGGGGGCTTCACCAGTTCACGCCGATCGAAGCCAACCAAGGCCGTATCGACCATGTCAGTGGCCCACATGAAGATCTCCTTGGGCAAGTGTTCGAGCGGAAGACCGCCGATCTGCGAGAAATCGGTGGCTGTGGCGAGGGCTTGTCGCTGTCACCCGGCTCTCTCTGCATGCCCTAGGGGTGCGGCAGATCGAAATTGGATTGGACATCGATGGTGCAGGGGGCGAGCCCAGCTTAGTGACGGCGATACAGAGCCATGAACGGAACAGAACCGCTTCCTTACTTTCGGTACCATCCTGCCCCCCTTGCCACGGGGGCTGTCGCTGCTAGTGAAAAGATTTGCGCGTGCTGCAATCAGGCGCGCGGCTATATCTATGTAGGACCGGTCTATTCAGTCAACGATTTGCATGACGCGTTGTGCCCCTGGTGCATCGCCGATGGCTCTGCAGCGAGCAAGCTGGACGCATCTTTCGCAGACTCGCACCCTCTGGCGCGTGCGGGTGTGCCGGCGGAAGTTATGGAAGAGGTAAATCTTCGGACCCCAGGCTATATCTCTTGGCAACAGGAGTGGTGGCTTTCTCACTGTGGTGACGCTTGCGAGTTTCACGGCGATGCCAGTATCCAGGACATCGAGTCAGCATCCGACAGCACCAAGCAAGCTTGGCTGGTGAGTACAAGCAGGACGAGGCGACGTGCAGATGGGTCACGGAGGGCTACCAACCGGGTGGTGACTCCGCTCTGTACAAATTCGTCTGTAGGCACTGCCGGCAAGTGTTATTTGCTTGGGACTTATGCTGACCAGAAGTGAGGTAAATGCTTGTACGTCCGCTCCCGGCCAAAAGCGGTCTCTGGCATAGCATCAGGGAGCGCCGTCACGGTCTGCACTCTGCGAATTGCCGCGAAGGTGACGTCGCGCCCTAATGCACGTGGCGGTGATGGATGTCTGGGTAATGCGGGTGCTTATGGACCAATGGCTCATGCCGGTGGACATGCACGTGCGGTTCCTTCCCGTCCCACGCGAAATCATGCTCGTGCTGGTGGTGTTCATCATGCCGATGCGAGTGCATATGCTCCATTGGCTCATGCATGTGTTCATGCTCGTGTCGCTCACGCAAATGTAGCCAGACACCGAGTGCCATCAACGCGGCGGCAATCCAGAACAGTACTCCGGGGACTTCCGGCCAGATCAGGAAGGAAATCACAACGCCAAACAACGGCGCGACCGAGAAATACGCGCCAGTGCGCGCGGTTCCAAGGTGCCGAAGCGCCACGACGAACAGCGCCAGGCTGACGCCATACCCAGCAAAGCCGATCAGCATCGCCAAGATGAGTGTCTGCGCCGTCGGCAGGGCATTGCCGGCGGCCAGCGCAAAACCGGTATTGCAAGTGCCCGCCACCAAGCCCTTCAAGCATGCGATCAGCACCGCGTCATTGGAGGAGACATTGCGCGTCAGATTGTTGTCTATCGCCCAACAAGCGCAGGCTGCAACAATCAGCAGTGCGCTGGGTGACAAGCTCGCGGCGTCTGGCTGCCATGACAGCAGCATGCCGCCCGCAACGATGACAATCATCCCCAGGACAATCTGCCGATCGGCGTTTTCTTTGAATACGATCCACGCAATGAGGGCCGTGAAGACGCCCTCGACATTAAGCAGCAGCGATGCGGGCGCGGCTCCTGTCTGTGCTAATCCCGTCATCAGAAATGCCGGCCCAGCCACGCCACCCGCTACGATGGCGCCAAGCAGCCAGGGAATTTCCCTGCGTGGAATTGCCGGTCTGGTTGGCTCTGTCGGGCTGGCCCCCCGGGCCAACCGCCGGGCTAATAACACTCCGGCCAGCCCAAGACCACTGCCGAGGTAGAGCAGCCCAGCGAGCAGGATAGGCGAGATCGCGCCAGTCAACGTTTTGGCCAGTGGCGTGCTGGCGCCAAACAGCAGCGCGGCTGCCAGTGCGGGTGTCGCAGAGCGAATGGACATGGCGGAGAGTTTGGCAGGGGAGGCCAAATCCCATTGTCGCGCGTTCAGTTAGAGGCGAACAACCCTTGGGGTGGCAATGACGGGCCGAAAGTGCGGTATTGATCGTCCGTTCACGGCGCGGCCGCCTTGTCGGCAAATGGTTGTGGAGCAAAGGGCGCGCCGCCCACCCCCTACACCCCCCCTCAATCAAATCCGAAATCTGCACCGTCGCCCGCGCAAAATCCGTCAGCGCGCGAGCGCGCTTGTGCCGAAAGCTGCCGGCGGAGATGACGACGGGTTCTTTGGCGTCTCGGCAGCGCAGGAGGAGGGTGTACATGCCGAATTCGCTGACGATATGCGCTGCGCCCTGACGACCTATGTTGAACATAGGCCGTTCATATTGATCCGTCGACATCGATTCCGTGGCGATTGGACTGAAGAAATGGAAAGCCAGCAAAACACGCTTGAGCCGCGAGCCCAATCGCCCCTGGCACGGACCAGAAGCCAGCGACGTACTCCGCCGCGGTCCTTTGGAAGCAGAGCACTGCAGTTGCAAACTCCGCAAACATCAAGACGGCAAAGGCGATTGCTCCCATCAGCAATGCGCCGTGAGGATCAGTCAGCAGACCATGCTTGCTTGCGCTCCATCGTGACGCCTTCCAGCTCACGGCAAGCATGAGTGGTGCTTCCAACAATACGGCGACCGTCTCTCCCAAGCGAGGTACCAGGTACAGGACACGGATTGCCCCGAGGGCAAAGCCGACCCCAAAAACCCCCAATGCGTAGAGGCTGCCGGCTTTGGTGCACGCAACCCACCTCATAAATGTAGTCAGCAAATGACGAGATCGGTGTGCCCGAAGCCTTGCGAATAATCGAGCACGGAAATTACGGATGGTGTGACGCGGAATATTCGGACTTCTTCCGGGGATGGCATCGGCATTGGCAGCGCAACCTGATCCGGATACTTGAGTGGAAGCATGCGCAGGATCTTTTCCGCCTCAGCCAGATCGGTGACTGGATATGCGTGTGCGGCCATGGACAACCCGGCTATCGCCATCAGGTCGGACGTATCGTGATCGATCGTCAGAGAGACGCGGTTGTCTCGTGCCAAGTTGGCGGCTTTCTGACTTTCTAGGCCACAAAGGAAGTAGAGCGTAAGTCCCTCGCTGAAGTACCCCACGGTTGTAGCCTGGGGCCAACCGTCAGGCCTTAACGTGGCGATTGTCATGATCCGGTGCTGATCCAGCAACGCCAGTATCTTTTCCTTGATCTGTTCATTCATGGGCGCCCCCTGGACTCGGTACAGACCTAGGATTGCCCACTGTGTGATCTGGATATTGACATGGATCAATGGCAGGCCACGGCTGACTTTGGCCCCGCGCCCCGCGCGTAGAGGCGCACCCTTTGTGGCGATGAGATGTTGGCCAAGGCTAAAAGCGCAACGCCGAGTGGGTTGTCCGGGGTAGCCTTGGGGCTTGTAGATCGTGTGCGGAAGCTGGTGTAAAGCGTGTTCGCTCTAGCGACTGGAGACTGCGTTTCGGCCTGCGCGCTTGGCGTCATAGAGTGCCATATCCGCTCGGGCAAGGACTTCAGCAGTGACCCGTCCGGCCGAGCCTTGATATGCCTGGCCAGCCGCGACGTGCTCGGTCGGAGTGTAGGTGGCTACGCCAATGCTGACTGTCACAACGCGACCCGCCGAAGGCGCAGGCAAGGCCGCTACTTCCACGTCACTGCGTACCCTCTCTGCTACCTGTTGCGCGCCGGCGCGTTCGGTGCCTGGGAGCAGCACGACAAATTCTTCTCCTCCATACCGGGCCACGAAATCGCTCCCGCGCTGTGTGGCAACTCCTGAGAGGATGCTCGCGACTGCCACCAAATAGGCGTCGCCGCGGCCATGGCCGAAGGTGTCGTTGATTCGTTTGAAGTGGTCAATGTCGATCATCAGAACCGACAGCGGGGTTCCATCTCGTTCGGCTCGCCGCCATTCTGTTTCCCAACGGGTGTCAAACGCTTGCCGGTTTGCTATCTGCGTCAGTCCATCCAGTAGTGCCTGCTTTTCGAGCCGCCGATTTGCATTAATGAGGGCGCGGTAAAGGCGAGTGATTTCTGCAATCAACATTGAGAGCACCACGCCCGACGACAGAACACTCAGGACTCGGGCTGCATACCAACCCACGGTGTACCTCGCGCCGCCTTGCAGGGTCAATACTGCGTCTGCAAGGCTGGCCAAGAGTGCTACGCAAACCCATACGTCCACCGAGCGCCGTAGCCGGGTCAGCGCAACATAGCCGACTAGGGCAGCAACATTCGCGCCGATGACCGGCACGCCAAGGCTGTCAACAAGGTTTGCGTAGGTCCCGCCCTGAATGAGTTGCGGCAAAGCGCTCGTGCCCCAGATGGAAAGCGGCACCACGATTGTCGCGGCGATTGGGCCGACCCAGCGCGCAGCCCGAACGCCGCGGAAAGTATGTGTTTGCGGCTGTGCGCGCTGATAGAGACGTCGGCTCAAGCCGGCCAGCAACACCAAAAGGGGAAAGCCGGAATGCCAGAACGTCCACAGCCATACTGCTGTCTGTGAACCGGCGCCGAGCAGGCCTGCTTCCGAAAACACGCCCGGAAAGGTGGGCAGTTGCGCCGCGGCCCCGGCTGCAGCAAACACATAGGCGCCAGCAAGTGCGCCATAGAACGGGTCTCCTGCCAAGCGGGCGCGCTGCAGCAGAAGATAGCCGGTCAAACCTTCAAAGAGGACAACGGTTGTGAGGAAGATCGGCAAGAAGGGCCTGACTTCCGGCCACTGGAGGCGTGCAGCGCTGAAGGCAAATGCTGCCAAGGCAACAATGGCGACCGAGACAGCCGCAGCAATAAAAAGCTCAGGGCGGGAAGGGGCGACGCCTTCCACTTGCACGGTCTCAGTCATGAATCAGGGCGCGGATGATCATCGTGAAATATCGACTGCCCTTATACAGTCTTTAGTTTGTGTGGGGGGGGGGCCCGTGAAATGACTTCGATTTCGGCAGTGCGGCAGTGTAAAGCTGGGCACAATGCTTTCGGCGGCGCACGCACTTCCATCACCAGCCGCCGTCCAACGCGGCCTTGGCTGTAGCGGTCGGCACCCATGTTGAGCTGTGCGTTCGTTAGAGCGAGTATTCGATGCGGGGGGAGGACAGGCATGGCAGGAGTGCTGTACCGACGTGAGTCCGGCGGCATTCATGACTCGCAGTGCGGGGGCAATGGCAATTTTTTCCGTCACATGTGCGCAACGTCTGCGCACAATAAATGTATTTAAGACAATACATTCGTCGGCTGCACTGGTACATTGGCTTTAAGAGCTCCGCTCTCTCCACAGCTTTCAAGGCGGTCCATCTCTCTCCGGACCGTCTTTATTTTTTCTCGGGTATGCCCGCCATGGGGGGACATCGGCGCTTCACGGCGCAGACTGCCCAGGTTCTCACGCACACCCCCTAATCTCCGCGCGGGAGTGTCAACACCTTGCGCTATCACCGGCAATCTCTTGAACGGCCGTCATGCCATTACTCTCGCCGGGTGCCGCTATCCCGCCAGCGATCGATTTTGGAACGAGCTTTCGATGCCGATTCGGTAGTCTTGCTGATCCTTTGCCGGTCTCGCCTCAAACTCGACAAGGTCGCCGGCCGCCGTGAGATGAATCCGAGACGTAGGTCGAGATCCGGTCGTTGCACCGATTAGGAAAGGGTGCTCGTGTCCGGCTAGCATGAGTTCGTAGGTCAGAGATGACGCGCCCGCAAAGAGGAACGATCCGATCCTCGTAACGGTACCTGAGACGACTTCATTTTTTTCGGTAGTCTTTTTGGCGAACATATTCGACTCCTTGCCCATATGGGAGGCACAGTTGAATCAAGTGCCGGCCATAGAACACCTAGCGGCATTAAGCGGGGTAAGGCAGATGGCCGACAGCCCTTTCTTACCACGCACGATATAACGGCCGGATGACGGGGCGAGGATCGGTTACGTTGGAGCGGTTCTATTCCTGTTCACTGGATCAACTGTAAACATACCGTCCTATCGCGTAATTTGTGTTATGTTAAATCAATGAGGGACGGGCAAAAAGCTGGACCGCTAGATCAGCCCGGCAGGCTCCACCGCCCGCTCCCAGCTGTAAATCACCACACCCCGCTGCGCCACCTTGCTCCTCACCCGCGGTGTAATTGACATCCACCGCTTCCCGACCACGGCAGCAGCGAAATGTCTGCTAACCAGAAGCAGGACGCCCCTCCACATGAAGCAGCATCGGCTCTTTAAATGACCCGGCAATAGACTCACGCGTTTTTTCATAGCGCGTTGCTGAAAACAGTATTAAGTGGCGAGCAAACTGGCCGATAAGAGGATATCCAGACAAATGTCTTGTCGAATATCGCCTCATTGCTCTTGCCTCACCCAGATCTCATGCTCAGCCCTCTCGTTCTGGTAGGTATTGTGATCATGTCTTGCCTGATGAGCGTCGCCATTCTGGGTTCGCTACTTCAGACAGGGGTGCCCGGCATCGCTCGCTGGTGCGTGGCTCATGCACTGCTGGCCATTGCCTTGGCGTGGATGTTGGTCGCAGGTGCTCAGCCAGGAAAGTTCACGACCACCGGGGCCGCGTTCTTTGCCCTGACAGCCGTGCTGTTGCTCGTGCAGGGGATGCGGCAGTTCTTCGGCAAGGGTGCCGCACGGCGCAGCGAAACGGCGGCATTCGTCATCGCCTTCGCTGCGGTGGTCTACTTTACTTACGGGGCGCCGAACGTCGGTGCGAAGATCGCGCTCGTATCCGCTTTGCTTGCCTACGCACGGATCGCCGCCGGTACGCTGGCTCTGCGTCACGCGCCGCGTGGCGGCGCGCGCTACCCCTATCGATTCGTTGCGGCGGCAGCTTATCTGGGCGCTTTGTTCCATATCGCGCGCGCCGTCGGCGGAGCGTTCGGTATGCCCGAGGTGGCTATCCTCGATCCCTCGCCCTGGAACGTTCTGTTTCTCGGGCTTGCGATTGTCACATTGCCGTGCCTGTCAACCGGGATGGTGATGCTCGCGCATGATCAACTCGCACGAAAGATGGAACACCTCGCCAGTATTGACGAGCTGACTGGTGCACTGATGCGACGCGCATTCATGGCGAAGGCGACCGCTTTGCTTTCCGACGCGGTCGAAATGGGCAAGCCGGTGTCGATCGCAATTCTGGACATCGACGAGTTTAAAGCGGTAAACGATGCTTTCGGCCATGCGGTCGGCGATCGAATCCTCACGCACGTTGCGTCGATCGTATCCGCGCGCCTGCGATCGACAGACCTCTTCGGGCGTCTTGGCGGCGAGGAGTTTGCAATCATTTTCGTGGATACCAGAAAGGCTGACGCAGCGGCCGTGACGGATGCGCTTCGACTTGCCGTCGAACGGTCGCCAAGAGAGGGCGTGCATTGCACATTCAGCGCGGGGGTGGAATGTGTCATGCCCGGAGATACGCTGGCAATTGCCTTGGCGCGGGCGGACGCGACGCTGTATCGCGCCAAGGCCGCAGGGCGCAACCGAGTCTTGATGGCGCCAGAAGGCGACAGGCGCAAAGTCGAAGCGCACTCAACCGCAGCCGCTTAAAGGGCAATTGATGAATCGATGACGGCGGAACGCGGTTTAACGAAGAACAATCGCCAAATTTCCCGATTCAAGTCCAGTTCAGCTAGGTAGTTCCCAACGGAGAGCGCACTCCTCCCCTCTAGTGGGTGGTTAAGTTTCTCTTCAATCCAATGATAATGAAGGCACGCAGAATACTTAAAAGGCCGTACCGTTGCGTGTTCTGCGCTTTCCGACGCTCTTCCGAGGGAGAAGACGTCAGCGCCCGATTCGTGTGCAGGGGCGCTTTTTTTCTGTCAGCAGCAAACGTTTGAGGTAAATGACTGAATCGAGTCCCACCCTCATCAGTGAGCGACGTTAAAAAGCCGGTTAGAACGAGCCTGCTATTGCCGATGTGGTTGGTGACTAAGCCCGCAGACTACGGGCTGCTGTCGACCCTTGGCAGCGGCGCTCACTTGCCCCTCCGCAACGGCCGTTTTCGAAGCCCGAACAGCCGCCCTCTAAGACAGCCCCTTGCGATCCCAAGGCGGTTCATCGCCGAACGTCTCGGCGAGGTAATCGACAAACCGACGCACTTTGACCGGTATGCGCCGCGTGCTTGGGTAGACTGCCTGAATCGTTAGCTCAGCGGGGCGATAGGCCGGCAGTAGCTCCACAAGTTCACCGCGCCGGATGTGGGCGCCGAACACGAAGGTCGGGCCGTACACAATACCCGCTCCCGCAACAGCGGCAGCGAGCAGCATCTGTGTGTTGTTGGCCGTCATCCGGCAAGGCCCGTCGATGAAGTGCACGCGGTTCTCGTGGTCGCGCAATGTCCAATCTCCGGCCGACACGGCCTCGCTGAAGGCCAGTCGTTGCGCGCTGAGCAAATCCTCCGGCCTGTGCGGCGTTCCGTGGCGCTCGAGGTAGGCAGGAGAAGCACACACGACCATTCGGCACGGCGCAAGTCTGCGTGTCACAAGTCCCGGGGCCTCCAGCCGTCCGATCCGGATTGCAACGTCAACGCCCGCATCGATGAGATCGACATAGCGGTCTCCAAGCTGCACTTCCACAGTGACGTTCGGGTGATCCTCCATGTAGCGCGCCACGACCTCGCCCAAGTGCATCGCGCCGAATGTGACAGGCGCCGCGATGCGCAACACACCGCGGGCCGTGCCTTGAGAATCGCTCGCTTCCCGCCTTGCTTCATCGAAGGCTTCGAGAATCCGCTTGCTGCGTTCGTAGTAAGTCTGGCCGGTATCGGTGAGACTCAAGCGCCGGGTGGTGCGGTGGAGTAGCCGTGCATTCAGTTCGGCCTCGATGGCACTCACGTGCTTGCCAGCCATCGCTGCCGACAGCCCAAAGCGGCGAGCTGCCGCAGCCAGGCTGCCCTCCTCCACGGCGGCGACGAATACGCCGAGGCTTGTAAGCCGGTCCATGTTGCCCTCCAATTCGATAACGGCATTATCGGCTGAATAGTCGAATCCGAAAATTATCAAACTGGAGAATCGAATTTACGATGCGCCGATCAGCTAACGGACAGGAGCACAAACATGGTAATCGCGTCGAACGGCACGCAAATTCACGTCAAACAGCGGGGCAACGGCGAGCTGGCGCTCGTGTTCCTGCACTACTACGGTGGCTCGGCGCGAACATGGGACGCGGTCGCAGACGAACTGGCTGACAGGTACCGGATCGTTGCCACCGATCACCGCGGCTGGGGCGACTCCGAGGCGCCCGCCGACCACTACGGCATCGCTGATCTCGCCGCCGACGCCGAAGGCGTGATCGAAGCACTAGGACTACGCCGCTACGTTCTGATCGGTCATTCGATGGGCGGGAAGGTCGCGCAACTGATCGCATCGCGCCGGCCGAACGGCCTGGAAGGTCTTGTGCTGGTCGCGCCGTCGCCGCCGTCGCCGATGCTCCTTTCCGACGCCCAGCGGGCGACATTGGCCGGCGCCTATCAAACGCGCGAGTCCGTGGAATTCGTCATCGATCACGTGTTGACCGCGAAACCGCTCAACGCCGCGTACCGCGAGCAAGTCATCGAGGACAGTCTGAGGGGCGCGCCGCAAGCCAAGTCGGCCTGGCCCGAGCTGGCCATGCGCGAAGACATTACTGCGGCAACAACGTTGATCGAAGCACCGACAATCGTCATCTCCGGCGAGCTCGACCAGGTGGATCGCATCGCAACACTCCAGGCAGAACTGTTGCCGCGCATCCCGCATGCGGCGATGCACGTTCTGCCCGGAACGGGACACTTGTCGCCGCTGGAAGCCCCGGCGGAAGTGGCGCGGCTCATTGCGCGATTCGTCGCTGCGATCGAAAGCAAGTCAGTCGTATGCCGTGCGCCCGACCAGGTTCCGGTCGCTTTCGATGCCGCGTTGAACGCCGGCGATCTCGATGCGGTGCTCGGCTTGTTCAGCAACCAGGCCACGATGCGGATGACGAATGGCGAGGTGGTGCAGGAGAGCCCCGCCGGGTTACGCACCGGGTTGGCTCAGTTGCTGGCATTGCGCCCGCGTATCCGTAACGAAGTGCGCCGCGTACTCACGAGCGGCGACATCGCCCTCGTCCTGCTCGACTGGACCCTGAACGTGACGCTACCGGACGGTCGCGATCACGAAGAGCGCGGCACCGCTACGCAAGTGATGGAAAAGGGCCGCGATGGTGGGTGGAGGCTGCGGATATCCAACCCAGCTGGGTTGAACTGAAGGGCGTCGGAGGGGTAACGCCCCTCACCTCGCCCCCCTTTTGCCAATTTTCGTCCGCGTGGAATCGATCCACCCTGCATCCGATCTCGCATGGCAGACGTATATGACATCAGCGCTGCGCCGGGCTTAAGCCAAGTCGCGCGCGCCCGATCCATACCCCTGCCAAAGGAGACTGACCCATGAAGCGAGCCCTGCTACTGGTTTTGACGTTGACCACCGCGACGCTGAGCGCATGCGGAGGCGGCGACGATGCGCCCATGTCGATGGCGTCGACGGCGTCGACAGCCCAATTTCCACAAAACGCCGACATGTGGGCCGGACTTGGCGGAGATGCCAGTGCGCCGGCCGCCATTTCGAAGGTGGTCGACGACGCGGTGTCCGGTCTGCTGGCGGACCCCAAAGAAGCACCGTACTTTGCCAACATCGGTCAGCCCGGACACGATACGGTCGGGCGTCTCAAGGCTTGCCTGAACCTCCAGTTCAAGGCGCTGTTCGGCGGCCCCTTCAGCTATCCGGGGCAAGTCACGGCGGACGGCACCACCGTCATGTGTGACGACATGGCCGCCGCGCATTCGGACGTTGGCATCCCGGGCTGCGTGTTCGACCAGTTCATTACCGATGCCGCCGCCGTCATGAAGACCGATGGCGTTCCCGATACCTACATCTCGCGTGTGGCGCCTGTCCTTACCGGCCTGAAGTCCACCATCGTGTCGTCGATGCCTCAGTACCTGGGCCCCAACACGGCCCAGAACTGCCAATGAAACCGGCCCGCGCGCTGAAACGCTACGCATTGCCCAGCGTGGCAGCGCTCACGGTCGCGATCGGCCTTGTCGGGGCAATGCACTTGAAAGCGGCCCGCCCGTTGCTTGCCATGCTGGGCGTGCCCTGCCCTGTCGACAGCACCACGGCAGCGCAAGTCAGCGCGCTGCGTGCGAGCGGACTGGCGCAGCTGCGCGCCAGCCAGCCGGCACCGGCCCGTCCGCTCCCGGGCGGGTTCGTGCTGGACGGCACGACCACCACCGAGGCTGTTCGCTGGGCACATGAAAACGGCGTGGCCTGTGACGCTGTCACGCACGGCTATAACTATCTCCGCTGCCGTGGCGTTGACGCCCGCAAGCTCGGGCTTGCCGGCCCGCCCGTCAGCGAGTTGTGGCTCAGCTTCGGTCCGAGCGGCCGTCTCGTCGGCGTCGACATCTACCGTCGGGGCATGAACGCGAGTGACACAACCACCGCCTGGAACGGAGCGACGCATGCATTGCGCGACGCGCTCGGTACACCGACTGCGACAATGGGCGATGCATCGCCGCAGGTACTGAGCCAATCGCCATTGCAGACGGCACGTTTGCAGTATCGATTCTCGGACTACCTGGCGATCGTCACCGCGAGCAACCTGCCTTACGCCGGACTGGCAGTGCGAGAGCAGTACATGTCGTCGCGCATTTGATTGCAGTTGGAAGCGAACGGTCTTTGCGTCATACCTTCGGCCTCTTGGTCGAAGGTATTTTTTTGCCCGCTTAATAAGCAAAAGCCGGCGAAATCGCCGGCGTTCACTGAAACACTTATCTGGATGATGCCGGTGGAACACTCTCCGCCCGCATCATCCAGACTTTCTACCGTCATCCCCTTGCGCTGGGCGG
Source organism: Ralstonia wenshanensis (assembly GCF_021173085.1). NCBI lineage: Bacteria > Pseudomonadati > Pseudomonadota > Betaproteobacteria > Burkholderiales > Burkholderiaceae > Ralstonia > Ralstonia wenshanensis. Next base: position 208,748 of record NZ_CP076412.1, read on the forward strand.
GGCAATCGATATCACGTCTCTTGCATCGCGCCCTTGCCGACGACGGGCCCCGTCGGCTGACCCGTTGGAGAACCGCCCTTCGGCTCAACCGAAACGGCAAGCACAGCGCGAACGTTGAGCTTGGCTGCATTTTCCTTCGACAGCGCAATCGACGTGGACCGATTCGACGAGAACACACCCAACGAGATCGGCTTGCTGTTCTCGGGAATCAACCAAAGTTCGGTCGAGGCGCTGTCGGAGACCTGCAACGCAACAGCCGGCACCACGACGATTTCACGTCTTGCCGTGTCGATCGTCATCGTCCAACGCGGCAAGCCATTGTCGCCGGTGATGGCCGCGGCAATATAGGCCGGCTTGGCGCCAGTCGGCGTTCCGACAGGTGACAACACGGACAGGTTCACCGCAACAACCGCGATCGTCGCAAAGGAAGTTGCGAGCGCCACGGCGCGCCACAGCCGAATGCTGTTCCAGATCCGACGCACCTGCGACTCACCCGCAGGCGCTGCGGCCTCTGTGCGCTCAACGTGGCCAAGGTCGGCCTGAATCCGCCTCCATACCCGCGCGGGAGGCTGCATGCCGGTCACGGCCTCGCCCAACGGAGAGAGGCGCGCCTCCCAGGCGCTGACGGAGTGCCTCAGGGCGACGTCTTCGTCCAACGCGCGCTCAAGCGCCCGCCGTTCGTCACTGTCAAGGAGCCCGAGGACATATTCAGCGCATTCCAAATCGCGATCGTGCGTCATGGCTGCAGCTCCATGCACGCCTTGAGCTGCAGCAGGCTGCGCCGCACCCAGCTCTTCATCGTTCCGATCGGCACACTCAGGCGCGTTGCGAGTTCTGCGTAGCTCGCGCCTGTGTAAAACGCTTCCACGATGACACCCCGCTGCCGCGCTTCAAGCTTTTGAATGCAGCCATTGAGACGCCGACGCTCCTGACTCATGTCCGCCGCCTCGTGTGGCGTTGCTTGCTCGTCGACGATGTGCGTCCAGTCGGTTTCATCCCCCGTTGTCTCGCGCGACTGACGCAGGCGATCGATCGACTTGTTCCGCGCGAGTGAAATCAGCCATGTCATGGCCGTTCCCCGCGCAGGATCGAATTGATCGGCGCGTTGCCAAATGGCGACATAGATTTCCTGGAGCACGTCTTCCGCTTCACCTGAGCTGCGAAGAATGCCGTACGCGAGCGAATAGAGTTTGGGCGACGTGAGGGCGTAAAGATCGGCGAAGGCGCTGCGACTGCCTTGCGCAGTCTGCTTGAGCAGTTCAAGCAGCCGTTCCCGCCCCTCCTCCTGCCGCGCTGATAGTGAGTCCTCAGACTCGAGCAAAGATGCTCCGACAACGTGCATATGATTTCGCGTGCCTCGGTTGCCCGCAACGGGATGCGGCAAAGGTATACCAACGGCATCGTTCGCGCAACGAACGTCCGGGGTGTGGCGAAGTCTGGATGGCATGCCGGTCCTCTGATCACCGTTTGAGCACGCGCGAGAGCGCCCGCCCTCGCGCTGAACCCGACTGATTACGGCATCAGCACCTTGTCCACGACGTGGATCACGCCGTTGGACTGATACACGTTGCCGATCGTCACGGTGGCGACGCCGCCTTTGTCGTCCGTAACAGTCAGGTGATCGCCCTTCTGCATGACGGTCAGCGCGTCACCCTCGACGGTCTTGAGGGTGGCTTTGCCGCCGCCGTCCGACACGGCCTTCATGAGGTCCTGTGCGGTGAGCCGGCCGGGCACCACGTGGTAGGTCAACACCTTGACCAGCGTCGGCTTGCTCTCCGGCTTCAACAGGCCATCAACCGTACCGGCCGGAAGCGCAGCGAAGGCTTCGTTGGTCGGTGCGAACACGGTGAACGGGCCGGGTCCGGACAGCGTGTCGACCAGGCCGCCCGCCTTCACAGCGGCGACGAGCGTGGTGTGGTCCTTCGAATTGACGGCGTTCTGGATGATGTTCTTGGACGGATACATCGGAGCGCCGCCCACCATGACGGTTGCTTCGCTGCCGCTCATGGCTGCGGTCGCTACGGAGGCATAACCGCCAGAGATGATTGCGAGGGAAAGCAAAACACCAGACAACCCAGCCAGTTGATACTTTTTCATTGTTGACCTCAATCGTGGCGCTTCGCAAATTGGAAGCAACCCAGATACGAGCGAAACTCGCTGTCGGATGCACGAGCGACTCGTGCAACCACGCAGGAGTGGATTGCGCTGAGTTGAAACGACTTTGCGTCGGAAAAAGCACACGACGCATTTCCTGCTCACAGTGACCTGTGAGAACAGTGCAAGGTCGATACCTCGCACGTGACCCCCAGGTGCCATGCGCCGCCCGGCATCCTCCAGTTGGCCTTGGGCCGGTTGCTTGGCGCGACGGCGCCAGTGTGGCTTGGGGGCACGTCCGGGGTTCGCTGGATCAAGACTGCCGGGATTGCCACGCCTTGCCCACGCGCCCACGCCGGTAGCTCCGCTCCGCTGCTTGGTTGTGTGGTGACTCTTTCGACCGACCCAGGTGCGCAGTGCGCTTCCGCACGGATTGACTTCTGCATAGCCACCCCGACACAACGGCGACAGAGGTTCCTCTGCAAAAAAAAAGCGTCATCGCATTTCTGCCTGAATGGTTTGGTACCGCCGTTTGCGCAGGAGTATTTGCAAGCGCAATGACATCCGCGCGCTAGAAATGCAAGCGTCCAGTCGTGCTGATACGCAGCAATTGATCGACGTTTGATACGGCACAAAGCTGACGCTGTTCGTCATGCCAGTATTTATCTGATCCGCCGAGAAACCCGCTTCGCATGTCATGCCAGGTCAGTGCTTGCACAGCCATGTTCGATGCGATGCAGATGCATCGGCTTGACACCCTTGGAGACACAACCGCCATGAACGCCGCATCCCAAAGCCACAGCCTTCAGGGTCGCCCGACTGCGCGTGATATCCGCGAAATCATCGGTCCATTCGAGACGGAAGTGCTAACCCGGATCCTCGACATCGAACCCAGTATCGAGGACGTACAGCTTGCCTATAAGTGGCTGCGCTCTGACGAGCACCTCATCCGCGGCATGGACATCGAACTCTCCGGCAAGGCCAAGTTGATCTACGAGCTGCTTGACGCCGAGTTTCCGGATTTCGATGCATCTGGACACGGTTTCTAGGTTCGCTTTGCAATGCGCCTCGGCACCCGTGCCGACCTTGGCCAACCGCCACGATGGAGCAACGCATGGTCAACAACACTGCGCACGTTGTCTGGTTCGAGGCATTGCGACGGACCGACGTTCCACGAGTCGGCGGCAAGAATGCGTCGCTCGGCGAGATGGTGGCCACGCTTGCCTGCCAGGGCGTCAATGTCCCACCGGGCTTCGCACTCACAGCCGAGGCCTTCTGGCGCTTCGTCGGTGCAAATAGCTTGCAGCCGGTGATTGCTTCAGCGCTTGCTGACCTTGATGGCGGCAAGCTTTCCCTGGCAGAGGCCGGGCTCACCATCCGACGCGCCATGTTGCGCGGTGCATGGCCAGCAGAGACGGTTGAGGCGATCCGCCTTGCCTACGATGAACTGAACCGCCGAGTGGGCCAGACCGACATAGACGTTGCAGTGCGATCGAGCGCGACGGCCGAGGATCTTCCTGAAGCGAGCTTTGCCGGGCAGCAGGAAACCTATCTCAACATCCGGGGCGAACGTGCCCTGCTCGACGCTTGCCGGCGCTGCTACGCGTCGCTGTTTACCGACCGCGCAATCAGCTACCGCCAGGCAAAGGGCATCGACCATTCCAAGGTCGCATTGTCGGTGGGCGTGCAGCGCATGGTCAGATCCGATCTGGGGGGCGCCGGTGTCATGTTCACCATCGATACCGAGACGGGATTTGACAAGTCTGTCCTGATCAATGCGGCCTGGGGGCTTGGCGAAAACGTGGTCCAGGGCAAAGTGGAGCCCGACGAATACGAGGTCTACAAGCCGCTGCTGTCTGAGCCATCGTTGTCGCCGATCGTTGGGAAGAAGCTGGGCGGCAAAGGTCTCAAGATGATCTACACGAACGACGGCGACCACCCGACGAAGAACGTCCCGACATCAAAGGCCGAGCGTGCGAGTTTCGTCCTGAGCGACCACGAGATCCTCACCTTGTCGCGATGGGCGTGTGTGATCGAGCAGCACTATGGCCAGCCGATGGACATTGAATGGGCAAAAGACGGTGTCACCAGTGAGGTGTTCGTCGTGCAGGCCAGGCCAGAGACGGTCGAGTCGCGTCGCGAAGCCAGTGCGGTAAAGACGTGGCGTATCAAGAAGACCGGTCGCAGGATCCTGTCCGGCGTCAGCATTGGCGAAGCCGTCGCGGCGGGCAAAGTCTGCATCATCGAAAGCCCGCGCGACATGGAGCGCTTTGTCGATGGCGCCATTCTCGTCACCCAGACGACAGACCCAGATTGGGTACCCGTGATGCGGCGAGCCGCCGCCATCATCACCGACCAGGGCGGCCGCACATCACACGCGGCCATCGTCAGCCGCGAACTGGGGCTTCCGGCCATCGTCGGCGCTGGCAACGCGACGCATCTGCTGCATGACGAGCAGGAAGTCACGGTGTCCTGCGCGGAAGGTCGGGAAGGGTTTGTCTACGAAGGCATTGCCGACTTTGCGGTCGAAGAGATCGATTTCGGCAGTATCCCTGCAACGCGCACCCAGGTCATGCTGAACCTCGCCAATCCGGCGGCAGCGTTTCGGTGGTGGCGAATCCCGGCGGACGGCGTTGGGCTGGCACGCATGGAGTTCGTGGTGAGCAACCACATCAAGATCCACCCGATGGCCCTTGCCCGCTTCGACACGCTCAAAGACGAAGACGCCAAGCAGACCATCGCAGCGATGACTGCAGGTTATGAAGATCGCACCGAATACTTTGTCGACCGCCTTGCGCGTGGATTGGGGCGGATCGCCGCGGCCCAGTATCCGCACCCCGTGGTCGTGCGCATGAGCGACTTCAAGACCAACGAATATGCGCATCTGATCGGAGGGGCGGAATTCGAGCCGAAGGAAGAAAACCCCATGCTCGGATTCCGCGGAGCGTCACGGTACTACTCGCCCCGCTACCGGGAGGGCTTCGCGCTCGAATGCCGGGCCATTTTCCGCCTTCGTAATGAGATGGGCTTCAAGAATGTGGTTGTCATGATTCCCTTCTGCCGGTCGACAAAGGAGGCGGACCGCGTGCTGGAAGTCATGGCGCAAAACGGTATCCGGCGCGGCGAAGCCGGCCTCAAGATCTACGTGATGTGTGAGATTCCATCCAACGTGATTCTGGCGAAGGCCTTCGCGCAACGCTTCGACGGATTCTCAATTGGCAGCAACGATCTGACGCAACTGACGCTGGGCGTTGACCGCGACTCGGCAGATCTCGCGGAGCTTTTCGATGAACAGGACGATGCGGTCAAGTGGATGATTCAAAGCGTCATCACCAAGGCCCATGAGGCTGGCGCCCACGTCGGTCTGTGTGGCCAGGCACCCAGTGACCACCCCGAGTTTGCCGCCTTCCTTGTCGAGTGCGGCATTGATTCCATATCGGTGAGTCCGGACAGCTTCATTGCGGTCAAACGCACTGTGGCCGCGGCCGAGAGCGCTGCACCAAACACCCCGTGATACCGCCGCCATTCGGGCGGCCTCCCCTCCCAGACCACACGCTGACATCTCCGATGTTCAGGCGTTGCGCTTTGTCACCCGTACCGCAGTCACCTTGTATTCCGGCGCATGCACCAGCCGGTCGCGCACCGGAGACGTCAATCGGTTGATCAATAGATCCGGACGATGGAAGCTGCAGAACAACTGTCCTCTTTGCATGGCATCGCTGATGCGCAACGGCAGGATCGCGGCACCGTACCGGCTTGACACTTCGACCATGTCGCCTTCCACCAGACCATGGCATGCCGCATCTGCAGGCGCCATGTCCAGCGTGTCCGATGGCTTCAGCACTGCATTGGGGGTGCGGTAGCTCATCGTGCCGGCGTTGAAGTGGTGCAGCACCCGACCGGTGGTCAGCAGGAAGGGATAAGCGTCGCTGGTCTGCTCAGATGTGGGCACGTATGCAACCGGAACCAACGCGGCAGTCTTGCTGCCGAAGAAGCGTTCCCGATGCAGCACGGCTGTGCCTGGATGCGTTTCGTCCGGGCATGGCCAGTGAAGATCTTCGCGCTCCAGGCGCGCATACGCCAATCCAGCGCCATCCGGCCAGAGCGACCGCACTTCATCCCAGATCTGCTGTGGAGTCTCGAACTCGAAACCCTTCGGCTTGCCCATCCGCGCAGCGAGCGCCTGGATGATCCACCAGTCTGGACGAGCTTGTCCGGGGGGCGTGGTGACAGCGTGGACACGCTGCACCCGCCGGTCCGAGTTCATGAAGGTGCCCTCCTTTTCGAAGGCCGATGCCGCCGGCAGGAAAACCGTACCGAACGCTTCAGCGGTTTGATTCACGAACAGATCCTGCACGATCACCAGATCAAGCGCAGCCAGTGCAGCCGCGGTTGCCGTTGCGTTGGCCAATGAAAGATAAATGTCATAGCCCATTACCCACAGCGCCTTGAGGTGGCCCGCCCTGGCGGCATCCATCATTTCCAGGACGTCAAGGCCGCGGCCGGTTGGCAACTGGTGCCCCCAGATTTGCTCGAAGCGGGAGCCGGCCTGGCTGATCGACTGCGAGCCGGTGAGTGTGGCCGGGTCACACCCCATCTGCGCCGCACCTTGCACGTTGTTCTGACCACGTAAGGGGTTGATGCCGCTGCCGGGCTTGCCAAGGTTGCCTGTGAGCAGGGCCAGGTTAATGAGTGCCATCACGCCTTCACTGCCCTGCAGGTGTTCGGTTACGCCAAGGCCATGGAAACACATGGCGGGCGGGTTGTTGGCATAGATTCTTGCTGCAGCACGGATTGCATCAGCGGGCACGCCGCACACCTCGGCCATGCGCTCTGGAGCGAAGGCTGCAACATGCGCGGCGAAAGTATCGAAGCCGCTGACCCGCTCGGTCAGAAATGCCCGATCAATACGTCCCTCTTCGATCATCGCGGCCGCCAGCGCATTCAATAGCGGTACGTTGCAGCCCATGCGCACGGGCAGATGGACATCGGCCAACGCCGCCAGCTCGGTACGACGTGGGTCGATGACAACAAGCCGCGCCCCTTTGAGCGCCGCCTGCTTGATGCGCGCCCCGACGACCGGATGGTTTTCTGTCGGGTTGGCGCCGCAGATCAGGAAAGCGCGCGCCTGCTCGATGTCGTCGAAGCTGTTGGTGGCCGCGCCAACGCCAAGCATTGATTTGAGGGCCTTGGCGCTGGGTGTGTGGCAAACACGTGCGCAGCAGTCAACGTTGTGTGTCCCCAGCACTACGCGGGCAAACTTCTGCGCCAGATAGTTCTCCTCGTTGGTCGCGCGCGAAGACGCCAGCACGCCAACCGCATCGCTCCCATACCGCGCAATGACAGCCTGCAGTTGTGTGGCCGTGAAATCGAGCGCCTCGCTCCAGCCCACCGCCTGCCACCGTCCGTCACGGCGAAGCATGGGCTGAGTGGCACGGTCCGACGCGTGGTTGTACTCGAACGCGTAGCGCCCCTTCACACACAGGTGGCCACGATTCACTGGCCGATCCGCGGGGCGCACGGCGACCACACGGCCGTTGGCGGTGCCCACATCCATTTGGCAGCCGACCCCGCAATACGCACACGTCGTTCTTGTCCAGGCTGTCGGTTTGGAGACGATTCGCTTATCAAACAGGGCACCGCTGGGGCACGTGTCGACACATGCACCGCAACTCACACAGCCTGCGCTGAGCAGCGTTGGCCCCTTGCTGATGGCAACGCGTGTTGCATCGTCGCGCCCAGCCATCTCCCAGATGAACTGGCCCTGCACCTCCTCGCAAATGCGGACGCAGCGTTCGCAATAGACGCAGCGATCCATGCCGACCCCGAGGTAAGGGTGGCTGTCGTCCCGGAACAGCCCATCCTCAAACTTGCCGCCCGGCGGCACATCATATTTGGCCAGCAACCGGTGAAACGGGTGACGCGGGTCTGCCGCATAGGCGGTTCTCGGGTAGCGCGCAGCGATCAGCTCCAGGTTTGTACGGCACAGAGCGTCGAGCGCAACGCTGCGCGTCTGTACGACCATGCCTTCGGCAACTTCGGTGGAGCAGCTTGCAACGGGGTGGGGCTGCCCCTTCACATGCACGATGCAGAGACGGCATGCGCCGGAAGGTATCAGCCGGTCGTCGTGGCACAGGTGTGGAACCGTCTTACCGGCCGCCGACAGGGCATCAATCAGTAATGCGCCCTCGGCCGCCTCACGCGCCGCACCGTCGATGGTCAATCGAACCATGATTGGAACTCCGACGGATAGTGACGCCGCACGGACTGGACAAACTCAGCCAATCCCCGTCCGTGCCCGCAGAGGCTCGTTTCCGCCAACGCCTCGATCAGGCGTCGGAAGCGGTTGCCGTCGATCGGCATGCCGTTTGCCGCTGCCTGCGCCATGGCTGCCAGAATGGGCGTGCCCAGATGACAGGGTGTGCATTTCCCGCATGACTCGCGACTACCAAAGCGCAAGACCTGCACGACGATGCTTGCAATGGAGGTGTCGTCCGAAAACGCGATCATGCCGCCATGCCCGACAGCGCAATCGATGGCCTGCATTTCCTCGTAGCCAAGCCGTGTGTCGAGCAGCGCGGGTGGCACGATGCCGGCCAACGGCCCACCAACCATCAACCCCCTCAGCCTGCCGCGGCGCAACCCTTGACCGAGTTGATCGACGACATCCGCCAGACGGATGCCGAAATCCACTTCGTAAAGCCCGGGCCTGCGAAACAAGGAGTTCAGCGACAGCAGTTTGGTGCCCCGGCTCTGCGAGAAACCAAGTGCGGCATAAGCGGCGGCGCCGTGGGTCACGATCCACGGGATTGCGCACAGGGTCTCGACGTTATGCACGAGCGTGGGGGCACCGAATAGACCGCGTGCGCTGATCTGCGGCGGCCGCGGCCGGACTTCCGGGCGGCGCCCTTCCAGCGCATTCAATAGCGATGTCTCTTCTCCGCAGATGTAGGCGCCCTGCCCTACGACCAATTCAAGTTGGAATGTCGGAAGAAGCCAGCCAGCCGACCGGGCCTGTTCCAAGGCCTGCGAGACCACTTGCACCGCTTCCGGATACTCTTTCCGGATATAGAGGTAGCCGCGCTGTGCGCCGACAGCATGCGCGGCAATCGCAGCGCCTTCAATGAGCCGAAACGGATCGTCCTCCAGCAGGAAGCGATCCGAGAACGCTCCTGCGTCCCCCTCGTCAGCATTGACCACGACATACTTGATGCGGGCTTCAGCATTGGCAACGGCTTTCCATTTGATGCCTGCGGGGAATGCGGCACCACCCCGCCCCCGCAATCTAGACGCCTGCACCAGGTTGACCAACGCTTGCGGCGCCATCTGCCTGGCCATGGCAAGCGCATCACCGCCGCCACCGCTGCCACCGCTGCGATAGGCCGTCAGATCGCGCACGCCGCCGCGCAGCACGTTGCCCAGCAGCACAGAATGGCTTGAATGCCGACCGACGTGCGGACGGACATCGTGTGCGCCATCACTCGGTGCGTCATAGCATTTGCCGAGGCAGTAGAGGGCAGGCGTCTGGGTGGCCGCGATCTGCCAGCGGTCTGGCCGATCAGCGCGAGCAGCGAAACAAGCCAAGCCAGCACAAGCGCACTCGCTGATCCTGCTGTGCTCGAGGTGGTAGAAGCCGTGCGTGGCGGCATGCCGTTGCGCCGGCTCTGGCATGTGAAGTCCAGGAAGCACGCTGGACTCGCGCTCCGTGGCGGACGTCTGAGCATCCAAGACAGCCGCCATACAGCCGTCGCCGTTAGCGGGTGTCGGGTCTGTTTGTCGCCGATGCCGCAACAACCGCCGGCGAAGCACATCTCGCAACACTGGCTTCATGTTCGTGGCCGCAATGAAGGAACAGAATCATTGTTCGCCAGCGGTCTGCGTTCGGCTTGATACCGGTCAAGCCACGGCTTGATATCCGACCGTGATAGCGCTGCGGCTACGCTGGTTCAGTGTTCCGCGACCAAAAATGTCCGGGCCGCCGCCGAGGTCTGTGCGGAGCTTCGCAGCGCCTGAAGGGCCTGTCGCTCGGCACGCCGCACTTGTGCGGTGGTCATTCCCGTTTGCCGGGCGACTTCCTCGTGACTGTACTGCCCCCCACCACCAATGCCGAAACGCAGGCGCAGCACCATGGCTTCGATAGGCGTCATCGAGCCGAGAAGAGACTCAACGAACTCGCGCATGCGCGCATCCACCAGGACCCCAAACGGGTCCGGCGAAGCGCGGTCTTCGATCAACTCCACAAGTTGCGTGTCGCCCTCGGCCACAGGCGAGTCTAGAGAGAGTGGTTCACCCGGCACAGCCAGGAGCATGGGAAGCGTGTCGCCCCGCAAGCCTGCTTCGCCCGCCAAGTCTGCCAAATCTGCCATTACGGCTTGGCGACCTGTGCGCTGACGGATGCGATCCGCCGCGCGGCGCACGCGTCCGAGCTTTTCGCTCACGTGCACCGGCAGTCGAATCGTGCGCGCCCGATCTGCAACCGCACGGGTGACCGCTTGCCGAATCCACCACGTAGCGTACGTCGAGAACTTGAAACCCCGCTGCCATTCGAACTTTTCGATGGCCCGCATGAGCCCAAGCGTTCCCTCTTGTACCAAGTCTGCAAGGTCCAGCCCACGGTTCTGATGCCGCTTGGCGATGGATAGGACCAACCGCATGTTGGCCTCGACCATCTTGCGCGTCGCACGACGGATGCGCGATTCCGCTTCCGTCAATTCCCTGGTGAGGGCCATGCTGTCGCGGTGCAGAGCTACAGGTTGGCCGATGAAGGTGTGGCGATCCAGTTGCGTCCGCATGAGCCGAATAACGTCTTCGACAAGCCGTGCAGGCCGCTCGCTGGCTTCGAGCAAAGCGAGCACACTCTCTCGGGCACGCCGGTAAGCGGGCGCCTCCGTGCCCTTCACGCTCGCACGGCGCAGCGATCGCAACATGGACGCCTTCGCCAGACGGATGTGCTCAAGCATGGCTGCGTTGCCGCCGACGGCCTGGATATCGACTTCGCCCACCCATTCTTCGAGCGCATGCGGCCAACCCGCGAATATCCGGAGGATGGCGCGACGCCCCGCCTCGATCTCCTTGGCCAGCACGACCTCTTCGTCCTTGGTCAGCAGTGCGACGGCATGCATGCGCTGGACATACACAGCGAGCGGGTCCGCAGATACGCCCGGATAGATCGCCTCTTCCAGAAACCTGCCGGCCTCCTCAAGCACGTCGTGATCGGGACGCACGAGGTTGGTGTTGGCAAGCGGATCAACGTCCTTCGGCGGCTCCTCAAATATAGGGATGCCTATCTGCGCGAGCGCATCCGTCAAGCCTTCGATCGATGGCGTGTCAGTCGGCAATGCGTCGGCAATATCCGAATGGACCAGATAGCCTTGATCTGCGGCGAGTGCCACCAGACGGCGCATCGTTTCGGTATGGCTCTGCGCCTCGTGGGCGCGGTTTTGGGGGTTCATCTGGAGTGCGGGGCGCTTCCCGCGATGCGGCGTGGAGGGTATCTGCCTCCGGGTTCAGGCCGCCTGATGATCTGCGAACACCTGTTCGCACTGGCTTGCCTCTTGAGAGCACATCTGGGGATGTGGGCCCCTGTTTCAATTGCGGCCAACCCGTTTTTCAAAGCCGGCCGACATCGCGCCTTACGGCCCCTTGCCATGCAGAGTCCACCGTGTTTGCAAAGTGCATTCCATCGCACTATTGCACAAGCATGCGCCGGCCCATCCTGCTTTCTGTTGTGTGCCCGGAAGCCTATATTGAGCTGGGGGGCGCAATGGACACATCGCAGATCATCCACAAGACCGCCAGCGACTTGCGGGTCAGACCAAACCTTGCGGACTATGAAGCCGAGTGCCGGCGCTTTTCCTGGGATGCGGTCAGCCATGAGTTGACCGGCCTGCCTTCAGGGATCGTGAACATCGCATGGCACGCGGTGGACAAGCGTGCAAACCGTGAGGAAGGTGAGCGGATCGCCTTCCGCTTCCTTGCGGCCGGCATGCCTTGCCGTGATGTCAGCTACACAGAGCTGTGCGCGCAAACCAATCGTTTTTGCAACGTGCTGCGCGCGCTCGGCATCGGCAAGGGCGAGCGACTCTTCATCCTTGCCGGACGCATTCCGGAACTCTATGTCGGTTTGCTGGGCGCGCTGAAGAACGGCACCGTAGTCTCCCCTCTTTTTTCGGCATTTGGTCCGGAGCCGATCGCTACACGCATCAATCTGGGTGCCGGCACGGTCCTGCTCACAACCGACGCACTCTACGCGCGCAAGGTTGCCAAATGGCGCGACCGTATGCCCAGCCTGAAACACGTACTGCTGGTGGCCGAAGACGGCGGGCAGACGTCCGAGCCAGAAACACTCGACTTGGTCTCGCTGCTGCGCAGTGCCCCGGATGCGTGCGATCTCACGCCAACCACCGCGGAAGACATGGCGCTGCTGCACTTCACCAGTGGCACGACGGGCACGCCCAAAGGCGCAGTCCACGTGCATGGTGCAGTCGCGACGCATTGGGCAACCGGCAAGTACGCGCTGGACCTGCACGCCAGCGACATCTACTGGTGCACCGCCGATCCTGGCTGGGTGACAGGTACGTCATACGGCACCATTGCTCCGCTGCTGCACGGGGTGACCTCCATCGTCGACCGGGAAGAATTCGACGCCGAACGTTGGTATGGCGTCCTGCGTGACGAGGATGTCAGCGTCTGGTACACGGCGCCAACGGCAATCCGCATGTTGATGAAAGCCGGGCCGGAGATGGCGAGACGATACGCGCTGCCACGGCTTCGCTTTATCGCCAGCGTGGGAGAACCATTGAACCCGGAAGCCGTTTGGTGGGGCAAAGAAGTTCTGGGCTTGCCGATTCACGACAACTGGTGGCAGACAGAGACCGGCGGCATCATGATCGCCAACACCCCTGCCTTTGACATCAAGCCCGGTTCAATGGGGCGCCCCCTGCCAGGAGTCGAAGCGGCAATCGTGCAGCGCGACGAAAATGGAAGCGTGAGCGTCATCAATGCGCCCGACAAGCAAGGGGAACTCGCGCTCAAGCAAGGGTGGCCGTCCATGTTCCGGGGCTACCTCAATAACGAAGAGCGCTATCGCAAGAGCTTCTCCGGCGAGTGGTACCTGACGGGCGACTTGGCCAGGCGCGATGCAGACGGGTACTACTGGTTCGTTGGCCGCGCCGACGACGTCATCAAGTCTGCGGGGCATCTGATCGGCCCGTTCGAAGTCGAGAGTGCGTTGATGGAGCACCCGGCGGTGGCCGAAGCAGGCGTGATCGGCAAGCCAGACCCAGTGGTTGGCGAAATGGTGAAAGCCTTTGTCTCGCTCAACCCCGGGTTCGAGCCCAGCGACAACCTGCGCCTGGAACTCCTCGGTCATGCCAGGACACGCCTGGGCGCAGCAGTCGCCCCCAAGGAAATCGCCTTTCTGGAGCTGCTGCCGCGAACGCGCAGCGGCAAGATCATGCGACGCTTGCTCAAGGCGCGCGAGTTGGGCCTGCCCGAAGGCGATACGTCGACACTGGAGGGCGGAACATGACCGGCATCGACCACCCCGCTCCGCAACCGCCGACCGGCCCCGTCCCCTACGACGCGACATTCGCAAAGGCACTGCTGCGTGACATGCTGCGTATTCGCCGGTTTGAAGAGAAGTGTGCAGAGCTTTACGGTGCGGGCAAGATCCGCGGATTCCTGCACCTGTACATCGGCGAGGAGGCTGCAGGGGTGGGCGCCTTGCATGCGCTATCGGCTGAAGACAACATCGTCGCAACCTATCGCGAACATGGTCATGCGCTGGTGCGCGGCATGGACATGGGCGTGCTGATGGCAGAGATGTATGGCAAGCGCGAGGGTTGCGCACGAGGGCGTGGTGGTTCGATGCATCTGTTCGACCATAACCACCGCCTGTTTGGCGGTAATGCCATTGTCGGCGGCGGCCTTCCGCTCGCCGTGGGCCTGGCGTTAGCAGAGAAGATGCAGCACAGCAATCGCATCACCGCCTGCTTCTTTGGCGATGGTGCGGTGGCGGAAGGTGCTTTCCATGAATCGATGAATCTGGCTGCGCTGTGGAAGTTGCCACTGCTGTTCTGCTGCGAAAACAACCTCTATGCCATGGGCACCGCTCTGGAGCGCCATCAAGCCCAGACCGATCTGTGCGCCAAGGCTGCCTCCTATGCCATGGCAGCGCAATCGGCCGATGGCATGGATATCGTTGCCGTGCATGAAGCTGCAAAGGACGCCGTCGCCCGCATCAGAAGCGGCGATGGTCCGGGGTTCCTGGAGTTGAGGACCTACCGCTTTCGCGCCCATTCGATGTACGACCCCGATCTCTACCGGCAAGCCACAGAGTTGCAGGCCTGGAAGGCGATCGGGCCAATCCATACGTTTACGGCACGCCTCAAGGCCGAGGGCAAATTGACGGAGGAGGCGTTCCTCGCTCTTGACGCTGCAGTGAATGCGGAAGTGGCCAAGGCAGAGGCTTTCGCAGACGACGGCACCTGGGAACCCGTGGACGACCTGCTGAAAGACGTCTATACGCCCGCCGGAGCCGCGCCATGAGCCGCCGCCTCACCTACCGTGACGCGTTGCGCGAAGCCCTGCGTGAAGCACTCCTGAGCGATCCGCGTGTATTCCTCATGGGCGAGGATGTCGGCCGCTATGGCGGGTCTTATGCGGTTTCAAAAGGGCTGTTGGCCGAGTTCGGCCCGGAGCGCATACGCGATACTCCACTCTCGGAACTTGGGTTCACCGGCGCTGGCATTGGCGCGGCGTTGGGCGGCATGCGTCCCATCGTCGAAGTGATGACCGTCAATTTCAGCCTGCTGGCGCTCGATCAGATCGTGAACACAGCAGCCCTGTACCGGCACATGTCGGGCGGGCAGTTCTCTGTGCCACTGGTGATTCGTATGGCAACCGGTGCCGGCCGCCAGGTTGCCGCGCAGCATTCGCACAGTTTCGAGGGCTGGTACGCCGGCATTCCCGGCATCAAGGTGGTGGCCCCCGCCACCATTGAAGATGCACGCGGCATGCTTGCCCCCGCGTTGGCCGACCCCGATCCGGTTTTGATCTTCGAACATGCCGGGCTCTACAACATGGAGGGCGAGTTGCCGGGCGCCGCCGATGCCGACGCCGGCATCGCCGACATCCACTCTGCACGCATCCGGACCGAAGGCAAGGATGTATCGATCATCACCTACGGCGGGTCGCTGCCCAAAGCACTGCAGGCAGCAGAGATGCTCCTTGCAGACGGAATTGCCGCGGAGGTCGTGGACTTGCGCTCGCTTCGACCGCTGGACGATGCCGCCATCATGGCATCGGTTGCAAAGTGCCGCCGGGCAGTGATCGTTGATGAAGGATGGCGCAGCGTCGGCTTGGCCGCCGAGATCATGGCGCGCATTGTCGAGCAGGTGTTCTATGAACTAGACGCTCCCGTTGCCCGGGTCTGCACTGCCGAGGTGCCGATTCCGTACGCAAAGCATATGGAAGATGCCGCACTGCCGCAGGCCAGCCGCATCGTCGATGCGGTCAAGCAGATGGTTTCATGAACGCACGCCCTTGCGCAGCAACCCGTGCGGAGGCTACATGATCGAGTTCACGCTGCCCACCCTGGGCGCTGACATGGACGAAGGGACGTTGCTGGAATGGCTGGTCAAGCCCGGTGACGTCGTCAAGAAGGGCCAGATTATCGCCGTGGTGGATACCAGCAAGGCCGCGATCGACGTCGAGAGTTGGCACGACGGCACCGTCGCGGAGCTTCTGGTCGAGCCCGGCACGAAGATTCCGGTTGGAACGCTGATGGCGACATTCCTAGAGCCGGGGGAGGCGCCAGGGGCCGTCACGCATTTGCATGGGATCACGCGCGCTGCGGCCTCCGTGCCTCGGCCAGAGCACCGCCATATGATCTCGCCCGCAGCACGTCGTGCGGCGCGAGAGCGCGGTATCGACAGCAGCACCATCGTTGGTACGGGTCACGGCGGGGTTGTCACATTGGCCGACATTGAGCACGCTGCTCAGGCAAACGCCGCAGTGCCGGGCGGAAAATCAGCCGACATCCGAAGGACCATTGCCAGCGCCATGACGCGCTCCAAGCAGGAGATACCGCATTACTACGTGGCAGAAACGATCCCAATGGCAACCATGCTGAATTGGCTTGCAGTGGAGAATGCCAAGCGTCCATTGGCTGAACGTTTGTTGCCTGCAGTTGCGCTCATCAAGGCCGTCGCGCTTTCGCTCAAGCAATTTCCGGAGCTCAATGGATTCTTTCGCGGCGGCAACTTTGAAGCGTCGACGGCCGCACACATCGGTGTAGCGATCTCATTGAGGCAAGGTGGTCTGATCGCCCCGGCGTTATTGGACGCCCATGCCAAACCTCTCACCCGGTTGATGCAGGAACTCACGGATCTGGTCAAGCGCTGCCGAGCCGGATCATTGAGAAGTGCCGAGATTTCTTCCCCCACCATCACCGTGACCAATCTCGGCGATCAGGGGGTTGCACAGGTGTTCGGCATCATCTATCCGCCACAGGTTGCGTTGGTCGGCTTCGGCCGCATCGCGGAGCAACCATGGGCTGAGAACGGCGTGCTGAAGATCATGCCAGCCGTTACTGCAAGCCTCTCTGCGGATCATCGGGTCTCCGATGGCCACCGAGGGGCCCTCTTCCTCACAGAGCTACGCGAACAGCTGCAACACCCGGAGGCGCTGGACCAATGAACGAAGGTGACATCCGTGCAATCGTGATCTCGGCGCTGCGAGCAATCGCCCCCGAGATCGATGCCGCTACGCTACGTGCCGACCGGCCCTTGCGCAGACAGGTAGACCTCGATTCAATGGATTGGCTCAACTTCCTGTTGGGCTTGCATGACAAGCTGAAAGTCGAGATTCCCGAATCCGACTATGCACGCCTGGTGACGCTGGATGATGTCGTGGCCTACATCGCCAAGGCAAGCGCGTCCACTCAACCCCGGTAGCGCCCGTTGTTTTTGCAGGCAACTATCGTCGCCGCGGGCCCGCTCCGCCTGACTTCTCGAGCGTGCCCCCCGCCCGAGCAACCACCGACCGTTCGCCTATGCGCCCAATGGTCCGGTCGCCCTTGCCCCGGAATCGGCATGCTCAGCAGAAGCATGCGGGTCGACCATCAACGATCGGCAACACGGACAGCACATCGTCCAATTCCGCATCCGGCCTGAAGATCGTGACGCCCTTGAGCCGCAGCTGCCACGCATGAAAGAGCAGCGACTCAACATAGCCGCAGGATGTGTCAGTGGGGACAAGGATCGTCTTGGAGATCGATGCATCAACGAACGGCTGCAGCGTCGCCACCATGCGCAGATGGTCAAAGCCATCGACTTGCCTCGCGGTGACGAAGTAGCCAGGCAACATGGCACGCTGTCCATACTGCGCACGGAAGCTCCGATAGGCGCGGTTCTCTACGCCATACAGCAGTGGTGCGCCATGCTGAATGCGCACTCGACGTTGATACACCCAGTCGAACGCTGGCTCGATGCCACTGGAGCAGTTGTCTCCGAACGCAAGACTGACACTCCCGGTGGGCGCGAGAGACAGCAGGTGGCTATTGCGCAGGCCATGCCTTGCAATGGCTTCTCGCACAGCCCGTGGTAGCGAAGCGCTGAAGTGCCCGGATGCCAGGCTACGCTCGGCCTGAAACAGCGGATACGGCCCGCGCTCGCGCGCAAGCTCGGCAGAGGCTGCGTACGCGTTGTCGCGCAGGCAGCGCGCGATCTGAGATGCCATGTTTCGTGCCTCAGGAGCACCGTAGGGCAGGCGCATCATTGTCAGCGCATCGGCAAGCCCGGTCACGCCTACACCGATCCTGCGCTTGGCATGGGCCTCCTGCCTATGTTCAGCCAACGGCCAGCGGGTGACATCGATCGCGTTGTCGAGCATTCTGACTTGAATGCGCACTACCCGGCTCAATCCGATGAAGTCGAACATGGGTTGCCCGCCCACGCCAAACGGGCATCGCACCCACCTTGACAGATCGATGGGGCCAAGCACACAAGCGCCCCATGGAGGCAACGGTTGTTCACCACATGGGTTGGTCGCCGAGATGGTTTCAATCCCAGCAAGGTCGTTGCCTGCGTTAATCGTGTCGATGAAGAGTAGGCCCGGTTCTGCGCTATGGCGCGCCGCTTCCGCAAGCATGCGCCAGAGTTGCCGTGCGGGTATGACTGCGTAGCACCAGCTTCCGTCAGGCAGCACGTGGGCGCCCTCTTCCAACCGCCGAGCATTAGGCGCAGCGCGATGTTGCAGCCGCCACAACCCATCATCGGCCACGGCTTGCATGAAAGCATCGGTAACAGCCACCGATATGTTGAACGTTGACCAGCGCTTTCGTCCGCGCTTGGCGGCGACAAACGCTGCGAGGTCGGGATGGTCACAGCGCAGCACAGCCATCTGCGCCCCTCCTCGCGTGTCGCCTCGTGCCAGCGCCACACACGTTCGATCGAAGGCATCGATGACCGCACAGACGCTCTCCATGCCGCCATTTGATGTTGCCTGCTCGGAATCGACTGGGGCGATGACCGAGAAATCGTAGCCCACCCCGCCACCCATCTGCAGCGTGACGCGCGCCTTCTGCAAAGCCTGTTCAATGTCAGATGCATCTGCAACAGGCTGTCCGCTCAGCGCGACAGGATGAACGAAACAATTCACCATCGTTCCTGACTTCGCACCTCCCGCGTTCGCCATGATCCGCCCCGCGCCAATGGCACCTTGCAGCAGGTTGGAGTAGAACAAGCGAGTGACACGCGTGCGAAGTTGGGGATCCTCCGCAGCAGCAAGGGCACGCGCGACGCGTTTGAAGACGTCCTCGCATGTTGTCTCGCCTGGAGCGAGATAACGATCCGCCAACACAGCGGCGCCCAGAGGCGATGCTGGCATTCTCGGGATCGAATGCTTTGCCCGCATCGACATGCTCCATAGCATGGATACACTCATGCTAGCCAACCCCAATCTGCGGGCGTTGATCCGCATCACGCCGATGCACTTGCATGGAAAGCAGAATATGGCTCAGGCAGCTAACCGCGTAGTACGGCGAGCCCAGCTCCAGAACGCGCGCTTTCGAGTCAAGATGGCGCAGGCCGCACTGGAAAATTTGCGCGAACTGGAGAACCACTCGGCAGCGGCCAAAGACTGAGCACGCTTGCCTGGGCACAGAGCGCTCACATGAAACGGCGATCAAAGCGCAGGCTTGCTGATCTTGAAATCGCTGATGGCGATGCTGACGTCAACACCATCGCCCTTGCCTGCCGACCCGAGTGACGCCCAGCCCTTGGTCAGACCCCTAGCCTTGCCAGTCTTGAGACGCCGATACTCCCGCTGACGGCGAGATAGCCAAAGGCCTTGGCTCACGCCTCTCCCTTCGGGAAAAGTCGCTCAGTGGGGACAACAGCAGTTGGTCAGGAGAGCTGACCAACTGCTGTGACGTTACTTTGCTTCAGACTTCGGCGCAGCGCACGTTTTCACGCCCAGAATGCTGTAGGCGGGGCAGATGCGCACGATGCCTGTCAGGAGTGGCACGATGCCAATCCAGCCCCAGGCGCCAATGCGCCCTGTCGCGGCCAGGCCGATCAAGACCAACCCGACAACAATTCGAATAACGCGGTCGATCGTTCCAACATTTGCTTGCATGGCGGACTCCTTCATTCAACGACGATTGCACAGGCTTCTTCACCAAGACTGAACGTGCTGCGCAATCCGTTCAGAGGTTGGGCGTCTCATATGCGCCTTGCAAAAATTCTTAACGCAAGTCAAAAGCGGGGTCATGATGTAGCGCAACACTTTGCCAAGTGATTCGCCGTCGGGCCGCCAGCGTTAGCGTGCGTCCTTCGGCCTGTCACCTTTGGGCCAGTCGTTGACACGTGGCGCGTAGTCGGGGCGAGGTTGCTGGGTAAAGAACGCGGCGACATCCACGGCATCCTGCGCTGACAGCGTGCCGCCCTGGCCAAGCGGCATGTTGTGCTTCACGAACGCAGCGGCGGTGTACAGCCGGGCCATCCCCGCGCCCACGTTGAACGAATCATTGCCCCACAGTGGCGGGAAGATGTAGCCACTTTGCGGATTCTTGGTGCCCTGCCCCTCTGCGCCATGGCAGGACGCGCACTGCGCTTCGTAGACGGATTTGCCGTGCTCGCGGTTTGGAACGAGCGAGGTGTCAATCTTTTCGAAACCCCGGCCGACCACATTGGTGCCGGTAGGCACGCCTGTCGACAGCCACTTCATATAGGCCATGATGGCGTTCATCTCTGCCGAGTCGAAGGGCAGCGGTTTGCCGTTCATCGAGCGCTGGAAGCAATCGTTGATGCGCTCCTGGAGCGAGATGATTTTGCCGCTGCGAGACCGGTACTCCGGAAAGGCCCCGGTGAGCCCGACCCAAGGCGATGCATAGGCCGTCGTCCCGCCATTCAGATGGCAACTCGTGCAGTTCAGGCCGTTGCCCACGTTTCGGGGCAACTGTTTGTGGGTATCCGTCAGCAGCTCCTTGCCGCGCTTGATGGCGTCGCCCATGGGTCCCTGTGGGATCGACGACTCTTCCGGCACGTGCATCGGGACGGCCTGAGGTTGCGATAGCGCCGGCATGCTGATTGCCGCCAGAAGCGCTACGACCAGGGTGTGCGGTTTGATTGAGTTCAAGAGTGTCTCCTTTGTATGAGGCGTACCTTTCCAGGGTACGTTTGTGTGTTTGGCTTTACGCTGCCAACGCGACCTTCGCCACCATCCCGATGGCAATAAGACCTGCGATGAACGCGAAACCCTGCTGCAGCCTGTGACCGCTCAACTGGCTAGCCACGACCCGGCCACCCAGCATGGCAAGCATGGCGCCTGTGGCAAAAGGCACGCCGATCTGCCAGTTCATTCGGCCCGACAAGGCAGTTGTAATGACGCCTGAGGCGGACACCAAGGTAATGACTGCCAGAGAGGTCGCCACGATGGAGTGCACCGGGGCATTGGTGGCCTTCTTGAGCGCGGGAACGATGACGAAGCCCCCACCCACACCCAGCAGACCCGAGAGGAAGCCCGCGCCAATGCCCGAAAGCGCGAGCGCGCGGGTGCAGGAAGCAGTCCAGACAAAGCGGCCGGTCTGGTTATCCAGTTGGCACGGTTGCGGGTGCTGCTCGGCTTCCGCTTTGTGTCGAGCACTCGCGCCAGCCTGCTTGAACATGCGCAGCGCAACAAAGGCCAGCACGGCAGCGAAGAGCAGTGTCAGCGGTCCGTTCGGAAGACGGTGCGCGAGCCACAAGCCGGCGGGTGAGAAGACCGTACCGGCCACGGCCATCAGCATAGCGGCGCGGTAGCGCACGATGCCCGCTCGCAGCCCGATGGCGGCCCCAACGGCCGCAGACAGACCCACTGCAAGCAGGGCGACCGGCGCGGCCTCTGCAACGTTGAGACGCAGGACGAACAGCAGAAGCGGAACCGCGAGGATCGCGCCACCTGCCCCCGTCAACGCCAGGATGAGACCGACCACAGCGCCAAGTGCTGCGCTGCTGACAACGATGTTTTCCATTGACTCCCCGTAGCCTGCTTATGCGTGTTGTGCGCTGGATTTCATGCGCTCAAAGACCTCGAAAACAACCATGCCAGCCACCATGGCGGCGACGAAGCCAATCGCTTTCGGATAGCCCGCACCCAGAGCCACGAGCGCGGGGCCCGGGCAGAAGCCTGCCAGGCCCCAGCCAATACCAAACGAGGCGCTGCCCAACACCAGCCGCAATGTCACGACCGTGCTTGCTGGCAACTGCATGGACAATCCGAGCAACGATCGCTTGCGGCGTTTGGCAATGAAGAACGCGAGTGAACCCACGGCAATCGCGCCGATCATCACGAAAGCAAGAGAGGGGTCCCACCGGCCTGCCAGGTCGAGAAACCCCTGCACCTTGGCCGGATTGGCCATCCCGGAAATCATTAAGCCCAGGCCAAAAAGCAGGCCAGCGAGCAGTGCGGTAATGGCAGCCATGTCAGCCTCCAATCAGATGCCGTTGCACGAAGACGGTCAGGAAGCCAGCCGCCATGAATGTCGAGGTCGCAACCAGGGAGCGAACCGAGCCGCGCGAGATACCGCACACCCCGTGGCCGCTTGTGCAACCGCTGGCGTAGCGCGTGCCTAGGCCCACCAGAAAGCCGGCGACCAGGATTTCACTCCAGCCCGCCTGGATATCTGCAACGGGCGGCCTGCCGAGCAAAGTCGCAATGACCGGGGCACCGATCAGACCGACAAGGAAAGTCACGCGCCACACCATGTCGGTGCGTGGCAGGGTCAATAAGCCGCCCAGGATGCCGCTGATGCCTGCGACACGGCCGTTGAACAGCACCAGCGCGGCCGCAGCCGCACCGATGATCAGTCCGCCGGCCAGCGACAGGCCGGGCGTGAAGTTTGTGATGTCAATCAGCATGTTTTTTCCCCTTTGCCGTCGGCGCAGAACTGTTCGTACAGAACAGTCATGACTGCGAGCGCCGGCCCACTCTCGACCGAATAAAAGATGTTCTTCCCATCACGACGTGACACCACCAAGCCGTTCTCGCGCAGGATGCCCAGCTGTTGCGACAGCGTCGGCTGCCGGATGCCCAGCCGCTCTTCCAGTGCGCCCACGGACAGTTCCTCTTGCGACAACTGGCACATCAGCAGCAGTCGGTCAGGATTGGCGAGCACCTTGAGTAAGGCGCAAGCGTTCGTCGCGGCGGCTTGCATGCTGACGAGGTCAATAGCAGCTTGATCGTTGTCCATAAGTGCTTTCGGTTTGCATGCGTATAGTATATAAAAAAATATATTATTTTCCAGTAGATTGATGTGCGGCATAGGAGGCCCCATGCAACCGATTGTTCAGCCGTTCTTTGACCCGGCAACCTGGACAGTGACCTACGTGGTCCATCAGGAAGCGCGCTCCGAGTGCGCGATCATCGACTCGGTCTTGGATTACGACCCCAAGTCGGGCCGGACGTCGACGGCCAGCGTCGACCGGGTCATCGCATTTGTGCGCGAGCGTGCGTTGCGCGTCGAATGGATTCTTGAGACGCATGCACACGCTGATCACCTTTCCGCCGCGCCCTATCTCAAGCGTCATCTGGGTGGCCGCATCGGCATCGGCCAGAACATCCGCGGTGTGCAGGCGGTGTTCAAACAACTCTTTAATCTGGAACCGGGGTTCCAGCCAGACGGGTCGCAGTTCGACCATCTGTTTGAAGACGGCGAGACGTTCTCCGTCGGCGGGTTGACCGGCAAGGCGATTCACGTGCCAGGCCACACACCTGCCGACATGGCGTACCAATTCGAGGATGCGGTCTTCGTCGGCGATACGCTGTTCATGCCGGACGTTGGCACCGCGCGCTGTGACTTCCCGGGCGGCAATGCACACGAGCTGTTTCACTCCATCCGTAAGCTGCTGGACTTGCCAGGCGAGACCCGGCTCTTCATGTGTCACGACTACCCGCCCGAAGGACGGGGGCCGGCCTGGGAAACGACGGTGCGTGACGAGCGCAATCGCAATATCCATGTGCACGACGGCGTGACCGAAGCGCAGTTTGTCGCCATGCGGCAGGCCCGCGATGCGACGCTGGCGATGCCGACGCTGATTCTGCCTTCAGTGCAGGTCAACATCCGCGCAGGAGAGCTGCCCCCGCCCGAAGAAAACGGGGTTCGCTACCTGAAAATCCCGCTGAACGCCCTCTGAGGCCACTTCGCGCGCTCGCCTGTGCGGCAGTTGGCAGGCAGTCCGGGGGCAAAGAGAACGGGCAATTCCGCAACCGCGCAAATTTTGGTCAGCCACCTGCGGCGATGCGGGTGGCCGCTGGTCGGCTTGACCATTTGCATGATGCGAAACGTGGTCCGTTGCACCCGCGCGCCCAGTTGACGGCCATCAATATCGACTCCGCCACAGTGCCTACATTTTCTTCAGGCGCTTGATTGGCGATTGCCTGCGCCGAAACGCCTTTGTCCATCACACGATGAGGTCGGCCATGCACGAAAGAGTTCTCATGTCTCCTGTCGAGTTGGCGGAGATGATGAAAACCGAGCCACTCGTACTCATCGATACCCGGGACGCGGCCAGTTTTGCTGAAGCGCATTTGCCTGGCGCGGTGAATATCCATGAAATCTTTACTTATTTGGCGACGTCAACGCCGCAAGGCGTGGCGGCATTGCGGAAGGCATTCACCGAAGCCTTTGGCAAGGCTGGTTTGTCCGGGAAGGAAACAGCTGTTGTCTATGAGCAATCGATGACGACCGGCTTTGGGCAGTCTTGTCGGGGCTACGTTCTGCTGCGCTACCTCGGTTATCCGAGAGACAAAATCAAGGTGCTCCACGGTGGCTTCAGCGCATGGCGCGCGGCGGCGCTACCTAGCACGACAGACGTGCCGGCCCCGCAGCCCGCCAACTTTCCTCTGGCAATGCAAGGAAGCCACATCCTCGTCGACCTCGACGAGATGAAGGAGGCCGTCGCCGACCCGCATGTCGTCAAGCTCGATGTACGGGACGTGGACGAGTGGATTGGCGAGAGTTCATCACCCTACGGCAAGGATTTCTGCCCGCGAAAAGGCCGTATTCCAGGCTCGGTCTGGCTTGAGTGGTATCGCATGATGAAGCCGACTCCCACTGGGCAGATGTTCAAGTCACCGGCAGAGATTCTTGCCGAATGCGCAACGGTCGGGATTCGCCAGGAAACCCCCGTCATTGTTTTCTGCTTCAAAGGCGCGCGCGCATCCACAACGTTCGTCGCACTGGAGGAAGCCGGCATCAAGAACGTGCGGCTATATCTCGGTTCCTGGAACGAGTGGTCCCGGGACCCTTCCCTTCCGATCGAAGAGGGATTGCCCTACTGAGGGCCATCGCCATTGCACGCCACCCTAATCGGATTGGCCTTCATATTTCGCTTCAGGAGATACGTGATGAAAAAAGCAGTGTTGCTGACCATGCTGTCATGTGCGGTCATTTCCAGCGCGCCCACCTTTGCTCAACAGGCCACTCCCGCGAACAAGGGCGGTCAGACCGCGCAGACGCAAACGAACGTGGCTGAGTTCGACAAAAAGACGGCGGCCGTTCGAGAGAATATGAAGAAGATGCAGGAAGAAATGGACAAGGCCCGCCAGACCCAGGATCCGAAAGAGCGCCAGAAACTGCTCGATGAACATTGGGCAACGATGCAGAGCACGATGGGCATGATGCGCGAGCTGTGGGGCCCCGGAATGATGGGCGGTCCTGGAATGATGGGTGGCCCAGGAATGCGCGGTGGCCACATGATGGGCGGCGGCCCGATGATGGGGTGGCGAGGGATGGGAGGCTACTACTCGCGCCTCACACCCGAGCAGATGAAGGAACGCCAGTACATGTCGGACCAGTACATGGACCTTCACTACGAGATGATGGAGCAGATGATGCTGAACCATCAGATGTGGAGGCAAATGCCACGGTAATGCCGATTTCTGCCAGCCCGTGTCCACTCAGCCAGGTGGACATGGGGCGATGTCGCCCGAGATTGCGTAACCGCCTGCCGAGACCATCAGCGATTTCGCCACGAAGCCTCAGGATCATGGATTGCACTGAACCGCATGCCGTGCTGCCATCCACTCCTCGTTTGTAGGCTCGACTGCCACGCGAATCCGGCTCGCTGAACTGGAAATGATCGACGCATGCGCCTGGTTGGCCTCGTCATCCAGGTGGGCACCCAAATAGCCAAGCGCGCTTACAACGCGTTCGCGCACTGCGGCGTTGTGTTCGCCAATACCGGCCGTGAAGACCAAACAATCCAGGCCGCCGAGTACGGCCACCAGGGCCCCGATCTCACGAACGATCCGGCGTACGTAGAGCGCGAGCGCTGCCTGCGCGCGCGGGTTGTCGGCCTCGCGCGCAATCAGTTCGCGCGGGTCGGAAGACAGCCCTGACACCCCAAGCAGCCCCGATTCGTGATACAGCACGTGCCCGACCTGTGCGGGGGATAGATGTTCGGTCTCCATCATGTAGAGCACGGCCCCCGGATCAAGCGCGCCACATCGCGTCCCCATCATCAGGCCGTCGAGAGCGGAAAACCCCATGGTTGTGGCGACGCTCTTCAGCCCGTGCATTGCACACAGGCTGGCGCCGCTGCCCAGGTGCGCGACGATGGTTCGCCCGAGTGCGATAGCGCCATGTCGTTCCGGCAAAGCAATCGACATGTATTCGTACGACAACCCATGAAAGCCATAACGTCGCAGACCGCGCTCCCATGCCGTATAAGGCAGCGGCAGCATCGTCTCGACCTGCGGCAGCGTGCGGTGGAAAGCGGTATCGAAGCAGGCGACTTGCGGCACGTCAGGCAAGTCCGACAGAAGCGCCTCGATGGCCTCCAGAGCAAACGGCTGATGCAGCGGCGCCAGCGGAATGTAGCTGCGTAGATCGGACAGCACATCGGCGCTCACGCGTACCGGCGCGAAGTATTTGGAACCGCCATGCACCACCCGATGTGCCACGGCCATCAGCCGGCGGCCGTCCAGCCTGTGCTCGACACGCCGGCGAATGTGCACGAGCGCGGCATGGTACGGCTGCGCGCTGTCAAGCTCCAGCGCTTGTGTTGGCGCGCCAACCTCTGCTGCCGTGGGGTGCTCGGTGCCGATCCCCTCCACTTTGCCGCTCCACATGGGTGCGCGCGGCAATGGATGCGCGGTGGCATCGAACAACGCAAACTTGATGCTCGACGAGCCGCAGTTCAGTACGACGATGCAATCGTTCATGGCGGTAAGTTGCGGTAACGGTGAGCCAGCAAGGTGGCAACGGCACACGACGCGATGCGCGACTCGCGCGAGTCGGCACGGCTGGTCAGCACAATGGGCACGCGGGCGCCGAGCACGATGCCTGCACTGGCCGCACCGCCCAGGTATTCCAACTGTTTGGCGAGCATGTTGCCGCTTTCCAGATCGGGCACGACCAGCACATCGGCCTGCCCTGCGACTTCCGAAACAATGCCCTTGATACGCGCTGCAGCAGCAGATACCGCATTGTCGAAAGCCAGCGGTCCGTCCAGCACACCGCCCTCGATCTGACCGCGGTCCGCCATCTTGCACAGCGCGGCCGCATCAAGCGTGGCGGGCATGCGCGGGTTCACGGTCTCGATCGCCGCCAGGATCGCCACCCGCGGCCGTTCAACCCCGATCGCATGCGCCAGATCGATGGCGTTGCGGACAATGTCCGCCTTTTGATCCAGGGTCGGCGCGATGTTGATGGCGGCGTCCGTCACGATAAACGGGCGCGGATACGCTGGCGACTGCATCAGGAAGCAATGGCTGATCCGACGTTTGGTACGCAGCCCTGCCTCTTCGCGCACCACTGCCGCCATCAACTCGTCGGTATGCAGGCTGCCCTTCATCAGCGCCTCTGCCCTGCCCTGTGTGACAAGCTCCACCGCGCGGGTGGCGGCGGCGCTGCTGTGCGGCACGTCTTCGATCTCGATGCCCTTGAGGTCAAGGCCGGCTTCGGCGGCTACGCGCATCAGCTTGGCGTACGGTGCAACAAGGCACGGCACGATCAGACCTTCAGCGTGCGCGTCCATCACGGCAGACAGGCTCAGCGCATCGCACGGGTGGACGACCGCCATGCGGATCGCACCCAGAGGCCGTACATGGTCGAGCAGCCGGTGGATGCCATCACTGCCGGTGGTGATGCGCACATCCGGCAGCGTGGTACGCGGACGTTCGATCCGCTCGGTGGGCGCGATGACCTCAGCCTCGCCCGCGATGGCCACCGTGCCGCTTTCGTTTGTGCAAGTGCATGCCAGCTTGATCCGCTTTCTTTCCTCCTCCTTGCTGACCACCGTCACGCGGATGGTGAGCGTGTCGCCAACACGCACCGGTGCGAGGAATTGCAGCGTCTGCCCAAGGTAAATCGTTCCCGGCCCCGGCAAGCGGGTCCCGAGCAACGCGGAAATGAGCGCGCCACCCAGCATGCCGTGGGCGATCACGCCATGAAAGCGCGTGGATGCGGCAAAGTCCGGGTCGAGGTGCTGCGGGTTGACGTCCCCCGACAGCACGGCAAATAGCTGAATGTCTTCGGCTGTGAGCGTGCGCAGGATGGCCGCGGTGTCGCCCACGGCAATTTCATCAAAGGTGCGATTGCGCACCACGCTGAGGTCGCTGCCCGGCAGTAGCGCCGGCGGTGCAGGCAAATGATCGGGGCCCATGTGCGCTCGTCAGGAAGCTTTGCGGAGTTGTCCGTTGCCCTTGCCAGGGGCACGCAGAAGATTCGGGGTCGATTGCTTGCTTGCGGAGCGGACCAATGCGTCGGCCGGCACGCCCCACGTCGACAGCATTTCCTGCAGTGCCGTGTGGATCGGCATGGCGTTCCCGGCCATGCTCAGGGCGCGTACGGAAGCCTGCTGCCACTCCAGCATGACGCGCTGGTAATCCGCCACGAAGCTCGACTGGTTCGAGATGGCCGTCTGCAGCACGCCTTGCAGTACATCCATGGTGCGCTGGCTGGCCTGCCAGAATGCGTTGGGCAACAGTGCTGCAAAGGCGTTCCAGTCTTCGACGCTTTGCAGGTCGGCCAGTGCAGACTCCGTGCGGGCAACGTCTGCCGCAAGCAGGTCGGCCCCCAGTTCATACCAGCGCTGCCGTGTTGCCTTGAGCAGACCCAACGTCTGCAGCGCGAACTTGACTTGCGCCTTTTGGAGCGCGAGAGGAACGTTGGCGGGTGTATCCATGTTGGCTCCTTTAAGCCATCTGGCTGATGGTTTGGCGAAAGCGCGTCAATGATGCGAGAAACAGCACGGCGCCGATGACGCAGATGGCCAGGCACTGTGGCCACACGACGTCCAGCCCCGCACCCCGATAGAGAATGGCTTGCGACGCCGATACAAAGTGCGTGGTTGGCGCGGCGAGCATGATGTCCTGCACCACGCTGGGCATGCTCTCGCGCGGGGTGGTACCGCCCGAGAGGAGCTGCAGCGGCAGCAGCACCAGAACCAACAGCATGCCGAACTGCGGCATGGACCGCGCCACCGTCGCAAGAAAAATCCCCATGGAAGTCGTGGCAAACAGATGCAGCGTAGCCACCAGCATGAACAGCAGGATCGAGCCCTCGATCGGTACATGCAGCGCGCCCTGCACCACGCACACCAGTGCAACCAGGGCGGCCAGCACCACCACCAACCCCATCGACCAGACCTTGGACACCATGATCTCGAATGGCGTGACGGGCATCACCAGCAGGTGCTCGATCGTGCCGTGCTCGCGCTCGCGGATGAGTGCGGCTCCGGTCAGGATGATCGAGAGCATGGTCACGTTGTTGATGATCTCCATCAACGAGCCGAACCACGTCTGCTCCAGATTGGGGTTGAAGCGCGTGCGCAGCACGAGGTCGACCGGCGTTGCGGGCGTGGCGCGGTGGCGCTGCAGAAACGTATTCACCTCGCCCGCGACAATCTGCTGGATGTAGCCATTGCCGGTGAAGGCCTGGCTCATGCGCGTTGCGTCGATGTTGAGCTGGATGGACGGCGTGCGGCCCGCCAGCACGTCACGCTGGAAGTTGGGCGGAATGTCGAGTACGAACGTATAGCTACCGCTGTCCATGCCTGGGTCCACCTCGGTGAGCGGGATCAGCGCCGGCGTGCGGAAATGCGGTGGATAGAAGCTCGAGACAATGCGTGCCGACAGCGGTGAGCTGTCTTCATCAACGATGGCGATCGAGGCATTGTGCAGGCTTGCCGGCATGGCAGTGGCCGCCACGTAGATCGACACCGTGAAGGTATAGACGATGAGCACCAGCATCATCGGGTCGCGCGCCAGGCTTCGCAATTCCTTGATGCCAAGACGGAAGATGTTGTTCAGGCGAGCGGTGCGGCGATCGATCGGAAGGCTCGGCATGATGTGGCTCTCCTACCGATCCTGCTTGCGCAGCATCAGCAAGGTGGCGCCCAGGATGAACGGCACCGCCGCCAGGAGCGGCCAGAAGGCACTACCCAACGCCCCCATATCCAGCGCCTTGCTGAATACGCCCCGGCTGATGGTCAGGAAATGCGTGGCCGGATACACGCGTCCGATCAAGGCCCCCGCCCCTTCCAGCGACGACACCGGATTGAGCAATCCGGCAAATTGCACGCACGGAATGATCGTGCCGATCATGGTGACGAACATGGCCGCGATCTGGCTTTGCGTGAGGGTGGACGCAAACAGCCCAAAACCCGTCGAGCACGTCACGAAGATCAGCGCCCCCAGCGTGAGCGTCGCGAAGCTGCCCTTGATCGGCACACCGAACACCGTCACCGCCAGCAGCGCCAGCAAGAAGAAGTTCAGCATGGCCAGCACGATATACGGCGCCTGTTTGCCGAGCACAAACTCCGCACGGGTGACCGGTGTCACGTAGAAATTGATGATGGAGCCCAGCTCCTTTTCACGCACCACCGACAACGCCGCCAGCATGGCCGGAATCATCATCAGCAGCATCGGGATCACGGCGGGCACCATGGCAGGCAGGCTTTTCACGTCGGGGTTGTAGCGATAGCGCGTTTCGACGCTGCTGGGTGTCGCAAGACGCACACCCAGCCGGTGTACAGCTGCATCCGCGAGCCAGAGCTGGTGGATGGCCTGCACGTAACCGCGAACAGTTTCTGCGCGGGTGGGCATTGCACCATCCACCCAGGCGCCGATCTGTACGGCCGCGCCACGTTCAATGTCGCGCGCAAAGCCGGGCGGGATTTCAATCGCCAGCGACAACTCGCCGTTGCGCATGCGGCGGTCCAACTCAGCGTAGTCACGAATCGGGGGTTTTTCGATGAAATAACGCGAGCCCGCCAGGTTGAGCGTGTAGTCGTGCGAAAGCACGGTCTGGTCGCGGTCGAGCACGGCGTACGTCAGGTTCTCCACATCCAGGCTGATGCCGTATCCGATGATGAACATCAGAATGGCCGTACCCAGCAGGGCCAGCGTGGCACGCACGCGGTCGCGGCGCAGCTCCAGCGCCTCACGCTGCGAATAGCTCAATGCACGAGCAAGACTGAAGCGGCGGCGCGCGGGCATGCCGCTGGGCGCGCTGGCGGCCCCCGTGCGTACGGGCAGCAGCGCGGCAATCCTGGCAGTGCCCTCAGACGCTTCGGCGGCCTCCTGCAGATAGGCTACGAACGCCTGCTCCAGCGTCTGTGTGCCGCGAGCATGCACCAGCGCCGCGGGCGCATCGCTCACCAGCACGCGGCCGGCATGCATGAGTGAGATGCGGTCGCACCGCTCGGCCTCGTTCATGAAGTGCGTGGAGATGAAGATGGTCACGCGATCCCGTCTGGCAAGGTCGATCATGAGGCGCCAGAACATGTCGCGCGCGACCGGGTCCACCCCGGAAGTCGGCTCATCCAGGATCAGCAGCTCAGGCTTGTGCACCATCGCCACGGCCAGCGACAGCCGCTGCCGCATGCCCAGCGGCAAGCTCTGGGGCAGGCTGTCGGACACCTCCTGCAGCCCGAAACGGGCCAGCATCTCGGCCGCACGCGACTGCACCTCCGGCTCAGGCACCTGGAACAGGCGCGCATGCAGCACAAGGTTCTGACGCACGGTCAGCTCGCCATACAGAGAGAACGCCTGCGACATGTAGCCCACGCGCCGGCGTGTGTCGATGTCCTTCGGGTCGACCGGATGCCCAAACAACCACGCTTGGCCCTCGCTGGCAGGCAGCAGGCCGGTGAGCATCTTCATGGTGGTCGACTTGCCGCAGCCGTTCGAGCCGAGAAAGCCGAAGATCTCTCCACGACGGATTCGGAAGTCGACGTGGTCGACCGCCACAAAGTCGCCGAAGCGCATGGTCAGGCCGCTCGCCTGCACGGCCACATCGTCTTCCGCGCCGGCCACCAAGGGTGGCACCACCACAGCTTGATGACCCTGCCGGCGCGTGAGCGGCAGCAGCGCAATGAAAGCGGCCTCGAGCGAATCGGTACCGGCACGGCTGCGCAGCTCGGCCGGCGTGCCGGTGGCAAGCACCTGCCCCGCATCCATGGCGACCAGCCAGTCGAAGCGCTCAGCCTCTTCCATGTAAGCGGTGGCCACGATCACGCTCATGCCCGGACGCGCAGCGCGAATATCGGCAATCAAGTCCCAGAACTGCGTGCGCGAGAGCGGGTCGACACCCGTGGTCGGCTCGTCCAGGATCAGAAGATCCGGGTCGTGGATCAGCGCGCAGCACAAGGCCAGCTTCTGTTTCATGCCGCCCGAGAGCTTGCCGGCTGGCCGTGAAAGAAACGGCCGCAGGCCGGTGCTGGACGTGAGTGCATCAATGCGGCGGCGGCGCTCCGCTGCATCGTGGCCGAACAGCCGGCCGAAGAACTGCAGGTTCTCCTCGATCGACAGCGTGGGGTACAGGTTGCGGCCCAACCCTTGCGGCATGTAAGCAATGCGTGGACCGACCGCGGCGCGCGCACGGCGATCGGCCATATCGCTGCCCAGCACGCGCACTGCGCCGTCCTGCAGGGCACGCGCGCCGGCCACCAATGACAACAGGCTGGACTTGCCCACGCCGTCCGGACCGATCAATCCGACCATGCAGCCGGCAGGCAAGTCGAGCGTGACGCCATCCAGCGCCAGCGTCTTGCGATAGCGCAGGCGCACGCCGGCCAGGCTTGCCACCGGCTGCGCAAGGCGCCCCTCATGCAACGCTGATGGGTCGACAGAGGTGGTCACTGCGGAACCTTGATCGCCAGGCTGGCCGGCCAGTCGGCTTGCCCGTCGAGTCTGAGCCATGCCACGCCGGGCAGACCGGTCTTCACGAGCTTCAGGTGTTTGCGCAGCAGATCGCGATCGATCTGCGCCTTGACGCGGAACATCAGCTTCTGGCGCTCGCTGGCCGTTTCCACGGTCTTGGGGGTGAATTGCGCGGTGCTGGCCACAAAGGACACGCGCGCCGGAATCACGAATTGCGGCGCGGCGTCGAGCACGATACGCACCTCGCTGCCCATGGCGATGCGGCCCGCGTCCGTCTCCGGCATGAAGAAGGTCATGTAGACGTCGGATAGATCAACGAGATTGAGCAGGCGCCCGCCGCCGGCCAGAACCTCGCCGGGCTGTGCGATGCGGTATTGCACGCGGGCATCGCGCGGGGCCGTCAGGGCGCTGTCATCGATATCCGCCTTGATGCGCAGTACGGTGGCGTCGGCCGCCTTGACGGTGGCACCGGCACCGGCCACCTGCGTACGGGCGGCCAATACGGCGGCCTGCGCCGCCTCGGCTTGCGCGCGGGCCGCCACCAGCGCGGCCTTGGCGCTGCGCACGCGGGCGCGGTCGTCGTCCAGCTCCTGCATCGACGATGCCCCTTCGTTCGAGAGCGTTTCGGACCGCGCCAACCGCCGTTGCGCGGCGTCCAGATCGCTCTCACGCAGGGCGATCTGCGCCAGTGCGGCCTGCCGATCAGCCTCTCGCACGGCCACCTGGGCCTGCGCACTTGCCACGGCAGAGACCGATTGCTGCTGCCGCGCCTGGGCTTCGTCGCGCTGTGCCTCCAAGGTCTGCACCTGCATGTGAGCAAGCGGCTGGCCGGCCCGCACGAAGTCGCCCTCATCCACAAGGATGTCTTGCACGCGGCCGGGCAGCTTGGTGGCCACGTCGATTTCGGTGGCCTCGATCCGGCCGTTGCCGCTCACAAAGCCCTTTCCGGGCCCGTCGTGCCGCAATGCCTTCCAAGCGAACGCCCCGCCGGCGACCACCAAGGCGGCAGCGAGCAGCGCAATCCATCGTTGTCGGGGAGTCGTGATCATGGTTTTGTTCCGCCCGTTACGCGCGGTGGTGGCGCTGGGCTCAGATGGGGTTGCGGATCGGGCGCGGAATCGACGGCCTGTGTGCCGCCGCCCAGCGCCGCATACAGGCCAACACGGCTAGAGAGAAGCGCACGGCGCACCTGCACCAGTTGCTGCTGCGCGGCAAGCAAATCGCGCTGGGCGTCAAGCACCTCCAGGAATGTCGATGCGCCGGCGTCAAAACGCAGTTGCGACAGCCGAGCGCGTTCGGTCTGCGCTGCCAGCGCGGCCTTCGCAATGTCGAGCTGTTCGGCCACCCACTTGCGTGCGGACAGCGCGTCGGACACGTCGCGGAAAGCGCTCTGCACGGTCTTCTCGTAGGCGGCCACGGCTAGGTCTCGGCGGGCTTCTGCCAAGTCAAGATTGCTGCGCAGCTTGGCGCCTTCAAACAGCGGGAGGCTGATGCTGGGTGCAAAAACCCACGCGCGCGTGCCGGGCGCAAACAGATTGCCCAGTTCCGGGCTGATCGTGCCGTAAGCGCCGGTCAGGGCCACGCGGGGGAAAAACGCCGCCCGTGCCGCACCGATGCTGGCGTGCGCGGCACGCAGGCGGTGCTCCGCGGCCACAATGTCCGGGCGCTGCGTCAGCAGGTCGGAAGGCAGGCCCGCGCGTAGCTCGGCCAGCATGCGGTGCTCGTCAAGTGGCTCAGAAACCGGTGGCAAGTCGATCGGCTTGCCGACAAGCAAGGCCAGGCCGTGCGCCTGCGCGTCGCGCGCCTGCTTCAATTGCGTCAACAGCGCCTGCGCCTGGGTCAGCAGGGTCTCGACCTGCGTTTGGTTCAATCGTGAAGTCGCCCCCACTGCCACACGGCGCGAGAAGATGCGCAGTGTCTCGCTCCGGCTGTCCACGGTCTGCTGCGCCAGCGCGATGCGCTCGTCCAGTTCACGCAATACCAGGTAGCTGTCGGCCACCTGCGCGATCAACCCGAGCGCGACCGCACGGCGCGCGGCGTCGGACGCTACATAGCTCTCCAGTGCCGCGTCGTTGAGGTTGCGCACGCGCCCCCAGAAATCGATCTCCCAACTGGAGACACCGGCGCCCACCTGGTACTGAGTGACACGCATGGGCGTGCCGAATGGGCTCAAGTCCGCCGGAATGCTCAGGCGGCTGATGCCGGCCTGCGCGTCGAGGTGCGGAAATGTCTCTGCCCGCTGGATGCCAAACGCGGCACGCGCCTCTTCCACACGGAGCACGGCGGTGCGCAGATCGCGGTTGTTCTCAAGCGCCTGCCCGATCAATGCCTGCAGGCGCTTGTCCGTAAAGTACGCCTGCCAGCCGGTGGCAGAGGCTGACAGGCCATCCCGGCCATCGTCGGCGTCGTAGTGCTGGGCCACGGGCAAGGCGGGTGCCTCGTAAGGCGGCGCCATCGAGATGCACGCCGACAGCGCCAGCACAGTGGCGGAGGCGACCATGGCGACCATGGCGACCAAAGGCGTGCCGGCGAACCTGGCGCATGCCCGGCGTTGTTTCTCCGCACGCATCTATTTCTCCAGCACGTAGGTGCCGGGCGCATCAGCCAGTGGCTGCGATCCGGGTATGCCCATCTTCGGTGGTTTGACCGCTGTGGAGCTCGATGCATGCGCGACCAGCCATGCATGCCACGCCGGCCACCACGAACCGTCGGTGGTGGGGGCCGATGCCAGCCAGTCATCCGGCGCCGCCGATGTCTCACCGATGTGGCGTGTCTGCATCTGGAACCGCCGATGCGAGTTGACCGGCGGGCTGACAATGCCCGCGTTATGACCGCCGCTTGTCAGCACGAACGTCAGCTCCGCCTCGGTCAGGTGATGCAGCTTGTAGACCGAGCGCCATGGCGCCACGTGGTCAGTCAGCGTTCCCACCACGAAGATGGGCAGATCGATGTCGTTGAGTGCCACCGGCTTGCCGTTGACTGGGTAGCGGCCCTCGCTCAGGTCGTCGTTCAGGAACAGGTGCCGCAGATACTGGCTGTGCATCCGCGCGGGCATGCGCGTGGCATCGGCGTTCCAGGCCATCAGATCGTTCATGGGTGCGCGATCGCCCAGCAGGTACTCACCCACCAACCGCGACCACAGCAAGTCGTACGAGCGCAGCATCTGGAAGGCTCCGGCCATCTGGCTCGCGCGCAGATAGCCGGTCTGCTCCATCTGCGCTTCCAGCAGACTGACCTGTGCCTCGTCGATGAACAGGCCCAGCTCGCCTGGCTCGCAGAAGTCCGTCTGCGCGGCAAAGAGCGTCATGGACGCCAGCCGGGCATCGCCATCGCGCGCCATGGCAGCCGCGGCAATGGCCAATAACGTGCCCCCGAGGCAGTACCCGGCGGCATGTACGCGCTGGCCCGGCACGATGGCATTGACGGCATCGAGCGCGGCAAAGACACCGAGCTTGAGGTAGTCATCCATGTCGAGACCGCGATCTGCCTCGTCCGGGTTTTTCCAGGAGATGCAGAACACGGTATGGCCCTGCTCTACCAGGTAGCGGATCAGCGAGTTCTGCGGCGACAGATCCAGGATGTAGTACTTCATGATCCAGGCCGGCACGATCAGGATGGGCTCGGCCTGGACCTTGCTCGTGGCCGGCGCGTACTGGATCAGTTCGATCAGGCGGTTGCGCATGACCACCTTGCCAGGCGTGATGGCCACATCGCGGCCCACCGCAAAGCGTTCGGTACCGGCGGCCGGCGCGGCGCTCATGGAGCGCTCCAGATCGTCAAGTGCGTTCAGCGCGCCGCGCACGAGATTGGTGCCGTGCTGCTCAAACGTCCGGCGCAGGACAATCGGGTTGGTTGCCAGTTGGTTGCCCGGCGACATCATGTCGAGCCATTGACGCGCAGCAAAGGCAACCACGTCCTCATGATGCTTGGCGACACCCCACACCCCGCGCGTGGCCGCTTCCCACCATTGTTCGGTCAACAGGAAAGACTGGTGCAGCACGTTGAACGGCCACAGGCGCCACTCATCTGCCGAGAAACGACGGTCACGGGCCGGCGGCTGGACGCAAAGGCACACGTCCTGCGGGCCGGACGCCAGGCAGTTTCGGATGTAACCCTCGAGTTGTTCGGCCTGCGTCAGCGCCAGGCGCCACAAATCCAGCCGCTTGCCAGGCGAGACGGCCAGATGCAGTGCCCAGTCGAGCAACGCCAGCTGCATTGATACGAGGGACAGCGAGTTCGATGTGCGGGCAAGCGCCGCGTGAAACGGCAGATCGATCTGCTCTGCAGTCGGTAAAGACGGCACGGGGGCGGTGCGCATGGTTGGGGCGTCAAACGATTGCCAATATGCGATCCATTAGATGCCAGCGGCTACCGACCAGACTTGACGCATCTCAAACCGGGACAAGAGCGCGGACTCTAGACAGTGTCAAAGAAATGACATCTGCGAATGCCAGTCGTCGCAGAGGTTTGTCCAGCGCATTACGGCCCTAAACGTGTGTGTTAGAGTCCGGCGGGGAAAACATGACGATCCGCAAGATCGGCCCCATATCTCCATCCCTCCCAACGCGGTACTGGCAAATCTGTTGCACCAACAGGATGCATTGGGCGCATGGCGCAGGCGTCGCCTGAAGTGCGACGCCCAAGGGCCAACTCCTTGACGAGATGTCATCCCTGCCTCTCAGGCTGCGCAATGTCCGCGAATGGCGCGGCAAAGCCATTTGGGATTGAGGTATCCATCTAGATTTGCGTCGGCGCATTCACGCCGCCGGTCTACCAGCCTCGTTATCGAGGCGCCACGAACAATCCATTTAGAGAAAACCGTGTTCACTTGCATCAACCAGAGCTGCGGCACGCAGTGGGAGCTGTCCGACGTCGTCATCAAGGATGAGGGCCAAGGACCGCTGTTCCGCTGTGCGCTATGCGGCGCGCGCAACTATCTCAAACGCGTCGAAACCAAAGACGGCCGGGTCATCTACAAGCAAATCGAAGGCAAGCCGCTCACGTGATCCAACGCAACGACATGACCATCGAACCAACCGCCACGCCCTTCACCAACCTAGCGCTCGCCCCGGCCGTGCTCGCGAACCTTGCGCAGCTCGGCTACACCGACATGACGCCGATCCAGGCTGCAAGCCTGCCCATCGCGCTTGCGGGGCACGACCTGATCGCGCAGGCAAAGACGGGCAGCGGCAAAACCGCAGCGTTTGCGCTGGCCCTGCTCGCACGGCTGGATGCGCGCAACTTCGACGTGCAGGCGATGGTGCTCTGCCCCACGCGCGAACTTGCCGACCAGGTTGCGCAGGAGGTGCGCCGCCTGGCCCGTGCCGAAGAGAATGTGAAGGTGCTCACGCTCTGCGGCGGCACGCCGATGCGCCCGCAGGCAGCCAGCCTCGAGCATGGCGCCCACGTTATCGTCGGCACGCCCGGCCGCATCATGGACCATCTGGAGCGCGGCAATCTCGCGCTCGGCGCACTGAAGACGCTCGTGCTGGACGAAGCCGACCGCATGCTCGACATGGGTTTCTTCGATGACATCGCGACGGTCGTGCGCCAGTGTCCGCCTGATCGTCAGACGCTGCTGTTCTCGGCAACGTACCCGGAAGGGATTGCGAAGCTGAGCCAGCGGATTCTGCGCAACCCGAAGGAAGTGAAGCTCGAAGAGCGCCACGACGACAGCAAGATTCGCCAGCGCTTTTACGAGGTGACCGACAGCCAGCGGCTGCATGCGGTCGGGCTGCTGCTCAAGCACTATCGGCCTGTCAGCACGCTCGCGTTCTGCAACACGAAGCAGCAATGCCGCGACCTGCTCGACGTGTTGCGCGCGCAGGGCATTCACGCACTGGCGCTGCACGGCGAACTCGAACAACGCGAGCGCGATCAGGTGTTGATCCAGTTCGCGAACCGCAGTTGCTCGGTGCTGGTGGCGACCGACGTTGCCGCGCGCGGGCTCGATATCGCCCAACTGGAAGCGGTGATCAACGTTGACGTGACGCCCGATCCCGAAGTGCATGTGCACCGCATTGGCCGCACGGGCCGCGCCGATGAGAACGGCTGGGCGTTGAGCCTCGCGAGCATGGACGAGATGGGGCGCGTCGGCAATATCGAAGAGGCGATGGGCCGCGAGGTCGAATGGCACAAGCTCGACGAGCTGGATACCGGCAACGATGCACCGCTGCTGCCGCCCATGGAAACGCTGCAGATTCTCGGCGGACGCAAGGAGAAGATCCGCCCCGGCGATGTGCTCGGCGCGTTGACGGGCGATGCCGGCTTTCGCGGCGACCAGATCGGCAAGATCAACGTGACCGAATTCTCGACCTACGTCGCAGTCGAGCGCGGCATCGCGCGCGAGGCGCTGCGCAAGCTCAATGCCGGGACGGTGAAGGGAAAGAAGGTCAGGGTTCGGCTGATGGAAGAGTGACGCCCTGCCCTGCGCAGCCACGGGTTGCGGCTCGCCGGGTGCGCGCGACTCAACCCAGCATGGCAGCGGCAACACCCGCCGCCGCACACAACGCCACCACAATCAGCGGTGGCGTTTTCCATCGCGTCAACAGCAGAAACGCAATCGCTGCAACAGCAAAATCGAGCCATGACCGCACGGCGCTCGTCCAGACCGGTGTGTAAAGGGCAAACGCCAGCAATCCCACCACCGCGGCATTCACACCCGCCAGCAGCGCCGCCATGGACGGACGGGCGCGCAACGCCTGCCAGTAAGGCAATGCCGCGATGACCAACAGCAAGCCCGGCAAAAAAATGCCCACCGTAGCAAGCGCAGCCCCGGCCCAGTGATTGAGCCCTGGGCCGATGGTCCAGCCCAGGAATGCTGCGAAGGTGAATAGCGGTCCGGGCACGGCTTGCGCGGCACCGTAGCCGGCCAAGAAATCGTTCGACGCGACCCAACCGGGGGCAACCGTCTGCTGCTCCAGCAGCGGGAGCACGACATGCCCGCCTCCAAACACCAACGCGCCCGAACGATAGAACGCGTCGAACACCTTCGCGGGCATCCACGGATAAAGGTCCGCCACAACGGGAAGCCCGAACAGCAGCGCACAAAACAGCAGGAGGCTCACGACGCTGGCCAAGTGAGACACGCGGAATGCGCCGCCCTGCCCTGCGATCGGGCCACCACGCGCCGGGCTGGACGATCGGCACAACACCAGTCCCAACACAGCGCCAATCACGATCACGGTCAGTTGCGCGTAAACGGTCGTCAACGCGCTGAGCACGGCGATGCTGATTAAGGCGATGCTGGCGCGCTGCCAGTCGGGACACAGCTTGCGCGCCATGTCCCACACGGCCTGCGCCACCACCGCAACGGCCACCAGCTTCAAACCGTGGATCAGGCCATTTCCGACGGGGCCGCCCAGGCTAGGCGCGACCATCGCAAAAGCCAGCAACAGCGCAACCGAAGGCAGCGTAAAGCCGCACCAGGCCGCCAAACCGCCGCGCCATCCGGCCCGAAGCAGCCCGACAGAAAACCCCACCTGGCTGCTGGCAGGCCCCGGCAGAAACTGGCACAGCCCGACCAGGTCGGTGAATGCTGCGTCGTCGAGCCAACGGCGGCGCTCCACGAACTCTCGTCGGAAGTAGCCGATATGCGCGATGGGGCCGCCGAAACTCGTAAGGCCCAGCTTGAGAAAGACCGCCAGCACTTCCAAGGCAGAGCCCGCTTGATGTGTGCGGGCCGGTGTGGCGGATGCGGTCATTGGCTGGCGAGATCGACGTTTGAGACACGCGTATTAGAACATTGCCGCCGTGGCATGGAAGGCAACTAAAGTGGCAGCATAGGCATCGCCGTCACCGTCATTGGACCCTGCCGCGTATCCCATCATGCACTTTGCTCAGACCATTGGCGCACAGCGCCATGTGTTCAACGATCTCAAGACGCTGCTGGCCAAGGCCAGCCCGGCGCGCTCCGGCGACTATCTTGCGGGCCTGGCCGCCGCCAGCGAAGGCGAGCGCATGGCCGCGCGCATGGCGCTGGCAGACGTGCCGCTGTCAGTCTTCCTCAACGAAGCGCTGGTGCCGTATGAAGACGACGAGGTCACGCGCTTGATTCTCGATCGCCACGACGCACAGGCCTTCCAGCCGATCGCCTCGCTCACTGTGGGCGAATTTCGCAACTGGCTGCTCCTGCACGAGACCGACAGCGCGACATTGGCGAGCGTCTCCGCCGGCATCACGCCGGAAATGGCCGCCGCGGTCAGCAAGCTGATGCGCAATCAGGATCTGATTTCCGTGGCCCGCAAGTGCCGCGTGGTCACACGGTTTCGCAACACCATCGGTTTGCCGGGCCGGTTGTCAGTCCGGCTGCAGCCCAATCACCCGACGGATGATCCCAAAGGCATTGCTGCGTCGATCATCGACGGCCTGCTGTATGGCTGCGGCGACGCGACCATCGGCATCAACCCTGCCGGCGACAATCTCGGCGCCATCGCTTCGCTGCTGCAATTGGTGGATGAGCTGCGCAACCGCTACGCCATTCCTACGCAGTCGTGCGTGCTGACCCACGTGACAAACACCGTGCGCGCCATTGACCAAGGCGCGCCGGTGGACCTGGTGTTCCAGTCGGTTGCCGGCAGTGAACAAGCCAACGCAGGGTTCGGCATCAGTCTGGCCTTGCTGGCCGAGGCGCATGACGCCGCGCGGGGCCTCTCGCGAGGCACGGTTGGCAACAACGTGATGTATTTCGAGACCGGCCAGGGAAGCGCGTTGTCGGCCAATGCGCACCACGGCGTCGATCAGCAAACCATGGAGGCGCGTGCCTATGCGGTGGCCCGGGCGTTTTCGCCTTTGCTGGTGAATACGGTCGTCGGCTTTATCGGGCCGGAGTATCTCTACGACGGCAAGCAGATCATCCGCGCCGGATTGGAAGACCACTTCTGCGGCAAGCTGATGGGCCTGCCGATGGGCTGCGACGTCTGCTACACCAACCACGCAGAAGCCGATCAGGACGACATGGATACGCTGCTCACGCTGTTTGGCGTGGCGGGCATCCATTTCATCATGGGCGTGCCGGGCGCCGACGACATCATGCTGAACTACCAGAGCACGTCGTTTCATGACGCACTTTATCTGCGCGACACGCTCGGCCTGCGGCCCGCACCGGAGTTCGAGGCATGGCTGCAAAGCATGGGCATCGTCGATGCTGCCGGCCGCCTGCAAGACGCCACGGCGCGGCAGCCGCTGCTGCAGTTGGCCCACGCGCTGTGAATCCCGCCGGGAAGCCGAACATGCCAAAACACCCCCTCGTTCAGCCGAATCCGTGGACGCATCTGCGCGCCTTTACCGACGCCCGTATTGCGTTGGGTCGCGCCGGCAACAGCCAGACGACCGACGCCGTGCTCGCGTTTGGCGTGGCGCATGCCCAGGCGCGCGATGCCGTGCATTTGCCGCTCGATAGCACCGCGTTGTCGTCCGCGCTTGGGCAGGCAGGCTTCACCGCATTGGACGTACACAGCGCGGCGGCTGACCGCGCCCAGTACCTGCGCCGTCCCGATCTTGGACGCCGGCTTGACGATGCGAGCCACGCAAGACTCGACGCGTTGCGGCCAGCACAGCCATTCGACGTTGTTTTCGTGATTGCCGATGGGCTCTCCGCATTGGCGGCGCAACGCCACGGCGTGCCGCTCCTGTGCTGCGTGCGCGATCGTCTGCCGCGCGACTGGTCGATCGGCCCCGTCGTGATCGCCAGGCAATCCCGTGTTGCGCTGGGGGACGAGATCGGTGCGTTGCTTGGCGCCCGGCAGGTCGTGATGCTGATCGGTGAGCGGCCGGGGCTGAGTTCGCCAGACAGCCTGGGCATTTACTTGACCTACGCGCCGCGCGTTGGGTGCTCCGATGCGCAGCGCAACTGCATCTCGAATGTGCGGCCGGCAGGCCTGACCTATGACCAGGCAGCGAGCCGGCTGGTGTTCCTGCTCAACGGCGCACTGGCGCTCGGCCGCAGCGGCGTGGACCTGAAGGACGACACCCCAGCCGCTGCCCCGGGTACAACCCAACTTGCCGAACGTCACAACCCGTGACACACTCCCTCCCGCTGCCCACACCGGCAGCACGCAGGCGCGGCTGACGCACCAACGACAGCTGCAACACGCCGCAGGAGAGACCGGGCTTAACGCGCACACGCGCAACGCCTGGCGCCGATGGAGCAACCACCCCGGAAACTCTCAGGCAAAAGGACTGTGGCGTCGACTGCGAATCTGGAGAGAGGCGTGCACGCGCGCGCCCACCGAAGGGGATGGCGCCAGCGCTGCTGACGCCCAAGCTCTCAGGTCCCGAGACAGATGGGGTGAGCCGACCGGATCGTCCGGTCATGACATCACTCCATAGGGACCGCCATGACGCACATCGTCATCGTCGGCGCCGGCATATCCGGCGTCACCACTGCTTACACGCTCTCGCAACTCGGCTATCAGGTCACGGTGCTCGACCGCCACCTGTATCCGGCCATGGAAACCTCGTTCGCCAACGGCGGGCAGCTTTCCGCCAGCAACGCTGAAGTCTGGAACAGCACCGGCACGCTGCTCAAGGGCATCAAATGGATGCTGCGCAACGACGCCCCGCTGCTGCTCAATCCCAAGCCGTCGTGGCATAAGTATTCGTGGATCGGTGAGTTCGTGGCCAGCATCGCGCACTACCGCCGCAACACCATCGAAACCACGCGCATGGCCATCGAGGCCCGCAAGCATCTGTTTGCCATGGCTGAGCGTGAGCAGATCGATTTCGACCTACAGAAGCGCGGCATTCTGCACGTCTATCACGACAAGGCGAGCTTTGCGGCAGCAGGCAAGGCCAACGCCCTGCTTGTCGCCGGCGGGCTTGAACGCCACGCCGTGAGCCCCGAAGACATTGCCGCCATCGAGCCCACACTGCGGGGCAACTACTACGGCGGCTATTTCACAGAGTCCGATGCCACCGGCGACATCCACAAGTTCACGCGCGGTCTCGCGCAGGCGTGCGAAAAGCGCGGCGTGCGCTTCATGCAAGGTGTGGATGTCCGCGATGTGCAAACCACTGAAGGCGGCGTTCGCCTCCTGCTGCAGACCACGCTCGATGACCGCCTTTCCACCAGCGAAGCGAATGTCGTGCAGGACGTTGCCGCCGATGCGATGGTCGTGTGCGCGGGCGTCGGCAGCCGGCATATCGCGCAAATGGTGGGCGATCGCATCAACGTGTATCCGGTCAAGGGTTATTCGATCACGGTGCACCTGGACGACGAAGCCAGCGTGCAAGGCGCGCCATGGGTCAGCCTGCTCGATGAAAGCGCGAAGATCGTGACCAGCCGACTTGGCACCGGCCGCTTCCGCGTGGCCGGCACGGCCGAGTTCAACGGTTACAACCGCGATATCCGCGCGGATCGTATCGAACCCTTGGTGGCCTGGACGCGGCGCAACTTCGCCATTGGCACGTCGCGCGTGGTGCCGTGGGCCGGCTTGCGTCCGATGATGCCGGACATGATGCCGCGCGTTGGCCGTGGGCGGCATGGGCGCGTGTTCTACAACACGGGCCACGGGCATCTGGGTTGGACGCTAT
Source organism: Ralstonia wenshanensis (assembly GCF_021173085.1). Lineage (NCBI taxonomy): Bacteria > Pseudomonadati > Pseudomonadota > Betaproteobacteria > Burkholderiales > Burkholderiaceae > Ralstonia > Ralstonia wenshanensis. The sequence continues at coordinate 253,025 of NZ_CP076412.1, forward strand.
CGGGCGCCACCGCCGCAATGGTGGGCGACGTGATCGCGCGAGATTGCCCGCTGCATTGATCGCGGCAAACGAAAAAGCCCGCCGGGACGCTGGCGGGCTTTTTCATTGCGAGAACGAACCAAGCGATCAGAACTTGTGCCGCACGCCCAGCATCACGCCCAGGCGCGAGTTGTTGCCGTACAGGTTGCCGGAGTTGTTGAATGCGGCGGCGCTGTCCAACGCCACCCAACTACCCTGCAGATGCGTGTAGTCCACCTCGGCATACACATCGGTGCGCTTGCTGAAGGCGTAGTCGAGCATACCGGCAGTGGTGAGGCGCTTGCCGCTGGTATCGAGGTGCTTCATCCAGTCGTACTGCACGGTGCCAATGAAGCTCAGCGCGCCGGAGATCGGCACCTTCGCGCCCACATAGGCAGCCTGGTTCTTGTAGTCGGCCACGTCGAGGCGGCTGTTCGTATAGCCGAGGTACCACGTGGCAATCGATGTATCCAGCTTGCCGCCAAAGCCCCAGACCGTCTGCTTGCTGGCCAGCGCTGCCGGCACCGCACCGAAGAACGCCGATGACACATCGTGGGTGACCTGGTACACCGCGCCCACTTCAGCCGGCCCCGTGCTGTAGACGATCGAGCCGGCGCCCGCCGAACTCTTGCTGAAGCTGCCCGCTGCTTCGCCAAAGGTCCATGCACCGGCCAGTTGCAGCCCGCCGAACGACTTGATGTATTTGACCGTGTTGTCGTAACGCAGGCCGGTGTAGTTGCCGCCCTGGTAGCCGACGATGGAGTTGTTGGCGAACGCCATCGCCTCGTATGAAGACAGCACTTCATGCGCCAGCGTGTATTGGCGGCCGAGGTACAGCTTGCCGTAGTCGCCTTCCAGGCCAACCACCGCGGTGCGCCCGAACAGACGCCCGCCCTGCTGGCTGCTTCCGGTGTCCGGCGAGAAACCGGATTCAAGAATGAACAGGGCCTTGGTGCCGCCGCCCAGATCTTCGGTGCCGCGCAAGCCCCAGCGGCTGCCGGTCAGGACCCCGTCCGTCATCTGCAGATTGTGGTTGCCCGCTGCGTTCTCATGTGTGCTGTAGCGGATGGTGGTGTCGATCAGTCCGTAGAGCGTGACACCGCCGGCGGTTTGCGCTGCTGCTGGCAGGCTCGTGGCTCCGAGCACCAATGCGGCAATCATTGTCTTGTTCATGGCTCCCTTGTCTCCTTTTCTCGATATGACGGGTGTGGATGTGCGATGGCCGCCCGCGCAGCCGTTGCTACGTTGAAATCGCCCATGACTGCACTGGCCACGGGCGTGGGATTCGTGGTGTGGGTTCAGCCGCCCGGGTTAGGGCCGTGGCGACTCAGTTGCGCCTGCACCGCCATACGCACGGCAGCGTTTGCAGCGCCATAGCCCAGGTAGCCGTTGCGCTGGACAAGCTCGAAGAAGAAGCGGTCGCGAAAGGGTTCGGTGTAGGCGTGCAGAAAATCGCCGTGCGGGTCGCGGTCGTAGAGCAGACCGTCGTCGTGCAGGCGGGTGAGCAGCGCGTCATCCAGCCCAAGCCGGGCGGCAACATCGTCGTAATAGTTCTCTGGCACGTGCTGCAGGCGGGCCGCGCCACGGTCGATCGTCTCCATGGTCTCGAACAGCCGCTCCGTGCGGAACGCAATGTGATGCACCCCCGAGCCCGCGTAGGCGGCGATGAACCTGCCCGTGGCTGTGCGCCCGCTTTCCGACACGTTGAGGGGAATCCGCACGTTGCGGTCCGGGCTCACCATCGCCCGGCTTTTCACGAGGCCGTACGGATCGGCAATCTCCTGTACGGCTTCGGCGTGCATGCCGAAGATGGCCCGGTAGAACAGCACAAAGCTGTCGAGCCGGTGCGCGGGCAGCGCCTGCGCAACATGGTCAATCGATGCCCACCCCGCTGCATCCTCTTGCACGCCAGGATGCAAGACAAAATCGCTTTCGTAGATGCTGCGATCGGCCTCGCGATCGTCGATCAGATAGAGCAGCGTGCCATCGGGCCCGCGCAGCGCGGGAATGCTGCGCTCAGTCGGCCCCACCGGCCCGCGCCACTCCTGGGCGCACAACTCGCGTGCGCGTGCGATGGCGCGCTCGGCATCGTCCACCTTCAGGCCAATCGCACAGACAGATGGCCCGTGTAGCTGAAAGTGCTCCGACGCCGCGCTGTCCTGCTCCATGTTCAGGATCACGTTGACGCGACCTTGCCGATACAGGTCCACGGCCTTGGAGCGGTGGTGCCCGGCAAGAGCAAAACCCAGTGCACGCAGGCGCGTTTCAAGCTCACGCCCTGCCGCGGCATCCACGGCAAACTCCAGGAAATCCACGCCTTCAAACCGGGCTGCCGCCGGCAGTTCCGCACCCCCAGCTTCGGACTCCAGCCAGAGGAGCGAACGCATGCCGTCCTGCGCCGTCAACCGTGCGGGCGCCGACCGGAATTCGTCATTGAAGACTTCGAGCGACAGCGGCCCGGCATAGCCTGCGGCAAGCAAGTCTCGCGCAAAGCCCGTCACCGCCAGATCGCCCTGCCCCGGGAAGTTACGGTGATGCCGACTCCAGGACAGCACGTCCATCGACAACTTCGGGGCATCCGCAAACTGCACGAAGAAGAGCTTCTCCGCCGGCACGTCGTGAATGCCATCCAGCGTGTCACCCAGCGACAGCGTATGGAAGCTGTCGAGAATCAGCCCGAGCGCCGGGTGGTCAGCCTGCCGCACGATCTGCCAGGCTTGGCGCCAAGTCCGGGTGTGTCGCCCCCAGGCAAGCGCCTCATAACCCACGCGCAGCCCGCGCCGCGCCGCTGCTTCTGCCATCTGACGCAGGTCGTCCGCCGCGCGCGCCGGATCATCGATGGCGATGTCCTGCACGTTGCTGCAGACCAGTACCGTCTCGACGCCCAACTCGGCCATCACGTCGAACTTACGCTCGGCGCGTGCCAGGTTACGTGCGAGCTGTTCGCCGGGCATTGCCTCGAAATCGCGGAACGGCTGGTACAGCATGATCGCCAGCCCAAGTTCCGCCGCCATTTGCCGCACGCGCGCCGGCGATCCGTCGAAATTCAACAGATCGTTCTCGAATATCTCGACACCGTCGAAGCCCGCGGCGGCCGCAGCTTCCAGCTTTTCAGGCAACGTGCCGGACAGGCACACGGTGGCGATGCATTTGGGATGGCGCCCTGCGCGTAGCGAATTCATGGCAATGCGTTGGTCTGACGATGCCCGCAGCGTAGGTGGGCGCACCATCCCTTCACAAGCGGCATTCGCGCAACAACGTGCGATGATCGTACAATCGTGCGCACATATCGCTCGTTTTTAGGGTTATCGCCATGACGAAGGAACCGCTGAACCGGCGCGACTGGATCGCCGGGCTGGAAAAAGGGCTCGCCATCCTGGAGGCCTTCGACCACGAGCACCCGCGGCTGACGCCCACCCAGGCCGCTGAATTGACCGGCCTGACCCGCACGGCCGCGCGCCGCTACCTGCTCACGCTCGAACACCTGGGCTACCTCACCAGCGAAGGCACGCTGTTCAGCCTGACGCCGCGCGTGCTGAAGGTGGGCTGGTCCTACTTCGATTCGGCGCGCTTGCCGCGCACGGTGCAGCCCTTCCTGCAACAGGTGACCGCCGCCGTGGGCGAAGTGGCATACCTCAGCGTGCTGGACGATTGGGAACTCGTTTTCATTTCGCGCACCAGCACAAGCCGGGTCATGAGCACGGGATTCGTGCTCGGTGCGCGTGTGCCGGCGCCGCTCGCCTCGGCCGGCGTGATGATGCTGGCGGCGCAACCCGAGCAGAAGGTCAAGGCGTGGCTGGAAACCTGTGTGCTGACGCCCTACACGCCTTACACGATCCTGCAGCGGGACCGCCTGTTCGATGAAATCCGCAAGGCCGGCCGGCAGGACTACGCCGTGGTCGAACAGCAATTGCAGATTGGCGTGCGTGGTGTGGCGGTGCCATTGCGCGATCGGCATGGCAACGTGATTGCCGCGCTGAGCGTGAACATGCAAGTCGGTGAAGAAACCACCGAGCACGCCTTGCAGCGCGTGTTGCAGGTGCTTCAAGACACTGCGCTGTCGATCATGCGTGTGCTTTAGGTCGCGGCGGATTTCCGGCCCGCCAAGCCCTGTTCTTTGACACACCTACGGACTCGGAAAAACCCTTGAGTCGTACGTTATTCGCACCACATTGTGCGATTATCGAACGAATTCACTCGGCAATCGCTTGTGCCCCGCCCCGGCGGCGGACTACGCTGCGTTGCGTGTACAGACGGCCCTTCATCGAACGAATCGCCCGATAGGCCGCACAGATAAAACCGGAGACAACCATGACCGCAGCCCCTGCCCATGAACCCCTGGGCAAGCACCAGTCGAAGAAAGCCGCCGCCAGCGGCTGGATCGGCTCGGCGCTCGAGTACTACGACTTCTTCATCTACGCCACCGCAGCGGCGCTGATCTTTCCGCAGATCTTCTTCCCCAAGGGCGATCCGAAGACGGCCATCATCGCCTCGCTGGCGACGTACGGCGTGGGCTATATCGCGCGACCGATCGGCGCGTTCGTGCTCGGCCACATGGGCGACACGCACGGGCGCAAGAACGTGCTGCTCTGGTGCATGTTCCTGATGGGTTTTTCGACTATTGCCGTGGGCCTGCTGCCCACGTACGACCAGGTTGGCCTGTGGGCGCCGACACTGCTGGTCATCATGCGGCTGATCCAGGGGTTTGCCGTGGCCGGTGAAATTTCGGGCGCCAGCTCGATGATTCTGGAGCACGCACCGTTTGGCCGGCGCGGGTTCTTTGCAAGTTTCACGCTGCAAGGCGTGCAGGCCGGGCAGATCCTGGCCGCGGCCGTATTCCTGCCGCTGGCACACTACATGCCCGCAGAACAGTTCAACTCGTGGGGCTGGCGCATTCCGTTCGTGCTGAGCTTCGTCGTCATCATCGCCGGCTATGTCATCCGCCGCGAAGTGCACGAAACCCCCGCGTTTACCGCTGAGCAACAGCAGCAAGGTCGCCCCCGCTCGCCCGTGATCGACGCCTTCAAATACAGCACGCCCGACATGTTGCGCGTGGTCTGCATGGCGCTGATGAACGTGATTCCGGTGGTGGCGACCATCTTCGGCGCGGCCTATGCCGTGCAGCCGGCGTACGGCATCGGCTTTGCCAAAGACATCTACCTGTGGATTCCGGTGGTGGGCAACATCGTTGCGGTGCTGGTCATTCCGTATGTTGGCGACCTGTCCGACCGCATCGGCCGCAAGCCGCCAATCGTGATCGGTTCGCTGCTCGCTGGCCTGCTCGCGTTTGCCTACCTGTACGCCATCAGCATCAAGAACGTGCCGCTGGCCTTCGTCATCTCGATTCTGATGTGGGGCGTGGTCTACCAAGGCTACAACGCGGTGTTCCCGAGCTTCTATCCGGAGTTGTTCCCGACGCGCACCCGTGTGTCGGCCATGGCGATTTCGCAGAACGTCGGCACGGCTATCACGGCCATGCTGCCGGCCCTCTTCACCGCCGTGGCGCCGCCGGGAGCCACCAACATCTGGCTGACCGTGGGCGCGATTGCCTTTGGCGTAACGGTGATTGCCGCCGTGGCCGCCATGACCGCACGCGAGACGTATCGCATCCATATGGACGACCTGGGCCAGCCAGCCGCCCAACCCGTCGACAAGGCCGAATATGCCCGCCAGCGGGCCGGAGCCTTGGTCGCCTGAAACACGCACGCCTGAACCATGATTTCTGGAAAAACCACCCTCATCGCCCACATCGGCTACCCGACCGAGACCTTCAAGTCGCCGATGATCTACAACCCCTGGTTCGAGCAAAAAGGCATCGACGCCGTTGTAGTGCCCATGGGGGTGAAGGCAGAGGATTATGCGCAGAGCTTCCACTCGATCTGCCGTTTCACCAACCTGCGTGGCGCCCTCATCACCATGCCGCACAAGGTCACCACGGTGGAACTGGTCGATGAAGTTACGCCAGCCGTGCGCATCGCAGGCGCCTGCAATGCCGTGCTCAAGCGCGATGACGGCACGTTGCTGGGCGACCAGTTCGACGGTGCCGGCTTCGTGCGCGGCGTGCTGCGCAAGGGGCGCAAACTGGAAGGGGCGCGCGTGCTGCTGTCGGGGGCCGGCGGTGTCGGCTCGGCGATTGCCGCGTCGCTGGCGGCTGCGGGTGTCGGCGAGCTGGCCCTGTACGACACGCGCGCAGAATCGGCTGAATCGCTGGGCCGACGTCTGCGCGAGCACTACCCCGCGCTGGTGGTGCGCACCGGGTCAAATGATCCGGACGGCTTCGATGTGGTCGTCAACGCCACGCCGGTGGGCATGAAGGAAGACGATCCGCTGCCCTTCGACGTGGCACGCATCGCACCGAACTGCTTTGTCGGCGAGGTAGTGATGAAATCCGAGTACACGCCGCTGTTGCGCGCGGCGCTCGACAAGGGCTGTGATGTCCAAGTCGGCACCGACATGCTGTTCGAGATGATTCCCGCGTACCTGGAGTTCTTCGGCTTCGGCACGGCCACCGCAGATGAACTGCGGCGCAGCGCAGCCATTGCATACTGAGCTGATGACGCGTCGCCCTCTGAGTTTTGCCCTGCTTCTGCCGCTCTTGCTGTCGGCACAGCCGGTTGCAACCGACAGTTACCTCCCCGCCCTGCCTGCCATTGCCCAGACGCTGGGATCGGCCAGCACGAGCCTCACGGTCTTCGCGCTGGCCTTTGGCATTGGTCAACTGCCGATGGGCAGCCTGGCCGATCGCTTTGGCCGCCGCCAGGTGCTGCTGATCGGGCTCGCGTGCTATGCCGTGGCTGCACTGGCTGGCGCCCTGGCAATAACCGCTTCCATGCTGACCGCCGCACGGGCCCTCCAAGGTTTCTCGATGGCCGCCATCCTGGTGTGCGCACGCGCTGCGGTACGCGACCTGCACCCGGCACGCGATGGTCCACACGTCATGGCGCGTGGCCTCACGGGGCTGGGTTTCGTGGCGTTGATGGCACCGATTCTCGGTGCCTTTGTCGCGCAACACGCAGGCTGGCGCTGGGTGCTGGCGGGCATGAGCTTCTATGCAATCGTGCTGTGGGCGATGTGCTGGTATGGCTTTTCCGAAACCCGACAAGAAACGCACGCCCAGGCGGGCAGCGTGCGCGAGATCTTCGCCAGTGCGGACTTTCGCGTCTGGGGGTTGCTTGCAGCCACGACCTACGCCGGCATCTTCTGCTTCCTGCTGCTCTCGCCGATGGTCTATATCGCATACCTCGGCCTGTCCCCCGAGCTGTATGGCTGGATACCGGCCGGCGGCTCGCTCGTCTATATCGTGAGCACGACCGGCTGCCGGCGCCTGCTGCGCCGCCAGAGCCTCGTACGGACGGTGCAGCAAGGCGCAACGCTCAGCCTGCTAGGCGCCTGCATCCAGGGATTGGGCTGCTGGCTGCTTCCCGGGCAAGCTTGGCCGCTGCTGCTGGGGCACGGCATCTATTGCATGGGCCACGGTATCCACCAGCCTTGCGGCCAGGCGGGCGCGGTGGGCGAGCTGCCGCATCTTGCAGGGCGCGCGGTGTCATGGTCCGGCTTCATCATGATGCTGGCGGCCTTCTGCCTGGGCCAGACCGCGGCCGCCTTTGACGACAGATCGCACAGCCTGGGTGCCTGGCCCATGGTGGTGCCGATGATGCTTGCCGGCGCCGTACTGGCGTCCATCGCTTTCCTGTGGCTGCCGAAGCTACAGAGCCAGCCGGATCCACAAAGGGCTGCCGCATAGCAACGGCTGGGGATGCGCGTTGCCACGCCGGTGGTACACAATGCGGTGTCCGCATTCTTTGCTTCAGCCACAGGAGTTTGACCATGAGCCGCAACGCCGACCTGCCTTTCAAGACCGCCGGCTTGGAGTTCATCGAGTTCGCCACGCAAGCGCCGGCAGCGCTCGGCCAGGTGTTCGCATCGCTGGGCTTCAAGGCCATCGCGCGGCATGTGAGCAAGGACGTCACGCTGTATCGGCAAGGCGACATGAACTTCCTCGTCAACGCCGAAGCCGATTCCTTCGCGCACCGCTGGGCCGAGGAATATGGCGTGGGCATCTGCGCCATCGGCATCCGCGTCGACGATGCGCAGCACGCCTACGATCGTGCCGTTGAACTGGGCGCATGGCCGGCCGAAGCCGAGCCGATCGGCCCAAGCGAACTGGTGATCCCGGCCATCCAGGGCGTGGGCGATACGCACCTGTATTTTGTCGACCGCTGGCGCGGCAAGCACGGTGCCCGGGGCGGCCTGGGCGACATCTCCATCTACGACATCGACTTCCGGCCGCTGGACACAGCGACCGCGCATGAGGACTGGCACCACGCCGGCGTGGGGCTGGCACGCGTCGACCACCTGACGCAAACCGTCGGCCCCGGCCGCCTGCAGGATTGGATCGATTTCTACCGCAACCAGCTCGGCTTTCGCGAGATCCACGAGCTGCACGCTAACTGGCACGTCGCGGCAGATTCGCGCGTGATGGTGTCGTCGTGCGGCACGATCCGGATTCCGCTCTATGAAGAAGGCACGCACCGTGCGCACCTCATGCATGCCTACCTGCCCGACCACCCCGGCGAAGGTGTGCAGCACATCGCGCTGGCCACCGACGACATCCTGCGCACAGCAAGCGCTCTGGCCGCCAACGGCCTCACTTTCGTCGAGCCCCCGGCGCACTACTACGACACTGTCGACGCGCGCCTGCCCGGTCACGGCTTGGACCTGGAAGCCTTGCGCCGATACGGCATCCTGGTCGACGGGGAGATCGTCGACGGTGAGCCGAAACTGTTCCTGCAAACCTTCATCAAGCGCCATCCAGGCGAGATCTTCTTCGAGATCGTGCAGCGGCGCGGGCACCACGGCTTTGGCGAGGGCAATCTGCCGGTGTTGACTGCTGCCGCGACCTGACCCGGAAAGCGTTGCAAAGAAAAAGCCCGCCAGGTTTCGGCGGGCTTTCTTTTCGTACTGCGAAGCTGCAATGCCAATCAGTAACCGGCTGCCAACCCCGTATTGCGACGCGGATCATTCGCGCCATAGAAGCGGTTGTTGCCGACCGGCTTGCCACCCAGCGACGGCGCCCCGACGATGATCGCCGCCAGGTGGTTGGCCGGCTGCGGCGCACCCAGGTTGTGGCCCATCGACGTCAGAATCTTGCGCGTATCTTCCGACAGCGCATACGGCTCGACGTTGGTCACGTCCGGCAGCCATTGCTGATGGAAGCGCGGCATGTCGACAGCTTCCTGCACGTTCATGCCGTAGTCGATCGCGTTGATCATGGTCAGCATGACGGCGGTGATGATGCGGCTGCCGCCGGGCGTGCCCACCACCATGACAGGCTTGCCATCCTTGGTAACGATGGTCGGGCTCATCGACGACAGCGGACGCTTGCCCGGGGCGATCGAGTTGGCCTCGCCCTGCACCAGGCCGTACAGGTTCGGCACGCCGACCTTGGCCGTGAAGTCGTCCATTTCATCATTCAGGACCACGCCCGTCTTGGCGGCCGTCACCTTCGCACCAAACCAGTCGTTGAGTGTGTACGTGACCGACACCGCGTTGCCGTACTTGTCGGCAATCGAGTAGTGCGTCGTGTTGCTGCCTTCATGCGGCTCGACGCCCGGCTTGATGTCCTTCGACACGCCAGCCTTCTTCGGGTCGATCACAGCACGGATCTTGGCTGCGTAGTCCTTGCTCAGCAGGCGGTCCAGCGGGTTCTTCACGAAGTCCGGGTCGCCCAGGTAGCTGTTGCGGTCCACATAGGCGTGGCGCATGGCTTCGATCTGGTAGTGCGTGGCCTGCGCGGAATGCCAGCCCAGCTCCTTGAGTGGATAGCCTTCCAGGATGTTCAGCATTTCGCAGATGATCACGCCGCCCGAGCTCGGGGGCGGTGCCGACACCACGTGATAGCCACGGTAGTCGCACTCGACCGGCGCCAGCTCGCGCGTTTTGTAGCTGACGAGATCGTCTTGCGTGATCAGGCCACCACCGGCCTTGCTCGAAGCAGCAATGGCCTGCCCAACCCAGCCCTTGTAGAAGCCGTCGGTGCCCTTGTTGCTGATCTCGCGCAGCGTCCTGGCCAAGTCATGCTGGACGAGCTTCTCGCCCACCTGGAACGGCTGCCCCTTGTTCAGGAAGATCGCGCCCGATGCAGCGTCTTCCTGGAAGTCCTTGGTGGAGGTGTGCAGCATGTCGACGTCGCCCTGATCGAGGACGAAGCCCTTGTCGGCCAGCGCAATGGCCGGCGCGATCAATGCAGCGCGTTGCATGGTGCCGTACTTCTGGCGCGCGTACTCCATGCCCGACACGGTGCCCGGCACACCCACGGCGAGGTGGCCCTTGGTTGACGCGCCCTTGATGACGTTGCCGTCCTTGTCGAGGTACATGTTGGCCGTGGCACCCTTTGGTGCGACTTCACGGAAGTCGAGGAAGGTCTTGCGGCCGTCCGCCAGTTGAATGGTCATGAAACCACCGCCACCCAGGTTGCCGGCGGCCGGATAGACCACGGCCAGCGCGTAACCCACGGCAACTGCTGCGTCGACAGCATTGCCGCCGCGCTTGAGCACTTCCACACCGACCTTGCTGGCCAGATGCTGCGCCGCAACGACCATGCCGTTTTCTGCGGCCACGGGGGCGACGGATGCCGCGTGTGCGACGGTCGTGATGCTGATCGAGGCGATTGCGGCGGCGATCCACCGCATGCCTGTTCTTGGATTCTGCATAGGAGCTCCTTTGGTACCTTCAAGGACGCCGGTCGTGCCAGCGTACGTGTTATGGCGCGCAAACCTTATCAGGCGGCGCGCTGGGGCACTATAGCCTCATCCCCGTATTGACGCATTGCGCAGGCGGTTGAACGGCATGCATCGCTAGCCCAGCGGCACTTCGAGCCCAACCTTCACGCGGTTGAGCACCACGGCCGTGCGGTACCACTTGATGTTGTCGTTGTCGTCGAACAGGCGGCGCGCGAGGGCTTCGTACTCCGTCATCGTGGCCACGTTGAGGATGAGGACGAAATCGGCCTCGCCCGTCACGTAGTAGCACTGCTGCACCTCGGGGCCGGAGAGCGCCTTCTTGAGCGCAGCCATTGCCGCGGTATTGGTACGCTCGGCATGCACCTCGACGATCACGGTGATGGGTTTGCCCACATGCTCCGGGTCCACCACGGCCACGTTGCCGACGATGACGCCCGCTTCCTCCATCCGCTTGATGCGCCGTTGCACGGCGGCGGTCGATAGATTGACCTGCTCTCCGATCACGCGCAGGGGCGTGGTGTAGCACCGCTGCACGGTGTTGAGGATGGCAATGTCGAATGCGTCGAGTTCGAGCGACTTCTGTGCGGCCATAACGGATGCGGAGCGAGCGGATGCGGAGCGAGAAATTTTTGCGTCTGGCTGGGCAGAATAGCTGAAATTGCTCGGCTGACGTGACATAGGATTTCGTGGTCCATGTGTTCGCAGAAGGCCATCCCATGCATTGGCAATCCCAGCTCGTCAACCCGGAAGCGCTTGCCCCTGGCGGTTTTCGGTCATTGGTAACCCCGGTCTACCGTGGTTCAACCGTGCTGTTCGACAACGCATCGCAGGTCGTCGACGACTGGCGCCATGCGCAGCACGGCTATACCTACGGCCTCTATGGCACACCGACCGCCATTGAACTCGGCGCGCGGATTGCGCAACTGGAGCGCGCCCGCCACAGCTTTATCGTGCCCGGCGGGCAGGCTGCCATCGCGCTCGTCTACCTGGCCTGCTGCGGCGCGGGCAACCATGCGCTGGTGCCGTTCAGCGCGTACGGGCCCAACCGCAGCATGGCCGACGGCCTGCTCAAACGCATGGGCATCGAAGTCGAAAGCTACGACCCGCTCATCGGCGCGGGCATCGCCGGACTCATCCGTTCGAACACCGCACTGGTTTGGACTGAAAGCCCCGGCTCGGTCACGATGGAAGTGCAGGACGTGCCGGCCATCGTGGCAGCAGCGCATGCGCGCGGCGTGCCGGTGGCGCTGGACAACACGTACACGGCCGGCGTGTATTTCGACGCCTTCGCACACGGCGTGGATATCAGCATGCAGGCGCTGACGAAGTACGTGGGTGGCCACAGCGACCTGTTGCTCGGCTCGGTCTCGGTCAACTCGGAAGCGATGTTCGAGCGTGTGGGCAGCGCGTTTGCAGATCTGGGCATGGGCGCCTCGCCCGACGATTGCAGCCTAGCGCTGCGTGGCCTGCAAACGCTGGGACTGCGGCTTGAGCGTCTGCAAGCCTCCACGCTGGCGGTGGCGCGCTGGCTCCATCTGCAGGATTGCATTGCCACCGTGCTGCATCCGGCGCTGCCGTCATGCCCCGGTCATGAACTCTGGAAGCGCGACTTTACCGGCGCAACCAGCGTGTTTTCGGTGGTGTTTCAGGAAAGCGTCTCGGCCGAACAAGTCAACGCATTCATTGATGCGTTGCGCATGTTCCGGATCGGCATGAGCTGGGGCGGCACGAGCAGCCTGGTGATGCCATATCCGGATCTGGCGCGGCCGAACCGCCACTATCGCGGCAGCCTGGTGCGGCTCAATGTCGGGCTGGAGGCGCCGGAAGATCTGATTGCCGATCTGCGGCAAGCCATGGCGCGCGCAGCCATCCAGGAGCCAGCTGTTGTCGCATAGCCGCCGGCACGTCAGCCAGCCGGTGCAAATGGCGGCGCACGCCGCTTAACCGGTTGCGTCTTGACGATGGCGGTGTTGGTTTCAGCGTGATACGCCACGCGATCGAGAATCTGGTCGAGCTGATCGATCGAGCGCACATACAGCCGGGCGATGAAGCAGTCCTCGCCAGTCACCTTGTCGCATTCGCCGATCTCGGGAATCTCTTCGATCAGCTTCTGCACGATATGCAGCTTGCCCGGCATGGGCCGCACGCGCACGATGGCCTGCAGCGTATAGCCGAGCGCGGCGGGGTCAATGTCGACGGTGTAATGCCGGATCACGCCGCGCTCTTCCAGCCGGCGCAGGCGCTCCGACACGCTGGGGGACGACAGTCCCACCTGTTCGGCCAACTGCTTGAGCGAGATGCGGGAATCGGTCAGCAGGACGTCAAGAATGCGTTGATCCAGCGCGTCAATCATGGTCATTGCGCCTCCATCGTCAATTTGGCATTTCTCCTTATTTCATTAGAAATAACGCCAATTTTGCCTTAGAAAAGCAATGGAAGTCAGGCAATTCGCATGCGATCCTTCTTGCATCCAACGCTCAAGGTGGTTCGCATGAACGATAAGGCGCGCGGCACGGTCGAGATGACCACCGCCATGATCATTTCCGGAACGATCGGCTGGTTCGTTGTCCGCTCGGGCCAGCCGGTGGCCGACGTTGTGTTCTGGCGCTGCGTGTTCGGCGCGCTGACGCTGCTGGGGGTTTGCGCCGGCCTGGGGCTGCTGCGCGGCGCCATCACATGGCGGCGTGCCGGCATTGCCGCGCTGGGCGGCGTGGCCATCGTCGTCAATTGGCTGCTGCTGTTCGCGGCATATCCGCGCGCATCCATCTCGATTGCCACGGCGGTCTACAACACGCAGCCATTCATGCTGGTCGGGCTTGGGGCGCTGTTTTTGTCGGAAAAGCTCACGGCCACCAAGCTCACTTGGCTGGCCATCGCCTTTATCGGCGTCGTGCTGATTGTGCAGGTGGGGCCTGCAGCCAGCGTCGGAACCGATTACCTGACGGGCATTGCGATGGCGCTGGGCGCGGCGTTTGCCTATGCGGTGGCCGCGCTTCTGATCAAGAAGCTGGCCGGTACGCCGCCGCATCTGATCGCGCTCATCCAGGTGTGCGTGGGCGTGCTGATGCTGGCGCCGCTGGCCAACCTGGGGCATCCGCCGGCCGATGCGCATACGTGGGTGATGCTGGTCACGGTGGGCGTGGTGCACACGGGGTTGATGTACATCCTGCTCTATGGCGCCATCCAGCGGCTGCCGACGCATCTGACCGGGTCGTTGTCGTTCATCTATCCGATTGTTGCCATCGTGGTGGACATCGTTGCGTTCGGGCATCGCCTTCAACTGGCGCAGTTTCTGGGTGCGGGGGCGATCCTGCTGGCGGCGGCGGGCATGAACCTCGGGTGGTCGCCGTATCGCTGGTTGCGGGCACGGGCCGAATCACCGGTTTCCAAATAACGCAATACGCGCAATAGCCCCCCGCATTCGCAACACGAATGGGCGGCCCAACTGCTGTTATTCTTGTGCGTTTTCCGCTGGCGCCCGGCGCGCCCTGCGCCTGCCTCTCTCCCCCTTGGCAGCCAGCGGACAGAAACCCCAAACATACGTACAAGATGAAGGAAGGTCACCCGCCGGAGCCGGGTCGCGAAGCCGCGATCGCCTGGATCCTGGAACAAATGCAGACGTACGACCTGTCTGTCGACGATTTGCAGGCACATGGCTGCTTTGACGCGCCACCGCCGCCGCCCGCACCAGCCGCTCCCATCGGCCCCGTCTACATGAGCGCCGACGGTCAACACTGGGACGGCTCCGGCGACATGCCAGACTGGCTGCAACGCGCCGTCAACGCCGGACAGAGCATCGAGCATTTCCGCGTGGGCTGACGCGCAGTTAGTGCAGGTACGCCGGTTGCGTGGTCTGTTGGCGTCAGCGCTGCCGGTTCGTTGCTCTGTGAGTTGATCCACTGCATTGCCGGCTGGCGCTCCAACCCAACGGAGGACGTCATCATGCCGGAACGCAAAACCGTAGAACGTGCGCGCGCCGACAAGCGCCACGGCAAGGCCGCCTCGACCCAGGCAGGCAACTTCGTGAAGGAAGAGATGGATCACATCCGCGAAGGCAAGCACGGTGCGAAAAACACCAAGCAGGCCATCGCGATCGGCCTATCGAAGGCACGCCGCTCCGGCGTTGCCGTCAAGCCGCCGGGGGAAGGCAAGGCGTCGGCCGCCACGCGCAAGAAGGCGGAGCATGACGTCAAGGCCGGCAGCAAGACTGGCGGCAAGAAAAGCAGCCACGCCAGTGCGAGCAAGGAATCCGCGGCCAAGCGCAGCAAAACCACGACACGCACGCTGAAGAAGGAAGGCCATTCGGCGGCTTCCAAGTCGTCGCTGTCCAAGCAGGCGCACAGCGCGGCTTCGAAGCGGTCGAGCAGCGAGCGCTCGGCGGCGGCCAAGAAGGGCGCCGCCACCAAGGGTGCGGCCGGCCGATCCGCTGCCGGCAAAAAAGCGGCTCGCACACGCGCCGCGCACGCCAGGTAAATCTTTCCTGTTCAGCCTGAAGGCGACCCATCGGGGTCGCCTTTTTTATGGCTGCTCGCTGCGCCGAAAAAAGAAATAAAAAAATTTCTGTTCTTCGTGTCAGGAACGCGTCCATGCGCCGACGAAGGTGCACGGAACACATCTGCGCGATGCCGCAGTGGACCGTACGGCAAGGGATTTCACCCTGTCCGCCGTTCAACGACACCTGCTCACTCAAGGAGAACACAAATGAAACAACACGCCATGATCGCCGCCGCTCTGGGTAGCCTGCTCGCACTGGGCGCACTGTCGACACCGGTGCAGGCCGCTGATGCCGCCGGCAAGGAAAAGTGCTACGGCGTCGCCAAGGCCGGCCAGAACGATTGCGCCAGCCCGGGCAGCGCCCACGCCTGCGCCGGCCAATCGAAGATGGACAAGGACCCAATGTCGTGGAAGTACGTGCCGGCCGGCACCTGCGCGCAGATGGGCGGCACGATGCAGCCTGCGTCCAAGTAACGCGCGACGCCGGGTGACCGCCATGCAGAACGCTCTGCCAACCTGCGCCGGCGCAGGCCTGCGCGCGCCGCACTTTCCTGCCCTGCTACACGGGGAGGCCCGCTTCCCCTGGGTGGAAGTGCACAGCGAGAACTATCTGTATGGCGGCCCCGCCCGCGCGGCGCTGCTGGCCGCCCGAGCGCACCAGCCGGTGAGCCTGCACGGCGTCGGCATGGGGCTTGGCAATGCGGATGGGCTGGACATCGAACACGTACGCGCCATCGCCACGCTGGCCGATGCCGTGGCGCCCGCCGCCATTTCCGAGCACCTGTGCTTCAACCGCAGCGGTGCGCAGGTCGTCAACGATCTGCTGCCGCTGCCCTATTCCCGCGAATCGCTGGATGTCGTCTGCGCCAACGTCATGCGTGCACAGGACATCCTCAAGCGGCCGCTGCTGATTGAGAACATTGCCGCGTACATCGACTGCCGCGCGCTGGTCGACGCCGACGAGGCCGTCTCCGAAGGCGCATTCCTGACCGCCCTCGCCCGGCGTACGGGCTGCGGCATCTTGCTCGACCTGAACAACCTGTACGTGAACAGCATCAACCATGGCGTGACCGTCGAATCGGTACTCGCCGATATCGACCCTCTGCTGGTCGGCGAGATTCACCTGGCTGGCTTCAGCGAGGAAGACGGCATGCTGATCGACACGCACAGTGCGCCGGTCCATGCACCCGTCTGGGCGCTGTACGACGCATGGATCGCCAAGCACGGCGCACGCCCGACGCTGATCGAATGGGATGCCGAACTGCCTCCCGTGCACGTGTTGCTGGACGAAGCGGCACGCGCCCAGGCAACGCTCGATCGCCACGCCAACGCCGTCATGCAGGAGCCACGCCATGCGACTGCCTGACTGGGAAGCCCACCTGATTGGCGCACTGACCAACCCTGCAGGCCACGAAGAAGCGCGCGGTATTGCCATCTACCGCAACGCGCGTCTGGCCATTCTGCGTAGTGCGCTTGCGGGAGCGTATCCCGTCTGCCGGGCGCTCGTCGGTGACGACTGCTTTGACGCGCTGGTCCGCGACACGCTAGCCGTGCAGGCGTCCGCATCGCCGAATCTGCATCGCTACGGAAATGCGCTGCCCGAAGTCATTGCGCAATCGCCATTGGCGCACAGCGTGCGGTATCTGGTTGACGTAGCGCGGCTGGAATGGTGCGTGCACTGGGCGCATTACGCTCCCGACGCGCACATTGAAGCAACGGACGCCACGCTGCTCGCGCAGCCTGCGGACACCATTTGCGCGGGATTGGTCGAGGGGGCACAGTGGGTGGCTTCGCCATGGCCCATCGTTTCGATCTGGCGCGCACACCAGCCCGGCGCAACCATCTCACTCAACGAAATCGACCTGGGTGTGGGCGAAGCCGCAGCGATTGCCGTACGCGGGCATCGCGTTGCTGTGCTCGATTTGGATGCCCCCACAGCCACGTTCCTCGCAGCTTGTGGCGCGACGCCGTCGCTTCAGACCGCGCTCGAAACCTCGCTGGCTGCGCGACCGGATTTTGATTTGACCGCATGCCTGTCTGGCCTCTATCGCTCGGGGCTGCTCGCCCTGTCTGCATGCCCAACAACTCCGCCTACTGGAGACACGCCATGAACACCCTCGCCACGACCTTTGCCCCGCTTACGCGCATCCGCGCTTCGCTTGACCGGTTCGCCGGGCCGCAAAGCGCGCTCTGCGCGCTCATCCTGTTGATCGCGCGGGCATATCTGTTCTACGTGTTCTTCCGCTCGGGCCTGACCAAGCTGCACGACTGGGACACAACCGTGCTGCTC
Source organism: Ralstonia wenshanensis (assembly GCF_021173085.1). NCBI lineage: Bacteria > Pseudomonadati > Pseudomonadota > Betaproteobacteria > Burkholderiales > Burkholderiaceae > Ralstonia > Ralstonia wenshanensis. Next base: position 270,569 of record NZ_CP076412.1, read on the forward strand.
TTCACCGAGGAATACAAGGTGCCGCTGCTGCCGCCCGCCCTGGCTGCCGCGCTCGGCACGTTTGGCGAACTGGTCTTTCCCTCGTTGATGCTGGCCGGCATCGTGCCGCGGCTCGCGGCGGCGGGGCTGTTCTTCGTCAACGTGGTGGCGGCAATATCCTACTGGGCCAATCTGTCGGCATCGGCCATCGAGTTTCATTTTGTGTGGGGCGTGCTGATTGCGCTCGTGGCGACGGTGGGGCCGGGTTGGCTGGCGGCGCAGACCCTATGGGAGCGCCGCACGCGTTAAGCAGAATGCGCAGGCGACGGGCTTATGATGTTGGCTTGTCGCCCTCTTTTCAGGAGCATCGATGCGCTTCCCTCAGTTGTCCTTCGCTGCCTCGGCCGGTGTGTTGGCTGCAATCGCCGCCGCAACTGTTCTGACTGCCTGCGCGTGGGGCGATAGCCCGAATAGCACCGGCGCGCACATGCTCGACGATTCGCTGCTAACGTACCAAGTCAAGGCAGCGCTGGACCAGGACACGGCGCTCAGCACGCGTCAGATTCGCGTCCGCTCCACCCCGGACGGAAAAGTCACGCTGACGGGCTGGGTCGATACCGCCGAAATGGCTCGCCGGGCCGGCGACGACGTCAAACGCTTTGTTGACTCGGCCAAGCTCGACAACCAGCTGCGCGTGCTCTCGCGCATGCAGGTGCTGGGCGGCGGTCCGTTCATCCCCGCCGGCTTGCCGCCCGAGGCACCGGCCAGCGCGCCGGCCGCGCGCTGACGCGTTCAAGCTCTTAAACGGCCTGCGTGCCAGTCCGCCGTGGCAAGCGGCCCACGGGCACCGATTGCAGCAGGCCGAAGCCGATCTCCACAATCAGGAACGGCAACACCAGCAGCGTGGCACCCGATGCCAGCGCATAGGCCAGCCACGCCGCAAAGAGGCCGCGCGCCACGGCGTCGTACCGGCCCAGCGCCACACTCGGCTGCCGGATACGCAACACCGACCACACGCACACAACCGATCCCATCAGATTGGCCATCAACAGGTGCTCTGGCTCAAATGCCGGCAAGCTGCCGATGCCCAGCGCATGCGCCAATGCGGTGAGCGCTTGATGCAACAGGGCAAACGTCCACGGCGTAGCAAACGGTGCCGTCACGATCAGGTCATACCAGCCGCTGCCGCGCACAAAGCGCAGGAAGGTCGACTCAGAAACCATGGTGAAACTCCAGGAATGAAGTGAAGGAGCCGCCACGGTAAAGCCTGGTGTACGCTCCAAGGTCAAGCCCTCGGCCGTCTCTCCTTTCCAAATCACCATGCCTGCTGCACTCCCCGCTTCCGCTTCCAATGCGCGTACCGGCGACCTTTCCATCGGCGACCTGGCCGCCGCCACCGGCGTCTCGCGGGACGGTCTGCGCTTTTACGAGGCACGCGGCCTGATCCGTGCGCGACGCCGCAGCAACGGTTACCGTGCTTACCCGCCCGAGGCCGTGGAACTGGTGCAATACGTGCGCACGGCGCAGCAACTGGGCTTCACGCTGGCAGAAATTGGCGAAGGGATGACGCAGGTGTGGCAGCAACCCGACATCGATGCCGCCGTTACGGCGCTACTGCGGGAGAAACTTGCCGCCATCGATGTCCGCATCGCCAGCTTGCAGGCCACGCGTGATGCACTTGCTGCCCGCGTCGGGATGCCGTGCCCGCTTGCACCGGACTGAGACCCCGCCATGTCTTGTCATATGACTGTCGCAGACTGGCGCCGCTAGGTGCGTTTTGCGCGTTTCCCACGCCCCTGACGGCTTGCCGAGTCGTGAAAGGCGCTTGAAAGTTCGCGTCGGTAAAAACGCTCCCGTCTCAAGGGGAGTCTGCTGCAGTGAAACATCGGGGTGCGTTCCATCCACGGGTGAGGGCCGTGCTGTGCGCGGTGGCTTGCCTGCCATTTGCCGCTGCCTGGGCAGCCACGCCGGCATCGGCACCAGCTGCGGCCAGCATGCCGGTGGCGACCATGCCGCCGATCAAGCCTTCCGTGCGGGGCGTGACAGGCGCCGGGTTCAACCTGGTCGAGCTTCTGCAAGAACTGAAGGGCAACAACCCGCAGTTGATCCAGGCACGCCATAACTACCTGTCGGCCAAGTCGATCCCCCCGCAACTTGCCGCGCCCAATAACCCGCAGCTCGGCTACATCTGGAACAGCATCCCCAAGGGGTTTCCGCTTGCGGTCAACCGCGCGGGCGGCAGCCAGTACAACTTGACGCAGCAGATCCCGTTTCCGGGCAAGAAAGCGCTGGCGGCCGAGATTGCCGACCGCCAGGCCGAATCGCTGAACGCGCAAAACGATGCGCTGTACCTGCAGCTCTACGCGCAGCTTTCCACCACGTATTACCAGGCGATCGCGCTGCAGAAACAGATCGATGTACAGAAGCTGGCAATCACGCGCCTGGAGCAGGTCAAGCAGATCACGCGCGTGCGCTACGCCAACAACGCCGCCGCGTACGCCGACTTCCTCAACGCGCAGGTCATGCAGAGCAGCGCGCAGAACGATCTGTTTGCCGCGCAACGCCAGTACGACAGCACGCTACAGACCCTCAACACGCTCATCGGCAAGGAGCCGAGCTTCCCGCTGGTGCTGCGAGCCGACGACGAGTCCGTGCACCTGCCGGAAGAGCCGCTGCCCGAGCTGGAAAACCAAGCACTGCGCGAACATCCGTCGATCAAGGCATCTGCCGAGCTGATGGACGCCGCACGCAAGAGCGTGACGCTGGCGCGCAAGGCTTACCTGCCCGACTTCCAGGTCATCGCCACCGTCACGACGGACAACCCGCCGTATGGCGTGCGCCCGAACAGCTACCAGATCGAGCTGGACGTGATCATCCCGTTCTGGTTCCTGACCAAAGAGAAGTACGGCGTGAACCAGGCGGTGGAAAGTCAGATTGCCACAGAGGCGAATGACGTGTCGGTGCGCCAGCAGACGTTATTGGCCGTCGATACCGCCTACAACACGCTGCGCCAGACGCTTGCCCAGCTCGACTTCAACAAGCAGCGGCAACTGCCGCAGGCGCTGGCGGCCTATCGCGTGACGATGACCAACTACGCCAGCAACAACGCCGATTTCAACGACCTGCTCACTGCCCAGGGCGCGCTCAAGAACGCCGAACTGTCGGTCGCCCAGGCTCAGGCCACGGCCTTGCAGGCCTATCACGCGCTGCTCGCGGCCACGGGTCGCTCGCCGGTTCAAGCTCAATAACATCATGAAGACGTTCTCTCCCGTTGTGGCAGTCATCGCCTTGGCCGCAGCCCTTGCTGTCGGTGTGGTGGTCGGACGCAAGTGGCCTGCCGCCGTGCCGGCCGAGACCGCAAAACCCCCTGCCACCGCATCCGCTCCTGCAGCCACGGCGCGCGCCAAGCCCGACTCCGTCGAAATTCCCGCCGGCGGCTTCGACCCGCAGCAGGTGAAGGTCGCGCAGGTCAGTCAACTTTCCGTGCCGGCGGAGCTGTCCACGCCCGGCAAGCTCGCCTACAACGCCGAGCGCACCAAGCTGGCATCGGCGCGCGTGGCTGGCCGGCTGGACCAGATCCTCCTGTTCGAAGGTGCGCAGGTGCGCGAGGGCCAGCCGATTGCCCAGCTGTACGCACCGGATTTCATCTCCGCACAGAAGGAATACCTGCTGGCGCTGAATACCGCCCGCCAGCTCAAGGGCTCCAACATGAAGGATCTGCAGGACGACGCAGATGCCACCGTGCAGTCGGCAGCGGGCCGCCTGCACGTGTTGGGCATGTCGGATGCCGATGTCGCGCAGGTTGCCAAGCGCGGCACGCCGGCTGAACACCTGACGCTGCGCGCACCCATCTCGGGCACGATCGTCAAGCGCAACATGGACCCGGGCGCCTTCCTGAACGTGGGCGATTCGTTCATGAGCATCGTCGATACGCGCGTGCTGTGGTTCACGGGCAATGTGTATGAGAACGATATTGCGAGCGTGCGCATTGGCCAGCCGATCTCACTGCATACCTCGGCGTATCCGGACCGCGAGTTCACCGGCCGCGTGAGCTTTATCGCCCCGAACATCGACCCGGCAACGCACACGTTGACCGTGCGCTGCGACGTGCCCAACACCGACGGCCTGCTGCGCCCCGAGATGTACGCCACGGCGCGCATTCAGACCGGCAGCGGCCAGGCCACGGTGGTGCCGAAGTCGGCGCTGGTGAAAGACCACGGCAGCTACTTCGTGATCGTCCAGAGCGATGCCACGCACTTCAAGCGTGTGGAAGTGCACGGCAAGGACACCGGCACCGACGGTAACTTTGCTGTGACGGCCGGGCTTGAGGCTTCGTCGCAGGTGGTCGTGCGCGGCGCCGCGCTGCTCAACGAGATGATCGTCAAGGCGGGGGCGTAGGCATGGGCTTCAACCCCATCGCGGGCATTCTCAAGCGGCGGCTGCTGATTGTCTTCCTGGCGATCGCGCTGCTGGTGGCGGGCGTGCTGGCGTTTCGCGAGCTGCCGCTGCAGGCGTATCCGGGCGTGGCGCCGCTGTCGGTGCAGGCCATCACGCAGTGGCCGGGCCGTAGCACAACCGAAGTCGAACAGCAGATCACGATCCCGATCGAGAATGCGCTGGCCGGCGTGCCGGATGTGCAGTCGTTCCGCTCGGTATCGCTGTTCGGGCTGTCGGTGGTCACGCTCAAGTTCAAGGAAGGAACCGACGGCTTCAAGGCGCGGCAGAACTTTGCGCAATACGTGGCGGCAGCCAATTTGCCGACCGGTGTGCAGCCGTCGCTGAGCCCGGACTCTGACGCCACCGGCGAGATCATGCGCTTTCGCCTCGTGGGCGACGGCGTCGACCTCACCACGCTCAAGAGCTACCAGGACTACGACATCACCAAGGAGCTGAAGCACGTGCAGGGCGTGGCCGATGTCAGCTCCTTCGGCGGCAAGGTGAAGGAGTATCACATCGTGCCGTCACCGGCGAAGCTGCAGTCGTACGGCATCACGCTGTCGCAGCTCATCACGGCCATCGGCAACGCCAACAACAACACCGGCGGCAACCTGCTGCGCGACGGAGAGCAACAGTTCGTCGTGCGCGGCGTGGGCCTGCTGCAGACGGTGGACGACATCCGCAACGTGGTGGTGGCCGCCAACAACGGCGTGCCGGTGCGTGTGCGCGACATTGCCGAGGTGGAAATCGGCAACGTGCAGCGCCTGGGCCAGGTGCAATACAACGACCAGCCCGACGTGGTCGAAGGCATCGTGCTGCTCAAGCGCGACGCCAACGCCAGCGAGGTGCTGGCCAAGGTGCGCGAAAAGGTCACGGAGCTGAACAACGGCATCTTGCCCAAGAGCGTTCAGATCAAGCCGTTCTACGACCGCCAGGTGCTGCTCGACATCACCATGGGCACGGTCGAACACACGCTGGTGGTGGGCATCTCGCTGGTGCTGGCGGTGCTGTTCGTCTTCCTGGGCAATTTCCGTGCTGCGGCCGTGGTGGCGGCGGTGATTCCGCTGGCGCTGTGCGTGTCGTTCATCAGCATGGAGCACTTCCATGTGCCGGCCAATTTGATCTCGCTTGGGGCGATCGACTTTGGGGTGATTGTCGATGCGGCCGTGATCGTGATGGAAAACATCATGCGGCACCTGGAAGAAGGGGCCGAGAAGCTGGACGACGCCATCGTCAAGGCGACCAGCGAAGTGCAGCGCGCGATGATTTTCTCCACGGGCATCATCATCGTGGCGTATTCGCCGCTGTTCTTCATCGGCGGCGTGGAAGGCATCATTTTCAAGCCGATGGCATTCACGATGGGCTTCGCCTTGATGGCGTCGATCGTGCTGAGCCTGACCTTCGTGCCGGCCACCACGTCCTTCGTCTTCGGCAAGACGCTGCATCCGCATTCGCCGGCGTTCATCACGGCGATTCTGCGCTGGTACAAACCGCTGCTGCGCAAGCTGATTGCGCGCCCGATGGCCGTCTTTGCCACGGCCATCACGGCGCTCCTGCTGACGTTGTATAGCGCCACGTTCCTCGGCACGGAGTTCCTCCCCACGCTGGAAGAAAACAACCTGTGGCTGCGCATTACGTTGCCCAACACGGTCGACCTCGATTACTCATCTTCAGTGGCCAACGACCTGCGCGCGTACTTCGTCAAGCAGCCGGAAATCAACCAGGTTTCGGTGCAGATCGGCCGCCCCGATGACGGCACCGATTCCACCGGCGTGTTCAACCAGGAGTACGGCCTGTACTTCGCGCCGCCCGACCAATGGCCCGCCGGCATGACGAAGGCGAAGCTGGTCGAGCGGCTTTCCAAGCGTCTGGAGAAGATTCCGGGCATCGAATTCAACTTCTCGCAATACATCCAGGACAACGTGGATGAAGCGCTCTCGGGCGTGAAGGGCGAGAACTCGGTCAAGCTGTTCGGCAACGACCTCAACGTGCTCGAAGCCAAGGCCAACGAAATCCAGGCGCAGCTCAAGAAGGTGCCGGGGCTGGTGGACGTGGGCATCTTCCGCGAACTGGGCCAGCCGACGCTGAACGTTTCGATCGACCGCCAGGCGGCTGCGCGCTTCAACATCAACGTGAGCGATGTGCAGAACCTCGTGCAATACGCCATTGGCGGCGCGCCGGTCACGCAGATCCTGGAGGGCGAGAAATCGTTCGGCCTGGCGGTGCGCCTGAACCAGCAGGCACGTGCGTCGTACGACGCCATCCGCGAGTTGCTGATCGATACGCCCGATGGCCAGCACATTCCGCTGTCGATGATCGCCAAGGTGGAAATGACCGATGGCCCGTTCTTCATCTACCGCGAACTCGGCAAGCGCTACATCGCCATCAAGTTCGGCGTGCGCGGCCGTGATCTGGGCAGCGCCGTGGACGAAGCGCAGCGTGTGGTGGGCGACAGCGTGCAACTGCCCGAGGGCTACACCGTCAAGTGGGACGGCCAGTTCAACGAGATGAAGGTCGCCCAGAGCAAGCTGATGGTGATCGTGCCGTTGACGATTCTCGTGATCTTCCTGCTGCTGTACAGCACGTTCGGCAACTTCAAGGACGCGCTGATGGTGGTGCTGAATGTGCCGTTTGCCGCCATCGGCGGGCTGCTGGCGCTGCATATCGCACACGAAACGTTGTCGATTTCAGCGGGGATTGGCTTCCTGTCGTTGTTCGGGATTGCCATCCAGGACGGGGTGATCCTGATCTCGTACGTCAATCGGTTGGCGCAATCGGACAACGTGCGGGAAGCCACCGTGGACGGGGCCGCGCTGCGCCTGCGCCCGGTCATCATGACGGCCATGCTGGCGGGGCTGGGTCTGTTGCCAGCGGCGCTGTCGCACAGCATCGGCTCGGAAGCGCAGCGCCCGCTGGCGCTGGTGATCGTCGGCGGCATGGTCACCACGACGATTCTCACGCTACTGGTGCTGCCGGTGGTCTTCACGTGGGCGCACCGTCATCGCCGGCCGCCCTCGCGCGATTCGGACGTGAATCCGACAGCGGCCATGCTGCCTTAAGCCGCGTGCGCTGAAAGCACAACGGGCGCATCGCTTTGCCGGCGATGCGCCCGTTTTCATTTGGGCTCACACCAGAATCGGACCAATCTCATGGTGACGCGTAGCCGAGGCGAGCAGAGTGCGCCTCTGGTTCTCATCGCACGCATCGCCACCATGCTCCCCACGCCCAACGTATCCCCCAGCGTCGCCGCCCAGTTTCCGCCGCAGGTCGTCGCCACACTTATCGAGCTGTTTGGCAATGATCTGCAGCAATGGCGTTTTATCGTCGATCTATTTTGCGAGACGGCAGAACAGGATCTCGCCAACCTGGCGGACGCCATCCGCAGCGGCGAAGACGCGCAGATCGTTGAAGCGGCGCATCGCATCGTCGGTTCCGCGCGCATGCTGGGGCATCAGCCGATTGGCGATGCTGCCCGCCGCATCGAGCGCGCTGCGCAAAGCATCGGGCCCTATCAGCAGCGTGCGCAAGAAATGCAATCCGCCCTCTCCTGCCTGCGCGCCTTGGCCGATGAATTCCGCCGGCAGGCCAATGCCTGCGCCTGGCCAAACGCGGCGGTAGCGGGCTAACGTCGCGCCATACTCCGCAAGCCATCGACTGCGGAGCAGCGTCACCCTTGGCCTAATCAACTTATGTTTTATGAAACATAAATTAATTGATTAGGCTACAAATTGCGTGATTCGCAATACAACGGGTGATTACAACTATTGATCTAGAGCAGGCTGCCCCACTATCTTTCGCGGGCAACGTCGGCGCACTCCAACTGCAGCCGCCTGGCACGCGCCGGCCATGACCGGCACGGCCGCACCGTTTCACCACGTACGTCACAACACGGGCTCAACTTATCCGGGGGGATTCGATGTCCGAAGCAGTCCTGCATCCATTTTTCTCGCGCGAGCGCACCGTCGCCGCGGTTGGTTTCAACCGCTGGCTGGTTCCGCCTGCCGCGCTGGCCATCCATCTGTGCATTGGCATGGCCTACGGTTTCTCCGTCTTCTGGCTGCCGCTTGGCCGCGCACTGGGCATCACCAAGCCGCTCACCTGCGGCGCCGATGTCTCGCTGATCGCCGAGCTGTTCACCACCACCTGTGATTGGCGCGTGTCCAGCCTGGGCTGGATGTTCACGCTGTTCTTCGTTTTCCTGGGCGCATCCGCAGCCATGTGGGGCGGCTGGCTCGAGCGCGTCGGCCCGCGCAAGGCTGGCGTCGTGTCGGCCGTGTGCTGGTGCGGCGGCTTGCTGATTTCCGCGCTTGGCATCCAGATGCACCAACTGTGGCTGCTGTGGGTGGGCTCTGGCGTGATCGGCGGTATTGGCCTGGGGCTGGGCTACATCTCGCCAGTGTCGACGCTGATCAAGTGGTTTCCGGACAAGCGCGGCATGGCCACCGGCATGGCCATCATGGGCTTTGGCGGCGGCGCAATGATTGGGGCTCCGCTGGCTGACCGCCTGATGAAGCTGTTTGCCACGCCCGAATCGGTCGGCGTATCGCAAACGTTTATCGTGCTGGCCGGCATCTACTTCGTGTTCATGATGGCTGGCGCGCTGGGTTACCGCGTGCCGCCCACGGGCTGGAAACCTGCCGGCTGGACGCCCTCGCCCGCCAAGGCGAAGGACACGATGGTCACGCAACGCCACGTGCACGCAAACGAAGCGCTGAAGACGCCGCAATTCTGGCTGATCTGGGCCGTGCTGTGCCTGAACGTTTCGGCCGGTATCGGCGTGCTCGGCATGGCCTCGCCGCTGCTGCAGGAAGTGTTTGGCGGCAAGCTGCTGGGCGTGACGACGTCGTTCATGGACCTGACCGCCGCGCAAAAGGGCCAGATTGCGGCCATCGCTGCGGGCTTCACGGGTCTGCTGAGCCTGTTCAACATCGGCGGCCGTTTCTTCTGGGCATCGCTGTCGGACCGCCTGGGTCGCAAGATGACGTACGCCGTTTTCTTCGTGCTCGGCTTCGTGCTGTACGCCTCGATTCCGTGGACGTCGCACACGGGCAATATCGCCCTGTTCGCACTGGCCTTCTGCGTGATCCTGTCGATGTACGGCGGCGGTTTTGCGACCGTGCCGGCGTATCTGGCTGACATGTTCGGCACGCAGATGGTGGGCGCCATCCACGGCCGCCTGCTCACGGCATGGTCGACGGCAGGCATTCTGGGCCCCGTGCTGGTGAACTACCTGCGCGAATACCAGATCGCCCATGGCGTGGAACGCGCAGCCGTGTACGACATCACGATGATGATCCTGGCCGGCCTGCTGATCCTGGGCTTCATCTGCAACCTGCTGGTGCGCCCCGTCAACGCGAAGCACTTCATGACGGAAGCGCAACTCGACGAGCAACGTCACGCTGCGGCAACCAAGAGCCCAACCCCGTCGGTGGCCTCGCCGGAAACGTCACTGGAATGGAAAGCGCATCCAGGCTCTGCCGTGGCCGTGGTACTGGCCTGGGCCGCAGTGGGCCTGCCGTTGGGCTGGGGGGTTTGGATTACACTCCAAAAAGCTGCCGTTCTGTTCTCCTGATACGTGATTTAAAGCCGCCCCGCCACCCATGAAGCACCAGAAAATCGAGTTCTACCGTCATCCGGCCGGTGGCTGGGGCGCGCTTAAAAGCGTTGCACATCAATTGCTGTCTCAGGGCATCGCGGCCAAGGGCGCCAAGACGATGCTGTCGGCCAACCAGCCCGACGGCTTCGACTGCCCCGGCTGCGCCTGGCCCGATCGCGACCATGCCTCGACGTTTGAATTCTGCGAGAACGGCGTCAAAGCCGTAGCCGCAGAGGCGACTTCCCGCCGCACCACGCCGGAGTTCTTCGCACAGCACACCGTGCGCGAACTGGCGGAGTGGTCCGACTACGCACTGGAAGACCAGGGGCGCCTCACGCACCCGATGGTCTACGACGCGGCCAGCGACAAATACGTCCCGATCGAATGGGACGCCGCCTTTGCGCTGATCGCGCAGCACCTGCGCGCGCTGCCCGACCCGAACCAGGCGATCTTCTACACCTCCGGCCGCACCAGCAATGAGGCGGCCTTCCTCTACCAGTTGTTCGTACGCGCGTACGGCACGAACAACTTTCCCGACTGTTCCAACATGTGCCACGAGCCCTCCGGCACGGGCATGCGGGGCAGCATCGGCGTCGGCAAGGGCACCGTCACGCTCGACGATTTCACCAAGGCCGATGCCATCTTCATCTTCGGCCAGAACCCGGGAACGAACCACCCGCGCATGCTCGGCGAGTTGCGCGAGGCGTCCAAACGCGGCGCCAAGATTGTTTCGTTCAACCCGCTGCGCGAGCGCGGGCTGGAGCGCTTTGCCGATCCGCAAAGCAAGATCGAGATGCTGACGCTGGGCTCCACGCGCATCAGCACCGAATACCACCAGGTGCGCATCGGCGGCGACCTGGCCACCGTCAAGGGCATCATCAAACACGTGATTGAGCGTGACGACGTGGCACGCAGCCGCGGCGAACCTGCCGTCATCGACCACGCTTTCATCGCCCAGCACACCGGCGGCTACGACGCCTTCGCCGCCGACGTCCGCGCCGAATCGTGGGCCACCATCGAAGCCGAATCGGGCCTGCCGGAACACGAAATCCGCCAGGCCGGCGATACCTACATCCAGGCCGGCAGCGTCATTGCCTGCTGGGGCATGGGCATCACGCAACACAAACATTCGGTCGCGACGATCCAGATGATCGTCAACCTGCTGCTCCTGCGCGGCAACATCGGGCGCCCAGGAGCCGGTGCGTGCCCGGTGCGCGGCCACAGCAATGTGCAGGGCGATCGCACGATGGGCATCTACGAAAAGCCCGCCCCGGCGTTCCTGGATCGGCTGGAACAGGTCTTCGGCATTCAAGTGCCGCGCGAACATGGCTACGACACCGTCGGCGCCATTGAGGCGATGCAGCAAGGCGCCGCACGCGTGTTCTTCGCCATGGGCGGTAACTTTGCAGCAGCCACGCCGGACACGGCTGCCACGTGGGCGGGCCTGCGCCAGTGCGACCTGACCGTGCATGTGACGACCAAGCTCAACCGCAGCCACATCGTGCACGGCAAGGCGGCACTGATCCTGCCGTGCCTGGGCCGAACCGAAGTCGACCAGCAAGCCGGCGGCACGCAAGGTGTGACGGTGGAAGACTCGATGAGCATGGTGCACATGTCGGCGGGCATCAATCCGCCGGCCTCGCCGCATCTGCTGTCGGAACCGGCCATCGTGGCGCGGCTGGCCGAAGCGACGCTGCCCGAGAGCACCATCCCGTGGCGCTGGCTGGTCGAAGACTACGACCGCATCCGCGAACGCATCGAAGCCGTGTTCGACGACTTTGCCGGCTTCAACGAAAAGATTCGCGTGCCGGGCGGCTTCCGCCTGCGCAACACCGCATCTGAACGTGTCTGGGCCACGCCGTCGGGCAAGGCGGAATTCCACGCGCACGCCGTACCGACCGACACGCCGGTGCACCGCGCCCGCGAGCGCCATGCCGATGCGACGGTCTTTACACTCGCCACGGTGCGCTCGCACGATCAGTACAACACCACCATTTATGGCATGGACGACCGCTACCGCGGCGTGTTCGGCCAGCGCCGCGTGGTATTCATCAACGAGGAAGATCTCCACACGATCCGCATGAAAGACGGCGAGTGGGTCGACATGGTGACGCTGTCAGACGACGGCACCACGCGCCGCGCCGATGGCTTCCGCCTCGTGGCATATGACATTCCGCGCGGCTGCCTGGCGGCGTATTACCCCGAGACCAATCCGTTGGTGCCGCTGTCTTCCGTGGCCGACCAGGCCCGCACGCCGACGTCCAAGTCGATTCCGGTGATGCTCGTGCCGAGCCAGGCCGAACGCACCGCCGAGTCCCAAGCGGCCACCACGGCAGAAGCCTGATGTCTACCGAGCCGGCGTGGTCTGCGCTGCAACTGGCGCTGCTGGCCGCATTGCGCGACACCGACGCCGGCAAACCGGTGTCGCTGCCCTGGCTGACCAAGCGCGTGGGCGAGCGTGCCAGCACAGTCCTGCGCGCGCTGCATCCGCTGGCTGATGCCGGGCTGCTGCGCGTTGCCATGGACGACACCCGCTGGCTTATCGTGCTGCTCGACGCCGGCCGCGTTCTGCCCCATTTCACTGCATGACTTTTCTGCCCCGCCACCCCGCCGGCTTGCCCGTCGTTTCGACCATCGCGACGAAACGCACGCGCACCGGCACGCAAGAAGACGCCTCCACCGCTGTCGCCGATGAAGCCCCGGTGGCGCTGGTCTTCAACGGCATCACGCATGCGGTGATGATGGCGTCGCCAGCCGACCTGGAAGACTTTGCACTGGGTTTCGCGCTGTCCGAAGGCATCATCGACAGTCGCGCCGATTGGCGTGGCGCAGATGTGGAAACGCACCCGCATGGGCTTGAAGTGCATGCGGAAATCGCTTCGCATTGCTTCGTGCGGCTGAAGGAACGCCGCCGCGCTCTGGCCGGCCCGACCGGCTGCGGCCTGTGTGGCATTGAAAGCCTGCAGACCTTTGAAGACGCGCCGACCCCGCTAGTGCCGCCCACGTGGATGGCGGCATTGACCGACGCACAAGTGCTGGATGCCATGCACGCGATGACGGCGCAACAGCCGGCCAACGCGCTCACCGGTGGCTTGCATGCCGCGGGCTGGATACCTGCAGACGGCAGCACACCGCTGCACGTGCTGGAAGACGTGGGCCGTCACAACGCGCTGGACAAGCTGATCGGGCGGCTGGCCCGGCTCGGCATCCGCCCTGCAGACGGGTTCATCGTCATGACAAGCCGCGCGAGCTTCGAACTGGCGCGCAAGTGCGTGCAGGTCCGGGTGCCGCTGCTGGCGACAATCTCCGCGCCGTCCTCGCTGGCGATTCGCCACGCCAAGGCCGGACAGCTGACGCTGCTGGCGTTCTGCCGGGGTGATGGCGTGACGCGGTTTGCGTAGCGCACAGCGCGCGCGGGGCTAAATCTCCACCTTGCTCCCCAACTCAACCAAGCGGTTGGCGGGAATCCGGAAGAAGTCCGACGGCTTGGCGCTGTTGTGCTGCATCCAGGCAAACAAAGACTCTCGCCACATTGCCATGCCAGGCAGCGGTGATGGCACCACCGTGGCACGTGTAATGAAGAACGAGGTTTCCATGTCTTCAAAAACGATGCCCAGCCGTTCACCCACGTTGCGGACGATCTCGTCCACGGCCGGTGTTTCCTTGAAGCCGAAATCGACCACGGCCGTGTGGATGTCGTCGCCAATGGTCTTGATGACCAGACGCTTGGCTGGGTCCACATACGGCACGGCCAGTGTGCGGAAGTGGATGAACAGCACGCGCTTGTGCAGCACGTGGTTGTGCTTGAGGTTGTGCAGCAACGCCAGAGGCACGAAGTCGATGCTCGGCGTCAGATACACGGCGGTTCCATCCACACGATACGGTGGATGGCGCAGCAGCCCTTCCATGAACGGCTCGAGCGGAATGCCGCCTTCCACGTTGCGCGCCTTCAGCAGTTGCGTGCCCGAGTGCCACGTCACCATCAGGAAGAAGATCAGGCCGCCCAGCAGCAAGGGGAACCAGCCACCCGCGGCAATCTTGAGCAGGTTGGCCGAAAAGAACGACAAATCGACCGCCAGGAACACCGCGCCAATGCAGGCCACCAGCGACAGGCGCCACTTCCAGGCGTTGCGCATGACCACCGTGACGAGCCCCGTCGTCAGCACCATGGTGGTCGTCACCGCAATACCGTAGGCCGCCGCCAGGTTGTCGGACTTGCCGAACGCCAGCACCACCGCCACCACCAGCACCAGGAGCATGTAGTTGACCACCGGCACGTAGATCTGGCCGATTTCCACATCCGACGTGTAGAGAATCTTCATGCGCGGCGCATAGCCCAGATGCACCGCCTGCGCCGTCATCGAAAACGCGCCCGAGATGACTGCCTGCGACGCAATGACGGTGGCCGCCGTCGCCAGTAACACCATCGGGCCCACCGCCCAGTTCGGCATCAACAGGAAGAACGGGTTCTGCACGGCGCTCGGCTCGCGCAGCAGCAAGGCGCCCTGGCCAAAGTAGTTCAGCAACAGACACGGCATGGCAATGTAGAACCACGCGTAGCGGATCGGGCGCGCGCCAAAGTGGCCCATGTCGGCATACAGCGCCTCGGCGCCGGTCAGCGCCAGAAACACCGAGCCGAACACGATGAACGCCAGCACCGTATGCCGGAATCCAAATTCGATGGCATATACGGGGTTCAGCGCCACCAATATCTGCGGCGACTTCGCCACGGAAACCAGCCCCATCAGCCCCAGCAGCAGGAACCAGAGCACCATGATCGGCCCGAACAGCCGCCCCACCACGTGCGTGCCCTGCTTCTGGATCAAAAACAGGGCGATCAGCACGATCAGCGCAAGGGGCAGCACCCACTTCTGCAGCGCGGGCGCCATGATCTCCATGCCCTCGATGGCGGAGAGCACCGAAATGGCGGGTGTGATGACGGCATCGCCGTAGAACATGGCGGCCCCCAGCAGGCCGAGCAGCATCAACGTGCGTGTGAACCGGGCGCTGCCGCTGCTTGCACGCATGGCCAGCGCCGTCAGCGCGAGGATGCCGCCTTCGCCGTTGTTGTCGGCACGCATGACGAACAGCACGTATTTGATGGACACCACCAGCGTCATGGCCCAAAAGAGCATCGACAGGATGCCGAAGACGGTCTGATCGGAAAACGGAACCCCATGCTCGGGGTTGAAGCATTCCTTTAGTGCGTACAGGGGGCTGGTGCCGATGTCCCCGAAAACCACGCCGATTGCGCCAATCACGGTGGCCATCAACGCGGGATTTTTCTTGGTTTTACTGGCTGCGGCGGTCGTCATGGGTAGGCTGCGACTGGAACGACGGGGGCGCACGCAATTTTCGTGCACCGTCTGCTGCACTGGCTTTACGGGGCGAGCCGAGTGCGGCAGAAGCCACTAAAGCTTAGGTGAAAACGCCCGGTTTTGCGCCGGTGTTTGCACCGATGGCAAGCCTGCGCCAACCCTGCTGAGCGGCAGAAAACAACGTGACCACCGGGTCTAAGCAAAAAGCTTAAAAAAACAGACTTTGACGGGGAGACGCGCCAAGCATATATTCACAAAACGATCGTTTGGCCGGTTCGGCCGGGTCTGCCTGCTGTGTTTGTATTGGCCGGCGGCCGATCGATTTCTCAACTTCACGACTCAAAATCATGGCTACTGGTACCGTCAAGTGGTTCAACGACGCAAAGGGTTTCGGCTTCATTACCCCGGATGATGGCGGCGAAGACCTTTTCGCACATTTCTCCGCTATCAATGCCGCAGGCTTCAAAAGCCTGAAGGAAGGCCAGAAGGTGTCGTTCGAAGTCACGCAAGGCCCCAAGGGCAAGCAAGCTTCGAACATCGTGCCCCAGTAACAAGGAGCACGCGGGCGCGGTAGCCCGGTTTTGGCTTGCCGCGCGGGGTTTCCTCGCGCGTGTATTGGCCGGGATATTCCGCCAGGCAGGTTGTTCAGTACGTGTTTGCCATCAAGCAGTCGGAAGGTCACCGGAAGCGGTGACCTGGTTTGACGAACCCCTATTGGGAGCATGCAATGGCCAGCCGAATTGAAGAGAACGCCGTTCAGTATGATCCGCCCGCCGGGGCAGCTGCAGAAATGCATGCTGCCCCGAGTTTCATTCGGGATTCGGAAATCCAGTTTTCGCGCTCGCAGACATTCCATGAAGGGCAGCGCGTCAGTTTTGACGTAGAGATCGGGCCCGACGGCGAACTGATCGCCGTCAACATCAAACCAATATGACACGCCGGTTTCAACTCGGCATGTTCAAAAGAAAAAGGGAGGCATTGCCTCCCTTTCTCATGGGTGATGCGCCGGATTACTTGGCCGTCGGCATCACGAATTCGGCGCCCTTGGCAATCGAATCCGGCCAGCGTTGCATCACGCTCTTGTAACGCGTGTAGAAACGAACACCTTCTTCCCCATAGGCGTGGTGGTCGCCAAACAGCGAGCGCTTCCAGCCGCCAAAGCTATGCCACGCCATCGGCACCGGAATCGGCACATTGATACCGACCATGCCCACCTGGATCTGCCGCGCAAACGCGCGCGCCACGCCGCCATCGCTCGTGTAGCACGACACGCCGTTGCCGAACTCGTGCGCGTTGATCAGTTTCACCGCCTCGGCAAGATCGTGCACGCGCACCACCGAAAGCACGGGGCCGAAGATCTCTTCCTTGTAGATCGTCATCTCGGGCTTGACGTGGTCGAACAGCGTGCCGCCCGTGAAGAAGCCCTCGGCGTGGCCCTCGACCGAGTGGCCGCGGCCGTCCACCACCAGCTTGGCGCCCTCTTCCACGCCCTTGGCGATATAGCCTTCCACCTTCGCCTTGTGCGCGGCGGTGACGAGCGGACCCATTTCGCTGTCGGCCTGCATGCCGTTGCCGATCTTCAGCGCGCGGGCGCGTTCGGCAAGGCGCGGGACGAGCTTGTCAGCCACGTCGCCCACTGCCACGGCCACGGAGATCGCCATGCAGCGCTCGCCGGCCGAGCCGTAGCCGGCACCGATTAGCGCATCCACCGCTTGGCCGAGGTCCGCATCGGGCATGACGACGAGGTGATTCTTGGCGCCGCCCAAGGCTTGCACGCGCTTGCCGCGCTTGGTGCCTTCGGCGTAGATGTATTCGGCGATAGGCGTGCTGCCGACGAACGAGACGGCCTGCACATCCGGATGCTCGAGCAGCGCGTCGACGGCAACCTTGCCGCCCTGTACGACGTTGAACACGCCATCGGGTAGGCCCGCCTGCTTGAGCAGGTCGGCAATCATGAGGCTGGGGGTCGGGTCACGTTCACTGGGCTTGAGGATGAACGTGTTGCCGCATGCCAGCGCCACGGGCGCCATCCACATCGGCACCATGAACGGGAAGTTGAACGGCGTGATGCCGGCCACCACGCCCAGCGGCTGGCGCAGGTTCCAGTTGTCGATGCCGCCGCCAATGTTGTCGGTGAAGTCGGTCTTGAGCAGGTTCGGAATGCCGCAGGCGAACTCGACCACTTCAATGCCGCGCGTGACTTCGCCCTTGGCGTCGGAGAAGACCTTGCCGTGCTCCCGCGTGATGGCGGCAGCCAGGGCGTCCTGGTTCTGGTCGAGCAGCTCCTTGAACTTGAACAGAACGCGCGAGCGCTTGAGCGGCGAGGTCTCTGCCCAGTCGGCGGCGGCCGCATGCGCGGCGGCCACGGCGGCGTCCACTTCAGATTTGCCACCCAGCAGCACCTGGGCGCTCACGGCGCCCGTGGCGGGGTTGAACACATCGGCGGTGCGCGTGCCGCTGCCGGCATGGCGTTGCCCGCCGATGTAATGGCTGATGACGGATTCCGTCACGGCGGGATCAATCGGTCGGTTCATTTCAGGCTACCTCTTGCAGAACGGTACGAACGGTGTCGAAGATGCGCGCAATCTGCGCCTCTTCGATGATGAGCGGCGGGGAGAACGCCAGGATGTCGCCGGTGTAGCGCACCAGCACGCCACGCTCCAGACATTTCAGGAAGACCTCGTAAGCGCGCGCGCCTACCGCGCCCGGCCGCGATTCCAGCTCGATGCCAGCCACGAGGCCCAGGTTACGGATGTCCTTCACATGCGGCGCGCCCTTGACCGAATGCGCCGCGGCTTCAAACGCCGGCGACATCGCACGAGCGCGCTCGAACAGCCCTTCGCTGCGATACAAATCGAGCGCGGCCACCGCCGCTGCCGCGGCCAAGGGGTGCGCCGAATACGTATAGCCGTGGAACAGCTCGATCGCGCCCGGCGCACCAGCGTCGACCACGGTGTCGTGCACCGACTGGCGAACGGCTACGGCGCCCATCGGCACGGCAGCGTTGTTGATGCCCTTGGCCATCGTCAGCAGATCGGGCGTCACGCCAAAGAACTCCGCCGCCGTTGCCGCACCCAGGCGGCCAAAACCGGTAATCACTTCATCGAAGATCAGCAGGATGCCGTGCTTGTCGCACAGCGCGCGCAGGCGCTCCAGATAGCCTTTGGGCGGCACCAGCACGCCCGTGGAACCTGCCAGCGGCTCGACGATGACGGCGGCAATGGTCGACGCGTCATGCAACGTGACAAGGCGCTCCAGCTCGTCGGCAAGGTGCTCGCCCCAGGCCGGCTGGCCCTTGGAGAAGGCGTTGTGCTCGGGCGCATGCGTGTGCGGCAGGTGGTCTACACCCGGCAGCAGGTTCGCCGAAAACGCCTTGCGGTTTGGCGAGATGCCGCCGACCGAGATGCCGCCGAAGCCCACCCCGTGATAACCGCGCTCGCGGCCGATCAGGCGTGTGCGCTGCCCTTCGCCCCGCGCGCGATGGTACGCCAGCGCAATCTTGAGCGCCGTATCCACCGCTTCCGACCCCGAGTTGACGAAGAAGATGCGGTTCAACCCTTCCGGCATGATCTCGGCGACTTTCTCTGCCGCGCGGAATGCAAGCGGGTGCCCCATCTGGAACGTGGGCGCGAAATCCAGCGTGGCGGCCTGCGCAGTGATGGCGTCCACGATTTCCTTACGGCAGTGCCCGGCGTTGACGCACCAGAGGCCGGCAGTGCCGTCCAGCACTTCGCGGCCGTCGCCGTCGCGGTAATACATGCCCTGGGCCGACGTCAGCAGGCGCGGTGCAGCCTTGTACTGGCGATTGGCCGTGAACGGCATCCAGAAGTAAGACAGATCAGTGGTCTCCAGCGGGTGCGGTGCGGGTTTCATCGGTCACTCCGGAAAAACAGCGGAAAGGGAATGGACTGGCAAGCCAGCCGTTGGAGCAAACTGTACAGAGTCACATGCGACACGGACATGCACAGATGGCGGTTCTATAAGAAACTGTATAGGCGCCCACCACCGCTCTCGTGCAGCACCGCAACATGCAACTCGAACTCGATCCTTCTCATCCCCAGCGTACGTTGGTCGACCAGATCGTCCAAGGCATTCGTGCGGCGGTCGACAACCATACTCTGCTGCCAGGCACGCGGCTGCCGTCCGTGCGCAAGCTGGCCCAGGCTCACGATGTCAGCACCTTTACGGTGGCGGAAGCCTATACACGGCTGGCGGCGCTCGGCGCCATCGTGGCGCGGCCGCGCTCGGGCTACCTGGTGGCGGCGCGCACCCCCACCCAACCAGCGCCGGTAGCTCCCCGCTGGGAGCCGCCCACGCTCAACGCGGCGTGGCTGCTATCGGATGTGTTTGCCGATCGCTCCATCGCCATCAAGCCCGGCTGCGGCTGGCTGCCGAATGACTGGCTGGACGAGCGCGGCGTGCAGGAAGCCATGCGCGCGGTGAGCCGTGTTTCCGCGCTTCGGGTGGCGGGCTACGGACATCCGTGGGGCTATGCGCCCTTGGGTGAATACGTTGCGCAGTCGCTTGCGCTACGAGGGCTGCCGGTGGAGCGCTCGCAAGTGCTGCTGACCAGCGGCGCCACGCAGGCGCTCGACCTGATCGTCCGCACCCTGTTCAAAGCCGGCGACGTCGTAGCCGTGGATGATCCGGGCTACTGCAACGTGCTCCAGGTGCTCAAGCTGGCCGGCCTGCGCGTGATCGGGGTGCCACGCACGCCAGAGGGGCTCGACACAGCCGCATTGGAAACCATCCTGCGTGCCGACGATGCCGACCGGCCGCGCGCCCTGTTCACCAGCTCCGTGCTGCAGAACCCCACCGGCTCCTCGATGACGGCGCAGAACGCCTATCGCGTGCTGCAGCTCGCCGAGCAACACGGCCTTTGGATTGTCGAAGACGACTTGCACCGCGAACTGGCCGACCCCGCCGCACCGATGCTGGCCTCGCTCGACGGCCTGCGCCGCACGCTGTACGTGAGCGGCTTCTCCAAGACGATCTCGCCCTCATTGCGCGCGGGCTATGTGGTGGCCGACGCCGCCATCACGCGCGAGCTTGCGCGTACCAAGATGGCCGTGGCGCTCACCTCGTCGGAAATCACGGAGCGCATCGTGCACGCTTTCGTCACGCGCCCCGTCTATGCCGAGCATGTGGCGCGGCTGATTGCACGACTGGGAGAAGCGCACACGCAAGTCGAAGCTCTCATGCGCCAACATGGTGCCGAACTGTTCGATACACCAGGGCGCGGCCTCTTCCTGTGGGCCCGGCTGCCGGGCCACGCAGATGCCTCTGCGCTGGCCAATCGGGCCATCGATCACAACATCTGGCTTGCACCGGGACAGTATTTCCGGCCGCATGACGAGCCCAGCCCGTGGCTGCGCTTCAACGTGGCTTACTCCGCTGAGCCGGCGCTCTGGGAATTTCTCTCCCACGCGTAATGGCGCATGCCCTGCATGGGTCGCAATGACGTATTGCATGCAATCAATCACGTGACTGGCACTCAAACGTGAAATCGGCGTGACCGGATGGTGGCAGCGTCACACAAGCGCGACACGATGCGCTGTCGCCTACCGTTCTCTTGCGCCGTACCGATTCCCAACGCCACCTGCAGCCCAACCTGCACAAGGAGTGCCATGGACATCAAAACCGTCCGCGAAACCGCGTTCGCAATGCCGCTCACGAGCCCCGCATACCCGCCAGGCCCGTACCGCTTCATCCACCGCGAATTCTTCATCATCACGTACCGCACCGACCCGGCCAAGCTGCGTGCCATGGTGCCGGAGCCGCTGGAAGTGCCCGAACCGCTGGTCGCCTACGAGTTCATCCGCATGGCCGATTCCACCGGCTTTGGTGATTACACCGAGAGCGGCCAGGTGATTCCCGTCACCTACGAAGGCAAGCCCGGCACGTACACGCTGGCGATGTATCTGGACGACCATCCGCCCCTGGCCGGCGGCCGCGAGATGTGGGGCTTCCCGAAGAAACTCGCCTCGCCCAAGCTGGTGACCGACAAGGACACGCTGATCGGCACGCTCGACTACGGCCCCGTGCGCGTGGCAACCGGCACCATGGGCTACAAGCACCGTGAGCTGGATCTGGCAGAGCAGAAACGCCGCCTGGAGCGCCCAAACTTCCTGCTCAAGATCATTCCGCACGTGGACGGCAAGACCGCGCGCATCTGCGAGCTGTCGCGCAATTACATGATCGACATCGACATGAAAGGTGCATGGACCGGCCCCGCGTCGCTGGAACTGGCGCACCATGCGCTGGCACCCGTGGCCGAACTGCCCGTCCTGGAGATTGTCGAAGCCCGGCACATCATTGCAGACCTGACCCTTGGCATGGGCGAGGTCGTGTTCGATTACCTCGCGCAGTAACGCCTGCCCGACGCCATTTTTTCCGTCAACCCTCGGAGTACACACATGTCTGATTTGAAAGGCAAAGTCGCCGTCGTCACGGGTGCCGCCAGCGGCATCGGCAAGCAGATCGCCCTCACGCTCGCCAATTCGGGCGCAGCCATCGCCATCGTTGACCTGAACGAAGACGGCGCCAAGGCCGTCGCCAAGGAAATCACCGATGCAGGCGGCAAGGCGATCGGCCTGCGCATGGACGTGACCGACGAACAAGCGGTGGACAGCGGCATCGATCGCGTGGCCGAAGAACTCGGCTCGGTCGACATCCTCGTCTCCAATGCCGGCATCCAGATCGTCAACCCGTTCGTGAGCTACTCATTTGCCGACTGGAAGAAGATGCAGGCCATCCACGTCGATGGCGCGTTCCTGACCACGCGTGCAGCGCTGCGCCACATGTACAAGGACGACCGCGGCGGCGTGGTGATCTACATGGGCTCGGTGCACTCGCACGAGGGCTCGCCGCTCAAGTCGGCCTACGTGGCGGCCAAGCATGCGTTGCTCGGCCTGAACAAGGTGCTGGCCAAGGAGGGCGCAGCCCATAACGTGCGTTCGCATGTGGTGTGCCCCGGTTTTGTGCGCACGCCGCTGGTCGAAAAGCAGATTCCCGAGCAAGCGAAGGAACTCGGCATCAGCGAAGATGACGTCGTGAAAAAGGTCATGCTGGGTGATACCGTGGACGGCGTATTCACCACGGTGGAAGACGTGGCCGAGACGGTGCGCTTCCTGGCCACGTTCCCGAGCGCCGCGCTGACCGGCCAATCGTTCGTGGTGAGCCACGGCTGGTTCATGCAGTAAGTCTGAGCACACGCAAGGAGGTTGGAGGAGATATGCCCGCACCCAAACTACGCGTGGCCGCAAGCAAGCGGCCCACGCCGGCAGAATCGTCGCGCCCGGCAGATGCGCCGCTCACCACGGCTCAGCGGATCGTGCTGCCCGCGTACGAGAACATTGCGCTGGTGCTGCAAGGCGGCGGCGCGCTTGGCTCGTACCAGGCCGGCGTGTTCGAAGGGCTGGACGAAGCCGGCATCGTGCCGAACTGGATTGCGGGCATCTCCATCGGGGCATTGAATACGGCCATCATTGCCGGCAATGCGCCCGAGCATCGGCAAGCGAAGCTGCGTGAGTTCTGGCAGATCATCACGCAGCCGACGTTTTCGCCGCCGCTGCCTGACATCCTGGAAAACGCCTGGTTTGACGGCAACGCGCACCTGCGTAAATGGCTGACCGCCATGCAGGCGGCAGACACGCTGCTTGAAGGCCAGCGTGGCTTTTTTACGCCGCGCTTTCCTGCCCCGCTTCCCGCCAACGAAATCGACCCGCTCGAAGCCAGCTATTACGACACCACGCCGCTCAAGGCGACGCTGGAACGCCTGTGCGATTTCGACCGCATCAACGACGGCGGCATTCGCGTGTCAGTGGGCGCCGTGAACGTTCGTACCGGCAATCTCGAAGCCTTCGACAACACCGAGCGCCGCCTGCGCGCGGAGCACTTCATGGCATCAGGCGCGCTGCCGCCGGGCTTTCCGCCCGTGCTGATCGACGGTGAGTATTACTGGGACGGCGGTGTGGTCTCCAACACGCCGCTGTCGTATGTGCTGGGCTCCAAGCCGCGCCGCGACACGCTGGTGTTTCAGGTGGACCTCTGGAGCGCGCTGGGCCCGGTGCCCAATACGATGATCGGCGTGGCCAGCCGCCAGAAGGACTTGCAGTACTCCAGCCGCACGCGGCTTACCACCGACTGGATGGAGCGTTCGCAATCCACCCGCCGGTTGATACGGAAGCTGCTCGATCATCTTCCGCCCAAGGAGTTCGAGCGCACGCAGTGGTACAAGCACGCGCAGGAAATGGCCTGCACCAAGCGCTACAACGTCTTCCACCTCATCTACGCGGCCAAGGAACACGAAGGCCCCGGCAAGGACATCCAGTTCGGGCCGTCCACCATGCGCGACCACTGGGCCTCGGGCCTTGCCGATATTCGCGAATCGCTCTCACATCCGGAGTGGCTGGAGATGCCCGATAACGACACGGGCTTCGTCACGCACGACATCCACCGCCATCCGGGCGTGGAGCGGGAAGACAAGCGGCTCTGAGCTGTTCGCCGCTGAATCACCCGAGTTGCGCTATTTCTGTGCGGGCGGCATGTGCAATGCAGTCGACAGCGGCGGCCGCGGCAGCGCGGCCATCCATGCACGGCGGATCACCGCGCTGATCTGCTTGTAGACCTCTTTCGAGATCACGGTTTCGGCCAGCATCGTGTCGATCTTGCTCTGGCCGATGTAGAGCGCGAACAGCACGAGCAGGCGCTTTTCCAGAGCGGCGCTGTAGTCGCCAAACTTTCCGCGCAGCTCCGCCAAGCCCTCTTCCGCCGCCTCGATCCGGGCAATCAACACGCCGTCGAGCAGGTCTGCCATGCGCTCGCCCAGCACGGGCTGCAGCGATGCACGGTTGTACGCGCGCAAGCGCTCCAGCACCGTCTGGCGACAAATAAGCAATTCAAAGCGATCAGCCAGGGCGTTGGCCAGTGGGCGGTCGATATGCACCACGCGGTGCAGCCAGACAGCGAACCGGTAGCCGGCGTGCTTGGCCAGAATGCGCCGCGATGCGCGCTTGTAGCCCAGGCGCCCCTCTGTGCGGGCCGCGTCGATCATGTCCGCGGTGTTGCGCATCATCGCGTCAAGGTTCCGGATGGAGACAAGGCCGTTGCCGTACTCGGGAATCAACTCGCGCTCACGCGTGGCGAGTGAAACGAGGCCAATGGTCAGGCGCTCGCGTTCGGACAGCGCCTCCTCAAGGTTCAGCTCGACCGCGCCGGCCGCGACTTCTCGCCGATACACCTCCGCAGCCTGGTCCGTCGCGCCCGACGTGAAATGAAAATGCCCGCCGATGCGGCGCATGGTCGATTCCACTTCCTCTGTCGACATGTTCAGCGCCTGGCCCTGCAGGGCCTGCTCTTGGGGCGACAACTGATCCAACCCCAGCTGGCGCATCACCCAGCGCAGCGTGGCACCGTTGAAGAGCACGCTCACCAGAACAAAGCCGGTGGCCAGGATGGTGACGAAATGGCGATCCGCCTCGCGCACAGCCTGGTTCTCCGCCACACCCAGCGCCAGCACCAACGTGACGGCGCCACGCAGGCCGCCCCATGCAATCGCAAGCTTGTAGGCATGGCTGACCGGCGCAGAGAGCTTGAGCCACGCGAGCGCGGGCAACAGGCCAAACAGCACCGCAAGACGCGCCGCAAGCGCGGCCAACACAATCACCGCCAGCCACAGCGCGTCTTTCCCCACCACGCCGTGCAACAGCTCCGGCACGCGCACCGCAGCCAGCAGAAAGACCACCGCGCCGGCCAGCGCTGCAATCTGCTCCCAGATGAGCTGCAGGTGTGACCAGTTGCGCGGCGTCAGGCGCGTGCGCCCCAGCGCGCCGATCACCAGCCCCGCGCACACCACCGACACTACGCCCGACACGCCCAGCACGTTTTCGGCCACGAGATACAGCGGATACGGCAATGCCAGTGTCCACGCGGCTTCGGCTTGAGCAATGCCGCGCAGCGCGGGCAGCAGGAATGCGGCGATACGCCCGGCAATCAAACCGAACACCACGCCGCCGCCGAACGCCTTGGCCAGTTCGCGCAGGCCGGTGCCAACGGAGGCATCGCCGCCGTGCCCCGTGAGCATGGCAAGCAGCACGCCCATGATGGCAATGGCTGCGGCGTCGTTGAGCAACGCCTCGCCTTCCACCAAGCGGATCAACCGCGCCGGCGCGCCCACGTCGCGGAACACCGCGATCACGGCGGAGGGATCCGTCGTGGCAATCATCGCGCCAAGCAGCAGGCACGTGACGATGCCGAACGGCGTGACGGCGGCCGCAGCGAGTCCGATCACGCCCGTGGCAACCACCACGGCCACGATGGCCAGCATCAGGATCGGCGCGGCATCCGGCGCCATGCTCCGCACATCGACCGACAGCGCCGCCTGAAACAGCAGCGGCGGCAGGAACAGCCACAGGTACGCCTCTGCCGGCCAACTCGGATCGACGAGCGGCGCGAAGAACGTGGCCGCGAAAGCAGGCGCGCTGCTGCGCAAGATCAAATAGGCGCCGCCGATACCGATGCCCGCGAGCGCCAGCAATGTCGATTCCGGCAGCGTCAGGCGCGAGGCCAGCATCTGCACCAGCGCCACAACGGCGAGCAAACCGCCCGCCACCAGCAACAGGATGACGACGCCGTTCACGAGGCGGTCTCCCGCACAGCCAGCCAATCCGCGCGTTCGGCATCGGTCAGATCCGGCACGACCGCAGTGCCGGTTTCGGCGGCGGCCACGGCAGCTTCAAGCACGGCCATGACAGCCACGGCCTGCACGGGCGGGACAGGGTTTGCGCGCCGGCCGAGGATGGCGTCGCGCACTGCGGCGTAGTAGGCGCGCTGGTCGCCCGCCGGCGTTGCGATGCTGGTTTCGGTCGATGTTGCACCGTCGATCAGCAGGCCTGCGTCATCGTCCACGCCCCAGCGTTGCGCGCCAGGTTTCATGCCGGCAAGCAGCTGCGCTTCCTGCTGATCCATCCGGTGCTTGATGAACGAACCACGCGTGCCATGAACGACCCAGCGCGGCGAGCCGCCCGCCACCAACATGCTCGCGTGAAGCACGGCGCGCCGCTCGCCCATTTCCAGGACGACATGCGCCCAGTCCGGCGTTTCGGCGCCTGGCCGCTGGCGTGCAAACGAAGCGCTCACCGCATCCGGCAGGCCAAGCAGTTTCAGCGCCTGGTCGATCAGGTGCGGGCCAAGATCGAACCAGATGCCCGTGCCCTGCCCCGCCTGCTCGCGCCAGCGGGCGCGCACCTGGGGGCGATAGCGGTCGAAATGCGCCTCGACGTGCATGGCTTCGCCAATGGCGCCACCCGCAATCGCGGCTTGCACAGCGAGGAAATCGCTGTCCCAGCGGCGGTTCTGGAAGACCGACAGCACGCGCCCCGCCTCACGCGCCACCCGAGCCAGATGCCGCGCCTCTGCCAGCGTGACGGTAAACGGCTTGTCCACGACGACATGCTTGCCGGCGCGCAACGCGGCTTCGGCCAACAGTGCATGACGGTCGTTGGGCGCGGCAATGACGACGAGGTCGGCTTGCGCATGCGTGGCCGCCGCGTCGGGCGTGCAGACCACGACATTGGGCCGATCCGCACGCACGGCGTCTGGCCGGTTGGAACCGATGACCTGCAAATGCAGCCCGGGCGTGGCGTCGATCAACGCGGCGTGAAAGAGCTTGCCGGCGTAGCCGTAGCCCACCAAAGCGGCTCTCAATGGCATTTGAAGTGATGAAGGCGACATGTATAAAAAATGGCAGAAAGCAGGCGAATGAGACGTTCGAGGCGCAACTTGGTGCCCAGAATCTTGCGGTGAGCCATGAAAAATTGCCGGTCACAAGATCGGCAAACGTTGCCCATCGTCAAAAAGCGGTTTTAACTCTCTTGTAAATAGGAATTGTTCTCATTATTATCTGCGCCTTCACATTCTGAAGGCGCCAACCTCGGGGGAGGAGTCGCGCTGTCCTTTTTCACTTTACGGGAACTGCAATGCCGCCGAAACGTTTGTGCCTGTCTCTGGCCGTCCTTGGAACGCTGCCGTTTGCCCAGGTGGCAACTGCCGGCGACACCGTTGCCGCAGCCGACGCCGGCACGTTGCCGACTTCCACGGTCAAGGGTACGCGCAGCAGCACCAGCTACGACACGCCCATCGCCAACACGGCCACGAAGATTCCCGTGCCGCTGCGCGAGATTCCGCAGTCGGTGAACGTCGTGCCGCGTGCAGTGATCCAGGACCAGGGTGCGCTGTCGATCAACGACACGCTGCGCAACGTGCCGGGCGTGTCGGCATCGCTGGGCGATGCGCAGCGTGATCAGGTGACCATTCGCGGATTCTCGTCGATCAATGATCAGTACGTCGACGGTCTGCGCGACGACTCGCTCTACTTCCGAGATCTGTCCAACATCGACCGCATTGAAGTGCTGAAAGGCCCGGCGGCCGTGCTGTATGGCCGTGGCTCATCCGGCGGCATCATCAATCGCGTCACCAAGAAACCGCTGGCGACGCCGCTGGCAGAGGTGGGCGTGGTGGTAGGCACCGAGCGCCAGAAGCGCGCGGAGTTCGACCTGAACACGTCCATCAACGACGACGCCATCCGCGCGCGCATTACCGGCGCGGTCGAGGATTCGGGGGGTTTCCGCAACGACTACTTCCTGCGCCGCCAGGCCATCTCGCCGTCGTTTTTGTTCAACCTCGCGCCGGATACCAAGCTCACGGTGCAGTTCGACTACCTGCACGACAAGCGTATTGCAGACCAGGGCGTGCCGTCGTACCACGGTCGCCCTGTCGACGTACCGATCGAGACACGCTATGGCTCCGCCAATGCCGCAGCCGGCAATGTGGAGTCCACCGTCAAGAGCGTGACCGGCACGCTGGACCACCGCTTCAACGACAAATGGTCGTTCCACAGCGTGGTGCGCAACTACGAATACTCGCTCGGCCGCAACAACTACACGACGATCAGCCGCGTTACCGATGGGCCGATCCCAACCGTCACGCTCGCTGTCAACCAGCGCAACCGCAGCGATCGCGGCACGCTGTGGCAGAACGAGCTGACGCAGAAGGCCGAGATCTGGGGCATCCAGCACACGCTGCTGTACGGCATCGAGCTGGGTTACCAGGACAAAAGCGACCGCGTGGCCGCTGCGCCGGGCAGCACGACGTACAACCTGTTCAACCCGACGCTGCAGGTGTTGCCGACCGTACCGGGCAACGCGGTGCCGACCAACTACGGCCTCTCGCACAACGAGACGTATGCGGCGTACGTGCAGGACTTGATCAAATTCTCGCCGCAATGGACGGTGCTCGCCGGCCTTCGATATGAAATCCTCAAGCAGAGCCGCGACGACCTGACCGCGCGCAATGTCGATCTGTCGCGCACCGACAAGCCGGTCAGCCCGCGCCTGGGCGTCGTGTATCACCCGATTGAGCCGCTTTCGCTGTACGCGTCGTACAGCCGCTCGTTCCAGCCGCTGGCCGATAGCTTCACCTTCTTCCCCAACAGCGGCGCGCTGGCCCCGCAATCGACAACGAACTATGAGATCGGCGCCAAGTACGACCTCTCGGCCGGTGCAAGCGTGACGGCCGCGCTCTTCGACATGAAGCAGACCAACCTGACGGCAGCCGACCCGGTCACGCTGCTGGGCGTGCCCATCGGTACGCAGCGCACGCGCGGGCTGGAGCTGTCGTTCACGGGCGAGATCGTGAAAACCTGGTCGCTGATGGCGAGCTATGCCTACCTGAACGGCCGCCTGGAAAACCCGAACGACCGCAGTGGTGGCGTGGCGGTCAACGGCAACCAGCCGTCGCTCACGCCGCGGCATAGCGGCTCGGTGTGGCTCAAGCACGATCTGCCGAACGGCTTCTACGTGGCCGGTGGCGTGCGTGCGGAAGCAGCACGTTACGCATCGCAGTACAACGTGACGACGCTGCCCGGTTACATGACCGTCGACCTGGGCGCCGGCTATCGCAGCAAGCATCTTGATGTCACGCTGAACCTGCAGAACCTGTTCAACCGCGCGTACTACGTGTCGGCGCACGGCGGCGCCGAGAACTACAACATGCCGGGTGCCCCGCGCATGGCGCTGCTCGGCGTGCGCTACAAGATGTAAGCGTCGAACAGGCGAACCGGCGATGCTGCGACGGGTGCTCTTCCGCTTGCACTGGCTGATCGGGTTGTCAGCCAGCGTGGTACTGGCCATCGTTGGCGCTACCGGCGCGCTGATGGCGTACGAAGACGAGCTGCTACGGGCGCTCAACCCCGGCGTGCTCAGCCTGCCCGCGCGCAGCGGCCCTGCACCGACGCTGCCGCATGTTGCTGCGCAGGCGCGCGCTGCCATGCCGGATCGCCCCGTCACCTTCATCACCGCAGCATCCGACACGACCGTGCCATGGCGTGTCTGGTATGCCTGGCCGCCAGGCAAACACGGCGGCAGCAGCCGCGGAGAGCTGCGCTACATCGATGCCGCTACCGGCACGTTGCTGCCCGAAGCTCGCGGCCAGCGCTTCTTTGCCACCGTCAAGCTGCTGCACCGGACATTGCTTGCAGATGAGATCGGCAAGCAGATCGTAGGGGCCAGCACGATTGGGCTCGTCGTGATGACGCTGTCGGGCCTGTACCTGCGCTGGCCGCGTCGCGTCACGAACTGGCGAAGCTGGCTCGTTATCCGATGGAGCCGCGCGGGCCGCATCCGCTGGTGGGACGTGCACACCGTCATCGGCACGCTCGTGCTGCCGCTGTATTTGCTGGCTGCCTTCAGCGGGCTGTATTGGGCGTATGACTGGTACCGCGATGGCCTGCAGCGCTTGGCCGGCATGCCGGTCATGGCCAAGGCAAAACCCGTGGAAGGCCAGCGACAACCGCTCGGAAGTGCGGCATTGGAGCGCACCTGGAACGTTTTCCTGGCCAACGCGTCGAATTATGGAACGGCCACCCTCCGCATCGACGATGCCCTCACGGGCAAGGTCGATATCAATTGGCTCCCGGCCAATGCCCCGCACGACCGCGCCTTCAACCGTTTGACGCTGGACACCAGCACCGGCGCAGTCCTCCGCAACGAATCCTTTGCCGACAAGCCGCCGATGCAACGCTTGCTGGCAGGCATGTTGCCGCTTCACAATGGCCGCTACTTCGGACCGATCGGCATCGTGCTAGTGTTGATCGGAGCACTGATGCTGCCGGTGTTTGCGGCAACGGGGTGGTGGCTGTATCTGGATCGGCGCCGACGCGCGCAACCGCAGCGCAAAAACGCATCCGCAGCGACACGTCCTTGCTGACAACGTAAGGGGGTCGACGCGATGTCGGGCGCCTCAACACAACAAGGACAACACCATGGTGATCGAAAAATCCCGAGACCTCTGCCTGCGCCCGCTCGAGCGCAATGACCTGCGTTTCGTACACGAGCTGAACAACGACGCCAAGATCATGCGTTACTGGTTCGAAGAACCGTACGAAACCTTCACCGAACTCTCGCAACTCTACGACCGCCACGTGCACGACCAGCGCGAGCGCCGCTTCATCTGCGAGAACGATGCCGGTGAAGCCGTGGGCTTAGTCGAATTGATGGAGTTGAACTACATCCACCGCCGCGGCGAATTCCAGATCATCATCGCGCCCGGCTGGCAAGGTCACGGCTACGCATCAACCGCAACGCGACTGGCGATCGACTATGCATTCATGGTGCTGAATCTGCACAAGCTGTATCTCGTCGTCGACGTGGTGAACGAACGCGCGATCCACGTGTACGAGAAATGCGGCTTCCAGCGCGAAGGCGAGCTGATCGAGGAGTTCTTCAGCAACGGCGCGTATCACAACGCGCTACGCATGTGCGTGTTCCAGCGCGATTACGTCAAGTCCATACGCGGCGCCAGTTGACGCACAACAGCGAGCCCTACGCCGTGCGCAGCCACGCATGCAATTCGCGCTGCCCGACCTCGGTCATGTTCAAGGCCCGCGAATGCTTTTGCCGCGCCAGCCACCCCAGCGCGATGCAGCGCTCCGCCACGGCGGCCCCGAGCGCGCCCGCAAGATGCGGGCGGCGTTCACTCCAATCCATGCAGCCGTAAGCAAAGCGGCGTCGGCCGTTGCGCAGTGCATTCACGTCAACGCCGATGGCCGCCAGCGCCTGTTCACCTTCGGGCGTGACGTCGTAGGCGCCGTGCGTTGCATCGAGCTGCGTCAGCCAGCCGCGCGACAGCAGTTTCTCCGACACCTCGGTGCCGAGCTGCCCGGCCAGGTGGTCATAGCACAGGCGCGCCGCACGCAGGTTCTCAGGCACGGTCGAGCGTCGTGGGTCGGCCGGTTTTTCAGGCGCGACCACCAGCAGCGATTCGATCATCTCCGCCACCGCCGGAGAGCGCAGCCCGAAGTATTTGTAGCGCCCGCTCGACAACGAGGTGATGAGCGCATCGGCCTCAAGCCGGCGCAAGTGCGCGCTGGCCGTGGCCGGCTCCACGCCCGCGCCGTAAGCCAGCTCCTTGGCGGTAAGCGAGCGGCCTTCCATCAACAGCAGCAGCATGCGGATGCGGGTCGGATCGCCAATGGTGGCGGCCACGCGGCCGATGTCCGGCTGGGTTGTCGATTCAGTGGCTGGAGAAGATGCGGTCATGGTTCGATGGAGACCAAACTGTTGGCGCGTGACACGCGGGCGGGCAGTCCAGAGAATGGGAGCCATCTTACTCCCGCGCCCCACGCTGATGACCGCCCTCGACACCGCCCCGCCCGCCGACGCGCTGCAAGCCATCGTGCATGCCGACCCTGCCCCCTACTACGCCGAACTGGCCGCCACGCGTCCGTTCTTCTTCGATGCCGCACTCGGCTGGTGGGTGGCTGCCAGTGCTGAAGCCGTCGATGCCGTACTGGGGAGCACCGCGTGTCGTGTACGGCCTCCAGAAGAGCCCGTACCCAAGGCCGTGGCCGCGACGCCCACGGGCGCATTCTTTGGCCACCTCGTGCGCCAGATCGACGGACCTGACCACAGCACGCGCAAGGCCAAGGTAATGGCCGCGCTGGGCCGACTGGATGTGTCTGCGCTGGCCGGCCACGCGCAGCGGCATGCGCGCACTGCGCTGCCCGACGCAGCGAGCCTGGATGCTGCGCTGGATACCGATGCTCACTTCCGCGTACCGCTCGCCACGATCGCGCAAACACTGCTGGGCGACCACGCCGATACACCTGCCTGCCAGGCTGACATTGCCGCGTATCTGGCGGCGTTGG
Source organism: Ralstonia wenshanensis (assembly GCF_021173085.1). NCBI lineage: Bacteria > Pseudomonadati > Pseudomonadota > Betaproteobacteria > Burkholderiales > Burkholderiaceae > Ralstonia > Ralstonia wenshanensis. The sequence goes on from NZ_CP076412.1 coordinate 303,102, forward strand.
GCCCGGGCGCCAGCGCAGCCGCCGTTGCGCTGGCTGATGCCGCCGTCGACCGCCTTCAGCGCCGCTTTGCCGCCTCCCCGCTCACCGCCGGTAGCGATGACGGCGATGCCGAGATCGCCAATCTCGCCGCCCTGCTCGCGCAAACCTACGACGCCTGCGCCGGGCTGCTCGGCAACTGCATCGTCGCGCTGTCGCGGCAAGCTGGCTTGGCGACCCGGCTGCGCGTACAGCCGCACGCCATTGAGCCCTTCGTGCGTGAAGTTCTGCGCCGCGATGCCCCTGTGCAGAACACACGCCGCTTCGTCGCACACGATGTCGGGCTGCTCGGCCAGTCGCTGCGCGCGGGCGACAAGATCCTGGTGCTGCTGGCCGCTGCCAATGTGGATCGCACAGCCAATCCGGACCCACTACGCTTGGACATCGACCGCGCAGAGCCGCGCCTGTGGACGTTCGGCGGCGGCGTGCACCGCTGCCCCGCCGATGCATTGGCGACCACCATCGCGCGCGAAACGGTGCTGCATCTGCTGAGCCTGCCGGATGTCGACCGATGGCTTGCGGGCCTTGGCGAGGTGGCGTATCGCCCGTCGCCCAATGCGCGCATTCCCAGCTTTCAAGCTTGAAGTTGCACCCACGAAGACATCACGAAGACACCCCACAGGAGACTTGCCATGATCGCCGTCATCTTCGAAGTCGAACCCGCACAAGGCCAGCGCGATACCTATCTCAACCTGGCCGCACGGCTCAAGCCGCTGCTCGAGCAGGTCGACGGCTTCATCTCGGTGGAGCGTTTCCAGAGCATCACGAACCCGAACAAGATGCTCTCGTTGTCGTTCTTTCGCGATGAAGAGGCCGTGAAGGCGTGGCGCAACATGGAGCAGCACCGCGGCGCCCAGCACGCCGGCCGCGACCATGCGTTTGCGGACTACCGGCTGCGCATCGCCCACGTGGTGCGCGACTACGGCATGACCGAGCGCGACCAAGCCCCCACCGACAGCCGCGCCGAGCACGTTTGAGCGCACCGCACTGCGCTCGAACATGGCCCGGTGAGACGCCTTTTACGCTCACCGGGCACCACCTTTGCTTAGTCAGTTAGAAACCGCACGGCCAAGCGCGCCGCACCACGGCATCGGCAGGCCCCCCCGTGCGCAACGATTGCAAAGGAATTGTCATGTCTACCGCTTTTCATGAAGCTGAACGTGAGCCGCAAGTCGCTCCAGCCCGCACCGTTCAGAGCCCCGTGCGTTATGCCGTGGTCGGCGCCGGGTGGATTTCGCAGGCGGCGTTTCTGCCGGGCGTAGCGCAGAGCGGCAACTCCGTCGTCACCGCGCTGGTCACCGGCGATGAAGCCAAGGCCACGGCGCTGGCCGACCGCTACGGCATCGAGCACGTCCACGGTTATGCCGACTACGACCAGTTGCTCTCCTCCGGAGATATCGACGCGATCTACCTGGCGCTGCCCAACGACATGCACCGCCAATACGCCCTGCCCGCCCTGCAGCGCGGCATCCATGTCTTGCTTGAAAAGCCCATGGCAACCAGCGAGGCGGATTGCGAAGCGATGATCGAAGCGGCCCGCAACGGCAACGCAAAGCTCATGATCGCCTACCGGCTGCACTTTGAGCCCGCCACGCTGGCCGCCATTGAACTCGTACGCGCAGGCAAGCTGGGGCGCATCCGCGCGTTCTCGGCCATGTTCAGCCAATCGGTCGCGCCGTCCAACCACCGCGCCAGCCACGGCTATTGGGCCGGGCCTGTGTCGGACATGGGCGTGTACCCCATCAACGCGGTGCGCAATCTGTTTGGCGAAGAGCCGGTGGAGGTTTCCGCCTGTGGGGTGCGCGACCCCGAGCTGCCCTTCAATTTTGATGACACCGTCAGCGTCACGCTGCGCTTTGCCGACCACCGCATCGCCCAGTTCGTGGTCAGCTATAGCGGCGCCAGCATGGACCAGTACCGCATCCTCGGCACAAAGGGGGACCTGGAAGTCTCGCCCGGCTTCATGTTTGGCGTGGGGCTGAAGTACCGCGCCACCATCGACGGCAAGACGCACGAACAAGCCTTCGACGCCACCGACCAGTTTGGCGGCGAGCTGCAGTATTTCTCCGATTGCATCCTCAACAACCGTGAGCCTGAGCCCAACGGCGAGGAAGGCTTGGCCGACGTGCGCGTGCTGGCCGCCATCGAGCGCGCGCTGGAATCCGGCCAACCGCAAAACCTTGGGCCGTTCCAGCGTCAGGGCCGCATGGAAACCGCGCAGGTGCGCAAGCTCCCGCCCGTGCCCCCGCCGGAACTGGTGGACGCGGCTGAACCCAGCAAGGGATAACAATCAGGGAAAGAAAAACGCCCGCAACGAACGGCGGGCGTGGGATTCAGGATTTACAGCTTGATGCGCTGGACGGCGTCTCGCATGCGCTTGCGGATCGAGACATCCGAATTGGTGTTGCTGCTGGAGCCGTCGGTTTCCATGGCGTTATCGCAACGCCATTCCGTGGCTTCGCCGTTGTCGGTCAGCGCACAGACGCGGTGGGTCCAGCGGTCCCACACGAACACATCGCTGCCGGCTTCGCCAGAGAGCAGCGGCTCAAAACGGTACATCCACAAGTACCCGACACCCAGCAGGGTGACCAGAAAGATCGCCATCCAGGACGCTTTGATTCGGCGCCACATTCTCATTTCTCCTCGTGGAGCCACTGCGCCGGACGCGCCTGACAGGGCGTCGCTGGGCCAAAAGCGCATTGCTCCGAGGGGCAAATCGTAACATGGGGCACCCCCGCCCCTGCTCAAGCGGGGCCATCAATGCGGCAGTGCCGCAACACCCACACCCGCTATCGGCGCCCTATCAGCGCCCTCAATTGAAGACGTCCTGGCGGTAGCGGCCGGATTGCATCTGCGTCGTCAACCAGCCTGACGCGGTCTCAAGGTCGCTACCGTAGCGCGCCTGGTGCATGCGGATCAGCGTGTCGCGCACCGCCGGTGCCATCGCACGGCCGTCGCCACACACGTACAACGTGGCGCCGGCATCGAACGCCGCCCATACGGCTTCGCGCGCGTCCCAAAGCGCATGCTGCACGAAGCGATGCGGATGATCGGCCACGCATGAATGCGCCGCGAAAACGCGCACCACGCCTGCGTTTTCCCACGCGCGCAAGGTGTCGCGGTAGAGGAAGTCGTGCTCGGGGTGGCGGCAGCCGAAGCACAGGAGCGACGTTGCCACCGCCTCGCCTGCCGCCTGCTGCGCGGCGCGCTCTTCCAGGAAGCCACGGAACGGCGCGATGCCCGTTCCGGCGCCGATCAGCACCATCGGCTTACCGGCATCGGCGTCGGGGGCAAACGGCGGGTTGGGCGTGCGCACGGCGGCGGCGATCTCCGCGCCTGCACGCAGCGTCGTCAGGTAGTTCGATGCCGTCCCGCGATACGTGCCGACTCCAGACCATGCCGGCCCCGACACCGTGCCCACCGTGAGCGCTGCCACACCCGGCGACACATGCGCCGACGACGCAATGGAATAGAAGCGCGGCCGCATTGCGCCAAGCCGCGCGAGAAGCGCCTCCAGCGTCAATTCAATCGCGGGGAAGCGGATCAGCAGGTCAAGCACGCTCACGTGCGCGGCTTGAATGTCCTGGTCGAAGCGCTTGGCCGCTTCATCGCCCTCCAGCCAGACGGCAAGCTGGCCACGCGTGAACGGACAGCGCGTGGTCGCATGCAGCGCGGTGATGTCGCGCACGGTGGCGGTGTCCTGCAGCTCGACGAAATCTCGCAGCAGCTGGCGCACGGACACCGCCTGGTTGAGCGGCAAGTGCCGCACGTGAGCATGGCGCGCGGTCAGCGTGACGAGCGCGTCGCCCTCCAACCCGAGTCGCGCGATGGCCGCGTCGACACGGTCTTCGGCATTGCGCGGGTAGACGGCGAGGTGGTCTCCGGTGGCGTAGGTCACGCCGTCGGGCAACCGCACGGTGAGGTGACGCGTGGGGCCGCGCGGGGCTTCCTGCGTGAAGTCCCAGAGGCCCGTGGGGTCGCTGACGAGTTCTTCGTTGGCGAGCACCGTCATCGCACGTGCGGCGGGCGGCAGCGTAGCGGCGCGTACGGCATCGGGAGCGAGATACTCCACGTGGACGGAGGAGCCATCGGCTTGTGCCTGGCGGGCACCCAGGGCGCTCCACAGGCCGCGCGTCCAGCCATCGACAGCGGCGTCGAAGCCGGCGTTTCCATCAGCCTCGCCGCGCGGCACGATGGCGTGTGCGCCGGCTGCAGAAAGCATCGCTTCCACCCGCTTCGGAAATGCCTGGAACGCGGGCCATTGCGAGTTGCCGCAACCAAGGACGGCATAACGCAATCCTGTTGCCTGCCGCGTGAGCGCATCAGCGGCATCCAGGCGCGCCTCCAGCGTGCGGGCGCTATCCGGCGCGCGGCCGTTGTAGGTGGCGGCCACCACGATCAGCACGCCCTGCTGCGGCAGCGCGTCGGCAATCGTGTCCAGCGGCGCGACCTTGGCGTCGAAGCCGGCGCGCGATGCGGTGGCAGCAAGCTGCTCAGCGATGTCCTGGCAAGTGCCCAGGCTGCCGCCGTACAGCACATGCATCGGTTCGCCACCGCCGGCAAGTGCGGCCTCGGCGTCGTCTTGCGTGACCACCTCTGTGCCCGAAGGCATGGCGATCGACAGCCGCTCCCGCGCGTTGCGCAGCCGCGCGCGCAGGCGGAAACCGTCCGGTTTGAGCGTCAGCGTTTCCTTGATGTGGAAGCCGTAATCGTGAGGGTCGGACAACGCAAAGCGCTGCAGGATCACCGCCAGCGCGAGCTTGGCTTCGGTCAACGCAAACTGGCGGCCGATGCAGGCACGCTCGCCATTGCCGAAGGGCTTGTAGGCGTGCGGGTGGAGCTTGGCTTCGTTCTCCGGCAGGAAACGGTCGATATCGAAGACTTCTGGGCGGTCCCACACCGCCGGGTCGCGGTGCAGGGCCAGCAGCACGGTCACCACGCGCTGGTCCTTGCGGATGGCGTAGCGACCGCCAATGCGCGTGTCTTCGTAAGGCGCCACGCCAAAGCTCGGGGCAGTCGGCCACAGGCGCAGCGTTTCCTTCAACACGCGCTCGATCACGTCGAGCTGCGCGAGGTGCGCATACTGCGGCACGGTATCGCCCGGCAGCACGCGGTCAACCTCGGCATACGCCTGCGCCAGCACCGCCGGATGGCGCAGCAGCATGTACAGCGCGAAGGTCAGCAAGCCGCTCGTGGTTTCATGCCCTGCAATCAGGAAGGTGATGACCTGGAAGCGGATGTTCGTGTCATCCAACGGCTCGTCCGACACCGGATCGCGGGCGTTGAGCATCAGCCCGAGCAGGTCGCTCGCGCCGATGCCGCCATCTTTTGCCTGACGGCGTGCTCGAATCACCTCGTCCACCAATTGGTGCATGGCAGCCACGTCGTGCTCGAACCGGCGATGGTGCTCGCGCATGAAGCGATCTTTGAGCGGCAGGCGCGTGAGCTTGCCCATGGCTTCGGACAGCACACCCACCATGGCCGCCAAGAACGGATGCAGCTCCGGCGTGTTGAACGAATCGAAGCGGTATCCGAAGCCCGCCAGCGAGATGGTGTCGAGCGTGAGCCGCGTCATGTCGTCGGCCACGGGGATATCGGCGTCGGGCCCCTGGCGCGCCCATTTGTCGGCCAGCGCATTGGCCACTTCGAGCATCACGTCGAAGTAGCCCTTCATCGCGCGCTGGCTGAAGGCCGGCAGCAGAATGCGATGCGCCTTGCCCCAGTTGGGCTCGTCCTGATGCGCGGTGAAGAGGCCATCGCCCGCCCCCGCCCGCAGGAACGACAGCGGTGGCCCGATCAGCTTGCGAAAGCGCGTTTCGTCGCACAGTTCGGCCACCAGATCGGCGGAATAGACGAACGGCACGCGCCGCCCGGCAAAGTCGAGTTGGTACAGGCCTTGGGGAAACTGCCGGCTGGTTTCCAGAAGTGTCTGGGCCAGGCGGTCTTTGGGAAGTTGAAGCAGGTTGCCCAGCCACGGCAAGCCCTTGGGCTGCGGGATGGGCGCCGCCGTTGCGGGCGAAGCATTGGCGGGTAACTCGGAGGCGGAACGCATGCGCGGTCGACTGCGAAAATGGATTGTCCGCCAATGTACGCGCCGCCCCGCTCGGTATCAAACAAAGTCGCCATGTTTGAATGCAGGCCCCTAAAAGTGAATCGGGCGACCCGTAGGCCGCCCGATCTGAGGATGACGTGAAGCGTTGAATCAGCGACGACGCGGCTGTGGACTGAACGGCGCGTTGACTTGCGCTTCGAGTTCGCGGATCTGACGCTGCAATTCGTCGACGCGGGCGCGAGCGGCGCGGCGTTCGATATCCAGCGCTTCGGCCTCCGTGCGGGCAGTCTTCTGCCGTTCCTGCGCCTGGGCCTGCTGCTGACGCTGGATGTCCAGGTCGGTCTTCAGACCACGGAGCTTTTCCTGCTGGGCGGCAATCTGGCGCTCGGAACGCTCTTTCTGGGCTTCCAGGCGAATGCGCTGCAGTTCCAGATCGGCCATCGTGCGGGTCTGCTTGGCGAAGTCGTTGTACAGACGCTCAGCAGAGGCTTCGTTGGTGGTCTTGATGACACGCCAGAGGTCCTTCTGCTGGAACAGCGTGACGTAGTAGGTCAGATCACTCTGGGCAAACAGCAGGCTGGCACCGTAGGCGCCGTTGTACGTGGTTCGCAGCTCCGACAGTTCGTGCGCCTGCATGCGCTGTTGCAGCTCGAATACGGCGCTGCTCGGGGCCGGAGCGCCGGTGCGGGCCGCGCTGCCGGGCGTGGCTGGGGCACTGGCGGCGGGTGCCGTTGCCGCCGGCTGGCCAACCGTGGCCGTCAACGCCGGCACGGGCGCGGCGGCGGCAATCGGTGCAATGGCGGTGGGCGGTGCAGCCGGGCTCTGCGCCACAGCCGAAGTACAGGCGGCCATACCGGCCATGACTGAAACCGCGGCCGCGATGGCCAATCCCCTCTGAAACGCCTGGTGCGACGCTTTCCCTGATTGTTTTTGTGTTCTCATCTCGACCCTGTGGATTCTGCGCAGGTGTTGCAGCCGAAAACTATACGCGATCCGCCTCCCCAAGTGGCGCGCCGGACGCCCGCCGCGCAGGAGGGTGTTGTATGGCGTCACTCCAGCTCGCGCAGCTCGGCTTCGCCGTCGGCAATCTGGTATTTGCGCATCTTTTCCCACAGCACCTTGCGGCTGATGCCCAGCGTGGCGGCGGTGTCCTGGCGGCGCCAATTGTTGGCATCCAGCGCGGCCAGGATACGGCGGCGCTCTTCTTCGCCGCCATTTCCGCCATTCCCACCGCCACTGCGCTCGCCATAGCCGCCATTGCCGCCTTCGCGCTCGAAGGCATCGCGCTGCAGGCCGGCAAACAGCGGCAGGATGCGGGCTTCGTCCCAGCGGCCGAACTGGCGCAGCGTGATGCCGATACGCTCTGCCAGGTTGCGCAGCTCGCGCACGTTGCCGGCAAAGTAGGCGCGAGTGACCGACGCCCGCACCCATTCCGGCACCGGCGGCATGGCGTCAAAGGTTTTGTCGCCCAGCAGATGCCGCAGGAACGACAGCAGCAACGCGATCTTGTCGTCCGCGCCGCGCTGCTCCAGGCTCGGGATGCGCAGCTCGATCACGGCCAAGCGGAAGTACAGATCGGCCCGGAACTTGCCCGTGGCGACCATCTCGCGCAGGTTCTTGTTGGTGGCTGCCACTAACCGGAAATCCAGCTTGACCGGCACCGTCGAGCCCAGCCGCGTGCATTCGCTGTCTTCCAGCACGCGCAACAGCTTCACCTGCTGATACAGCGGCAGATCGCCCAGCTCATCGAGGAACAGCGTGCCGCCGTTGGCTTGTTCGAAGTAGCCACGGTGCGCGTACATGGCGCCGGTAAACGCGCCCTTGGCATGGCCGAAGAACTGCGATTCGAACAGCCCGTCGGGAATCGCGCCGCAGTTGACCGCCACGAATGGCCCCTTGCCGTAGACGCTGTTCTTGTCGTGCAGCAGGCGTGCAATACGTTCCTTGCCGGCGCCGGTTTCGCCATAAAGCATGACGTTGCTGTCGCAATCGGCAAAGGTATCGACCTGCTCCAGCAACCCGTGCATGGCCGGTGATGCAGCCACGAGATCGCTCTGATCCTGCGCCTGAGCCTGCGCAGACGACATCGATGGCAGCACCTTGCTGATCTGCGCACGGAGTTCGGTCGCACCAAAATCCGGCCCAAGCACGTGCGTGTATTCGGGCGGAAAGCGGCTCGAATCATGCTGCGTATCCGCCGCCACCCAGATCACCGGCATGCCTTGCGCGGCCTGCCAGTCGAGCACCGTAAAGCCACCGCTTTCCACCACCGATGCGCTGATCACCGCCACCGCAGGCTTGAGCCGAGGCTCGGCGGGCTGAAAATCGATACCGCCTGCGCGGATGACCTCCGCCCCGAACGGCGCCATGAACCGCGCTACACGATCGGCAATGTCGTGGCGGCCTTCCCAGACAAAAATCTCAAGCGTTTCGTACGCCCAGCGATCGGTTTTCATGTCGTCGCTTCCATGTCAGTAAACCAACTCGACGGCGTCGCAGTCGAGCGAGAGGAGTTTGATGTCGGCGTAGCCGAGTTGGATGCCGAGGACTTCGAGTAGAGGGGTGAGTACCGCGTCGAGGGTCGAGCCAATCAGAGCTAGCACCGGAGACAGAATCGCCGTACCAATCGGCCCAAGTGGAATTCCCAGGACAGTCAACTGCAGCTGATCGAGGTTGCTGTTCAGGACAGAGCCAAACACTGCCTGCGTACTCACACGCGGTGGTGAATTGCCGCTTGTACCGGTCTGCGGATTCAATCCGATCTGAGTGGCCGCGATGGTTTCGTCAGCCCACCCCGAATTGGGGGCCGGCGACACGTTGGCCTTAATACTCACTGCACCAATCCCAAGCAGAGTGACGAGAGGCGCCGGTGCGGCCGATGCGCAATTCAACGCGCCACTTACCGCCGTATCCGCCCCTGTAGCAATGCACAGCGAAACGGGCTGGGGTTGCGCTGAGATGGTGGCTGTCGAGTTCTGACGAGGAACGACACAGTTGGTCGATTTCGCATGCCCCTGGGCGCCCGCGACCTGCAAACCGATCGGCAACGTAATACCGGCAACCCCCAGCACGTTGGCATTGATGCCTAGACCCAACCGCACTTGCGCCGTCCGCGCTTGCGTTCGCCATTGCCCTGCGTTCGGCCCCGACAAGAATTGTCCTGGTGGCCCAACCGCAATGGCCGGAGGCTCGATGATCTTCAGCGATAGCGAGACCGTCCCAAGCCCTAGGATGTTGAGCACAACAGGCGCCACATTCACGGCCGACTGGCTATTCGCAATCTGCGCAGCCGTCGTAAGGAGGTCGAGCACATTGACGGTGGCATTGAGGGCAGCCTGTTCATTGCCCGCCAGCGCCAGCACCTGCAACAAGCCCGGCGACGAGGCTCCGCCATCGCCAATATTGATCGGCACATTCAGATCGCTGCCAAACGACAGCGCATTGCTGGCGCCTGCCCCGCCCACCGACACCCCAGCCAGGCCGGACTGCGACGCCACCGAGATCACAGCATTGAAAAAAGTCCCCAGGCTAGGCGAGAGCGACAGCAGTTCCTGCATCGACCCCGCACCCAGCGCGACCGCAAGATCGGCCAGGCGGATGTTGGTCGTGGCCAGCCCCTGATACGAAACGGCATCGATATTCAAGTTCGTGTGGAGCAGGTATCCGAGCAGCTGGTTCAGAAGTCCGTTATCGACTGAGGCAAGCCCAGACCCGAGGGAGAACGCCACGATGGATGTGTTCTTCGCAATCGCCGTCGCCGTCAATTGCCGCCGGCCCACCATGAAGAAATACGGCACGTTCTGGGTGATCGTCACCTGCGCTGCGTTGGTGTTGCCGTCAACAGCCGCCTGCGCGGTGAAGTACGTGGGCGCCGTGCCCGCGCTGGCATCCCAGACGCCTGGCACGACTGCCAGCGTGACATTGGTGCCATCCACTGTCAGTCCGTTCTGCACCACCGCCTGTTGTGCGGCGGTCGGCAGGTCAAGCCGCTGCACGGCGGCCATCGCTGCCAGATCGGCCGAGCGTTGCAGCGCGCGCTGCTGATAGAACAGGTTGCCGATGTCGATCGACACCAACACCGCCAGTCCGACCGTGGCAATGAAGGTGGCCGTCATCACGCTGACCGCGCCACGCAGGCGGCGGAGCAAGACGGCTCGGCGAAGACGGGGGGCGGCGGCTCGTGTCACAGCGTGAGGTACGTTTCGCAGGGATCAGCGCCCAGACTGCTGAACAAGGTTGACAGTGGAGGCCCGCGTTCCGGAGCTCTGCTGTGCCAGGCCGGGCATGGCCTGGTTGAACGAATTGAGGTAGCGCTGATAGGCCAGCGCTGCCTGCTCGCCTCGCAACGGTACGAACTCGCCCGCGTAGGTGCCCTCGGCCTGCGCCTTGAGCAGTGCTCGCGTCGCATCGCCCACTTGGGTGCCGACCTTGGGCGCCGTCGCAGCGCTCTGCGGGTCGCCACCCGAGAATCCCTGGGCGCCGGCAACGCCGCACGTCAGCCATGCCGCCACGCCAGCGGCCATCAAGATGCGGAAAGTCATTGCGAAGCCTCCAAGGTGTCAAGCAGGCGACCGCGCTGCAATGCCAGCGGGCGGGCCGATGTGTGGGTGGCGGTCGCCGCAGCGGCGATCGAAACGCCCGCAGACGCTGCGGCAGAAGGCCCGGTTGCCACAACGCGCGGCGCCATCGTCGTGGTTTCCCGAGCGATACGGCGATCTCGCCAGGCAGCGCGCACGCGGGCAACGTCGTCATCGACTGCCTTGCGCGCAGATGCCGTCAGTTGTGCATGCGACGCGAGGGATGCAGCATCGTCCTTGCGATCGTTCACGGTCAGCCAGATCACCAGATTGCCGGCGATCTTCGGGCTGGCGGCGGCCATCTGCTGCGCTTGCATCAATGGCACGCGGGCTTGCTCGACCTCGCCGGCACGCATGAGCGCGTAGCCAAGATCGCTGGCCGTGCTGGCGTCGGTCGGATTCGCCTGAGCCGCGACCTGCAGCCGGCGAGCCGCCTCGGCAAAGTTGCCCTGGCGCCCCGCAACGATGCCCAGCCCGCGCCAGGCGGCGGCATTGAGCAATCCGCCTTGCGTGCCTGCACCCATGGCAGACGTGGCGCCCACAACCGCGCGGTACTCGGCATCGGCAGCGGCAAGTTGATCGGTTTCACGCAGCGCATCCGCGCGCAGCAGCATGATTTCGGGCGCGCGGCCATAGCGTTGCTGGTAGGCATCGATATGCGCGAGCGATGCGTAATACAGGCCCTGCTCCTGCATCTTGCGAATCAGCGAAAGATACGTCGCCGGACTGGTGATCTCGGACTTCTCCTGGCTCTGACGCTGACGAGCCATTTCAATGTCGGCATCGGCGCGCAGGCTCATGTCGGACGTGGCCATCGAGCCGCAGCCAGCCAGGAGGATGGTCAACATGGCCACGCCGGCCCAGCTGGCGCGCGCGGTGTTTGGGAAGCGTGTCATCTCAATGTCCCCCGGTGTGTTGCAGGCTGCGCATGACGCCCATGAAGCCGGGCCCCGCCGTGACGATCAGCAACGCGGGCAATAGCGTCAGGACCATGATCATCGTCATCTGCACGGTCAGCTTGCCCACGCGCTCCTTCAGCCGCGCGCGGCGGTTCTCCTGCAGACGGCCGCCGAACTGCCGCAGCGGCTCCTGCACCGCGCCGCCGAAGCGATCCACCTGCGTAAGCAGCGTGATGAGGCCCTTCAAGTCTTCGTTGTCGAACAGTCGCGCAATGCGCAGCAGCGTTTGCTCGCGGGGGCGGCCCGAGGCGAACTGCTGGTTGGCGCGGCCAAATTCACCCGCCAGCACGGGCAGCATGCTGTGGAACTCGTTGGCGATCACCTGCAGGCTCTGGTCAATTGACAAGCCGACGCCCTGCAGCAGCCGCAGCATGTCGACCATGACGGGCAGCTCATCGTCCATACGGCGCCGGCGGCTTTCCTTGCGGCGCCCGAGCAGCCACTTCGGCGCAAGGTAGCCCAACGCGATGCCGACAAAACTGAACACGAACACGAACAGGAGCGATGACGCATGCAACGCGCCGAACACAGCAAGCAGCGGCGGCAGCAGGATACGGGTCCCACCAAAGACGGTGCGGGCGTGTTCGCCGTAGTAGCCGCATTCCTCAAGCAACTTGCGGTCTTCCTCCGTCACGATGCGGCGGCCCAGGCCGGTGTCGATCCAGCGCTGTCCCACCTTGGCAATCTGTTGCTGGATCTGCTGCGCTTCACGCGGGCCGTGCGGGCGTGGCTTGGCGGCGGGCTGCCCAACCGGCGACGCAGCGGGTGCCACCGGGTTGGCCGCCGACGCGCGCATGTCGGACAGCGCCGTATCGAGCTTGCGTGCGCTGCGGTGTCGCGTGAGCGTTGCACGCAGCGCGAGCCCACCGAATACCAGCACGCCTGCGGCCGCCGCGGTCAGGCTGAGGGTGATCAGGGCATCGTCCATGCGTTCTCCTCAGACCGATTTCGCCAGCCTGGCCAGCATGACCGCACCCAGCACTTCCATGCCGAATGCCGTAAGAATCAACGTCTTGCCGAACGGGTCACGCCACATCGACATGATGTATGCCGCGTTGAACATGACGATGACACCGCCCACCACGATCGGCAGCAGGCCGATGATCCATGCGGACAAACGCGTTTCCGCCGACAGTGCAAACAGCTCGCGCTGGGCTTGCTGCCGATCGCGCATGAATGCAGCCGTGCGCTCCATCACAATGTCAGCCCGCCCGCCGTAGCGCAACGCGAGGCGCAGCACCGACGACAGCAGGACCAGTTCGTTCACGCGGTACTGCTGGCCGACGGTCAGCACCGCTGCATCGAGGTCCTTTCCCGCGCGCTGCATCTGCGTGATGGCGATCAGGCAGTTGCGCAACGGCTGCTCGGTATTGGCACTCGCCGCCTGAAACGCCGCGGGCACCGCGCTGCCGATGCTCATCAGCCGCACCACGCCATCGAGAAAGCCCGGCAATTGCGCCAGCAGGCGCTCGTTCATCTTCCGGGTGCGGTTCCAAAGCAGGAACGCAACGATCAAGACATACAGTGCTAACGCCGTCAGGGCCGAAAGCGTGCTCGACATCGCCCAGACCGCGAGCGAAATCATCAGCGCCGGGCCAATCAGCAGCACATAAAAACGCCGGCTCGGCTCGATGTCGGCGCGGCGCAGTGTATCGTGCCAGGCGCGATTAAGCGAGTCGGGCACGCTTGCCGGCACCGGCTCCACATTCGGTTGATAACGCGCATTGATCTGCTCGGTCTGTGCACGCACGAAGCTGCGCGACGCCTCGCGCTCGCGACGGCGCACGGCCTCCGCCCACAGCATGAGCGATGCGCCCATCAGCAGCAGCGCGAGGCAACCAAACCAGAGCGTCATGCTAGACATGGAAACGGCCTCCGCCGCCGAATCCGGTCATCCCACCATCCATCCCGCCGCCCTCGCTGTTGCGCATGCGGGCCAGCTTGGGCGAATGCGGCTGCAAGCCAAGCGCCGTCCAGCGGTCGACCTCTTCGCCATCCGGGCCGACGTAGGGCTCGTAGCGGTACAGCTCCTGCGTGGAGATGATGTTGTCCCCGAGCCCCGTCACTTCCGTGATCGACAGGATGCGGCGCTTGCCGTTGGACAACCGCCCGATCTGCACGATGAAATCAATGGCGTTGGTGATCTGCCGGCGCAAGCTCACCTCACTGCCTTGGAATCCGGCAAAGCCCGCCAGCATTTCCAGCCGGTAGAGGCATTCGCGCGGGCTGCTGGCGTGAATGGTGCCCATCGACCCATCGTGACCGGTGCTCATGGCTTGGAGCATTTCCAGCACTTCGCCGCCACGCACTTCGCCCACGATGATGCGGTCGGGCCGCATGCGCAGGCTGTTGCGCAGCAGCTCCCGAATCGTGACGACGCCCGTGCCCTCGAAGCCGCCAGGCCGGCTTTCCAGGCGCACCACGTGCGGATGGTTGAGCGACAGCTCTGCCGTGTCTTCAATGGTGATCACGCGCTCGGTCGTCGGAATGTGATACGCCATGGCGTTGAGCAGCGACGTCTTGCCCGAGCTCGTACCCCCGCTCACCAGGATGTTGCATCGGGCACGCACAGCAGATTCGATCAACGCACCGATCTCTGCACTCATGGTGCCCAGGCCAAGCAGGTCTTCTGGCTTGAGCGGGTCCTTCCGGAACTTGCGGATCGACACCACCGGCCCTTCGAGGGCCAGCGGCGGAATGACCACGTTGATGCGGCCACCGTCGGGCAAGCGCGCATCGACCATCGGGTTCGATTCATCCAACCGCCGCCCGATTGGTGCGAGGATGCGGCGCACGATGCGCAGCAGGTGGTTGTTGTCGGCAAAGCGCACCGGAATGCGCTCGAGAATGCCGTGACGCGACACGTACACGTCCAGATGACCGTTGACGAGAATGTCTTCCACCGCCGGATCGGCCAGCAGGTCTTCGATGGGGCCGAAGCCGGCCAACTCCTTGGTGAGCGCCTCGGCAATCTGCCGCACCTCCGTCTCGTTGACGGGGATGCGGCGCATGCGCGTGAAGCCTTCCACTTCCAGATCGACAAAACGCTGGATGGCCGTGCGCGACCAACGGCCGAACTCGGCGCCGAGTTCTTCGATGCGCGTCAGCAGGTGTTCGTGCGCGGCTTCCTTGATGTCCTGGAAGGCCTGCGAAACGGCGAACACGCCGTGGCCGGCGTCCGCCTGGTTGGAGAACTCGATGGGTTGGGTCATGTCGCGTTCCGTTCGGTGGTACCGATATCCAGTTCAGCGGCGTCTGCCGACTTGCGTTTGGAGCGCCCGCCAAAGCGCCCGCCCAGCCGCGCACTCACACCCGACACCCAGCTCGACACACCTGACGCGCGCTCACTCTGCTGCGCATAGCCGAGCGTCTGGGCAATCTGGGCAAGCGCGCGCACATAGGCATCTGTAGGGTGGGTCTCGGCCAGCATCGCGCCCTGGTTGGAGGCGATCACCAGCGCTTCGCGGCGGTTCGGCACGGTCAGCACCGAGGGGATCTCCAGCCGCTCGGCAATCTGCGCTGCATCCAACGACAGGCGCGTGTCGAACTTCGAAATGGTCAGGTGCAGGTGGTCGCGGTCAATTTCGCGCTTCTTGAGTTCCTGCATCAGCTCGGCGGCCGACACGATGGCGCCTACGCTCTGCTCGGTTACCAGCATCACGTCGTCGGCGGCCTTGATGATCTGTGCGATGAAGTCGATGTTGCCGAACCCGCCCAGGTCAACGACCTGCAGGTCGAAGAACGTACGCAGCCGATTGAGCAGGCCGAGCGCTTCAGAGAACGAGATGTCGCGCATTTCCGCCAGCGAGATCGGCAGCGGCAGAACGGCAAGCCCGTTCGGATGACGCGACAGCGCGGTCTGTACAAACACCTGGTCGAAGCGACGCAGGTTGCGCACGGCCTCGACGAAATGGAAATTGGCCTGCACGTTCAGGTACAGCGCGCCATCACGCAGCGGCTGCCCCAGGTCGAGCAGCATCACATCACTGGCCGACGTGCGGCGCACGAGCGTGGCCAGATTGGTGGCCAACGTTGTGGCGCCCACGCCGGGGCGTGCGCCCAACACGGCCAGCACGCGGCCGCGGCGGGTCGGCTCAGCCGATGCGCGCTCCGCCAGCAGGCGGCGCACCACGCGCACAGCCTCGGCCGGTGCGCCGTCCACATCGACGAAATCCTTGACCCCTGCGCGCAAGGCAGCCAGCATCGCGCGGCCATCGGCAGCGGAGCCCACAGCCACCAGCGGCAAGCCCGGAAACAAGCGCGTGAGTTGCGCGACCAGTTGCGTCGCCTCGTTGATGGCGTCGGCGCCCTCGCCAAGCTTCTGGTCGTGATCTGGCACGTCAATGAGCGTGGGCGACGAGGCAAAGCGCACGAACACGACCTCGGGGTTCACTGCGCCAATCTGTTCGATGAACGCGTCGTGGCCGGTCGTCT
The DNA here is from genome assembly GCF_021173085.1 of Ralstonia wenshanensis. Taxonomy (NCBI): domain Bacteria; kingdom Pseudomonadati; phylum Pseudomonadota; class Betaproteobacteria; order Burkholderiales; family Burkholderiaceae; genus Ralstonia; species Ralstonia wenshanensis. Next base: position 319,160 of record NZ_CP076412.1, read on the forward strand.
CGGCCACCAGCACGCCCAGCTCGCGAATCGCCCCCGCCAGCCAGCGGTGCACCGCTGCCGCCTGGGCGTCGCCTTGCATACCGCCACGCGCGCCGCCGTGCAGAAGGAAGTAATCCATGCCGGCCCCTTACTTCGAGAACCCGGGCATGGTGGCCGGATCCGCCACCCCCAGGGCAAACGGCCGCCACACAGCGTCGCTTGCGGTATCGCGATCCTGCCCGCCGCTCTGTCCCGGCAGCATCTTGTCGATTGGCGCATTGCGTGCCATCGGCTTGACCAGATGGGGCGTGACGATGATCACCAACTCCCGCTCTTCCTGGTTGTAGTTCAGGCGCTTGAAGAACGTCCCGATGATCGGCACGTCGCCCAGGAACGGCACCTTGTCGACGTTGGACAGCGTCGATCGGCTGACCAGCCCGCCGATGACAAAGCTCTCGCCATCGCCGAGTTCAACGGTCGTATCGGCACGGCGCGTGACGATGGCCGGCACCGTTGCGCCATTGAGCGTGACGCCTCGGCTGAAATCCAGGTCGCTCGCTTCAGGCGCCACTTTCAGGGCGATGCGGTTTTCCGACAGGATCGTCGGTGAAACCGTCAGCCCGATGCCGAACGGCTTGTACTCGATGGTGGTGGTACCCAGCGCTTGCGGCACGGGAATTGGAATCTCGCCGCCGGCCAGAAAGTTGGCGCTCTGGCCTGACAAAGCAACCAGGCTCGGCTCGGCCAGCACGCGCGCCATGCCGTTCGATTCCATCAAACTCAGGTTGCCAAAGAGCCCCTTGCTGACTGATCCGATCAGCAGGTTGAATGCCGAGCCGATCGGCATGGTCGACTCGGTCGATAACCCTGTCGAGCCGAATGTGTACTTGGTCAGCGATGAGGGGGAGAACGTGCTGAAGCTGAAACCGCCACGCGTGCGGCTAAAGGAGAAGCCCGCTTCCTTCAGCACCGTCTTGCTGAACTCCACCACACGCACGTCGACCTGCACCGTGCCCGGCACGTTCATCGAGGTGGTGTCGATGACGTTGCCGCCTTTAGGTTTTTCCCCGCCGCTGGCTACGGCGGCCGAGCGGCGCGCACGGGCAAGCGCGTAGACGTCTTTAGGCTGGCCTGACACGACGGCGCTATCGCCCTGCGCAACCACGGCCGGATCGCCCGGCAGAGGCGCCGCGGCGTCCACTTGGACGTTGTAAGTCGTCGCAACGCCGCCCTGCGTCCAGACCATCACGTTGGCCGCGCCCGGCTTCTTGGCGATGATCAAAACGCTCGTGGCCGTGCCGCGCCCCTTGAGCAGCAACGCATCGGCAATCTCAGGGTTGCCGATGGCAATGCGCTCGAGCGGTTTGCCCAGGCGAATTTCGCGCTGACTGCCTGTCAGGAGATGAAGCGTCTGGCCGGTCGGTGCCGTCTCGGCAAATGCGCTCGGCACGAAGGCGGCGCAGCCCAACGCGAGTACGCCCATCCAACCGCGAACCATGGCGGCATCAGTCATGTTGCTCCTCACGTTTTCCTGCGCGGATGATTTCTACGCCGCCGGTGGCGACCGTATTGGTTCGTGCGGTTGCGCGCGTTGACGCCACCACGGGCAGCGGCGGCACCTGGAGCACCGGCGAGCGCCGCGCCGCCCCTGTCAGGCTGGCAAGCGATACCCCGGCCTGTGCCACGTCCATCGGATTGCGGTTCGCGGCAGCCAGCAGGGCTGCGTCCTGCGGCTTCACTGTCGGCTCGGCGTCGTCTCCGGGGTTGCGCAGCGCCAGCAGCAGGCGGCCGCTCTGATGTGCCATCGCCAACTGGCTGACCGCTTCCACCGGCACTGCCAGCACGGCCGTCTTGGCTTGATCGACCTTGCGCGTGACCCCGGTGTTCTCGGGCTGCTTCTGCGCCCCTTCATTGACGGCCAGCGGGCCAAACGCCAGCACGCGCAGGTGCGGCAACAGCAGGCGCGCCTGGCTGTCTACGACCTCCTGGCCATCCTTGCGCATCACCAGGAACACATCGACGTAATCGCCCGGCATCACGCGGTTGCCCACGCCGATCACCTCGTCCACGTTGATGGCGACCGCCCGCTGCCCGGCCTCCACCTGCTGCGCAAGGCCCGACGACAGTTGCGAGGCAATCAACGGCACGCCGACGCCGACCGGCAGAATGGGTTCACGCCCAACCACCTTCGCCACGTCCGAAAACGCCTCGGCCGGATTGATGGGCAGTTGCTCGACGGCCAGCTGGTCCGCGGTGATGGGCTTGCCAGCCTCAAGCGGTTTCGTGGTCACGACCACCGGATAGACGGTCTTGCCGTCTTTCTGCGCGGCGACGGGCGCCGGCGGGCGATGCGCCGTCTTCCATGCCACGGCGCCAAGAATGGCAGCCAGCAGCAACAGCGCGGCGGCGAAGATCTGGAGGTGTTTGCTGGTCATCTGGGCGGCGTGTCCGAGCGATCGATCAAGAGGGGCAGCGAACTGAAAAGTGTCAGGAGCCAGGCACCAGCTGCACGACGGCTGAACCCGTCAATGTGTCCGGCGCGGGCAACAGGGGTATCGACGGCAGCAACGGGTTATTGCCGGAGGTCACGGGCAATGTCAGGACCACGCTCAGGCATTGCATGCCTGCCACGTTCTGGCAATCCACGAGCGGGGTGCTGTTCTGATTGGTCTGCACCCGTCCGGTAAGGAACGTGGGGAGTACCGACGTCACGGCCGCATAGGCAGCTGCCACGCGTTGCGTGTTGGAAGGCTGATAGCGGAGCGCGGCGCGTGCGCCCTCTTCCGCCGCCAGGGTCAGCGCCTGCTGCATGGCGAGGATCATGCCGTAGTAGACGATGCCGAGCATGAGCACCAGCAGCACCGGCACGACGACGGCAAATTCGACTGAAGCCGCGCCGAGACTGCCTTGCCGCCGGGGGCAGCGGCCAGCATGCGTGCGGACTTGCGGGTGCATGCCAGCACCCTCCCGTTCCCGTTGCAATGTCGGCATGGCCGACTCCTTTCTTATAGGCTGGCCGCTTGGCGGCTCTTGTTCAACGCTTCAACTGTCTGAACTACATGCCCGGCAGCCATGGCATGCGCATCGCCTGGGGCACCCATGGCAGGCTCAGCAACCCGATTGCCATATAGGCGGCGTACGGGATGCCGCGGCGCCCTGCCTGAGCGGTGTCCCAACGCACGATCGCTGGGCACACGCGCATCATGATCCACGCAGGTGGCGACGACGCATCGAACTGGCGTAACACCATGATGGCGAGCGCATGCAGGCCGGAAATCATGCTCGAGACAAGCCACACGGCCACAAGGCCATGCCAGCCAGCAAGCAGGCCGACGACAGTGAAGAACTTCACGTCGCCGGCGCCCATCCAGCCAACCGCATACAGCGGCAGGAAGCAGGCAAATGCGATCGCCCCGCCGAGCCAGAAGTCCTGCCAGTCATAGGCAAGGTGCTGTACCCCACCGAACTCAATCAGAGCGACGGACAGCATTACCCCCGCCACAACGAGCCAGTTCGGCACCCGCCGAGCGCGGAAATCCAGCGTGATTGCAAGAACGGAAAGGACTACGACCCCTGCCCAGCCGGGCGTATCGACGTGGCCGTACCAGGTTGCTAGCAAGCCACGTTCTTGTTGACGGCTTGGCAGATAGACGCAAACACGCTCTCAAGCTTGGTGCCGAGCGTGGACACGATCGTCACGATCGCTGCTGCGATGAGGCCAGCGATCATGCCGTACTCGACGGCAGTGGCACCTTGTTCGTCACGGATGAACTTCAGAATGGCGTTCTTCATGATCTCTCTCCTGTTTGCACTCGCCCGCGGATGTGTTGATCCCGACCAGCTTTCGGCGCTCCAACCTTAGCCAGTTCATATTTGGTAATAGCAAATTAAACGCATGGGGATTTACTGCGATGACACGACCAGCAAAAAAATCTCGCCGCCCGCGCCGTTCCACTAATGGAACGGAATTCAAACATCACCGAACGGAGTGTCCCGCACACGCCCGATGATCAACCGCACGCCCCCATGGGCATTCATTTTTTGCGGCGTGTCACGTATGTCACGTAACACCCCGTAACGAATTTATAGGCGTGCGGCATCGCAAACAAAATAACTCAATTGAGGTACTTGCCTGAAATTAGAGTGAAACCTCTATTTAATGCCGTTAAAGATGCGCCAACCCTCTGAAAACTAATGGAAATCCCCTAATGATCCTAAGACTAGATCGATTATCAGGATGGGTTTCCCATTAATTCTCGGGGCCAGTCTGAACGCTCCCCATTTCTGTCCAGGCAAAAAAAGGATGCGCGAGCGACGGGAACACGCCCGCGCACCTTCAAGAGCACAGACAGGTACTGCTCAGTGCGCCAGGCTGCCAACGCCGCCCAGCAAATTGGTGACAGGGGCCAGCGGATTGCTGCTGCCCGATGCGCCGCCGGCCGCGCTGGTCGCGCCGCTCAGCAGGTTGGTGACAGGAGCCAGCGGGTTGCTGCCGCCGGCCGCGCCGCCCAGCAGGCCCGTGACGGGGGCCAGAGGGTTGGAGCCTCCAGCAGCGCCACCCAGCAAGCCGGTCAACGGAGCCAGCGGGTTCGTGCCGCCGGTGCCGCCGAGCAGGCCTCCCAGCGGATTGCTGCCCGCCGAACCGCCGGTCGTTGCGACGCCGCCCACCGCCGCAACCGTGGTGCCGAGTGAAGTCACCACCGGGCCCAAATTCGAGACCACCGGCACGCCGGTTCCGGTGATGGTGTTGCCGGCACCCGCCACGCCGCCGCCAACGGTCCCCAACAGGTTGTTCAAGGCCCCGCCCAGGCCCGTCGAATCGCCAATCATCTGGGTGGCGCCGCTGACCTGCGTAGTCACCGGCACGATGGCCGTGCTCAGTTGCTGCGTCACCTGCTGAACCGCGCCGGACGACAGTGCGCTACCCAGCAACGTGCCGCCGCCGATCAGCGCTTGGCCGATCTGCTGAACGCCGCCGCCCACCGGCTGGGTGATCGGTGCGAGCGGTGCGCCAGAGCCTTGGCCGAGGCCCTGCACGAGGGAGCCGGCGCTTACGGTTGCCTGGCCGAGGTCCGTCACGACATTGCCGGTGCTGGCCACCGTCGTGCCGATCGGGTTGGGGTTCTGACCCATCTTGCCAAGCCCGGTCTGGATGCCGAGACCGAGATCGCTAACCGCTTTGCCCGTGTTGTCCACGGTGCCGCCGAGGCCTGCCTTGGCTTGGTCCGACAAGCCTGGAATGTTTGCGTTTTGGAGCGTTGAGCCCAGGCTGCTGACTGCCTGGCCGGTCGCCACAACGGTGTTGCCGGTGCCGTTTGCGACCTTGCCGACGGGGGTCACGCCCGTCGTGTCGCTCGGGCTCGGATTCGGCGAACTGCCGGAGCCGGAGCCTCCCGAAGAGCAAGCCGCCAGCATGAGAGCGGCAACAGCGCAGGCCAAGGGCGCAACGCGCATGGAGTGTCGAATGTGAGTCATGGTCCGTCCCCTTCTTGGAATGATGTGTCTTGATGTCTGAGCTCGGTATTGCGGACTGCGGGCCACATTCTGCAAATGGCATGCCAGGCGCAGTAGAAGGCGGATTCAGTTTTCAAAGGACGGCGTGGTTATTGGTTTTGTAGGCAGCGCGCCAGGTATTACCCGGCCCTGAACACAGACCGTTTCCCTCCCAAATCCGTGTTCCGAGCGTTACGACGTAACGTGACACGGGAACACATTCACCTCGGACATAACCCCATGAGCAAACGTTTAACCCCCACTTTGGTGGGGTATGTAAATCCCATATTCGGATTAGTTTTCACAATCTCTCCATTTTTATTGAGCCAAGCACAGCAAATTCCGAGAGCCCATTACGCAATGCGTAATAATGGCGACATGGCACACCGTTTGCAGAGTCCGGCCACCTCACATCGACAGTGAGACATTTTCCAGCTGACTAAAGCGGACTTTTAAAACGGGAGATCCATCATGAATAAGAACATCAAGTGCCTGGCCGCCACCATGGCAAGCCTGTTGGTTTTGGGTGGTTGCGCCAGCTCCGGCTCCGGGGACATGGGCAGTTCGCTGGGAGGCTCGAACGGCGGCGGCTCCAATAACAACGGCAGCGGTTCAACGCCGACGCCTTCGCCTTCGCCGTCCCCCTCCCCGTCGCCCTCTCCTTCGCCGTCCCCCAGCCCGACGCCGGCGCCCGCTCCGCTGACGCCGACTGGCGCCGTCCTCAACAATACGGGCGGCATCGTGACGGCGGCCGGCTCGACTGTGAGCGGCCTCGGCAAGACCATCGCCACCGCACCGCTGCCCTCGCAACTGAGCGGCGTGCAGACCGGCCTGGGCGGTGTGGTTGAAAACGCCGGCGCGACGGTTTCGGCGCTGGGCACGGGCGTACAGGACGGATTGGGCAGCATCGGTCGCAACGCCAATCCGGTCGGCACCACGGTTTCCAGCCTCGGGAATGTGGTGACCGGCGCAGGCAACACGGTCACGAGCGCCGGCACGTTGGTCAATAACCTGGGCACTGGCCCGCTGGCGCCGCTGGCTCCGGTGACAACACCCCTGGCAGGCGTGGTCACGCAAGTCGGTCAAGCAGTTGCAAACGGGGGCGGCACGCTGGGCACAGCGCTGTCGAGTGGCCCCGTCGAGCAACTCACGCAGCAGCTGAGCACGGCCATCGTGCCGCTGACCTCGCAGATCACCAGCGGTACGCAGACACTGGGCGCGGCCACGGGCCTCGGGTCGCCGGCAAACACGCTGCTGGGCACGATTGGCGGCGCGGTGGCCAATGGCGGCACGACCCTCACCGCAGCGAACGTTCCAGTGGTGAGCGGCCTGGGTGGCGTGGTGACGGCCACGGGCAACACGGTTGCCGCACTGGGCGGCGTGGTGTATTCGCCAACAGCATCGGGCGGCAACCCGCTGGCTCCGATTACCGGCGCACTCGGCGGTCTTGGCGGCGCGGGCGGCTCCAATCCGCTGGCTCCCATCACAGGCTTACTGGGCGGCCTGGGTGGCGCGACGGGCGGCAGCAACCCGCTCGCCCCGATCACCGGCGCACTCGGCGGTCTTGGCGGCGCTGGCGGTGCCAATCCGTTGGCTCCGATCACGGGTTTGGTAGGCGGCCTGGGTGGCGCGACGGGCGGCAGCAGCCCGCTCGCTCCGATCACCGGCGCACTTGGTGGTCTCGGCGGCGCTGGTGGCGCCAACCCGCTGGCGCCCATCACTAGCGCACTGGGCGGCCTGGGTGGCGCAGCCGGCGGTGCCAGCAACCCGCTCGGCCCCGTCAGCACGCTCACGGCTCCGGTTGGCAACGTGGTCACCACGGTAGGCACGGGCTTGGCGTCGGCCGGCGGGGCCACACCGCTGGCGCCGGTCACTGGCGCGGTGGGCGGTCTGCTGGGCACGGTGGGCACCGCACTGGGCGGCACGCCCCGCTGATCCAGGCTCTGCGCTTCGGCGGACCGGCTATCACGCCAGTCCGCCGCTGTCACGTTTCAAACGCACCGATGCCGCGCAATGCGGCATCGTCATTGGGCTGGCTGCCACGCACCGACGCATCCCAGTATTTACCTGGGCCGTTGCGTCGCGTGAACGCTCCCTCTATGTGTCTTGTTGTAAAGCACCATGTCTCGCGGTTATCGTTTGATGCAACGCGCGGCTGCACGGCTTCGCGATACCACAAACGAAAACCACGGAGGAGACAGGCGTGCGGACCACCACCATGCGGTTGGCCCTGGCCACAGGCGTAGCACTGACCGGCCCGGCACTGAGCTGGGCACAAAGCAGCCCCAACCAAGGCAACCCGATCGACACGCTTCCCAAAGTCGATACGTCCCGCCCGCCCCAGCAGAAGATCCAGGTAGAAGTGCAGCGGCCGAACCCGGCGCTGGAAAATCTGCTTGCCACGCATCTCACACCGACCAAGTTCCAGATCGAAGGCGTCAAGACGCTACCCTTCCCCGAGGTGGCCGCGCATTTCGCACCCTTGGCCGGGCACGACATCACCGTCGCGCAACTGCTGCAGGCCGCGAACGATGTCACCAAGCTGTATGCCGACCGCGGTTTCCCGCTCTCATTTGCGTTTGTGCCGGCACAGACGTTTGAAGGCGGCGTCGTGCGCGTCACGGTGGTTGAAGGCTATGTGGCCCGCATGCGCATCGAGGGCACACCCGGGCCGCTGGAAGGCCGCTTGCGCGAAATCTCGCAGCGCCTGATGAATGAGAAACCCCTGCGCCGCGAAACCTTCGAGCGCGTGACGGGTGTGCTCGCGCTGCAACCCGGCGTGCAGATCACCGCGACCGTGCAGCCGCCCACCACCACCGATGGCGCGAGCGAGCTCGTGTTGAACGTGAAGCGCCAGCCGTACACCATCGGCACGGGCGTCGAATACCGCTCGCCGGGTGTGCGGGCAATCATCACGGGCACGCTCAATAGCGTGACGCCGCTGGGTGAGCAGATCACCGTCTCGACGCTGCAACCGCGCGGGTCCGATCACGAGACGTTCTACTCCGCAACCTGGGCGCAGCCGATCGGCACCGATGGGCTGCTTGCGAAGCTCACGTGGTCGCACTATCGCGGCATGCCCGAGAATCTGCCGCTGGAGCAACTGGGCTATCAATCGCGCTACCTGACCGACACGCAGCGGCTTGGGTTGTCATTGAGCTATCCGGTGTTGCTGTCGAACTCGCGCAGCCTGACGGTGACGGGCACTTTCTACGGCAACGACGACAAACAGCGCTATACGCCGCAAAACCCCGGTTTTGCTCAAACTGAACTGGATGCCAAGGTGCGCGTGGCCGGCGCCGAAGCGTTGTATACGGAAGTGAAACCCGGTGAAACGCGCCGCGCGTCGCTCGGCCTGTACCAAGGTATCAACAGCCTGGGCGCAGGCAAATCGGTTAACAACAACGTCGACCTGAGCTTCCTGCGCACGCGCATCACCGCCAGCGAAGCCCACGACCTGCCCCTGGGTTTTGGCGTGGTGGTGTCGGGTGCGGCGCAGTACAGCGGCGCGGTGCTGCCGTCATCGGAACAGATCAGCTTTGGCGGCCGCTTCTTTGGCCTTGCCTATCCAGCCGGTGAAGTGGCGGGCGATCGCGGCTGGGGTGCGTCGGTCGAACTCAACCGTGCCTTCCAGGTATCGATGGATTACCTGAAAACCGTGCAGCCCTACGTGCTGTACGACACCGCAAAGGTCTATTCAAACGCAAGCACGCTCGTGCATGATCAGCTCGGATCGATCGCGCTGGGTGTGCGCTTCTCCGATCGGAAGTACTACACGCTGGACCTCGCGATCGCGCGACCGGTCGGCGACAAACCGATCAATTCCAGCTCCCGCAGCCTGCGGTTCAACGCGGCCTACACCTACCAGTTCAACTGACACGCGCCGCCATCGTGAACATGTGAACGAAATTTTTATATTTTTTATATTTTCAGCGCTGAAAGTCGACCATACTCCCCTCTCAAGGGGGGGATACATCGCCGCCGGAATTTGGGAGCATCGAAAGCGGAATGTTAAGTTTTTCCAAAGAGTTGCCGATTACCACAGAAGTCGCGCAGAACAACAATAATCATTACAGCGACGGCGGCATCACGCCGCAACACGCCGACAGCAAGGGAATGCACTCTGAGCTGTCGCAATACGCACCGGGGGCCATCATGCTGCAACGTCTATCGGATGACGCAGAATTCCATCGACTCGTCGATACCATCTACGAGGCGGTACTCGAGCCTGCGCAGATGCCGATCGCCCTGGCCCTGCTCTCCGTCTACGCCGGCGCCGAAAGCGCACACTATTTCGTTTGGGATAAGCACACCGATACGCCGCGTCACGGCGTTTCGTCGGGCTGGTGCCAACACTGTCCGCAGCCGGGTCACTGCAACGCCTTCTGCCAGGACGCGCAACTGATCAACGCCGGGCAACCTGAAGAGACGCCGTCGGCCTCGATGACCCTGATCGATACGCCCGACATGTGCGTCACGATGCGTCTGCGCACGCGCGACGACGATCTGTCGGAAGTCAGCGCCATCGAGCGCGAGACACGCCTTCAACGCGTGCTGCCGCATCTGCAGCGGGCTGCGCGCATGCAGCAGCGCAATCTGGAGCTGAACGAACTCGCCGCACTCGGGATGGCCGGCCTGGATACGCTGGACTTCGGCGTGATGGTCATCGAGCGCACCATGCGCGTGAAATACGCCAATGCCTGGGCGCGCACGATGACGACGGGCGACGACCGTCTGTCGCTCGATGGCGGCTTGCTGCACTCGGCAGATCACACGCACGACGCTGCACTGCGCAACCTCATCGAACAGGCCGCCGGCTCACTCGGCGTACAAGGCGCAGCCGGCTCGTGGATGTACCTGGCGCGCGATGGCCGCCCGGTGCCTTTCATTGCTACGCCCCTTGCGCCCTCCGATGCGATGCGCTCGACCTGGGCTTCGCCGCTGGCGCTGGTGCTGGTCGGCAACTCCGAGGCGCGCTCGGTCATGGACGCCGGCGTGCTCGCCTCGCTCTTCGGTCTGACCAACAAGGAATGCATCGTCGCGGCGCGGCTGGCCGCGGGCGAAACCCTGCAGGAAATTGCCGAGCGCGAATTCCTCTCGCTGCACACGGTGCGCGTGCATATCCGCGACATCCTGCGCAAGACCGGCACGCATCGCCAGTCAGAACTGGTGCGCCTGCTGCATCTGCTGCCCAGCGTCGATCTGGAACGTGCAGGTGCCGCCACCCCGACCGCGCGCAGGCGCGGCCGCCTGAACGCGTAAGTTCGCGCTCGATTCCCCTTCCTGCTTCGCCTGATTGCCGACGCCCAATCACGGGCGTCGAGCCATCCGCGTATACCCGGCTCACGTTTCGGTGGTTTCTGCCGATCTTTCAAGACAGGCGCGGCTCCGCATGCCTGCTTGATGCGAAGCGGTAGCCGCGAATGATCCCGACGCATTCTGTGAATAGCGCGCAACAAACGCACCTTTTCGCGGCCTGAAACGACAGGTTTTTGCGCTATCCTCGCCGCAAAACACAGACTAGGCGCTGGTCGTAGATCGGGGGGCCGCGCCGGATGCGCTCGCATGCATAACGATTTCCATATTGCGCTGCTGCTGTTTGCGTGGGTCAGCACGGGGCTGACCACGTTTGCCGCACTGGACGCTGCGACACGTCTGCCGGGGGGCTCGACGGTCGCAAAACGCCGCAACTGGCGCATTGCCTGCGCCACCATTCTTGGCATTGGGTTGTGGTCGGGGCTTTGGCTCGGCCAGCTTGGCCTGCATCGGCAGGTCGGCACACCCATATTCGCGCCGATTGCGGCAACGCTCATGACTGCGCTGGCTGCATCGCTGGCGGCTTTCTCCATCGTGTTGCCGGACACGTCGTCCTCCAATGGCGCACAGGCTCCGCAACGACGCAGCGTTGCCATGGGCGCCGTGGCGCTTGGCATCGGGTTGTTGACGATGGAGCTGTATCTCACTCGCCCCTGGGCGCATGCCGAGGCCTTACCGCTGCGCCGCGCCCTGCTGGGCTGGGGCGGCGGCACACTGGTGCTTGGCGCAGGCGTGTGCCTGGCAATGTGTATGGCGTTTCATATGCCACCCGCCCAGCGCCGCGCCGCCGTGGGTTTGCGTGCACGCGCTGCGGCCGTGCTGGCCACAACGGCTGTGCTGTCACTTGTGTTGTGGCCGGGTGTAACCGCATGGCCGGCAGATGAGTCGACGATGCATATCGTGCCCGTCATCATGCTCAGCGCCGGCGGTGTGTTGATCGCGTTGGGCGTGCATGCCGTGCTGATGATGCTTGAAACGCGTGTCGACTCGGCGCAGGCACACCTGGAAGCATCACTGGCGCGCGTGGCAAACCAAACGCCCCGGCCTCAACTCCACGACACGCTGACCGGCCTGCCGAACCGATTGCATCTACGTGAAGCACTGGAGGCGGCAATTCTGTCGTCCACGCGGCGCGGGCGTCCGTTTGCTCTCTTCTACCTGGATCTCGACAACTTCGGACAGATCAACGATCAATACGGCCGCAATGCGGGCGACCGTGTGCTGCAGATCATTGCCGAGCGCCTGCGCCAGACCATTCGCGGCGAAGACACCGTGGCACGCCTTGGCGGCGACGAATTCGGCATCCTCGTTGAAGGCCTGGCGCTACCCGAATCTGCCGCCACCATCGGCGACAAACTGCTGTTCCGCCTGCGTGAATCGGTGGAGGTGGACGGCCGGCGTCTTCGCGCGACCGCCAGCATTGGCGTAGTCGTGCATCCGCACAACGGCGCGACGGCAGACACGCTGCTTGAACATGCCGACACGGCCATGTTCGATTGCAAGCAGTCCACCGGCAACGCCTACCGCTTCTTCGAGCCGCGCCTGAACACCACCGCGCACCGCGTGCTACAGATTCAACGTGCGCTCTCGCATGCAGCGCTCAACGGGCAGCTCTCGGTGCACTACCAGCCGAAGTACGATGCACGCACCCAGGCAATGACCGGCGCCGAGGCACTGCTGCGCTGGAATCATCCGGAGCTCGGCCCCGTGTCTCCGGCGGAGTTCATCCCGCTGGCCGAGCGCACCGGCACCATCGTCGAACTTGGCGATTGGGTGGTCGAAGAAGTCTGCCGCCAGATCATGCATTGGGATGCCCTCGGCATGCCGCCGCAGCGCATTGCCGTCAACCTTTCGCCACGGCAATTCCAGCAACCCGATCTCGTGCAGCGTCTGTCGCAGATCCTGCATCGCTATCAGGTTGCCGCGCATCGGTTGATGTTCGAGATTACCGAGACGGCGGCCATGCGCGATGCCGGCCAGAGCATTGCCGCCATTCGTCAGATCCAGTCGCTCGGTTTCGAGGTGGCCATCGATGATTTCGGCACCGGTTATTCCAGCCTCAGTTATCTGCAGCGCTTTCGCGCCCAGCAGATCAAAATCGATCGCGCGTTTGTCTCTGCACTCGACGACAACCCGCCCGAGGCGGCCGCCATCATTCGCGCCATCTGCGCGATGGCGCACTCGCTGGACATGACGGTGGTGGCGGAAGGCGTGGAAACCCAAGCGCAAATGCAGGCGCTGGTGAACCTGCAATGCGATCAGGTGCAGGGCTATTTGCTGGCCCGCCCCATGCCGGCCAAGGATTTTCAGGGCTTGCTTGGAATCGAGTACGCCTGAACAGTCGAGCTCGAAAAGGCGGCACAGAAAATGCGCCGGTTTGATGCATTCGACACAACCTTTCAGCAACCTTTCACCTTCATATTCGGAAATATTAGGTGAATGGCAGATGCGATTGCCGAAGCAATGAAGCAGTCACATAAGAAAGGAATTGTGTCGGGATTGCGTAGAGAGTGCGCTGCATCGATTGCAATACAGCCCAATGGTTTTGCAATGGTTCATATGTTTACGATTTCGACACACCCCGCAAACGCCCGCCACATAAGGGTTTGCGCAAAAGCGGCGCAGCAAAAGAGCCACGCCGTTGACATGAGGTCTTAACGAAATTCAATTCTCACCTGCAAAGTCGTTATAATGCCCTGGGCTACGGGGAGCGTGCCCATGTTTCAATTGCAATGTTGAGGAATCCATAATGCCGACTTACAAGGAAATCGTTCAGAAGATCTCTGAACTGCAACGCCAAGCCGATGAACTCCGGGCAAATGAACAAGCAACGGTGATTGCTGAAATCAAGCACAAGATCGTGGAATACGGCCTGACCGCCGAAGACCTCGGTTTTGGCGCGAAGGGCGCAGTGGCCTCGAAGAAGGCTGGCCGCAAGGTGCCGGTGCGCTACCGCGACAACAACGGCAATACCTGGACGGGTCGTGGCAAGCGCCCGGGCTGGCTGGTAAAGGAGTTGTCGTCGGGCCGGAAGATGGAGGATTTTCTGGTTGCCTGAGCAGCGCTTTCAGCGCAGCATTCCGAGCCCGCACAAAGAGGCGCGCCGGAAACCACAAAAGAGAAAGGCCGGCGAATTTGCCGGCCTTTTGCATTTCTGCGTGACAGAGGTCAAGCGGGGTTATACCTGGAAACGCCCCACTGCCGTGCGCAGCAATTGCGCCTGCTCTTCCAGGGACAGCGCTGCGGCCGCCGCCTGCTCCACGAGCGCGGCATTCTGCTGCGTCACTTCGTCCATCTGATTCACAGCCTGGTTGACCTGTTCGATGCCGGAACTCTGCTCGTCAGACGCCGCGGAAATTTCGCCCATGATGTCTGTGACGCGCTTGACGGCGGTCACCACGTCCTGAATCACCACACCGGCCTCTTCCACCAGCGCCGAGCCGTTCTGCACACGGCCCACCGAATCGCCGATCAGCTCCTTGATCTCCTTGGCCGCACTTGCTGAGCGTTGCGCCAGGCTGCGCACCTCGCCTGCCACCACAGCAAAGCCGCGGCCTTGCTCGCCCGCGCGCGCGGCCTCGACGGCAGCGTTCAGCGCCAGGATGTTGGTCTGGAAGGCGATGCCCTCGATCACACCAATGATGTCGGCAATCTTCTTGCTGCTTTCGTTGATGCCGGACATGGTCTCGACCACGCGCCCCACCACCTCGCCGCCCTTGACTGCAATATCCGACGCGTTGACGGCCAGCGTACTTGCCTGACGCGCGTTATCAGCGTTCTGCTTCACGATGCTCGTCAGCTCTTCCATGCTCGACGCCGTCTCCTCCAGCGACGAGGCCTGCTGCTCGGTCCGCTGCGACAGGTCGGCATTGCCGGCGGCGATCTGCTTGGTGGCGCTCGCAATGGAATCCGCAGAATTCTTGATGTCGCCAATCGTGCCGGTCAGTTGCTGCTGCATCTGCGACATGGCGAACAGCATGCTGTCGCGGTCGCCCGAGCGGGTTTCAACTTGCACAGCCAGATCACCCGCGGCGATGCGGCCGGCAATATGGGCAGCATAGGCCGGCTCGCCCCCCAACTGGCGCTGTAGGCTGCGGGTAACGGCCACGACCACCACCGTCATCAGGAAGCCGACGCCAAACAGCAGCCCCAGCGCCTTGACGAGCGAGGCGCGGAATGCGGTCGCGATGTCGTCCATGTAGGTGCCCGTGACGAGGCACCAATCCCACGGCTGGTAATACAGCACGTAGCTCTTCTTCGGCTGCGGTGCCTCCGCGCCGGGCTTCGGCCATAGGTAATCGACAAAACCGCCGCCGCTCTTGCCCGCGCGAGAGATTTCCTGGAACAGATGATTCCCTGCCGGATCGGTAAAACCCGACATGTCCTTGCCGTTCATTTCGGCTTTGATCGGGTGCATCACCATCACCGAGTTGGTCTGGTTAATGCTGAAGTAGCCATCCTTACCGTAGCGGATCACCTTGATGCGCGCGAGGGCCTGGGCGCGCGCTTCGTCAGCGGTAAGCTTGCCGTCTTGCGCCATCTGTCCGTAGTCTTTGATGATGCTGAATACGGATTCACTGATGTTCTGCAAGTCGCGCTCGCGTTCTTCCAGACGCAGGGTGCGGGTTTCCCAGGCGCTCCACAACGTGATCAACAACAGACAAAGCCAACTCAGGACGAGCGGCAGCCACAGCTTCTGACGAAGCGTGAGTCGATTCATCTTCCTTCCCTCCAAGCGTTTCTTGTATCCGCGCATGGCACGCATGCCGTTTGCGGCGCTCCCCTGGCGCGATTACACGCGCTCTGCTTGAGCTATCGAACACAAACGCGAAAAACTTGAGTAGGACATGTACTCAAGCACCCGTTCGCCAGCGAGAAAGGGAAAGAAAGAAAACGCCTCAGCGCAAGGCGTCAGGATTGATGCTCGGAAGCGTGCCACCTGTGGAGGTTGTGGCGGGCACGGGCGTTGATGTCGATTCCTTTTGCGATGCGACGGCTTCTGCGGCGGGATGGTCGACGGGTGTCCATGACTCCCACAAACCATGACGACGAAGCGTTTCAGGTGCTTCGGCAGCGATCGAAGCTGCTGACACGGCAACTTCTGACGAGGCTGCTTTTGCAGTCACCTCAATATGCGACCCTGCCATGCGCACGGCATGGCCACCGGCGTCTCGCACTGCGACCCCGTGCGCAGCGATCTGGCGATAGCTCCCATCCTTGTGCCGCATGCGGAATTCAGCCACGTATGCGGGCGTGTTGCCGTCAACATGTGCTTGGATGCGATTGAGCACCATGGGCAGATCATCCGGATACACGAGGCGGAGATACTCGCTCGTGCTTGGGCCAATCTCCTTCAGCGAATAGCCGAGCATCCCGGCAAAGCGGGCGGAAAACTGCGCGGCACGCGTGACCAGATCGAACTCCCAAAGGCCGACATCTGCGCCGTCGAGCAGCAGTTGATGACGTGCAACGAGTTCTGCTTCGCGGCGGCGGTAGCTCTGCTCCAGGTCGTTCAGCGCTTGTACGGTTTCCTTGCGCAGACGAATTTCGCGCGCCGCGATGGCGGTGGCAGTGTCGCCCGTAGCGCGGTCCCGATAGCCCAGCAGCAACGCAGCCAGCACGGTTGCAACCGCGCCAATCACCAGCAATAACCGCAACCCAGCGGGCGCATTGCCCGGCGTGGCGGAAAGCGGTGAAAACGCGCCTGCAAGCGACGCCGTGTACACGGCATCCACCGTCAATGCGGTGCCAAACAGCACGCTCAAAAACAGACTCACGCCGGGGCGACGCACCGCCACCCCAGTCGCCCCCGATCGTGCCGAAAGCGCAAACTGCAGCGCCGCCGCACACCCCATGGCCGACAGCACCATGACGATAGCGAGCAGCCCAGCGTCTTCCCAAGCCGTGGCGCTGAAACTTGTCACGCCGGCCAGCAGCAACACCGCGATCGGCCCGCTTACGCTCAGCAACACGCCAAGCAACATGGCGCGCATCAGACCTGCACGGCCGCCCAGCACACACCACAATGCCGCAACGGCAAGGCTCCAGCAGAACGAAGCCAGCGTCATCACAAGCACCGCGTTGTTTTCGTGCAAGGGCCAGTGCGCAAGCAGCGGCAGCAGCGGCACCGCCCACAGCCCAACCGCCGAGAGCAACGCCGTCATGACCAGCGGCACGCGCGTGCGCGGGGCCATCGCGCTGCGCAAGTCATCGAGCAACCGCAGCAGCAAACTGCCCGCCGCGCAGGCCACAACAAATGGCAGCAACGCCGGCAACAGTGCATGCGCCAGCGTACGGATCAGGTGAGCGATGAACGCCTCATCCACGGAGGGGCGTCTCCAGTTGGTTCGGGCACTTCAATGAATCAGCCACGGGTTTGAAAACCGTCCGGATTCATGCTCTGCCAACGCCAGGAGTCTTCACACATGCGCTCGATGCCGTATTGCGCGCGCCATCCCAAGAGCGAGGCCGCCAGTGCCGGATCGGCATAGCACGCTGCGATATCGCCGGGGCGCCGATCCACGATCTGATACGGCACCGGCTTGCCGCTGGCGCGCTTGTAGGCTTCCACGACTTCCAGAACCGAATATCCACGGCCCGTGCCGAGGTTGACGGTAAAGCCGCGGTTGTCACGGCGCAGCGTGTCGAGCGCCGACAGGTGCCCGCGCGCCAGATCCACCACGTGAATGTAGTCGCGCACGCCGGTACCGTCCGGCGTGGGCCAATCACCCCCGTAGATCGAGAGCTTCTCTCGCTTGCCGACCGCCACCTGTGCCACGTACGGCATCAGGTTGTTGGGGATGCCCCGCGGGTCTTCGCCGATCAGGCCGCTGTGGTGTGCCCCCACCGGGTTGAAATAACGCAGATAAGCGATTTGCCAGGCGGCGTTGGAAATCTCCAGATCGCGCAGCACCTGCTCTCCCATCACCTTGGTCTGGCCGTACGGGTTGGTGGCCGAGAGCGGAAACGATTCGGTGATCGGCACGGTATGCGGATTGCCATACACCGTTGCCGACGAGCTGAATACGAGCTGGCGCACATTCGCATGCGCCATGGCCGCGCACAGCGTGACCAGCCCGCCCATATTGTTGTCGTAATAGGCCAGCGGCTTCTGAACCGATTCGCCCACCGACTTGAGCGCCGCAAAGTGGATGACAGCCGAGATACGCGAACTGGCAAACAGGTCGTCGAGCAAGCGGCGGTCACGCACGTCGCCCTGAACGAACTTGGGTGTCTTGGCGGTGATTTGCTCGATGCGAGACAGCACAGTCGAGCTGCTGTTGCAGAAGTTGTCGAGGCCGATCACCTGGTAGCCCGCGTCCAGCAACTCAACCCAGGTGTGCGAGGCGATGTAGCCGGTAGCGCCGGTCAGCAGAATGGTTTCTGTCATGGGGTGCGAGGTATCGAGGAAGGAGAGAGCCAGCGTGCCGGTTCGGACCCGGCATCGTCGTTCTACGCTGCGCCGACCTGCTCCGCAGCGCGCAAAACAGCGCGATCATAGCAAAGCCCGCCAACGGTTCGCGGGCTGTTGAAGCCTGACTGCCCACAAAGCGGCACTACCGCTGGCCATCGGGATGCGCGGCGGCCTGCCACTCAGCATAGGCCGCGCGCAGACGCCACGCCGAAGTCGCATCGCGCAGGCCCAGTGCGTACCCCACCTCAGCAGGGTCCGCGCCTGCGTCGAACAGCGCGGCGGTGTAGCCATTGCGCAGCGTCTGCGGCGACAGCCGTTCGCTGCGGTGCAGCAAAGCCGGCAGCGCGGCCAGCCATGCCTCCACGCGCCGGTACACCGACGCCGCGTGCATGACGCGCCCGCCCGCATCGGCGACGAACACGCGCTCGCCCGGCACCTCTGCGTGTGCGCGCACCGCCAGCCAGGCGGCCAGCGCGGGGCGCGCAGCTTCAAGCACGGGCGCCTTGTACGACGGGCCGCGCGGGCGCTCGACGGTGATTGACTCCAGCGCCTCATCAACCTGACGGAGCAGCAACGATTGCACCTGCGCGACCTTGAGCCCCGCGCCATGGCACACGGCTACGAGTGCGCGGTCGCGCGCCAGCTTGAACGCGCTGGCGTTGGCGGCGGCCTCGCTGGCGTGCGCGCCCACCTCCAGTGACGCCTCGATTGCCGCACGTTCAGCCAATGAAAGGAACGTGGTCGGATCGTTCTCACCTTCGGCCAACTTCTGCTGCACCGCAGAGCTTGCAGGGTTGTGCGTACCAATACGTTGTTGTTCGATCTGATGGAAGACGCGCTCGATCAGGCGCGCGTAACGGTAGCGATGCAGCTTGGTCAGGCCCGATTCATCGAGAAAGGCAGCGATGTCGCCGGCACTCCAATCGGCCAATGCGCACTGGTGCGACTCGGCCCAGCGCAGCCATTTGCGCCACATTGCGCGATATACCGTCGCCGACGATTCGCGATAGCCGCGTGCGGCCAGCCAATGTTCGAAGGCTTGCGCGGGCCGCTCGGCCCAGTCTTGCAGGCTGGGCTGGAACAGATCCGGAATGGGCGTGGCGGGCGGCGTGAATGCGGTCAATGCGGTAGCGGAAATGCTGAAAAACGGCTGTGGGCGGACCGGGGGTGTGGCAATTCGCGTATCCTGCCGAGCGTAACACGCAGCTCCTTGTATCCCATTGCGGACCCCATCGTGAAGAAAACCGACCTCGAAAAACTCAAGGGCCTCAAGATCGCCAACAATCTCAAGCGCGACGCCCAGCGCACCGGCAAGCCCGGCCAAGGCACCGGCAAGGCGATTCCCCAGAACAAACTGCTGAAAGCGCTGC
Organism: Ralstonia wenshanensis; assembly: GCF_021173085.1. Classification (NCBI taxonomy): domain Bacteria; kingdom Pseudomonadati; phylum Pseudomonadota; class Betaproteobacteria; order Burkholderiales; family Burkholderiaceae; genus Ralstonia; species Ralstonia wenshanensis. Next base: position 338,732 of record NZ_CP076412.1, read on the forward strand.
TCGGCAAGCCAACCGAAGACGACCCGAAAAAGTCGGGAAAATCCTGACGCGCACACCACACATCTAGAACCCCGCCCTGTTGTTCCAACGGGCGCTTGGGTGCTACCGTCCGGCGCGTTTCCACATCATCGCAGCGCCTCCCCCTGCGCCGGACATGCCCTCCTCCCCTTATCCCCACCTGCTTCAGCCCCTCGACCTTGGCTTCACCACGCTCAAGAACCGCGTGCTGATGGGTTCGATGCACACCGGGCTGGAAGATGGCAACCACTTCGACCGGCTGGCCGCCTACTTTGCCGAGCGGGCGCGCGGCGATGTCGGGCTGATGGTCACGGGCGGGTTCGCGCCCAACATTGCAGGCTGGACCAAGCCCTTTGCCGGGCGCCTGGCCACACATGGCGCGGCCCGCCGCCACCGCACGGTCACCAACGCCGTGCACGAGGAAGGCGGCAAGATCGCCCTGCAGATCCTGCACACCGGCCGCTATGGCTACCACCCGTTCGCTGTCGCGCCCACGGCGCTGCGCTCGCCCATCAGCCCGTTCACACCGCGCGAGTTGTCCGCGCGCGGCATCGAGCGGCAGATCCGCGCCTTCGTGCGGTGCGCGCAACTGGCCCGTGAAGCCGGCTACGACGGCGTCGAGATCATGGGTTCCGAGGGCTACTTCATCAACCAGTTTCTCGTCACGCACACCAACAAGCGCACGGACGACTGGGGCGGCAGCTATGCCAACCGCATGCGCCTGCCCGTGGAAATCGTCCAGCGCACGCGCGAGGCGGTCGGCAAGGATTTCATCATCATCTATCGCCTGTCGATGATCGACCTGATCCCGGACGGCAGCTCGTGGGAAGAAGTCGTACAGCTCGCCAAGGCCGTGGAGCGCGCGGGCGCCACCATCATCAACACGGGCATCGGCTGGCACGAGGCACGCATCCCCACCATTGCGACGAGCGTGCCGCGCGCGGCCTTTGCATGGGTGACGAAGAAGATGAAAGGCGAAGTCGGCATTCCGCTGGTGACGTCCAACCGCATCAACACGCCGGAGGTGGCCGAAACCGTGCTGGCCGATGGCTGCGCCGACATGGTGTCGATGGCGCGGCCGCTGCTGGCCGATGCCGACTTCGTACGCAAGGCCGCCACGAACCGCGCGCAGGACATCAACACTTGCATCGCCTGCAACCAGGCGTGCCTGGATCACGCGTTCAAGGCCAAGATTGCGAGCTGCCTCGTCAACCCGCGCGCGTGCCATGAGACCAAACTCGTCATCCGACCGACGCCCGCCAAGCGGCGGTTTGCGGTGGTGGGCGCAGGGCCTGCGGGCTTGTCGGCAGCCATCACGCTGGCCGAACGCGGGCACGCGGTCGATCTCTTCGACGCAGCCCAGGAACTCGGCGGCCAGTTGAACATGGCCAAGACGATTCCGGGCAAGGAAGAATTTCACGAGATGCTGCGCTACTTCAAGCGCCGGGTGGAGGCCACCGGCGTGACGCCACGCCTGGGTGCGCGCGTGGATGCGCAGCAATTGCTGACAGCCAAATACGACGAAATCATCATCGCGACGGGCGTATCGCCGCGCAACCCGAAGATCCCGGGGCAGGACCATCCGAGCGTGCTGTCGTACATCGATGTGCTGCGGCATCGCAAGCCGGTGGGCAAGCGCGTGGCGATTGTCGGCGCAGGCGGCATCGGATTCGACGTGGCGGAATTCCTGGCGCTCGATGGCCACTCGCCCACGCTGGATCTGCAAAGCTGGCGCGCCGAATGGGGCGTGGGTGATCCGACCGAAGTGCGTGGCGGTGTCGATGGCATCCGGCCAAAACCGCAAACACCTGCACGCGAGATCATCCTGTTGCAGCGGCGCGCCGGCAAACTCGGCGGCGGCCTGGGCAAGACCACCGGCTGGATCCACCGGACGAGCTTGAAAAACCTGGGCGTGCGCATGGTCGGCGGCGTCAACTACGAGCGCATCAGCGACGAAGGCCTACTCGTGAGCTACGGCGAAAAACGCGAAGCCGCCGAATGGCTGCCAGTCGATTCCATCGTGCTGTGTGCAGGGCAGGAGCCGCTGCGTGAACTGGTCGGGCCGCTGCAGGCGGGCGGAGCCAAGGTGCACGTCATTGGCGGCGCTGACGAAGCCCTCGAACTCGATGCCAAGCGTGCCATCAACCAAGGCACCCGCTTGGCCGCATCGTTATGACGTATCGGTCACGCGCCATATGAAGGTTTTGCATCACGTGGCCGTTTTTACAATCTGACCGCCACCGCCAAACCACCGCGAATGCCGAAATGACAACGGCTGGCGCGGTCGGCCCGGTTCTTGCGTGAAAAGGCGCATCACGCACATTCACAAGAACCGGTTTGCCCAAGAACGTCTCTCCTCAGTCTTCTGCCAACGCCGCTCCGCTGCCCTCACTGGACCTGGGCCGGACGGCTTTCCTGCTGGACTTTGACGGCACGCTCGTCGACATCGCGCCGCAGCCCGATGCCGTGCATGTCTCTGCGCCGTTGCGTGAAACGCTGGCCGCGCTGCACGCCGCAAGCGGCGGCGCATTGGCGATCATCAGCGGCCGCACGGTGCACGACGTGGAGTCCCGCCTGTCTCTGCCCGGCCTCGTCATCGCCGGCGTGCACGGCGCCGAACGCCGTTACGCAGACGGCGGCTTCGTGCGATTGAGCACCGACGCCGATGCACTCGCCCGGCTGGAGCGCGAGCTGCGCGCCGAACTCACGCAACTGTCGACACAGTTTTCCGGCGTGGTGCTGGAGAGCAAGCGCATCGCTTTTGCCCTGCATTACCGCCACGCGCCAGAGGCCGAGAACGCCGTGCTGACGGTGGCTGACCGCCTTGCCCGCCGCTATGCCGACCACGTGCGCCTGCAGGCCGGCAAGATGGTTGTCGAACTCAAGCCGCGCGGCGCCAGCAAAGGCGATGTAGTGCATACGCTGATGACCGAACCGCCATTCATGGGCCGCACCGTGCTGTTTGCCGGTGACGACCTGACCGATGAAAGCGCCTTCGATGCCGTCAATGCGCTGGATGGTTGGTCGATCAAGGTGGGTGCGGGCCCGAGCCAAGCGCGCTGGCGCGTGCAAGATGCCGCGGCATTGCGAGCATGGCTGGCAACGCTGACTGCCCCGGCCAAGCGAGGTGCGGCATGAGCCGGCTCGTTGTCGTCTCCAACCGTGTTGCGCCCGTTACCGAGGGCCAGGGAACCGCGGGCGGCCTGGCCGTCGGTGTGTTCGATGCGCTGCGTGAAACCGGCGGTATCTGGTTCGGCTGGAGCGGCGAAACCGCTGCCACTGTTTCGCACGAGCCGAACATCGTCACCAAGGGCAACATCACCTATGCCACCGTCGGCCTGAACCGCAAGGACTACGATCAGTACTACCGCGGCTTTGCCAACGCGACGCTGTGGCCGATCTTCCACTACCGCGTGGACCTCTCACGTTACGAGCGCCAGGAGTACCACGGCTACCGGCGCGTGAATGCGCAGTTCGCGCACCAGCTCAAGGCACTGGTGCAGCCCGATGACATCCTCTGGGTGCACGACTACCACCTGATTCCATTTGCTGCGGAGTGCCGCGCGCTGGGGCTCACCAACCGCATCGGATTCTTCCTGCACATTCCGTTTCCATCACCGGAAATCCTGACGACGATTCCGCCGCATGAAGACCTCATGCGCGCGCTGTGTTCGTACGATCTGGTCGGCTTCCAGACCGAGACCGATCGCGTGGCCTTCTACGACTATATCGAGCGGGAGGCGCGCGGCTACATCGAACAGAAGGAACAGAACGGCCCCGTGCACGCCTACGGCCACACGCTGCGCGCCGAGGTCTACCCGATCGGCGTGCATCCGGACGAGATTGCGCAGCAGGCCAAGGCGTCGCTGGCACGGCGCAATCCGTTCACGCGGCATGCGAACCCGCGCGGCGAGCGCATCGCCGGTCAGGGACAAGGTCAAGGCCAACAGCCCACGAAACTCATCATGAGCGTGGATCGGCTCGACTATTCCAAGGGGCTGCCCGAGCGTTTCCGTGCGTTCGAGCAGTTGCTGGACGATTTTCCGGACCATCGCCGCCACGTGACCTTCATCCAGATAGCACCAACGTCGCGCCAGGATGTGCAGACCTATCAGCAGATCCGGCAGCGGCTGGAGGCAGAGTCGGGGCGGATCAACGGCAAGCATTCGGAGCTGGACTGGACGCCCATCCGCTACATCAACAAGCAGTACGAACGGCGCGTGCTGATGGCGCTCTTCCGCAGCTCGCAGATCGGCTATGTCACGCCGCTGCGTGATGGCATGAACCTCGTTGCCAAGGAATACGTGGCCGCGCAAGACCCGGAAGACCCGGGCGTGCTGGTGCTGTCGCGCTTTGCCGGCGCGGCGCGCGAGTTGGATGCCGCATTGATCGTCAACCCGTATGACACGCGCGGCATGGCCGAGGCGCTGAACCGCGCATTGACGATGCCGCTGGAAGAACGCAAAGCCCGCTACGCCCACATGATGGATCGGCTGCGCGCGGCCAACCTCACCATCTGGCGCGAGCGGTTTGTGGCCGATCTGCGCAACGCGCCGTCGCAGTAGTCAAGCGCCTGCGCTGCCAGTGCGCGACATACGCTCGGAGGCTTCCGATAAGTCTGAGGAATGGCAGTGCTGGGGCGACAGCATGTCAGCCAGTACGGCATTCATGCGTGCCCAGTGCGAACCGGGCCAATAGATACGCCGGCAGACATCGCACGTGCTAAAGAGGCGCTGGCGCTCGCGCACGCGAGGCGGCACGCTGGCGGAAGCCTCTTCGGCGCTCAGCATGCGCAGCGGCACATTGCATTCAAGACAGCGTGAGAACGGCCTGGCCACATCGGCCAGCCGCAGGCGCGTCACGATTTCGCGCATCTGCGCCTGCGGCTCGCGCGCGCGGATGAATGCGCCCCGGCGGATGCCGCGCCGCTTGAGGAGCTCACGGTCACGCGAGAGCACGATCCAGTCTTCGCCCAGGGCCAGCGCTTCGATGGCCGCGTCGGCGTAGTTGTTGTCGTAGGCGGTGTCAAAACCCGCCATGCGCAGCAGCCGAGCCGTGGCCCCCAAGTGAGCGTCGCACAGAAAGTGCAGCGGCGCGGTCGGCAACAGGGGCTCCACGGCTGAGACGGCAACGTGCCCCCGGCCGGGCAACATGGCCTCCAGACCCGTGGGTGCGCCATCCACCAGGACTTGCCCAACCTCCGTGTGCGGCACGCCAAGCGCCTCGATGGCGTGCTTGAGCGTGGCGCCCTCTGCCCAGGCGCGCACAACGGGACGCCCGCGCAACGCCATCGGAAGAAGCGGCGTCAGACTGGAATCGAACGTGAGGACGACAGTTTGCATGCCTGCCACGATACTCCCAACCCGACATCGGCGCGCTCACACAGCCGCGCTGCAAGCGTTCTGCCGGCGCTTGACGAATAAAAATGCGGCGTGACCGCTAGAGTCACGCCGCAAACAGGGAGGAGGAGAAATTCAACTGGTGCGCGGTTTATGCGCGCGAGGCAGCGCCGCCATTCGGGTAGCTCGCATCGCCATTCCACGACAGGTAGCCATACGTATCCGCCTGGCGATCAGCGCCTTGGCTGTATGGGTCGAAGCGATCGTTCTTCCACGACAGATAGCCGTAGGTATCGGCCTGGCGGTCGGCGCCTTGCGTGTACGGATCGAAGCGGCCCGCTTGCGTAGCGGCCGGCGCATCGAAGTTGGGCTGGATGGAAGCCGTTGCGGGCTGCGACAGCAGCGCGGCGGAAGCCGACACGGTGGCCACCATGGCCAGGAGAGCGCGGCGGGAGAAGGCGGAGAAGAGGCGGGAGTTCATGATCTGTTCCTTGTTCGTTTGCGCTCGTTGTTGCGCTTGGAGGGCAGAATAGATCGTTGCTCCCGTCTGATAAATGCGGCTTTGCAGAAATAACTGTTCAGGCGGCGCTAACAATCTCCAGCCGCGGATGTTCCTTGAGCTGCAGGCACGGGTGGTCGGCAAACAGCGTCGCCACCCAGTCCACGAACACCCGCACCTTGGGCGACAGGTGCCGGTTGTGCGGATACACCACCGAAACGGGCACCGGCTCGGAAATATGGTCCGGCAGCACCTCCACCAGCGCGCCCGACATCAGGTGCTCGTACACCAGGAAGCGCGACGTCTGCAGCAGCCCCAGGCCATGCAGGCCGCAAGCCACCGCCGATTCGGCATCATTGACCGACACCATGCTGCGCACTTTGTGGATTTGCTTCTGCCCGTCGATCACGAAATCCCAATCCATGCGGCGGCCGTTGCGCGCAGAGAAGTAATTCACCGCCGTGTGGTCCTGCAGGTCTTCCAGCGTCTTGGGCGTGCCGAAGCGCGCAAGGTATTCCGGCGACGCGCAATTGACCATCGACAGCTGGCCGATGCGGCGCGCAACCAGGCTGGAGTCCTGCAACTCGCCGCCGCGCACGGCGCAATCCACACCTTCCTGCACGAGGTCGACCGTGCGATCGCTCATGCCGATCTCCAGCTGAAGATCGGGGTACGCCTCGTGAAAATCGCGAATGCGCGGCACAAGCAACCGTTTGCCAATCGACGCAGGCACGTCGATGCGCAAGGTGCCGCGTGCCCCCGATGCACTTTGCGAGAACGCGGCCTCCGTCTCTTCCAGATCGCCGAGCAGACGCACGCAGCGCTCGTAATACGCAGCGCCATCGGCGGTGACATTCACACGGCGCGTGGTCCGGTGCAGCAGGCGCACGCCGAGATGCGCCTCAAGGCTTTGCACCAGGTTCGTCACCGTGGCGCGGGGTAACTGAAGGCTGTCGGCAGCCTTGGTGAAACTGCTGGCTTCCACGACGCGCGTGAAAACCTGCATGGCCTGCAAGCGATCCATCTGCGGCTCCTTAGGGACGGACTCCACGGGGCGGGCGCACTGCCCGAATCAAAACGGGCAATGCGCCGGACCTGTGGAATCAAGGGGTCTGCTCATGCTCATGCTCGAGCGCATGCACGCGCTCAGAGCATGCGGCGCGATCAGGAAGGCGGCGACTACGGGTTTTCGCAGTGCAACAAGATCGGCCTCGAGCTAGGACACTTTGTAGCACAACCGTAAATATTGATTGTTCGGCTGCAACTAATAGTGATGTCTGATTATAGGCATTTATCCGCGTTCGTCTAATCACCATCATTCAGCCCATCGATATCCGGGTTATCCGCAAAGGTAAGCCCCGCCTGACATCATGGGTTCTTCTCCACCGCGCCTCGTTGTTTCGGATCGTTCGCTCACCAGCGATGCGGCATCGGCCGCTGTTCGTCCAGCACGACCGTACGCAACGCCCGCCCCCGCAAATGTTGCACTGAATAACAATTTGCGCGGCGCAGCATCGACGCTGCCTGAGCAAGCTTCTGCGTGCAAGGAAACGGCTGGCGCGGTGCCGTTGCCGCGTGAGGTCACGGCCGAAGATTATTGGACGCAGGGCTACGCCAGCCGCATCCGCCTGCGCGTGTTCCGCCCGGAAACGCATGCCGACGATGCCGCCGCGCCGCTGCGCCGCCCGGGCGTGCTGTATCTGCATGGCGGCGGTTTCGTGCGCGGCTCGATCGATGATGCCGATGCGCCGGCGCGCCACCTGGCCGCCACATTGCCGGCGGTGGTGGTCACGGTCGGCTATTCGCTGGCGCCCGCCGCCCCCTTTCCTGCCGCACCCGAAGATGTGTACGCCGCGCTGTGCTGCATGGCCGACCATGCCAACGCGTGGGGCATCGACCGTCGCCGCATCGCGGTGGCCGGGCATGACGCCGGCGGCAACCTCTCTGCCGCGCTGACGATGATTGCGCGCGACCGTGGCGGCCCGAATCTGCGTGCGCAAGTCCTGATCGCGCCGATGCTCGATCCGACCATGGCCCGCATGCGCCCCGACCACCTGGCCGACGCCGACAACTCGGCCGAAGTCTGCGCCGATTGCTATCGCCAGTACCTGCCCCGCCCGACCGAGCGCGTGCACCCATACGCCGCCCCGGTGGAATCGCGCCGCCTACAGGGCCTGCCCCCCGCCCTGCTGCTCACCGCGCCGCAAGACCTGCTGCGCACCGAAGCCGAGCGCTATGCCGCGTGCCTGATTGAAGCGGGCGTGGCTACACAGGTCGTGCGTGTGCACGAAGCCTGCCATGACTCGATTGCCATGAGCGCAGTCGCGCAAGACGAGATGACGTGCTTCCTGCGCTGGCACCTCGGCATGACGCGGCAGGCGGCAGCACCGCGCAAACGCCGTCCACGTGCGGACCGGAAAGACCGCACCTCCATTGACCCGACCGGGGAGACGCCTGGCTGAACCCATACAACAAGAAACGGAGTGCGAGGCCGCCCGCGTATTTCTACGCTGCGGCCAACGCGCTTTTATCCAGTCTTTTTCTCTTTGCTTACCCAACAAAATCGAGAGAGTCATCATGAGCCTGTCCAAACGCACACTCGCCGTTTCGGTTGCCGCCGTGCTCGGCGTTGCAGCTGTGGGCACTTACGGTCTGGTCTCCAGTGCCGGCGCTTCGCAGCAGCCGGCCGCCGCGCCTGCCGCCACGCCGGTGGATGTGGCGCCGGTCCTTGCCAAGAATGTTTCTGAATGGGATGAGTTTTCCGGCCGCATCGAAGCCGTTCAACGCGTTGAAGTCCGTCCGCTGGTGAGCGGCACCGTCACTGCCGTCCACTTCAAGGACGGCACCATCGTCAAGAAGGGCGATGCGCTGTTCACCATCGACCCGCGCCCCTACGCGGCCGAAGTGGCCCGCACGCAAGCCGCGCTGACGGCCGCCAAATCGCGCGTGGCCTACACCACGTCGGAGCTGGACCGCGCGCAGAAGCTGGTGGCCGACAACGCCATCGCGCGCCGCGAGTTCGAAGAGAAGGAAAACGCCGCACGCGAGGCACAGGCCAACCTGCAAGGCGCTGCCGCCGCGCTGGATGCCGCCAAGCTGAACCTGGAGTACACGCACATCGTGGCGCCAGTCGCGGGCCGCGTATCGCGCGCAGAAATCACCGTCGGCAACGTCGTCTCCGCCGGTGGTGCTGCGCCGGTGCTGACGACGCTGGTGTCGGTCTCGCCGATGTACGTGGCGTTCGATGCGGATGAACAAAGCTACCTGCGCTACTCCGCCAAGGCGGCGCAGGGCGCGAAGACGCCGGTCTACATCGGGCTGGCCAACGAAGACGGCTACACGCGCGAAGGCGTGATCCAGTCCGTCGACAACCGCCTGGATGTGCGCTCGGGCACCATCCGCGTGCGCGCCACGCTGGACAACGCCGACGGCCGCCTCACGCCGGGCCTGTACGCCCGCGTGCGCATGAGCACCGGCGCACCGCACGACGCCATCCTCATCACCGACAAGGCCATCGGTACGGACCAGGACAAGAAGTTCGTCCTGGTGGTGGATGCGGCCAACAAGACGAGCTATCGCCCGGTGGTGCTGGGCGCCTCCATCGACGGCCTGCGCGTTGTGAAGTCGGGCCTGAAGGCCGGCGAGCGCATCGTCGTGAACGGCATCCAGCGCGTGCGCCCCGGCGACGCCGTGGCGCCCAACACGGTCACCATGGATAGCTTGGTCACCAAGCGCGTGGTGTTGCCCGGTGCACAACCCGAAGCGCCCGCAGCACCGACCGAAGCCAAAGCCGACGCACCCGCTGCGCCTGCTGCCAAGGCCGAGGCCAAGCCCGCCAACGCCAAGACCGCCGCTACCGCGCAACGCCTGCCGGCCGACCGCGCTTGATTTGCGACTGAACCTCATCGCTCACAGCCATGAACTTCTCTAAATTTTTCGTGGACCGCCCGATCTTTGCGGGCGTGTTATCCACGCTGATCCTGCTGGTCGGGATCATCTCGATCTGGCGATTGCCGATCTCGGAGTACCCCGAGGTCGTGCCGCCTTCGGTGGTGGTGCGCGCGCAGTTCCCGGGCGCCAACCCGAAGGTGATTGCCGAGACCGTCGCCTCGCCGCTCGAAGAACAGATCAACGGCGTCGAGAACATGCTCTACATGCAGTCGCAGGCCAACAGCGACGGCAACCTGACCACGACGGTCACCTTCAAGCTGGGCACCGACCCGGACAAGGCACAGCAGCTCGTGCAGAACCGCGTGTCGCAGGCGCTGCCGCGTCTGCCCGACGTGGTGCAGCGCCTGGGCGTGACCACCGTCAAGAGCAGCCCCGACCTGACGATGGTGGTGCACTTGCTGTCGCCCAACGACCGCTACGACATGACGTATCTGCGCAACTACGCCGTGCTGAACGTCAAGGACCGCCTTGCACGGATCAGCGGCGTAGGCCAGGTGCAACTGTTCGGCTCGGGTGACTACTCGATGCGCGTGTGGCTCGACCCGAACAAGGTCGCCGAACGCGGCCTGACGGCCAACGAAGTGGTCAAGGCCATCCGAGACCAGAACGTGCAGGTGGCAGCCGGCGTGATCGGCGGCTCGCCGTCGGTGCCGGGCACGGACCTGCAGCTGTCGGTCAACGCACAGGGCCGCTTGAAGACCGAGCAGGAATTCGGCGACATCATCCTGAAGAGTTCGCCCGATGGCGCCGTCACGTACCTGCGTGACGTGGCCCGCATCGAGCTGGCTGCATCGGAATACGGCCTGCGCTCGCTGCTGGACAACAAGCAGGCGGTGGCCATTCCGATCTTCCAGGCGCCGGGTTCCAACGCGCTGCAGATTTCGGATGACGTGCGCAAGACGATGGCCGAGCTGAAAGAAGACTTTCCCGAAGGCGTCGACTACCGCATCGTCTATGACCCGACGCAGTTCGTCCGCTCCAGTATCGAAGCCGTCACGCATACGCTGCTGGAAGCGGTGGCGCTTGTGGTGCTGGTGGTGATCCTGTTCCTGCAGACGTGGCGTGCGTCGATCATTCCGCTGCTGGCGGTGCCGGTGTCGATCATCGGTACGTTTGGCCTGATGCTGATGTTCGGCTTCTCGATCAATGCGCTGTCGCTGTTCGGGCTGGTGCTGGCGATCGGGATCGTGGTGGACGATGCCATCGTGGTGGTGGAAAACGTCGAGCGGAACATCGCCGAAGGGTTATCGCCACGCGAGGCCACTTACAAGGCCATGCGCGAGGTGAGCGGCCCGATCATCGCCATTGCCCTGACGCTGATTGCCGTGTTCGTGCCGCTGGCCTTCATGACGGGCCTGACCGGTCAGTTCTACAAGCAGTTCGCGCTGACCATCTCCATCTCGACCGTCATCTCGGCCTTCAACTCGCTCACGCTGTCGCCGGCGCTGGCCGCCCTGCTGCTCAAGAGCCACGATGCGCCGAAGGATTGGCTGGCGCGCACGATGGACAAGGGCCTGGGCTGGATCTTCCGTCCGTTCAACCGCGTGTTTGGTGCCGCGTCGGAATCGTATGGCCGCAGCACCTCGCGCGTGATCGGCCGCAAGGCCGTCATGCTGGGCATCTACCTGGCGCTGATCGGCGCGACTGCGCTGTTGTTCAACAAGGTGCCGGGCGGCTTCGTGCCGATGCAGGACAAGCAGTACCTGGTGAGCTTCGCGCAACTGCCGGACGGTGCCTCGCTTGACCGCACAGAAGACGTGATCCGCCGCATGTCCGACATCGCCCTGAAGCACCCCGGCGTGGAAAGCGCCGTGGCGTTCCCGGGCCTGTCTATTAATGGCTTCACTAACAGCCCGAGCGCCGGCATCGTGTTCGTCACGCTCAAGCCGTTTGACCAGCGCAAGAGTGCCGACCTGTCGGGCGGTGCGATTGCAGGCCAGTTGAACAAGCAATACGGCGCCATCAAGGACGCCTTCATTGCCGTGTTCCCACCGCCGCCGGTGCAAGGCCTCGGCACGGTGGGGGGCTTCAAGCTGCAACTGGAAGACCGCGGTTCGGTCGGCTACGAGCAACTCTTTGCCGCCACGCAGGCCTTCATGGCCAAGGCACGCAAGACGCCTGAGCTGGGCCCATCGTTCTCGAGCTACCAGATCAACGTGCCGCAGTTGAATGCCGACCTGGACCGCGTGAAGGCCAAGCAGCTTGGCGTGCCGGTCACGGATGTGTTCGACACCATGCAGGTGTACCTGGGCTCGCTGTACGTGAACGACTTCAACCGCTTCGGCCGCACATATCAGGTGAAGGTGCAGGCAGACGCGCCGTTCCGCGCGCATGCAGAAGACATCCTGCAGTTGAAGACGCGCAACACCGCTGGCGAGATGGTGCCGCTGTCGTCGCTGCTGCGTGTGTCGCAAGGCTTCGGGCCGGACATGGTCGTGCGCTACAACGGCTACACCGCGGCCGACATCAACGGCGGCCCGGCCCCGGGCTTCTCGTCGGGCCAGGCACAGGCGGCGGTGGAACGCATCGCGCATGAAACGCTGCCCAAGGGCGTGCGCTTCGAGTGGACGGATCTGACGTATCAGCAGATCCTGGCCGGCAACTCGGCCGTGTGGATCTTCCCGATCTGCGTGCTGCTCGTGTTCCTGGTGTTGGCTGCGCAGTACGAAAGCCTGACGCTGCCGCTGGCCGTGATCCTGATCGTACCGATGAGCCTGTTCGCCGCCATGCTGGGCGTGTGGGTCTCGCATGGAGACAACAACATCTTCACGCAGATCGGTCTGGTGGTGCTGGTGGGGCTGGCGTGCAAGAACGCCATCCTGATCGTGGAGTTTGCGCGGGAGCTTGAGCTGCAAGGACGCACCATCGTGGAAGCCGCCATCGAGGCCTGCCGCCTGCGTCTGCGCCCGATTCTGATGACGTCGATCGCTTTCATCATGGGCGTGGTGCCCCTGGTGGTGTCGACCGGCGCCGGCGCGGAAATGCGCCATGCCATGGGCGTGGCCGTGTTCGCGGGGATGCTGGGTGTGACGCTGTTCGGCCTGTTCCTCACGCCGGTGTTCTACGTGCTGCTGCGCACGCTGGCCGCACGCCGTGGCCAGCGTTCGGAAGACGCACCCGATCGTGATCTGGACCTGGATGGCGCGCTCCCCGTGCCGTCGACCCAGCACTAAGGTCAACACTCATCAAGACATCGCTATGAACGCGTCGACACAACAACAAACGGGTCCCGCCATGCGCGCCGGCCGCTGGACACCGCTGGCGCTGGCCGCCGCGCTGTTCCTCGCGGCCTGCTCGCTCGCCCCGACCTACGAGAAGCCGGACGTTGGCACACCCAACGCCTTCAAGGAAGCGGCACCATCGGCACAAGCAGCCGACGCGCCGCTGGCCGCAAACGAGCAAGGCAAGTGGAAGACCGCCGAGCCCGCCCTGCCCGCCGACGGCGCGTGGTGGAAGATCTTCAACGATCCGACGCTCGACAAGCTCGAAGCGCAGGCCGCTGAAGCCAGCCCCACGCTGGCCGCCGCCGCCGCACGCGTCACGCAAGCGCGCGCCTTCGTGCAGGCCAACCGTGCATCGCTGTTCCCGGAACTGGATGCGGGCTTCGGCCCGACGCGCCAGCGGGCTTCGGCGGCATCGGCCGGCTTGCCGGTCGGCGCGCCCGTGCAGCCGCAGACGTACTGGCGCGCGCAGTCCACGGTGGCGTATGAGGTCGACCTGTTCGGCCGCGTGCGCAACAACATCGATGCCGCCGGCGCCGACGCCGAACGCGTCGAAGCGCTGTACCGCGCGGCTCGCCTCTCATTGCAGGCCGACGTGGCACAGACGTACTTCAGCCTGCGCACGCTGGATGCAGAAGAAGCGTTGCTGTCCCGCACGCTGGTCGGTCGTGAAGAGGCGCTCAAGCTCGTGCAGCGCCGCTTCAACACCGGCGACATCGGCGAGCTGGACGTCGCCCGCGCCGATGCCGAACTGGCCACGGCGCGCTCCGACCGCATCGGCGTGCAACGCCGTCGCGCGGTGCTGGAACATGCGCTCGCAACGCTGCTGGGCAAGGCACCGGCTGATTTCACGATGGGCGCAGACCCGCTGCAATCGGCCGAAGTGCGCGTACCGGCCGGGCTGCCGTCCGCCCTGCTGGAACGCCGCCCCGACGTGGCCGCCGCCGAGCGCTCGATGGCTGCTGCCAACGCGCGCATTGGCGTGGCGCGTGCGGCGTTTTTCCCGCAACTGCAACTCACGGGCGGCTTCGGCTACGAGTCGCACGACATCGGCGACCTGCTCAAATGGGGCAGCCGCACGTGGATTCTCGGGCCGCTGGTCGGCACTGCGCTGTCGCTGCCGATCTTCGATGGTGGCGCCCGCAGCGCCGGCGTGAAGCAGGCACGTGCTGCGTATGAAGAGAACGTTGCCAACTACCGCGAGAGCGTGCTCGTCGCCTTCCGCGAGGTGGAAGACAACCTGTCGGAGCTGCGCCTGCTGGCCGATCAAGCCAAGGCTCAGGACGACGCCGTGCGTGCCTCATCGCGCGCCGCGCAGCTCTCGCGCACGCGCTACAACGCGGGGTCGGTCAACTACCTGGACGTGATCGATGCCGAGCGCAACATGCTGTCCGCCGAACGCATCGGCGTGCAGCTTGCCGGCAGCCGCGTGAACTCCACGGTGGGGCTCATCAAGGCATTGGGCGGCGGCTGGGGTGACCTGCCGCCGGCGGTACAGCCTAACGCAGCCAATGCAGCCAATGCGGCCAAGCCCGCAACGGTGGCACAGCAGTAAGAATTTCTCTCCTCTCTCTGGAAAGCGAGATCTGCGCGGCTTCGGCCGCGCTTTTTTTTGCCTTTTTGGAGCGAATTGCGCCGATTGCAGAGGCGGCAGTTTTTTCCACATCCCGATTCCGCGCGCGAGGCTCGGGACTTCAACGGCAGTGCGCGCAGCGCGCATTCCGCTTCGAAGCACGCGGCGACCGGATCTTGCCGAAGCAGACCTGACCCTTACCCCCCGCCATTGCCCCGCAGACAGCGGAACGCCACAGTTTTCGGTGCGTGCGTCAGTCCCAAACATTCGATTTCCACAGTCCGAGAGCGGCGCGCGACCATCAAACAGTGGCGCACGACCCTTGGAGGGTCAAACGCGGCCCAAAAACATCCGCGCCATCGGACCTCCGAGGCCCGAGCGCCACCCTCAAACCATCGACGTTGCCCCTCTGAGGCTCATGCACGACGGTCCGAGGCTGGAAGGTGGCTGTCAGGGCTTGAAAATTCGACCTCTGACTGTGGAAGGCGACCGTTTGAGGCTCGCGTTCGGCCCTCGGAGGGTCGACCTCGACGGTGGGAGGGTCACGCTCGGGCCATAGAGCCCCGGGATCGGCAGTTCGGCCGCGTCTTCCCCCCTGTCAGAGCTTGATCTTCGTTTCCAGGAATTCGAGGTACTTGGGATCGTCTTCGAGAAAGATGTCCAAGCCGCCGCCCATATAGGCCCGGGTCAGTTCATCGGTCGCTTTATCGAAGTTGCCCTGCTCGTAGTAAAGCTGGCCGAGGCGAAGATGGATGTACGGATTGCCCAAGCCCTTGGGACACTGCACGGCGTTGTAGAAACACTTGAACGCCTTGTCGAAATTGTTCGTGCGGAAGTGGACGTCGCCAATGGCGACATAGATCCAAGTGGCGGCTTCCCAGTCGAGCGGGTTGTCGGGCAGCAGGCGTAGTGCGGCGATGTAGTGCTGTTTGCCGGCGTCGAGGTTCCCCTGCTCTACCAGTTCGTCGCCTTGCTTACAGAGGTCGGTGATTTGCGCGTAAAGCGCATCCGGAAGTGTCTTGCTCATGCTGTGTGTGCTCTAGCTCTAATCAATGTCGTCAATGCTGAAATAGCCGGCCTTTTCCTCCGGCGTTGCCGGTGAGTCATAGGTCGTACCCATCTTCGCGCCGTTACTTCTGTTGATACTCTTAGGCTCCAACTCGTAGTTCTTTGGATCGTTCATGAATTCGCGCACTTCTGGCGATCGAGGGCCATAGTAGCGCCCTTCCGTATTCCAATAATCCACGGCCGACTGTTTGTGGCCCATGTCTGTTTGATCGATTGGGTACCATTTTCCATCCGCACCGAGAACCTCCCGCCCGTCGCCCTCCCCCTTCAATGTGCCTTCCTTGCGCATCCGGTCCTGTACTTCACGCCCGACCGGCGAATCCTTTGAAGGCGTCGAACCCATGTATTTACTGCGGTTCGACATGCCATCGCCGTTCATTCGCTGCCACCGCAAGACATCCGGGTTGGAGGGTGCCGGCAGCTTTGCATAGACCTCCCCGTTATCGCCCACCTTGATCTCAAGGGGCTTGCCGTTCAACGACTTCGAAAGCTTAGCGGCATCCTCGACTGACAACCCCATCTCACGCAATGACTTGTAGTTGGCATAGCGTTGTTCGCACACCGCCAACCCAAGCGGATCCATCTCCCGCAACGGGTTCTGCACATAGCCCTGTGTACGGTGCCCACCGCGGATGGCGATCGGGTCAATGCTGAGATAGCAGCCGCTGTCGGGGTCGTAGTAGCGGTTCAGGTTGTAATGCAGCCCCGACTCTTCGTCTGCCCACTGCCCCGCAAAACGCAGGCTGGTGTCGGGGGCGGCTTCCGCAGCATGTGCCTCTTCACTGATCCGCCTGCCCCACAGGTTGTAGCGGGCAGACCAGACCTTCTCACCTGTGTCGCGGTATATCTCCAGCGGCAGGCCGGTGGGGGCGTTGAAGATCGCGTACATCTGGTCGCCGCATTCCTGCGCCAGCGGTGCGAAGCTCTCTGGCTCGAAATGCCAGGTCGTGACAGCGCCCGTTTGCCCATCGCGGCCGCATTCCCACCGTTCAGCCAACGTGTAACCGTCCCACAGGAAGCGCTGCGCGCGCCCGGTCTCGACATGCGTCTTCTCAATACGCCGGCCGAACGCGTCGTAGCGGTACATCCATGTTTCGTTGGCAGGCGTGTGAACTTCGGTCAGGCGGTTCAGACCGTCCCAGGCGTAACGCCATGTCCGAGGGTGTTCGCCGGGTTGCTCGATGGTCTTTTCGATGACGCGCCCGCGAGCGTCGTAGCGATAGTGGATATGCCCCGCCTGAACGGGCAAGCCACCTGCTAGGTAATCGTGTCGATCGACGGGACCTCTACGGCCATGCGCGGCAATGTTCCGGGATACATCGTAGGCATAGTGCTCTGCGGGCTGCCGAACGCTATCGAAGGCGGTGACCTGTCCGCGCGCGTCGTGCGTATACACGAAGCTGTCTGCATCGGTATCGATCTGGGTCAGCTGCCCCGCAGCGTCGTAGCGGAAATGCTGACGCGTCAGGCTCTGCAGCGCTTCGACAGGGTTGACCGGCAGCGCGTCAAAGGCCGCACGGGGGCCGGCCGTCTGGCGCTGCAGGCGGTCTACGGCGTCGTACTGCCGCTGCAGAATGAATTCACCGGCCTGCCGACCCGTTTCGCGGCCAAGCAGATCCCGCTGGATGGTCATGCCGCCAACCTGCGTCAGGGCGCCGAGCGCATCGTACTCATAGCGTGTTTCCCGATGCGCAGTCTTGCGCGCCTCGCGCCGGCCCCGCGCGTCGTAGGCATGTTGGAGGCGCTGGCCGTGCTGATCCTCCTCGATCAGGCGGCCCTTGCTGTCGTAGCGGAAGCGGATGACGTGCGTGGACTCGCTTTGCACCGCGGCAGCGGTCATGCACCCCGCCGCGTCGTACCGGTAGACGAGTTTGACGTCGCCCGCGTCGATCGCCACAGGCCGGTCGCCCGCGTCATATCGATACAGCCAGACACCGCCGTCCGGCCACGTCTTCTTGACCACCCGCCCGGCTACATCGCGCTCATAGTGTGAGACTCGGCCGCCCCAGTCGATCTCGGTGACAAGCCGCCCAGCTGCGTCGTAGCGGTACTCCCACACCTCACCGCGCGCATTGACGATCCGCACCGGCCGCGTTGCATGATCGTACTCAAAGCGGGTGGCATGGCCGGCGGCATCGGTGGTGCTTGTCAGCAGATCGAACGGACCGTAGGTATAGCGCGTGATCCGGCCCAGCGGATCGGTGTTCGCCACCGCCAGCCCTTCTGCGTTGTAGGCGGTGCGATGCATGCTGCGGTCCGGCAGTGTGGTCAGCGCCCGGTTGCCGCGCGGATTGTCCACGCCGGCGGCGTAGTCGTGACGCGTCACGTTGCCGTGCGCATCGACCTCTTCGAGCAGGCGCCCAAGCACATCGAAGCGTGTGCCCTGCTTCGCGCCCGTGGGCAAACGCGTGCTGATGAGCCGAAGCTGTGCGTCATAGTCGAAGCGGGTTTCCTGCTCTCCCTCGACCGCCCGCAGAAGCTCACCCCGTTCACCGTACCGATAGCGTTTGACCTGCCCATCTGGTTCGGTGCGTGCCATCAGCCGATGCTTGTCGTCATACTCCATTGCCACGCGATCGCCGTTTGGCTGCACCACAGCCGCAAGGCGACGCTGTGCGTCGTACTTGAACAGCGTGGCGCCGCCGGCGGCATCGCCCATGCTGGCCAGCCGGCCCTGCGTGTCGTATCCGAAATCGGTGCGCCGCCCGAGCGGGTCGGTTTGAGACGCCAATCGGCCAAGTTGCCACTCGCGTTGAATCACATGCCCAAGCGGGTTCACCTCGCGTGTGACCAGTCCTTCGGCGTTGTGGGCGTAGAGCCATTCACCATCGATATCGAGCACACGCGTGACGCCGTCCTCATAGACGAAGCGGCCGGTGTGGTAACCCTCGCGTGTGCCGGTCTCGACCACGCGGCCGAAGCTGTCGTAGGCGTAGCGAACCTCTGTCTGGTCGGCGTCGCGCCAGCTCGTCATCCAGCCGTGCGCCTCGTAGGTGTAGTGGAACTCACCATGCTGTAAACTCGACACCTGCGCGAGCATGCCGCCTTCATACAGGTAGTCGGCCAAACGTCGTGTCTCGCCCGACTCTTCGAGCAAGGTAATGCTGGACACCGTGCGCAGCGCGCCCGGATACGTCAACACGAGCGCGTAACCGGTCGTGTGTCGCAGCTCGGTCAGCCGGCCATGGGTGTCGTACTCGAACGCGATGGCATTGCCGCTCCAGTCCTCGATACGCTCGATGCGCGATACGGCGCCGTCGACCAATGGTGCAAACCACAGGATATGGCGCGTTTCATCGTCAAGGACGCGAGGTGCGGTTCGCGTGCCCTCCAGGCGATAACGTGGTTCGCGCAGGTTGATGCCGTTGAGATCGGCATCGGGGGCCTCAAAGGTGATCGTGAGCCCACCACCATCGAAGAAACGAACGAGGCGACCTTCATCCAACCGCAAGCGCTGCGACCAGTTCGTCGACCACCTTGGACCAAGCAGGCCCTCGTCATCCGAACGCGTGCGGTAGCGGCGCGTGAGCACTAGAGGCAGAACGCCGGGAATCGACACGTCTGTGCGGATCTCCACCATCTCGCCGGTCGCCACGTCGATTGGGTCTTTGCAGTTGGTGGCGGTTTCGTCTTTGACGCCGTCACGTTCGGCCGACTTGTTCGGCTCTCCCGGCGCCCTGCCGCCGATCATGCCGCCCAGCTTGGCCCCAAGCAGCCCACCCACGAGACCCGCAAAGAACTCTTCGCCGGCTGTCAGCTCGGGATTCTTCGGCCCGAACTGCCCGGTGGTCTTGTCGATCAGGATGCTCTTGCGCCCAGAGTTCACCTTGCCGCTGCAATGGCTCGAATGGCCGATGCGCACGATCGGCAGTTGGTTGACGGTGATGGTCAGACTGCCTTCGACCAGCGGCTCGGGCCCGGGGTGCTTATCGCAAGCGATGATGTCCGTCACACGCGCCGCGGCTTTGCCTTCGAAGGTGACATTGCCTGAGCCAGACGCGATCTTTCCGCAGTTGCTGCCCATGCTCTGGCTGGCTGCGGCCAAACCGCTTCCGAGGCTCAGGCCACCTGCCATACAGGCACCCACGATCACCGCACCGGCCAGCCCACCGGTCGCCACCGTCGCGGCAACCGCGGCTCCAATGGCGACCCCGATTGCGAGACCGGCCACCATGCCCCAGAAGCCCGATGAATGCGCGATGTCGTCACCCACGCACGCCGGGTGCGGATCGCCCTTTCCAATGCTCAAGCCCAGCTTGTCGCCAAGCCATTCGGCGCCTTTCTCAACGGCGCCGGTGACACCAATCTTGCCAAGCAGCCACGCACCGCCCAGTGCCACCACAGCGGGCACGGCGGCCAGCGCTGCGGCACCTGCCGCAGCCGCACCGGTCGCGCCCGCAGCGGTTGCTGCGGTGCCGGCGGCGTACGCGCCATAGCCAACGTCGGCGCCCAACATGCCGTAGTTGGCGCCGTCCACCCACTTCATCTGCGACTGCTTTTTCGCCTCGCCGTCTTCCAGGTTCTGAAGCGCGGCCAAGCGCTCGTCGGCGGTGCCGCTCGGCCCGGTGGGAGTGCTCGGTGTGCTTGGATCTTGATCCGCCATGGCAGCGCTGCGCTCAGGCGGGCTCGTTCAGGCGCAGGCTCTGCACCACGCCTTCTACCAGCGTCTTCTGACTGGCGCTCAGCACCCCGGGCGCGGTAAAGGTGAGCATCAGCACCTGCTTGCCGTGCTCCACCATCGTCAGCAACTGCTGCAGTGGCCGGCCGTTGTTCGACCATTTGTATTCGTGCGCATACGCTGCGCGGCCGGACACCGTGGTTTCGCTGCTGCTCACCGCTTCATAGTCGGGCACCTGCTTGGCGAGCTTTTGCAGCTCGCTGGCGGCGTACTCGCCAAACTGCATGCCCCATGGCAGACGCTCGCGCGTGACGACAAAGCTCACGCCCTCCGTGCCGGTGGAGGCGGAGACGAACACATTCATCGTCTTGTCGATCCAGTCCGGTGGGAGCAACAAGGAACCTTCCTGCATCTGATACATGGTGTCAGCCGTTATCCGGGTTGATATGGGTATTGGGTGCCTGGATCTTGATCTCGGCCGCATCCAGCCGGATCGTGGATGAGCCCTTGTGCAGCTCGATCGCATCGGCCGTCATATGGATCGACGTCCCGCCGGCACCGCCCACCTTGATCCACAGTTCCTTGGCCTCGATCGTGTGCACACCGGCGGGCGACTTCTGCGTGGTGTTGCCTTGCGTGACCGTGTCCGTCAGATCCCCCACCGACACCGTCGTCTCGTAGTTGCCCTTCGATACCGTGAGCGTTTTGTCGCCCGTGCTCACGGTCGTTTCCATGTTGCCGGTGTCGATCTGCGTCTTGTGGTGGCCCTGGGTAACCAGCGTGGTGTGGTCGCCCTTGACGGCTTCGCTCAGGTTGCCGGTAGAGACCTCCGTCGCATGGTTGCCCGTCGACACCAGGATCGTCCGATCGCCCTTGACCACATGCGTGCTCTGCGCGTCTTGCACCACGGTGTTCATATCTTTCTGCGCGTGCATGAACACTTCCTGCGCGCCATTCACGTCGGAGAAGCGCAGCTCGTTGGAGCCACCTCCCTTGTGCGTCTGGCTGCGGATGCCCATGGTCTGGCCGCCGTCGCCGTGGTACGGGTTGGCGGCCTCGCCGTTGAACACGCGGCCGACAATCACCGGGTTGTCGGGGTCGCCCTCGTTGAAGGCGACGATCACCTCTTGGCCGATACGCGGGATGGCCGCGCCGCCCCAACCCGCGCCCGCCCACGGCTGCGACACGCGCACCCAGATGGAATCGGAGCCATCCATCTTGCCGCGCCGGTCCCAGAAGAAATGCACCTTGACGCGGCTGCCGTCGGTATGGATCTCTTCGCCTTTGGGGCCGACCACCACAGCCGCCTGCGTACCGTACATGTAGGGCTTGGGTGTGCGGCGCTCGGGGCGGAACGGCACCTCCACGGGCAGGCACGTAAAGCTGTTGCGGTACGGCTGCTCGGCGCCCTGGCTCGTGTAGTCGTTCACGGCGTGGTGGCGTACGTGCAGCAGAACAAAGGCCTTGTCGTCGTAGGCCGAGACGGGGTGGTTGGTCAGCCGGAAGCGCCCGGCCGTGGTCATGGCCTGCACGAAGCCTGCACCCTTGAACCGATGCGCCTGCGCCTCTTCTGCTTCCATGGCATGGCGCGCGTACCGGCGGCCGTCGTCGCTGTGGTCGTACAGCGAGTGGTATTCGTAGCGCTCGGTGGCCCCGATGTTCGGGTTCTTGAGCGTGGTCGGCACTTCCACGTGCATCAGCGGAGACGACGGTGTGTCGTAGTTGAAATCCCGATAGGTGATCTTGCCCACGCGAAAGTTGAACGCCTCGTCCCACCGGTCGATGCCGTTGCGCTCGCTGGCGGCGCTGGCGCCGTAGTACGGAATCGTATCGACAGGCGTCAGCGGCTTGAACAGGTCGTTGGTGTCGCCAATGACAAGGACGTGCCGGTCTTTCTCGTAGCGGTGCGTCCAGAACATGCCCTCCTGCTCCATCAGGCGGGCGCAGAAGTTGAAGTAGGACTCCCGGTACATGACGACGTATTCGAGCCGCGCCTGCTCCGACTTCAGGTTGAACTCGAAATCGTGAAAGCCGAGCTCGACAAAGATCTCGGAGAGGATGTCTTCCGCGGTCTTGTTCTGGAAGATGCGGCAGTCCGTCGAGCGCGTGAGAAACCAGAACCACGGCACCACCGTCATCTCGTAGCGCGTGACCGAGCCGGGGTGCCCGACTCGCCCGAACGATGCAACGTAGCCCTGAAAGTAGCGCTGGCCGATTTCCGGCCCGGCCGCCAGCTGGCTGAACACGCCGCCGGTGGACTTGGGTTCCAGCGACACCGACACCTGCTGCCCGACGATCTTGTCGATCTCAATTTCGCTCTGGTGCGATAGCAGGTCGAGATGGATTTCCGGCAGGCGGCTGACGTACTCGTCCACCACCAGCGCATTGACCAGCAGTACGTCGGGCCCGAGTGGCGACTCCATGCGCACGAAGCGGCTGGCCTGCGTCAGTCGAGACTTCGCGCCGGGCATGCCGTTAATGGCATCGGCAATCGACGCTGGCGTGCGCCCAAGCAGCGACATGCCCGTCTGCGCCAACTGCGCAGCGCGCGCCGCGCCCCCAATCAAACCGGCCCCCGGCGCGTTGCCGAGCATGCCGGCAGCATCCGCAAGCATGCCGGTACCTGGCGACAATCCGCCGCCGGACAGGGTCGACAAAAAGGAATTTCCGGACGGCGCTTTGCCGTTGCCGGTAGAGGTGAAACTCATGGGCCCGCTCCCATCGTTCTATGCGATTTGCACCGGCCGGGCCAACTACGCAGACTCGTTGCCTTCAGCCGGAATCCCCCCGGCATGCCCGCCGATACGTTGTCGACAGGCGATGGCTCGCATGCTAGTGGAAGCGTGCGTTTTTCAGATGAGCGTTCCGTTACTTGGAGCCTGAAAGTTATTGAATTCTGGTTTAACGCGGGCTAATTGCGCTGTGCCAAGTCGGCATGCGTGCACTTGATTGGCGCAGGGCCACGCCAAGATTAACGATTGATAAAAAACCAACGCCAACCGCGCGCGCCGGACTCCCTGCATTCACGCGTCGAACACCTTCAACGTGGCCCCAAGCGCGTCTGCAGATTGTCGGCGGGCCCTTCCTCGGTCGACTGCCTGAACGTGATTGACCGGCGGATAGATCAGTGCTTCATGTCCGGCGTGTCTTGAAACCGCCGAGGCATATCGATGCACAAAAAAAAGCGCGGCGTCTTCCAAACGCCGCGCGCTGTGCACTTTTGGGGGAAGCACAGGAGTTAAATCGATTCGAGTTCTCGGCCGCGCGTTTCCGGCAAGGTGAGCGCCGCCACGATGAGCAGCCCATAGGCGCCCGCCGCGAAGATGCCGATGGCATGCCCGAGGGACGAATGCGCACTCACCTGCCCGATCAGGAACGGGAAGCATGCGCCAACCGCCCGGCCCACGTTGTAGCAAAAGCCCTGGCCCGAGCCGCGCACCGCCGTCGGGAACAACTCGGTCAGGAACGCGCCCATGCCGGCAAAGATGCCCGAGGCAAAGAAGCCCAGCGGCAGGCCGAGCAGCAGCATTGTGTTGTCGGTCACCTCCAGTTGCGTGTAGGCCAGCGCCACCACCATCGAGCCCACCGCAAACAGGATGAAGTTGCGCTTGCGGCCCAGGCGGTCGGTCAGCACCGCGCTGGTCAGGTAGCCGATGTACGAACCAATGATCACCACGGCCAGATAGCCGCCGGTGCCCAGCACGGTCAGATGGCGCTCGGTTTTCAGGAACGTCGGCAGCCACGTGGTGATGGCGTAGTAGCCGCCTTGCGCGCCAGTGGTCAGCACAGCGGCACGCAGCGTGGTGCTCAATAGCCGCGGAGAGAAAATCTCGAAGAAGCTCGTGCGCTCGGCGGCTTGTGACTTCGCTTCCTGAAACACCTCCGGCTCTTTCACCAGCCTGCGCAGGAAGAACACGAACACGGCAGGCACGATCCCCACGAGGAACAACGCGCGCCATGCAGTCTCGGGCGGCATCACGCTGAAGAACCACGCGTACAGCAACGCCGATGCGCCCCACCCCAGCGCCCAACCCGCCTGCACCATGCCAACAGCCTTGCCGCGATCCTGCGAGCGAATCGCCTCGCCGATCAGCACAGCGCCGGCCGTCCATTCGCCGCCAAAGCCGAAGCCCATGAGCGTGCGCGCAATCAGCAGTTGTTCGTAGTTCTGCGCAAGGCCGCACAGGAAGGTAAACACCGCAAACCACAGGATGGTGATCTGCAACGCGCGCACGCGCCCGATGCGATCCGACAGGATGCCAGCCACCCAGCCCCCCGCCGCCGATGCCAGCAACGTGCATGTGCCGATCAACCCCGCATCGGCCTTGGACAAGCCCCACACGCCGATCAACGTGGGGATGACGAAGCTCAGGATCTGCGTGTCCATCGCGTCGAGCGCGTAGCCCACCTTGCAGCTCCAGAACGTGCGCCGCTCCTGCGTGGAGATCTCTCGGTACCAGCGGAACAAACCGCCGGAATTGGCTGCGGCCGTGGCGTCCGTCCCGGCGGGCGCTCGCGCAACCGTTGCTTCGGTTGTCATGGTGTTTCCTCCTTGTTACTAATGCTGTCTCGATGCGGCTATCGCTTATTGCTTGCTATAAACCAGCGCCTCTGCGTGCGCCGGCTGGAACCCCGGTACCCGTCCGTCTTTCGCTCTTTCGCTCTTGCGACTGCGTGCTCAGGTCAGCGCTGCGGTGCGCAGGTCTGTGATCAGCATGTGCCCAGGCGCATGCGTGATGCACAGCTCGGGCCGCGCTTGCTGCACCACCGCCTGGGGTGTCACGCCACAGGCCCAGAACACCGGCACCTCGCCAGGCTGCACGGGCACGGCATCCCCCCAATCGGGCTGCGCCAGATCAGCAATGCCGATGGCCGCAGGGTCACCAAAATGCACCGGCGCGCCGTGCGCACGCGGCATGCGCGAGGTGATCTCGATCGCGCGTATGGCGTTAGGCACCGACATCGGCCGCATCGACACCACGAGCTTGCCCGCCAGGCGGGACGTACCGATCGTGTCGACCGACGTGCGATACATCGCCACGTTGCGCGACATGGCGATATGACGCAGCGGCACACCCGCCTCCATCAACGCGTGCTCGAACGAGAAGGAGCAGCCAATGGCAAACGCAACCATGTCGTCGGTCCACAGCGCTTCAACGTCGGCCGGCTCTTCGGCCAGCTCGCCGTTGCGGTAGACGCGATAGCGCGGCACGTCGCGGCGCACATCAACGTCCTGGCCCAGATGCCGAAATACGGGCACGCCGGGCTCGGTCACGTCCAGCAGCGGGCACGGTTTCGGGTTGAGCTGGCAGAAGCGCAGGAACTCGTTGGCCCACGTATCGCGCAGCATCACGATGTTGGCCTGCACGTAGCCATCGCACAGGCCGCTGGTATGGCCACGCAGCACGCCCGAGCGCGCCGCCAGGCGGGCGGAATACGGATTTGCGTAGGCCACGCTGGCACCCGTGCGGGCGGGTAAGGGCATCGGTGCCGGTTGTTCCGGCATTCTTTTTGCCTGGGCTGTCTCCACTGCCGTCGTCATGCAAGCTCTTCCACAAGGTTGTTTGTGCGGCTGATTGTGAAAGCGTGATGAAACGCGGTCCAACGAAAGTTTCGGATTGCAGGCGATAGGAAAAGGTGATTGCCGAGGCCGGTGCAGCACCCGCGCGTGTAAAATCGCCGCCCCACCGTTTGCCCTCCTGGCCTGACATGGACTACCAAGCGATCCTGGACACCATCCACCGCGACATCCAGCCGTACCTCGGCCAGGGGCGGGTTGCCGATTACATCCCCGAGCTGGCCGGCGCCAGTGCGACGGATTTCGGCATGGCCATCGTCACCCTGGGCGGCGATGTCTACACGGTGGGCAAGGCGGATGTGCCGTTCTCGATCCAGAGCGTGTCCAAACTGTTTGCCTGCACGCTGGCCTTCCAGCTCGAAGGCGAAACGCTCTGGCAACGTGTCGGCCGCGAACCCTCCGGCAATGCTTTCAACTCGCTGGTGCAGCTCGAATACGAGAACGGCATCCCGCGCAACCCGTTCATCAATGCCGGTGCGCTGGTCGTGACCGACGTGCTGTGCCGCCGCTTCGTGCAGGCCGAAACCGCGCTGGTGCAGTTCATGCGGCGGCTGGTCGACAACCCACGCATCGACTACGTGCGGCGCGTGGCCGAATCCGAACTGGCCCACGCCGACCGCAACCGCGCGATGGCCCACTTCATGAAGAGCTTCGGCAACCTGCACATGCCGGTGGAAACCGTCATCGATGCGTACTGCCGCCAGTGCGCCATCGAGATGGATTGCACCGACCTCGCCCGCGCCGTGCTGTTTCTCGCCAACGGCGGCGTTGTGCCGTGGAGCGGTGAGCACATCGTCGGTGCCAGCCCTGCCAAGCGCCTCTCTGCACTGATGCTGACCTGCGGCACCTACGACGCGGCGGGCGACTTCGTCTATCGCGTGGGGCTGCCCGCCAAGAGCGGCGTGGGCGGCGGCATCGTCGCCGTGCTGCCGGGCGAATTTGGCGTGTGCGTGTGGTCTCCGGGGCTCGACGTCAGCGGCAATTCGCTGGCCGGCCTGCAGGCGCTGGAGTGGCTCACGACGCTGACCGGCCGCTCGATCTTCTGACGCTGGCGCCACGGCACGCTGCGTTGGCTTAGGCGGCTTCCGTGTTGCGCTCGACTTCCTCGGCAATGGCGTAGCGCGGCCCGACCGAGAGGCAGAACTCACGCGCCATCGTGCGCGCCAGGCCGACGATGGCTTCGTGCACCTCCAGCCCCGCCCCCGCGCGCCACGACGCGATGATCGGCAGGGCGGGCAACGCCGGCTCCACTTCCAGCACCGTCAACGCCCCGCTCTCAATGCGGTCCCGCACCAGCACGGTGGGCAACGCGCCCACGCCAAAGCCATCGCCCACCAGGCGCGTCATGGCGGCCACCGAATTCACGCAGTTCACGCGCGGTGATTCCACCCCGCTCAGGTGCAGCAGGTTGAGCATGTCCTGATGCGGCCGGGAGTTGCGCACGAAGGTGATGAGCCGTTCGCGCGCAAGTTCGCCCAGGCTGCCGTATGGGTGCGCCAACCGCGAGTTGGTGGCCACCACCCAATGGATCGGGTACTGCGCGAGCTGCACGTTGCGCACGCTTTCGGCGCGCAGCAGATCGGTCTGGAAGGCAATGTCGAGCGCGCCCTTCTGTAGCTGCTCGACGAGGTGCATCGCGCTGTCGGCCACGAGTTCGATTTCCAACGCGGGAAACATCTCGGCCGTGCGCGCAATGAGCGGCGAGAGCCACGTATGGATGACGCTGTCCATCGCCCCGACCCGCACGCGCCCTTCAAAGCCCGGGCGCTGTGCCACCGCCGCCTGCAACTGGTGCAGCGTGCTCACCATGCGGTCTGCATATTCCAGCACCTTGTGGCCATCGGGCGTGAGTTGCACCCCGCGTGTGTCGCGGTCAAACAGGCGTACGCCAAGCTCTTCTTCCAGCGCGGCAATGCGCGCAGAAATCGATGCCTGCGTGGTGAACAGCTTGTCTGCGGTGAGGCGGAAACTGCGCAGCCGCGCCACCCAGACAAAGGTTTCCAGAAAACGTAGGTTCATGCCCTGCCCCTCGTGTTTTTGTATGCGGCCCGGTTGCGGCGCACTCGCTGCGCCATCGGCCCATGCAGCGCGCTCAGGTTACGGATTTTCGTGCTGCGGCGCACGCCCATGCATGCGTGATCGGCGGTTTTTACCAACGCTCGGCCAAAACTGCCACGGAACCTCGTAGTTTCTACAACGCGGGCGCGCCCACACCGGCGCCGCACTACGTAATTCGCCAATAGCTGCGTCGGCAACCGGCGTCCAGAATGCCCCTATCACCCGATTGCTTTCAATCAGGCCCACCCCGTATGGGGCGCCGCTGGAGAACACCATGCCCGCCATCGACGAGATCAACGGCCGCATCGTCTACTACCGTCCGCCGCCCCCGCCGCCGCCCCCACCCACCCCTGAGCAGAAACAAGCCGCCGCCGACGCCAAAACCAAAACCGACGCGGCCATCCAGACGGCCAACACGGCGGTCAACGACTACATCAACAACGGCGACGACTCCAAGGCCGCCCAGGCCAAGCTCGACAAGCCGCTTTCGGACGTCATCAACTCGGTACAGAACGAGTTGCGCCGGCAGGCCGACGAAGCGCCCGCTGGCGGCGAGAAGAAAGCCATCGAAGACGCAGCGGACGCCATCAAGAAACGCGATCCCGATGCCAAATGGCTCGACAAGATCGTCGACGATGCAAAAGACGCCGTAGAGAAGCAAGACCCGAGCCAGCGCACCGCATCGGAAGCGCGCGACGGCGTGCTCGATGCGCAAGACAAGCTGCAGGATGCGCAGAACATCAAGGTCACCAATCGGACCATTGCTGAAGACAAGCAGGACTCGATCAACACGGCGCAGGCCAACCTGGACAAGGCCATTCAGGACTTCAAGACCGCCATTGGCGGCGAGCTTTCAAGCTACGAGAACTTCGGCTCGGGCGATAACCTGAAGGCGGCTAACGACGCCGCCGATGCGCTGGCAAAGGCCCACCCCGATTGGGACGAGGGCAGCCTCGCGTTTGCCAGGAACATCGCCACAGCCGATGCGATCCAGTACCAGATCAACCACATCAACCCGAACGACCCGACGCTGTCGGCGCAGGACAAGGCGCTCGCCACGAACGATCCGGTGCAGTTTGCGTGCGTGCAGCTTGCGCGGCCGCACGCCAATGACAAGAACGCCGAGCAGATCTACGAGCAGATCGGTGCAGCCAGCTACGACGTGCGCGTGAACTACACCAAGGATCAGGTCGCGGCCAAGATGAAGGCGGGCGATGCGCAGGGCGCGCTGAAGATCCTGTCGACCAACATGAACGACGTGTCGGTCACCAGCGCCGACCCCGACGCGCGCGACCATCTGTACCAGGTGGCCGGCGCCCCCTTCTTCAACGCACACAGCGACTACTTCAACAAGCAGATCAGCGACCTCACCCAGGTCTACAAGTACAACCCCGACGACCCGGACGCCAATCGCAAGATGGCCGACAGCACGGTCAAATACGACGCCGTCGGCAATTGGATGAAGGACCTGGCCAAGGTGGCGCCACCCGAGGTGGCAAACAACCTGCTGACCACCGTAGAGGATCGCTTCAACGACAACGGCAAGTGGTTCCAGAGCAACGCCGGCGCCGACACGTCGGGACTCGTGCCCCACGGCTCGGACTTTTACGGCGGCTTGAGCCTGACGGCCGCCGTGGCCGATTCGCCGCGCTTTGCCAGCGACCAGCCAAGCACCGATCACGCCCAGCAGGTTGCCAACTGGCTGACCACCGACTCCAATGCCAAATCGTTCCTGTACAGCATGCAGACCTCCGGCTCGGGGGGGAGCATGCCGTCGTGGGTGCCGGTGCAGAACGCCGTGGGCGACGGCAACGGCGCCACCGTCACCAACGCGCTGATCCAGCAGCACGGCAAGGACTTGCCCAACGCCGACATGCTGCAACGCGCCTTTGACCGCGGCAACGAGAAGGTCCAGCAAAAGCAGGCGGAAGCCGACTACAAGACGTTCCAGTCCGACCAGAACACGGGGCTGAAGAACATCTTCGGGCAGATGTCCAAGGCCACCTTTGGCAAGGACACACCGCTCTACAACGACAAGGCGCAGTCTTTCACTGGCCCTGATGCCGACACGCAGCTCAAGAACTACATCGGCGGCGCGCTGATGATCCAGGCTGACAACGCCAGCGCGCAAAGCAGCGGCACCACCGGCACAGCGTGGTTCACCAGCGGCAACAGCACCAAGATCATCGACGAGGTCAACAAGAAGATCCACGAGGTGGGTGGCGATAACCCGACCGTGAAAGCCATTCCGATTGCCTACGTGGACAAGAGCGCAGGCGTGATGCCGACGGCGTTGTTCGAAGTCACCGACAAGAACGGGGGCAAGCCGCACTACATCGACGATCGCGGCTGGGACTACGAAAACCTCGACGACTACCGCCATAACAACGCCCTGTCTGACGGCGGCACGATCTACGTGCCGAAGAACCTTGCAGGCACTGTGGCGCTCGACAGCAAGGGCATTCCCGACGTCGATCACTTCAGTGCGCACATCACCACAACGGGGCAAAAGATCCGGCACGTTGTCGACATCGTGGCCGGCGTGGCCACGGCGGTGGGCGGGGTGATCCTGTCGGTGGGCACGTTCGGTGGCGCATCGATTGTGGGCGGCGCCATGGTGGCGGTGGGCACGGGGTGGATCGTTGGGGAGTCGGTCGACCACCTCAACACGCTGGCCGACCACGGCCGCTCGTGGTCGCCCACCAACCCCGAGGCCTTTAACGACTGGCTCGCCATCGTCACATCGGCAGCGGGTGAGTACAGCTTGGCGGGCAAGGGCGTGTCCGCGCTGTCGGAAGCGGCGGCGGCCTCAAAGATGTTCACGCTCACGCGCTCGGCTTCGGATTTGGTGGCCGGTGGCGGCGGCATCGTCATGACGGGCGCGCAGGTCAAGGACCTGCTGATGTACGGCGACCGGATGTCGGGCGAGCAGAAAGCCGAATCGATCATGTTCCTGGGTCTTGGCCTGGGCCAGGTGGGCGCCACGCGCATGCTCGAACGTGTTGGCCTGTCGCAAGGCACGGAGCGCGTCGGCCTGCTCAACGCCCTGAAGAACAACGCCGACCGCTACAGGCCCACCGAGATGGTGTCCGAGCCCACCACGGTAGCTGCCAACGACCCAGCCAACGCCGGCCGGCCCACAACCGACCCGACCACCGAGCCGGTCATCACGCAAGCCAACGGCAAGACCAACGAGCCGGGCGACACCACGGCCGGCACCGAAGGCAAGGACGGCACGACAGGCAAGCCGGGCACGGACCCGATCGACCCCGCCACCGGCAAGCCCAAGACCGCAGGCGACCCAACCACGGAACCCGGCAAAACGGGCACACCGGGCGACGAAAGCAATCCAACCAACACGGGACCTGCCCGCCCTTCGCGGCCGCTGCCCGGCGCTTTGGATGACCTCGCCAACCCGGAAGTCACGCTCACGAGCTTTACCGACACGCAAAAGGCACTCGACGCCGGCACGCAGAACGCGCTGTCGCAGCATGCCGACCTTCTGCTTGACGCAGAGAATTACCGTACCAGCGGGACCACCGCCGGCCGTCATCCGCGTGGCATTGGCGTGCGGCGCCTGGCCAGCGCGCTTTCGAAGATGAGCGATGAGCAGCGGCAACTCATCCTGAGCAAGGCCGAGTTCGCGCACGATACCGCCAACATCAAAGACCCCGTGCGCATGAGCTGGCGCCAGCGCATGCAGCTCTATCGCGGCAAGTCGTCGGTGTTCGGGCGCACGGCCGATCGCATCATGTCGCCGGTGGACCGCATCCAGGCGATGTTCATCGACCGCGGCATCCGCAACTTCTTCGTCAAGGGCGGCACCGAAGACGCCGCCGCCGCGCTGATGGGCAAGCGCATCCTGATGGTGACGGGCTTTACGGTGGGACGCGACCCCACAACAGGCCGCATGCTGCCGGAAACCGATGGCCCCGTCGGCACAGGCG
The DNA here is from genome assembly GCF_021173085.1 of Ralstonia wenshanensis. NCBI lineage: Bacteria > Pseudomonadati > Pseudomonadota > Betaproteobacteria > Burkholderiales > Burkholderiaceae > Ralstonia > Ralstonia wenshanensis. The sequence goes on from NZ_CP076412.1 coordinate 370,602, forward strand.
AGAAAGCCGCCACGCTCGCGCAGGCCGGCTACGACATCACCGTTGCCACCGATTCGGCCAACATGCCCGTGCTCCAGTCGGTGCTCGATACCTATCCGGGCGGCCACCTCGTCAAGCTCGAGCTGTTCGATGCCAAGCGCGGCCAGCCCGCGCGCGATGCGGCCAACGAACTGCTCGACCGCGTACAGCCCGAAGCCGTGGTGGCCATCGAGCTGCCGGCGCGCAATGCCGACGGCGACTACCTGAACATGCGCGGCATCTCGGTTGCCGACGTCAATGCGCCGAAAGACCAGATCATTCTGGAAGCCAACAAGCGCAAGGGCATCGTCACGGTGGGCGTGGGCGACGGCGGCAACGAAGCCGGCATGGGCAGCCTGCGCAGCAAGATTCCGCCGGTCACGCTGGCTGACGGCAGCACAGTCGATTTTGCCTCGACGGTGCCGGTGGACTTTCCTGTCACGGCGTGGAATTCCAACTTTGGCGCGCAGGCCATCCTGGCCAACATGCTGCGCAACATGGGGCGGCTGGATCTCATGCCCAAGCCGGAACAACTGCACGCGGCCATCAAGGCTTCGGTGGATGCCGGTGCGGTGGATGGCGTGAGCCGCAAGGGCGAGGCCAGCGTCGACGGTTTTGCCTCGCAGGTGCACCAGGGCATGCTCGTGCTGCTGCGCAACGCCATGAACCACATGCCTGACGGCAAGACGTTTGACGAGGCCACGCCCAACGAACCCTTCACCGTTGCCGCCTTCGACTCCAGCAACGGCGGGCTGATCGCGGCCAAGAACATGCTGGCAATCATCAAGGCCGAAACGGGGGAAGACCTGCAGATGGTGCCGGTGGTGGACCATGCCAACGCGCCCTACGGCCCCAAGAGCCCCGACACGCTCATCCGCCTGGTGGGCAATGGCCTGCAGACCGCACAGCGCCTGAAGGCGGCCATGGTGGCCATGGCGTGCAACACCGCGTGTACCGCGTTCCCGAAAGCGCTGGACAACGTGGATGTGCCCGTCATCAACCTGATTGACGTGACCTCGCGCGCCATGGTCGAACATGGCGGTGACCGCCCGGCCGTCATCGCCACAGCGGGCACCGTCAAGAGCGGCGCATACCAGAACAGGGTCGCCGAGCTGACCAATGGCGACATCACCCCGCAGGCCGTGGCAGCCCACAAGTTTGCGGATTTCGTCAACGACCTCAAGCACAAGAGCGATGACCCGGCGGTGAAGGCAGAGCTGCAAGCCGCCTCGGACAAATATGTGGAGGAACTCGACCCGAACACCACATCGCTGTGGCTGTGCTGCACGCACTACCCGGCCATGAAGGATTTTCTCGTGACCTCGCTGCAGAAGCGCGGCATGGATATTCCCGTGGTCGACCCGATGGAGTACCAGGCCAGGGCGCTGCTCAACGAAATCGGGAAGAGCGAATGGCACACGCCGAGCGCGGCGTATTCCACCGACCCGTACGTGGTTACTTCCGGCAAGACCGGGCCCGTGAGCGAATCGGTGCAGAACCTGATGGAGCGCCTCAATGTGCCCGTGAAGCGCGTGCGCAGGTTCGGCCCCGGCAAGACGCTGGACGGCACCATCCCGCCGAACCCGCGCATGGAGCCCACGCCCATCAGCAACGCCGTGATGGCGATGTTCAACCCCGACATGGCGCGCATTGAAAACCCAAAGGGGGTCGACAACGCCGCCGCCGCGCTACAGGACAGCAACCGCATCCTGGTACTGGTCGGCGCCCGCAATGCGCATGGCGCTGTCGACACCGACGGCATTGCCGGCGCTGCCGTGTTTGGTCATGACATGCAGGCCTCGGGCAAGCAGGTTGTCTATGTGGTCCCGCACGAAGCGGTGCCCACACTCGATGCCGCGCTTCAGGCACGCGGCGCAGCGGTCAACGACTACAGCATCGTCCCGTTCGATGCGGCCCCAGGCGAGCCGGCACGCACCACCGCGCAAGACCTCATCAACCAGGAGTCGCCCGACACGATCGTCTCCATCAACGTTCACGGTCGCAACGCCGATGGCCGGTATATCGACCAGAACGGCAATGACGTCACTGACCAGACCGTGCCGCTGGACGAAGTGGTCGCAGCCGGCTGGAAGACCGATGGCGTGACCACCATCGGCGTAGGCTCGCGCGGGCATGAAGCCGGCATGGGCAACACGCGCCGCACGGCCCCGCAGGTGACGCTGCCCGACGGCACCGTGGTCGACCCCCGCTCGGTGGTACCGGCCGACCACTACGTGAGCGCATCCAACTCCAACTGGGGCGCGCACGGGCTTGCCGCATCTGCACTGAAGGCCGCCGGCCGCACGGATTTGCTCAGCACGCACCAGCAGCACATGGACGCGCTCCAGGCCAGTGCCAACGCCGGGGCGGTAGATGGCGTCACCGGCCGCGCCGATCCGACTGTGGGCGGACACGACAGCAACACCTACCAGACCGTTGTGCAGATGATCAATCTGGCCGCCGGCAAGAAACCTGACGTGCCCCCACCCGCGGCAGCAAACGCGACGGGGCCGAAGGGTCCGGACGGTCCGTCGCCGGACACGCCCGCCGCCGGCACGCAGGCCTCCAACAGCAAGCCCACGGAGCCCAGCACCCCGCCCATCAAGACCGGCGAGGCCGGAGACGATGGCAACGGCACCCCGCCCACCGAGCCGGACAGCGCCGCCAGCGCCGGAGAACCCAAGCGCAAGCCGTGGATCCGGTGGATCTTCGCGGGCTCGCTCACCGGGGCGTTCTCCACGGCTGCGAGTTCCGCCACGCTCACCGGGAGCGCCGCTACGCACGCGGTATTCGACCCGTCCGTCACGAGTCCGCTTTCATTCATGTATCGCGGCAGCATCGCGGCGCTGCGCGCCAACAAGACACGCGCGATCAACGAACAGCTTGGCAAGCTGGGGACCGAGGATTCCGCCTCGGCGCTGGCGTGGCTCAAGGCCAACGTGCGCGATCAGGCGGGCCGCTGGGGGCTGTCAAAAACAGACCGCGCGGCCATCGGTGAAGCGCTGGATCACTTCCAGGCCAACCCGGACGCCCTCACCGATGCGCTCAGCAAGAAAGACAACCCCGACGCCCAGCCCGACCGCGACGTGCAGCGCCTGCATGCGCTCACGAGCGCACCGGCAAAACTGCTGTCTCCGAAGAGCCCCATTGGCCGCGCCAACGACACGCTGCAACTGCTCACGCTTGCGCTGAATAACGGCAACACGGCCTACTGGTTTGCAACGCACGGTGCCCACCTGAACACACCGTCGTTCTGGAGCAATGCGCTGTTCCTGAGCGCCAACCTGGCGCTATCCAGCCGCAACTTTGCTGGCCGCCTGGGCGCCACGTTCAACGACAAGGCGACCAACACGAGCCCGTGGCTCAACCGTGCCCAGGCATTCACGATGTCGCTGTACACGGTCGGCTCCGTGCCCCTGGCGATGAACGACGCGCTCATGCATACGAACAGCCCGGCCATGGGCGCCACCAAGGCGGCGTTGGACCTGGCATTCGGGGCAGGCGCCCTGCGCATTGCCGGCGACCTGATGCCCAAGGTCGGCCAGCGCCTGCCAAGCAATCCCATGATGCCCGGCGGCGTGATCCTGGGTGTGGCGGCGGTCACGCGCTTCGGCATCGAGCTGTTCGTGCCCAACCAAGCGGCTAAGCCGGCCGTTGCGCAAGTGCAGGCCAATGGCAACGGGCAGGATCAGAACAATCAGCCCATTGCCGCGTTCCCGCTGCCCGACATGCAAGGCGTGAGCGGTGACGTGCTGCGCGCCAACGCTCCGCACGCGTTACCGTCGATCGGCACCGCCACGTCGCCGCAGTACGCGATCGTTGGCCCTGGCGACACGCTCTGGCAACTGAGCGCTGCCGATGCCGCCAAGCTGCTCGGCACCACGGGCCCGGCATCCGAGCCGCGTACGCTTGCTGCGTTCGACAAGCTGCCGCCGATGAACAGCCAGTTCGACTGGGCCGCGCTGGACGGCAATCCGTACACACAGGGCGCAACGGGGCAGGATCCGGATCTTGTCGTCCCGGGTGACATCGTGCGGATCGGATAAACGGGAAAGGCGAGCCACCTACGGCGGGCGCAGCAGTCAGGCGCCCGCTGTTTCTTGTGCGCGTTCAGGAGGTTGACGACACGTACGGGTTACCCACCGCATCCGCACCTTCAGCCCAGCGGAGCAGCGCGGCCACGTCGCGGAACAGCGTGCGGTCAATGGTGGTATCCATCGGTACGGTGTCGTGCAGGCGCTCCGCCAGGCCGGCGTTGGCTGCGGTCGGCACGAGGTGGTATTCGGCCATCTGCCGGATGCGCTGCACGGACTCGCCGCTGCCCTTGGCGATCACCATCGGCAACGTGCCATCGCCGGGGTAATACAGCGCCACCGCGTGCCGCGCACTGAACACGATGGCAGTGGCAATACGCATGCGATCTTCCAGCGCGCTGTATTGCACCTCCAATGCAAGCTGGCGGCGGCGCCCCACGATATGCGGATCGCCCTGCAACTCGCGGTGCTCACGGCGCAGTTCTTCAGTAGACATGCGGTTCTTCTTGAAGAATTCGAAACGCACGTGCCAGTAGTCGAGCGCAGCCATCAGCACGTACACCACCGCCGCCCAGCCGAACAGCACAAGAACCAGATGCGCCACCACGGCCAGGATGGCCGCAGGCCGCCCGTAGCCCGCCTGCAGCGGCAACGCCAATGACCCGCGAATCACGACGAACAGCGTCAGCGCCAGGCAAGCGACCTTGAACAGCATGATGGCCAGGCCGATCAGGTTGCGCACCGAGAACATGCGCTGGATGCCTTCCCCAGGATTGAGCCGTGACATTTGCGGCGTCAGGCGTTTGGGCGCGAACATGCCGCCCACCTGGGCAAACGCGCCCAGCACCGCCAGCACGGTCACCAGCATCAGCACGGCTGCGCTCAACAAAATCCATTCCGCCCCTGCCGATACCAATGCCTGCCGCACCGCCGCAGCCGGGTCGCGGGCCTGCGCCACGGCAGTCACGTTTTGTATCAGCAAGCCGCGCATGCGTTCGAGCAACCACGGCCCGCCTTGCCACAACAGCACGAGCATCCCGATAAAGACAAGCGCGCTGGTCACGTCCGTACTGCGAACGACTTCGCCTTCGCGCCGTGCGTCTTCCAGCCGGCGCTGGGTAGGCTTGTGCTGTTTCTCGCTCATGCGCCGGGGCTGTGCAGCAGCGCGCGCAACAGCCAGACCATCTCGCCGTTGCCGGCCAGGAAGGTGCGCAGCGATTCAAAGACAAAGCCGAGGAACAGCACCATCATCAGCACGGCCAGCAGGCTCTTCACCGGCTGAGCAAACAGGAACACGTTCAGCTGCGGCACAGAGCGGTTGATCAGCCCGATACCCAGCTCCGCCACCACCAGCACGATGATCACGGGTGCGGCCAGTTTGAGGGTCCAGCCGAGCACGCTATCGGCCTCGTGCACGGCAAACTGCTCCAGCGCGACCGACGCGCTGGGCAGCATGCGTTCGATCGGCCAAAGCTTGTACGACTCGAAGAACGCACCAAGCATCACGTGCAGTCCGCCGCCCGTGACGAACAACGTGACGGCCATGAAGCCGAGAAAGCTGGCGGTCGGCCCGCTCTCGTGCCCCGCCACGGGATCGAAGAAGGACGCGTTGCCCGAGCCGGTCTGGAAGTCGATCAGGTGGCCGACGTTCTCGATGGCCCAAAGCAGCGCGCCAAAGGCCATGCCGAGCAGAACGCCGATCAGCGCTTCCTTGAGCGCGAGCGCCATCCACAGCCCGCCGCCCTGCACGTTCATGGCCGCGCCCTCCATGGAGGGCGCCACGAACACCGCGAGGATGGCAATCAAGCCGCTGCGCACCATGCCCGTCACCACCCGTCCGCTGAACACCGGCACGATGAACATGATGGGCAGCAGACGTGGCATCACCAGCAGCGCCTGCCGGAACAGGCCTTCCATGGAATGAGGATCGAACCCTTGCATCGGCTCAGGCGGTAGTCTTCTGGCCGGCGAACTGGCGCGCGAGCTGGGCTTCGAGCGCGGCGTCTTCTTCCTGCCATTCGGTCGCTTGGCGCCGGGCGGCCACCACGCGCTGCTCGGCACGGTCCACCGCTTCGCATTTTGCGTTGGCGCGGGCCACATGCCGCTGCGCACGGGCCTGCGCGACCTGCTCGGCCGCCAGCGCCGTGCCGGTGTGCTGCGATTCGACATGCGCGTCCAAGATGGCACGATCCAGCGCCAGCCGCGCGGCATTGGCGCCGCACAGCAGCGCGACGGCACTGCGCGCATCTTCACGCACGGCTTGCTCAATGGCGGCGTCGTGCGCAGATCGCGCCGATACCGTCTGCTGCAGCCCCTGTTGCGCTGCCGCGTTCTGCGCTGCGGCCTGCGCGACCAAGGCGGCCTGCTTCTGAGCGCGCGCTACGGCACCGAGCTTGCGCGCCTCGCGCACGCGGGCGAGTTGGCGGAGCACATCGCTCATAGCGCCCCCACCACGGCTTCGAGATCGGCCACGGTGCGCTCCAGCTTCACACGCGCATCGGCGTCCTGCTCAAAGAAGCGCGTGAGCGCGGCATGGGCGTGCAATGCGGTATCGCCCAAGGCATCGCTGCCCTCGCGGTATTCGCCAATCTGCACGAGCAATTCGATCTCCTGGTATTTGGCCAGCAGCTCGCGCACGCGTTGCGCGGCGGCGCGGTGCGCGGGCCTGGTCACCTGCGGCATCACGCGGCTGATGCTGGCCAGCAAGTCGATGGCCGGATAGCGTCCCGCCAGCGCCTGCTTGCGCGAGAGCACGATGTGCCCGTCGACGATGGAGCGCACCTCTTCGGCAATCGGGTCGCTCTCTTCATCGCCCTCCACCAGCACGGTGTAGAACGCGGTGATGACGCCATGTGCACCGGCGCCTGCCCGTTCCAGCAACTGCGGCAATACGGAAAACGTGGAGGGTGGAAAACTGCGCCGCGTGGGCGGCTCGCCGCTCGCCAAGCCCACCTCGCGCTGCGCCCGCGCAAACCGTGTGAGCGAATCGACCAGCAGCAGCACGTTCTTGCCGCGGTCGCGGAAGTACTCAGCTACAGCGGTAGCCACCAGCGCGCACTTCACACGCTCCATGGCCGGGCGGTCGGAGGTGGACACCACCAGCACTGTCTTGCGGCGGGTCGCCTCGGGCAGGCACAGCTCCAGAAATTCACGCACTTCGCGCCCGCGCTCACCAATCAGCGCGATGACGTTGACGTCGCTCTGCGCGCCGCGCGCAATCATGCCGAGCAGCGTGCTCTTGCCCACGCCCGACGGTGCGAAGATGCCCAGCCGCTGGCCGATGCCCACCGTGAGCATGGCGTCGATGGCACGCACGCCGGTGGAGAGGGGCGCGTCGATGCGGCGGCGCGATAGCGGGCTCGGCGGCTCTGCGTGCGTGGAAACACGCTCGTTGGTGAAGAGCGGGCCGCCGTCATCCATGGGCGCGCCCAGCCCATCGAGCACGCGGCCAAGCAGCGCATCGCCCACGCCAAAGCGGTGCGCGCTGCCGGACGGGATCACCTCCGTGGCGGCCGACAACCCGTGCACGCTCCCAAGCGGGGTCAGCAAGGTCGACTGCCGCTCGAAGCCGACGACTTCCGCATAGACGCTGCGCTCGCCGGGCGTACGCAATTCGCACACCTCGCCCAGCCGCGCCTGGATGCCCGATGCATTGAGCATGAGCCCCACCGCACGGTGAATGCGCCCACGCATCTGCACGCCCGCAGCCATACCGTCGGCGCGCTCCAGCACGTCGCGCAGGCTGCGTTCCAGATCGCCTGCGTCGATGATGTGGCTGACGGCGGGTTCGGTCATGTTTCGTTCCCCACCAGTGCAGCGTGCAGCGCCGCCAGTTGCGTGTCGATGCCCGCTTCAACCACGCCGGATGCGGTCTCCACCACCAGCGCCTCTTCCGACAGGCTGGCATCGGGCACCACGCGCACGCGGCGGGTACCGTCGGTCATGGTTCCCAGCACGCGTTCCAGATCGGCCACCTGCTGCGGGGCGATGCGCACCGTCAGCACAGGCTCGTGTTCGACCAGTGTTTCAATGCGCGCGAAGGCCTTGGCATAGATGGCCTCGCGCGGCAGATCAGCCACCAGCTCGCGCACGGTGCGCGTGACGAGCTCCGCCATCAATTGCTTCATGGCCGCCAGCGCGCGCGCGTTGGCAAGCGCATCGGCATACAGCCGCGTGGCGGCTTCGCGTTCACCCTTTTCATAGCCTTCGTCGTAGCCGGCCTTGAGTTGTTGCTGACGATGGGCTTCGGCATCTTCCAGCAGCCTCTCGCGCTCTTCCTGGGCGTTGCCGAGGATGCTCGTGGCGTCGAGCAGCGCTGCATACTCGTGCTGTTTGAGCACCTTGCGCTCGCTCAGGATCTGCAGCTTGTCGGTGGTAATCAGAAAAGCCAGTCCCATGCCGGCACCTGTTCAGGAATCAAGCTCAGCCGCAGCAGCTCACCCAGTTCTGCGCGTTGCGTGCGACCCAGCAAATAAGGCGGACGATCGGCATCGACCGCGTTGCGCGGAAACTTCAAAAGCAGCCGGCGGATGATGGCCGGGCCAAAGGGCACCAAAAAATCGATCAGTATCCGGCGCCCACGGGCACGCAGCGTCTCCACCGCCAGGCGGGGGTGCTGACGCTGCGCCTGCAGGGTTTCGGCGACGGCTTCGAAGGCCGGCATGCGCTCCAGTGCGAATGCCACCAGCGGTGCGCCGAGCGCCAGATCGATGGCCTGCCGTGTCTTGCGCGGGACTTCGCCCTCGCGCAGCCACTGGCGATGCAGGCAAAGGCCGCAGCACACGGCCAGGCGCTCCAGCGCGTCGGCTGGCAACAGGGCGATGCGCTTTTCCAGGGCAGCAAAGTCGTAGTCCCATTCGCCCTGCAACCGATGGGCTTGCAGCAGCGCCCGCGCCAGGACAGCGCGCCCTGCCTCGCCGTAACGGGCGGGGTCGCGCAGCGCAATGGGCCAGTCCGCCGGCAGCCACGACGCATCGATATAGCGATCCGGCCGCAGGTTGAACGTGGCAACCAGCGCTGCCAGGCGGGCATCGGTGGTCATGACGCGCGCTCCGGCCTGCGTCCGCTGAGGTTGTCGAACACGCCGCGCCGCCATGCCACAAGACCTGTCACAACAAGCGCTGCGATGATCAGCAAGCCGAGCAACCACACCAGCGGGTTGCGCGTGCTGAATGTGCCGAGCAACGCCGCGCCCTTTCGCACATCCACGGGCACGGGCTGCGCGCCCTGCAGGAACAGCGATACGTTGTCGTAGCTCAACCCTTCAATGCTGTGCGCGACGAGGTCCTTCACCATCGGTGCCATGGCGGTGAGGTTCACGCCGGGCCGATAGCGGATGTACACGGCTGCCGACGCAGGCTTGGCCTTGTCGGCCAGCGGATCATTCTCGGGAATGACGACATGCACGTGCGCCAGCATCACGCCGTCCACATCCAGCAGCGTGCGCGACAGCTCTTGCGACACGCCGTAGATGTAGCGCACCCGCTCTTCGGCCGGCGTGGCCACCAGCCCCTGCTTCTGGAACACCTGGCCGAGCGATGCCAGGCGCGGGCGAGGCAGGCCCTGCGCACGCAGCACGGCCAGCGAGGGGCCCATTTCGGCTTGGTCAACGGTGAGCGTCCAGGTGCGGCCCTCCTGCTCTTGGCCGTCCTGCACGAGCTTCTGCCCGCTGATGCCTGCCGCCGATAGCGCGGCCACCATCTCGTTGACCTCGACCTCCGACAGGCCGGTGTACAGCTCCTGCTCGCACCCAGCCAGGCCGAAGAGGCAGGCAAGCGCCATCAGCACACCCAGCAATCGGTTCATGTCAGCCTTCCTGGTTCTTCAGCAACGAGTGGCTCACGCCGTTGGCGGCCTGCGCAAAGCTCATGTCCATCTGGTACTCGGCCAGCGTCATCGAGGCGAAGTAGCTGAAGTCGGCCAGCTTCACCATCGTCATGGTCACGTCCATGCTGTCGAGCGAATCGAGCATCTCCTGGCGCTTGGTGTTGATGCTGGTGTAGCGCTCGTTGAGATCATGGCCGTAGTCGCGCCACTGGCCCATCGCACCGTCTGCGCCAGGCCCCCGCGTGAACGAGAACGACACATCCGGCACCGGCGATGGCGTTGCGTTGGAGGCCATCGGAATCGGTTGCGCCGGCAGCGTGGCGGCCTGCACCGTCGTGGTGGCAACCGGGCGCATCATGCCGCCGAACTGCTGTGCCTCGTTGGGCATGGCGGCCTGCGTAACTGGAGTGCCGATGCCCTGCTCGACCTGCCCGGGGCCTTGAGCCGCATACGCGGCCGGGTTCACCTGTGCGGCCTGGCTGGCGCCGGCAGCGCCACCGGCCTGCGCCTGTGCGGCCTGAGTCGCGGCAACGGCCGCAATCGCATTCGCTTCGATCGACATCGTGCCCTCCTGAATTCGGTGAAGCGGCGGCAGGCCGCGCCCGCCGCCGCTGGGGTTGCGCGTCAGCTCGCGCGTGCGCCGTCGCGGACGGCACCGGCTGCCGATGCCGCCGTATTGCTCAGCGATTGCGCCGCGCCGATGATGCCGCTGGCGGCTGCGCCCTTGGCTGCAGCGGCCTGCACTGCCGTGGCGATCTTCAGCTGGTCATCGCCGGACTGGTTGATGCTGCCGATGGCGCCGTCGACGCCGGTGGTGGGTGTACCTGCCATGGTGCTCTCCTGGATGTCAGTCAAAAGGGTCAAAAGGAACGAACAACTTCACTAGCAACTGCTTGCGGTGGCAGCCGACCTCGCATCTGCCGGCGACCTCCGTACGACACACCCCACGCGCGGGAAAAGGGGGACCCGCTGCGCTACGGTGTTTGCGGCTGGATCGGCCACGTGACCGACTGCCCGCCGCGGTCGAGCACCACACCATCTGAAGCGATGCTCTTCACCTGGAGGCCGCCCTTGAGCCGGGCGCCCTCGAAATACAACTGACCATCGCGCGTCTGCACAAAGCGCGTGCCGTCTTCGTCTTCGTACGTGCTGACGATTGCGGGCAGGCCGTCTGCGCGCGGCGTGTCCGCCACGATGTTTGGCGGTGGCGGGCCGTCCCAGGCCACGTGGTCGACCACTTCGACGGCGGGCTTGGCGTCGCGCGCGTAGTTGCGGATGCGTTGCCACGCCTGCGCGCGATCGGCCGTGCCGCTCACCACGATGCGGCCATGTCCGTCGTAGGCCACGTTCAGCGCGGCCGTACCGCTTGTGCCGCCTGCGCTGAAGTACTGCTGCGCGGCGGCCAGCAGATCGCTCACCACATACACCTCGCCGATCGACACATCAGACAACCCGCGCGCACGGCTCAGCAGCGCCTGGTGGTCGGCCTCGGTCGGCACGTAGCCGGACACGCGCGACGTGCCGTCCGACGCGGGCGTCACCACGATCTCCGCCGGGTCGCCCAATGCGTGACGGACCTGCGCTGCACGCGCAGCGGGGTCGCGGCCCCAGAGCGACCAGCCGTCGTGCCCGGCAAACGCCACCACACCACCGGCCAGCAAGACCGCAAGCCACAGGCCGATGCCTGCCACCAGCCACGTCCGCCCGCGCCCGGCCTTGGTGGACACTCGTGACAGCCACACCGCTGCCGCCAGCGGCAACCACGACGGCACGCGTTCGGCCAGCACCGTGGCACCAGCGCCTTCCACCGCGGCGGCCGGCATGCGAATCGTCCCGACCTTCTCGATGCCGACGCGAATGTCGCCCATGGCAATCACATCGCCCGGCACCACGCTGCGGCGCGTCTGGCCGAACGGCTGGCCGTTGAGCGTCGGCTCGGCGTCGTCCAGCCGCCGTGCGGACACCGCGATGCCGCCCACCTCGAACATCAACTCCCGCGCGGCGACGCTGCTGTCGGGCACGATGATTTCGCAGTTGGGCGCCGAACCGACCACGTTGGCGCCCATACGCAGCGGCATCGATCTGCCGTACAGCGGCCCGCTCAGGAAGCACAGCTTCCAGGGCGATTTATCCGAGTGCGGCGAGGGTTGTGTGGCTGGCTGGTTCATGCAGTCGCGAAACAGGCGGCGTGGGCAAGGCACCGACACTGGCCGGCGGCTGGTTGGGTGCCGGCGTGTTGGGCAACGGGCCCGGTTTCCAATCGGTCGAACCCGGCACGGGCATGCCAACGCCCGGGATCGACACGGCGGGCACGTCGTTCGGGTTGGTGCTGGCGGCGGTCAGGATGCGCGGGGTCAGCAGATAGAAACGCTCCATGTGCTGGCCGGTCTTGTTGGTGTACTTGAACAGGTTGCCGATGAAGGGCACGTCTGACAGGATCGGAATGCCCGACTTGGTGTTGTTCAGGCTGTCGGAGTTGAAGCCGGCAATCAGCAGGCTCTTGCCCTCTTCGATCATCGCCTTGGTCACGATCGAGCGCTCCTGCACCACCGGCAGCTGCGAGACGCGGTCGTTGGTCAGGTTGCCGTCGTCGATGTCGATCGACATCATCACGCTCATCTGCCCGGCCTCGTTGACGATGAGCGGCGTGACTTTCACGCTCGTGCCCGTCGTGATGCCGTACAGCGATGCATCCTGAAAGCCCGACACCGGCACGTAGAAGTGGATGAGGTTTTCAAGGATGGCCTCGGTGTTGTCGAGTGCCAGCACCTTCGGCTTGGCCTGCAGTTGCGCGTTGCCGCTCTGCGTGAGCGCATTGATGCGCGCCAGCAGGTAGTTGCGCAGGCTGCCGCCAATCGATGCGGTGAGCGCCATGCCGATCGGCGTTGTGGCGCCGGTCTGGCCGTCTTCCGTGGTGCCAAGATTGAACGTGAGCGGCGGATTGTTGCCGTTGCCGGATTGGAAATCGCCGTGCGTGGTATGCAGGCGCCAATCCACGCCCAGGCTGTCGAGCGAATCGGTGCTGATGTCGATGATGGTGAGGTTGATTTCCACCAGCCGCGGCTTGGTATCGAGCGAGGCAATCAGGCGCTCGTATTGCGCCATGTGCTCGGGCACGTCGCGGATGAGCACGGCATTGATGCCGGCGTCGGCTTCGATACGCGGGAGGTCAGGCGGTGCACCGCCGCCCGATGCTGCCGGTGCCTGCGCGCCGTAGCCGGAATCCCCTTGCGCGCCCGCCAGCGGAATCTCGATGCGCGGCACGTTGATGCTGTCACCGGAACTGAGCTTCATCTGCCGCGTCGGGCCAGTCAGCCGCATGGCGCGCGTGGGCGACATGCCGGGGCTGCTGGCTCCCGGGTTGGGCGCACCCAGCAGCCGACGCATCATGGTGGCAATGCCGGGAATCGTCACGGGCTTACCGGACCGGTTGATCTCCACATCGCCCGCCCAGGCGTACTTGAGCGGGAACGCGCGAATCTCGGCGCGATCCATGCCGCGTGACGGATCGGCAATCGATGCAATGGCCTGGCGCACGAGTTCCACATAGCGCTTCGGGCCGGACGCGTAGACGGTGTTTTCCTTGTCGCTCACCACGAGCGGAAAGCGCTGATCGGTGATCTGCATGGCGCGCAGGATCTGCGCAAGCTCCGGGCCGCTGCCCTTCGGGATCGGGAAGACCTGCGTCTGTGAATCGTCCGCGCGGTCTACGTAGATCAGCGAGCCGTCGTAGTACCACGTGAGCCCGTAGGTGGCGCACACGGTGTTGAGCGTGCTGGCCGGCGGGCCCGAGAACTTGCCGTTGATGGTGCCTTCCACCTTTGGATCGACCACCGCCGTCACGCCCTGGGATGCCGCCAGCTCGCGGATGAAATCCCCCACCTTCTTGCCTTCGGCCACCAGCGTGTACGACCGGTTGCGCCAGCGCAGCTCGGCGGCCTGCACCACGGCCGCCGTCGTCAGCAGCCACAGGCACGCCGCTGATGCACTCCACTGCAGGAATCGATAGCGTTTGTTCACGCGTGTTCTCGCTCGGTTATGTTGTTGTTCGTTCGGCGCCATCTCGCGATCCCCCCGCTAGAAAGGCGCCACACCGCCGTAAAACACCTGATCGAGTGCCATGCGGGCAAAACGCAGCACTTCGCGTCCGCCCCACCCCGCCAGCACCACGATGGTCACCATCACCGCAATCAGCCGCACCGACAGGCCGATGCTCTGATCCTGGATCTGCGTCACTGCCTGCGCGATGGCAATCAGCAACGCCGATACCGTCGCCACCGCCACCACCGGCAACGAGACCAGCAGCACCAGCAGCAAGCCCTGGCGTGTGGCTTCGAGAATGGTGGCGCTCATGTTCATGGGTCTGTCTCCTTGCGTGTTCCGTGCGCTCTGTGTGTTCTGCGTTCAGGCGGGGTTCGTCACCCAGCCCACGGTATTGAGTTCGATGGCTTCGTCGATCTCCTGGTACGACAGCACCGGCAGATCGCCAAACACCGGCTGCAGCATCGTCTTGACGTAGCGGCGGCAGTTGAGCGACACCATCACCGCCAGCGGGCGGCCATGGCGGTCTTTCTCCAGCGGGCGGGTGCCGCCAAGGATCTTCACCACCTGGTCGGTAATCGCCTGCTTGGCGTCACGTGTGAGGCTCAGCACGCTGCCCTGCTTGGTGTGCACGACGGCCTGCTCGATGCGCTCCTGCAAGGATTGTTCGAACAGCACCACATCGAGCACGCGGCTGGTGCCGCAGAACTGCTCGGTGATCTGACGGTGCAAATCCACGCGCACCAGCTCCACGAGGCCGATCACGTCTTCGGGCTCTTTGGGCGACCACGTGATCAGGCTCTCGAAAATGGCGCGCAGGTTGCGGATCGACACGCCCTCCTGCACCAGCCGGCGCAGCACTTCGGTAATGCGCTGCGGCGGCACCAGACGCGTGAGTTCGGCCACCAGCTCGCCGTGTTCGCGACGCATGATCTGGATGAGGTTCTGCGTTTCCTGAATGCCGATGAGCGACGCGGCGTTGCGTTCGATGAGCGATTCGACTTCGGCGGCCAGACGATCTTCAGCGGGCACGGCAGTGTCTGAAATCGCATCGCGCTCGGGCAGCGTGCCCTCGGCGGCCAGCACGTCCTGTACGAGCAGCGCGTAACTGTGGGCGGGCAAGGCCGCATCCCAGTTCAGCTGCACGCGCGGGAACACCGCACCGAGCCTGCGCTGCACGCGCGATTTGGCTTCGGCCAGGCGGGTCTGCAGCGCAACGAGTTCGATTTCGCCGCGCAGGTCTTCCGACAGGCGCACGGCAATGGGTGCGGCGATGCCTTCCGCGGGCGAGCCTGCTTCGGGTTCAGCCAACCGCCGTGCGTCTGGGCCGAGCACAAGCAGATCGAGCGGCGGCGCCTGCCGGCGCTGGCGCATGCGGAGGAAGGCGGCTGCGGCGGTGCCGATGGCCAACAGCAGGAACGACCACTTCGGAAACCCCGGCACCAGCAGGAACGCCAGCAGCACGCCGCTGGCCATCAGCATGCCGCGCGGGTGGGCAGTGATCTGCGAGCCGATCTGCTGACCAAGGTGGCGTGCTTCACGGTCCCGCGTCGCCACACGGGTGGTGACGATACCGGCGGCAATCGACACCAGCAGCGAGGGAATCTGCGAAGCCATGCCGTCGCCCACCGTCAGAATCGCGTACCGGTGCAGCGCATCGCCAATCGACATGCCGTGCATCAACGCGCCCACGGCAATGCCGGCCAGGATGTTGATGACCGCGATGATGATGCCGGCAATGGCGTCGCCCTTGACGAACTTCATTGCGCCGTCCATTGCGCCGTGCAGCTGCGATTCCTGCTCCAGCGCTTCACGGCGGCGCTTGGCTTCGTCCGACGTGATGATGCTGGCGCGCAGATCCGCGTCGATACTCATCTGCTTGCCGGGCATTGCATCCAGCGAAAACCGCGCACCGACCTCAGCCACGCGCTCCGAGCCCTTGGCGATCACGATGAACTGCACCACCGCGATCACCAGGAACACCACGCCGCCCACGACGAAGTTGTTGCCGACCACCAGCTTGCCGAACGTGTCGATCACGTGACCTGCATTGGCCTGCAGCAGGATCAGCTTGCACGACGCAATGTTCAGCGACAGCCGGAACAGCGTCGTAAACAGCAGCACGGCCGGAAACGACGAGAACGCAAGCGCCGACGGCAGATAGATCGACACGCACAGCAGCACGATGCTGGCCGCCAGATTGAGCGAGATGAGCCCGTCCAACACGACGGTGGGTAACGGCAGCACAAAGAGCGCGACGACCGCCACCACGAACACGGCAATCGCAATGTCGTAGTTCACCAGCCGCGCCCAGCGCAAGCCGGTGAGCGGAACGTCCAACGCTGCAGCAAGATTGCGAGGCTTTGCCATGGAGCGCCTTTGGGCCGTGTGGGCCATAGCCCACGAATGTCCGTAGAAGACCGGCGCCGTTCAGCACCCGCTTCCCTTGCGAAAAGTGTAGAAGTGGGGGGCCTGTCCGCTCAACGCTGAAACTCGTAGTCGTGCGGTCAATCTCTGACGAAGTTTCGGGGTGGACTACGCTTTTCGGTAGTTCATCGCAGCGTGTGCGCGCCACTACAGTAAGTGCATTCACTTGCCACGCGAGAGGCCACGGTTGAATGCTTCGAATGTGGGTGCCGGCGATGTCCGCGCGCCGATCCTGTTTGGCGAAGAACACATCGTGGTCGATGCGGAATCGATCCGCCTGGGTGCGACGGCGCGCGCCGAGTCCTTCTCTGAAACCGCGCAGGATCTGCGGGCCGCGCACGGTGCGCAGGAACGGCAATTGCTGCTGCGCGCCGTCTTGCGCAGCATCGGCTTCGACTGGCTCTGTTACTACCGACTGACACGCATTGGGGAATCGATTACGCGGGTGCTGTACTTCCGTGCGTATTCCCCGCCGAACTGGCCCAAGCGCTACGTCGACGAACGCTACTTTGAAGTCGACCCGCGGCTGGCCTTTGCGTTGCGCTACGAATGGCCCCTGGTGTGGGACTTGGCGGACCTTGGAGCCACGCTCACCGCACCGGCGGATGCGGACCGCCTGCACCGCCTGCTGCAAGACGCCGAACGCGCCGGCCTGCGCAGCGGCATCAGCTTCGGTGTCGTGAGCCCACGCAGCCTGGAGCACAGCGTCATCTGCTTTGGATCGGGCAATAACGCCAAGGGCTGGATTGCCGACAACGTGGTCGGCCAAGCCTATGCAGTGGGACTGGGCCTGCATGAATTTCTCATGCAGCACGCAAAACCGTTGCATGAAGACACGCACGCGCGTGCGCTCAGCCAGGTACAGCGTCAGATTCTGGAATTCATCACCAGCGGGTTATCGGACAAGGCGATTGCCGAGCAGCTCAACATGTCGCCGCACAACGTCGACTATCACCTGCGTCAGCTCAAGAAGAAATACGGTGCGCAGAACCGCGTGCAGCTTGCCTATATGGCCGGACGCATGTTCATGACATGAATACGCTCGACGCCCGCATGCTCTCGGCCGTGGACCAGGCGCTGGCGCGTACGCTGTCGCGCCTGTATCTGGCGCGCGCAGCACTACCGTTTTCCGTAGGCAGCACGCCCTACGAAGCGCGTTGCGAAGCGCATGCCGTACAAGCCGCGGCACAAGCCTACCGCTTCACGTTGGGCGATGCGCCGGGCTGGCTGCTGCTCGATGCCGCCGCTGAGCGCGCATGGCTGGCCGACGCCGCAGACGCCCACGTGCCGCAAGCCTTGCGCTGCGCGGTGCTCGCCGATGCCTTGGCGCCACTCGCACGGGGTATCGAACAACGCAGCGGACGTGCGCTTACATGGTTGCCGGAGGCCGCCTCGCCAGAGGTCCGGCTGGACCGGCCAGACGTCCTGCAGATGATGATCAGCCGCCACGACGACGCACCCGTCGAAGACGGTGCCGCGCCATGGCTGGCGCGCGCCGGACTGCTGTTCGACGCGCCGCACGTCCTGCCCGAACTGTGTCCGACAGAGCTGACTGCGGAACCCATACCGCTGGCCGCCTTCATGGGCACGCACGTGCCGCTGCGCTTCGAGCTGGGCGCCACCTTTCTGTCACGCCGGGACTTTGCCGGCATTGCGCTGGGCGACATCGTGCGCATCGAAAAATGGCTTCCTGCTGGCGATGCATTGCGCTGCGTTGCCCGCGTGCGCGGGCGGCTGCACCTGCGTGTGTTCGGACAAGTGCAAGGCAACCGCATCGTCGTGGAAAACGTGGAGGAAAAGCCAATGACAACCGAGAACCCAGCCCCGAACGCCGCGACATCCGGCACGGAGCCCACGGCGCGCCCGCTTCCCACCGACAGCCTGGACGACATCGAACTGGTTACCACCTTCGAGCTGGAAGAGCGGCGCCTGTCACTAGCCGAGCTGCGCGCGCTGCGGCCCGGCACGGTGATGGAGCTGGCGCAGCCGCTCAACCAGGCCGTCATCCGCATCCTCGCCAATGGCATGCCGGTCGGCGAAGGCCACCTGATTGCTGTCGGCAACCGGCTCGGCGTGCGCGTATCGCGCTTCATCGGGCAGGCGGCACCTGGGCAGGCATAACGCCCGGCCCGCTTCTCCCCCAACAAGAACAACGCATCGACACACTCGACACGCACCATGGGAAACCTGCCCAATCCCGTAGCGATGATTGCCGTGGTGGCGGCGTTGGGCATCGCGCCCTTTGCCGCGCTCATGGTCACGAGCTACACCAAGCTGGTGGTGGTGTTTGGCCTGCTGCGCTCGGCGCTGGGCATTCAACAGGTGCCGCCCAACATCGTGCTCAACGGCATCGCGCTGATCCTGACGGTGTTCATCATGGCGCCGGTCGGCATGGACATGGTCGACAACCTGCGCGGGCGCAACTTCAACCTGAGCAGCCAGATGAGCGTGGATGACGTGATCGCCATTCTCGATGCCGCGCAGCCGCCGGTGAAGAAATTCCTGCAGACCCATACGCTGGAATCGGAGCGCAATTTCTTCGTCAAATCGGCCACGAGCATCTGGCCCAAGGAGCGCGCCGCCGGCCTGAAGAACGACGACCTGACGGTACTCGTGCCGAGCTTCACCCTTACCGAGCTGATCAAGGCGTTCCAGGTGGGCTTTGTGCTTTACATCATCTTCGTGGTGGTCGACCTGGTGGTGGCCAACCTGTTGCTGGCGCTGGGCATGCAGATGATTGCGCCGACCACCATCTCGGTGCCGTTCAAGCTGCTGCTGTTCGTGATGCTCGATGGCTGGTCGGTGCTCGTGCACGGGCTCGTGCTGTCTTATCGATAGAGGTGGCGACCATGCGTGCCAGTGCTTTCATCATTGCCGCCATGGCGTTTGGCGCTTGCATGGCAGCCACGTCTGCCGCGGCAGGCCCGCGTATTGATGCACGGGCCTTTGCCACGCTGGCCGCCACCTGCGCGCCGCACGTTGACCGCGTCACGCTGGAAGCGCTGGTGCGCACGGAGTCTGCCTACAACCCCTATGCGATCGGCGTGGTGGGCGGCAGGCTCGTGCGCCAGCCTGCCACGCTGGAAGAAGCCGTGGCCACCGCGCGTTCACTGGAGCGCCAGGGCTACAACTTCAGCGTGGGGCTCGGGCAGGTCAACCGCTACAACCTCGCGCGCTTTGGCGAGACGCTTGAAACCGCGTTCGACGCCTGCCGCAACCTGCGCGCAGGCGGCACCATCCTGGCTGAATGCTTTGCACGTTCATTGCCGCGCTATGGAGATCAGCAACAGGCATTGCGCGCAGCGCTGTCTTGCTATTACAGCGGTAATTTCGAGACCGGCTTCCGCCACGGATATGTGCAGAAGGTTGTCGCTAATGCTGGGGACGTGCCGGCCATCGTGCCCGACGCCGCCCGTGGACGGATCGAGCCGATTCCGGTCGTGCCCGCCGGCGGCGGCACACCCGCTCCCGGGGCGCCACGCCCGGCATCTGCGCCCGCGCAGCCACGCGTGCTGACCGGCAGCGCGTGCACCGGCCAGACCGGCCGGCAGGTGATGATCCTTGCGTGTAATCGCGCCGACGGCACATCGTGCCTGCGCTGCGTGGCGCTGCCGCGCTGAGCGCCGCGCGGCAGCTTCCACATCCCCATCCCGGTCAGATCAGGTTCAGGCGGCCCGCAATGTAGGCCAACTGAGCGCGGTTGGTCGCGCCGTAGCGGCGGCGAATCAGGCGCAGGTGGTAATCAACGTTGTGCGCTGTGGTGTGCAGCTTGATGGCGATTTCCTTATCGCTCATGCCGGCGGCCAGGCACGTCAGCACTCGGCTTTGCATGACGGTGAGCGGTGCGTCTTCACCGGATACGCGCGTGTTGCGCGTGAACGTTTGCAGCGGCGCCCGCCAGACCTGATGCAGCGCCATGCCAAAGAGGATCGACTGGCCGAGCACGCTGTCGCTGATCCATTCCCGCCCCGCATGCGGCGAACTGAGGCTGACAATCGCATGGTTCATGCCCTTGCCCGCGCCCAGGCTGAATATCACGCCGCTGCGCAATCCGTGTTCGTCCATCGTCTGCAGCAGCGCGCGCATCGCCGGCTCCATGCGCGCCTGGCCCCGCGCGAGCGATGCCAGATCCCACACCAGCGGCATGCCCGTGGCAAACACCGCAGGCAGGCGTGGGTCGACGGTGAACAGACGTTCGCCGCAATAACGCTGCAAGAACCGCGGCGCCACGTAGTTCTTGAGCATGGCCACCGTAGGCGGGGCATTTTCGTGGCGTTCGGTCAGCGCGTAGGTGAGCGAAGAAAAACCCATCAGCCCCATCAGCCCGGACACAATGCGTGCGCGCTCGGCCACCCCGCGTGCGGCCTGCAGCTCGGCAGCCAGGCGCAGTCGACCCGGCTGCGCGGGTGCGGGCTCGAACAGCAGCGCGTGCTCGTCCACGGAAATCACGTCCGTGCCCGGCGGCAGCGGTACGAAAAAGCGGTCGCCATTGGCGGCATCGTCCGCGGCTGTGCGCGCAGCCAGGGAATCGGCGTGCCCTGGAAGCGGCGCGGTGTCCGCCTTCGCGGACAGCGCATCCAGGTCGAGCTGGACGGAAGGGCTTGCGTGGGTGGAAACGCCAGACTGCGCGCCCGCTGCCTTGAGCGCGGTGCGCATGTCCATCAGCAGCGCCAGGTCTTCGGCGCGGGGGAAACGTACTGCCTGCAGACCATCTGAGCGATGTGCGGCGGCCATTGCCGTCCTCCGGTCATGTTGGAAACACCTGCTTGGCCGCCGGAATGTTTTCGGCCATGGCCAAGGCTGTTTCCCCCCCGGGGGATGACATTTGCTGCGCGGTGACCCTGAGCACCGCTGGGCGCAGATCGTGAAAAGCGACGTCCGGCCTACGTTTTGGCGCATTGTTGCAAGCCGGTGGCAACGTTGTCCAACAAAACTTTTTAGTGCCCCACCATCGACGCGGCTTATGTCGCAACGCAGCAAACCACGCCTCTGACAATGGCTCCGGGGCCGCGCGTCCATGCCCCTTGCCGCATGCCGGGCATCACTGTGTCAGGATTGACCGTGCGTTATATCCAACCCTATATTGCGGATAACGTTTCCAATCTGTCGCCGGCACCCAACGCGTCGCCTCTCGGTTCGCGAGAATCATCCGGCCGGCCGATGGCACCTTCGACACACTATCCGCATGTCCGCTTCCATCTGGACGCCTCTCCTGCTTTCACTCAAGGTGGCCGGCTGGGCGACCGTCCTGAACCTTCTGCTGGGCGTCGGCGCGGCCTACGCGCTCGCGCGCACGCGCAGCCGCTTGCGCGACGTCATCGATTCCGTCCTGACCCTGCCCCTGGTGCTGCCGCCAACGGTGCTCGGTTATTACCTGCTGGTGCTGCTGGGCCGGCGCGGCACGGTCGGCGGCTGGCTCGACAGCATGGGTATCCAGCTCGTCTTTACGTGGCAGGGCGCGGTGATCGCCTCCACCGTGGTGGCGTTTCCGCTGGTCATGAAATCCGCGCGCGCCGCCTTTGAAGGTGTCGATCATCAACTGGAAAGCGCGGCGCGTGTACTGGGCCTGCCGGAGGCCGCCGTGTTCTTCCGCGTCACGCTGCCGCTGGCTGCACGCGGCATCGCCGCCGGCGTTCTGCTGGCGTTTGCGCGCGCATTGGGCGAGTTTGGTGCCACGCTCATGATCGCCGGCAATCTGCCCGGCCGTACGCAGACGCTTTCCGTCGCCATCTACGAAGCCGTGCAGGCCGGCGACGACGCCACGGCCAACACGCTAGTGCTGATCACCTCGCTCACCTGCATCGTGGTACTGGTGGTGGCCAGCCGCCTGCTGCAGGCGCGCGCGCCGAGCCTGCAGGAGCAACTGGCATGAGCGGCGGCATGATCGATCTCGTCGTGCAGAAAACGCTCACCAGCGCGGCGCGTGTGTTTTCGCTCGACGTTGCCGTGCGCTCCGACAGCCGGCGCGTGGTGCTGTACGGCCCGTCGGGCGCCGGCAAGAGCCTCACGCTGCGCGCCATTGCGGGCCTCATGACGCCCGAGCGCGGCCGCATCGTGCTCAACGGCCGCACGCTGTTCGACCACGCTGAGAGCATCAGCCTGAGCGCGCAGGAACGCCGCGTCGGCTACCTCTTCCAGGACTACGCGCTCTTCAACCACCTGACGGTGGCGCAGAACATCGCGTTCGGGCTCAAGCGCGGGTGGTTCAACCCGCCGCGCCGCACACGCGATCCACGCGTGCAGCAGTGGATCGACACGTTCGAGCTGGGCACCGTCGCCGCCAATTACCCGTCGCAGATTTCCGGCGGCCAGCGCCAGCGTGTGGCACTTGCCCGCGCGCTGATCGCCGAGCCCTCCATGCTGCTGTTAGACGAGCCCTTTGCCGCACTGGACCCGGCACTGCGCACGCGCATGCGTTCGGAGCTGTCCGCCCTGCAAGCGCGGCTGCAGATACCCATGCTGATGATCACGCACGACCCGGCCGATGTGGAGATCTTCGGAGACCACGTATTCGAGTTGCGCGATGGCCGCGTCGTTGCCGATGCCGTGCGCGCACACGATGCGGCACCGCTGTCGCCGTATCCGCATCTGACGGCAGTGGTAAAGCGCTAGAAAACGCCCAGCGCAAGCCCGGTTGCCACGGCCTGACCCAGGACGCGGCAGCGCTCCAGATCATCTGCGCCAATCTGCTTGGGGGCCAGGATGGCCTCGGGCGTTTGCGCATGCGTGCAGACGATGATCGGCTCGGCCACGGGCTTGAGCCGCCAGCCGGTGGCAATGCGCTCAATCTGGCGCACCGCATTCTGGCCATCGCTGCCTGCACAGATCAGGCACGCGTATGGCCGGCCGTTGATACGGTCGAGCACGGGGTAATAGCAGCGGTCGAAAAAATCCTTGAGCTGCCCACTGATGGCCGCGAGGTTTTCCGGTGTCGCGAAGAGATAGCCGTCTGCCCCGAGCACATCGTCGGGGCCGGCTTGGGTTGCGTGCATCAACCGCACGGCAACGCCGCCCTCTTCTGCGGCACCCGCTTGCGCGGCCTCGGCCATCTGGCGCGCGCCGCCCGTCATCGAGTGGTAGACGATCAGCAGGGTCTTGGGCGTCATGGGCGCTTCAGGCCAATCCCAGAATCACACTCGATGCCTCGAACACCGCCACCGCTTCCACGCCTTCGGCGAGTGCCAGGGTTTCCACAGCCGTACGCGAGAGCATGGCCACCAGCACGGTCTCGCCCGCGGACGTGGCATTCGCGTCCAGCAGGCTCAGGCGCACTTCGGCCTGCACCGCGCCATCGCGGATTTCCGTGACTACGCACGGTAATTGGTTCTCTGCGGAGACGCGCCACTCGCCGGCCCCGCGCATCAGCATCACGGCAGGCGCCTTGATGAGCGCCACGGCCTGTACGCCCGGCGCCAGCTGCAGCACGCGCGTGCTTTCCTGCGTGATGGTGGCGGCGACAGCCTGCCCGCCGGGCAGGCGCAGCGTCACCACATCGTTGACAGCACCCGACGCTACCGATTCCACCGTGCCGAACAGCGTGTTGCGCGCGCTCGTGCGCAGCATGAGGCGGCGTAGCAGGTTGACGTCTTCGCTGGCAGCGTGCGCGGCGGCATCCAGGCGATCGACAAAGCGGCGGTGCTCGGCTTCCAGCACGCGGAAGCTCTCGATCAGCCGTTGCGCGCGCGGCGTCAGCACACTGCCACCGCCGCCCTTGCCGCCCGTGGTGCGCACCACCAGCGGCTCGCCGGCCAGGTTGTTCATGGTGTCGATGGCGTCCCACGCGGCCTTGTAGGAAAGACCTACGGCTTTTGCGCCTGCGGTGATGGAGCCGGTCTGTCCGATGGCAGCCAGCAGTTCGATTCGGCCGCGTCCGCCCCAATTGTCTTCACCGGCGCGCAGCCAGATGGTGCCGTCGAGTTCCAGCATGTCGTCTCGTCGTGGATGGAGATTGCAACATGCAGGATGTTAACGTGTTAACGCCGATTCGCTGGCTCAAGCCGCCGCCAGGCGCGGCGTACGCACATGCAGCAGCACCGAGCGCGAGAGGAGCAGACCGCCCAGGAAGCCGAACAGCGCGCTGAACATCGCCATGAAGCTGGCAGAGTGCGAGACTTCCGGGTGCATCGCCAGCATCACGTTGTAGGCATAGCGGGCGGCGAACAGGCCCACGATCACCACCATCGGCACCCAGCTTCCGGGCACGCGAACGGTGTGGGCCGTTTCAGACACGGCGCCGTTGGGCGGCGACATGTACGTCAACAGGAACGCCACCAGAACGGCCACCAGCCACATCGTGAGCGCAAGCGGGCTGCCATGGCTTGCCATCGACACTCCGTAAAGCGAATACGCGGCCACCACCAGCGGCAGCACGATCAGACGGCGGCGCGACACGATGCGGGACTGCATCTGACGCATCCCGATGCCAATCAGCACGGCAAACACCACGAACACCCAGGTGGGCGTATGCGAGACGATGGAGGCGATCGATTCAAGCATGGCGGTCTCCCTGTTGGAATGACGCCAGCTTAGGTGCCGGCCCCCGCACGCGGGAGCGGATTGCGACGAACGGCAGAAATGCCGGTGTGAATGGCGGGAAAGATGCGATTCGGGTCGGGCAGTCAGCCCAGCGCGGCGCGCACGCCGGCATCCACCACCGACAGGTGCGCCCGCAGCAAACGGTCGAACCCTTCGGCCGTGACAGGCTTGCCGATGTAATAACCCTGGATTTCCTGGCAGCCCGCCTTGGCGAGGAACTCGACCTGGTCGGCGTCTTCCACACCTTCGGCGGTGACGGTCATGCCCAGGGCGCGCGCCATGGCGACGATGGCCTCCGTCAGCGCCACGGAATCCGGATCGCCCGGAATGCCGGTGATGAACGAGCGGTCGATCTTCACGTTGCTGATCGGAAAGCGCTGCAGATACGACAGCGATGAATACCCGGTACCGAAATCGTCGATCGAGATCCGGATGCCCTGCGCGGTGAGCGCATCGAACATCGGGCGGACTTCATCCGCACCGCCCATCAGCAGGCTTTCGGTAATTTCGACTTCGAGCGCGGTGGGCGGCAGGCCGGTATCGGCCAGCGTCTGCTCGATCATCGGGACCACGTCGCCGGCCTGGAACTGGCGCGCCGACAGGTTGACCGCCATGCGGAAGTCATAGCCCAGCGCCTCGTACCAGATCACAGCCTGTTCGCAGGCGCGCCGTAAGACCCACGCGCCGATCGGCACGATCAGGCCCGTCTCTTCCGCCACCGGGATGAACTCCACCGGCGAGATCGCCCCAAGCTTGGCGCTGTTCCAGCGCAGCAGCGCCTCGGCCCCGACGATGCGATGGCTGGCCAGGTCGTACTTGGGTTGATAGACGAGCTGCAGTTCGTTGTTCTCGCGTGCATCGCGCAGCGCGTTTTCCAGCATGTAGCGGCGTTGCAGCCGGGCGTTGAGTTCGGCCGTATAGAACTGGGCACGATTGCGGCCGTTCTGCTTGGCGCGGTACATGGCGGCGTCGGCCGAACGCAGCAGGTCGGAACCCGAAATGCCGTCATGCGGATACAGCGCCACACCAATCGACACGCCCAGGTAGTAACGCCCGTTGACGGTATCGAACGGCTCGCGCATGGCTTGAAGCAATCGTTCAGCCAGCAACGCAATGCGCTTTCCTTCGACACGCTGGTCGATCAGGATGACGAACTCGTCGCCACCAAGACGGGCGATCACGTCGCCGGGGCCAATGCAATCGGTCAGGCGTGCGGCGGCGCTTTGCAGCAGCGTGTCGCCGCAGGCATGGCCGGCGGTATCATTCACGCTCTTGAAGCGGTCAAGGTCGAGGAAGAACAACGCCAGCTCGCGGCTCTCGTCGCGGGCGCTCTCAATGGTGCTTTCCAGGTGCGCGATGAAGAAGCTGCGGTTGGTCAACCCCGTGAGCGCATCGTGCGCCGCCAGATGGCGCAGGCGCTGCTCCGCGCGCTTGATATCGGTGATATCGGCAAACGACAACATCACGCTGCTGGGTGCCGGCTCGGCATGGCGACGGATGGGGATGATGTTCTGCCGCACCCACATCAGCTCACCGGTCTTGAGCAACAGCCCGTACACACGGCCGAAGATGGGTTCGCCAGTGCGCAGCACCTGCCCGGACGGCATCATGGTCGCACCGACTTCCTTGCCGTCTTCGTCCACCACGCGTTGAATCGGGTCGAGCCGGTTTCGCCCGACGAGCTGCCCCGGGCGCACGCGCAAGATGCGCTCGGCGCTGGCGTTGGCAGCCTGCACCACGCCGTCCGGCGACATGATGACAACGCCTTCGTGCAGGTTCGAGATCGCCAGCCGATAGCGCTCCTCGCTTTCGGCCAGGCCGCGCTCGACGTTGTCCTTTTGAATGGCAACGCCCGCCAGGTGCGTAACGTCGTCGAGGAAATGCTGCTCTTCTTCCGCGGGCATGCATGGTTGCCGATAGAACAGCCCCAGCACGCCAAGCTTGTCGCCGCGCGATGAGCGAATCGGCAACGCCCATGCGGAGACAAAGCCCGCTGCCAATGCTGCCGTGCGCTCGTGTTGCCAGCGCGGGTCGGTCGCAATGTTTTCGATGAAGACGGCGTCACCCAGGTACACGGCACAACCGCATGCGCCGGCATCGGGACCGACGGGCGTGTTATCCAGCGTGGCGGCATAGGCCGCAGGCAGCGTGGGCGCAGCGGCCACACTCATGGTCTGGGAGTCGGCGTCCAGCAACAACAGCGCCGACATGGCATTCGGATAGACCTGCTCGACGTACAGGCACAGGTGGCGCAGCACGGTCGACAGCGTCGCATTGGAGGCAAGTTGCGCAAGCACGGCGTTCTCCGAAGCGAGCAGACGGCGCGCATGCAGCGCTTCGGCGCGAGCCTGTACGGCGTGGCGCTCCAGCGCATGGCGCGACACGGCCTCGCGCAGCACGAGCATGACGGCGGGCTGACCTTCGTGCTCGCACGCAGCGGCTTCGCTGGCAACCAGCACATGCGTGTAGTCGGCGCGCACCAGACGGTGTTCGACCGGCTGGGCAGAAAGGCCGCTGCTCACCATGCCTGCCAGGCGCGGAATCACCTGGGCAACGTCATCGGGATGAATCAGGCCGGCGAGTTGCAGGCCCGTCAGTTGCGCTGCATCTTGCGCGCCCAGCAAGCGGGCGGCGGCCGGGTTGGCACGCACCAGCCGCCCGTCCACGGTCAGCAATACCGCGTCGGACGACAGCCGGGACAGCGCGTCGAAATCGGTACCGCGCAGTTCAGTCATCGCCCCCGCCATGGCCGCCATCGGACGTTGCGCGGCCTCGGAGCGCGGCGCAACGTCTGTAGGAGAGGCTCCGGCCTGCGCCGGAAGAAACTGGGTCATGGGCAATGCGATGGCTTGAGCGATAACAGCAACAGCGACGGCAATGGGAAAGCGAGAGGCAGACTACACGTGTCTCGCCCCTAACCACAACGGCGCGCCGGTGGAAAACTGAAGGGTGCAGCGTGTGATACCCCTGAGGGGCGTGTGGTGGCCACCCTACGTTGGCATGACCCAAGAAAAAACCCGCGCTCAGTTGACGAGGCGCGGGTTGAAATCTCTGGACCGTGTCGATCTGTTCCAGAGAGGAGAACTGACCCATGAGGCAAGCGACGCAAAGTTCCGTCGCATCACCATGTTATGAATCATAGTGGTCCCCTTGGAAAAACAAAGGGCGGAAAAGGCCGGATATTCCATCGCATTTTCATTTCCGCCGACCCATTTTTTTTGGCACTGCATGAACCCCGTTGCTGCTTGTCCCGTCTGCTTACATCGCCTGCATGTGCGAGCCTTGTGTGCGGTACGTTTCACGATGCCGACGACGCCGGAAAAATCTCCCCGGCATATTGGTTGGTCGCTACATTGATGAGAATGTTCCAACCTGCCCGATTATGTCGTTCACATGAAGTATTTTGCGCAGGCAAAATCACGCTGGAGTGACCCATGAGGCAGATTGCCGCGTTAAGTTCGCGCGCGGCGTGCCGTTACTGGTCGAAAGAGCGCGTCTGCCCCGTGACCTAGCAGGCGCAAATTGGATGCACGTGTCTGGACTGTCATGCCGTCTCTGTCTCCCCCCAATCGATCGCTTTCACGGCGCACCACGCGGTTGTTGATTGCCGTGAGCGTGCTGGCCGCACTTGTTGCGTTGCCCCGCGCGCACGCTTCTACGCCACCCACGGCCGGCACCGCGCCTGCCCCGACCCGACCCGCTGTTGCTGCCGCCGCGCCTACCCCCATCCCGGCGGCCAAGACAGCCAAATCCACGACTGTTGCCTCCACGGCCCCGACCTGCCAGGCGATCATGCAGCGCCTGTCGGGCAGCTTGGCGGCCACGCCCAGCACAGCCGACAAGCCCGGCACCGTAATGATCGACGTCGACAAGGCCGGCGTGATGATGGCCTGCAGCCATTCCGACTCGATTGCCATTCCCGTACCGGGCGGCAAGCCGCGATGACACCCTTCGCCTTCGCACACCGCGCCATGGCCGGCATGCTGGCAGCGCTGGCGGCACTGTCCATGCCGGTGGCCGGTGCGGAGCGCTGGATCCAGTTGCCCGATCAACCGGACAGTTACGCGTCGCTTGACGTTGGCAGCATCCAGCGCATGCCCAGCGGCCCGGTCAGTGCATGGGTGCGCGTAGAAGCGTCCAACCGTGCGGGCATGCGTTCGCTGCAGCGCATGTTCGGCGCCTTTCGCGGAGACATGGCCGATTTTCTGTACACCGTCGATTGCCGCAGCCGGCAGTTTTCGGTTTCGCAAGCCAAGCTGTATCAAGGCGCGCTGACCGTCAGCGAAAGGCAGCTCGCCAATGATGCGGGCTGGCAACGCGTAGACGCCGTCGGCCTGGCAGGCGAGGTGGCGCGCCAGCTCTGCGGCGGATAGCGCCCCTGCTCTTTGCATCGCATCGCGGTGCCATCGTTGGTAACATCAACGCGTGCGCCCTGCCCCCACGTCCCCTTCGTCCCAGCCCGCGGACCCTCGCGTCACCGCAGACGCGAGCGTCTTCGGCACGCTTGCACGCGGCTCGCGCGCATCGCTTGAGCGCGTGACGAATCTGGGCGACGGCGTGACCGCCGCCATCTGGCGCAACGAGCACGACGAGGCGCGCTACATCCAGCCCGAGCACCACACGCTGTCGGTCTATCTGCAAGGCGGCTACACCACGCACCGGCAAGATCTACCGCACCTGTTCGGCGCGCCAGGGCGCGTGTGCATGCTGCCGGCTGAACACCAATCGAGCTGGGTGATCGAGCAGCCCATGCGCTTCGTTCACCTGTATTTCCCGCCCGACGCGCTGGCCGGTCACGCTGTGCGCCTGCTCGACGCAGAGCCCCGCCTGTTCACGCTGCACGACCGCACCTTCATTGAAGACGCCCATCTCGCACAGGCTTGCGCGAACATCGCCCAGCTCGATTGGACCGACCTGGACGACCGCATGCGCGCCAACGCGCTGGCCAATGACACGCTGTCGTATCTCGTGCAGACACAGGGCCGCACGCGGGCGCTGGCTGTGCGCGGCGGGCTGGCGCCGCACGTATGCCGGCGCATTGCGGCACGCATCGACGCAGAACTGCACCTGCCCCTGTCACTCGGGCAATTGGCGGCAGAAGCGAATCTGTCGGAATTCCATTTCGCGCGGATGTTTCGCGCGTCATTCGGGGCCGCACCGCATGAGTGGGTGATGCAGCAACGCATGGCGCGCGCGCAAACGCTGCTGCGCACAACCACCCTTGCGCTGGCGACGATTGCCGAGCGCTGCGGCTTTGCCAGTGCCAGCCATTTCAGCCGGCGATTTGCGCTGCAGCTCGGCGCGTCGCCGTCGCGCTACCGGCAGGCGTGGCAACGGGGCTAAGCCTTAACCTGCCTCGTCAATATGCGAACGACCGTGCATTGCGACCAGCCGATCGTCGGTATCGGCTGAAAAGCTGCGCTGGACTAGCGTTTTCCACGATAGAGGCGCATCGGTGCGCGCAGTAACGTGGAGATGGGTTCCCCATGGAGACCGCCATGTTTACCCATATCCTCCTGCCGACCGACGGCTCCGAGCAATGCCGCAAGGCCATCGACGGCGCGCTCAAGCTAGCGCGCGCCACCGGTTGCCGTCTCACCGCCTACACGTGCATTGAAGAATTCCCCAACATGGCCTATTCGGCCGGCGTGGGCGAGTGTCCGCATGCGCATTACATGGAAACGGTGCAGGGCTACGCGAAGGACTGCATTGACCGCATCGCAGAGCGTGCCCGCGAAGAAGGCGTGCAGTTCGACAGCGATGTGTCGCAGTTTGCCGAGCCCTATCTGGGCATCCTCGATGCGGCAAAGCGGCACGCATGCGACGTCATCTTCATGGCATCGCACGGGCACCGCAGCCTGATGGGGCGACTGTTGATCGGCAACGAGACGCGCAAGGTGCTGACCTACGCGCACGTGCCGGTGGTGGTTTACCGCTAGAAATCCGTTCTCGGGCTCCGCTGCAGACCGAGAACCGATTCCATCTTTGGGCAGCCGCGAATTACATCATCGGCACCGGTTCCGGCCCGCCTTCGCCGGACTCGAGTTCCGCCACGCGCTGGGCTTCACGCTCGCCCACCTGTTTGCGCTGTTCCGGCGTAAGCACCTGCATGATCTTGGCGCCGGCCTGCGCGCGCAATTGCGCTTCGCGGGCAACAGCGCGGCCGAGCGATTCAGTCAGGGCACGTGCACGCGCTTCGTCATACTGGCCTGACGCCACCATCTGGTGCAAGTCGCGGCGGGCATGCTCGATAGCCTTGCGCTGCTCTCGCGCATCCGGCATCTGCGCATATTCGATGGCGAAAATCTTGTCGCGCTGCTCTTCGCTCAGCCCCAGGCCACGCAGAAAGGGCGCGCCGCCATGATGCGGGCCCATGCCACGCGGGCCGCCGGGGCCCATGCCTGGCCCGCGCTCCATCATGCCCGGACCATGAGGTGCCATGGGTGGCATGGGCGAGAGCGGAACAGCGCCGGGCCCGGCGGTCTGGGCCAGTGCGGCGCACGAAAGCAAAAGTCCGGCGGCAAAACCTGCCACGCGGGAAGTCACAGCGGTCATGTTGAAGCTCCTCATGAGATCGTCGGCCGAGCAAGCCGGCCATACGTTCACTGTAGCCATCGACCCTGCACAAAAGGTGGGCAAACCGAGGAGTTTTCTTGAACCTCAGGCGTCGAGGCGGTAACCCACACCATAGACGGAATGGATCATGTCCGTGCCCGGGCTCACCTGCTCCATTTTGCGGCGCAGATTCTTGATGTGCGTGTCGACCGTGCGGTCGGTCACGATGCGGTGGTCGTCGTAGATCTGCTCGAGCAGGTTCGAGCGCGACAGAATGCGCCCCGGTGCGCCCGCCAGTGCGGCCAGCAAGCGAAATTCCACCGGCGTGAGGTCGAGGCGCTGGCCGCGCAGCGTGGCGGCATAGGCGGCACCGTCGATCTGCAAGGCGCTCTCCGGCACGCCACCGGCGCGCTGTACGCGGCGCAGGATGGTCTTGATGCGCGCCACCAGTTCGCGCGGGCTGAAGGGCTTGCAGACGTAGTCGTCAGCGCCAAGCTCGAGGCCGAGCAGGCGGTCGATTTCTTCCACCCGCGCCGTCACCATGACGATCGGCACTTCGCTGAAGGCGCGCACCTCACGGCAGATTTCCAGGCCGTCCTTACCGGGCAGCATCAGGTCGAGCAGCACGAGTTCGGGTGAGGTTTCGCGAACGCGCTGCGTGGCATGCGTGCCATCGGCCAGCCACTCGGTCTCGTAGTGAGCGGCGCGCAGATAGTCGGTCATCAATGCGGCCAGCTTGGGTTCGTCTTCAATGATCAGAATCATGGTCGGCTAGCGGATCAAGCACATCAAGAATCGGCAGGCGAATGGCGATCCACAGCCCGCCCAACGGCGAATGTCTGGCGTCAATGGTGCCGCCGTGTGCGGCGACAATGGTCTGGCACAGGCTCAGGCCCAGACCGGCCCCGCCCTGCGCCCGGCTGCGTGAGGCATCCACGCGGAACAGGCGGTCGAAGATGCGCGGCAGCATCGCCTCGGGCACGCCCGGCGCGCTGTCCTGCACGTCGATCTGCTGCCAGTCACCGTCCTGATGGACATGCACGCGCAGCGTGCCGCCGGCATCGGTGTAGCGCAGCGTGTTCTCCAGCAGGTTCTGCATGACCTGCCGCAGGCGCTGCGCGTCGCCCTTGACCATCGTTGCATGCGACGGCGCTGCCGGCACGTCCAGCTGCAGCGCAATGCCCTTTTCCATCAGACGTGACGTAAAGCCCTGCACGGCGCTGCACACGGTATCGGCCAGGTCGAGCGGCTCCATGTGGAAGGCGAGCGCGCCCACATCGGCCAGCGAGAGCTCGTACAAATCGTCGATGAGCTTGCTGAGGGTCGACACCTCGGCTTGCAATGACGCGAGCGACGTGGCCGTCAACGGACGCACGCCGTCTTCCAGTGCTTCCAGTTCGCCGCGCAACACCGCCAGGGGCGTGCGTAGTTCGTGCGAGATGTCGGCCGTGAGCTGACGACGCATCTTCTGGTTGGCCTCCAGCGAGGCGGCAAGATGGTTGAAATCTGCAGCCAACTCGCCGAGTTCATCGCGCGAATGCACGTCGACACGGGTGGCGTAGTCGCCGTCAGCCATGCGGCGTGCGGCATCGGTCAGCCGGCGCATCGGGGCCAGCAGACCGCGTGCGAGCAGCACCGCCACCAGCGCCGCCAGCAGGACCGACAGCCCCGCGATGATCCACGTAGCGCGCAGCTGCTGCGCCTGGAATGCCTGGTCGGCGCCTTCGGGCACCCGCACGCGCGGCGGCATGGCCAGCCAGCCGACGGTCTGGCCGTTGTGGTGCAGTTCGTGCCATCGGGCGTTCGGCCCGAGCGGTGGCCCGTCGCCAATGATGACGTTGCGCTGCGCATCAAGCAGCCAGATCGGCGAGTGCGGCACGGGCGGCTCGCCGGGCGGGTGCGGCGGCATGCTGCCGGCAGGAGGCGGGCCGGGCGGCGGCATGTCTCTGTCCAGGCCGCGGTCCGGGCCGGGTGGCAGTGGATCGAAGCGATGGCCTGGTGGCAGATCGAAGCGATCGCCGCCCATGCCGTTGGCGCGAGCCCGGGCACCCTCGTGGCGCAGCAGGCGAAACCACGCCATGCGATCGTTGCGCAGGAAATCCCAGTTGCCGTGCTGCGTGTAGGCGGCTTCCACGCCCTGCGCGAGCACGGCCATGCGCTCGGATTCGCGCGCGTTCACGTAGTCGAGAAAGTTGGCGTCAAAGCGCCAGCGCACCGCCGCGCCCATGGCGAGCGCAACAACGATGCTCAGCATGAACAACGCAACGAACAGCTTGGAGGTAATACCGAAAGACGGGCGCATGGATCAGTCAGAGGCTGCCGGGGCGCCCCGGCTGGAGCGGTTCCCGCGCTGCCCGGCAGCAGGCACGGCCTCATCTTACCGGGCGCGCTGCCGCAGAAAGCCCCAGCATACCAACCGCCTGTGGGCAAAAAATGAGCGAAATGCGAAGAAAGCGTATGCTGCTGCCACGCTGCACACCCGTAGATTCGCGTATCCCCTTACAAGGAACCGCCCTTGCCCAGCCGGCCGGCCAACCCCGCGTTTTCGATGCGTCGCTGCGCCATGCGCGGCGTGGAGGCGGTCGCCGCAGATTCCGGCCACACCTTCCCGCGCCACACGCATGGCCAGTTTGGCATCGGCATCGTCGATCGCGGGGCACAGAAGTCGTTCAGCGGACGCGGCATGGTGGAAGCCGGCGCAGGCGACGTCATCACGGTCAATCCGTTTGAAGTGCACGATGGCACACCCATCGGCGATGCCGGCCGCGCATGGCGCATGCTTTACCTCGACCCCGGCGTGGTCGCCGAACTGGCGACGGATCTGCACCCCAGCCACTGCGGCGACGTTGAGTTTGACCGCCCGGTCATCCACGACGCAGACCTCGCCCCGCGCATGCGCCTGCTGTTTGCGCAGATGACGGTGCCCGCCGCACAAAGCGATGCACTGCTGCGCGAGCAACTGCTGCTGTCCGTACTGGCAGACGCCCTGCACGCCGCCAGCCACCGCGCCAGCCACCACGCCGACGAAGCGCCCGATGCCATCCGGCTTGCCCGCACGCGCATCGACGATGACCCGGCTGCCGCTATCTCCCTGCTCGACCTCGCACACGAAACGGGCCTGAGCCGCTTCCAGGTGTTGCGCGGCTTTGCCCGCGTGACCGGTCTTACGCCGCACGCCTATCAGGTGCAGCGTCGCGTGGCCTTGGCGCGCCGGCTAATCGCCCAAGGCCTGCCACTGGCGGACGTAGCAGCCGCCTGCGGCTTTGCCGATCAAAGCCACATGACGCGGCAGTTCGTGCGCAAGTACGGCGTATCGCCGGGCATGGTGGCGGCGGCGCGCTAGCCACATCTTTCACCCTCCCCTCGCTGCAATTTCGTTCAAGACGCGCGCATCGCGTGGGCCCATCCTGCGGCATCCACACACGCAGGATGCGAAATGCCAAAACTGTCCAATCGACTTGAAGGTTGTCTCTACCTTGCGCTGGCGATGGTGCTGGTGGGCAGCACCGTGGCGGCCAGCAAGATCATCGCGGCGGGCCTGCCGCCATTTACGGCGACAGCGTTGCGCTTTGCGATGGCGCTGCCGCTGTTCCTGTTCATCATGCGCATGACGCGCACGCGCTGGCCCGTGCTCGCACGCCGGGATTGGGCACTGCTTTTCGTGCAGGCGGGTGCCGGCAGCGTGGGCTATACGACGCTGCTCATTTCCGGGTTACGGCACACGTCGGCCGCAGACGCGGGCGTCATCATCGGCACGCTGCCGGTCATGTCGGCGCTGATCGCGATCGTGCTGCTGGGCGAACGACCCGGGCGCGCGGTGCTCGGGGCAATTGGGCTGGCCACCGCCGGCGTGCTGGCCATCGCCCTGCAGCCGCGCGGCGGCGCGACACATCCGCTGCTCGGCAACCTGCTGGTGATGGGCGCCGTGGTGTGCGAGGGGCTTTTCATCCTGCTCAACAAGCGGCTGCGCACGCCGGTGCCGCCGCTTGCGCTGTCGGCGC
The DNA here is from genome assembly GCF_021173085.1 of Ralstonia wenshanensis. Classification (NCBI taxonomy): domain Bacteria; kingdom Pseudomonadati; phylum Pseudomonadota; class Betaproteobacteria; order Burkholderiales; family Burkholderiaceae; genus Ralstonia; species Ralstonia wenshanensis. The sequence goes on from NZ_CP076412.1 coordinate 406,039, forward strand.
TGATGAGTGCATTCGGCTTGCTGACGGCGCTGCTGCCCGCGCTTTGGGAAGCGCCATGGCAGTTGCACGCATCGACGCAGGCAACACACGCGCTGATGGCCGTGGCGTATTACGCCATCGTGCCGACCGCCGGTGGTTTTGTGCTCTGGTATGCCGGGGCCGCGCGCGTAAGCGGTGCAGAGGCATCGTTGTTTACCGCGCTGGCCCCTGTGGCAGCCGTGGTATTTGCAGCAACGCTGCTCGACGAGGCCGTCAGCGCGCGCCAGGTGGGTGGCATTGCTTGCGTGCTGGCAGCAGTGATTAGCCTTGGCCTGGCGCGTGCACCACGGCCGGCCACATCGACGACGTCTTAAGCTTCAGCCTCGGGGGCTGTCACATCTTCCATACGCTCGATGCGCACGCGCACGATGCGGCGGCTGCCGGCTTCAAGGATCACGAAACGGAGGTCGTGGCGCACCAGCGTGTCGCCCACTTCGGGCAGGCGGTCCCACTGGTTGAAGAGGTAGCCACCCAGGCTCGTGGCACCGCCGCCTTCGTCTAGCAGCCAGTCGACGTGCAGGACATCTTCGAGCTGGCGCAGGTCAGCCTCGCCGGCCACTTCCCAGCAGCCATCGCTGACTTCCACCACGCCCAGGCGTTCGTCTTCATCAGGGAATTCGCCCGCAATGGCCTCGAGCACGTCGATGGGCGTGACCACGCCTTGCACTACGTCCAGCGGATCGGTCACCACCAGCATGCGCCCGCGCGCACGCTTGAGCTGATCCATCAGGCGCAGGATGCCGATGTTGTCGGACACCTTGAGCGCAGGCTTCACGCTGCGGTCTACGTCGATGGAGCCACGGGTGTCGAGATCGCCCATCAGGTCTTTGGCGCGCGCCACACCCAAGAGGTCATCCAGGCCGCCACGGCAGACCGGAAACTGGTTATGCGGCACGGCCAGCAGCAATTTGCGCGTGACGGCCGCATCGGCGTCCAGATCCACCCACGAAATATCGTGGCGCGGCGTCATGATCGAGCGCACCGAGCGCTCGGCCAAGTCCAGCACGCCGCTGACCATGCTGCGCTCTTCGGGGCGGAACACGGTCTCGGGCACGGGCTGGCCAGCATCGTGTGAGGCGGTCTCGTGCGCTTCGGACTCTGCCGGCGCGCCACGGCGGTCGCCCAGCAGGCTCAGCACCGCATCGGCGGTGCGCTCGCGCAGCGGGCGGCGGCGATCGTAGCGCACGGTATTGCGCTGGGCCACCTGGTTGAAGAACTCGATCAGGATCGAGAAGCCGATGGCCGCATACAGATAGCCCTTCGGAATATGAAAGCCCAGGCCCTCGGCAACGAGCGAGAAGCCGATCATCAGCAGGAAGCTCAGGCACAGCACCACCACCGTGCGATGCGCGTTGACGAACTCCGTCAGCGGGCGCGAGGCAAACAGCATGGCGCCCATGGCGATCACCACGGCAGCCATCATCACCGGCAGGTCGTTGACCATGCCCACGGCGGTGATGACGGAGTCGATGGAGAACACCGCATCGAGAATCACCACCTGCGCAATCACATTCCAGAACTTGCCGTGACCGGTGCCGTGGCTTTCGTCCTGCGGTTCGCCGTCCAGACGCTCGTGCAACTCGGAGGTGGCCTTGAACAGCAGGAAGAAACCGCCCAGCAGCAGGATGATTGATCGGCCCGACAGATCGACCGGCCCCAGCGTGAGCAACGGCTTGGTGAGCCCGATCAGCCACGACATGGCGGCCAACAGCACCATGCGCATCAGCAAAGCCAGGCCCAGCCCGATCATCCGGGCGCGGTCACGCAGCGCCGGCGGCAGCTTGTTGACCAGGATGGCAATGAAAACGAGGTTGTCGATGCCGAGAACAATCTCGAGCACCACCAGGGTGAACAGGCCAATCCAGATGGACGGGTCAGCAAGCCAGGTCATAGCGGGAAATAGAAGACAGCAGAAAGACGATCCGCCGATGATAACCGCAGCGCACGCGCGGCCTTGCGCGAATCCCGCGCAAGGTGTTGCAACAAACGGGCCGCGGCGCTTGGAGCCTGGCGCTCAGCGCTGTGCAACGCGGCTGGCGCTTTGGGCGCCGGCTTGCGTTGCCCGCACCGGCCGATAGCCGTCGGTAAGCGTCTTGAGGAAGGCAACGATGTCGCGCACGTCGGCCTCGGACAACACAGGCTTGTCACCCGGCTTGCCGCCAAACGGCCGCTCCATGTTGACGTTGGCGCGGTATTGGGCTGGCAGGTCGTCGAACTTGTCGACCGTGCCGTCCGCCTTGCGCGGATACCACTTCTGCGGCTGGGTGTCGCGCTGGGCGTAGAAGCGCACCGCGTCTTCCAGCGAATGGATGGCCCCGTTGTGGAAGAACGTTTTGCGCAGCGCCACGTTGCGCAGCGACGGCGTGCGGAAGCGGCCGCAATAGTCGGCGCGGTCTTTCAGATCGGTCCGGTCAGGCCCGCACAGGCCCAGATCGAAGAACTTCGGATCGGCATTGGCTGCGAGCGTGCGGTTACGCGGTACGCCCACGGCAATGTGGCCGAAATCGGTGAAGGCCGGAAACGCCCCGTCCTGTTTGATGGCGCTCACATGGCAGGACGCGCAGTTGCCCTTGGCCGGATCGGCAAAGACCTGCAGCCCGCGCATCTCCTGCGGCGACAGCTTCACCTGTTTGCGCAAAAACGCGTCGTATTTGCTGTCATATGGATAGAACTCGGACGGCGTCTGCTGGAAGACCTCAAGCACCATCAGCGCCGCGCGGAAGGCTGTGTCTTCGTTGTCCAGGATGTCGTTGCCAAACACTTGGCGGAAGGCCTGCGCATGGCGGCCATTGCGCAGCTTGGCCACCACGGCGGCCTGCGTGCCGTTGGCCATCTCGTGCGCAGACAACAGCGGGATGCGTGCCTGGTCGTGTGTGGACGACACGCGGCCGTCCCAGGTGTAGCCCCCGGTCGGGCCCTGGTCTTCCGAGTCGTTACCGTCGTTCTCGTAGAAATGCTCGGTGAACGCAGGCACGTTCTGGATATAGCGCAATGACGGCGCGGCACGTACGCCGGTCTTGCGCATGTCTGCGCCACCCAGCTGCACTGACAGATCATTCGGCGGGCCGTAGGCGTGCGTCGGGCTATGGCAGCTTGCGCAGGACTGCTTGCCCGAAGCAGACAGGGCAGGATCAAAAAACAGCGCCTTGCCCAATGCCGTCATCGCCGGCACCGATGGGCGGCGCGTGGCCATGATCGTGTAGAAGGCTCTTTCGTATGCCGGCGCCGCTGCGGGCTTGGCGGATGTTGCTGCAGCAGCCGCTGCTGCCGGTGCCGAAGCTCCCACGGTTGCGGCATGGGCCACCGCTGCTTCGCCACGGCCGCAACCGCTCAGTCCGGCCGCCAGCCCAACAAGCACAAGCGCAGAAACGGCGGTCACGCGACGAGTTGCAACAGGCAGAAGGCGGCGCATTTGCGATAAGCGAAATGTTGGGAGCCTTGCAACTTAGCATGGCTCCCATGACACTTTGATGTCGTCAAACATGTGTCACGTCAGCCCTTGGAGAGGTCCCATGGTGGCAAATGTCTTCAAACGTTCGGTGGCGCCCCTGCTCATCCTGATGTTGGTGATCACGCTGAACTGGGCCGAAATCGGGGCTGCGCCTGCGTTTTCATCATCAACTTGTCACACACGAAGCACAGACTCCCGCTCGCTTTCGTCCCCCACACAACAATCCAGGGAAATCATGAGCCGAGCGCTTCGTCTTTTGCCGCTGACCGCGTTGGTTGCGGCCAGCATGTCTGCCTGTGGTGGCAGTGATTCGAGCAGCACTGCCTCCGCGTCCACCTCGGGCGTGGTGACCGGCAGCTACTTCGAGCATGCCAAGGTCTGTATCGACGCCAACAACAACGGCAAGTGCGATTCGGGTGAAACCAGCACCTATACCGATGCGAACGGCGCCTACACGCTGGCAGGCTCCGGCCCCGTCACCGTTGAAATCGGCACGGACGCCTTCCGCAACGATCCGGACACCGGTGCACACACGGCGATCACGCGACCGCTGGTGTTCCGCGCACCGGCCGGCGCCAACGCTGTTGTCAGCGCCATCTCGACCGAACTGGCTGTGCTGATGGACAGCAACGGCGGCGATATCAACGCTGCCAAGACGGCACTCGCCGCCCGCCTGGGCGTGACGGTCGACAAGCTGCTGGAAGACCACAACAAGGAAGCCGACGCCGGCACGAAGGCTGCGCTGCAGGCTGAAATCGACCAGGCCATCGATCTGATCGCCGACGCCGTTGCCAATGGCGGCGACATCGGCAAGAGCCTGCGCGACGGCGTGGCCAAGCGCGTGGCGCTGGCCAACAACGTCAAGACGATCGTGGTGATCTACGCAGAAAACCGCGGCTTCGACAACCTGTACGGCCTGTTCCCGGGCGCCAACGGCATCCCCGGCGTGAACCCCACCTCGACCGGCACCGCTGTTGCGCAGAAGGACTTCGACGGCTCCGTGCTGCCGACGCTGCCGCCCACCTGGGGCGGCGTGACCGCAGCCGGTCAAAGCGTGCAGATCACGCAGGCGTCCACCGCCAATATGCCCAACCAGATGTTCCAGATCGACAGCGCCTCGGGCTTCGGCAGCACGGGCACGGCGGTCGGTCAGAACGTCATCACGCGCGACCTCTGGCACCGCTTCTACCAGAACCAGATGCAGATCAACGGCGGCAAGAACGACAAGTTCGCCGCCTTTGCCGATGCCGGCGGCCTGACCATGGGCTACTACGACGGCAGCAAGATGGCCATGTGGAACATCGCCAAGCAATACACGCTGGCGGACAACTTCTTCATGGGCGCCTTCGGCGGTTCGTTCCTGAACCACCAATACCTGATCTGCGCGTGCGCACCGATCTATCCGAACGCAAAGGCGTCGCCGGCGGTCAATAGCATCGCCAACGTCAAGACGAATGCAGACGGCAGCCCGACCCTCATCCCGGCTGCAAGCTCGGTGATGGCTGGTGCCCCGACCTCGTACGCCGGCGCCGCCGATGATGGCAACGCCACGAAGGACGGCAACCTGACGCCGGTCGACAGCAACGGCAACTCATACGCCGTCAACACGATGCAGCCGCCGTACCAGCCGTCCGGCAACGCCGTGGCCAGCGGCAACACGGCCTACGCCGATCCGACCAAGGCCACCACCCTGCCGAAGCAGTCCACCACCAACATCGGTGACCTGCTGACCGCCCGTGGCGTGGACTGGGCCTGGTACGCCGGCGCCTGGAACGCGGCCCTTGCCGACGCTCCGAACGCCACGCGCAGCGTGATCTACAGCGGCTCGATCCAGTTCCAGCCGCACCACCAGCCGTTCAACTACTTCAGCCGCTTCGACCCGGCGACGGCGACCGGCGCTGCTGAACGTGCTGCTCACCTGCGCGACTACGACGCCGCCTTCCTGCAAGACGCAGCCGCCGGCAAGCTGCCCGCTGTCACGTTCTACAAGCCGCAAGGCAACCTGAACCAGCACCCGGGCTATGCCAACGTGGCTGACGGCGACGCGCACATCGCCAACGTGATCGCTCAACTGCAGAAGAGCCCGCAGTGGAAGAACATGGTGATCGTCGTGACGTATGACGAAAACGGTGGCTTCTACGACCACGCCACGGTGCCGAAGGCTGACCGTTGGGGCCCGGGCACGCGTATCCCGGCGATCATCGTCTCGCCGTTCGCCAAGAAGGGTTTCGTTGACCACACCCAGTACGACACGGCTTCGGTCCTGCGCCTGATCACGCACCGCTTCGACCTGCCGACGCTGCCGGGTATCAAGCAACGTGACGCGGCCCTCGTCTCCAACGGCAACAAGCCGATGGGCGACCTGACCAACGCGCTGGACTTCACGCAAGCGCAATAAAGCAGCAGCGCAGTCCTGAGAAAAAGGCGGCCCGGAGCAATCCTGGCCGCCTTTTCTTTACCCGCTATTTCCCCTTCTTCTTGCCTGCGGGCTTCTCGCTTTCCAGCGTTTCGAGCCGCATGCCCACCTTGATCGTCACCTGCCAGTGGGCGATCCTGCCGTCGACCAGGTGGCCGCGGGTTTCCAGCACTTCAAACCAGTCCAGATACTTGAGCGTCTCGCCCGCTCGCGCGATGGCGTTGCGGACGGCTGCATCGCTGGAGTCGGGTGAAGAGCCGACCAGCTCGATCATCTTGTACGTATGGGAACCCATATCGCCTCCTTGTTGGCATGGTTGGAACGTCGGCAGGGTGCCTGCAAGGCGCGATATGCATGCGGCTGGCATGCGATGCGCGCGCCATTGCACTTACCAGAATGGCACCTGTCCCTCCGCCTTGATAGCCCGGATTTGCACGGGGCCAAAAAATCCTGGCGGTTAATTGCGTTTACAAATCTGACAAATCTCGTCAACGGACCGACGCGTGGCGTCAAACCCGCGCGCGGGACAAACCCCTGATGGCGGTTGAGCTGCCATTTTTCGGGCGGTCGCACGGCATGTCCGTGCCGGACGGGGCTGGTACGGAACCTGCGTTGGAGTGCACACCCGTTTCCCCGAAGAGGAGGCGCCATGCGCCACCCAGAACAACAAGCCCCCGCCTCATACTCGCCGCTGTCGGCCGTAGCGCCGACGCCGCGGGCGACACAGGAAACCGCGCGACTGGTCGCAGAGACCATCCCCTTCAATCTCGAGCGCAACGGCCGGAGCATCGAAGCCACCTATTCGACCCGCAACGGCATCGTGACGGTCAAATACCGCGGCAAGACGCTGTCCACGTATTCGCCGCAGGGCGCCGAAGCCGACTACAAGGCAGTCGCCCGCCAACTGCTTAGCGTCATGCTGACCATCTGAGCGCCGCCGCACTTTCATCAGTGCCGGGCCTTGGCCGTGCTGTGCGCAGGGCGGCCGAACTCCGCACGCAGCGCATCCTTGGCACGCTCCAGAATCCGGCGCCGCCCGGCGCCCAGGTTGTGCCCCGCCCGATTGATATAGAACGTCAGCATTGACATGGCCGACTGGAACGCCGTCCCCTTGCGCCGCCGGCTGTGCTCGGCCGAAGCCTTGAGCGACGCCGCAATCCGCGCAGGGCTGCGCGCCTTGAAGATGTCCGGTTCGATGTCCAGCGCGTCGCTGGTCTCCATCACATGGTGCGACCAGCGGCGTCTCTTCGCCTTGGCCTTCGATGATTTGGCGGCCGCCGGCTTCGACCTGGCGTGGTGCGTGGCCATCATGAAATCTCCTGTAATGATGTACTGGCAGTTCCGCAAGCCGCATACCCGCGCGGGCGGCTACAACGGGGCGACTTCCGTTACGATGACGGACGCTTCACGCCTCTTTTCCGCCTCCTTCATTGATCGCCGGGCTCCGGCGCACATCCAACGTGTCTGGCGACGCCGGTCTTTCTCCCGCCTCCTCTTCCGCATCCGCGCAAACGTCGTCAGATGCGCCGTTCTCCTACCCCGCCTTCCGACTGTTCTGGTTCGCTCGGCTATCCACCACGTTCGCGTACCAGATGTTCGGCGTGGCCGTCGGCTGGCAGATCTACGACCTGACGCGCAGCGCCTATGTGCTTGGGCTGGTCGGGCTGGCGCAGTTCCTGCCGTCGGTGGTGTTGGTGCTGGCCTCCGGCCATATTGCGGACCGCTACGACCGGCGGTACGTCGTGCGCGCCTGCCAGGCCGTCGAAGCCCTGGTTGCACTCGCGCTGGCCGTCTTGGCAGCCAATGGGCACACCGGCGTGCAGCCCATCTTCCTGTGCGTGGTCGTCATTGGCGCAATGCGTGCATTCGAGACGCCGACGCTGCAAGCGTTATTGCCGACGCTGGTACCCCTGCAGGCATTGCCGCGCGCGGTGGCCCTGTCCAGTTCGGCCGGGCAGACCGGCGTCATCCTGGGGCCGGCGCTGGGTGGCTTTCTGTACGTGGCCGGCGCGCCGGTGGTGTATGCCACGGCAGCCGGGCTCTTTTTGCTCGCGCACGTATTGCTGGCGCGGGTGCGGATGGAGCGCGCGGCGCCGGTCAGCACGCCGGTGAGCCTCGAATCGCTGTTTGCGGGCATCGCCTTCATCAAGGGGCGGCCGGTGGTGCTGGGCGCCATCTCGCTCGACCTGTTTGCCGTGCTGCTGGGCGGGGCAACGGCGCTGCTGCCGATCTACGCGCGCGACATCCTGGGCACAGGCGCATGGGGGCTGGGGCTGCTGCGCTCGGCGCCGGCGGTGGGAGCGCTGGGCATGGCACTCTTCCTGGCGCACCGCCCGCTGGATCGGCACGTTGGCCGGGTGATGTTTGCCGCCGTGGCGGTGTTTGGGCTGGCAACGCTGGTGTTCGGGGTGTCGCGCTGGCTGCCGGTGTCGATGTTGGCGCTGGTGCTGCTGGGCGCGTCGGACATGATCAGCGTGGTGATCCGGACGTCGCTGGTGCAGCTCGACACGCCCGATGCCATGCGCGGGCGCGTGAGCGCGGTCAATTCAGTGTTCGTGGGCGCGTCCAACCAGTTGGGCGAATTCGAATCGGGCATGTTGGCCGGGCTGCTGGGGCCAGTGGCCTCGGTGGTGATTGGTGGCCTGGGCACGCTCTTGGTGGTGGCAGCCTGGATGCGGCTGTTCCCGGCCCTGACGCACCGCGACCGCATGCGCGATCCGCATCCAGAGCACACCGGACACCCCTCGTCAGGGGGATAAACCCGCAGACCCGCGCCGCTGGTGGCTTGAGCAAGAATCGGGCAGTGTCTTGCAAGCGTGTCAGCGAAACCCCGATGGCATCGACGGTGGCCAATTCGTATCCTGAGTCACCTTTGGCTGCCTTGTTCCACGCCCGGTATTGCGCCCGACTGTGACGTCCATCCTGCCCTCTTCGTCCCGCCCGTCGGACGCGCGCGCTGCCGGCGCTGCCCGGCTGCCGGATCCCGGGCCTTTCAGCACCAGCGGGTTCAACGGTGCGCCGGCCATTCGTCCATCGGCGTGGCTGGTGGCGATCGGTGCGGCTGCTGTCGGCACGATCGGCCGGGTGCTGCTCGAATCGGCGATGGGCATCCACCTGCCCTTCTACCTTGCTTTTCCGGTGGTGACGATTGCCGCGTGGTACGGCGGCTTCTGGCCGGGGATGCTGGCCATCGTCTGCTATGCGGGGCTGTTCATGGGACTGGCCGCGCTGCAAAGCTGGCCCGCCGCCGTGCCGCTCACGCCAATCCAGATGACGGTGTTTGGGGTGGGTGCGCTGCTCATCTGCGCCTTGTGTGAGCAGTTGCGCCGGGCCCGCGCCGGGGCCGAACGGCGCGCGCGGGCCGAGACCCAGCAACGCCTGTCGCAGCAACGCCTGCTGGCGGCTCTGCAGGCTTCGCCCATTTCCCTCTACGACGTCGACAACACGATGCACTTCACGTGGGTGCACAACCCCGTGTTCGGCCTGCAGCCCGAACAGCTGCTGGGGCGGACGGTGCGCGAAGTGTTCGGACGCCGCGCCGCATCGCGCCTGACCGAGGCGGGCCAGCGCGTCATCGCAACCGGCACACCGACGCGCGTGGAATTTGCCTTCCGGCGTCGCCACACGCAGCGGGTGGTCTACGACGTGGTGGTCATGCCGCTGCGCGACGACACGGGCGAGATCATCGGCCTGACCAACGCCGTGATCGACATCAGCGAGCGCCGCCAGGCAGAGGCCCGCCGCACGCAGTTGCTCGAAGCCGAATCCCGCGCCCGCGAAGAAGCCGAGCGCGCCAGCCGCCTGAAAGACGATTTCCTGGCGACCGTCAGCCACGAGCTGCGCACGCCGCTCAACGCGGTGCTCGGCTGGGCGCAATTGCTGAACATGCGCGCCTACGATGAAGCGATGTTCAAGCGCGGCATTGAAGCCATCGAGCGCAGCGCCCGCACGCAAGTCCACCTGATCGACGATTTGCTCGACATGTCGGCCATCCTCTCGGGCAAGGTCCCGCTGGAGATCGGCCCCGTGGACCTGCCCGACGTGCTGGAGCGCGCGCGCGAGACCATCGAACCGATGGCGCGCCAGAAGAACATCACCATCGAGACTGAATTCCTGCCGGTGCCGATGCTGCAAGGCGACGCCGGGCGCCTGAAGCAGGTGTTCTGGAACCTGCTGGCCAACGCCGTCAAGTTCACGCCCGAGGGCGGGCACATCCGGCTCTCGGTACATCCGGCGCCTGAAGGCGTGGTCGCCACCGTGCGCGACACCGGCATCGGCATCGAGCCGGCCTTCCTGCCGCATATCTTTGACCGCTTCCAGCAGGCGGATCTGTCGAGCACGCGCCGCCACGGCGGGCTCGGCCTCGGGCTGGCGATTGCCAAGCAGCTCGTCGAGCTGCACCACGGCCGCATCACCGCGGCCAGCAGCGGTGCCGACCGTGGCACCACCATGGCCGTGTCGCTACCGCTGCATGCAGCGCAACCGGGCGAACAGGCCAACCGAACGCCGGGTTTGGTAGCAGGGACGGGCATGCCGACGCTGGACGGCATCCGCGTGCTGGCGGTGGATGACAACCCCGAATCGCTCGGCGTGATCGCGCTGATGCTGGAGCGCTACGGCGCCGAGGTTGTTACCGTATCCAGTGGGGCTGCCGCGCTCGATGCGCTGGAACAGGCAGCCGCCAACGCCTACCCGTTCGATGCGCTGGTCAGCGATCTCGCCATGCCGGGCATGGACGGCATGCAGTTGGTACGGGCCGTGCGCGAACGCGGCCTGACTGAACTGCCCGCCATCGCCGTGACGGCGTTTGCGGACCCGATCCGCCTGAAGGCCGCGAAGGAAGCGGGTTACCAGTCCGTCATTACCAAGCCGATCTTCCCGGGAGAGCTGGGCCACGTGCTCGCCGCCAATGTGCATCGCAAGACCGGGCCGGAGACGCTGGTGTGACACATGGTCAACCATGCCTTGACGGAATGGTTGATCGAACAAAAGTCATTGGCGCAAGTGGCGGCGTATCCGCATACTCAGCCGTCTGTGCCGATCGGTGGGCATCTCTCCCCAAGCAGTTGCCAGCACCCGCTCGCTCGATCGGCCAGCTTGCCCTTCCCATCAGCCGCGTTCGCGGTTGTCTGCCGTATCCATAAGAACGCCTGAATCCTCCGTGCCCATTTGGGCTGCGCTGGCATTCGGGGCTCAGAGAGGAGACTGCATCGCCATGCTTATCCGTTCGCTTCCCATGCTGTTGTCTGCCGTTGCGCTCGGCATTTCCGCGCAGGCGGTTGCCAAAGACGCGTCCAAGGCGGCCACCCAGACTATTGCCGTACCCGGCCTGCAAAAGCCCGCCGACATCCTGATCGACCGCTGGGGCGTGCCACATATCTACGCCAAGAGCGAAGACGACGGGTTTTTCGCGCAAGGCTTCAACGCCGCGCGCGACCGCCTGTTCCAGATTGACTTGTGGCGCCGCCGGGGCCTGGGGCAGCTTTCGGAAGTGTTCGGCCCGGCGTATGTGGAACAGGATCGCGCCACGCGGCTGTTCCTCTATCGCGGTGACATGCAGGTCGAATGGAATCATTACAGCCCCGATGCGCAGCGCATTGCCACGCGCTTCGTAGCCGGCATCAACGCGTACGTCGACTGGCTGGCCAGGCATCCGGAGCAGATGCCGTTCGAGTTCCGCAAGCTGAACTACACGCCCGCGCACTGGGCGCCGGAAGACGTGGTCCGCATCCGCAGCCATGGCCTGACGCGCAATCTGCAATCGGAAGTCGCTCGTGCCAACGTGGCGTGCAAAGCGAACCTTGCCGACGACACCATCCGCTTCGGCCTCCAGCCCGCCTGGCAAACCCAGTTGCCCGAAGGCCTGGACCCATGCCTGCCGAAGGACTTGCTGAAGGTCTTCACGCTGGCCACGCAAGGCGTGAAACTCACGCCCGAATCGCTCAAGGGTGTAGACGTCGACGGCACGCGCGTGGCCGCCGCTGCCAACCTTGAAGAGACCATGGAGGGCAGCAACAACTGGGTGATCGCGCCGGGCAAATCCACCACCGGCCGCGCCGTGATGGCCAACGACCCGCACCGCGCGTATTCGGCACCGAGCCTGCGCTACATCGCCCACGTCAGCACACCCACGCTGGACATCATCGGCGCCGGTGAGCCATCACTGCCCGCCGTGTCGATCGGGCATAACGGGCACGTCGCGTTCGGCCTGACCATCTTCAACATCGACCAGGAAGACCTTTACGTCTACGAGTTGAATCCGGCCAACAACAGCGAATACCGCTACAACGGCGGCTGGGAGCCCTTCACCGTGCTGCACGAAACCGTGAAGGTGCGCGGCGGTGAGTCCCGCCCCGTCGACCTGACCTTCACGCGGCACGGCCCGGTCATCTACATCGATGCCGAGAAGCACCGCGCGTATGCGGTGCGCTCGGCATGGCTGTCGCCGGGCATGTCGCCGTATTTCGGCTCGGTCGGCTACATGCGTGCACGCACCTTCGCGCAGTTCAAGCAGTCGATGATGAACTGGGGCGCGCCCACCGAAAACCAGGTCTATGCCGACACCAAGGGCAACATCGGCTGGGTGCCGGGCGGCCTCGCCCCCATCCGCCCGAACTGGGACGGCCTGCTGCCCGTGCCCGGCGACGGCCGCTTCGAATGGGCCGGCTTCTGGCGCGGCGATCAACTGCCCAGCAGCTACAACCCGAAGTCGGGCTATTTCACCTCCTCCAACGAGATGAACCTGCCGCCGGATTATCCGTACCGGGAGCGAAAACTCGGCTTCGAGTGGACCAACGGCTCGCGCCACGCACGCATTGACGAAGTGCTGGCCAAACTGGACAAGGTGTCGATCGAAGATTCGATGCGCTTGCAGAACGACATGGTGTCGATCCCGGCGCGCAGACTGATGGCCCTGCTGGCGCCGCTATCGTCCAACGACGCCGACACGCAGACCGCGCTCAATCTGTTCAAGGGCTGGAACGCGACCATGCTGGCGGATTCTCCGCAGGCCGCGCTGCATGAGGTCTGGTTCACGCATCACCTTGGCCGCGCGTTCAAGAATGCCGTGCTTTCCAAGGCCGGCGCCGAAGCGATGGCCGCGCCCGATACCGCCGTCATGCTCGACACGCTGGAACATCCGCAGGGCAGCGAACGCAAGTTCGGAGAAGACCCGCAGCAAGCCGCAGCCAAGCGCGATGCCGTGCTGCTCGACAGTCTGAAGAATGCGTGGACCGATATGGTCAAGCGCCAAGGCCCGAACCCGCAAGCGTGGAACTGGGGCCAGTTGCACCACAACCTGAACGCCCATCCGTTCGCAGCCATCGTCGACGAGGCAACGCGCGCCAAGCTCAACGTCGGCCCCACGCCAGAAGGCGGTAGCCCCTACACGCCAAACCAATCGACATATCGCGCGACCGATTTCCTGCAGACCAACGGCCCGTCGTTCCGCACAGTGGTGGACGTCGGCAACTGGGACAACTCGCGCGCCGTCAACCTGCCCGGCCAGTCCGGCAACCCCGACAGCCCGCACTATCGCGACCTGGCACCGCTGTGGCTCAAGGGCGAGTATTTTCCGCTGCTGTATTCGCGCAAGGCGGTCGAGGCGGCAACCGAGTCGCGCGTGCATCTGGTGCCGGCTTACAGGTGAGATGGCGGTGCATGGACATCCGTGGATTGCCGTCCCCCGCAAGAATGTTGGCGCGCGACAGTCACGCGGGCGGTGTTGTGGAGCGCGCTGCTACAACGTTTGCCAGCAATCGACTTGGCCGGGCGTTACGATGAGTTGTTCGCCTTGTCCCTCCACTGCCACGGCCCCACTCCAACAAGCCCCGCCGCTCGAAAATGGGCCGCCGCGTGGAGATCACCGGCAGTTCCGGGACCGGGGATGTCCACGCCTACTCGCTCGAAGTGCTCCAACGTAATTCTGTGCACTGATAAGGCATTAATTGCGCAGTTTGTTGAGCAGTCAACACTTCTGCGATTTCGTGCACGCCTTTTCGCAAACCGGATTTTGCCTGCTTGTGCACACTTTGTCGCCACGCGCGCCCTACGCCGGCCAAGCCTACGCGAGAGTATGCGTTCCATTTCACTTGCACTGATCTTGTTTTGAGCGCGATAGTTTCAGTATGTGCGCATCGCCTAGTGAACCCGTCCATTGCGATTCTTGTTACTGGAGACACCTCTATGAAAGTCACTGTGACTCAATGCGAAGACGTGCTCAAAGCGACGTTTGAAGATGGCAACGAATTGACGGCTGGCGACCCCGTTGTACTTGGCGGCCGCCTCAGGGATCTCGGTGTCCAGCCGGTAGACGTGACGATGCCAGACTGGCGTGAGGGAGATATCGCCCCACTTACCGGCAGCAAAATCGCGTTGTTGATGGCGCTGCGAGGAATGAAACCGCTCTACTAAAACGACGTTGCCCGTCGCTAGGCTCACATCAAGATGCGCGAACGCGGTTACATAGGAGGCATCGTTCGATGCCCTGCCATTCCCGTAGACGGAAATAAATTCGTCACTACTTCATCAATAAAAATGTCAATTCACGAGGAAGTGTGACGCGACGCTTGCCTGAATCTTGGCTAGAGAGCGGTGTGGTATTGGGTGAGCGTCACTGGAACGTAGCTGGGGCAATTGTCACTTGCCCGCCGAATTGGATTCTTTGCTGGCAACCCGCATCTTCGTCCGAAGCACCACAGGCGCGGGCTCACTCCGCTGCGCCGGCTGGACGCGAGTAGTTTCTGCGTGACGGAGGATGACCTCCATGCTCTTCACTTGCATGGCAACCACCGTCGGTCGCACCGCTTTACGCGCGCTCGTCGCCATCGCATCCTCCGCGAGCCAAGTCGGCCGAAGCACCGGCCCCAAGAAAGAAGCCCGGGGTCCGTCATTCGCACATGACCGCCGACCTGATCCGGGCTTTGCGCGAACGATCATAAAGTCACTCGTTCCGCTTGGTCAAACGCACTCCGGGCGCCCGCAGCAGACGCATGACTTCCATGCATCATATTCACTGCGCAGTAAAAATGGGCAATTCAGTGAATATTCAAGAACTCGCTTGAGCAGCAGCCGATCGCACCTGCCGACGACGACGCTCAGCGTCGCCCAAACGCAGCCGTAAGTTGCCGCGCTCTCTTTACGTCGTCGCCATGCAGATAGATCGAGGTGGTCGAGATCGAGGCGTGCCGCAGATTGTCCCGTACGGTCGTGAGCTCCGCGCCACGGGCCAACGCGTGCGTCGCGTGGGTATGCCGCATCCAATGCGGGCTCGCCTGGCGCAGTTTCTGCGCAAGCGCCGGATGATCGGGTTCGATAATCTCGGCGGCCGTCCAGAAGAAGCGCCGCACCACGGCCCATAGGCGCGCCGTCGTGATGCCAGTTTCTGACTCCCCTACCGCATCACCAATGAGCCGCACTTGAGGATTCCACCGTGCGACGCTGACCGGCAAGCTTCGCTCCACAAGGTGCCGATCCAGCGCGCTGCGTGCCAGCGGTGGCACCGCGACTTTGCCCGCACGGCGGCCTTTGCCCACGAGGTTCAGCCAGTGGTCGCCGGCCGCATCCACTTCCAGGTCGCCCAACTTCGACGTGACGAGTTCGCTCGCGCGCAGCCCGGTAGCATAGGAGAAATCGAGCACGAAGCGCAGACGCTGCGCTGCCGGTGCAGCCCAGCCATAAGACCACTCCAGCCCGTCGGCGATGGTGCGGACAAGTACCCACTCCCCTTCCGAGAATGCGTGAGAGGTGGCCAACTCGGGTGAGCGTGTTGCACCCCGGACCTTCAGACCTGCAAACGGATTGGCCAACACATAGCGCTGCTGGATCAGCCAGCGAAACATGGCGCCCAACACTGACAACGCATACGCGATCGAGCGCGCCGACAATCCATCTGTGAAAGGCCGCCACTCGGCCGAAGTGCGTGGCCGTGCGGGCCCAACCCAGCGTTCACGCGGCGCTGGTCGCCGCAGGAAGCTTCGATATGCAACCGCATCCTCGGTAGTCAACGAGGACAGCGGCCGGCCCCGCTCGATGATCGCCCACAAGATGAGACGTTCCGCTTCCTTCCGGTAGGCGCGCTGCGTCGCTGGCGATTCATGCAGGGAAAGCCATGCCTGCACAGCCTCGTAATCGTCGTCGGCCGAGAGGACGCAGGTCTCTCGTGGTGCCCGGAATTGCCCTCGCGAGCCATCGACTTCGTGTGGTAAGCGCAGTTGCTCCCAGGGCACCACCACTCCGCGAGCTTGCTCAGCGATGAGCGTCCGAGCGCGCTCTGTCAGACGCGGGTGGTCAGCAAAGAAAGCCTCGATGCGCCGTGCACTGGCCTGCCCCAGCCCGGGAACGACCACCCACCAGCTGCGTCGGCGCGGCACGCGCACGGTCAGGTCCGCAAGGGTGTCGATGCCCGCGGCCCGTAGCGCGGCGACGGCGCGTGCATCCAGCCACAGTCCGACGTCATCGCTGATGAGCGGGGCTGGCAGCGGTAGCGTGCGAAGCAGTTCGATTGCTTGGTCGGCTGCCCTGCTCTGTTTGGCACGGTCGGCCGCTGGCATCTCGAACAGCAACGCCAGGTCTTCGCGCTGGCGCTGGCGCGCAAACGCTGCTAACTGGCGCCGGATGCGGCCGAGAATGCCGCGCGAAGATTGTCCGAGCGCCCGCCGCTCACCGAGATAGCGTTCGACAGCCTTGCGCGCCGATAAGCCCGCATGCCAGGCGTGCAGCACAGCCAGTTCGGCGGCATCGGGCAAGCCAAGTGGCGCGATGATCGCAGAATCAACGGGAAGCAGACGCGTTTTCATGAAAGGCAGTTTAGCGCTGCCATATAGCTATTGCGATAAGAAAGATTATCGTAATAGCCAGGATGGTAGGCTCCAGGCAAAATCTGAGGGGCATGTCAGCGGCTAATCCGACCACTCTGCTATTGCCTGCGGAGTCGACTGTTTTTGCTCGCCAGCAAAGGAAGCACTTTCAGCGCAATGTTGCGATGACGTTGAGCGCGCTCATGGACCGCTCCTTGTCGCGAAAGCAGGATAGTTGAGGATCAGACAGGTAGTGGTTGCATGGGCATACAGCTTGCCGTCGGGTCCGACGATGCGTCCCTCAGCAGTGGCGACCTGGCGCCCTACATGGATCACCTTCCCCTCAGCACGCACAAGCGGCACATCGCTGCTGAGTGCCCGGACCATGTTCACCTTGAGTTCGAGCGTGGTGTATCCCTTGCCCGCCGGCAACATGGTGTGAATCGCGCATCCAACGGCCGAGTCGAGGAGGGTCGCGAACCAGCCACCGTGCACGGTGCCGAGCGGGTTGTAGTGTCGACGTTGTGGCCGCCCTTGGAACACCGCCACGCCGTGCTCCATGTGGATGGGAATGAAGTCGAGTGTTTCGCCCATCGGCGCCGGTGGAAGCTCGCCAGCAAAAATCGCCTCGAAGATTTCCATGCCAGATCGTCCGGCGACCTGCTCCTGAGGGGCCGCATCGGCTTCTCTCAACCGGGCGCGTATTGCTACCTCGTCTGCCTTCCAAAGTTCGATGGTCTGGTCGACGGTCATTGGCAGTACCTCATCCTGAATCGGCTTGGGATCATCGGGGAGTGCGTGCACACCTTCCGCTTGCATCAGATGGACTCAGTAGCGCGAGGATCGTGTCGCGGCACACTGAGAGGATCTCATCTGCCAGCGGCGAATCGTCCGGGCAGGCACGTGACATGACGAGGGCGCCGACCGCGTGCGCAAGTATGTTGAGAGACTGCGCTCTTGCCTTGCCCGCCTCAGCACTGTCCACCTGAGAGCACCCAACATTGAGTGCAGCGAGCTGCCGCTCGATACCGGCCGCAAAGGTAGTCCGGACGGATTCTGGTTGACGTGCGGCATCCCCGCCTAGCGCGGCCAGCGTGCAACCGGTCGAGCGGCTGTCGCGATGCTCTCGGGAGAGATACAGCCGCAAGAATTCCGACATATCCACGCCGGTGGTCAGTTCGGCTGTCTTTGCGATGCTGCAGGCCGCCGACTCTGCCATCAGGTCAGCCTTCGACCCGAATTGCTTGTAAAAGCCGCCGTGAGTCAAGCCAGCGGCGGCCATCAAATCAGCAACGCCAATCCCGTCGTAGCCGCGCTCCCGGAACAGGGCGGACGCCGTCTCAACAACGCGCGCGCGGTTGGCCTGCGCCTGTGCTTTGGTGACCTTCATGTTTCGTCTGAGTGAATCCGTGTCTGCCTCGTGTTTCAACTATACATTGATGTCAACCATCATCAAAGTGTTGACACGTTAGATTATGATGATCATCATAAATGCCACTCCTACCTGTGAAAGACCGAACCAACATGACCGAAAAGACGCTTTTCGAACCGTACGTTCTGGGTAAGTTGACGCTCGCCAATCGCATTGTCATGGCGCCCTTGACTCGTAACCGCGCGGGTGCGGGTCTCGTGCCCAGCGCATTGGCTCCGACCTACTACAGCCAGCGCGCCTCTGCTGGCTTGATCATTACCGAAGCTACCCAGGTGTCGGCCCAAGCCCAGGGCTATCAGGACACACCCGGCCTGTACACGCCGGAGCAAATTGAAGGCTGGCGGGAGGTTACGGAAGCCGTGCACGCCAAAGGTGGGCTCATCTTCGTCCAGCTTTGGCACGTGGGCCGCGTCTCACATGTCGACGTCCAGCCGGGGGGTGCAGCACCCGTCGCGCCGTCAGCGATCCGCGCGGAGACCAAAACCTTCGTCAATAACGGATTTGTAGACGCGTCTGAACCACGCGCCCTGGAACTCGACGAACTACCGGGTATCGTGAACGATTTTCGCCAAGCAGCAGCGAACGCTATCGCTGCCGGTTTCGACGGCGTCGAGATCCACGCCGCTAATGGCTATCTGCTGGAGCAGTTCATCAAAGACGGGGCCAATCAGCGCGCAGATGCCTATGGCGGCTCGATTGAGAACCGCGCTCGATTGGTGCTCGAAGTTGTCACCGCAGTTACGAAAGAAATCGGCGCCGAACGCACCGGCGTGCGCATTTCCCCCGTTTCCCCCGCGAACGGAATCTCTAGCACTGATCCGCAGACACAGTATGAATACATCGTCTCGCAACTCAGCGCGCTAGGAATCGTCTATCTGCACGTTGTCGAAGGCGCGACTGGTGGTCCGCGTGATATCGCCCCGTTCGACTATGACGCGCTACGCCGGCAGTTCAAGCAGACCTATCTGGCCAACAACGGGTATGACCTGGAATCTGCCACCGTACAGCTGAACGATGGCAAGGCTGACTTGTTCGCCTTCGGCCGTCCGTTTATCAGCAACCCCGATCTTGTTGAACGCCTGAAGACCGGCGCACCGCTTACACAGATCAACCCGGCCACGCTTTACGGTGGTGGCGCTGCGGGCTACATCGACTACCCGACCATCTCAGGCTGAAGCACACCAGTGCCTGCGCCTTGCCACAACGACCCTTAAAAAAGGAAAGTACCCATGACCAGCCTTCCGACTGTCCTTATCACCGGCGCCTCCAGCGGCATCGGTGCCACCTACGCCAACCGCTTCGCCCGCCGTGGCCACGACCTCGTGCTGGTTGCGCGTGACAAGTCGCGCCTGGATGCCCTGGCAGCGCGTCTGCGCGAAGAATGCAATGTGGCCGTCGAAGTCGTAAAGGCCGACCTCACACACCCCGCCGACCTGTCCGCGCTCGAAACTCGCCTGCGCGATGACTCGCGCATCGGCGTCCTGATCAATAACGCCGGCATGGCTCAGTCGGGCAGCTTCGTCCAGCAGACCGCTGAAGACATCGAACGCCTGATCACACTCAACACCACGGCACCGACGCGGCTCGCTGGTGCGGTTGCCACGCGCTTCGCACAGTCCGGTGCGGGCGCGATCGTCAACATTGGGTCGGTGGTGGGTTTCGCCCCTGAGTTCGGCATGTCCATCTACGGCGCCACCAAAGCCTTCGTGCTATTCCTGTCGCAAGGCTTGAACTTGGAATTGTCGCCCAAGGGCGTCTATGTGCAAGCGGTGCTTCCGGCATCGACCCGCACCGAGATCTGGGAGCGCGCCGGCATTGACGTTAATAGCCTCCCCGAGGTGATGGAGGTCGACGAACTGGTCGATGCGGCACTGGTTGGCTTCGACCGCCGCGAATTGGTCACGATCCCGCCGCTGCATGTTGCAGAGCGCTGGGACGCGTTAGATGGCGCACGCCAAGGATTGATGTCGGACATTCGACAAGCACACGCGGCCGAGCGCTATTTGCCGCACGCCTGAGACTCACCCCTTCTTTCTCGAAACGCACGCCGTGGGCTATTTGCCGAGTACGACAGGTTACGGCGTTGCGCTACCGGCGGCATTTGTTTCACCCGTTGGAGTGGCGCTGCCGGTGCGCATGATGAAAGAAGAGCCGCTAACGACGCCGGTGATGGCTGTGCCAGGGCATCTCACCCTGTCGGCTGATCGAGCAGCCCGTCGCTCAGTTTTTCCCATCCGCATGGGGTCGACAGATGAAACCAATGCATCAAAGGAGCCATGACCATGACATTCAAAGCGCTTCTCGCAGCCAAGACGGGCGATGCAATTTCTACCACCTTGGTCGACTTCGACGAAGTCGACATGATGCCGGGCAACGTCACTATCGCGATTGAATATTCGGCGGTGAATTATAAGGACGCGATGGCGATCACTGGGCGCGCCCCGGTAATTCGCGAGCTTCCATTAGTTCCGGGCATCGACTTCTCGGGCATCGTCGAAGCATCGTCGGACACAAGATTCGCGGTGGGCGACCGCGTTGTCGCCAATGGCTGGGGTCTGAGTCAAACACATCACGGAGGTTTCGCGCAGAAGGCACGCGTCAGCGGCGACTGGCTGATCAAGCTGCCTGACGTGTTTTCGACGCGAGATGCCATGGCCATCGGCACGGCTGGATACACCGCAATGCTGTCTGTGCTCGCACTCGAGCACATGGGGCTGAGGCCTGACAAAGGTGATGTGCTGGTGACTGGGGCAAGTGGTGGAGCTGGGTCCATCGCTATCGCTTTGCTGTCCAAGCTCGGCTATAAGGTGGTGGCCTCCACGGGGCGCCTGGAGGAGACCAAGTACCTATGGGAGCTAGGTGCTGCGGAAGTCATTGATCGCCGCACGCTGTCGGAGCCTGGCGCACCGATCGCCAAGGAACGCTGGGCCGGCGCGATCGACTCCGTGGGAAGCCACACACTGGCCAACGTGCTGGCGCAAACGCGCTACCGTGGCGCCGTGGCGGCCTTCGGGCTCGCGCAGGGTGCAGACTTACCCGCTTCCGTCCTCCCTTTCATCCTGCGCAACGTAGCCCTAGCAGGCATCGACTCGGTCAACACACCGCAGGACGTCAGGCTGCAGGCATGGGAACGCCTTGCCACCGATCTGGATCTGGGCAAACTTGCACACGCGACACAGGTGATCGGTTTGACCGAAGTGCCTGGCATCGCCAACTCGGTACTCCGAGGCCAGGTGCGAGGTCGCACCGTTGTCAATGTCAACGCATAAAAAACGAAACGCAAAGGAGGCAATGATGACCAAGCCCGATCCGGAAACCCAATCGGCAATGGCCTATGCCGAAGCACCGAACAAGATTGTCAGGACAGAGAGAGGAGCATTCGCCTACCGAGAACTAGGCCCACACGGCGGAGTCCCTCTAATTCTGCTCAACCATTGGGGTGCAGTGCTGGACAACTTCGACCCTCGTATCGTAGATGGCTTGGCTCGCAAGCACCGCGTTATTGCCATTGACTACCGAGGGATTGGTCTATCTGGTGGCATCGCACCGGTAACCGTGGAAGAAATGGCCCGCGATACCATCGCACTGATCCGCACCATGGGTTTCGATCAGGTCGATCTGCTCGGCTTTTCGCTCGGCGGCTTCGTAGCGCAGGACGTGGCTCTAAAGGCACCAACTCTGGTGCGTAAACTCATCCTCACGGGAACCGGTCCCGCAGGTGGTCAGAGCATCGATCGTGTGGGTGCAATCTCTTGGCCACTGATACTTAAGGGCCTGCTGACGCTGCGCGATCCAAAGACTTATCTATTCTTTACCTCCACGGCCAATGGCCGGCAGGCAGCAAAGGCGTTCTTGCAGCGACTGAAGGAACGCAAGAACAGTCGCGACAAGGGGCCGACACCTCGCGCTTTCCTCCGTCAACTCAAAGCGATCAAGGCCTGGGGCCAGCAGAAGCCGCAGAATCTTACCAGCCTGCCGATGCCTGTCCTGATCGCCAATGGCGATAACGACATCATGGTCCCTACTGCGCTAAGCCACGACATGGCTCGCCGCATTCCCAACGCGCAACTCATCATTTATCAAGACGCAGGGCACGGAGGCATCTTTCAGCACTACGCAGACTTCGTACCCAAGGCATTGGAATTCCTCTCGCACAACGAGAGCAGCGCAGCAGCGCTGAAATGACCGGCAGCGAACAATCGGCGCGGTGTTCCAATGATTTCGAGCTGCGTCGTGATATCCAGCGAGTCATCTCTTCATAACCGTTCCTCCGGGGAACCGACTTCTCATCGCCGGCTGCCTGATCGCAGGAAGTAGGTCCGAGCCCAGTCAACGCCGCGCAAGACCTAATGCTTAGGGTCAGCGAGAGGCGCTCTGGCGATCTTCCAAAACGACAGGCGGAAACTGAAGTGCAGGCGGACACCGGCTCAGGCAAAGTTGCCGGAGGATGCACCAGTTCGCGGTGACCACCGGTCTGGCGAAGCCCGCGCCGACACCAGTCGGCACCGGGCAGAGCCGCGGCAATTCACGCATCGAACTGAATGACAAAACTCTGCAGCGAGACTGTTTGCGGAGATGCAAAGACGATCGGCGCCAACAGAAGAAGACCCCGGGCGATCGTCTGAGTCCCACTATCGCCCTTCGCTTTGATCGGCTGGCACCCTGCCTTCCATCACCCACTCGTGGATGGTCATCAACAGCCCAAGATCGAGTTCCTTTGAAGTTACAGCGCCGAAACGCCGGATCCACATTTCAAAGGCTTCCGCTTGTTTCGTCGAATACTGCAACCCGATAGCTTCAGATTTATTAAGCAAAATCCCCTCCAAGGCTTGTTGGCATTAAAAATTGGCGACCTATAAGACTCACAACCCAATAACGTGGAACCAATCTTTTTCGATGGCCAAATTTTTACATCATTATTGTTTCAAATAATCAGCCAATCTTTGGAACCACATTACTTCAATAAAATCACCGGTGACGACGAGATCTTGCTGATGCAGCGCGGAGAGAAATGCCCCTTTCCCATCCTTAGCGGAAAGAACAGAGAATCCAGTTCTCCCATCTCTGAATGTCAACGTAAATTTCGGATTTTTCGCCAGCCCAGAAGCCGACTTTATTCCTCCATTCTTTACCATGAAGTACCGTCCGCTCCCCTGCATCGTTCGGATCTGAAATATCAAATCCTTCCCCTTTACGTGGCTCACGCAATCGGGATTGCTTTTTGCCGCCCGTTGTAATAGCTTTGCCAGAACCAACAGAACGATTTTGAACCTGAACATGATCTTATCTTAAGCGTCTCATCAAAAAATTTAAGCGAGCGAAATCGACTACTCAGTCAAATCTACTCGTTCAGGAATTGTGTGGCGTGCATCAAGAAGCGCGACGGATACTGGAACTGAGCTGCGTGACCTGCGTCTGGATAGATGAACAATTGGGCGTTTGGAATGTTCTGCGCCATGTGCCAGGAGTTGATTGTCGGAACCATGATGTCATTCACGCCATTAAGAATGAATGTTGGCTGCTTGATCTCCCGCAAATGCACAAAAGGATCTTCGGGATCGAGCTTCGGCAAGTAATACATGTTTGCCTCAAGCTGAGCCTGCGTGACCTCTGGTGAACTAGGCGGATCTTGATCAACGCGCTCATGCCTACGCTTCCAGAAGTCGAGCCCAGCTTGTTTCGCCGCTTCTGACCGACCGAAGAATAGAAACAAGAAGTCCTCCACGGTGGGTACCGGACGCGGCGCCGCATCCATCACACCTGGGTCCATGTCAGGATTGCCTCCACGTGGCCCCGTCCCAAGAAGCATCAGCTTTCGCACCAGGCTAGGATGGCGTCGCGTCAGATCTTGAGCCTGAAAGCCGCCCAGCGAGAATCCTAGGACGTCAACTTTGCGAAGACCGAGCGCACGTATAACGGCGGCCGCATCATCTGCCATATCCTCAATTCTGGTGCGTGGCTTTCCAGAAGACGAAGCTATGCCGCGCCCGTTGTACAGGATCACCTCGCGCCCTGCGGCCAAGCCGTCCGTCATGAGTGGATCCCAATGATCCATTCCACCGCGGAAGTGTTGGAGGAAGAACAATGGCGGCTCACCAGTCGTACTGTTACCCCAACGGCGGTAGGCAAATCTGTTGCCATCGACTTCCACGTAATGCGTCGGGGCAGTGAGGTGGGTATAAGTCATGTCGGTCTTCCGGTATGAAGGGGAAAGAGTCGCACTGGATGAGGAAGTCAGGCGACAAATCCCATTCTTAAATTAACTTGATCCCCCTTTTTGCGGGCTCAGTAATGATTTGCACGCGAAAGGGAAGTTGAACTTCAGGCTATCGAGCAAGGAATTCCAGCGCCTTAGGAACAAATTCCGTGTAGTACTGAAAGATCCCACCGTGGCCAGCATCGGGATAGATGATGAGGCTGCTGTTAGGCAGACGCCGCGCCAGGTCTTCTGAATTCTTAGTTGGAACCATGCGATCGTTATCGCCGTTAACGATGAGCACCGGATTTTTGACAACTGATAGATCCTCTGGCTCCTTCAATCCCCAGACACGCAGCGCTTCCAACTGCGTCAAGAACGCAGATGTGGCGATCTCCTTGTCGCGATTTTCCGAGCGCTCCTTCAAACGCTCCAGGAATGCCTTGCCGGCCTCAATACCGTTCGGCGTGCGGGTGAAGAACAAATACTGCTTTGGATCCTGGCGGGTGAGAGCACCACGAAGAACGTCATAAAACGTTACGCCGGATACCGTGCTGATACCTTCACCGCCAGCGGGACCCGTGCCGGCGAGAATCATCTTGCGGACGAGTTGCGGATCTTTGAGCACGATTTCCTGCGCGATCATTCCGCCCATCGAAAAGCCCAACAGGTCGACCTGCTTGAACCCCATAGCTTTGATGAAAGCGATTGCGTCATCAGCCATGTCCTCGATCGAACTCGGCGTTGAACCGCTGGACGCACCGATGCCTCGATTGTCGAACGTAACAATATGGTGTTCGGCCGCGAAACCATCCACGACACGTGGGTCCCAGTTGTCGAGTACGGCCGCCAGGTGCGTAAGGAACACCACCGGCGTGCCGCCATGATTTTTTCCCAACTCTCGGTATGCGAAGTCGACTCCGCCAACCTTGATGGTTTGCGTTGGCACGTTCTTCCAGGTGACCGCCTGCTCTGGCTCCGCTGGAGAGGCCATCTTCGGACCGTCCGGCGGAGCGTCGGCTGCCGCTCCCGTCGTTGAAATAAGCGTTGCTGCCAAGGCGAATCCGAGCAGACTTGTCTTCAGTAGGTGATGCATGGCTTTGATTCCAGGTTAGGTAATTGCCAAAGGAGTGTTTTGTGGCCTCCGCCACTCGGAACTCCCGACAAAAAAATTCAGCACTTGCGATAAAGTTCTTGCTTTTGCCCGCGCTGCGTGGCCGGCATAGCGAGCATCAAAAGGAAAAGGGGCGGCAATCAAGCTCTCATGCGCTTGGTACGGTAGTTTCCCCAGCTGCTATTCACCAAACTTTTGAGAAATGCCATTAGGGCACTTTCGTTCGGGCGAGGGTTACCCCCCTCCGCGATACGCTTCAGTTGGCGCGTATACCAAAGGACCTCCATAATTCCCATGCGATCCACCGGCTTGATGCCAGTCTTGATGGGCCGCACGCGCTGCGAGCTGTCGCGTCCGTTTAGCAAAGCAGCCGGCGCATCAGGATCAATTGCCAATAGGCGAGCGACGCCAACGATGTCGAGTGCGCCTGAACTGAGCGCGGCGTTCATGCCCTCGGCCGTGCGAAAGCCCCCGGTCACCATCAGCGGCACTTGGACCTCAGCTCTGACCTTTTCTGCAAACTCCAAGAAGTACGCTTCGCGTGCCACCGTCGAAACTTTTTGCGGCTTTTGGAAGGCACCGCTCATGGCTGGCGCCTCATAAGTGCCACCGGAGATCTCGATCAAGTCAATGCCAGCCTCTACGAGCGCGCGGATAGTAGCCATCGACTCCTCTTCGGTGAAGCCGCCGCGTTGAAAGTCTGCTGAATTGAGTTTGATCCCAACCGGGAAATCTGCCCCGACTTGGCGACGGATCTCCGAGTAGACGGCCATTACAAAGCGGCGACGTTTCTCGGGGGTACCACCCCATTCGTCAGTGCGATGATTGTGATGAGGGGATAGGAACTGACTAATGAGGTATCCATGGGCGCCATGAATCTGCACGCCGCTGAAGCCCGCCTTCTTGCAGATGGCAGCACTGCGCCCGAAACGCCTGATGATGTCGTCGATTTCCGTGGTTGTGGCTTCTCGCGGCGTTTCAAAAAACGCTGCCATGTCTTCACGGAATGGGATAGCCGATGGCGATAGATTGCTTGCGTTCAGCCCCTTGGGGGACTGCTTTCCGGGATGGTTCAGTTGCACCCAGACAGCCGCACCCTGATCGGTAGCCGCGCGGGCCCATTGCTGCAGGATGAGCAGGTCGGTTTCATCTTCGATGACTACGTTGCCGGGTTCGCCCAGCGCCCGGCGATCGATCATCACGTTACCGGTCAGAAGTAGACCAAGGCCCGATGCAGCCCAACGCCGGTATAACTCCGCGAGCTTAGGCGTGGCATGGTTGTCGTACGTCCCCAGCGTTTCGCTCATGGAGGATTTGGCGAGACGGTTACGAACGATGCTGCCATTAGGCAAGCGTAAGGGCTGGTTCAACAGACTGGCGTTAGATGTGGATTGGCTGGACATGAGGAGTACTCGAGAAGGTGCGGGCTGCGGGTGTTTTCGGTGCAACGTGGGACATTGCATGTTCGGTCAGCGCGGTGATGGTCAAACTCGGGTTCACGCCGAGATTGGCGCTCAGCATCGAGCCATCACAGATCAACATGTTTTGATAACCAAAGACGCGGTTTTGAGCATCCATCACACCGCGCTCCGGAGAGTTCGCCATTGCGCAGCCCCCCATGCAATGGGCTGTCGTAGGAATGTTGAACAGAATCTCGGTTAGGAACGCCGTAGGGATGCCGCCCAGTGCCTTTGCCCCCTTTTCAACAAACGCATTTGCCTCGGGGATAAAGGTGGGAATCGGGTTACCGCTGGTACATAACTGCTTTGCAAACGGCCAATACCAGCGGCGCTTGAATTGCATGTTGATGAACGCATCAACTGTCTGCATCACTACAAACAGGACGGTTTGCCGAGCGAACCCTATGGGGTTGTGCACGCGGATCGCTTGGACAGGATGCTTCGCAAGAGTCCACAGCCACGCGAAAATTCGCGTCCATCCTGCACGTCCGCCGCACAACAAGGTCATCATGAGGCCGGTGGCGTCCGAGCCTTCCGGATAACGCACTGCTCCTATGTGCGTTCGCTCGTTGATGTAGACTCCTGCACCACCAGCTACGCCATGTGACATGCTCTTGTCTTTTGCTGGAAAGCGCACGCCGACGAGCGATTCGGCATTGGTACGCACGCGCTTGCCGAGGTCGTCGCTAATGCGCGGCAACGAGCCTCGTTGTTTCAGACGAAACAACAGTTCCATCGTGCCCAACGAGGAGGCCGCGAACACCACACCCCGGCAGCGGAAGCTGCGCCGCTGCCTGTTAAACCAAGCGGTGGAGCGCTCGGTAAAAATCTCGTAGCCTTCGCTGCCGTCTTCCTTTCCGTTGAGCGGGCGCACGTCCACCACCTTGGTTTCGGCAAAGACTTGAGCACCACGCTTTTCCGCGAAATAGAGATAATTCTTGTCGAGCGTGTTCTTGGCGTTGTGCTTGCAACCCACCATGCAACCGCCGCATCCAACGCAAGTCCCTCGCTCGGGACCATCGCCATCAAAATACGGATCAGGGTAGGTTTTGCCGCCGGGCTCTCCATTTGGCGCGAAGAACGTTGCGACGCGGCCGCTGTGAAAGGTGTTGGCTACACCGTGAAGCTCGGCCATTTTCTTGAGTCGCAGGTCGGCCTCGCCCAAAAGCTTGTTTTCGGTCACGCCCAACATCCGCTCCGCCATGGCGTAGTACCGTGGCATGATGTTTTTCCAGTCTTGCAAGTCGGCCCAGGAACCTTCATCCCAAACTTTGTCAGGGGGAATTAGCAGCGCGTTGGCATAGGTAATAGATCCCCCGCCAACCGCTTTGCCGCTTAAGACCATGACGTGGCGAAACAACCGCATGTTGTAGAAGCCGTGCATTTTCATGCCCGGCAACCACATCCACCGTCGTGCGTCCCAGTTGCTCTCGGGAAAGTCTTTGGCCTCCCAACGCTTTCCCATCTCCATAACACCCACTGAATAGCCCTTTTCGGTTAGGCGGCAGGCAGACACGCTGCCACCGAAGCCGGAGCCAATCACGATGTAGTCGAAGTCATAGGAAATGCTCATAGCCTGCACCTTGAGCTCAGGCTTGCGGCGCGACCAGAGCGTGCTCTGGGGCTCCTGAAATTCATGATTTGTCTCCAATTTATGGTTTATTCGTTCCGACTAGACGAGCCGAACTCGCAGCTAAGGTCAGACGGCGCTGCGACGGCCAGGCTCCTTCCTGACCGACACCGGCAGCAATCCAGATCCAGATTCGATTGCCACCAAGTTTGCGAAAACGGCTGGTCCCGTGTTCAACGCGGGACGATACGAGACCGAGGGGCAGTACATGGACTGATCACGACTAGACTTCGCTAGAGACGCGTGGTCTGGACATCGACAAGAAGGTCATCTGCTCACCACTGCGGCGTTCCCAATCTTCAAGTCCGCCTCCAAAGTCGCTGGCGCAGCCAAAATTATGATGTACATCATATTTTGGCGCGCCCCGAAAAAATTGCGAAGCGCTGGCGCCCTACCGAGGAGCCGAGCGTGCCTGTGTCGGCGTGTCGTAGAGCTGAATCAATGAGTCTCGAGCCGCCGCCAAAAGTGCACGCCCTTTGGAGTTATCCCCCAACGTGCGCGCGAGTTGCAATGCACCAATGAGCGATCCAGCCACCATACTTGCCGCCTCACGATGCGATGCTGCAAGCGTGGAGCGCACCACAGAAATAAGCTGCTGTACATGCAAAACTGAGGCCTGCCGCACGGATCCCGATTGCCGTGGCATCTCCGTCGCGAGCGCGGCAACGGGGCAACCGCCATCCAGTGAGCTCAAAAACCGATCCGCCAAATACACCTCGACTAGGCAGCGAAACCCGCTAATCTCCGGGCCAGCCCATTGCCGAGTTACAAGCGCGGCCTCAACGGCGATGTCGCGACTGGCACGCTCGAGCGCTTCCACAAAGAGTGCGTCTCGCGACTTGAAGTGCGCGTAGAAACCGCCGTGCGTCAGCCCGGCCTGATTCATCACCTCAGCAACTCCGAACCCCTCGTAGCCTCGGCTGCGAATAACTCGCGCAGCTGCATCGAGGATGCGCTGATGTGTCTCTTCCTTGCGTCGGCTTCGGCAGCGGTTCATTAATCACTGACTCACAAATATGAGGACCATCATATGATGAGCGTCATGGAGGGTCAAGGGAAATTTAGAAGATGTCGCCGGTCGACCACGATAACAGCCGGAGACTTCACACCGTAGCTGACACTCCTAGCACCGCTCATATTGGTGGGCGCCTCCCCGGTGCGCCGCATGTGACGCTCCTGGGACGGCGGAGCTTGCCGATCAGCCCTCTCCGAATGTTGTGGCGGGACGAAACCTCAACTTGCACTTCGGGGCGCATTGGAATATGCTGGTCATCATATGAAAAGAATCACCCAAAGCCCAAAGGAAATCACACACGAACGGATCGTGGAAGCCGCCGCGCGTGCAATTCGGCGCAGCGGTTACAACGGCACTAGTGTGGCCGATATCATGAAAGCCGCAGGACTAACGCACGGCGGCTTCTACGCGCATTTCGAGTCTCGTGAGGCGATGCTTGCCGAAGCGGCTGACCGCGCAGGGTCGGAAAGCGTGGCGATGATGGAGCACGTTGCGGCCACTACTCCACCCGAAGAAACACTTCGGGCGATGGCCCAAGCGTATCTTTCCCAAGAGCACTTGGAGGGCATGGAAACCGGTTGTGGTACTGCGGCGCTTGTCTCGGAAATGCCCCGACAAACAGCCGAAGTTCGGCGAGCCGCCACGCGGCGGATCAAGGAGATGATTGACCTCGTAACGCGCCAATTACCCAACTGGGGGCAACCTGGCGCGCATGAGCAAGCCCTCGTTATCGTCGCCATGATGGTCGGCACATTAACTCTCGCACGTGCCGTCGACGACCCCAAGCTTTCCGAGGCCCTGCGTGATGCCGCGCTAAGTCAACTGGGCCCCACACGCAGCAACTGACGATTAATGCCGCTAATTCTGCGGCGCTCCTTTGCTCAAAAATATGACAAGCATCATACGGACATCATGGCGGGAATGTCGTGCCAATGAAAAGCAACTGCCGGCCGCAACGCTTGGCAACTCCCACCGGTAGTCACAGCGAGGACAGCATGGAAAGAATTTGGCACAAGATCTATGGGAGCGACATTCCGTCCGAGATCGACCATCGCCGCTACCGTTCAGTCGCACAGCTCATTCAGGAGGCGGTGGGGCAATACGCGCACCTTCCGGCCTTTGTCGGGCTCGGTGGTGAACTCGCCTACCGGGACGTCGATCGTCTGTCTCGGCAGTTCGCGGCCTACTTGCAGGGCGAGCTTGGAATCAATAAGGGGGATCGCGTCGCCTTGATGTCCCCGAATATCTTGGCCTTCCCGGTGGCCATGTTCGGCATCATCCGCGCGGGCGCAGTGCAGGTGAACGTCAATCCCCTCTACACGGCACATGAGCTTGCACATCAACTGGTGGATGCGGACGTCGACACTGTCATCGTTTTTTCCGGAGCGACAAACACACTGGTGGAAGCGATGGAGTCCGTATCGATCCGACATGTCGTCGTTGCCGAGGCCGGCGACCTTGGAGACAGCCCCTCTCCACGCAGCCCATTGCCGCGGGAGCTGACCAAATTTACGTGGTTCTCTGACGCAATCGATGCAGGCGCTGGACTCGTCTTCGAGCCGGTCGACCTGAATCACGATGATCTGATCTATCTTCAGTACACCGGCGGCACGACGGGTGTCCCCAAGGGAGCTGCTCTCTCGCATGGCAACCTCATCGCCAACATCCTGCAGTTCAAGTCCTTCGCGCCGCGCATTTTCGGGGAAGGCCGCGATCTGGTGATCACTGCGTTACCGCTGTACCACATCTTTGCGCTGATGGTGAACTGCCTGAGCTTCTTTTCGGCAGGCGCAAAGAATGTACTCGTAGCCAATCCACGCGATATCGATTCACTCGTCGCGACTTTTGAGAGGCATCGCTTCTCCATCGTCACGGGCGTCAATACTTTGTTCGCCAACCTGATGGCACATCCCCGAATCCATCAAATTGACTTCTCTTCCCTTCGCCTGGCTCTTGGAGGGGGAAGTGCAATTCTGAAAGGGACTTCGGACAAGTGGCACTCGCTCACTGGACAGCACATCAAGGAGGGGTTCGGCATGTCGGAAACCTCCCCAATCGTCACCCTGAACCCTCTGCATCTTGAGGACTTCTCGGAGACCGTTGGCATTCCATTGCCGTCGACCGATGTGTCATTGCGCGACGATGACGGACATGAAGTCGGGATCGGGGAGCCAGGAGAACTCTGTGTGCGCGGCCCTCAAGTCATGCGCGGTTACTGGCGCCGTGAAGAAGACAATGCCACGTCCTTCTGGGCTGACGGTTTTCTACGCACCGGTGACATTGCCATATGCGATGCAAACGGATTCATCAAGATCGTCGACCGCCGAAAGGACATGGTGCTCGTCTCCGGTTTCAATGTGTTTCCCAACGAAATCGAGGCCGCGGTCGCTTCCTGTCCCGGCGTTCTGGAGTCAGCCAGCGTTGGTGTTCCCGACGGCAAGACAGGCGAAGCGGTGCACTTGTTTGTCGTCAAGGAGCCGCATGCGGAGCTGACTGAAGAGCAGATCCGCGAACACTGTCGTGCTCGCTTGGCAGCGTACAAGCAACCGAAGTTTGTTGAGTTTGTTTCTGAGCTGCCGAAGTCAGCGGTTGGCAAAACACTGCGAAGAGCTTTGCGATCCTCGACGACAGGGATAGAAACGTAGAAACATCATCGACTACCGAACCGCAACCACTCGGTAATTGCAGTCAATGACGCAGGCAAGTCCATCGGCGGAGCATCGCTTCGTAAGAAGCGTAGCGAAATTGGTGCAGCGATTCGATCGCCTTGCCCTCGTTTGCAAAGGACGGCGGATGCCGACCTGAGCGACAACCTTTTACAGCAGAGCGCATAGCGCTACTAACACCTCTGATTCGGAGAGCAGCAAATGAAAGCTGTACGTTTTCACAACACAGGCGGCCCTGAAGTTCTCACCTACGAGGACGTCCCTGACCCAACACCAAACGATGGCGAAGTTCTAATCCGGATCGAAGCGGTTGGAATGAACTTTGCGGACGTCATGCGACGGCGTGGGGACGACTATCCGGATCCGTCCCCTACGCCCTTCACATTGGGAGCGGAAGTCGCAGGTACTGTAGTCGCCGTTGGAAATGGAGTCACTTCGGTAGTCGTCGGGACCCCAGTCCTTGCGACCCCAGGCGCAGGGGGATACGCGCAATACATTTGTGTTCCGGCGGCGCTTGTCATGCCACTGCCTCCTGGCATCGATTCCGTCCAAGCGGCAGCACTGGTGGGGCACGGCCTGACCGCCGCGCTATCGCTGCGGAAGGCTGCACAACTGAAGGCAGGCGAAAGCGTCTTGATTGAAGCGGCTGCCGGCGGCGTTGGATCGTTCGCCGTACAACTTGCAAAGCTATACGGCGCCAGCAAAGTCATCGCCGCAGCCAGCACGCCGGAAAAGCGAGCTATTGCTGAACGTCTCGGAGCCGATGCGTCGGTCGACTACACCACGCCCGGCTGGGCTGACAAGGTGCGACAACTGACGGGCGGTCGCGGCGTAGACGTCGTGCTGGAAATGGCTGGAGGTGACGTGGTCGGCCAAGCGCTTGACACCCTTGCACCATTCGGCCGGATGGTTTTTCTCGGACAGTCCAGTGGACAAAGCACCCAGATCGATCCTTGGCAGCTCACCGTGCCGAACCGCACCGTGACCGGGTTCTATATCGGTGCCTACTTGGCGTTCCCCGACCTAGTCCAGTCAACGCTGAATGAAATTATGGGATTCATCGTTACAGGAAAACTCAAGCTTCAGGTAGGAACAGTATTACCGCTCTCACAGGCGCCATTCGCTCATCAGCTTATGGAGGGGCGACGGACCACCGGGAAGGTCGTTCTTCAGCCTTGGGCCGACCTCTGATACGGCAACCTCGCGCGTTGGCGATACGAACAAGCCATAACCAGAGCGACGAAGCCGCTCTTGCGTAAGCAGTGGATCGAAATTCGTCGTGGGTGGCGGCGCCGCCTTTCCTGGACTGGATTTAGCACCCACCCAAGATATCGACAAAAATATTCAGGGAATAATTATGAAAGCACTAATCTTAAAACGATACGGAAAAGTCGATCAGCTAGATTTTTCCGACATTCCTCAGCCCGCGATAAAACCGGACGAGATCCTCGTTAAGGTTCACGCTGCAGGCGTGAACCCCATTGATTACATGATTCCGAAAGGAATGTTCAAGCCAATCCTGAAGTTTAGGCTGCCGACAACGATGGGTAGCGATGTTGCTGGTGTGGTAGTTGAGGTCGGGAATCGCGTGACGCGCTTCAAACCAGGTGATGCAGTTTTCGCGAGTACTTTCGACCTCAATATCGGAACCTTCGCCGAATTTGCTGTCCTTCCAGAGCGTGCGGCCGCGATGAAGCCGACGAGCCTTGACTTCGTTGAAGCGGCCTCGGTTCCGATGGTCGGGCTCACATCTTGGCAAGCGCTCAAAGAGCGTGCACGTCTCAAGCGCGGACAAAAGGTATTTATCCCGGCCGGTTCCGGAGGCATTGGCACATTCGCCATTCAACTGGCCAAACACCTGGGAGCGAAGGTTGGAACGACCACCAGTACGGGCAATGTGCGGCTGGTTCGCGACCTCGGAGCTGATGAAGTCATCGATTACAAAAAACAAGAATTTGAAACAGTTCTGAAAGGATATGACATCGTCCTTGGCACAGTCAGGGGAGATGGAATTGAAAAATCCCTTCGGATATTGAAACCCAACAGCAACGTCGTCTCGCTAATCGGCCCGCCGGATGCCGCGTTCGCTCGGGCCAGAGGAATGAACTTCCTCATGAAAATTGTATTCGGCTTGCTTAGCGGAAGCATAATTAGAAAAGCAAAGAAAAGCGATATAAATTACTCATTCTTATTTGTTCGCCCCGATGGCCTCCAGCTTTCAGAAATCGCGGAACTTATCGATGCTGGAGCTATTCACCCGGTGATCGACAAGGTGTTTCCATTCAGTCAAGCAAAGGAAGCACTTGCCTATCTTGAAAACGGCCGAGCAAAGGGGAAAGTTGTACTGCAGATGGCATAGCGTGAGTTGGCAGCCGAGACGCCTTTCAGCCTCCGGGATGCCCCCCGTCAAGGGGCGTTAGCTCGTGTAGGAGGACATCAACTCCGCGTGGGCCCCCGAGAAGCAGCATTTCACCCGTCAGCGAAACGGCTTGTGTATGGACCAGACGCCAGGGCGGTTTTCGTTTGCCCGTCTCGTTGCTTTGACTAAACGGTAGCCATCGCTCGAACAATCGCTGTGTCTCTGAGCGCTCGTCTCTCTGTGAGCGCTCGGTTTTGGGCGTCGATGGAAATCGACGCTTTTTTTTGTGCTGCATCCATGCGGGCTGATCTCTGGGCCGATGGACCGGCGTACCTCGCCCCTGTACGTTCCGAGCCCCGTGCGAGGCTGCACCCGCTGGTGCCTGTACCGGTTCAGAGTTGAGTGAACGATACAGCTGGCAGCAAGCTACGACATCGGCGGTCTGAAATTGGTGGCGCCAGCCAATAGTCACACGACACGAATGGCAACGACTCGGTGCTTCTGAACGGACTCTACATCGTCAGCGTACTAATCTCCGGGGGCAGGTCACGAGCGGCCAACCCGTACCTCTCCGCTGGACCCTGGCTCCTTTTGGTTTTGGAAAATTCTTTTTGAACCCCACAACAAGCGCGCGATTTGCATTTGTCGCGTCGCACTTTTTTTCCATGCTCGTTGCAATGGGAGGCTAAGCTATCAACGCTCGATTTGAGGTCTACGCGGTAGCATTTGATCGACATTTGCGGCGGGGGAAAGCTTCGCCTCAAGTTCGGCTACGCGATCGGTCAGTTCGAGAATCTTCGCGTTTGCTTCGTTGAGCAGACTCGTAACCTCGTCTCGTTGCCGCAAAATTTCTTCGATTCGATCACGAAAACTCCGGTTGCGCCTCCGTTGAGCCTGCTGGGTCTGTCGCAAGGACAATGGCTGATCCCCGGAGTGCTCTGTGACATAACGCTGGATGTCAGCGATCAGGGTCGGAAACCGCGACTTCTTCAATGCGCTGGGGTCGCAGCCCGCTTCCTTGGCTACGTTGTTCTGGCTGACCACTGTTCCTTTCGGTAAACGCTCTGGTGCGTTCCGCTGCAGGCGCTCGAACGCAGCGCGATAGGCCGTTTCGGCGGATGATCGCGTAGGCAAATCAGTCAGGTTCGATGACATCTAGGTAGTTCCTTATGCTCCGTTTCTGGGCATCCAGCGAAGCCCGCAATGGACTATCCGGCGGCGCGTCTACTAGTCGTTCGTCCAACTGTCTGTCGAGTGCCTTGACCTGACGGATTTTGTCCCGGTCGTACAAAACGTTCGGGCACGGCTTGGTGTCACCTCCGCCGTCACCTCCGCCGCAGTGAGCGACGGAATCGATCCCGCCATACGGACACGGTTCGCGATTCATGCAGGCTCCGAGGATGATCTCACGGCAGGCAACAAGGCCCTTTTTGGTTAGCCTTGTCAGGTTCTTCACGTCGGCAGGATCGATCAGCCGTACGATTTCGGACTTGCGCTTGTCACCATGCGGGCTGACGAAACGATCGGTAGTTATTTGAACGAGTTCTCGCCCAAGGGTTTCGTAGAGCGTACGTATGTATAGCCTGTGCGCGTCTTCTTCCAATCGAACGTGTGAGTGGCCGCTGCCGTAATACACGCTCATCGCACGCGAAACGTGCTTGAGCTGGTATTGCAGGGAAGCGTCGGATACTAGGCCGGAAGCCAACATGTTGACGGCGCCGGTGCGCCGCAACTGATGCCAGGCCAAAGGCCATACCTTGCCGACAGCAAACTTCTTCATGTCGAGTGTCGGCGTGACAAGCCGCGTGAAGTCGAGATCCTCTTTCGTGATGCGCATCTCCTCCATGTCGAGCAGCCTTGGATACTTCGCTAGCACCGCTTGGTACACCCAATATTTGGGCCGAACTCGGTAGTTGGGTGTGCCCCCGACACTCCACGGCTCGTACATGAATGACTGTAGATAGGGGTTGCGCAGGTCTTCCGCCGTGGCAAGCGCAGAGGGGTTGGCAGCAGCGCACTCAATGCGGAGACGGGCAACGGATAGCATGGCGGCGACCGCAATCTCCGCCGATGGCGATGTGATCCAGATCGCGTCGTTATCACGCATTGTCTTTGTCGTTACACCATGCAATGTATAAATAGAACCAAACCTGGGATCGACCTCAACGTGTAGGCAATTGGTGCGCAGGCTCCAACCTTCCTCAACGCGCATCAATGAGAAATTCAAGAGATATGAGAGGCCTACGCGGCTGATGAGCGTCAGGTAAGAGGAAAAGGAATCGACGCCAATCGATGCAAAGCCGTACGGGCGGTCGCGTGGCCCGACCCAGCGCTCCAGCAAGGCGTCGATCCCGAACTTCTCCGCCGTTAAGACAAAGGGGCCGTAATATCGCTTACCGCTTCTGGCACCCGTTACACCACTGATCCACTGAAACGGATTGGTCGCCGACGAGCCAGGTTCGGTGAAGGCCGCAGCGAGCGATCCGCAATTGCGGGTATAGGCCTCCACGCAAAAGCGGAAGCAGTCCTCGATTCGTTCGCGGTGTGTCAGGAAGTCGTCGAGGCATGTCCGCAGGCGAACGATCTGGTAGCGCCAGATGCGCGGAGGAATGTATGGGGTCTGGCGCGTCTGGTGCGACTGGCGCGCTGCTATCGCCGCTTCCAATCGCACCAGGCCTTCTCGGTCAAGAATTTTGAAGCCAATGACATCGCGCTGCTCATAAATGATGTGGAGCAAACGCAGCATCTCGCCCGCCTGCGCTGATGGAATCAGCTGGGGGATCCTATCTGCCACGCGCGGGAATCGCCCAAGCTGGGACGCGAGAATGCCCTCGCTCGAGCACAAGACGAACAGGCGTCGGATTTGAGCGAACCGCGATCGTAATGTACCTGCCGATCGCACGCCGTTGGGTCCCCACATCCACCAACCCGTGATACGCCGCAGTAGGTCGGCATTGCGCGAATCGATTGGCGCGCCTCTCGCAACGTGTCCGTCGCCGAAATTGAGGCACGTCGCCGTGCCGGCCCACGGATCCAAGCGCCAAACGGAGTCGCCCCAGCGGCTAACGACATCACCACTCGCGTCGATAATGGCCGGCCAGTCCCGCGCTGGCGGCCACGTCGGCGGACGATAGTTGGACGCGCTAGGAGTGATCAGCGGCGAGTCGATCGTCAGGCCGAGGCGCAGCGGATCAACGTTCATGACCGCAACTCCGTGAGTCGAATGAAGCCGCACCAGGCGGGATGATGGTTGCCCTCCTCGGTGCGCAGAAGAGCTTCGCGCACCCAGAGCCGCCGCACTTCGCTACTGTCCTCATAGAACTTGAGCTTGGCGGTCAATCGGTCGATAGTTAGCAGAGCGGGATGCTCGATCAGCGCCGTCTCGTCGATAGCCGCTGGAACAGCGCGCACCAGCTCAAGTGATTTGAGATGGCGGAAGCTTACAAGCGACCAGACATGGTCTTCGCTGTCGATGTCTCGCTGGTGTGCGCAAAACAAGCATCCAGCCGGACTGATACAGTCCGGTTGGGGCGCTTTTACAGGGGTATTTGATAGAGCCACGGGGATTGGCGACATGCACCGTCCTGGTCCTGGTGGCGTAAGACTCGAATCTGCCTCCCGCAGAAATCGCGTGATCTCCATCATCGCGATTTGCGGATGAGGTTCGGCGTAGTCGCGCAACAAGGTCTCCTTGGCGTGCTGCGCCATCTCGGCCACCACTGCAGGTGCATTCGACTCGCGCAGCAACCAGTTGATCCGGAACTTGCGCAGAGCTTGCGGCCCGACGTATTCGATACCAAGCTTGCGGCACGTGGTGCGAACCCGCGTAAAGCGCGGAGCTGCACCTTGGGCTCGACTGCGGCACACAAGCGGAAATAGCAGGCCGCCGGGATCGTCGGGAAATATTGTCGATCGCCACGCCAAATAGCGTTCGAACGTATTCCGGTATTCGCGGTAAATCTCGAACTCGACCTCTCCCTGTCGGCGCTGCTTGTATCGCCGCACTTGATAACCGTCTAGATGGCTCGCATAGTGGAAGTGGCCGGTCCTTGCCGTGTGAGCCTGCGCTAAATTCATTCCGGTCTGCGCAATGAAAAGCAGCAGCTCGGCTTCGATCCGTAGATTCACAAGGGGATATCGGACCCGCAGCGAAGTATCGGACGCCAACGTCGCGCGTGCTCGCTCGGAGAGCCCGGTGCGCCTGGAAGATTTGTCGGATTGCATCCCTTCGGCATCGGCATGGGGCACGGTTGACCATTCTTCAAGAACCTTCCCGCTGCGCAAGACAATACGCACTGGTAACGGACCGCGTATCGCTTCTGCAGTCAAGGCATTGCAGATATCGAGCAACGCATGGCCAAATATGAATGACGGCTCCAGACTCTCCTCACTGGCCTTGGTGCCTCGACTCCAGCAAACGTCGCGGGGCTTGCGAATGCGTGTCTCGGCCAGAATGCTGATGCGCCGGTCTAGCACGTTATCCAATACGTTGGCGACAGACTTGCTTAGCTGGTAGGCGCCGCGCTCGCGTAAGTCCCGGACGACGCGTTGTCGATGCAGAAGGTGGTCGGTCCAGTGAATAAATCTGGTGACGACCGTATCAACGGAGACGTCGAGTGCAGCATCGTCCGCCCAAGCGAAAAACCTGCGCAAGCAGTATATGGCGGCTCGCACCGTTTCCTTGCTTCCACCGGTGATCAGCTTCTGGACAAGTGCCGCATGTATCCTTTCAACCAAGTCCTGCCGTTCCGGCATTGGCGCGCCCAGGTGCCCCTCGGCAACCAGCGTGGCCAGTTGATTCGCCCTGGTCGCAGCTCCTCCACGATAGAGTAGGCATCGCAAGTCCCACGGCGTTTCTTTGGAACCTAGCTTGACCATTGGAAAAGTCAACATGGGAACATTGACGTCACGCATGCTTTCCTCCCGTCACGTCTGCCGCGTTAACGATGCCGGTGAAGGCCGCCATGAACGCGTTGGCAGTCGCCTCCTTAGCCGCTGCCTTTTGGATGAACTTGATGTACCGGAAGGTGGTTGCTTCGTCCCGGTGCAGTAAAGCATCCTTCACGATTGCGACGGCATGGACAGGGCTGCCGGCTCCGATAATCAGGCGCGCCAGCTCAGTAGCGAAGGTACAGCGTGTCTGATGCACATGGAAGTTTCGCAGTACGGCGAGACCCAAGGCTACGCCCGAGCGCCGAAACGAAGACATCTCGACATTGACCGCTGTGGATTGGTCCGACCCGCGTCTGCCATAGCCATGACCGAATCGCGTTAGGAAGAGGAGATGCCGATTCTCAGGCGAGGCCTTAGCTTCCCGTAACAAGCGACGCGTGGACCCAGCATACGCGAGCAAGTCTTCCAGCAGCGGCTGCGGGATCCAGACCTGCCCTGTGACTTCGAATTTAGTATGAACAGGCGGCGAAGCACCAGGGCCGACGGCAAGCCGATACAGCCCGGGCGCGGAAGGATCCGGGACGGCGTCCTCGAGCGTTTGTACCTTCAGGTCGCAGATCGTGCCAAGCCGCATCCCCGTGAAGAAGCCCAGCGACAGGATGCGGAACAGCTCCGGGCTCGCGCTTTGGCGCGCGAAGGTTAGGATCGCATCGCGTTCGCCCACCGACACGGGCAGCAACCCGTCCTCCAGTCGCTCACCTGGCCGCGCACGGTTAGGGATGGCGAGATCACTTGTGAGTCTTACTAGCGTCCGTTCAAAGCCGACAGCGTCGAAGTACTTGATAAAGACGGTCTTATCGCACCAAAGCGGCGATGCTGGACAAAGCAGTCCACGTAGCTGCACCCAGCGGTAAAACTGGATGATGTGGCGCATCCGGACGGTTGCAGTTGAGGGGCTAATCTTGCCGTCGTTCCGTGCCTCAATGAGCGCGCCGCGGTACTGCACAAGGCAGCGCTCGTCTTTGCGAGTTGGAAACGTGAACCATTGCAGGTTCCTCAATTCAAGAAAATTCGCGTAATCCGCTAGGGCGCGTAGGTTGGACTCGATCGTTTCAAGGACTACTGCCCCGCTGCGAGCGCGTTCGACTGCCCAAAGGTTGGCTTCGCGCCAAGGAGTGTGGTCGCTCCAAAAGATCTGGGGTAGCGTCTGGATGATGCGACCGTGGGGCGCCAGCGTGTAACTTACGTTGCCGCCGACGACATCGCAATGGTGGGGAACAAAGCGGATGTGTTCAAGCGTGGCCATGAACATTCTCCGGGCGAATGTCCATAGTTTAGGTGCCACGGTGTACGCGTCCATACCCTTCATCTCGCCGTTACCTGGGAAGTAAGCGCACGATGCGCAAAAAGAAAACGCCACCGCAAATACTCGGTGGCGTTTTCTTCCAACAGCTCAAACATCGACGCTAGCAAGCGATCCGCGATGGTGTGGCCGTACCCTGCCCTAGATGGCGCCTTGAATTTCTGTGAGCGGGCGGAAAAAGGAAGGCGGCCTGTTTGAGCGCAGCGAGTTTGCCTCCCTCCCCGCACGGTCACATAAATTCAAGGGGAAGTCGCCATCTCGGGCGCGCCTTTCTTTGCTTACTTTCTTTGGCAAGACAAAGAAAGTGAGTCAGCCCCGGCAGGGGATGAAACACCAGCGCACCAACAACATCCATTCAGGCAGTCTGCGTGGACGCCAACACCGCCCGCACAACCTCCACCCGCGGAATCGGCGCCACAGCGCTATACCCCGTCGTCGAAATCGCAGCCGCCACATTGGCATACCGCGCCGCCTCTACCGGCGAATCCCCGGCAACAATCCGCGCCACAAACGCCCCGCCAAAGCAATCACCCGCGCCGGTCGCATCAATCGCATTGACCGTATGACGCGGCACCAGCGTACGCGCGTCGGGCGTGGCCACGTAGCAACCTTCCGCGCCCATCTTGAGCGCCACCAGTTTCACGCCCCAGCCGAGCAGCGTATCGACAATGCCGTCACGGTCATGACAATCGAGCAGCACCGTCACGTCATCCCAACTCGGCAGGCACAGATCGCACGTGCGCATGGCTTCCTGCATCACGGCTCGGGCACGCGCCAGCGGCCACAGGCGCAAGCGCAGGTTGGTGTCGAACGACACCAACACACCCGACGCCCGCGCATGCGCCATCGCCGCCAAACCCGCGTCGCACGCGGTGTCGCTGATTGCGAGGCTGATCCCCGACAGGTGAAACGCCTTGGCCGCCGCAATGGCCTGCAGCGGCAGTTGCGCCGTCTGGAAACGGCTCGCCGCAGAGCCTGCACGCAGGTAGTCGAAATGGTGACCTCGCGCATCGTGCGAAACGAAGTACAGGCCTGTGGGCGCCTGCGCATCAGTGTGCACGTAGGTATGGTCCACGCCTTCGTCCTGCCATAGCGCGCGCAGCGCCTGGCCGAATCGATCAGCACCCACCGCGCTGATGTAGCCCGTGCGTGCGCCCTGCCGTGCCGCAGCAATGCAGAAGTTCGACGTGTCGCCACCGAAGCCGAAATTCCACGACGTGCTGCCGGGATCCGCCTGGTTGAACTCGATCAGCGCTTCGCCATAGGCGAGGATGTCTGCCATGGGCGCCCCGCTCAGAAGTAGGTCTGCACAACGTCGACCACGTTGTACGCATCGTCAACGACAGAAATCTGCCTCCACTTGTCGAACGTGAGGCACGGGTGCGAGATATCGAAGGCGATCATGTCGCCCACCTTGATGTCGTCACCCGGGGCGATCTTCAGGTAGGCGTGCTGATCCATCATGCCGGTGACTTCCCAATGCGCGGGTGTGGCTGACGGCGCCTTGTCGCCCGGGCGGAAATGCAGCACCGGCAGCGGCAGGCCCGCGTCGAATGCGGCATCACGCTTGCCCATTGCAATGATGGCGCGCTCAGCCTCGGGCACGGATTGCACATAGGCCCAAAGCTGGAGCGCCGGTAGCAGGCTCGAACGCATCTTGTGCGCGATGGGGTTGTTGGCGTCGATACGAGCCTGCGCCGCACGGTAGATGCCCACGTCGTGCGTCAGGTAGCAACCCGGGCGCAGCACGACATCCAGCGGCTGGCCGATATTGGCTTTGGCGAACTCTTCGGCCACGACGTCGTACCAGGCCGATCCCGCGCCGGTCAGCACGGCAGGCGTGCGTTGCAGACGCTCGTCCTTTGCAAGGTCACCCATCACCTTTACCGCGCGCTGCAGGAACGCGCGGATATCCGCCTCCTCCTTGATCACGCCTTCATAGACTTCCACGCCCGCGAGCTTGACGGCGCCATTGGCACGCGTGAGCGCATCGAGCACCGTTTGAAGTTGCGCGTCGTCGCGCACGCCGGTGCGGCCGCCCTGCACGCCCAGTTCGATCAGCACCTGGATCGGGCGCCCCGCCTTGCCGAAGAAGGCGGCAAGCTGATCGACCTGGTCCGCCGCATCCACCAGACAGAAGAACTCGAACGTCGGATGAGCCAGCAGCTCGGCCAGGATGGCCATGTTGCGCTTACCGACCAACTGGTTGGCCATCAACACGCGACGCACGCCGTGGGCATACGCAATGCGTGTCTGGTGCGCCGTTGCGAGCGTGATGCCCCATGCACCGCCTGCCAACTGACGCTGGAACAGGCGCGGGGCCATCGTCGTCTTGCCATGCGGGGCGAGCTTGGCACCGTATTCGCTCACGAAGCGCTGCATCCAGGCCAGGTTGTGCTCCACGCGCGATTGCGAAAGCACTGCCGCAGGCAGGTTCAGGTCTTCGTTCAATACATTCCAGCGCTGAGCAGCAATCTGCTCCGGCGCGCATGCGGCCTCCAACGCACCCAAGCCCTTGTCGAGCGGGTTGACGACGGCGCTGGCATCTCCTTGGTACTTTATATCACTCATGGGAATCGGCTCGCGTTCCTTTGGGGGTAAACATCGGGTTGACACAATGATAGCGGCGAAATTATTCTCCGGGCCAGCCTGTTACAAAGTACCAAAGCACTCTCAAAGCCGCTATCCGGACGACTACCGGGGGCCAGAATGCGAGACCCTAAGCCCGACCCCATGCGTGAACCGATGGACATCGTGACCCGACTCTCCCAGCGTGCCGCTGAACTGCGCCCCGCCGAGCAGAAGGTCGCGCAGACCGTCCTGAGCGACATTGCAGAAGCCGCCGCCGGCAGCATCCAGACGCTCGCCGAGCGCGCCGGCGTGAGTGAGGCTAGCGTCACCCGTTTTGCCAAGGCGATGGGTTGCCGCGACGTGCGTGAACTCAAGCTCAAGCTAGCGCAGGCGGCCGCAGTCGGCCAGCGCTTTCTGGATGGCGGCGCGGACCGCCCACCTTCGAGCGCCGACGGCATCCTGGCCGACATCAGCAATGTGCTGGAGGCCAACCGCGCGCTGGTGCAGCCCGAGGCGTTTCGCGCCGCGGCAGTGGCGTTGGTGGCGGCGCGCATGATTGCCGTATTCGGCATGGGTGGCGGCTCGACCACCATGGCCGACGAAATGCGCTACCGCCTCGCCCGCTTGGGACGGCCGGTCACCACCTATCATGATTCGATGCTGCAGCGGATGGTTGCGGCCACGCTCAGTCCGGACGATGTGGTGGTCGTGTTCTCCGTGACCGGCCACGTGCCGGAGGTGATCGACAGCGTGACCATCGCGCGCGAGTACGGCGCCCGGATCGTCGCCATCACGGCCATCGGCTCACCGCTGGCTGCGCTGGCCGATGTCTTGCTGCCGATCCAAGCCATGGAAACCGATTTCATCTTCAAGCCGTCGTCATCGCGCTACGCCATGATGATGATGATCGACCTGCTGGCCACCGAGGTCGCATTGCAGCAGGCCGATCGCAGCAAGGAGCTCTTACGGCGCATCAAGTACGTGCTCGATGCGCATC
The DNA here is from genome assembly GCF_021173085.1 of Ralstonia wenshanensis. Classification (NCBI taxonomy): domain Bacteria; kingdom Pseudomonadati; phylum Pseudomonadota; class Betaproteobacteria; order Burkholderiales; family Burkholderiaceae; genus Ralstonia; species Ralstonia wenshanensis. The sequence goes on from NZ_CP076412.1 coordinate 450,437, forward strand.
GCGGCGGCGGCAATCGCCAGCCGCTCGGAGATTGAGCAGGAGCAGCACATGCAGCAGTACGACACCGTCATCCGTCAGGTCCGCATTGTGGACGGCAGCGGCCACGAACCCGAGGCCACGCTGTTCGACGTGGCCATCACCGACGGTCGCATCGCCGCCATCGCCACATCGGACTCCACCGCCTGGCTGGGGGATGCGGAAATCGCCGGCGAGGGCCGCGTCCTTGCCCCCGGCTTCATCGACGTGCATACGCACGACGACACCAACGTGATCCGCACGCCCGACATGCTGTGCAAGGTGTCGCAGGGCATTACGACCGTCATCGTGGGCAACTGTGGCATCAGCGCGTCGCCGGCCACGCTCAAGGGTGAACCGCCCGACCCGATGAACCTGCTGGGGCCCGCCAGCGCATTTGCGTACCCGACCTTTGCGTCGTACGTGGAAGCCGTGGAGCACGCACACCCGGCCGTGAACGTGGCCGCGCTGATCGGCCACACTGCGCTGCGCAACAATCACCTGGACCGCCTCGACCGCCCTGCCACTGCCGATGAAGTCGAAGGCATGCGCGCACAGTTGCGCGAGGCACTCGATCACGGCGCACTGGGCCTGTCGACCGGCCTGGCGTACGCCAACGCCTTTGCTTCCACTACCGAAGAAGTGATGGGCCTGGCCGAGCCGCTGGCCGAGGCCGGCGCCATCTACACAACGCATCTGCGTACCGAATTTGCCGCGATTCTCGACGCGATGGACGAGGCGTACCGTGTCGGCAAACATGCGCGCGTGCCGATCGTGATCTCGCACCTGAAGTGCGCGGGCGCGGCCAACTGGGGACGCGCGGGCGAGGTGCTGGAATCCATCGAAGGGGCGCAGCGCTATCAGCCCGTGGGGTGCGACTGCTATCCGTACACCGCAAGCTCGTCCACGCTGGACTTGAAGCAGGTGACGGATGAGTTCGACATCTTCATCACGTGGTCGGAGCCGGAGCCGGGCATGGCCGGACAGACGCTCAAGGAGATTGCCGCCGCGTGGGGCACCGACCTGATGGACGCCGCGCGCCGCCTGCAGCCGGCCGGCGCCGTGTACCACAACATGTCGGCGCAGGATCTGGACCGCATCATCACGCACCCCGCCACGGTGATTGGCTCAGACGGCCTGCCGAACGATCCGAAGCCACATCCGCGTCTGTGGGGCGCCTTCCCGCGCGTGCTCGGCTACTACAGCCGCGAGCGCAAGCTGCTCTCGCTTTCGGCCGCCATCCGCAAGATGACAGGCCAGTCCGCCGAGCGCTTCGGCCTGACCGAACGCGGCCTGGTACGCGAGGGCTACTGGGCTGATCTCGTTTTGTTCGACCCCGAAACGGTACGCGATGTCGCCACCTTTACGGATCCGCAGCAACCCGCGGCGGGTATTGCGGCAGTGTGGGTCAACGGCCATCTGTCGTATCAGGATGGCGCCGTGCAGCCGCATCGTGCCGGACGCTTCCTTAGGCGCGGGCCGCGTGCGCAGGCAGTTACAGCCCCGGAAGTCCACTGAAATCCGAGTTTGTTTGAGAGTTTTGAAAGAAGGAACGTAGCGATGACGATTACCCGAATTGGCGTTGAAGGCGGCACCGGCACCGGTGGCCAGCACCTGCCCTTTGCCCGCGCGGCCGGCGCAGACGGCTGGCTGTTCGTTTCGGGCCAGACGCCCATGGTGAACGGCGAAGTGGTCGGCAACGGCATCGTCGAGCAATCGCACCAGACCATCAAGAACGTGCTGGCCATCCTGGCTGAAGCGGGCTACGGCCCCGAGCACGTCGTGCGCTGCGGCGTGTGGCTGGATGATCCGCGTGATTTCCAGTCGTTCAACAAGGTGTTCAAGGAGTACTTCGGCGCCAACCCGCCCGCGCGGGCGTGCGTGGTGTCGAGCATGGTCATCGACTGCAAGGTCGAAGTCGATTGCGTGGCGTACAAGAAGCCGTAATCCGTAGTCCAGAAAGGGGCGCCCTGCACGATGGGGCACCCATCAAAACAAGAGCCGTGAATATTCCCGAGGAGGAAACCAGATGGTCCCGATGCAAGGCAACTCGCTATTGCTGACCGCCGCGCTGGCGGTGGTGGCGCTGATCTACCTGATTGCTGTTCAGAAACTGAACCCGTTCGTCACGCTGATCGTCGTCTCGCTCGCGCTGGGCGTGGTGGTCGGCATGCCGATGGGCAATATCGTCAAGGCGTTCGAAACCGGCGTGGGCGGCACGCTCGGCCACATTGCGCTGGTGGTGGGCCTTGGAACGATGCTCGGCAAGATGATGGCGGAATCCGGTGGCGCCGAGCGCATCGCCAAAACGCTCATCAGTGCCTTTGGCGAGAAGAACGCGCACTGGGCCATGATGGTCGTCGCGTTCATCATCGGCCTGCCGGTGTTCTTTGAAGTCGGTTTCGTGCTGCTGATCCCGATTGCCTTCAACGTGGCCAAGCGCACGGGCACGCCGATCCTGATGGTCGGCCTGCCGATGGTGGCCGGCCTGTCGGTGGTGCACGGTCTGATCCCCCCGCACCCGGCCGCGCTGCTGGCGGTGACGGCTTATCAGGCGGACATCGGCAAGACCATCATGTATGCGCTGATCGTCGGTCTGCCGACCGCCATCCTGGCCGGTCCGCTTTGGGCGATGCTGGTCTCGCGCTACGTCAAGCCGGACGAGAACAACCCGCTGGCCGCACAATTTGTTGAATCCGACCAGAAGCGCGAACTGCCGGGCTTTGGCGTGACGCTGTTCACGATCCTGCTGCCGGTGGTGCTGATGCTGATCGGCAGTTGGGCCGACCTGATCGCCGCGCCCAAGACGCTGGCGAACGACATCCTCAAGCTGGCCGGCAACTCCGTGATGGCCCTGCTGATTGCCGCTATCGTCAGCTTCTACACGTTCGGCAAGGCACGGGGCTTCAATCGCGAGACCATCCTCAAGTTCACCAACGAGTGTCTGGCACCCATCGCCACGATCACGCTGGTGGTGGGCGCAGGCGGCGGCTTCGGTCAGATCCTGCGTGACTCGGGCGTGTCGAAAGCCATCGTGGCTGTCGCCACCGATGCCCATCTGTCGCCGTTGCTGCTCGGTTGGGTGGTGGCTGTGCTGATCCGTATTGCCACGGGTTCGGCCACGGTGGCCATGACGACCGCCTGCGGCATCGTCGCCCCGATCGCCGCAGCCTCGGGCGCCGCCGTCAAGCCGGAGCTGATGGTGCTGGCCACCGGCGCCGGGTCGCTGATCCTGTCGCACGTGAACGACGGCGGCTTCTGGCTGGTGAAGGAATATTTCAACCTGACCGTGCCGCAGACTTTCAAGACGTGGACGGTACTGGAAACCATCATCTCGATCGTCGCGCTGCTGCTCACGCTTGCGCTGGCGACCGTCGTTTAAGCTTGTTCCGTTGAAGTTGATCTAGGAGAACGTTGTGGGTATCGATTCCGTCGTCAAGGCCGGCCCGGTCATCCCGGTGCTGCAGTTCCAATCTGTCGATGAAGGCGTCAAGGTGTGCCGCGCGCTGTACGAGGGCGGTATCCGCACGTTCGAGATCACGATGCGCACGCCGGTGGCGCTGGATGTGATCCGTGCGGTGGTGAAGGACCTGGGCAGCGATGCCATCGTCGGCGCCGGCACGCTCACGCGGCCGGAGCACTTTGTGCAGGCGCGCGATGCCGGAGCCGTGTTTGCCGTGTCGCCCGGCATCACGACGGCACTCGCGCTGGCGCAGGCAGAGTCGGGACTGGACTGGCTACCGGGCATCATCACGCCCTCAGAACTGATCACTGCGCTGGAGTTCGGCCTGACCACGCTGAAGTTCTTCCCGGCCGAAGCGGCTGGCGGCATCCCGATGCTCAAGTCGATTTACGGGCCGTTTGGCGATGTGCGTTTCTGCCCGACCGGCGGCATCACACCGCAAAGCGCGCCCGAGTACCTCGCCCTGCCCAACGTGGTGTGTGTCGGCGGCTCGTGGATGGTGCCCAAGGACAAGGTCGCGGCCGGCGACTGGGCAGGCATCACGGCACTCGCCAAGGAAGCGGCCGCGCTCAAGCGGTAATCAACGTCACCTCTCGCGCGGCCGGCTTTGGCTTTAGACGAAGCTGACCGCGCGCTCCATCTGCTCCCGATATTGAACGATGTCTTCAATGGTCAGCACCGGCAGGTTGTGCTGATCGGCGAAGCGCACCGCGTCGTCGCGGCGCGCCATGGTGCCGTCCGGCAGCATCAATTCGCACAGCACGGCGGCCGGCGGCAAGCCTGCCAGGCGTGCCAGGTCGACCGAGCCTTCGGTATGGCCACGCCGCGCCAGCACCCCGCCCTCCCTTGCCACCAGCGGAAACACGTGCCCCGGGCTGACGACCGATTGCGTATCGGCATCTGCCGCGATGGCCGCGCGGATGGTCGTGATGCGGTCTGCGGCAGACACGCCGGTGCTCACGCCTGTGCGTGCCTCGATCGACACCGTGAACGCCGTGCCGTATTGGCTGCGGTTGTCTTCCACCATCGGGCGCAAGCCGAGCGATGCGCTCTTCTCAGCCGTCAGGCACAGGCAGACGATGCCACTGCACTCGCGAATCAGCATGGCCATGCTGGCCTGCGTCAGCTTGTCGGCAGCGACGATGAGGTCGGCCTCGTTCTCGCGATCGGCATCGTCGAGCACGACAACGGGCACGCCGAGGCGCACAGCATCGAGGGCGGCGGCCATGCGCGCAGGCATGTCGGCCGGGTCGAAGCGGGCGTCGAAGGCATCAAGAATCACATTGCTGACAGGCAATGCGGGCGGGTGAACCGCAGGGGATTGCTGAGTGGACAACATGGAAACGCTCCTCGCAAGATTGGCGACAAGACGTTCCAGGGCAAGCAGACAAACACGCGCGAGCCATGCAGCGGCGCAGCCCAGCGCAAAGCCAAGCGCGCCCCTGTAGCACGGGCGTGTTGTTCCGCACATCTTCTTCCATCCGGACTCTGACCGTCGGCCCCGGCATCTCACCGGATCTGCTGACCCTCCCATGCAGGCGCATGGAAGGCGCTCGCGGGCTCACGGACACATGGTCCGCATACCGCCGGTGGGGAATTTCACCCCGCCCTGAAGACGTACTGAACCGGCGGGATCGCCGGCAAGCGCCATGCTACCGCAACAGGTTGCAACGATTCGACCCTACTGACGGGTCGGGCAAAGCGCTATCTCGCTAGCTCGCTCTCTGTGCCCGAGCCAACATGGCGTGCAGCAGCACATCGGCGCCGCGCGTCACATCTTCGGGCAACGCATCTTCGGCTTCGTTGTGGCTCAGACCGTTGACGCACGGGATGAAGATCATCGCCGTCGGGCAATGCTTGGCGATGTGGATGGCGTCGTGCCCCGCGCCGCTCACGATGCGCTGATGCCGGTAGTCGAGGGCTTCCACCGCATCGGCCACCGCCTTCACGCAAACGGGGTCGAACGGCGTGGCCGGGCTGCCCCAATGCTGGTCGATCTGCACGGTTAGGCCACGGCGCTCGGCAATGTCGGCAAAGCGCTCCCGCAGCGTCGACTCCATCTCGGCGATGCGCGCGTCTTCGTGGTGGCGCAAGTCCACCGTGAAAGTCAGATCGGCGGCGATGGTGTTGCGCGAAGCATTGCGGATGCCGAGTTCGCCAATGGTCACCAAACCGTGCGGGGCAAACATCTCGACCAGCGTTTCCAGCGACGCGGCCATCTCCGCTGCCGCGAACATCGCATCGCGCCGGAAGCGCATTGGCGTGGTGCCCGCATGCGCCGCCTGGCCCTGCACGCGCACATCAAGCCAACAGATCGCCTGCCCACCCGTGACGACGCCAATCGGCACGCCGTTCTCTTCCAGGATCGGCCCTTGCTCGATATGCGCCTCGAAATACGCATCGAACGGCGTACCGGGGATGGCGCGTTCGCCTGCGTAGCCGCTCGCCACCAGCGCATCGGCCACAGAAACGCCTTGCCCATCGCGCGAGGCCAGTGCCTGTTCCAGCGGCATCACGCCCGCAAATGCAGCAGAACCCAACATGGCGGGCGTGAAGCGTGCCCCCTCTTCGTTGGTCCACACAACAATCTCGATGGGCTTATCGGTTTCGATGCCCGCGTCGTTGAGCGTGCGCACGACTTCCAGCGCGGCCAGCACACCGTAGACACCATCGAAGCGCCCGCCTTCGGGCTGCGTGTCGAGATGGCTGCCGCTCGCCACGGGGCGGGCTTGCGCCGATTTGCCGGCGCGGCGCGCAAACAGATTGCCGACGCGGTCGGTGCTGAGCGTCATGCCTGCGTCTTCGCACCAGCGCGCGAACAACGCGCGGCCGGCCACGTCTTCTTCCGTGAGCGCCAAGCGCCGCACACCGCCTTTTGGCGTGGCACCGACCGCCGCCATTTCCATCAGGCTCGACCACAGCCGCGCCCCGTTGACCTTCAACATGTCTCCATTCCTTTGCATGCACGCCGACCGGCTCGGCGCATTCAGCCGTCTTTATCTGGCAATCGCAAAATGCGCGTCAAATTGCGAATGTTTATTCGGCCTATAAGTCAGGCAAATACTGCTGGCGTAAAGCGTGCATTCCGTCGTTACGGAGACAGGCGCTGAAGGCCAACGGCGAAAAGTGTGCGTCGCGGATTCCGGCCGAGGCACTCGTGGAGGTAGGCGTCGACCGGGTCTTTATCCATGCATGCGAGAGGCCAGGGCAAGACATTTAGCCAGGCTGACGATCCGCTAACCCTGCATCGACTAGAATCCAAGCCTTTCCGACCGTGCTTGCTATCGCCCCCCGCATGGAATCCCGCCCAGTCTCCTCCCGCCGCTCGCCATGGATGGCGTTGCTTGTCGTCGCGCTCGTCGCCGTATTCCTCGCGCTGTGGACGGACGACCTGTTCCAGCGATCCACCCTCTTCCGGCCAGATGAAGGCCGCTATGCGGAGATCCCGCGCGAGATGGTGGCTTCCGGTGACTGGGTGACGCCCCGCCTGAACGATCTCAAATACTTCGAGAAGCCGCCTCTGCAATACTGGACGACGGCCGCCACGTTCCAGGCGTTCGGCGTCAATGCCTGGGGCGCGCGCCTGTGGCCAGTGCTGTTCGGCCTGGGTGGGATCCTGATGACGGCCTGGACGCTGGCGGCCTATCGCGGTGGGCGCACGGCGGCAACGGGCGCGGCGATTCTCGCCTCGTCGCTGCTGTATCTGCTGTTCGGGCAGGTCATCACCCTCGACATGGGCGTGGGTTTTTTCCTGACGGTCGGTGCGTGCGGCTTTGCGCTGGCGCAGCGGCCCGGTGCATCGCGTCGCGGGCAGCTCGCGTGGATGCTGGTGGTCTGGCTGGCGCTGGCAGGCGCGACACTCACCAAGGGCTTGATCGGGCTGGTCGTCCCGGGCTTGATCGGCGTGGCCTACCTGCTGATGACGCGCGACTGGGCACTGATCCGCCGCATGCATTGGCTACCCGGCCTTGCGCTGTACCTGATTGCCACGGTGCCGTGGTTCGTCGTCGTGCAGGAGCGCAACCCGGAGTTCTTCCACTTCTTCTTCATCCACGAGCATTTCGAGCGCTTCTTGACCAACGAGCACCATCGCAGCGGCAAGTGGTGGTACTTCATAGCGGTGGGCCTGGCTGGGCTGCTGCCGTGGACGCCGCTGCTGTTTGCGGCCATCGGCCGGCGCATGGGGCGCGTGGCGGATCTGTTCGTCGGCACGCGACAATTTGACCTGATGCGCTGGTCGATTGCGTGGGCGGGAATGATTTTCCTGTTCTTCTCGATATCCAACTCGAAGCTGCCGGGCTACATCGTGCCGGCCTTCCCCGCACTGGCGATTGTGCTGGCCCTGGCGCTGGAGAAGATGCCCACGCGCGCTGTTGCGTGGTCGCTGGGCGTCAATCTGCTGGTCGCCGTCGGCCTGTGGTTTGCGGTGCCAATGATCGGCGCCAAGGCCGGCGCGAAAATGCCCGCCCAGCAGGTTGCGGTGGCCATGCCTGCGTTGCGCGAGGTGATGGTCATGCTGGCCGTCGGTACGCTGGCCGCTCTCATGGCGCTGCGCTGGCAGAAGCGCACCGTGGCCGTGATCGTGCTGTCGATCTCGGCCCTGCTCTGCTGGGACCGCGTGCTCAACGCCAGCGAGATCTTCCGCGATGCACTGTCCGCCCGCGACGTCATTGAAAAAACGTTGAACGCAACGGGCCCGATTCCCGACGAAACCCCTTTCTACTCGGTCGAGTGGCTAGATCAGACGGCCATCTACTACCTAGGTCGACCGATGACGCTGGTCTCGGGCTTTGACGAATTGGAGATGGGCGCCGGCTTGGAGCCGAGCAAGGTCATTGCCACCACGGACGAATGGATCAAGCGTTGGACCGATGGCCCTCCTGCCTACGCATTCATGCGTCGCTCGACATGGCAGAAATTGCATGACGCCGGCGTGCCGATGCGCCTGGTGGCGGAATCTGCCGACAAGGTGGTGGTGGCGCGGCGGTAGACGCATCTCCAAACAATCGCACCCTCCAAACGAAAGGGCCGCAACATCAGCGGCCCTTTTTATTGCCTGCGGCAACTGCCGCCACTTACCACGTGCAACTGCCGCGCAGGAACGCCCATTCCTCGCATTCATCTCCGCCTGGGCTGACGCAGGTTCCAACGTCAGCCCCGTTGGCACGCGTGGAAAACTCAAGTTGACCGCCGCGCTGCAGACAATACGTGGATGCCGGATTCGCCATGCCCGGCGTTGCGCGCGGGGGTTCGGTGTCCGCGGCGGGCGGTGACGCGTAAGCCGGCGGTTGCGCCGGTACCGGCTGCACGGCCGGTGAAGGCGGCAGCGTCGTAACGGGTGCGGGTGCGGGTGCGGGTGCGGGTGCGGGCGCAGGCTGGATGGTCATGCGCGGCGGCTGCCACGGAGGCATCGGCGACGAGCAGGCCGCCAGGCCCATCGCCAGCACACACGCGGCAACGGCGGCGGTTATGCGGGCTTGGCCGGCATCCTTGACGAGACAGACAGCGCGATTCATGCGTTTTCCTCCCGGAGTTCTGGTGAACGCACGCAACAAGCGTGCTTGCCTCGCCTAGGATAGCTCACGCAATCGCTTGCCCGTGTGTCAGTCGGGCAATCAGTCGGGCGATCGGGCGATCAAGCCGCCGCTGTTGAGGCCGGAAACCGCATGGTGACGCGAAACCCCGGCGACGGCGCGTCCGCGGCCGACGGGCCGACCGCGAGATCCCCGCCCAGGTGGCGCACCAGCCGATCGACGATTGCCAGCCCCAGCCCGCAATGCGCATTGCCGCCGCGCGCCGGATCCAGGCGCACAAAAGGCCGCATGACGCGGTCAAAGTCGGCAGCGGGGATGCCAGCACCGTGGTCTTCCACCGTCAGCGTATAGCCGGTTTCGTCCGCCGCGGTGCGCACGTTGACCGGCTCGGCGCCATACGCGAACGCGTTGTCGAGCAGATTGACGACGATGCGCTCAAGATGCGTCGGCTTGAGGCGGAAGCGATCGCCAGCATGCAGATCGAGCGCGACATGCTTGCCCTGCTCGGCAAAGGGCTGCACCAGGCCGCGCAGATGGCGGTCGACCGACACCTCGCGCGCCTCGCTGTCGCCGCTCTGCGCATAGGCGAGGAACTGCTCGACGATGGCCGACATGGATTCGACATCGCGTTCGATACCGGCGCCGGCTTTCTGGTCAGCCAGCATTTCGGCACGCAGGCGCAGGCGCGACAGCGGCGTCTTCAGGTCGTGCGCAATGCCGGCCAGCATGGTGTTGCGCTCTTCGTCGGCAGCCGACAGGTCAGCAGCCATATGGTTGAACTGGTCGGTCAACTGGCGGAGTTCGTACGGGCCGCGCTCCTTGAGCGGTGCCACGTAGCGGCGCCGGGCCAGCGCACCCGCAGCATCGGCCAGCTCGCGCACGGGGCGCTGGATCTGCCACGCCGCAAACAGCGAGAACGCGATGGCAATCGCCAGCACCACCATCACGCCCGGCACCACAGCCGAGATGGTGGGCGGCGCATGCACCCACACCAGGGGCATGGCAATCCACTTATTGCGCTGCGAAAAACGCACGAACACGCGTGGCGTGGGGCCTGCTTCGAGCCGCAACTGTGTGTCGGATGGCAAACGGCGCGCCAGTTGTCGCACCAACTCCGCAGACTTGTCCGATGCCGAAGACGCTTCGCCCGAGGGCGGCTCATCGGTTTCGGTCACGAGATCGGGCAGCTTCACATGCAGATGGCCGTCCATCGCTGCCTGGAAGGCCTGCAACTGGAACGCCATCTGATCTACCGAAGCCTGGAACTGTCGCTCGCGGCGCTCGGCGCGCAGCACGCCCAGCCACGAGAAGTGGCTCAGCACAAGCACCACCACGATCAGCACCGCCAGCCGGCCGAACAGCGTGTCGAATCTAGCCTTGAACTTCATTGGCCTCTTCCCGCTCATCCGGCACAAAGGTGTAGCCGCGGCCGCGCACGGTCTGGATGTATCGCGGGCGCTGGGCGTCCTCTTCCAGCACGCGACGCAGGCGCCAGATCTGTACGTCGATGCCCCGATCGGACACACCGCTGCCCGGTCCGTACATCAGCTCGACGATGTGCTCGCGCGTGAGCACCTGCATCGCATGCCCGATCAGCAGCTTGAGCAGCGCGAATTCGGTATCGCTGATCGACAGTGCGGTGTCGCCGCGAAACAGCGTGCGCATGCGGAAGTTGAGCTTGAACGGGCCGAAGCTGAAGCTGTCGCGGTCTTCCGGTGCGGAGGCCGGCACGGAAAGGCGCCGGCGCAGCACCGCGTTGATACGGGCGAGCAGCTCGCGCGGCGAGAACGGCTTGCCGAGATAGTCGTCGGCGCCGATTTCCAGGCCGATGATGCGATCGATCTCATCGCTGCGGGCCGTGAGCAGGATGACAGGCACATCGTCATTGCGAGCGCGCAGGTCGCGCAGGGCGGACAGGCCATCCACCTTGGGCATCATCAGGTCGAGCACGACAAGGGCCGGGCGCTCCCGTTCGAGCCGGGCGCCCAGCCCATCGCCGTCGTGCAGCACGGAAACGGCAAAACCCTGCTGGGTCAGGTATTCGCGCAGAAGGTCGCGCAGTTCGACGTCGTCATCGACGACCAGGATCTTGGTGCCGCTCATCTGTCTGGTGGAGTGTCTGGTAGACGCAGGAAGGTGTGCTCATGATAGCGATTGTGGCCACCACGAATCGCGCGCACTTTCACCATATTGTTTCGCCCGGTAACACCGCGATGGGTTTGTAATCTGCCGTAATAGAACCCGCTGCGCGACTCATTCTTCGCAAAGACGTTGCCTTTAAGCTGCGGTTTGACTGGCACGGGCGCCAGCTATCATGTGCGCTCGTCCCCATATTGCTAAGAACAGGAACGCCAACATGTCCGATCCCAAGGACCAGAAGCCCGGCCAGTTTGACGACGCCGGCCGCCGTACGCACGAGGGGACGGAGACGCCCAACGAGGTGTCTTCGACGCTGCTGCCGCCCCCGCGCGAAGGTGGCAAGCGCCGCCGCTGGGGCATCTGGGTGGTGATCATCATCCTGGTGTTGATCGGCTATGCGGTCTATCACGCGAAGTACCGCAACGCGGGCGGCCCCGGTGGGCGAGGTGGCCCCGGTGGCCGCGGCGCGGCCATGGCCGGCAAGCCGATGCCCGTGATGGTCGGCACGGCCGTCAAGGGCGACATCAACGTGGTGCTGTCGGCGCTGGGCAATGTCACGCCGGTCAACAACGTGACGGTCAAGACGCGCGTGGACGGCCAGCTCGTGCGCCTGGCGTTTACCGAGGGCCAGACCGTCAAGGCCGGCGACCTGCTGGCCGAGGTCGACCCGCGCACCTATCAGGCGCAGCTCGCCCAGGCAGAAGGTCAGCTTGCGCGCGATCAGGCACTGCTGCAAAACGCCAAGCTCGACCTGCAGCGCTACCAGACGCTGCTCTCGCAGGATTCGATCTCCAAGCAGCAGGTGGATACGCAGGCAGCGCTGGTGCGTCAGTACGACGGCACGGTCAAGCTGGATCAGGGCAACGTCGACAACGCCCGCGTGCAGCTTTCCTACACGCGCATCACCGCGCCGGTGTCTGGCCGGGTTGGCCTGCGCCAAGTCGATCCGGGCAACATCATTCATGCGTCGGACACCAACGGCATCGTGGTCATCACGCAGATCGACCCGATCACCGTCATCTATTCCATTCCTGAAGACAACCTGCCCAAGGTCATGCCGCGCCTGCAGTCCGGCGACAAGTTGCAGGTGGAAGCCTGGGACCGCGGCCAGACCACGCAGCTCGCGCGCGGCGTGCTCATGACGGTAGATAACACCATCGACAACACCACCGGTACGGTGAAGCTGCGTGCGCAGTTCCCGAACCAGAACGCCATGCTGTTCCCGAACCAGTTCGTGAACGTGCGCATGCGGGTGGATACGCTGCGCGACGTGGTGATCGTGCCGGGCGCCGCCATCCAGCGCGGCACGCAGGGCACCTTCGTCTACGTGGCGGGCGACGACAACAAGGTCGCGCTGCGCGTGGTGAAGCTGGGCGTGACCGAAGGGGAACGCGTGTCGGTTGCGCAAGGCCTGCAGCCCGGCGAGCGCGTGGTGATCGACGGCGCCGACAAGCTGCGCGACGGCTCGCCGGTCGAGGTGATCCAGCCGGGTGCAGCCGCAAGCGCCCCTGCCGCCGGCCAACCCCATCAGGGCGGGCGTCATCGCCGTGGCCAGGGTGGCGATTCGGCACCCGCCGCAAGTGCGCCGGCTGCCAAGCCGTAAGCCCTGAGTCGTGCATTGCGTGCACGCGCCTGACGAAGTCTTCTGTTCCGAGCTGGCATGAATCCCTCCCGAATCTTCATCCTCCGGCCCGTGGCGACCACGCTGTTGATGGTCGCCATCCTGCTCTCGGGCCTGGTGGCGTACCGGATGCTGCCGCTCTCCGCGCTGCCCGAGGTCGATTACCCGACCATCCAGGTGACGACGCTGTACCCGGGGGCCAGCCCCGACGTGATGACCTCGTCCATCACGGCACCGCTGGAGCGGCAGTTCGGGCAGATGCCCGGCCTGAAACAGATGACGTCGTCCAGCTCGGGCGGCGCCTCGGTCATCACGCTGCAGTTTGACCTGTCGCTCTCGCTCGACATTGCCGAGCAGGAAGTGCAGGCGGCCATCAACGCCGCTGGCAACCTGCTGCCGAACGACCTGCCGATGCCGCCGATCTACAGCAAGGTGAACCCGGCCGACGCGCCGATCCTCACGCTGGCGATCACCTCCAACACGATGCCGTTGCCCAAGCTGGAAGACCTGGTCGACACGCGCATCGCGCAAAAGCTGTCGCAGTTGCCGGGCATTGGCCTGGTCAGCATCAGCGGCGGGCAGCGGCCGGCCGTACGCATCCAGGCGAACACGTCGGCGCTGGCGGCGCTCGGGCTGTCGATCGACGACATCCGCACTGCCATCGGCACCGCCAACGTGAACGGCGCCAAGGGCAGCTTCGACGGCCCGATGCGCGCCTCCACCATCGATGCCAACGACCAGCTCAAGTCGGCCGCCGAGTACGGCAAGATGATCGTCGCCTACAAGAACGGCGCGCCCATTCGCCTGACCGATGTGGCGCAGATCGTTGACGGCGCTGAAAACCGCAAGCTGGCCGCGTGGTCCAACACCACCCCCGCCATCATCCTGAACGTGCAGCGCCAGCCTGGCGCCAATGTGATCGAGGTGGTGAATCGCGCCAAGGCGTTGTTGCCGCAACTTAAGGACACGCTGCCCGGCAACGTTGAGGTGTCGCTGCTCACCGACCGCACCACCACGATTCGCGCCTCGGTATCGGATGTGCAGTTCGAACTGATGCTTGCCGTGGCGCTGGTCGTGATGGTGATCTTCCTGTTCCTGCGTAACGTGCCGGCCACGGTCATTCCGGCGGTGGCGGTGCCACTGTCGCTGGTGGGTACATTCGGCGTCATGTACCTGGCGGGTTTTTCCATCAACAACCTCACGCTGATGGCACTGACCATCGCCACAGGCTTTGTGGTGGACGATGCGATCGTCATGATCGAAAACATCGCCCGCTACATCGAAGAGGGCGACCCGCCAATGGAGGCCGCGCTCAAGGGCTCCAAGCAGATCGGCTTCACGATCATCTCGCTCACGTTCTCGCTCATCGCCGTGCTGATTCCGCTGCTGTTCATGGGCGACGTGGTTGGGCGGCTGTTCCGCGAGTTTGCAATCACGCTTGCAGTGTCGATCCTGATCTCGGCCGTGGTGTCGCTCACGCTCACGCCGATGATGTGCGCACGCTTGCTCAAGCACATTCCCGAAGCCAAGCAATCGCGCTTCTATCACGCTGCGGGCGCGTTCTTCGACAACGTCATCGCGCGGTACGGCCGCATGCTGCAATGGGTGCTTGATCGGCAGAAGACCACGCTGCTGGTGGCCATCGGCACGCTGGTCCTGACGGCCCTGCTCTATGTGGTGGTGCCCAAGGGTTTCTTCCCGGTGCAGGACACCGGCGTGATCCAGGGCATTTCGGATGCGTCGCAGTCGATCTCGTTCTCGGCCATGGCCGAGCGGCAGCAGAAGCTGGCCGAGGTGGTGCTCAAAGACCCTGCGGTCGAGAGCCTGTCGTCGTTCATCGGCGTGGATGGCGTGAACACCACGCTCAACAGCGGCCGCATGCTGATCAACCTCAAGCCGAAGGACAAGCGCGACGCCGACGCCACCGAGATCATTCAGCGCCTGCAGCCCGAATTGGCCAAGGTGGCGGGTATCTCGCTATACATGCAGCCGGTGCAGGACCTGACGATTGAAGACCGCGTGAGCCGCACGCAGTACCAATTCACGGTGGAAGATCCGGACCCGAACAACCTTTCGAAGTGGGTGCCGAAACTCGTTGAACGCCTGCAGCAGACCAACGAACTGCGCGACGTGGCGAGTGACCTGCAGGACAACGGCTTGCGCGCCTACGTACAGGTCGACCGCGACAAGGCGGCGGTGTACGGCATCACGATGGCGGCGGTGGACAGCGTGCTGTACAGCGCCTACGGCCAGCGCCTGGTTTCGACCATCTTCACGCAATCGAACCAATACCGCGTGGTGCTCGAAACGGACCCGAAGATGCAGCTTGGGCCGCAATCGTTGTATGACCTGCACGTGGCATCGAGCAGTGGCCAACAGATTCCGTTGGGCGCGTTTGCCACGGTGGTGGAACAACCGGGCTCGCTGGTAGTGAACCACCAGGGGCAATTCCCGGCGGCCACCATTTCGTTCAACCTGGCGCCGCATGCATCGCTGGGTGCAGCGGTCGACACGATCAATGCCGTCGAACAGGAAATCGGCCTGCCGGCCAGCATGCAGACCAGTTTCCAGGGCGCGGCGCTGGCGTTCCGTGCGTCGCTGTCGAATCAGTTGTGGCTGATCCTGGCCGCTGTCATCACGATGTACATCGTCCTGGGCGTGTTGTACGAAAGCACGATCCACCCGGTGACGATTCTGTCGACGCTGCCGTCGGCCGGCGTAGGTGCCCTGCTGTCGCTGCTGGTGTCGGGCAAGGACATGGGCATCATCGCCATCATCGGGATCATCCTGCTGATCGGTATCGTCAAGAAGAACGCGATCATGATGATCGACTTCGCGCTGGAGGCCGAGCGCGAACAGGGCATGGCCCCGCGCGACGCCATCTACCAGGCATGTCTGCTGCGCTTCCGCCCGATTCTGATGACGACGATGGCCGCCCTGCTGGGTGCCCTGCCGCTGATGCTGGGTACCGGCGTGGGCTCCGAGCTGCGTCAGCCGCTGGGGATCACGATGGTGGGCGGCCTGCTGGTCAGTCAGGTGCTGACGCTGTTCACCACGCCGGTCATCTATCTGGCCTTCGACAACCTGGGTGAACGCCTGCGTGACTGGCGCGCTCGCCGCGCTGCCCGACGCCACGGCGCTGCGGGCCCCAACCAGTCTGGCGGACCGCGATGAATCTGTCCGCGACCTTCATCGCCCGGCCTGTTGCCACGGCGCTGCTGACCATCGGCGTGGCGTTGGCCGGTATCGCAGCGTTCCGCTTGCTGCCGGTATCGCCGCTGCCGCAGGTGGACTTTCCGACCATCTCGGTCAATGCGTCGCTGCCGGGCGCCAGCCCCGAAACCATGGCGGCTACCGTGGCGACGCCGCTGGAGCGCTCGCTCGGCCGCATCGCGGGCATTACCGAGATGACCTCGTCCAGCTCGCTCGGTTCGTCACGAATCACGCTGCAGTTTGATCTGTCGCGCGACATCGACGGCGCCGCGCGCGACGTGCAGGCCGCCATCAATGCGTCGCGCAGCCTGCTGCCTTCGGGCTTGCCGAGCAACCCGACGTATCGCAAGGTCAATCCGGCCGATGCACCGATCATGATTGTGGGGCTGACGTCCGACACCAAGTCGCGCGGGGAGCTGTACGACGCGGCCTCGACCATCCTCGCGCAGAAGCTGTCGCAAGTGAACGGCGTGGGTCAGGTCACCATCGGCGGTGCGTCGCTGCCGGCGGTGCGGGTAGAGCTGAACCCGATGGCGCTGAACAAGTACGGCATCTCGATGGAGACCGTGCGCACCGTCATCGCCAGCACCAACGCAAACAAGCCCAAAGGCATGATGGAATCCGGCGAACGCGTCTGGACCATCTACGCCAACGACCAGGCCAAGAAGGCTGCCGAATATCAGTCGCTCATCGTCGCCTGGCGCAACGGCTCGCCGGTGCGGCTGGCCGACGTGGCAGACGTCAGCGACAGCGTGCAGGACATCCGCAATTACGGCTCAGCCAACGGCAAGCCGTCGGTGCTGCTCATCATCAGCCGGCAGCCTGGCGCCAACATCATCGACACGGTCGACCGCATCAACGACATCCTGCCGTACCTGCGCAATACCATTCCCGCGCAGATCAACCTCGATGTGATGATGGACCGCACGCCCACCATCCGCGCCTCGCTCAGAGATGTGGAGCGCACGCTGGTGCTGTCGATCGCGCTGGTGATCATGGTGGTGTTCCTGTTCCTGCGCAACGTGCGGGCAACGCTCATTCCGAGCGTGGCCGTGCCGGTCTCGCTCATCGGCACATTCGGGGTGATGTACCTGTGCGGGTATAGCCTCGACAACCTCTCGCTGATGGCGTTGACCGTGGCGACAGGCTTTGTGGTGGACGACGCCATCGTCGTGCTGGAAAACGTCTCGCGCCACATCGAAAACGGCATGCGGCCCATGCAGGCCGCGCTCAAGGGCGCGCGCGAGGTCGGCTTCACCGTGGTGTCGATGAGCCTGTCGCTGATTGCCGTATTCATCCCGCTGCTGATGATGGGCGGCATCGTCGGGCGGCTGTTCCGTGAGTTTGCGGTGACGCTGTCGGTGGCCATCCTGGTGTCGCTGGTGGTGTCGCTCACCACCACGCCGATGATGTGCGCGCGCTTGCTCAAGCCGGCCGCCGAGGAAGAACACGGCTGGTTCCACCGCAAGACTGAAGGCTTCTTCACCTTCCTGCTCGACATCTACCGCAACTCGCTGGCGTGGGCGCTGCGGCACAGCTGGCTCACGCTGCTGATCCTGCTGGCCACGGTTTGCCTGAACGTCTACCTGTACATCATCGTGCCCAAGGGGTTCTTCCCACAACAGGACACAGGCCGCGTGATCGGCAACATCCAGGCGGACCAGGCCATCTCGTTCCAGGCCATGCGCACGAAGGTGACCGATTTCATCCACATCATCCAGCAGGACCCTGCGGTTGAAAACGTGGTCGGCTTCACGGGCGGCAGCCAGCGGAACAGCGGCTTCATGTTCATCCAGCTCAAACCATTGGCCGAGCGAAAGCTCTCCGCCGACCAGGTGATCAATCGCCTGCGGGGCAAGCTGGCACGCGAACCAGGCGCGAGCCTGTTCCTGCAATCGGTACAGGACATCCGCGTGGGCGGCCGGGCCAGCAATGCCCAGTACCAATACACGTTGCAGGCCGATGACCTGAACGAGCTGCGCGCGTGGGACCCGAAGATCAAGCAGGCCCTCACTCAGGTGAAATCGCTGACAGACGTCAACACCGATACGCAGGACAAGGGCTTGCAGACTTCCCTCGTCATTGACCGCGACAAGGCGAAATCTCTCGGCATCAACCCGAGCGACGTCGATAACGCGCTCAACAACGCGTTCGGACAGCGCCAGGTGTCGACCATCTACAACCCGCTCAACCAGTACCGTGTTGTGATGGAAGCCGCGCCGCAGTACTGGCAGAACCCCGACGGCCTGCGGGACATTTACCTCATCACATCGACGGGCGCGCAGGTGCCGCTGTCGACGTTCTCGCATTACGAGCCCACCAACACGGCGCTGGCGGTCAACCACCAGGGCCAGTTCGCGGCGAGCACGATCTCGTTCAACCTAGCGCCGGGGGCTTCGCTGTCGGGGGCCACGCAGGACATTCAGGATGCGATGAACCGCATCGGCGTGCCATCCTCCGTGCATGGCAGCTTCCAGGGCACCGCCAAGGCGTTCCAGGATTCGCTCTCCAGCCAGCCCGTGCTGATCCTCTTTGCGCTCATCACCATCTACATCGTGCTGGGCGTGCTGTACGAGAGCTACGTGCACCCGATCACGATTCTGTCGACGCTGCCCTCGGCCGGTGTGGGGGCGCTGCTGGCGCTGATCATCACGGACACGGATTTTTCGATCATCGCGTTGATCGGCGTGATTCTGCTCATCGGTATCGTCAAGAAGAACGCGATCATGATGATCGACTTCGCGCTGGAGGCGGAGCGCAGCCAGGGAATGAGCCCAGCGGACGCGATCTTCCACGCCTGCGTGTTGCGCTTCCGGCCGATCTTGATGACGACGATGGCCGCGCTGCTGGGCGCCCTGCCCCTGGCACTTGGCCGTGGCGACGGTGCGGAGCTGCGCACGCCGCTGGGCATCTCCATCGTCGGGGGGCTGCTGGTCAGCCAGATCCTCACGCTCTACACCACACCGGTGGTCTACCTGGCGCTCGACCGATTGCGTCTGCGTCGCGCCGGCCGCAGCAAGGACGCACCGCTGCCCGCATTGGATTCGCAAGGAAGCTGAACATGACAAGAGGCACTCAAGCCCTTCGTACCACATTGCTCGCGCTGGCCGCGTGCGCGCTCGTCTCGGCCTGCGCGGTCGGGCCCGACTACAAGCGCCCCGACGCCGAAGTGCCGCAGCAATACAAGGAAGCCGGCGACTGGAAAGTCGCCGACCCGAGCGACGCTATTGCTCGCGGCAAGTGGTGGGAGATCTTCAACGACCCGCAACTGAACGCGCTGGAAGAACAGGTGGCCGCCGCCAACCAGAACATCCTGGTGGCCGAGGCCCAGTACCGCCAGGCCCAGGCGCTGGTGCAATCGGCGCAGGCTTCGTTCTTCCCGACGCTGGGGGCCAGTGCATCGGCCACGCGCAGCCGTTCAGTGCGCACCTCGGTCAACCCCGATGGCAGCCTGTCGACCGGCAACCCAAGCCTGCTGAACTCGCAAAGCCTGTCGCTCAACGCCAGTTGGGAGCTGGACCTGTGGGGCCGCATCCGCCGATCGGTTGAGTCGAACAAGGCTAGCGCGCAAGCCAGCGCAGGCGATTTATCGTCCGCTTTGCTGTCGGCGCAGGCGACGCTTGCGCAGAACTATTTTCAATTGCGTGTCACGGATACCCAGAAGGCCGTCCTGCAACGCACGGTTGCAGACTACGAACGCTTCCTGAAGCTCACGCAAAACCAGTACGCAGTGGGCGTGGCACAGCGCTCCGATGTGCTGACCGCGCAGACGCAGCTCAAGCAGTCGCAGGCGCTGCTGCTAGATACCGAAGTCACCCGCGCGCAGCTTGAGCACGCCATTGCGGTGCTGATCGGCAAACCGCCGGCGGAATTCTCGCTGGCCCCGGCCACCGCTGCCAGCGCGGCCGACTTGCCTGCCCTGCCTGCCATTCCGCTGGAAGTGCCATCGGCCGTGCTGGAACGCCGCCCAGACATCGCCGCCGCCGAGCGCCGCATGGCCGCTGCAAACGCGCAGATCGGCGTGGCCAAGGCGGCATACTTCCCGACGCTCACGCTGGGCGCATCGGCCGGTTTGGCAGCCAACACGCTCACGCGCCTGGCAACGCTGCCGAGCCGCGTCTGGTCGATCGGCCCGACATTGGCCGCCACGCTGTTCGATGGCGGCGCGCGCGCGGCCGCCGTCGACAAGGCCGGCGCTGCTTACGACGCGTCGGTCGCAACATACCGCCAGACGGTGCTGGGCGCGTTCCAGGATGTCGAAGACAACCTCGCCGCGCTTCGCTGGCAGACGCAGGAATTTGGCGTACAGGCCGATGCCGTCAAGGCCGCGCAGGAAGCCGCGCAACTCAATCTGAACCGCTATCGCGCCGGCACGGTGAGCTTTCTGGAAGTCATCACCGCACAAGCCACGGCCTACAGTGCCGAGCGAACCCTGCTCACGCTGCAGGGCAAGCAGTATTCGGCAGCGGTGCTGCTGGTCAAGGCGCTGGGCGGCGGGTGGCACGGCGAAGTGCCGGTGGTTGGCCAGGCGGCGCTGCAGCCCGCGTCCGCGTCGGCCGCGCAATAACCCTCCTCCCGTTGCCGGTGGCCGACGGCGTTTCGCCACCGGCAATGGCCCCTTGTGCGTAAGCCCGCACGCTGTCGGATAGTTCCCCCTATAATCGTCGGAATTTATTTCAGACCGCCCCGATCATCCGGGCCGGCTGACGCGGCAACGGGCGCGCAAATTGCGTCGCCCGATGCCTTGCAAGCCCGCCCGGTGCCATCCCGACCGTCTGTTTGCCTGCCGCCATGTCCGCCGCGCGCGTGGTTGCCGACGCAGTTGCCCCGATTCACGCGCGCCGCTCAACTGACTCCGCTCTCTCTGATGATCCGATCCGCGCTTCCCCGTTCTGCCAAGCTGCTGGCCACCGCCCTGGGCGCCGCCACGCTGTTCGCCGCCCTGCCTGCCCAAGCTGACCCGTCCGTGCGCGCCATCTACGGCAAAGACAACAAGCACGGCATCGAGAAATACGGCGTCGACCTCGACTTCGATTCGGGCTTCCACTGGGGCAACCCGCAAGGCTGGTTCGTGAACCTGGATTGGGAAGTGGCGCTGGGCCAATGGCGCTCGACGAAGGGCACCAACCGCCAAAACATCACAGAATTCGGCGTGACGCCGCTGTTCCGCCTTGAAAAGCGCGGCGGCTCATGGGTACCGTTCATCGAGGCCGGCGTCGGCCCGCGCTTGCTGTCGCACGTGAGCACGTCCAACGAGCACTATTTCAGCACGGCCTTCCAGTTCTCCGACATGATCGGCGTCGGTGTGGCCTTCGGCAGCAAGCAGCAATTCCAGATGGGCTACCGCTTCGAACACCTGTCAAACGCGTCGATCAAGCGCCCCAACCCGGGCACGGACCTGAACGAGCTGTACCTGCGTTACACGTTCTAAAGCCCGAACGTTTGCGACGCTTGAAGAAAGACGGCCTGCCATGCGGCGGGCCGTTTTCTTTTGGCGTACGGTGGTGAATTAACGCGCGTCGGCGTCTCCGTCGAGATTGCGATCGCGCGATCGCATGCCCATCAGCCGCTCGTAATTGAGCGAGGCGTGGAAACCCAGGCCGTTGCCGCCGGCACGTTTGACCTCATACATCGCAGCGTCGGCATTGCGGATGAGCGTCTGCGCGTCATGCCCGTCGGTCGGATACAGCGCCACGCCGGCGCTCACACCCATCGACAGCACATGGCCTTCCACACGGAACGGCGTCTGCAATTGTTCGATCAGGCGTTCCACGGTTAGCGTCACATCGTCGCGCGTGGCGCAGTGCGTAAGCACGGCGACAAACTCGTCGCCGCCCAGGCGCGCCACCGTGTCCGAGGCACGCAACCCGCTGCGCAGCCGCATGGCCGTAGCCTTCAGGACGAGGTCGCCAACCCCGTGGCCGTATTCATCGTTGACGGGCTTGAAGCGATCGAGATCGATGAACACGACCGCAACCTGGCCGCGCGCGCGACGTGCCGCCTGAATGGCGACGAACAGGCGATCGCGCAACAAACGTGCATTGGGCAGATCCGTCAGCGGATCATGCAGTGCGAGGTGGTGCGCTCGGTCCAGTGCCGTGCGCCGCTGTGTCACGTCGAGCAGCGTGCCGCTCACGCGGGTGGCCATGCCCCGGGCATCGCGCTCGGTCACACGACCGCGCGCAGCCACCCAGATCCATTGACCATGGCGCGCGCGCATGCGCTGTTCGACTTCAAAGCTGTCGGCATCGCCGCGCATATGGCGATAAATGCGTCGCGCGCTCAACGCGGCATCTTGCGGATGCACCATGGCGAACCATGCATCCGGATCGTTGGGCAGGTCCGCCGGCTCGTAGCCGAGCATGTCGGCCGTCCGGCGGTTGAACGACACATGCCGCGCACGCGTGGACCAGTCGAACGTACCCAGCCCCGCGCCGTCCAGCACATAGGCCAGCCGTTGCTCCGACGCGCGCAGCGATTCCAGCGCCAGGCGCCGCGCAGTCACGTCCTGCATCTGCACGACAAGGTGCTCGTTGCCGTCATCGCGTGCCACCGCTACGTCGGTCTGCACCCACACGGTGGTGCCGTCCTGGCGGACCAGGCGCGTTTCCATCGACAGCGCATCGCGCTGACCGGCGAGCAGCGATTCAACGCCATGTCGCGTGCGTTCAGTGTGGTCGGGGTGGCACAGGTCGAACAGATCGCGCGCGCGCAGCGCCTGTGCTTCGTGGCCGGTCAGCGCGCACAGCGCACGGTTCACGTCGAGGAAGCGACCCTCCGGCGCGCACAGGCCGATTCCTATCGGCGAATGTTCGATCGCAGCCTTGTACAAGTGGTGGTCCTCAAGCATGGCGATGCTGTTTCGCGAATGCGGCAGTCCCGGGGGTGTGGCTGACATGGTGGCCATCGCGCCGCCGGGTGCCCATTGACGCAATGTCTGCGTTAGGCGCGCGCGGTGGCGGCTGGCGTGATCCCCGTAACCGGTCTCGTGGTCTGCGTGGCCCAGCTGGCGACTGGCAATGACAGACCTTGGTGCGTTGCAAGCGCACGAATCGAGGCGGACTATAGAAGCCGCGAGTTAACGGGGCAATCCCTTCCCGCGAGGGGACATGGACCGCGTGCGCTTTGGGTCCCCTCGTGCGCGAGATGACGCGAAGGAAACGCGCCCCGCGTCATTCCCGTCTGCGTTTGTCGACGTCGATTGTCGACAGTTGCCCGGCGTCGCCAGACATCCGATCACTGTACACGGGCCCCCTGGGCGAAGCAGTTAGCCGTTCGGTTAGGTCGCGTAGACGCTGCCGCCACGCAACCGTTTGCCACGCAGGTGGCACCCAATCTCCACATTGTGAATGTCTTAAGGTGAAGACAAGGCCGCTCGACCTCATCCGGAAGGACGAAACGCGCAAACGGCCGGCTCCGTTACTATTCTTCAATATCGCTCGGGGGGGCGAATTCAAACATGGCGAGCCGCGGCACAAGCGCACGCGGTTGTGGGAGGTTGTATGGAATTGAGTTTTGTCGCCCCCGGCACCCAGACGCATCGATATGCGCTCAAGCTCGCGGGCCTACCCGAAGGGACGGAGCCCGGCACGGCGTCAGTCGATCCAGCCTGGGTGGACGATGCCCTTACCGCCGCCGTGCGCGTATTCGACGCGCACCGCGTGCACTTTGCCGACGCCTACTTTGCCTATCGCGCACGTGAGACGGCACAGCAGCGCACGCGCGCGGCGGGCAACTCCTCACCCGCACGCGTTGCCGGCGATCTCCACGACGATACGCCGCTGCTCGCGGATACGTTTGCGATAGCGCAGCTGGCCGCACTTGTGTCGCTGGAGGCATCCGGAGTGGTCGATGTCATCGATGTACACCTCGTGGTGGAGCGCTTGCGTGACGATGCCCCCACCCCGCCTGCCGACGGCATCGGCGAAGTGACGTTTGTTACGGAAACCACGGCTGGCGTGCACAGCGTGGCAAGCCGGCATTAACGCCGGCCGAACCGCTCAGGGCCCGTTGTGCGTGGGCCGCTCTGGCACGATGGCCGGCTGCGGTTCAGTTGGCGCACCGACGGCATCGGCGTCACGAAACGTCCAGTAACGGTGCACCAGGAAGTTGAAGATCGCCGTGATGGCCGAGGCGAACACCTGCGCGATCAGGTAATACAGGCCAATCCCCAGGCCGATGGCCATGATGGTCGCGTTACAACCCAGCGCCAGAAAGGCCACCAGGCCGAACCGCACCATCGCGCCGACGTGCCCGCGTGTGCTGTTGAAGACAGCCTGCCGGCTGATGAAGTAGTTGAGCGTGGCCCCGATGACGCTGCCCGCCACCGACGCCCGCCACGGCGACACCCCCGCCTGCACCAGCCCGAAGAGCACCACATAGTGCGCCAGCGTCGCGCCCCCGCCGATCACGACATAGCGCGCAAACTGCTCCACCGCCGCCCAGAAATGCTGCCGAGACGCCATGCGCGTGCTCACCCCATCCACTTTGGAACCGACATTGTGCTCGATCATGGCTGCGGGGCCGCAACTAGCGTGCCACGCACCCCGCACAATAAGTGCGCTTAAAGTTATGCAACATTTGGCCGTATAAAACCGGTGGGGCCTTGCGCGGCTGTTGGCTCCCCTATTGCCATGCTCGAACTTCAACCTCTCGACATTCCGCTTGCGATCCCCCTGCCGTGGCCGATGCTTGACGCCGACGGGCAGTTGCTCGTCCCGAAGGGCGACGTCATCCACTCCCCGGAGGAGATCGACCTACTGTGCACGCTGCACCGCCCGCATCGCCTGGCCGACGGAACGCCCGCGCCTGCGCCCGCGTTTGCAAATACGCAGTTCCCGAACACGATGTTCCCCGACATGGGCGACGACCCTGACGGCGAACGCACGATCGCCATGGAGCTGCTGGGCCTGCGCCCCGGCGGCATGCTGACCGTGCGCCTGACCGCGGGCGCCGGCCAGACCAAAGGTGCCGCGCGCGTGATGGGCTACAGCCCGCAACGCCATCTGCTCATCACCATGCCCACCGACAACGGCCGCACGGTCATGCCGGTCAAGGACGAGCTGGTGGAAGTCCACGCCTTCTCGGGCGAGGGCATTGCCAGTTTCGAATGCACGGTGATGGGGGTGTGCCGCATCCCGTTCGAATACATCGTGTTGTCACCGCCGCGGCGGATCAAGAACCGCACGTTGCGCAAATCGCTGCGCGTGCGTGCCAACGTGGTCGGCAAGATGCTGGTGAGCGGCGACCCGCCGCGCATGATCCATATCTCCGACATCAGCACCACGGGCGCGTCATTCCGCTCCGCGCATCGGCTGGAAGTGAGCGGCGCGCCGGCGCGTCTGCGCTTTCGCGTGAAAACGCGCGACTACCACTCCGAGCTGGTGGCCGCGGCCCTGGTGCGCAGTGAGAAGCCGGCCGACCTGCCCAACGTTTATCAATACGGCGTGGAATTCATCGAGTTGGTCGCTGCTCAAAAGATGCTGCTGCAGTGCTTTATCTATGAACAGTTGCTTTGGGGCGGCCAGCGTATGGTGTAACGTGCAGACAGACCTGATATTCAATTTTCTTTGTTCAGAATTCATTGCTGTTAAACGTTAAAACTGCCTACCGGACCGACCCGAAAACATGCCTGAAAGCAGCCACCATGGCCGGTTTTCAGCTTATGATGCCGTACGCGTGTTTGTGACAAAGCTATACAATTGAAAGTGCGCCGAGTGCACGTATTTCCGTTTTAAAGGCATTTGCAGGACGATCCCCATTTATGAGCCGCGCAAGGTCTGCCGCGCCATCGAGTCTGGATCCGATCTCCGGATTGCCGGACCGCGAACAATTCGTCCGGCTGCTGGCTGCCATGCCGCAATCCACGCGCCAGGACGCAGTTGGCGCACTGTTGCTGATCGGCTTCGACCATTTTGCCGAGGCGACCAACACGCTCGGGCCCCTGGCCGCGCGAGAGGTCATCGTCGAATGTGCATCGCGGCTTGAAGCGTTGAGCGTGCCGCCGGCGGATGGCATCGCACCCATCGTCGGGCGCGTCGGCCCTGAGACCTTTGCCGTTGCCTGCGCAGATTTCGTCTCGGCACAAGACGTGCACGACCTCGCGCGGCGGATTTCCGCGGCACTCACGCGACCTTTCATCACGCATGGTTACGAACTCGTCTGCTCGTGCAGCATCGGCATGACGCTTTTCGAGACCATGCCTTCCGATGCAGCGCGGCTGATTGAACAGGCCGACCGGGCGCTCTACGGGGTCCAGCATGGTGCCGAGCAAAGCCCGGCACTGTATGCGCCGGCGGCCATGCCTCCGGTCTCAGGCGGGAACACCGCTGCCATTGACGGATACGACGCCGCCGCCGAGCATCCACGCCTGGCCGCCCGGCTGCGCCATGCGCTAGCGCGCCGCCAGTTCAGCCTGAACCTGCAGCCGCAACTGAGCCTCACCGACGGCCGGATCGTCGGCTACGAATTTTTGCTGCGCTGGATTTCACCGGAACTGGGCGTCGTGGCGCCTGCCGATTTTCTGCCGATCCTGGAGCAGACGGGCGACATTCGCGAGGTGGGCCACTGGGTGCTCGACAACGCCGCCCAGATGCTGGCCGGGCTGCTGCGCGAGGAATCCCAGCGCGCGGGACGCAACAGCCGCCACCAGCCGGGCGTGCATGCGGCCGTCAATTTGTCGGTTGCGCAGTTGCTCGATCCGCAATTGAGCGACGTGGTGCGCGAGATTGCCGCACGCCACGCGGTGCCGGCCACACGCCTTGTCTTCGAAATATCGGAACACACGCTGCACCGTGCCAACGGCTCCGCGCAAAAGGCCGTGGAAGCCCTGCACGCCTGCGGTGCACGCGTGGCAGTGGAAGATTTTGGCGCCACCGCGCACAGCCTTGATTGCCTGGCAACGTTCCGCCCCGATCAGGTCAAGCTCGATCAAGCCATCGTCAACGCAGTGACCAACGCGAGCGATCACGCGGTGCTGCAACGCCTGGTGACTGCCGCGCATGGCGCGGGCGTGCCCGTCACCGCCACGCGCGTGGAAACCGCCGCGCAGCTCCATGCCTTGCGTGCCTGCCGGTGCGACCTCATCCAGGGCTACCTGCTCTCGCAGCCCTTCCCTGCCCGCTGGATCGACGACACCCAAGACGTGATTGCCGAGCGCGCACGCGATCTGATGCCGTAAAAGAAAACGCCCTCCCGCCTGCAAAGCGGAAGGGCGCTATTGCGTGTGTCTGAGCGGTTTAAACGTGCTCGACGCGGAAGACCGCCACCGCGCTGCGCAGCGCTTCAGCCTGCTCTTCCAGCGATTCCGCCGCAGCCGCAGCCTGTTCGACCAGCGCTGCATTCTGCTGCGTCACCTGATCCATCTGTGTGACGGCCTGGTTGACCTGTTCGATGCCGCTGCTCTGCTCTTCCGACGCAGCGCTGATCTCGCCCATGATGTCGGTCACGCGGCGCACGGCCACCACCACCTCGTCGATCACCGTACCGGCTTCAGCCACCAGGGTCGACCCGTTTTGCACGCGGCCCACCGAATCACCAATCAGTTCCTTGATCTCCTTGGCAGCCGTGGCGCTGCGCTGTGCAAGGCTGCGCACTTCACCGGCAACAACAGCAAAGCCTCGGCCCTGCTCGCCCGCGCGTGCGGCTTCCACCGCGGCATTCAACGCGAGGATGTTGGTCTGGAACGCAATGCCCTCGATCACGCCGATGATGTCGGCAATTTTTCGGCTGCTTTCGTTGATGCCGGCCATCGTGTCCACCACGCGGCCCACGACTTCCCCGCCCTTGACCGCAATATCTGACGCATTGACGGCCAGCGTGCTTGCCTGACGCGCGTTGTCGGCGTTCTGCTTCACGATGCTCGTCAACTCTTCCATGCTCGACGCCGTTTCTTCCAGCGACGAAGCCTGTTGCTCTGTACGCTGCGACAGGTCGGCATTGCCCGCGGCGATCTGCTTGGTGGCACTGGCGATCGAATCCGAGCCCGTGCGCACCTGCCCGATGATCTGCTGCAGGCTCGTTTGCATGGACGATACGGCGTGCATCAGGCGTGCAGTTTCGTCGCGGCGGCCGGCGGCGGTCTGGCCTTCCATACGCGTGGCGAGGTCGCCCGATGCCATGCGCTCGAACACCTGAATGGCGCGCTCCAGCGGACGCACCACCGTGCGGCCGAGCACGCCGCGCGCCACCACCGACAGCACCAGCGCGGCGGCCAGCAAACCACCCGAAATCCAGATGCTCATCGCATAGCGCGATTGGGAATGATCAAAGCGTTGCTGGCCGTACTTGAAGCGCGCCCCGACCAGGGGGCCGAGCGCCGAGTCGTAGTCGACAAAGAGCTTCGGCACCAGGTTCGTGTTCAGCTCACGGTACGTGGTGAGGTCACTGCGCTCCAGGGCGGCAATGGCCGGCTCCAGCGCCGTCTTGACGAACTTGGTGCGTGCCGCGTCGGCGGCTTGCAGTTGGGCGCGATCCGCATCGGCAATCGGCAGCTTCATGAACTGCGCCCAGGCATCGTTGGCTGTGTTGACCATCGTGTGCGCATCGGACAGCAGCTTCTTGAGCTCTTCAGGCGACGAGACCGCATCGAAGTTGGTCAGGTGGATGCGCGCCCACAGCAGGTTGATAGTGTCTTTTGCCAGCAGGTCCAGGCCCTTGGCATCTTCCAGATACACGGCGCGCAAATCTTCATTGGTGGCCCGGCCAGTCGTGATACCGGCAAAACCCACCACGGCGATCATGACTGCAAATACCGCGACCAGGAACGTCAGCCGCGTGCGAATGCTCGTATCCATCCACTTCCACATATGTTTTCCCCTGCATGGTTGGCCCGTGCGGCGCCGAGATCCTCTTCCGGCGCCCCTCTTCAGGCACCCTGTTCACTCCCAAAGGTGCTAACGGCAGGCGACGCCAGAAATAGAGGGCATCACCACGAATGTCCGGAATGCGCCGCAAGTGATATGCAAGGAGCAAAAAAGATGCGGTCGACGCACCCCGCGTGCGCGAGGTGGCACTAAAATGCGGGTTGCGCCACCGTTGGGGTGGCAATTACGCAAACATCGTGCGGGATACCGCACGGCTCACTAGGGGATCGAGATGAAGAAACTGATCGCGCTGCTGGCCCTGGGCTGCGTCGTCCTGGCAGGCTGCAACACGATGGCCGGCATGGGCAAGGATATTCAGACGGGCGGCCAGAAACTGGAAAACGCTGCTGACAACACCAAGCAGAAGATGTAATGAAGGGACAGCCCGGGGGAGCCCCTGGCTTGAGTTAAGAAACGCCGCAAGTTCGCGGCGTTTTTCTTTTGGAGCCGCTACAGCAGCTCTTCCGGGGTAAACGGCGCCAACATCTGGATCCACGTCCGGCGGCCCAGGCCCACTTCCGGTTCGTGATCGACAACGACCTCCTTGCCGTTCTCATGGGTGGTCCAGCGCAAGTGGCCCTCGTCCTTGGTCACCCGGTAGGCGCTGTCGCGCACCGACTCGTCAAACAGCTTGGCGACCGCATCCGACAGCGCCGGGCTGCGGATGATCAACCCCGTTTCGGTATTCAGGCCGATGGAGCGTGGGTCGATGTTCATCGAGCCGACAAACAGCGTGGCGCGGTCCACCACGATCGATTTCACATGCAGGCTCGCCTGAGACGAACGGAACGTGCCGATCATCTTCGGGCGATCGCCCAGCGTCGGGCGCAGTTCGTACAGTTCGACACCGTCGCCGATCAGCGCCCCGCGATATTTCGCGTAGCCCACATGCACGATGGGCGCGTCGGTCGCTGCCAGCGAGTTGGTCAGCACACGCAACCGCACGCCCCGATCCTGCAGGCGCTTGGCCACCTCGACGCCGCGCTTGCCCGGCACGAAGTACGGCGAAATCAGCACCACCTCGCGCTTGGCCTCGTCAATCAAACGCAGCAAAGTCTGGGCGAGACGCTCGCCGCCAGGTTCCACCTCGTCACCCGATACCTTGGCCGGACGATCGACGATCACTTGCGCGGGGGCCCACTCGAGGCGCAGGCGGCCACGGGCGATCTGATCGGCCAGGAACCAATCGCGCGGAGCGGGCTTGAGCGGCAAGGGCTGCTCCGGCGCCGGGCTGGCGAGATCGGTCTGGTTGCGGCGTTGCTCGAGCTGCGAGATCGTCTGATCGGATGCCGGCTTGGCCGAACCGGAGCCCATGTCGATCGGCCGGGTCGGCACATCGATATGCTGCGGCGGCCCTTCCGGGCGATGCGGCATCGTCACCGGCGGCGGATAGTTGCCCTCCTTCGGCTCGGGCGGATGCGCCTTGCTAGGCTCGGGCGCCAGTGCCTGCACCGGATAGGAGAATTCGCTGTTCCAGTACGCATCGAACGCCGACGACAGCTGACGCACCGCCGGCCCTGCGGCCAGCACGTCCAGATCGACGAAGTTGGTGGTCTGGTTCTGCGTGAAATATTCAGCGCCAAGATTGCGCCCGCCCGTGACAGCCAGCGCGTTGTCGGCAATGAAGGCCTTGTTGTGCATGCGCCGATTGACACGGCGGAACTCAGCCGCGCCGCTCAGGTACCGTGTGACGTTCGACAACCGCCCGCCTGGAAACGGGTTGAACAGGCGTACGTCGATATTCTTGTGTGACGAGAATTTCAGAAAAGCGAGATCGCGCCCATCGCTGTGCAGATCGTCGACGAGCATGCGCACGCGCACCCCGCGGTCGGCAGCGGCCCGCACATGGCGCATCAGTTCGCGCACGCTGTTGTCGCTGGCAATGATGAAGTACTGCAAGTCCAGCGTACGCTCGGCCCGGTCGGCCAGCGTGAGCAACGTGGCATAGGCCTCTTCGCCCGACGGGATCAGCCGGAAGCCGGACACATCCGCCGAGGGCGCATTCGACTGCGCCAGGCGCCCGAGCGAGGTGGCCGATTCGGCATTGGGCAGCGCCGTTGTCACGGGGCGATCGACGTGGTCGGGCAGGCTTGCGCAGCCCGTCACCAGCGCGATGGCCAGACACGCAAACCAGGCGCGCAGATACGCGATCGGGAGGTTCCTCGGGTGCCCTTGCATGTTCGATGTCGTGTTGGGTACGGCAGGTCGAGAGGACGTTGACTTCACACCAGCATGCGGCGTGCCTGAACCGACGCCACGGTCAGACTACGCGAGATATCAGCCGGGGCAGTATCCGTGTTTGTCCGACGCCACCCCGAGCGTGTCAAAATGCCCAACGGTGTGCTGTTTCCCCCCTGCTGCCTTCAATGCTGACCAACACCACGGCATTTGCCACTTTCCTCTTTTTTGTGCACTGCGTGGGCGTGCTCGCGGCCATGCATGCCGTGCTGACCGTGCGCACGTCACAGGGTGCCATCGCGTGGGCCATTTCGCTCGTCACGCTGCCCGAATTCACGCTGATCCCCTATCTGATCTTTGGGCGAAGCACCTTTGCTGGCTATGTGGATGCGCGACGCTTTCACAACGCCCGCCTGCGAGAAATCACCCTCTCCGACGACTGGCGCCGCCTGCGCGACCATGAATCCAGCGTGGTCGCCCCGCAGCACACCTGCATGCAGGCCTTGCCGCGCCTGACCGGCACGCCGTGCCTGGCGCGCAATCGCGTGCGTCTGCTCATCAACGGCGCGGAAACCTTCGATGCCATCTTTGCGGCGATTGCACAGGCGCGGCGCGTGCTGATCGTACAGTTCTTCATCGTGCATGACGACACGCTCGGCCGCCGCCTGGCCGAACTGCTGCTCGAGCGCGCACGTGCCGGGGTGCGGGTGTACTTTCTCTTCGATAGCATCGGCTGCCACGCGCTGCCCCGCCGCTATGTGCAGCGCCTCATTGAAGGCGGCGTGCTGGCCAAGCCGTTCTCCACGCACGCCGGGTTCGTCAACCGTTTCCAGCTCAACTTCCGCAACCACCGCAAGCTCGTGGTGGTGGATGGCGAGCGCGCTTACGTTGGCGGCCACAACGTCGGCAACGAATACATGGGTGAAAAGCCGCCGCTTGCACCGTGGCGCGACACGCATATTGAGATTGTCGGTGCCGCGGTGATGGACTTGCAGCTCACCTTTGCCGAAGACTGGTACTGGGCTGCCCGCGAAGTGCCGCAACTGATCGTGCCCGAACTGCGGCCCGAAGAAGACATGGTCTGCCAGGTGGTCGCAAGCGGCCCGGCGGACAAGCAGGAAACCTGCTCGCTGTTCTTCATGGAAGCCATTCAGTCGGCGCGCAAGCGGCTGTGGATCACGTCGCCGTACTTCATACCAGACGAAGCCGTGTTTGCCGCGCTACGCCTGGCCGTGCTGCGCGGGGTTGATGTGCGCATCCTGATCCCTTCGCGGCCGGACCATCACATGGTGTTCCTGGCCTCCACGCTGTACGCATATCAGGCGATTCGCGCAGGCGTGAAAATCTACCGCTACCTGCCCGGCTTCCTGCACCAGAAGGTCGTGCTGATCGACGACGAGGCTGCCGCCGTGGGCAGTGCCAACCTCGACAACCGCTCGTTCCGCCTGAACTTCGAGCTGATGATCATGACCGCCGACCCGCGCTTCGCCAATGACGTCGCACAGATGCTCGAAGTCGACTTTGCCGAAGCCGCCCGCGTTGGCCGCGACGAATACGAACGTGCACACCCGCTGCGCCGCGTGATCATGCACGTGGCCAAGCTGTTCGCTCCCATCCTGTAGTCACGACCGCGCTCCGGAATTCGCCCGCAAGAAGCGGAGCGCTTCCACGCATCGCCATCCCTACCCTGAAGTGAACATTTTCAGGAGTGTGCGATGTTCGATCCCCATGACTCTGCTGTCGACCGCCTGCCGCCGGGCTTCAACCGGCTGGCGGGTTCCAACCTGGCCGCGCAGTCGGCCGAACAGATTGCGCTGGCCGCCATGCCAATGGTTGCGGTGCTTACCCTGCATGCCGACACCAGCACAGCGAGCTGGCTGCAAGTGGCCCTCACGCTGCCGTTCGTGCTGTTTGCCATTCCCGTGGGCATGCTGGCGGACCGTTGGCCCAAACGCGCATTGATGGCCGGCGCAGAGGCGGTGCGCGCGCTGGCGTTGTTTGTTGTGGCGGGCCTGCTGGTGGCCGGGCGGCTGAACCTGGCTACGCTGGGGGTGCTGGGCTTTATTGCCGTGTGCGGCACGGTGGTGTTCAGCGTGGCGGCGCCAGCGCTGGTGCCCGCGCTCGTGCCGGCAACGATGCTTGCGCGCGCAAACGGCCGCATCGAGCTGGCGCGTACGATTGCATTTGCGTGCGGGCCGGCCATCGGCGGCGCGTTGATCGGCTGGACCGGCTCGATGACAGCATTCGCGCTGGCGGCGGCGTTGTCCGCCATGGCTGCGGCACTGCTGGCAGGTGTGACGGCTCCGGAGCCCGTGGCACGGCGCGCGGCGCACCCGCTGCGGGACATCGCCGAAGGCGCGCGCTTCGTGTTTCATCACCCGCTGCTGCGGCCGGTGTTCATCACGCAATGCCTCTTCACCATGGCGTTCTTCATGGTGTTTGCCATCTTCGTTCCGTATGCGGCGCATCAGTTGAACCTCTCTGCGCAGGCGATCGGGCTGACGCTCGGCATGTACGGCGCGGGCATGGTGGTCGGCGCGCTGCTCGCCGCGCGCATTCTCGCGCGCTGGCGCTTCGGTCATGTGGTGGCGACTGGCCCCGTGTGCGGACTGGCGGGCGGTGTGCTGCTTGCGGCCACCCTCTGGCAGCCGTGGCCGGCGCTGGCACAGGCCGGCTTCTTCCTGCTGGGTTGCGGGCCGATTCTTTGGGTGGTGAGCACCACCACGCTTCGGCAAACGGTGACGCCGCCCGCGCTGCTGGCGCGTGTATCCGCAGTGAATGTGATGTCGTATGGCGCTCGGCCGGTCGGCGCGGCAATGGCCGCGTGGGTTGCCGCACACGCTGGTGCGGGGGCGTGCCTGCTGATGGCGGTGGCGGGCTTTGCACTGCAGTTGCTGTGCATTCTGCAATCGCCGGCAGTGCGCCTGGCGCGTCAGCCGCGTGCGGATGATACGTCGGCCGCGCTCGAACCTGCCTGAGCCGCATCGCCAGTCCGGTCACCGCGCTGGGCATCGCGCCACGCACGCGGCGTCATGCCAAAGTGGGCGATGAACCAGCGCGTGAACGACGCCTGCCGCGTATAGCCGAGCAGCGCAGCCACCCGCCCGATCCGATAGCTGGGGTTGGCCATGTAGCGGACGGCAAGGTTGTGCCGCACCTCTTCCACCAGGTCAGAGAACGTCATGCCGGCCAGTTCTAGCTGCCGTTGCAAGGTCCGCACGCTCAGGTGGAGGTGGTCCGCCACCTGCTCGACAGACGCACGCTCCAGCGGCAGCAGCAGGTAGATCGCACGGCGCACATCCTGCACCACCGCCTCCTGCGCCGATACATTGAGCGGCTCCGCAAGGCTTTCCGCATAGCGTACGAGCGCCGGATCCGCAGCGGGATTGGGCCTGTCCAGATCGGCAGCCGAACAGACGATGCCGTTGAAGTCGCTGCCGAACACAATCGGGCAGCCGAACACGCGCCTGTGCAAGCTGAGGTCACCGGGGGCGGTATGCGAGAAGTGAATGCTGCGCGGCTTCCAGTGCACGCCCAGCAGCGCACTGCACGTCCGGGCGAGCACGCCAACGGCCAGCTCGTTGGCCTGCCGCAGCGGCACGGGCGTCTCGGTGATGACCTCTTCGCGAATGACCACCATGTCGCCGTCGGATTCCAGGTAGATCGCCAGCGCCTCGTTCAGCAGGTGGCGGTACTGGATGATGGCCTGCAGCGCTTCGCGCAGCGTTCGCTTGTGCGCCAGCAACAACCCGAGCACACCGAAATCCAGTTCCTGACGCGCCTCGGCCATCTGCAGCCCGAGCGTCGGGCACGGGGCGTTGACGGCGGTGATCTCCATCAACTGGCATGTCGCCACGACCGAGACGAGCTGCTCGGGATCGGTCAGTCTGGCCGGATCCAGCCCCACCTGACGCAGTGCCTCCTGCGGGTTGAAACCGAGCCGCCGCACGACCTGGAAGTAACCGTTGAGCGACCGGGCACGCACCATCGTTTCCATAGGTTTCTGTGGGCTTTGAACCGTCTTGGTGTTTACACGGAATGGCGCGAAAAGAGAAAAACTTGGCGCCAATTGAGAAATTCAAAGCTACCGCTTCCCTATAGTGAAGTCCAGCCGAGACATCCCCTACAGGAGCCCCCAACATGCAATTCCTCGATGATTCGCTGCACCCGGAAAACCAGGACAAGGTCGTCATTACCGTTGCGCCGTACGGCCCGGAATGGATGCCGGAAGACTTTCCTGAAGACATTCCGGTGACGATGGAAGAACAGGTGCAGAAGGCCGTCGATTGCTACAACGCTGGCGCCACGGTCCTGCACCTGCATGTGCGCGAGCTGGACGGCAAGGGCTCCAAGCGGCTGTCGAAATTCAACGAGCTGATTGCCGGCGTGCGCGCGGCGGTGCCCGACATGATCATCCAGGTGGGCGGCTCGATTTCGTTTGCACCGGAAGATGAAGGGCAAGCTGCCAAGTGGCTGTCGGACGACACGCGCCACATGCTGGCCGACCTAACGCCGTCGCCCGACCAGGTGACGGTGGCGGTCAACACCACGCAGATGAACATCATGGAGCTGCTATATCCGGCGTATCTGGAAGGCACCTCGCTGGCCAATCCCGCGCTGGCCGCAGCCTATGCGGAAATGACGGTGCCCGCCGGCCCCGCCTGGCTGGAGGAGCACCTGCGCCGCCTGCAGGCCGCCGGCGTGCAACCGCACTTTCAGCTGACTGGCATTCACGCGCTGGAAACGCTCGAACGGGTGGTGCGCAAAGGCGTCTACAAGGGCCCGCTCAACCTGACGTGGATCGGCATTGGCGGCGGCTTCGACGGCCCCAACCCGTTCAACTTCTTCAACTTCATCCACCGCGCGCCGGATGGCTGCACGCTGACGGCCGAGTCGCTGCTCAAGAACGTGCTCCCCTTCAACATGATGGCCATGGCAATGGGCCTGCACCCGCGCTGCGGCATTGAAGACACGATCATCGACCAGCACGGCAACCGCATGACATCCGTACAGCAGATCGAGCAGTGCGTGCGCGTGGCGCATGAACTGGGCCGCGAGATTGCCAGCGGCAAGGAAGCCCGCGCCATCTACCGCATCGGTGTGCAATATGACAGCGTGGAAGAAACGCTGGCGAAGAACGGCATGTCCCCCAACCGTGCCCCGAACGTGAAAAACCTGCCGCTGCGCGCGGCCTAAACTAGAAGCCGCAGTATCACCGGGCCCAACACAGGCGGCGCTCAACGCAAGCGCCGCCACTCGGAGACAACCATGAATCTGCATGCCGCCGACCTGCGCGCAGACCACGAAGACGGTTACCTCGTCAGCCGCCCCCAGGCGTGGTTTGCATTTGCGATGACCTTTGCACTGATGCTGTTCGATTACATCGACCGGCAAGTCATCGTGTCGCTGTTTCCGCATCTGAAAACCGCTTGGGCACTGTCCGACAAGCAACTTGGCGCGCTCGTCTCGGTCATCTCGATCGTGGTGGCGGTGGGCGGCTTGCCGGTAGCGCTGCTGGCCGACCGCTTCAGCCGCGTCAAGAGCATCGTCGTGATGGCCACGGTATGGAGCCTGGCAACGATCTCCTGCATGTTCACGCGCAATTACGGACAGCTCTTCACCGCGCGCGCCATCGTGGGCGTGGGTGAAACCGGCTACGGCTCGGTGGGCGCGGCGCTCATTGCCAGCCTGTTTCCCAAACGCCTGCGCGCCACGTTGATGGGCGCCTTCTTTGCCGCGGCATCCGTCGGGTCGGTGTTGGGCGTGTTGCTCGGTGGCGTGATCGCAGCGCGCTGGGGCTGGCAGGCGGCGTTTGGCGTGGTGGGTGTCCCAGGCCTGCTGCTGGCACTGCTCTATGTGTTCGTGCCGGACTACAAAACGGTGGCGATGGCACCGGGTAGCACGCAAGCGCGGCAGCCCGCTGGCACGCTCCTGCAGCGCGTGGCAGGCGCGCTCACCAGCTCGCGCACCCTGTGGTGGACTTGCCTGGGCGCTGCCTTCCAGCTGATCGTCGTGTCGACCATCTGGTCGTGGCTGCCGAGCTACCTGAATCGCTATCACGGCACGCCGCCGGACCGTGCCGCCATGCAAGCCGCGCTGGTGGTGCTGTGCGGCGCGCTGGGCGCCTTCGTGTGGGGTGTGGTGGCCGATGTGGTTGCAGCACGCCGCCAGCGCAACCGGCTGATTGCCGTGGCGGTGCTGGCCGTGGTCACGCTGCTCGTGTTCATGACGGCGTTCGGTACCACCATGCCGGCCAACCAGCAGTTCCTCATGATCGCCTTTGGCGGCTTCTTGATGACGTGCACGGTCGCGCCGGCTTCCAGCGTGGTGTTCGACGTGGTGCACCCCGGCGTGCGCTCAACGGGCGCCGCGGTGCTGTCACTGTTCCAGAACCTGTTCGGCCTGGCCATCGGGCCGTTTGTGGGCGGCGCCATGTCCGACGCATGGGGCCTGCAAACCGCCCTGGCCGTGATGCCGATTTTCGGTGTGGTTGCAGCGGGCTGCTTCCTGCTGGCCGCACGCAGCTACGAAGCCGAACTCAAGCGCGTGGCCAACGTGCCGATCGACGCAGCACCCGCCGCCGCACCCACTGCCGTGGCTTCCGCATGACGGCCTTGCTCCGCTAACCGCGCGCCGCCCTCAAGGCACCCATCCCCTCTCCGCTTTGACCGCGTCTCCTAAGCGAGGCGCGCGGGCGGCGCGCACCCCGAACATCCGAAAAGAACCAAGGAGATACCCATGGCAACCGCAGTCCGCTTTCATGAAACCGGCGGCCCTGAGGTCTTGCGCTGCGAGACCGTCGAAGTCGGCAAGCCCGGCCCGGGGCAGGTCCGTCTGCGCCACGAGGCCGTCGGCCTGAACTTTGCCGATACGTACTTCCGCTCGGGGCTCTACCCCGTACCCCGCCCCGCCGGCATGGGCGTTGAAGCGGCAGGCATCGTTGAAGCCGTGGGTGATGGCGTGAGCAACGTCGCCGTGGGCGACCGCGTGACCTACACCGGCTTCATCAACACGCTGGGCGCATACAGCACCGAGCGACTGATCCCAGCCGCACCGCTCATCAAGCTGCCCGCCGCCATTGCCTGCGAAACCGCCGCCGCCATGACCATGCGGGGCCTGACGTCGGCCTACCTGCTGCGCCGCATCTACCCGTTTGCGAGGGGCAACACGATTCTGCTGCATGCGGCCGCCGGCGGTGTAGGGCTCATCGTCTCGCAGTGGGCCAAGCTGCTAGGGCTGACGGTGATCGGCACGGTATCGAGCGAAGCCAAGGGGGACATTGCCCGCGCGCACGGCTGCGACCACGTCATCAACTACGCGCACGAAGACGTTGCAAAGCGCGTGCGCGAACTCACCGATGGCGTGGGCGTGAATGTGGTGTTCGACAGCGTGGGCAAGGCCACCTTCGATGCCTCGCTCGATTCGCTCAAGCGACGCGGCCTGATGGTGTGCGTCGGCACGGCGTCGGGGCCGATCCCGCCATTCAACCCGCAATTGCTGGCGATGAAGGGATCGCTTTACCTCACGCGCCCGGCCCTGGCCGATTACATCGCTGACCCAGCCGAGAAAGCCGAGCTTGCCGGCGAGCTGTTCGACCATGTAGCCGCCGGTCGCATCAAGATCGAGATCCACCAGCGCTACGCATTGGAAGACGCCGTGCAGGCCCACCGCGATCTTGAATCGCGCAAGACGACGGGCTCGTCCGTCTTCGTCATCTGAGGGGACCGTCATGCGTATCGAACAACTGACCAACGCCCTGGGTGCCGAGCTAACCGGCGTGCAACTGGCTGACGCGATCGAAGACGAAGGCCTGTTTGGCGAAATTCGTGCCGCGCTGCT
The DNA here is from genome assembly GCF_021173085.1 of Ralstonia wenshanensis. NCBI lineage: Bacteria > Pseudomonadati > Pseudomonadota > Betaproteobacteria > Burkholderiales > Burkholderiaceae > Ralstonia > Ralstonia wenshanensis. The sequence goes on from NZ_CP076412.1 coordinate 489,302, forward strand.
CAAGCACCGCGTGATCTTCCTGCGCGATCAGGACCTGAGCCGCGCGCAGCACGTCGCATTCGCCAGCCGCTTCGGCGAGCTGGAAGACCACCCCGTCGCCGGCAGCGACCCCGAGCACCCCGGCCTCGTGCGCATCTACAAGACGCCCGAACACCCGAACGACCGCTACGAAAACTGCTGGCACGCCGACACCACGTGGCGCGAGGCACCACAGTTTGGCGCCGTGCTGCGCTGCGTGGAATGCCCGCCCGTGGGCGGCGACACCATGTGGGCCAACATGGTGCTGGCGTACGAAAACCTGCCCGACCACGTCAAGCGCGACATTGCCGGCCTGCGCGCCCGCCACAGCATCGAAGCCAGCTTTGGCGCAGTCATGCCGATCGAAAAGCGTCTCGCGCTCAAGGCGCAGTACCCCGATCCGGAACACCCCGTGGTACGCACACACCCCGAGACCGACGAAAAGGTGCTGTACGTGAACGGGTTCACAACGCATTTCACGAACTACCACACACCCGCGCGCGTGCGCTTTGGGCAGGACGCCACCGGCGGCGCGTCGGAGCTGCTGCGCTACCTCATCAGCCAGGCCTACATTCCTGAATACCAGGTGCGCTGGCGCTGGAAGCCCAACAGCGTGGCCATCTGGGACAACACCGCCACGCAGCACTACGCGGTTATGGATTACGCGCCGTGCCATCGCAAGATGGAACGCGCCGGCATCATCGGCGGCAAGCCGTTCTAACGACCGTCGGGACACATCGGACCCGTCGGCGACAACACCAAGAGGAGACCCTGCAACATGAAGACGAAGCACATCGCCCCTGCGGCACTGCTGGCCTGCGCCGGCGCGGCCTGCGCGCAATCCGGCGTCACGCTATACGGCGTGGTGGATACCAATATCGAATATGCGACCAACCTGGCGGGCGCCACGCCGGGCAGCTCGGGCAACCGCGTGTCCATGCAAAGCGGCGGGCTGTCAGGCTCGCGCTGGGGCCTGCGCGGCGTGGAGGATCTTGGCGGCGGCCTGAGCGCGCTGTTCGTGCTCGAAAGCGGCTTTGCCAGCGACACGGGCCAATCGCAACAAGGCGGCCGGTTGTTCGGGCGTCAGGCCTACGTTGGGCTCAAGAGCAGTTCGATCGGGCAGTTCACCTTCGGCCGCCAGTACACGACGCTGTTCCAGTTGCTGGCCAACTTCGAGCCGATGGCGTATTCCACGCAGTACGAACCGGCGGCCGTACAGACCGGCGTGAATTTTCGCTCCGACAACACGGCCATGTACACCGGCAACTTCGGCCCGGTGACTGCGCAAGCCCATTGGTCGTTCGGCACCGGCGCCCCGAGCGCCAACCCGACCGGCGGCGGCAACGGCGAGGTGCCGGGCCAAGCACGGCGCGACAGCGGCTATGGCGCAGGGGTGGCCTATTCGGCCGGACCGCTCGGCGCCACCCTGGCGTATGACCAGTACAACCCCAGCACGCCGCTGGGCGGTGGCGCGTTCAGCTCCGGCACGGTGCGCAAGGCAGCGCTGGCTGGCAGCTACCTCTTTGGCGATGTGTTCAAAATCATGGGCGGCTACCGCTGGGGCCAGAACAAGAACGCCAACGGCAGCGTGGCGCTGCGCGACGATTACTTCTGGGCCGGCGTGAACTATCAGGCGACGAACGCCGTGATGCTCTCGCTCGAATACTCGTACCAGAAGATCAAGACCATCAACAGCGCCCCGTCCACACAGGCCAACCCGTGGCAGGTCGCGTTCATTGCCGACTACACGCTTTCCAAGCGCACCGACCTGTACCTGACCACGGCCTATGCGCGCAACGCGGGCCTGGCGCTCGACCAGGCCACGGTGGACCTCAACGCCACCGGCTACGGCCTGGGTGCCGGCAAGACCAGCATGCTCGGCGCGGCCGTCGGCATCCGCCACAAGTTCTGAGCGGCCGGTACCCAAAAGCACCTCGGGAGGCGGGCTCCGCCGTCTCCCCGGTCGGCATTCGAGGAGGGTGACCTCCTCGTTTTTTCTTCATGGCATTTCATCATGACGTTGTCCAACACTTCTCCCACCATCCTCATGGTGCCCGGCCTGCGCGACCACGTGGCCGAACACTGGCAGACGTTGCTCGAAGCCAAACTCCAGGCCGCAGGCCACAAGGCTGCGTCAGTCCCACCGCTGGAAGTCGACCGGCTGAGCTGCGCGGCACGGGTGGCAGCGTTGGACAAAGCCATCACCGCCATCGACGGGCCGGTGATCCTGGTGGCGCATAGCGCGGGCGTGATGATCACCGTGCACTGGGCGAAACGGCACGCGCGCAAGATCCGCGGCGCACTGCTGGCCACCCCGGCCGATCTCGAGACGCAGTTGCCGTCGGGCTACCCCACGCAGGACGTGCTGCAGAAAAATGGCTGGCTGCCCTGCCCGCGGCGCCCGCTGCAGTTTCCGAGCATCGTCGCGGCCAGCCGGAACGATCCGCTGGCGTCGTTCGAGCGCGTAACCGCCATGGCCGTCGACTGGGGCAGCCGCCTGGTCGATCTGGGAGATGTCGGCCATTTGAACCCCGCCGCGGGATTTGGCCCCTGGCCCATGGCGGAAGCGCTGATCCATGAACTTGTTTGACCCACCCGTGCGGGGACTGCCGGCCGGCGCGAACGGTCGGCGCGCAACGCTCACGATCGATGTCTTCTTCGACTTCATCTGCCCGTGGTGCTGGATCGGTACGCGCCATCTGGCCAGCGCGCTGCGCACGTTCGCAACGCTGCATCCGGAGGTGAAGACCAAGGTGCGATGGCGCCCGTATCCGCTGTTGCCGGACACCCCGCTCGAAGGGCTGCCCTACCAGGCGTTCTACCTCAGCCGCCTCGGCAGCCCCACTGCCGTTTCGATGCGGCGCGCTGAGGTGCAGTGCGCCGGGCAAGCCGCCGGCATCGACTTCGATTTCACGCGCATCAACGTCCTGCCCAACACCGAGCGCGCGCACGGTGTGGTTCGGAAATATCACCGGGTCGACGCGGGCGGACAGCCGGCCCAGCTTATCGAACGCATCTTCAGCGCCTATTTTGTGGAAGGCGCAGACATCGGTAACGAAGACGTGCTGCAACGCCTGGAGGTCGAGCACACCATCGCCCGGGCCATGGTGCTCGATGCGGGCCCACCCAGCGTCTGCAAGCCAATCGGTCGCGGCGTGACCGTTTCCGGGGTGCCGCATTTCATCTTCAACTCCAACGTCGCGCTCTCGGGTGCGCATCCGGCAAGCACGCTCGTGCGCGCCATGCAGAACGCGCTGTCGCAATTGCCACTGCAATCGCAAGAGGAAGCGCAGTGAACACCATGGCATCCAATGTCACCGTGGCCTTGTCCGGCGAACTAGGCGCCGGAGACCGCAAGCTCGTCTTCGTCAACGGTCGCAGCATCGTCCTGCTCAACATCGAAGGCCGGCTTCATGCCGTCGACAACAGTTGCCCGCACAACGGGGCTTCGCTGGCCTCGGGGCGCCTTGATGGCAACGTATTGCAGTGTCCGGCGCACGGCCTGCGCTTCGATCTCGCCACCGGCTGCATGCCCGGCGCCGGTGGCCTGTGTCTGAAGACCTACGCCATTCACGAGACCGACGGGCACATCGTCATCCAGCTGGAAGACGCTGCCTGAACCGCCACGCCCGTACGAACCTGCATACCGAACAACGCCTTCCCGATCATGCACGCGAACCTCATCACCCCGACACCTTCGGCGTACACCTATCCGCTGCTCGTCAAGCACCTGCTGACCAATGCGCAATGCCTCTACGGCGAGCAGGAAATCACCTATCGCGGTGCGCTGCGCTACAGCTATCGCACGTTTCGCGAACGCATCGGCCGGCTTGCGTCGGCACTGAGCACGCTGGAAGTTCAACACGGCTCGACCGTGGCCGTCTTGGATTGGGACAGCCACCGCTACCTCGAGTGCTACTTCGGCGTGCCGATGATGGGCGCGACGCTGTTCACCGTGAACGTGCGGCTGTCAGCTCAGCAGATCCTCTACACGCTCAACGATGCGCGGGCCGAAGTCGTGCTCGTGCAAGCCGACTTCGTGCCACTGCTGGAAGAGATCTGGGACGGCCTGACGAGCGTGCGCCACGTTGTGGTGCTGGCCGACAACGCCCCCATGCCGCACACCCCGCTGCCGGTGGCGGGCGAGTACGAGGCGCTGCTCGCCCATGCCTCGCCCGACTTCGCATTTGCCGACTTCGATGAACGCACGCGGGCCGCAACGTTCTATACGACCGGCACGACCGGCGACCCGAAAGGCGTGAGCTACAGCCACCGCGACATCGTGCTGCATACCATGGCAACTGCCACGACGCTGTGCGCACCGCGCGATGGCCAGCGCCTGCACCGAGAAGATGTCTACATGCCGATCACGCCGATGTTCCATGTACTGGCGTGGGGCATGCCGTACATCGCCGTCATGCTCGGTTTGAAGATCGTGCTGCCGGGCCGTTACGCAGCTGACCTTCTCCTCAAGCTACACGACACGGAGCGCGTGACCTTCTCGCATTGCGTGCCGACGCTGCTGCAGATGCTGCTGCAAGCGTCGGAAGGCGGCATGCATGACCTGTCGGGATGGAAGGTCCTCATCGGCGGCTCGGCATTGTCTCCGGCACTGTGCGAGGCGGCGCTTGATCGCGGCATTGACGTGTTTGCCGGTTATGGCATGTCCGAAACCGGGCCCGTGGTGGCGCTTGCGCAACTGCCGCCGGGCCGCAAGCCCGCAGACCGGCGGGATGAGATTCGAATGCGCTGCGCGACAGGGCGCCCCGTGCCGCTGGCCGAGTTGCGCATCGTCGACGAACAATTGCGCGATGTGCCTTACGACGGCAAGCACCAGGGCGAGATCGTTTTGCGCACGCCCTACCTCACGCAGGCCTATTTCAACAAGCCGGAAGCATCGGAAGAGCTGTGGGCGGGCGGCTACCTGCACACGCAGGACATCGCCGTCATGACGCCCGATGGTTTCGTGCAGATCGTCGACCGCATCAAGGACGTCATCAAGACCGGCGGCGAGTGGGTGTCGTCCATTGAAGTCGAAAGCCTGATTGCCCAGGTGCCAGGCGTGCAGGAGAGCGCCGTGATTGGTGTACGCGACGCCAAATGGGGAGAACGCCCGATGGCGTTTGTCGTTGGCAAGCCAGGGGCGCGACTGAAGGCGGAGGCCATTCGTGATTGCCTGCTGGCACACGCCGAGGCCAAACGCATCAGCAAATACGCCGTGCCAGAGCTGGACCGCATCGCCTTCGTTGCAGAGATCCCCAAAACGAGCGTTGGCAAGATCAACAAGAAGGCCTTGCGCGAGAACATGGCATAAGACTCGCGGGCGTTTCATCGCCGGCAGCACGGCGGCTGCCGGCGTGGATGTCATCAAACCATCCGGCGGATGCCGAACCGCTGCGCCCGGCGGCGCCACACGAGTGCGTAATACAGCCCCTGCATCACGAACATGGCGAGGAAGGCGGCCGGGTACGCAGCCCAGATGCCATCGGTGCCAATATGCCGGCTCAGCACCCAGGCCACCGGCACTTCCACCGCCGCAATGGCGAGGATGGAAATGGCCGTGGGCGCCATCACCGTGCCGCTTGAGCGCATCACGCCCGAGAAGACGCTCGCCATGCCGAAGATGACCGAGCTCCACAGCGAGATATGCAGCAGGCTCTGGGCAAGGCTCATCACCTCCGTGTTCGTGGTGAACCAGCCGATGACAGCGCGCGAGAACAGCAACGCCATCACCACCAGCACGCCGGTAATGGCCACGTTCAGCCACAAGCCGGTGCGCGTGATGGCGTCGAGCCGCTCTGTATTGCCCGAGCCGATGGCTTGCGCACCGAGGATGGACGCCGTGATCGCGATCGACATGGCCGGAAACTGCACGTAGCTGATGATCTGCGTGCCGGCGCCGTAAGCGGCCGTCGCGTCGGAACCGAAGCCGTTGACGAATGACAGCAGCGCCAGCTCGGCAATCGAGATCACCACAAGCTGCACGCCCGTCGGCACGCCAATCTTCAGCACGGTCTTGAGCACACCAACATCGACCCAGAGGTGCCGCGCCAGCACGGCATCGGGGGCGAGCGGATGATTGCGGCGGCGCAGGAAGAATGCGAGCCACACCAGCGCGATCGTGAACGAAATGATGGTCGCCGCGGCGCCGCTTGCGACGCCCAGTTGCGGCAAGCCGAACCAGCCCCGAATGAAGGTCGGCGTCAGCACCAGCCCGATCGCCGTCGACAGCGCGAGCGTGCGCAACGGCGTGCGCGTGTCGCCCACGCCGCGCATCATCGCCGTGGCAAGCAGGTAGACGAACAGGCCGGGCATGGCATAGAGCATGACGCTGGCGTAGAGCGTGGCGTCTTGCAGGATGTCGGCGGGCGTGCCGAGCCACCCCAGCAGCGCGTTGGCGAACGGGCCGCCCAGCAGCGCCACCGCCAGCCCAACGATGAAGCCGACCGACAACGTTGTCCCGGCCACCGTCTTGACCGCCTCGGGCTTCTTGGCGCCCCACGCCTGCCCGATCAGCACCGCCGCACCAGACCCGAGTCCAATGATGAAAGCGATGAAGAAGAACAGGATCGGGAAAAACGCCGACACCGCGGCGAGTGCCTTCACGCCGAGCATGTGCCCGACATAGACGTTGTTGAGCGTGCCCGACAACGATTGCAGGATGTTGGCCAGGATCAGCGGGCCGAGGAATGCAATGAATGTTCGCCACAACGGGCGAGCAGCAGGCGCTGTCATGCAGCCTCCTGTTGAGGATTGAAGGCCCGGCTCGCCAGTTCGCGCGCAAAGTCGCGCACGTCGGCGGGCCAGGTGTGTGTGAGGGATTCGAACGCCGCGGCATCTGCGGCAAACAAGGCGCGCGTGGCCTCTTCAAAGCCCGCGGCGTTGCCCGCCATGGCTGACATGAAGCGGTACGCCGCTTCTTGCGCAACGCGACGGCGGTCGGCGCCTTCGGCGGCGCGGCGCGCGTCTTCCACCAGCTTGCGCAGCGTAACCGACGCCCCGCCCGGCTGCGCGGCCAGCCAATCCCAGTGGCGCGGTAGCAAGGTCACCTCGCGGGCAATCACGCCCAGCTTGGGGCGGCCAGGGCCACGCGGGCGGTTTTCAGATTCGGCGGGTTCAGCGGCAGATGGGGCGGCTTGATCGATGCGCGCAACCACGTCTTCAACCGTGCCGCGCAAATCGAATTCCACCGGGTGCGCGCTCGTGTTGTCGAACACCAGGACCTGCGATTCGGGGTGTGCATCAAGGTGCGTTTTGACGGCGCGTGCGACATCGCGGACGGGTCCACCGGCCAGGCGTTGGGTGCCGGCAAAGGCCGTGCACGCGTGGATTGTTGCGGCATCCATGAGAAGCGCTCCTGCTGAAGTTTCAACAGGAACGCATTCTACCCGGGTTTAATTGGATGTCAATATTACCCGGGCATAAAAGCGATATTGCGTGTAACGCGACGCAAAGGTCACGCCGCCTGCTGCACGCGCGCCTCCACAAGCAGCCGTTTGAGTTCCGGCACGCACGAGCCGCAATTGCCGCCCGCCTTCAGGCACGCCGTGATCTCGCCGGTGGTTTGCAGGCCCTTGGTGCGGATGGCATCGCAGATGGTGTTGCGGCCCACGCCAAAGCACGAGCAGACGGTCGGCCCCACATCGACACCCGCCTCGATCGGCTGGCCGAGCAGCACGCCCGCACGGTCGAGGTCTTCGAGACGCTCTTGCGCGAACAGGCCCGCGAGCCAGTTGCGCGACGGCAGATCCGGACGCGGTGACAAAAACACGCAGGCTTCGATGCGGTCATCCACCACGTGCACAGCGCGATAGACACGCGCAGTGGTGTCTTCGTATTCGAGCCAGTCGGCGTGTGGGTCGGTTACGCCCAGCAGCGCGCGCGCCCAATCGTGCACGGAACCAAGCTGCTGGCGGCCGGCCAGTTCATAGCGCACGAACTGCTTGCCTTGAATGCGCGTCCACCACGTTGCATCGTCGGTGTCGAGCGCGCGGCGCGAGAGCACAAAGCCGTGCCATGCCACATCGAACGGCTCGACCATCACCGGTGTGTGCTTGAACTCCGGCTCGCCAGACACCGGGTCGACCACCGGATTGACGACCGCACCCACGCGCGCATCAGATGCAAACTGGCCGTTCCAGTGGATCGGCACGAAGACGCTGCCACGCGCGATGCCGCCCGTCATGCGCACACGCGCCACCACACTGCCCCAGCGTGACGACACGCGTGCCAGGCCACCTTCACGCACGCCGGCCAGCAGCGCATCGTGCGGGTGCAGATCGACAAACGGTTCGGGCACGTGGTCAGCCAGCTTGGGCGCGCGGCCCGTACGCGTCATGGTGTGCCATTGGTCGCGCACACGGCCCGTGTTGAGGATGAGCGGATATTCGCCATCCGCCGCATGCGCGGGCGCACGGGCGGGCGTCGGCACGAAACGCGCGCGGCCATCGGCGTGGGCGAAACGGCCATCGCTGAAGAGGCGCGCTTCGCTGTTGCCGGACGTTGCGATAGGCCATTGCACCGGCGACATGCCTTCGTATGCATCGGTATCGAACCCTGTCAGGCCGCCGAGGTGGAAGGCGCGACGCGTGCCGCTCGCATCGTTGGCGTAGGCGGACAGGCGCGCGTGTTCGTCAAACACATCGCCCGCGCTCTTGAAGTCGAAGCCGTCGTAGCCCATGCGGCGGGCGACGTCGGCGATGATGTCCCAGTCGGCGCGTGCCTCGCCGGGTGCCGGCAGGAACGCACGCTGGCGCGAGATGCGGCGTTCGGAGTTCGTCACGGTGCCGTCTTTCTCTCCCCAGCCCAGCGCGGGCAACAGGATGTCGGCCAGCACGGTCGTGTCGGTAGCCTCAACGATGTCAGAAGCGACGACGAGTTCGCACTTGGCCAGTGCACGGCGCGCCTGGTCCGCATCGGGCAGGCTGACCACGGGGTTGGTCCCCATGATCCACACGGCCTTGACGCGCCCGTCTTCAATGGCATTGAACAGGTCGACCGCCTTGAGGCCCACCTTGTCGGCCATGCGCGGTGCGCCCCAGAACGTCTGCACGAGGTCGCGATGCGACGGCTCGTTCAGCTCCATGTGCGCGGCCAGCATGTTGGCCAGACCGCCTACCTCGCGCCCGCCCATCGCATTCGGCTGGCCGGTAATCGAAAACGGCCCCATGCCCGCGCGGCCGATGCGCCCCGTGAGCAAGTGGCAGTTGATGATGCTGTTGACCTTGTCCGTGCCCGCCGTCGATTGATTCACACCCATCGAAAACGCGGTGATGGTGCGTTCGGTGTCGGCAAACCAGCTGTAGAAGGTGAGCAGATCGTCGAGCTTGAGCTTGCAGGCCTTGGCGACGGCTTCAACGTCCTCGCTCTCGGTGCCGGCAGCTTCCAGTGCGGCGTCTGGGCCGTTGGTATGCTGCGTGACGAAATTACGGTCCACCACACCGCGCCGCGAGAGGAACGACAGCAGGCCATTGAACAGCCATACATCGGTGCCGGGCTTGATGGGCAGATGCAGATCGGCCAGTTCGCACGTGGCCGTGTGGCGCGGGTCGACCACCACCACCTTCATCTCGGGCCGCGCTTCCTTGGCGCGCACGATGCGCTGGAACAGGATCGGGTGGCACCACGCCGTGTTGGAGCCGACCAGCACGACGAGGTCTGCCGTTTCCAGATCGTCATAGCAGACGGGCACGAGGTCTTCGCCAAACGCGCGCTTGTGCCCCGCCACGGCCGACGACATGCAGAGCCGCGAATTGGTATCGATGTTGGCCGTGCCGATAAAGCCCTTCATCAGCTTGTTGGCGACGTAATAATCCTCGGTCAGCAGCTGGCCGGAGACGTAGAGCGCGACGGAATCCGGGCCGTGCTCTTCGGCGATGCGGCGAAAGCCTTGCGCGACGGCGTCGAGAGCGGTGTCCCACGAGACGCGCTGTAATGGCGCAGGTTTGGCCAGTTGCGGAGCGCCAGCGTCGCGCGAACGCTCGCGCATGGCTGGGAAGAGCAGCCGGCCGTCCAGGCTCACGGTCTCGCCCAGGGCCGAGCCTTTCACGCACAGGCGCCCGGCGTTGGACGGATGCGCCGGGTCCCCGGCAATGCCGATGCTGCCATCCGCCTGTGGGGTCGCGAGCACGCCGCAGCCGACGCCGCAGTACGGGCACGTTGTGCGCACTGTCTTGGCAACCGTATCGGCTACCGGGTGGATGGGGATGGTGGTCATCGTCATCTCTGTATTGCTTTGCGTGATTGGTGCATCCCTGGTTTCACCCCCTGCCGGGGGCGACTCACTTTCTTTGTCTTGCCAAAGAAAGTAAGCAAAGAAAGGCGCGCCCGAGATGGCGACCCATCCCTTGAATTTCTGTTGCAGAGAGGGGAAGGGAAAAACTCGCTTCGCTCAAACAGTTTCCCTTCCTTTTTCCTCTCTGCAACAGAAATTCAAGGCGCCATCTAGGGCTTCAACGGCCACACCGACAGCGTGCAAGCGGTGTTGCCGGTTTCGCGTCTTACCTGTGTTCATTACGCAGCCTCGGCTTCGCACAGCGCGCGGCCAAACAACAGGCGCTGGCGAATCGGTGTGATCGGGGTCTGGCGCTGGATCATGTCGAAGTACCACGGGCCATCGGCCACATCGCCGTACAGCACCGCGCCGACGATGCGGTCTTCCTTCAGGACGAGCCGCTTGTAGACGCCGCGGCGCGGGTCACGCAGCACGATGTCTTCGGTGCCGTCGCCGCCGATGAAATCGCCCGCGGAATACAAGTCCACGCCCGTGACCTTCAACTTGGTCGCGGTGGCCTGCTGGACATAGCGGCGGTGCCCGGCGCCGGCCAGGTGCGCGGCACACACGCGGGCCTGGTCCCAGATGGGCGCGACGAGGCCGAACGTTGCGCTGCGGTGTTGCACGCATTCGCCCACGGCGTAGATGCGCGGGTCGTAGGTCTGCAGCGTGTCGTCAACGATGATGGCGCGTTCGCAATGCAGGCCGGCGGCCTTGGCAAGCTCGATGTTCGGGCGTACGCCGGCAGTCATGACGACGAGGTCGGCGGGAATCTCGGTGCCGTCCTTGAAGCGCACAGCGGTCACGCGGTCGGTGCCCAGCAGCTCCGCCGTGTGTGCGCCCAGCAGGAAGCGCAGGCCCTTGGCTTCCAGCGCCTTCTGCAACAGCTTGGCGGCCGGCTTGTCGAGCTGGCGCTCCATCAGGCTGTCGGGCAGGTGCACCACGGTCACCTCCATGCCCTGGCGCATCAGGCCGTTGGCGGCCTCAAGCCCAAGCAAACCACCGCCGATGACGACCGCGTGACGGTGGTTGCGGGCCGCTTCCAGCATCGTCTCCACATCCTGAATGTCGCGAAAGGCGATCACGCCGGGCAGCAGATGCCCCGGCACCGGCAGGATGAACGGCCGCGAGCCCGTGGCGATCAGCAGGCGGTCGTAGCGCATCTCCACGCCGTCGCGCGAGCGCAGCGTGCGGCGCGGGCGGTCGATGGCGACCACCGGGTCGCCGGCGTGCAGCGTGATGTGGTTCTGGTCGTACCACTCGCGCGTGTTGAGCATGATGTCGTCAACCTGCTTCTCGCCCGCCAGCACCGGCGAGAGCAGGATGCGGTTGTAGTTGCCGTGCGGTTCTTCGCCAAATACGGTCACGTCGTACAGGTCCGGCGCGAGCTTGAGCAACTCTTCGACCGTGCGCATGCCGGCCATGCCGTTGCCGATGACGACCAGCTTGGGGCGTACGGTCTTGGCGTTCATGCTGCCTTCTCCTGAAGGTTGTCGGTCATTGGATTCACTCAGTGCCGGCGGCCATGGCCCCCGGCTTACGGCTTGCAGCTCATGCCGCTACCCACACCTTGCCGTCTTCCACCTTGGTCGCGTACGCATGCACGGAGTTGGCCGGCGCTTCGAGGCACTCGCCCGTGGTCAGGTCGAAGTGATGCTTGTAGATCGGCGACGCGACGACGATGCGCTCGCCCAGGTTGCCGACCAGCCCGCGCGACAGCACGGCGGCGGCGGAGTTCGGGTCGTAGTTGCCGATGGCGTAAACGCTTTGCGGCGTGTTGCCGCCCACACGGAACACGGCAACCTGATCACCGTCCACCAGCGCGCAAACGCCGGTGTTGGGAACGATGTCGTCCAGGGCACAGACCGGGGTCCAACGGGATGCTTGCATGACGTCCTCCTCTTCCTCTATCAGGCTCAAGCGGCTTCAGCAACAACAGGAATGCGCACGGGCCGCGTCTTCGCACGCTCCTCCACCGTCGCCGGGCGGATCTGGCCGCGCTCCTCGACGAAGACCACATTCGCGTCCTTCGCCTCGCTGTTGACGAAGTGGCGGAAGCGCTTGCGCACGTCGGGGTTGATCACGGCCGTCTTCCACTCGTCTTGATAGGTGTCGACAACGTGCTGCATCTCGGCTTCGAGTTCGGCCACGATGCCCAGCTTGTCGTTGATCACCACGTCCTTCAGATAGTCGAGACCGCCTTCGAGGTTGTCGCGCCATGTGCTGGTGCGTTGCAGGCGATCAGCCGTGCGCACGTAGAACATCAGGAAACGGTCGACATACTGGATGAGCGTTTCCTGGTCGAGGTCTGCCGCCAGCAGTTCGGCATGGCGGGGCTTCATGCCGCCGTTGCCGCACACATACAGGTTCCAGCCCTTCTCGGTGGCGATGATGCCAACGTCCTTGCCTTGCGCCTCGGCGCATTCACGCGTGCACCCCGACACGCCAAACTTCAGCTTGTGCGGCGAGCGCAGGCCCTTGTAGCGGTTCTCCAGCGCCACCGCAAAACCCACCGAATCGCCCACGCCGTAGCGGCACCAGGTGGAACCCACGCACGACTTCACCGTGCGCAGCGATTTGCCATAGGCATGGCCCGACTCGAAGCCTGCCGCAATCAGCTCTTCCCAGATCAGCGGCAGTTGCTCCAGGCGCGCGCCGAACAGGTCGACACGCTGGCCGCCCGTGATCTTGGTGTACAGGCCGTACTTCTTGGCGACCTGGCCCACGGCGATCAGGCCGTCTGCCGTGACCTCGCCGCCGGGCATGCGCGGCACCACGGAGTACGTCCCGTCCTTCTGGATGTTGGCGAGGAAGTAGTCGTTGGAATCCTGCAGGCTGGCGTGTTCCTTCTTGAGCACGAAGTCGTTCCAGCACGAAGCGAGGATGCTCGCCACGGCGGGCTTGCAGATGTCGCAGCCCATGCCGCTGCCGTGCGCTTCCAGCAGCGCCTCGAACGACTCGATGCGGCCCACGCGCACCAGGTGATACAGCTCCTGACGCGAATACGGAAAGTGTTCGCAGATGTGGTTGTTGACGGCCAGGCCCTGCTTCTTCATCTCGGCCTTCATCACCTGCGTCATGAGCGGCACGCAGCCGCCGCACGAGGTGCCGGCCTTGGTGGCGTCCTTGAGCGCGCCCACGGTGGTGGCGCCGGCACACACGGCCTGACACAGCGCGCCCTTCGATACGTCGTTGCACGAGCAGATCTGCGCGCTATCCGGCAGCGCATCCACGCCCAGTGCCGGGCGCGCATTGCCATCGGCCTGCGGGAGGATCAGGAATTCCGGTGCTTCCGGCAGCTCGATGCGGTTGAGCATCATCTGCAGCAGCGTGCCGTATTCGGCCGCATCCCCCACCAGCACGCCGCCCAGCAGGTACTTACCGTCTTCCGACACCACCAGCTTCTTGTAGATCTGCTTGCGCTCGTCGGTGAACTGCACGCTGCGGCTGCCCGGCGTCACGCCCTGCGCATCGCCCAGGCTGGCCACGTCCACGCCCATCAGCTTGAGCTTGGTGCTCATGTCGGCGCCGCTGAACTCTGCCGCGTCGTCTGCCGCCAGGATCTGCTTGGCGGTGATGCGTGCCATCTCATAACCCGGCGCAACCAGCCCGTAGACCTTGCCGCCCCACAGCGCGCATTCGCCAATCGCGTACACGTCGGGCGCGGAGGTACGGCACTCGGAGTCGATCACGATGCCGCCGCGCTCGCCCACTTCCAGCCCGCAGGCGCGCGCCAGTTCATCGCGCGGACGGATGCCGGCCGAGAAGACGACCATATCGGCTTCCAGGTGCGTACCGTCGGCAAAGTTCAGGCGATGTGTCGCCGTTTCGCCGTCGACGATCTCCGAGGTGTTCTTCTGTGTGTGGACGGTCACGCCCAGGTCTTCGATCTTCCGGCGCAACATGCGGCCGCCGCCGTCGTCCACCTGCATCGCCATCAGGCGGCCGGCAAACTCGACCACGTGCGTTTGCAGGTTCATGTCACGCAGCGCCTTGGCGCATTCCAGCCCGAGCAGCCCGCCGCCGATGACGACGCCGGTCTTGGCGCGCTGGCCGCACTCGGCCATCGCTTCGAGGTCTTCGATGGTGCGATAGACGAAACAGTCCTTGCGGTCTTTGCCCGGCACCGGCGGCACAAACGGCGACGAGCCCGACGCGATGACGAGCTTGTCGTACGGCAGCACCTCGCCGGTCGAGGCCGTCACCGTTTTGGCAGTAGTGTCGATGGCCGTGGCGCGGGCGTTGAGCTTGAGCACCACGTCATCGCGGTCAAAGAAGCCCGGAGCGACGAGCGAAAGGTCTTCCGCCGACTTGCCCGTGAAGAATTCCGACAGGTGCACGCGGTCGTAGGCCGGGCGCGGCTCTTCGCACAGCACCGTCACCTCAAGGTGATGGCCCGGCGCATGCAGCAGGCTTTCCAGAAATTTGTGGCCCACCATTCCGTGGCCAATGACGACGATCTTCATGGTCATGGTGATGTTCTCTTTCAGGCGTTGCCGGCGGCGGCCAGCGTGTTGTCGTACAGCGCTTGTTCGCGCGCCTTGTGTTCCGGCGAGAAACGCACGGCAATCGCACAGATGGCGGACAGCCCGACCAGCGCGCCCAGCACCGAGAGCGTGGCCTGCGTATCGGCCATGCCCTTGAGCAGGAAGCCCGCCGCCACCGCGCCGGCGTTGCCGCCCGCGCCGATGATGCCGGCCACGCCGCCCAGCGCGCGGCGGTCAATGAACGGCACCAGCGCATACGTCGCGCCGCATGCCATGTGCGTGAACAGGCCAAAGCCGAGCATCGCCAGGATGGCCACCGTGACGCTGCCTGCGTGGGCAAAGCCGAACAGGCCCAGGCCCTCGCCCACCATCAGCACGCACAGCAGTTGGGTACGCGCATCCAGGCCACGCTTGGCGGCCACGCGGTCCGACACGATGCCGCCCAGCGCGCGGGCAAACAGCGCCAGCAGGCCGAAGCTCGCCGCCGCCATGCCGGCGGCCGACAGCGACAGGCCGAAGTGGTCGACGTAGTAGGTGGCGGCGATGTTGTGGATGAAGATCTCCACGCCAAAGCACGCGCCGTAGGTGATGAACAGCAGCCACACGCGGTAGTTGCCAGCGGCGGCGGCGAAGCTGCCCCAGCCGCCCTTCTTGCCGCCGTCGATCGTCTTGCCTGCGGCACGCAGATCACTGAAGTTGCCTTCGGGGCAGTCCTGCGTGTAACGCCAGTAGAGCGCTGCGACGATCAGCATGGCCGCGCCCGGCACGATCATCGCCACGCGCCAGCCCAGGCTCTGCGTGGCACCCATCATCACGATGGCCGTCAGCAGCAGCGGCATCGTGCCTTGCGCCACGCCTCCGCCAGCATTGCCCCAGCCGGCGGAAGCCGCATTGGCCGTGCCCACCACGTTGGGCGCGAACATGACCGACGTGTGGTACTGCGTGATGACGAAGCTCGCGCCAACCGCGCCGATCGCCAAGCGGAAGAACAGGAACGCTTCGTAGCTCTGCGCGAGCGCCACGCCCAGCACCGGGATCGCACCCAGCGCAAGCAGGCCGGTATAGGTCTTGCGCGGGCCGAAGCGGTCGCACAGCGGGCCGACGATCAGCCGCACCAGGATCGTCACCGCTACGGCCGCGATGTTGATATTGGCAATCTGCCCGGGCGTGAGGTGGAACTCGCCCTTGAGCACCGGCATGAGGGGTGCGCAGGCAAACCACGCGTAGAAGCAGACGAAGAACGCCAGCCACGTCAGATGAAAGGCGCGCATCTGCGGCGTGCGCAGGCTGAACAGATCGATTCGGGTGGCTTTGCCGGTCATGTTGAATCCCAATCAGGGGCCAAAAAAAAGAAAGGCGTCCGAGAGCCCGGCTGCATTAGCCAAGGTCTGGGACGCCGTTGTCCAAGTAGCCCTGAGCACCAGGGCCTTCACCACGAAGAGCACGAATCGCCTTTGACCCGCGCAATGGTGCTATGCAACAGGTATGCCAGGCGGGCAAAGCCTTGTGCTGTCTGCGTTTGCGGGAAATTGACCAAGAACCGGCCGGCGCGCGTGCCTCATGCGCGAGCACCGCATCGCACGGTTTCGGTGCAGATACGATTCGTGATGGTGCGGCACAGCAAATGCGTCGGCCGCCGCCAATGGCGACCAGAGCATCACGTGCAGGACTGATCGGAAGGGAAGCCGCCGACGCTGGTATCGGCAGGTATCGGCGTCAGTAGCCGTTCGTCACGATGGACAGCACCGACAGATCTGGGTGCGTGCCGTCGATGATGCTGCGCGCCACATGGACGGCGTCTTCCACGGCCGCTTCGGGGCTGCCGAAACTGTCGTTGCCGTCAGCATGGAATGGCACGGCGCGTCCCGGCTGTTGAGGATTCGCGCCGGGGTGACAAACGTAGCCGGTGTAGGTGTAACAACCACTGTCGGCCCGGATCGGGCTGGGCGACACGTGAATCTCGAACCCTTCGTAGAGTTCTTGCGGTGCGGTGGTGAGCTGGTCAGACATGGTGGCCTCGCTGGGTTAGCGTGTACCTGCCGGGCCGGCGCTTGTGGCGCGGCACAGCTGCCCTTGGTTCAACCAGTCTAGGTGATGGGATGCATGTTGAAATCCGGCGGTTGGATGACTCTGCCATCCACCGCCGTTCGTGGGACTGGTGCTGCCTTGCGCTATGCGCGCTTGATGAGCCGGATGATGAACAGCAGGATCACCGCGCCGATCACCGCCGTGATGATCGAGCCGATCCACCCGCCGCCCAGCGAGATGCCAAGCACCCCAGCCAGCCATCCGCCGATGAACGCACCGACGATGCCGACCACGATGTCGACAAAGATGCCGAAACCGCCGCCCTTGACCAGGATGCCGGCCAGCCAACCCGCTACCGCGCCGATGATCAACCAGGCAATCAAACCGTGTGAGGCCATGTTCGCGCTCCAATGAATGTGCGTTTTGAGGGACGTTACCGCACAGGCATAGTAGGCGAAGACCGCACAATCGCGATGCGGCGTTCACACGGTTTTTGCAATTGCATCGTGTTCAACGGAACACGTTGACCGCCTCCACCAGCCGTGTCGCCTGGATGCGCAAGCCCTCGGCCGCCGCCGCGCTCTGGCCCACTAGCGTGGCGTTCTCCTGCGTGACCTGATCCAGATGGTTGACTGCCTGACTGACCTGCGTGATGCCGTCGGTCTGCTGCGCCGTCGCCAGGCTGATGTCGGCGATCATGGCGGAGACCTTTTTGACCTGCTCGACGATGTCGTCCATGGTCTTGCCTGCATCGTCCACCAGCCGCGCGCCCGATTCGACCTTGTCAACGCTGGTGCCGATCAGCTCTTTGATCTCCTTGGCCGCGCCGGCGCTGCGCTGCGCAAGCGCGCGCACCTCGCCCGCCACGACAGCAAAGCCCCGCCCTTGTTCGCCAGCACGCGCGGCTTCCACGGCGGCATTGAGTGCCAGGATGTTGGTCTGGAAGGCAATGCTGTCGATCACGCCGATGATGTCGGCAATCTGCTTGGCACTCTGCGTGATGGCGCTCATGGTGGCCACCACCTGCTCCATGGCACGGCCGCCGTTGACCGCCGCCTGCGTGGCCGCGCCCGACAGCGTATTCGCCTGCCCCGCCGTCTCTGCATTGCTGGCCACCGTGGCCGTCATCTGCGTCATCGAGCTGGAGGTTTCTTCCAGGCTCGCAGCAGCCTGCTCGGTGCGGGTGTTGATGTTGCCGTTGCCCTCAGCGATCTCCTGGCTGGCCGACTGCACGTTGACGACTTGCTCGGCCACATCATCGATCAACCAGCGGAACATCAGCCCCAGCTGGCTGACCGTGCGCAACGTCATGCCGATCTCGTCCACGCGGTCTGCGATGGCGACTTTCCGGCTCTCCCCCGAGGCCACGCTCAGCGCCAGCTCCTGCAGCTTTTCGAGTGGCGTGGCGATCTGCACCTTCAATGACCACGACGCCAGCGCCAGGGCCACGAGCAACGCGCCGGCAAAACCACCGAGCGCCGCACCGGAGAGGCCAAACGCCCACGCTACCGCCAGCAACGCGGGCAGCAATGTGAGAAAGGTGAGCCGGATGCGCCAGCGCACCGGCATCAGCTGGAACACCGAACGCCAGGCCATCAAGCCCGTTCGCACGATCAGGCCCTTGTGAAACTTGCGGCTGCCCGCCTGACCAGTGCGGAAATCCTTGTAGAGCGCTTCGGCCGCGGCGATTTCCTCGCGCGTGGGCTTGGTGCGCACCGACATATAGCCGCTGACCCGTCCGTTACGCACCACGGGCGTGGCGTTGGCACGCACCCAATAATGATCGCCATTCTTGCGGCGGTTCTTGACCAGCGCCGTCCATGGCTGCCCCGCCTTGAGCGTGGCCCACATATCGGCAAATGCCTCGGTTGGCATATCGGGGTGACGCACGATGTTATGTGGCTGGCCCTCGATCTCTTCGCGGGAAAAACCGCTCACCTCCACAAACGCTGCATTCGCATAGGCGATGTAGCTCTGGGTGTCGGTGGTCGACATGAGCGTGGCGTTGTCCGGGAACTCGTATTCGCGCTGGGTAACTGGTTCGTTGACACGCATGGGGGATTCTCCTTTGCTGATTTACTTCGCAAGGGATTATCGGCACATAGCTGGATTTATTAAGACCGATAACCCCGTTCTGCACCCCACACCCATACACCTGCCCGAGCAGATACTGCTTCATTGAAAATGATTCTTATCTGCTTTGCCCGCGCTCTTGCTCGTTAATCTCAGCAAACGATGCGAACGAATGTCGTACGCCTAGTCCGGCAATACCTTATCCGCGTTAATTATTGGCGGATAAATAAGATAAAAGCGTGATATTGAGGCGACACACGTTTTCTTGTGAATCCATCTCACACTTGAAGCATCTTCGGCCGCGGGCAGCGTCCCACGCCCGCCGCGACAGCGCGTCACATCCCAAGGGCCGCAACGGAGGCTAAACTTTCAGAAATTCCTAAAAATTGAGAAAGATCAAAACAATGCAACTCTCTCCCTTGAAACAGCGCTTCGTCCTGCATTTCGGCGAGATGGGCAGCCGCTGGGGCATCAATCGCACCGTCGGGCAGATCTACGCGCTGCTCTACGCCGCGCGCGAGCCGATCAACGCGGACGAGATCGCCGAGGCGCTGGGCTTCTCCCGTTCGAACGTGAGCATCGGGCTGAAGGAACTGGAGTCTTGGAAGCTCGTGCGGCTGTCGCACAAGCCGGGCGACCGGCGCGAATACTTCTCCGCCCCGGACGACATCTGGACCATCTTCCGCACACTGGCCGAAGAGCGCCGCAAGCGCGAGATCGACCCCACGCTCTCGCTGCTGCGCGACGTGATGCTCGAATCCCCCACCGACCCGGATGACCGCCACGCCCAGGCGCGCATGAAAGAGATGTATCAGCTCATCACGCTCATGACCACCTGGTTTGACGACGTGCAGAAGCTTGACGCCGAATCGTTGCAGCAACTCATGAAGATGGGCTCCAAGGTGCACAAGCTGCTGGAAATGAAGAACAAGCTTGCCGTCGTCGTTGGCGGCAAATCGAAGTAGCCCGTATCCAGAAAAACCATGTCGCTCGATCCCGTTGTCCTGGCGCGCATCCAGTTTGGCGCCAACATCACGTTCCACATCCTCTTTCCCACCATCAGCATCGCGCTTGCATGGGTGCTGCTGTTCTTCAAGCTGCGCTATCGCAAGACCGGTAGCGAGGCCTGGATGGCCGCATACCGCCTTTGGGTAAAGGTCTTTGCATTGACGTTCGCGCTGGGCGTGGTGTCCGGCGTGACGATGAGCTTTCAGTTCGGCACGAACTGGCCGGGCTACATGAATACCGTCGGCAACATCGCCGGGCCGCTGCTGGCGTATGAGGTGCTGACGGCGTTCTTTCTGGAGGCCAGCTTCCTCGGGATCATGCTGTTCGGCACGGGCCGCGTAAGCCCGCGCATCCACACATTCGCGACGTTCCTGGTGGCGCTCGGCACGACCATCTCGGTGTTCTGGATCATCGCGCTCAACTCGTGGATGCAGACACCGGCCGGCTACGTGATGATCGACGGCCGCGCGCATCCGCAAAGCTGGCTAGCGATCATCTTCAACCCGTCGTTTCCGTACCGGTTCACGCACATGCTGCTGGCCTCGGGCCTGACGGTGTCGTTCCTGTTGGCCGGGGTATCGGCCTACCGCTGGCTGCGCAACGACCGCGGTGGCGATGTGCGTGCGGCGCTCAAGACGGGCGTAGTGCTTGCCGCCATGTTGATACCGCTGCAGATTGCCGCCGGCGATGCGCACGGTCTCAACACACTGGAGCATCAACCGGCCAAGCTGGCCGCGATGGAAGGCATCTGGAAAACCGAACGCGGCGTGCCCGCCGTGCTGTTCGGTATTCCCGATGCGGCTTCGCACAGCAACCGCTATGAGATCGCGGTGCCGAAGCTGGCGTCGCTGTATCTCACGCATTCGCTTGATGGCGAAGTGCGAGGGCTCGACCAGTTCGACCAGCATCCGCCCGTGCTGCCGGTGTTCTTTGCCTTCCGCCTGATGGTGGGCGTGGGGCTGCTGATGCTGGCGGTGTCATGGACCAGCGCCTGGCGCCTTCGCCGCAATGGTGAACTGCCGAACTGGCTGGCACGCGCGCTCGTCGCCATGACGTTCTCGGGCTGGGTGGCCGTGGTGGCCGGCTGGTACGTGACCGAGATTGGCCGCCAGCCGTGGCTTGTCTATGGCGTGCTGACCACCGCGCAGGCTGCGTCTTCCGTGCCCGCGCGGATGATCGGCAGCACGCTGGCGATGTATCTCGCGCTGTACGCGTTCCTCATCGCCTCCTACATCGGCGTGGTCTTCTATCTGGCCCGCAAGGCCGGTGGCGCCATCGACCCGACGGACGCCGACATTCCCGGCAAGCACACCACTCAATTTTCTGCGACCCTCGCGAGCCACGCATGAGCACCATCCCTGATCTCACCCAACCCGCCGGCTGGCTGCCGGTGGTCTTCATGGCCCTGATGGGGATTGCCGTGCTGGCCTACGTCGTGCTCGACGGCTATGACCTGGGCGTCGGCATCCTGCTGCGCCGCGCCGACGACGCCGAGAAAGACACCATGATCGCCTCGATCGGCCCGTTCTGGGACGCCAACGAAACCTGGCTCGTGCTCGGGGTCGGGCTGCTGCTCGTGGCGTTTCCCGCCGCACATGGAGAGATCCTGGGCGCGCTGTATCTGCCGGTGGCGCTGATGCTGTTCGGCCTCATCCTGCGTGGCGTGGCATTCGATTTTCGCGTCAAGGCGCGCGCGCACCACAAGCCGTGGTGGAACCGCGCGTTCTATGCGGGCTCCGTCATCGCCACCGCTGCGCAAGGCCTGATGCTCGGGTTGTACATCACGGGCTTCCAGTACGACGCCGCCAACGTCGTCTTTGCGATCTGCACGGCGGGCGGCCTCATTGCCGGCTACCTGCTGCTAGGCGCAACGTGGCTCATCATGAAGACGGAAGGCGCGCTGCAATTGCGCGCGGTGCAGTGGGCACGCGGCAGCCTGTGGTTCACCGCGCTGGGCGTGGCCGCCGTGTCGCTCGCAACGCCGTGGGTCAGCACACGCGTGTTCGACAAGTGGTTTGCGCTGCCGAACATCATCCTGCTGGCGCCCGTGCCGCTGGTGACCATCGTGCTGTTCCTGCTGATCGACTGGGTACTTCGCCGCCTGCCGCAGCAGATTGCCAAGGGCGATGAACATCTGATCTGGGCGCCGTTCGTCGGCACCGGCGCCATCTTTCTGCTGGCCTTCAACGGCCTGGCCTACAGCCTCTTCCCCTATCTTGTGGTGGACAGGCTCGACATCTGGCAAGCCGCCAGCGCGCCGGAATCGCTCGAGTTCATGCTGGTGGGCGTGGCCATCGTGCTGCCGACCATCGTCGGCTACACGATCTACTCGTACAAGGTGTTCCACGGCAAGGCGACGGAGCTGCGGTACTACTGAGATTGACCAGGTAGCGGGCAGGCGTTTAGGCTCATCGGCTCAGTCACCCGCCCGCAAACAACATGATCACCTGCTATATCCGCTACATCGTCAACCCCGCCCGACTCCGCGAGTTCGAGACCTACGGCAAGATGTGGATTCCATTGGTCGAGAAGTTCGGCGGCAAACACCACGGCTACTTCCTGCCGTCGGAAGGTGCCAGCAATGTCGCGCTGGCATTGTTCTCGTTCCCGAGTCTGGCGGCCTATGAGGTCTATCGGGAACGCTCGAAGAGCGACCCCGATTGCGTGGCGGCCTTCCAGTATGCAGACGACACCGGCTGCATCGTCAGCTACGAGCGCAGCTTCTTCCGTCCGGTATTTTCCTGACAGCCGTCTAGCGTTGCGGCCTGTGCTGCGACAGCACCCACAGCATTGCGCCCACGGCCTCCGCCTGCGAGCGCGTGCAGGTCTTTTCGAAGATGGCCCGTAGCTGCGAGCGCACTGTCGACATGGCGACGTTGGCGTCGGCCGCGTATTCGTCGGGCGTCTTACCGGCGATCAGCGCTTCGCCCACCGCCGCCTCAGCGGCCGACAAGCCGAAGGCCTGGCGCAATTGCATGGCCGTCACCGGTGCGGCATCGCCCTTGCGGCGCGCTGTAACAAGCATGGCGGCATCGCCAAACGCGGCATGCGCGGCATTGGCGGGCAATTGCGAAATACCGAGGAAGACTTCGTGCGCCGAGCCGAGCGCCGGCCGCACGGCAAAGCTCTCGCCCTTGCGTGACTTGGCCACCCGCGCCAGCGCGGCTTGCAACCCATCGTTGTCGGCAGCAAACGCTGCAGTCAGTCGGCCGTGCTCCAGCCGCAGGCAAGTCGATGCGCGCAGCAACGCTTCGGCCTGTTCGTTGGCAAACAGCACACGCTGATCCCGCCCGAGTGCGAACACGGCCAGCCCAAGCTGCTCCATCAATTCGGCGCCGAGTGCGGCATCACGATGCAGGACGCGCGTGTCCTGCCAGAGATTGATAGTGCGCTGCAGGTGACCGGTCATGCCGGCAGCCGTGGCGCGCTCCTCATCCGAAAACGGAGCGCGGCCGTTCGCGCGCAGCATGCCCAGCAGGATGTCGCTGCCGCCGGGACGCGCCAGCCGCACGCCCATCAGGTAGCGGAATCCCGACGGAAGCTGAAAGTCCTGGTAGAACTCGCTGCGCTCGACGTAGGCATCGGACACGTAGTCCTGGCAGAACGCAAATTCGCCTTGCGCGGCACGCTCGACATGCTCGCGCCGCGGATCTAGCGCGCCGTAGTACTGGTCGTAGCGGGCAATGACATCGTCCCACCCCCGCCCAGGGGAGTAAGTCGAAAGGTGTGGTGCGTTGCGAACGGGGTCCCAACTGAACATGTGGAACACGTTGGCGCCTAGCGCTTCGGTGACGTCGTGAAACACTTCCAGGAAACCATCCTGCGTCACCGCAGCTTCGTACAGATCACCGATGAGCTGGTCTTTGAGCACACTTCCCTCCCCCGAAGGATGGCTGTCTGGCCATGGCGCCCGCCTTGCTCACCCAGTGCAAACAAAGTGGCAGCGGACATGTTGTGCGTGCAAACGTAGCACGCGCGTGCGCCGATCAACATCGTTCATTTGGCGGCGCTTTCCTCCAAATGAATGATGCGGGCGCCTGGGGCGCGCTTCGAGAATCTCCGTGCCGAATAACGGCGTCGCATGCACGGCGCAACCACGATCCAGGGAGGACTCCATGAAACTTACCCCCATTGCAATTGCTTTGGCCACGCTTGCCCTGTCGGCCTGCGGCGGCGGCGATTCCGGCAGCAGCGCCAGCACATCGCCCGGCCCGAACGTTCCGGCTGCACAGACCGTCAGCGGCGTCGCCGCCACGGGTGCGGCCATGCAGGGCGCCACGGTTACGTTGATGGATGCAGCCGGCAAGTCGGTCGACTGCCCGGCCAACGCGACCACGGGGGCCTTCCAGTGCACGGTCACAGGCCTTACCGCGCCGTTCGTGTTGTCGGCATCGGGCAACGTTGCCGACTCGCAGGCCACGCTGATCGCGCTGTCTGCCAGTGCCGGTACGCAGACGATCAACATCACCCCCATCACCAATGCTATTGCCGCCACCATCGTGGGCGACAACCCGAGCAAACTCCTCGGCAACACCGGCCTGCTGCAGAGCAAAGTGACTGCACAAACCGTCTCCAGTACGGTGGCCGCCTATGCCGCCGCGCTGGCCGACCTGCTGGCCGCCACCGGCAACACCGGCGTAGATCTGATCTCGGGTCCATTGACGGCCGGCGCGCCCGGCCTCGACCGCCTGCTCGATCAGGTGAAAGTGAACGTGCTGCCGGACGGCAGCGTGCAGATCAGCTCCGTGGCCGGCGCGTCGAGCGATACGCCCGCGCAGTTGCAGCTCTCGCCCGGCGTAGCGCCCCAGCCCAGCGACAAGGCGAGCCTGCCAAGCGTGGCGACGATCAATGGCAACCCCGTCGCCAACCTGCCAACCGCCTCTGATCTGGCTGCGTTGCAGACGGCGCTCAACCAGTGCTTTGCCGGCTCCACGGGCGCGACGCGCATTGGCGGCAGCGTGCCCGTCTGCGGTCAGATCTTCGTGGATGACGTGACCAGCGGCGCGCTCATCAACGGCGTGCCCTCGGCCTACCTGAATAACGGCCTGACTGCCGACAAGGAATTCGGCCCCGCATCGGGCGGCGGCGCACCTGGCCTGTTCGCTGATGACGCGATGAACAACGCCAGCTTCAGCCTGCCGGAGATCATCCGCGTGACATCCAGCAGCGGTGACACACTGTGGGTCAAGCTCGCCTGGACCCGCGCCGACGGCCTTCGCGATGGCATGCAGCAGCACGTGCAAGTTGCGGTGCAGCCCGCCTCCCGCGCCAGCGGCGACAACGGCTGGCGTATCGTCGGCAACCAACGCGCCGTGTTCACTAAGGTCAACGCCAATGCGCAGAAGTGGGACTGGTTGAACAGCGCCACCGCAATGACGGGCACCAACGCGTTTGTCGATTCGATCAACATGCAGGTCGGCATCGTGGACGCCGCCGGCACGCCGGTCGACTTTGCGATCGTGACCGGCCCGGGCCTGCGCAATGGTGTGTTCTTGCAGCCGTCTTCCGGCACGTGCGACACGCTGAACATCCGCGCCCAGGTTGGCGCAAGCCAGACCCCTGCGCAACTCGCCCTGCTAGCCAAGCAAAGCGCCTGCCGCAATAACTTCCGACTGGCAGGCGTGGCACAAGACCCCGCCAACCAGGGCAGCTTCACGTGGCCCGGCGACGCACCGCGCAATAACACGGCATGGGCCAAGCCGCAACTGACAGCGTCTGAGCTGGCAACCATCACGCCGTTCAGCGCCTACACGATCGCCATCTATCAGGGCGGTGTCACAAACCAGCCGTCCAAGACCTACACGGTGCGGCTGCGCACGCCGTCGCCCTCGCCGGATGCGCTGCGCCAGTACACGTGGCAGGACATCTCACAGGCCACGCGCGACATCCTCACACCGGGCACCGCATCGACGTTTGCGGGCGGCCCCACCCTGCCTGTCACCTGGACGACCAAGGCCGGCGTGCCATTCGTGAAGCGCGTCAACGTGCAGATCCGTTCCACGATGTCGGGCCAGCCGACGGTGTTCGTGAACGGTGCGGGCCGCGCATCGCCGGCTGCGCCCGGGACCACGATCACCTTGAACGTGGCGGGTGACCAGGGGGCAGCCTTCCCTGCGGTGACGGGCTGGACGGGCGCGCAGGACATGTCGTTCACCAACATGTCGTGGGCAGACCCGCTGGATCTGAACTTCACCACGTCGGTCGAGTACGACCGCTAACGCGCAGGGCACACGGGGAAGTGCGGTGATCGGGCCCGCAAGGTTTGCCTGCCTTGCGGGCCTCGATCAACCCACCGTCGCCTCAAACACGCGCCGGTAATTTCCACCCTCCCGCGTGGCGATGAGGGACCAATCGATGAGCATGCGCGTCCCCAAAAATTGAGCTGCGGTATTGCGCGATCGGCCCATCGCCCTATCGCCGTTGCTTACATGGCCCTACGACGCATGACGATCCTGATCGTTGGTGACGCTCACCCCCAAAAGCCGACGTGCGACTGTGCGGCCTCGTCTTCGATAAGCGGGCCGTGCACATCCATGTGGCGCTGCCCGCGTACAAACACCTCCTGGCATGGCAGTGAGAACGTCGGGTTCTCGGGGTGGTCGCCCGTGAGCGCCAGCAGGCGGTGCTCCGACAACGCATAGACCACGCGGCCGATGTTGCACCAGTAGATGGCGCCCGAGCACATGCAGCAAGGCTCGGCACTGGTGTACAGCGTGCAGCGCGCAAGCTGCTCGGGCGACAAGACCTTGGCTGCCGCTGCAGCGGCAGCCAGCTCGGCATGCTGCGTGGGGTCGCCCTCCGGCGGCATCGAGTTATTGCCGGCGCTAGCGATCACGTTGCCGTGCTCATCGACCACCAGCGCGCCAAACGGATGACGGCCGCGCTTGCGTGCGTCGTCGGCCACGGCAATCGCCTGGCGCAATAGTGCCAAGTCGAGTTCGGTCAGTGGGGATGCCGTGTGGGGTTCAAGGGCGCTCACGATGGAATCCTTGGCATGAGACATCGACGAAAGAAGGCGGTCCCATTCAGCGAATGGGGTCTGGGCAACATCGCGCACGATCTGACTGTCTTACACGCCACAAGATGCTGCAAAGCAGCCGCAACGGCAATCCCATCACGCTGTAGCCATGCCATTTGCGCTACGCTTACGGCCTTTCGCCCGACCTCGCTTTCATCGCTTTCGCGTCACCTCATGCCCACGCTGCAACACGTCGACCTGCGCACGGACCCCGCCGCCCGACCCTTCGTCAAGGACGAGACCGTCCACGTCGACTTTGCCGCCGAAGCCGGCGAGCTGATGAGTCTGGAAGGCCCCAACCGCTACGCCCCTGGCGATGCGCTGATCACCGGTTCAACGGGCGACCGCTGGGTGGTCTCGCGCGAGCGTTTCGATGCGAAGTACGGCCCTGCCGATGCGGCGCTCGAGCATGGGCAGGCAGGCGCTTATCGCAACCGCCCGAGCGTGGTGCTTGCCAGGCAGATGAACGAAGCGTTCTCGATGGCGCGCTCCGAAGCCGGCGACGTGCTGCACGGCCAGGCCGGCGACTGGGTGCTCCAGTACGCCCCCGGCGACTACGGCGTCGTCCAGGCCCAGCGCTTCGCCAAGGTCTACCGGCCCGCCTGAAGCGCTACTGCGCCGTCTGCTGGCGCTCAGTCTCGTGGCGCTTCATCTGCAGGTAGTCCTGGCGCTCTACTTCATGCAACTGGCGCGGGTACTGCTCGGTGGCGTTGAACCACGTGTTCAGCCGCTGCTGCAAACGCTTGTCCGGCGGCGCCGACAACGCCTTCAGATAGGCATCGATGGCGAGGTAGTAGCGCATCGTGTTGCGCTCGAGCAGGCCACGCACACCGCCCACATATTCCGGTGCGGCGGCTGAGGATTCTGCCGTCTTTGTAAAACCCACCTTGTCGCTGCCGACCGTGCCCAGATACGTGCGCATGGCCAGCCGCCCTGCGGTGCCATAACCGTACGCGTACGTCAGATGCAGAAAGGTGTGATTGCCGCCGGCCGGGGCCGGAATCGCCTCCAGCATGATGCGGTAATCCTTCGTGCTGAACGGCCCGGACTCAGCATTCAGTTCCACGCGGAAGTAGCCCGCGCTGCTGGCAACGGGGCGGTAGTTGAATTCCAGCCGATAGCTGCTGGACAAGCTCTGCTCAACCTTGCGGCCCAGATTCACGTCGAGCACGGTGCCACGGGGCCCGGACCCGGCGCGGCAATACTTGATGTTGAGGTGGAGGATCAGCACGTCGCACCAGTTGCCGGGGCCTTGCGTTGCGTCACTCAACGCGCCGCTCACCGTAGCGAACGGGTAATCGACCACGCTGTAGATGTCGCCCTGGAGCACGTTGGGCGTCTCGGTGGATTCCAACACCAGCGGACGGTGGAACGGGTTGTCAGCCAACTGGGGCGCCACGCTCTGATATTTGTCGCGCAGGCCCTGCGCATTGTCTGCCGCGCGCAAGGCGGGGCTCAGGCATAGGCCGGCCACCAGCGCAAGCAGGGCAATGGGGCGCAGCCAGGCGGGATGTCGAAGCAAGGTCATAAACGGCGTTCTTGTGGAGTTGGTCTTCATTCTAGGAGGCGCTAACGCCCACAGTCTCGCAACAAATGGGCCTGCGGATGCACATCGACCATGCGGCGTTCTGTCATCACGACAGCCAAGGCGTGCTCCGATGCGGCTCGGTAAAATGAACGCTTCTTCGCCTCGTGCTTCCCGGCACTTCCGGCACCATGCCCTCGCCCCTCGTCGCCATTCGCGAACGCATCGCCAACCAGGTCCGCGGCCTTACGCGCGCGACCGGCAGCCTCACCCTCGACATTGCCTCGCCACCGGGCGACCCTGGGCTGTTCGGCCCCGACGCGGTCTGCTGGAAGGTGCATGCCGATTTCCCGGCGATGATGGCCGGCGGCATCAGCGCGCTGTTGCTGCAGGCGCTGCACCCCCGCGCGCTGGCCGGCGTATGGGACCACTCCAACTTCCGGGAAGACCTGCAAGGGCGCCTGGGCCGCACCGCACAGTTCGTGGCCGGCACCACGTACGGCAGCCGGCATGATGCACTGGCGCTCATCGAGCGCGTGAAGACCATCCACGACCGCGTGCAGGGCATCGCGCCCGATGGCCGGCCATATTCAGCCAACGACCCAGACCTGCTTACCTGGGTGCACGTGGCCGAGATGTCCAGCTTCCTGGCGGGCTATCTGCGCTACGTAGACGGCAACCTCAGCGGCGCCCAGCAGGATCGTTACTTTGAAGAGACCGCGCTGGTGGCCGAGATGCTCGGCGCGCGCGACGTGCCGAAATCGCGGGCGGCCGTGCAGACCTATCTGAATGCAATGCGCGCCGAGCTGGTGGCCAGCGATCGCACACGCACGGTGGTGGAGGTATTGACGACGTGGCAGGCGCCGCGCCCGGGGTTGCGCCCGGCGGTACGCCTTTTCCTGGACGCGGGCATCCAGCTGCTGCCTCCGTGGGCAATACAGATGCTCGATCTCAAGCGGCCACCGCTGCAGGCAGCGTTTGCGTCGGCAGCCATGCGCACCTTGGCGCCCACGCTGCGCTGGGCGTTATACGAGGGCAGCGTCGCGCGCCGGGCCAGGCACCGCGCACTGGCGCCCGCAACGACATAGTGCGTCCGCGCGTTACTCGATGGCTTCGGCAAGCGACACCTTGCCGCGCAGCACCTTCTCTTCCAGCCGGATGATCAGCAGCGGCGAGATCACCGACACGGCAGCCGCAAAGAAGAACAGATGCCTGAAGGCGCTCTCGCCTGCGCGCTGCAGGGCCTCGGCATCGGCGCCGCTGCTGGCAAGCGCGGCGTGGAAGAGGTCCATCAGCACATCGCCGCCGGCCGCTACCTGCGCTTCAGGTGCCGCCTGACGCAGCAGCGCAATCAGCACGGACGTCAGCACCGCCACACCCACCGCGCCACCCAGCAGGCGCGAGAAGGCCGTCAACGCCGTGGCCAGGCCCACCGTTTGCGGCGGCACGGCGTTTTGCGTGGCGACCAGGCCGGTCGGGAACTGCACACCAATCGCCAGGCCGAGCACGATCATCGCCAGGGTCAGCGCCAGTACGCTGTGCGGGTCCAACAAACCCAGCGAGGCCACGGCAAACGGCACCACGCACGCGCCACCCAGCATGAGGGGCTTGTAGCGGCCGCTGTGCGTCATCCACTTTCCGGCAATAAAGGCGCCAAGCGGAATGGACAGCGTGAGCGGCACGAGACGCAGTGCCGCAGCATCGGGGCTGGCACCCGCCACCATCTGGAAGCGCAGCGGCATCAGCACCGATGTGGCAATGAGTTGGAAGAAGCAGAGGAACAGCGCCAGGCAGCAGATCGTGACCGTGCGCACACGGAACATCGACAGGGGAATGATCGGCTCGACGGCACGGTTCTCTTGCCACACAAACGCGCCCAGCAGCAGCACGGCACCCGCCAGCAGGCCAAGGTTCTCGGGCTGCGTGAGCGGCGTGCCCTGCCCCACACGGGTGATCATCAACAACAGCGCGGTCAGCCCGCCGGCAAACAGCACCACGCCCGGCACGTCGATGGGCCGACGCTGATGCGCCACCGGCAGATGCCGCAGCGTGCGGCGTACGACCAGCAGCGCGACGATGCCCAGCGGCAGATTGATCCAGAAGATCCATCGCCACGACAGGTAATGCGTCAGATAACCGCCGATCACTGGTCCCGCGAGGCTGGCCATGGCCCACATGCCGCTCACGTAGCCCTGGTAGCGGCCACGCTCGCGCAGCGGCACCACGTCGGCAATCGTGGCCTGCGATACCGAAATCAGGCCGCCGCCGCCAAGGCCCTGCAGCACGCGTGCGAGCAGCAGCATCGGCATGCTCGTGGCCAGTGCACACGCTACGGAAGCCAGCACGAACAGGACGATGGCCGTCGTCAACATGGCGCGGCGGCCGTAGAGGTCGCTCAACTTGCCGTAGATCGGCGTCACGACCGTGGACGCCACCAGGTACGCCGACACCAGCCACGCCATCAGCGCAAAGCCGTTGAATTCGCCCGCGATCACGGGCAACGCCACCGCAACGATGGTTTGCTCCAGCGCGCCCAGCAAAATGGCAAGCATCAGCCCGCCCATCACCGCCATCACCGGAATTTCGGCCACCGGTGGCGTATCCAGCGGGCTGGATACCGTCCCAATGGGCGCGGTAGGCGTGTCTGGCTTGGGCGGTTCGATGCTCGGGCGGGAGGACATGGGAATGTGCGCGAATGCCGCTCAAGGCACCCGCGCCAATGGGAGAAGCGAAGCCGTTGATGATACTGCCGATTCGCATTCGTTGCAGAGTCAACGATCGGGTTGCCGGACGATGTCCTCATAACAACGGCTGACATTTGCCGTCATGCCGGGCAACTCTTCTGCAAGAAATTCAATGAACGCGCGCACGGCCGGTACCAGCCCGCGGCGTGACGGAAACACTGCGTGAAACTGGTGCACCGGCAAGCGGTATTCCGGCAGCAGCACGACCAGCCGCCCATCGCGCACCGGCTCAGCGCACAGGTTGAACGGCAGTTGCGCAACGCCAATCCCGGCCAGCGCCGTCTGCCCCATCAGGTACAAGTCGTCCGTCACCAGTGCGGGGGTGTAGTCGATATCGACCGCGCCGCCTTCGGGGGCGGTCAGGCGCCAGCGCGTCCGCTCGCCAGCCGCACCATCGACGCCCACGCCCATCACGCCGCG
This sequence comes from Ralstonia wenshanensis, assembly GCF_021173085.1. Taxonomy (NCBI): domain Bacteria; kingdom Pseudomonadati; phylum Pseudomonadota; class Betaproteobacteria; order Burkholderiales; family Burkholderiaceae; genus Ralstonia; species Ralstonia wenshanensis. Next base: position 520,896 of record NZ_CP076412.1, read on the forward strand.
CATCGATTCCGGCGTCTCCAACGGGCCATGCTCGGCAACAAATGACGGGCTGGCGACGAGCACCTGATCGCTCACGCCAAAGCTGCGCACGACAAGGTTGGAATCGTCCAGCGTCGAGCGCACGCGCAACGCCACGTCGTAGCCGTCGCCGATCACGTCGACACGGCGGTTCGTCACGTCCAGCTCCAGCCGCACGTCGGGCTGCGCACGCAGGAATTTCGACAGCACGGGTGCGATGAAGACGTGCGCCACGCCCACCGGACAGCTCACGCGCAGGCGGCCGGAAGGTTTTTCGCTGGCATGCTCGGCCACCTCGAAGGCGGCGCGGGCGGCCTGCGTCATCGATTCGCAATGCGTAAAGAACGCCGAGCCCACGTCCGTCACATGCACCGCCCGCGTTGAGCGCTGCAGCAGCCGCACACCCAGACGCGTCTCGAGATCGGCCACGCGGCGGCTCACGCGCGATTTGGGAATCCCCAGCGCCCGGGCGGCGCCGGAAAAACTGCCGTGCGTCACCACACTGGCAAACAGGACGAGGTCGTTCAGGTCTTCCATGGCCGTTCTCCAAAGCTCCGGCGCATTGTCTCACTCATAGAACGATGTGTGTCGATTCGACCCACTACTGGAACCTGCTGCATCGCACTATCTTTGCAGCAACCCACCTTTTTCTTGGAGAGACACCATGCAAGTCCTTCACATTGATTCCAGCATCCTCGGTGACGCCTCGGCCTCGCGCCTCCTGAGCGCCGCCATTGTTGACGAGCTGCGCCGCGAAAACCCCAGCACCACCGTCGTCCACCGTGACCTGTCGGTCGAAGCGATTCCGCACCTGGACGGCGCTATTGCCGCCGGCTTTCGCGCCACGGGCGCCGATGATTTTGACGATGCCACCCGCGCCGAGCATGCCCGGTCAGAAGCGCTCGTGAATGAACTGCTCGCCAGCGACGTAATCGTGGTGGGCGCACCGATGTACAACTTCTCGGTGCCCAGCCAGCTCAAGGCCTGGATTGACCGCGTGGCGCAAGCCGGCCGTACATTCAAGTACACGGAAAACGGCCCGGTTGGCCTGGCCGGTGGCAAGAAGGTGATCGTTGCGTCGACACGCGGCGGCATGTACTCCGCCGGCCCGGCAGCCGCCATGGATTTCCAGGAGGCCTATCTGAAGACCGTCTTCGGCTTCTTTGGCATCACCGATGTGCAGTTCGTACGCGCAGAACGCCTGGCGATGGGCCCGGACGCCCGCGCACAAGCCCTGGAAGCAGCACACGCCGCCATGCGCGACGTTGTCAGCCAGGCCGTGGCAGCCTGAGCGAACACGGTTGCGGCGCAACGGGACGCGCCGCAACCGGCATCGCAGAATGCCAAACGGGCGCCAGCAGCAATGCGGCGCCCGTTTTCGTTTTTACTGGCGTGGCAAGAAGATGGGATCGGCGCAGATGGCCGATCGGCAGATCACTCGTCGCGGTGTTCGCGTGCCTCGTGCATCGCTTCGAGCATCCGGCGCGTACGCAGCTTGTTCCACATGACCGGCGCGACGATCGCGGTAGCGATCAAGCACGGTGCGGCCCAGGCGATGGTGGATTCCAGAAGATTCGTCATGATGCGTCCCCCGATGTGTTGCCGATGCGCACGGTTGGGCGGCGCGCATCGCATGGTCCCCGCAGGGCTTTGCTGCCTCGGCTGGAGCCGAGACGCCCTGACATCTATATGAACGGCTATCGGCGCTGTGCGTTCAAACTTGAAGCCCAACGTTTACCGTTTGTTGTATTTCCCGCCGATCTCGACGATCTGTCAATAGTGTGGCGATAAGTTCGTGGAACATTGTGGCGCCGTGCTGACAGTGCCTGAACAGGCCCGAGCGGCTCCACAGTCTGATCGCAAAGGTAACGGCAAATTACGGCAACCGTGACGCAAGCGTTGCCAGCACGGGGCGGGCCGTCGATTACCGGCCTGAACGTCACAGTTTTTCTTACAAACGGTAAAGCGCGGTTTCGAGGGGTGTCCATACAGTGAGGCCAAGTCCAACGATCACCACGGAGCCTCATCATGAAACGCACCATCGCCCTCCTCATCCTTGCTGCTGCCGCCACCTCTGCGCTGAGCGCGTGCGTAGTGGTGCCGGCAGGCGGCTATTACGACCGCCCGCATTACTACCGCCCGTACTACCGCGGCTATTGATCCACGCATTGCGCGGCGCGGCCTGCATGCCCGCCGCTCAGGCCTTGCGCGCTTGCAGCATGCGGATGCGCGCGACGGCCTGGTGGTCGGTCGTGGCAGCGTCGTAAAGGCGCGCCAGATCGGCCTTCAATGCCGTGCGCGAACCGCCGTCCAGATACACCATGTGCCCCGACGGATAGAACCCCGCCGACAGGTTCTTGCGCACACCCGCATCCAGCAACGGCATCGCCTTCAGGTCCAGCATGGTCTGGTAGAACGGCGTGACGAAGTCGTAATAGCCGTTGGCGGAGAACACTTTCAGATCCACGTTCAAGCTCATCGTGGCCGCCAGGTCGCCGGCGGTGTAAAGGGCAACGTTGCCGTTGGCATCAAGCCCTTTCTGCGCGCCGGTCGGGTCGGTGTGGCGGAAGTCCCAATGGCGGAAGGCCTGGTCGTTCAAATCCGTGAAGGCGGAGTTGGACGTGAACTTCAGGTCGTCGTTCAGGTAGGTGTTCCACATGGCGGTGTAGACGCCCGACACTGCCGTCATGGTCGGATCATTGCCGCCCGAGTTCGGATCTACGCTGGCTGCAATGCCGGTGTGGATGCCCGTGACGCGGCCGTCGTACGCGCCCAGCGACAAGCCCTTGTCGGCCAGCAGCGTGGTCAGGAACAGCGACGTGCCCGCGCCGTCATACGCTGCCACATCCAGCCGCCAGCCCTGCAACGTCGCCGCATCGATGCCGGTATAGGCAGACAACGTTTTCAGCACGGCCGGATCGGCATGCGTGGGCTTGGCAAGCGCTTTTTCGTAATCGGTGCTGGCAAATACGGCGGCAGCTTCGGTAAAGTCGCCCACGTCGGCGGGCAGTGGGTCGCCCTTGGGCGAGGTGGCTCGCTTGTGGAACCACGCATCTGCCGCACAGGTCGGCAACAGCCCCACCGGGTTGCCCGCCTGCGTGTAGTCAAGGATGGACGACTGCAGCGTGATGCCGTTCAAGTCGACCCCGTCTTCATGCAACACATACGACAGCACGCAGGAACGCGCCGTGCCGTAAGACTCGCCAAACAGAAACTTGGGCGAATTCCATCGATCATTGGCCGTCAGCCAACGCTTGATGAACTGCGCGATGCTGCGCGCGTCCTGGTCAACGCCCCAGAAATCGAGGTTGCGCTTGGGCGCGATGGCCGTCGAATAGCCGGTGCCGACCGGGTTGATGAAAACCAGGTCGGAGCGATCGAGCAGGCTGTCCGGGTTGTCTTCCATACGGTACGGCGCGGGCGGCGTGAACGACGGCATCGACGTCACGATGCGGCGCGGTGCGAACGACCCCAGCAGCACAAATACCGCCGAAGACCCCGGCCCGCCGTTATAGAAGAACGTCACCGGCCGCGCCTGTGCGCCGCCCGCTGGCGCATCCGCCACAAAGGCCACATGGAACATCTTGGCCGCAGGCTGCGAACTGCTCGGGTCTACCGTGACGAGGTGGCCGGCATGCGCGGTGTAAGCGATATTGCGTCCGCCGATGCGCACGGTGTGATGCGTGATCGCCATGCCCTCGCTGGTGTCGGTCACGTTGTCGTCGGGGCCGTTGCCGTATGCGGTGGGGTCGAAGAACGGCTGGTCGGTGGTGGTCATGCGTGCCTCGCTGCTAGAAAAGGTTCGCGATTGCGTCGCCCTTGGGGCTGCCCAAGCCTGTGCAGGCGTCCCAACCGGGCGCGGCGGCAAAGGTGCCGTTGTTGCCCTGCTTGATGTCGTTGAACGCGGCGGGGTTCTGATACAGCCGCGCATGCAGATAACCCGCCGGGCGTCCCTTGACAGCGTTGATGCGCGCGATGAGCGCGGCCCACAGCGGTGCGGCGGCGCTGGTGCCGCCCACTACGCCGGGCTCCCCATCCACGCGGACGACATAGCCGGTCAGCGGGTCGGCATCGGCCGAGACATCAGGCACGCCGCGCCGCGCCAGCGGCACACTCTCGCCGCCGGTCTGCTGCGCGGCCAGGCCCTGCTGCCAACTCGGCAATGCAAAGACGGTGCTCACCCCGCCGCCGCCCGCGCCGCCTCGTGCGCCGTCGTTCCAGACGGTTTCCTCTTCGATGCGGTTTCCGCTGGCACGCACGCTGGTGCCGCCACATGCCAGGGCGTACGGGCTGGAGGCGGGAAAGTCGACATGCTCTGCACGATCCGGCATGCCATCACTGGAGCCGTTGTCGCCCGAGGCCGCACACACCGTCACGCCCATGGTTGCGGCGCTCTGCAGCGCGGCGTTGACGGCTTGCATGGCCTGCGGCGTCCAGGCGTTTTCGGGCGCGCCCCAACTGATGGAAACCACCGAGGGCCGCAGCTTGGTGTCATGGATGGCGGCGTTGATGGCTTGCACGAAACCGGCGTCGGTATTGACGGTGAAGTACACAGCCAGCGTGGCGCCCGGCGCCGCAGCGCCTGCCACTTCCAGGTCGAGCATGACTTCGCCGTCGGGCCCGCTCGGGTCGCCGGTCGGGCGGTTGGCGCCCGGCCCGACCGGTATGGCCGTCACCGTCGGCATCGGCACGCCCACCTCCTGGAAGTACGCACGCAGATCGTCTTCCCGATAGCCGCCGCCAAGCTCAACAAACGCAATGCACTGGCCGGCGCCATCGCCCTGCGGAAAGCCGTAGAGCTGCGCGAGCTGCACCGGCGTGTACGACGCGGTGGGCGCCGCACGGGCGGGCCGGATGCCTCCCGGCTCAACCGATCCGGTAGGCAACGGCACAAAGCGAAAGTGCGGCGCCGCCTGCGGACGTGAGTCGAGCCCCAGGACGGCAACCACCACGTCCTGCAATGATTCCGGCAACCGCAGCGGGCCCGAACGCCCGCGGTATTCGCAGTCGCCGTGTGCCACGCGGTGCAGGTGCGTATCGAACGCGCGGCAGAACTGTTCGACGGAGCCTTCCAGCATGACCGTGGCGGCGGCCACGTTCACTTCGACCACTTGCAGGCCCTGTTCGCGGGCAAAGGTGCGCACGGCGTCGATGTCGTCCGTGGCAGCGCCAAACTGGGCGGCCCACTCTTCGCGGGTCAGCGGTGTGGGCGGTGGCGTTCCGGCAGCATGCGCGTGGACAAATCCGGACAGGCGCGCATCGAGCTCAGCCTCGTTCGGGCGGCGCAATTGCACGAGCGCCCGGATCTGCTCTGCCGGATGCGCATCGCCGAGGATGCGCGCGTCTTCAGGAATGGTGCGCTCGCTGCCGCGCAGGGGGTGCCGGACCATGGGCCATCTCCATGTAGGTAGGTGGCCTGTGCGTCGCAACCGGCGTGCCGAGGTACGGAGGGTGCCGACAGGATGCGGCGCCACCTCCAACCACGTTAGGCGATGGCTTGCCCACTTGATCTACAGCGTTCGTCAGTCGGCAAAATCGGCGCTGCTGGCACCTTCTGCCGCGTGCTGCGGCTTGCCTTCGGCAAAGGCGCGGCGGATCAGTGCGCCGCATGCCGCGCTGCGCACATAGGCCCGGGGGGCCAGAGTCTCGCGCACGAGCATGCCGTAGTGCTGCTTGTCAGCGGTGATCCACGGATAGAAGCCGAAGGCGCCGGCAGAGCTGAACGCACCGTCGCCGCCGGGCTGGTCCTCGATCCAGTAGTTGAGCGCGTAATGCCACGGCAGTGCGGCCGGGGTGCTGACAGCGGTTGGGCACGTGCCCGGCTCGGTGCAAACAGCATGCTGGCCGAGCATCTTGCCGAGCTGGTATTCGCCGCGAATGAGACGACGCAAGAACTGGCCATAAGCCGCCGGCGTGGCGATCATTCCGCCGGCCGGTTCGGGTGCGAGGTAGCGAATGCCGAGTGGCTGGCCGGCATCGCGCAGGCCCGGCGCATTGGCAAGCTGGCGGTCGAGGTCGTTGTTGAGCGCCTCGGCGTCGGCACGGCCCAGACCGAGATCCATCAGCAGCTTCTGATCATGGCCGCCGTTGTAGCTGAAGCGGCCAACGTGCCCAGGCGTGAAGGTCGCGTTACGGCCGCGCGCAAAGCAGCTTTGCACGGTGTCGTTGCGATTGCACAGCAGAGGATTGAGCCCGTCGTAGCCCGAGCGCATGGTGAGCGCATCGATTTCGGCAGGTGTGGGCTTACCTTGCGCACGCTCCACCACGTAGGCACCAAACACCCATTTGGATGCCGATGCCAGCCGCACCGTCTTGTTGGGCCCGATCCGCTGGCCCCGCTGACCGTGCATCAGTTCGCCATGGGCGTCACCGATTTCCCAGTAGTAATCGCCCAAGCGCTGACAACTGCCGGCATTCGCGAGTGTGGATTCCACGGCGGCACGGCGCGTTGCCAGGCTCGGTGCACCCGCGTGCGCCGCGGCCGTTGCCACCAACGCTGCCCATGCCACCAAAGCGGCGCCCGTCCCTCGCCCGAACCCTGCGAACGCCCTGTTGTTCTGGGCGCGTCTTGCTTGCGTCATGTCGATGTCCTGCTCGTTTTCTGATGCCTAGCCAGCCCGGCGGCACTGTACCGCAGCACGCGTGGCATTTCGCTGTTTTGACGCAGGGGTGCCTGTTGCTGTGCAGTCTTGCAACATGTCCTCCGCGAACGCGCATGACTGTATCGGCGGCACCTTGCAGGCAGGTTGCGGGCATCCCATCGGTATGCGTTTCAAACGTAAGCGTTTGCGCGTCGATTAATCGTCTTGGCGAGTGATGAATATCACTTCATATTCGAACCCCCAATATGTCCTAAACCTCCCGTTTATGAGCCAAATGGAGGATAAGAATCATGCCAAGGGGCGCTAGCGGTCTGCAGAGAGTGTCCTAGAATGCAACCGAAGAATAGTAGATTTAAATAAAACTAAATACGCGGCAGCGGCGAGCTTTCGGGAGCGGGCCATGGGAACAATCAAACGGGGAACAGCGAGCTTGAGTGCTCGCCTGGGGTGGGAACGTCACCCTGCTAATTGGCAGGTGATCCCTACGCGTCGGCGCCTTTTTCAAACACGCCTTCCGGCGACGCGCACCTCCACCGTTTTGCTTTGGATTCTGGCCATCTCGATTACCGTCGGTGTCGGGCTGATGCACCAATTGTGGTAACCAAAAAAACATAAAGGAATTTTGTACGGGGAAGGTCGCAGCGCGAGAGCGAACCCGCAGTCAACCACCGAATTGACAGACCGTATAACGGCACCGAGGGATAGTCCGACCCGCTTCACTGGGTCAATCGCATCCGGATGGATTCAGCATCTGGAGCATCGTCATCCCTCCATTCGGAAACAACGCTCCTGCATGTGGCCATTGCGCCGCGAAAGCGGCATGTGGGGCTCGCCGCTCAACTGGCGCGCCTGATCAATGGGGGAGCATCATGAACATTTCATTCACCGGCAAGACCTTCAGGTCCGTAGGCGACCTGTTCTTCCAAGCCATCGTCGACGGCAAGGTCGTGAGCTGTTTCGTCACGTCCGAAGCGCTCTCGCTTTGCGATTGCGCGCATCAAAAAATCACGGCCGAAGAGGTTTATCGCAATTACCGCGACTGGATCGAATTGGCTGCGTCGGACCTGATCCGCGCGGGCTCGCTCGCACCGGTCATCGTGCGCGGCCGCGACCTGGCCGCTTCTCGTGCTTCGCTGCCGCACGGTGGCGTGCCGGCCTACGATCTGGATCGCGCGCGTCAACTGCGCCTGGTCCCGCGCTCGTCGCGCTGATAGCGCTGGCGCAGCGGAACGTGCGGTCGGGGGGCCGCACGTTCCGTGAGTGCCAAAGCTCAACGCACGATTAATCGGCCGGGAAATCCTCTTCCCAATATTCCTGCAGGTTGCGTACGCCCGCGGCGCTTTCGCTGCGCGTGGCTTCACGCATGCGCAATTCGACGCGCCGGATTTTGCCTGAGATGGTTTTGGGCAGATCGGCAAACTCGATGCGGCGCACGCGCTTGTACGAAGCCAATCGGCTACGGCAAAAGCCAAGGATGTCGCGCGCCAGTTCCGGCCCGGCTTCGTGCCCCGCGCGCAGCACCAGGAAAGCCTTCGGCACGGCCAGACGGAGTGGGTCGGGGCTCGGCACAACGGCGGCCTCGGCGATGGCCGGGTGCTCGATCAGCACGCTCTCCAGCTCGAACGGGCTGACTCGGTAATCCGATGCCTTGAATACGTCATCGGCGCGGCCGACGTAAGTCAGGTAGCCGCTGTCATCGCGCGCCGCAATGTCGGAGGTGTGATACACGCCGCCGCGCATGGCCTCGGCGGTTTTGTCGGGGTTGCCGGCGTAGCCCTCCATCAGGCCGGTCGGGCGTGCATTCAATTCGATGCAGATCTCGCCCTCCTCCGCCTCGTGGCCGTCGGGGTCGCGCAGCGTGATGCGGTAGCCCGGCAGCGGCCGGCCCATCGAGCCCGCCTTGACCGGTTGCCCGGGGCTGTTGCCGATCTGGCAGGTGGTTTCGGTCTGGCCGTAGCCGTCGCGGATGGTGATGCCCCACGCGGCGCGCACCCGTTCGATCACCTCGGGGTTGAGCGGCTCGCCTGCGCCCACGAGTTCGCGCAGCGCGGGTTTCCACGCGGCCAGGTCTTCCTGGATCAGCATGCGCCACACCGTGGGGGGTGCGCACAGCGTCGTCACCTTGGCGCGGCACAGCACATCGAGCGCCGCCTTGGGCTCGAAGCGCGCGTAGTTGTAGATGAAGACGGTGGCGCCGGCATTCCACGGCGCGAAGAAGCAGCTCCACGCGTGCTTGGCCCAGCCCGGCGAGCTGATGTTCCAGTGCACATCACCGGGGCGCAGGCCGATCCAGTACAGCGTCGACAGATGCCCCACCGGATAGCTCGCATGCGTATGCATCACGAGTTTGGGTTTGGACGTGGTGCCGGACGTGAAATACAGCAACAACGGATCGCTGGCCTGCGTTGGTGCGTCGGGCTTGAATTCAGCGGAGGCATCGTAGGCGTCTTCAAAACGGTGCCAGCCGGCCGGCGCCTTGTCCGTACCGACCGCGATGCGTGTGAATGTGCCTGAGACCGCGTCCAGCTTGGCGCAATCTGCCCCGCCGACCACCACGTGGCTCACCTCACCCATGGCAATGCGTTCGCGCAGGTCTTCTGCCGTGAGCAGCGTCGTGGCCGGAATGATGACCGCGCCGATCTTGATGCTGGCGAGCATCACATCCCACAGCCCCGGCACGTTGCCGAGCATGAGCAGGATGCGATCACCGCGCTGCACGCCCAGCGCCCGCAAATGGTTGGCCACGCGCGCCGAGCGCTCCGCCATCTGTGCGAACGACAGCCGCGTCTCGTTTCCCTGATCGTCGACCACCCACAGGGCGATGGCGTCGTTGCCGCGCGCCATGGCGTCGAAATAATCCAGCGCCCAGTTGAAACGATCCAACTCGGGCCATACAAAATCGCGCACGGCGGTGTCGTAATCCTCACGGTGCGCGAGCAGAAAGTCGCGGCACCGCAGGAAAGCGTCCAGCGATGTCATGCCTGTCTCCTTGGGTTCGGAGCGCGGCGTTATGCACGCTCCAACTGCACGCGCCTCGTCCGGGCGCTACGGAAACGCACCTGCAACCAACATCGCCACTTATAGGAGGAATTCCTCCGCCAGACCAGCCCGGATTCTCCCGAGCCATGCGCTCATTGCGAGCGCGGCGGAAAACGCAGCGAGCGGCCGCCGCCCAGGCTCAGCCACGCCCAGGCCGCTGCGGCAACCACGGCACCCAGCACGACGATCCACTGAGCGCTGACCAGCATCAGCTCGATCGTGCCGGCCATGTCGGGCAGTATCTGCGGCCAGGCCGGCGCAAGCCAGCCGTCGGCGTCGAACCATGCGCCGCGTCCGGCGCCCGTGGCCAGTTCCACCGCCAACAGCGCCGCATTGATGGCCGCGAATGCCATGCCGCTGTGTGCCAGCAGGCGGCTGAACACCGGCAGTTCATACAGGGGCTTCATATATTGGATGTGCCGTGTGAGCGACCACGCGCACACGATGAGCAACGCTACGCTGATGGCGGCCATAGGCGCCGGAGTGCGCAGGCACACGCCCAGCGCGATCCACGCCAGCGCATGGATCTCGTGGCGCCGATAGATGCGCAGTGCACGCGCCGCGTGCAGCAGGCCAATCGGCGGAACACCTGGGGGAACACCGGCAGACGCCATGATGTGCTCCATGAGCGGAAGGTTGGTGCGGCGCCGCACGTCTGTAGCTGGGCAGCCCGCAACTGCTTGCAGTGTACCGACCGGTTTTCACCGGCGCGAGTTCAAACAACATCCCTCCGCCAAATGACGGACGCCCAACGCACTCAGGCCTCGCGCAAATGCTCGATCAACTGGCGTGCGAAGACAGGCAGATCATCGAAATGGCGCACGCAGATGCGCAGCAGGCGCGTCGCCCAGGCGTCGGTCAGGCGCACACGGCGGATGCCCATGGAGCGCTGCAGCCGGATCGCCGCATGCTCGGGAATGACGCCCACGCCCACGTTGCGTTCCACCATGCGGCAGACGGCGTCGAAGCTGCGCAGCCGCACGCGGTATTTGAGCCGGTGACCGGCACGTGCAGCGTGCCCGGCCAGATAGGCCTGCAATGCGTTGTCGCCCGTCAGGCCGACAAAATCCTCCTGCAAGGTTTCGACGAAGGCCAGTTCGCGGCGCTCGGCCAGCGGGTGGTCGCGCGCGGTCACCAGCACAAGGCGGTCGTGGCGGAACGGAAAGGTCTCCAGCCCGGACAAGTCCACCGCGTCGTTGACGATGCCGATGTCGGCGCGCCCCTGCGCAATCGCTTCGACAATCTCGTGGCTGACCAGCTCTTCCAGATCGACATCGACTTCAGAGTGTGCGGCCAGAAACGCGCTGAGCGTTTCCGGCAAGAACTCGGTCATGGCCGCCGTGTTGGAAAGCAGCCGCACGTAGCCCTTGAGACCGCGCGCGTATTCGCCCAGCTCGCCGCGCATGCGATCCATCTGTTGCAGGACGACGCGGGCGTGGTGAACCAGCGTGCGGCCGGCTGCGGTCGTTTCCACACCGCGCCGGTTGCGCGTGAGCAGCGGCACGCCCAGTGTGTCTTCCATACCGCGGATGCGCGCGCTCGCCGACGCCAATGTCAGGTGCACACGCTCGGCCCCCGCCGTGATGCTGCCAGCTTCGGCGGTATGGAGGAAGAGTCGGAGGTCGGTGAGGTCAAAGCGCACGATGCATCTCAAAATTGTCGCCAGCCTCAGTCTTGCGCTGAGGCTTGGTCAATGTATCGCACATTGCGGCGGAGTCGCCAGTGTCCGAAACTGAGGCACCTAAAAACAAAACATCCCAGACATCGCCCCCAATGGAATCCGCCACGCTGCTGCTTTTTGGCGCGGGCCTGCTCGCCGGCATGATGAATGCACTGGCGGGCGGCGGCTCGTTTGTCACGCTGCCCGCGCTCATGTTCGCGGGTGTGCCATCGGTGTTTGCCAATGCGTCGAGCACGGTGGCGCTGCTGCCCGGCGCGGCCACATCGGCGTGGGCGTATCGCGGGGACTATCGCGGGTTCGGGCAGGTCTCGATGCGGGCCATGGTCGCGATCAGCCTTGTGGGCGGGCTCTTCGGCGCGCTGCTGTTGATGAATACGTCGTCCCGCGCGTTCGATTTCATCGTGCCGTGGCTGCTGCTGATCGGCTCGCTCGCATTTACCTTCGGCAAACAGGCCGGTGTGTGGCTGCGCCAGCGCATGCAGATCGGGCGCACGACATTGCTGGTCGCGCAAGGTGCGTTGGCTATCTATGGCGGCTATTTTGGCGGCGCGGTGGGGATCATGATGATGGCGGTCTGGGCACTGTTCGGCCACGACGACATCAAAGCATTGAACGCCTCGCGCACGCTGCTGGTGGGCGCGACCAACCTCGTCGCCGTAGCCTGTTTTGCACTTGCCAGGATGGTGTGGTGGCCACAGACGCTGGTCATGCTGGTAGCAGCCGCGCTGGGCGGTTATCTGGGCGCGCATGTCGGCAAGCGCTTGCCGGTGCCGGTTGTGCGGGCGTTGATTTCAACCTTCGGTTTTTCGATGACGGCGCTGCTGTTCTGGCGCGCCTGGTCGCACGTTTGAGCATGAGGAGAACCGCCATGTCCCACATGCAACCTCATCCCGCACACCGCACGGCCGCGCCACGCGCCTATCGCGATCCGCTGGCCCACCGCGCGACGCGCGGTGCCTGGCACGCCCACATTGCTGAGACCGCCTCTGCCGAGCCGGAAATGGCGGGGGCGCAAGCGGTGTTTTATATCGCACGTGGTGTTGCGGTCTTGCTGGCCGCCCTATCGGTGGGCCTGGGAGCCGCATCCAACGACGCAGAGCAACCTTCCACGGCATACCCCTCTTCTTCGCAGGCGACAGCGCGCTGACGGCGCGTTATCATCCGCCCCCCGCAGCACAGGCCCGTTCAATACAAATCCAGTATCGAGCGGGCAAAGAAAAAGCCCGCGGGCCGGGGGGCGGGCGGGCTTAACATCTTCAGCCTTTGACGACGAAAGATGGTCGGGTGTGCTTTGTGAACGAGCAATGCGCCGGAATTCACAAAGCGAGGCCATTATAAAAAGTGCGCGCCCCCCGCCATACCCCAACAACGAGGGGGGTCCGTGTCATTTCTGATTAATCCCTGAGCGCCGTGTCCAGCGCCTGCGGTGTCAGCAACCCGCTCGATGCATGACGCTTGCCGTCAGGACGCAGGATGATCGTGCGCGGCATCTCGCCCTGCCAGCCGGGATCAAGCGCGGCGCGCAGGCGCTCCGGCATGTCTTCGGCATTGGCGTATTGCGGCACACGTGCAATGCCGATCTTTCCGTCGCGGGCCAGTGGTGCCAGCGCACGATTCAGCATCTCTGCCTGGTCGGGACCGTCCATCGACACCATCACCACATCGACGTTCTTCTTGGCGGTGCGCCGCCATTGCGCGATCCGGGCGATGTTCTCGCGGCAATAGCTGCAATCCAGTGACCAGATTTCGACGATCAGCGGGCGCGCCTGTGGCGTCTGCAGCAGTGCCGGCACATCGCGGGCATGCAGCGGCTGGAACTGCAGCGTCTCGGCGGCGTGCGCTGCAAAAGCGGCAGCGGCCAGCGCCACGCCCATCGCAAACGATTTCCATCGTCCCTTCATTTCGATGCCTCCAATGATGGATTGGACGGGCTGACATTGCCGATATCGATCAGCCGGTAGCCCTCGGCTTGCGTGCGCCACGACAGGTAGACATGGCCATCGCGCGCCAGCAGTTGCGGGTGGTCGCTGCCGCCATTGGTGCTTGCCAGGCTGGCCGGCGCTGTCCAGTGCGCGCCGCCATCTGTGGATTTGCGCAGCAGAATCTGCATGCGGTCGTCGGCAAACTGCTTCCAGACCAGCCACAGCGCGCCGTCCGCCGCCAGCAATGCGGGGTGCGATGCCTGCGCGCCGGCTTGTGGCGAACCGGCAAAACCCCAAGCCTCGCCGATCGGTTTGCCGTCGGCCGAAAGCCGGCTGTAGAACAGCCCCGGCTTGTCGTGCAGTACGGAAAACCACGCCATGTGCCGCACGCCATCGGCCGTCACGGCCAACGCGGGACCATGGTGCGGACACGCATCGACGCGCCACTCCGAGAACGTTGCCCGCGTGACGGCAAGCGGCGTGTTATCGATCGGTAATGTCGCCAATGCGTGGTCACGAATCTGCCCGGCAAACACGTTGCGCCACAGCGCGAGCATGTGGCCGTTGGCATCGGGCGCCAGCGCAATGCGGCAGCATTCGCAGGTCTGGTCGATGATCTTGCGCTCGGGCGCGAAGGTGGCGCCACGGTCGGTCGACACGGTGTAATACACTGCCGCGCCGTCGTACGGCTGTTTGGCTGCCTGCGCGCGCAGCAGGTCACGCTTGTCGATCCACGTGACGAAGATGCGGCCGGCGCCATCGACCGCAATCGAATCGAAGCGGTGCGTAATCGGCTGGCGGTCGTGGTGGACGGTGACCGGTGCGCTCCACGTCTTGCCGCCGTCAAGCGAGCGCGAGAAACGTACGAAGCCCGTGTACGGCGCATCGAGCGGGCGCGACCAGCTCAGATACAGCGCACCGTCCGGGCTGGCGATGACCTTGGGGCGGTTCTCGCCGTCGGTATAGATCGGCTCGGGTTGCGGGTTCACGCGCTGCGGCGTGGACAGCGTCTTGCCGAGATCGTTGGACGAGGCGACCACCACATGCGGCCCTTCCGCCCACGTCACCCACAAGCGCCCTGCCTTGTCGAACGCCGCCGACGTGGCGAGCTGCGGTTTGGCGGCAGCTTTGCCTGCCATGGCGCCGTGATCATGACCTTCGTGCGCGAGCGCCAGCGTTGCCGCAAAAGCCAGCAGCGCACCGGCCAGGAATCGAGGAATCGACTGCATTACAGACGCCATTTCAGCTGTCCATAGAAGGTGCGCGACGGATACGGGTGATACACGAAATACCGCCGGTCGGTCAGGTTGTCGACGCCCAGCGCCAGCGTGACGTGCTTGTCGATGCGGTAGCTGGCCTTGAGATCCACGGTGAAGAAGCTGCTGGTGCCACCGTAGACGTTCGGCAGCACATCGGTGTTGTCGAGCGTGCCGTATTGGCGGCCGGAGTACCGCACGCCCGCGCCGACTGTCCAGTCAGGCGTGGCATGCCAGCTCGCAAAGAGATTGGCGCGCACGCGCGGCATGCGCGGCCAGGTCTTGTCGACGTAGGTCGGGTTCGCGGCGTCGGCCAGCGTCTTCGATTGCGTGAAGGCGACGTTGGCTTCGACGTCCACGCCACGCACGCCCGCATCCTGCAAAACGTCCTGCCCCGAGTACGCCAGTTCGATGCCGCGCGTGCGCACGCGATCGACGTTCTGCACGTTCGTCACGTTGGGCGTGACGGTGATGTTGGTCTGCGTGTAGATGCTGTCGCGCACGTCGCTCTGGAACAGGCTGGTACGCAGCACGCCGTAAGGCACGGCCTGCTCGACGGTGAAGTCGAAATCGTTGGCGCGTTCCGGCTTGAGGTTCGGATCGTTGTTGACGATCGTGTTGCCGCTGATCGTGCCCTGGAACAGCTCCGCCACCGTCGGAAAGCGCACCGCACGGCCGTACGACAGGCGCAGCAGCGTGTCTTGCGTGGCCTGCCATTGGATGGCCGCCTTGGGCGAGAACGCGTCTTCGGTGCGGCTAGCGTAGCCCAAGCTGCTCGTGCCGTTGCCGAGCTGGCCGTTGTAGGCACGCCAGCTTTCATAGCGCAGGCCCAGCGTTGCCAGCCATCGCGGTGCAAACGCCCAGGCGTCCTGCAGGAAGACGGCCTGCGTTTGCGTGTCGCCCTGGTAGCTGGATTTGAGCGTGGAGAGCGCTTCCGTTGACCAGTTGGTCGCGTTGAAGGTCTGGTTGCGCAGGTGATATTGGTCGTAGTGGTAGCCGGTCGTGAAGGTATGGCCGGACACCGTGGGCGACGTCGCCTTGATGTCGAAGTTGGACCAGCCCGTGCCGTCGCCATAAAACACCGTGCCGGGCCCATTGCCGGCCGCCGTGTTCGACGCGCGCAGGATGTCGCGCGAGACGTTGTAGGCCGACGCGTTGGTATCGATCTTCCAGCCACTGATCTTGCCCTTCACGCCCAGGCCGTAGAGCCAGTTTTCCTGGTCGCCGTTTTGCGGGGCAAAGGTGTTCGGGGCGATCGTGTATGGCGTGCCGTTGATCAGCACATTGCCGCCCGTGACCACGTTGCCGGCGGCATCGCGCAGGAAGCTGAGCGCCTGATCGTTGTAATGGTTCTCCCAATGGCCCAGCGTGAGCGATGCCTCCAGGCTGTCGCTGAACACGTAGCCGAATCGCAGCGTCTCTTGCAGCTGCTGCGTGCGCTCGAGCATCTGCGGCCCGAGAATCACGCGCGGCTGTCCGTTGGGGCCCAGATCCTGCCGCGCGCCCGTGACCGGCACGGGCGTGCCGCCCGCCGTGAACCTGGAGTTGGGTGTGGCGTATTGCATCGGCTGGCTGTCGTTCTCCAGCCGGTCGACCGACAGCGCATACCAGAACTTGCCGATCCGGTCGCCCAGCGAGGCGCTCTCGTGGTTGCCGGTGACGTTGCGGGAAAAGCCGTAGGCATCGTTGTAGTGCTGGCTCATCAGCTGCGTCTGCGCGGCGGCCTCGAATTTTTCGGGGCGGCGCAAGGTCATCGCGATGGTCGTGCCCATCGAGTTACCCGGCAGCAGCGCCGAGAACGGCCCATACAAGATATCGACGCGCGCCAGGTCATCCGGACCGACCATCGACCAGCGCGGCGGGTAGCTGTAACTGGAGCCCAGCAGGTTCGAGAGCAGGATGCCGTCGGCATACAGCAGGCCCCGTGCGCTTTGGATCTCGTTGAAATCGCGGCCGGCGAAGATGGAGTTGCGATCGCCAATGAAGCGGCGGCGCACCATCACGTTGGGCTGGTATTTGACCGCGTCTTCAGTGGTGACGACGTTGCGGTCGGCCAGTTGATCGGCTGTGACGCTCTGCACGACCGCCGGCGTATTGCGAGCGAACGGCGCGAGGTTGGCGTTGGCCCGCACCACGGTGGGAGCAAGTTCCTGCATGACAGGCACGGGCGCAGATGCCGCGTCCTCGGCAGCAAAAGCAGACAGTGGTGCCGCTGCGCCCAGCGCGAGCGCAGCACGGCACACCAGCGTGCGCCTAGGGGCGGCGGCCCCGGCGCGCTTGTGGAATGACATCGGAAGGTCTCCGGATTGCGATGGCGTCGGCCCAAGCAGGCCGAACGCAAAGGCGCCACGGAGCTACGTCCGCAGGCGCGTCAGATCGACAACGACGCAGACACAGGAGGCGCGCGCGACTCGGCCACGCGCAGCGCACTGCGCGCGTACACCGGCGCCGGGGTGGCCGGCTGCCGCACGCGATAGACGAAATGGGCGGAAGGAACATCGAGCGCCGGCAACGAGGCCAGCGCCAGCCCGGCGGCAAACCCCGGGCAATACAGACAGTGCGCCACGCTGTGGTGGGCGGCCGAATCGTCGGCGGAGCCATCGCCTTGCACGTCGATGGCGACCTGCACGGTGCTGCCATGCGGTGCCGTTGCGCTGCACAGCTCGACGGCCAGTGTGCCCGTGGCTGCCGCGCGTGCGGAAGCGAGCACCGGCGACAGTACATTCAGTACGATCGCAAGCCAGACGAGGAAGAGCCAACGGCGATGGAGCATGGATGGACAACGTCAGAATGTGGCGAGTATAGCGCTGCACACGGTTCCCCGAATTGCCTGCGGCACAGTGCCGCGCATAGGCAAAATCGGCGGAAATCGACGGGCGCTTGGATTGGAATTAGCCTTAATTATTGGATCAACTATAATTTATACCAACCCCCATAATCAGGTCTAAAACAGGGCTTTCCATGGATTCCGACACTGATACCAGCCGCTTCAACTTCCACCGCCAGGACCTTGCCAACACGCTGTGTGACAGCCTGGAAGGCAAGGGCTTGGCCGATGCGCGCTCCGGCCTGTTCCTGGCGGCGCCCCGGCGCACCGGCAAAAGCACGTTCCTGCGCGAAGACCTGGTGCCGGAAGTCGAGCGCCGCAAGTGGATCGCCATCTACGTGGACTTATGGGCCGACCGCGCCCGCGACCCCGGCCTGCTGATCGCCGACGCCATCAAATCGAAGCTGGCCCAGTTCGACGGGCCGATTGCCAAGCTCGCCAAGCAGGCCGGCATGGAGAAGGTCGACGTGTTACGCACCTTCACGTTCAACCTCGGCAAGATCGGGCTGCCGCCGGGCATCACCCTGGCCGATGCGCTGGATGTGCTTTACAAAGCAGTGCAGCGGCCCGTCGTGCTGATCATCGACGAGGCGCAGCACGCGCTGTCCACCGAGGCCGGCACCAACGCCATGTTCGCGCTCAAGGCCGCGCGGGACCAGATGAACCAGGGGGTGGAAGAACCGCGCCTCTTCCTAGTCTTTACGGGGTCGAACCGCGACAAGCTTGCCAACCTGCTGCTCAATCGCACACAGCCGTTCTTCGGCTCGCGCGTGACCAACTTCCCGCTGCTGGGCCGGCCGTATGTGTCGGCGTACACGGCGTGGGTCAACCAGCACCTGGCGCCGAATAACCAGTTCAAGGAAGACGACATGTTTGCCGCCTTCCAGTTGGTCGGCCACCGGCCGGAGATGCTCAAAGGCATCGTCAGCGAGATCGCCCTGGAGCTGGGTGAAGCCGCCAGCCTGGGCGAGCTGCTCAAGCGCGGCGCACAGGGTTTTCGCGACCGCATCTGGGGCGAGATCGAGAGCGATTACAGCGCGCTGACCGAAATCCAGCGTGCCGTGCTGGCGGTGCTGATCGAGCGCGGGCAAGGCTACTCGCCGTTTTCGGAAGACTCGATGAAGGCATATGCGGCCAAGCTCGGCCACAGCGAGTTTTCCACCGCCACGGTGCAAGCCGCGCTTGATGCGCTGCGCGACAAGAACCTGATCTGGAAGGAGTCACGCGGCGCCTACGCGCTCGAAGACGAAAGCCTGGCGCTGTGGTTTCGCGAGACGCGGGGCGCGCATGCCGTGCCGCCGCGGTTGAGCAAGTAGCGCCGCTGATCGTCACGCGGGACGCAATGGCCCGCGCCCGCTAAACTGCACAGACGACCACAACAATATTCGGGGAGCAGCCAAATGGCACGCAATCACACCACGTGGCGCGCGCTCGCGGCCGCGTTTTTCCTATTGGCGGGTGCCGGCACGGCGGTCGCGCAAGACACAACATCCGTACAGGGACAGGCACCCGCCCCGAACTGTCCGCCCCCGGCCTCCAGCTTCATCCCCAAGGACGGTTGGGCCGCCGCCGCGCAGCGCGCGACCGACCACGGCCTGCTCTGGCGCATCGAAAAGAACGGTCACACCTCGTGGCTCTACGGGACGATCCATGTCGCGCGGGCCGACTGGATGCTGCCCGGCCCCGCCGTGCGCAGCGCGCTTCAGCAGGTGGACAGCATCGCGCTCGAACTCGACCTGCTCGACAAGGGCACCGACCGCAAACCGCTCATCGCACACAACACCGCCGAAGATCGCCGCCTCATGGCGGGCCGGCGCGGTGAACGCTTCAACAAGCTGCTCTCCGCGGCGTGCCTGCCCGACACGGCGCTCACACAGATCCGCAAGTTTCAGCCGACCATGCAACTGGCCTCGCTGGCGGTGCTGGGGGTGCGCACGGACGGGCTCTATCCGGATTTCGGTATCGACCTGTTTCTGACGACTTACGCCAAGAGCGTGCATTTGCCCATCGTGCCGCTCGAAACGCTGGCGCAGCAGGTGCGCGTGCTCAACGAGATCGTGCCGAACAACGAGGTCGCTCAGCAATTCGATACCGTGCTCGACGCGATTGAATCGGGCGAGGCGCGCACGCAGACGCTCACGCTCGCCAATGCCTGGGCCGACAGCGACATCAGTACGCTGGAGCACTACCCCCAGTGGTGCGATTGCCTGAAAACGGCGTCGGACAAACGCGCCTTCCAACGCCTCGTGACGAACCGCAACCGCGCCATGGCCGAAAACATCGCGCGCGTGCACAACAGCGGCCAGCGCGTGTTTGGCGCCGTGGGTGCGTTGCACATGATCGGGCCCAAGGGGATTCCGGCGCTGCTGGCGGCACGCGGCTACAAGGTCACGCCGGTGTTACCGGCGCCTGCACCGCGTTAGACCATCAGCGCTTTTCCGGCGGCGTGGCGCCGACAGCCGCCGCCAATTCGGCATGCGCGGCCAAGTCTGCGCGACGATGCTTGACTGTCGTGCTGGCCGGGTGCTTGCCCAGGAAGTTGCCGTTCTTCCAATCCTTCGACGGGCGGATCGGCCGCGCCGTAAAACCGCCGCCGCAGTTCGGGCAGACATTGCCGAACACGCCGTCTGCACACGTCGCGCAGAACGTGCATTCGAATGAACAGATGCGCGCGTGGGTCGCATCGGGCGGCAGCGCCGTGTTGCAGTGTTCGCAGGTCGGGCGGAGTTCGAGCATTGCGTCGTCGGTGTGGTGGGTTCAGTCCAATGCACCCAGGATCTGCTGCGCGCAGGCTTCGTCGGTCACAAGGCCGGTCAGCCAGCCGCCTCGCAAGGCCGCCCCGATCGCGCCCGCCTTGGCCACACCGCCAGCAATGGCGATGACGGGGCGAGAGGGCATCGGCCTGAGCGGCAAGCTCGTGATGCGGGTCTGCAGCGGCGCCTCCAGCAAACGACCCTGGGCATCGATCGGCCTGCCGATCAACTCGCCGGCCGCGCCATGGGCGAGCAGATCATCCACATCCTTCGCGCTGATGAAGCCATCGACCTGCAATGCGCAACCGGGCCCGATCGTGCCGACCCCAATGAACGTGACATCCGCCTGCGCTGCCAGATCGGCCACCACGCCGTAGAGCCGGTGCTGGCACCACTGCCTCGTGTCTTCGGCGTTGTCGGCAACAAGCGGCGCAGGGAGCAGGTAATAGCGGCTGCGGGTTTTCTCCGCCGCGGCAAGCGCGACGTCGTACCGGTTGGACGAGCCGTCCGCTGCAATCGCCCCGACCATCGAGACGATGCGATGCTGCGGCCGGTCAATATCTGGAAGTTGATCGATCGCGGCGCGCAGCGTGCGGCCCGAGCCGACGTTCACCACGCGCGGCGCATCGGCCAGCAGGTGGCGCTCCATGATTTCCGCGGCGGCCACGGCAATCATGCGTTGGGCAGCGTCTGCATCGTCGGCACTGGCCGGCACCACATGGCAGGTCTCCAGCCGGAAACGGCTGCGCAGGCTCTCCGCCAACTCCAGACACGCTGACACCGGGTGCGTCACGCGCACCTTCACCAGCCCGTGCTCCACCGCATAGGCGATCAGCCGCTGCGCGATCTGGCGCGACACGCCCAACTGCTCGGCGATGTCGTGTTGCGTGTGGTTGCCCACGTAGTAAAGCCACGCCGCACGCGCGGCCTGGTCTCGTTTTTCCTGCTGCTTGGACACGCAGCGCCTCCTCTAGAACCTTGGCGATATGAGACGCATCGTAGCGTGCTTTTGCCCTTTCAACGAGCATTTGCTTGACAAGCGCAACATCGCATCCGATTATTTGCTCACAACACGGACAATTGCTCAAAACCCGAAGCAAGTCCAGGCGGTGCGCCCGCATCGCCACATTCCAAGAAAGGAGACGACTGCATGTTCCGCACGCTTCTGCGCGGGATGGCCCGCCCATCCCAACTACTCAAGCTGACCGCCCTCGCTGCCTTCCCCGCTCTCTGCGCTGTCTCTGCGCATGCGGCACCCACCACGCTCACGATTGCCACGATCAACAACCCCGACATGATCGTGCTGCAGAAGCTGTCGAGCCAGTTCGAGCAGGCGCACCCCGACATCAAACTGCGCTGGGTCACGCTGGAAGAAGGTGTGCTGCGCCAGCGCGTGACCACCGACATCGCCACCGGCAGCGGCCAGTTCGACCTGATGACGATTGGCGGCTATGAAGCGCCGCTGTGGGCCAAGAAAGGCTGGCTCGCCCCGCTGGACATGCCCGCCAGCTACGACGCGGCCGATCTGCTGCCGACGGTGCGCGATGGCCTCTCGCAGGGCGGCAAGCTCTTCGCCGTACCGTTCTATGCCGAAAGCTCGATGACGTACTACCGGCGCGATCTGTTCAGCGCGGCGGGCCTGAAGATGCCCGAGCAGCCCACGTATGACGACATTGCCAAGTTCGCCGCCAAGCTGCACGACCCCGCCAAGGGTGTGTACGGTATCTGCCTGCGCGGCCGGGCAGGCTGGGGCGAAAACATGGCGCTGGTGTCCACCATGGTCAACACGTTCGGCGGCCGCTGGTTCGACGAGAAATGGCAACCGACCATCGACACGCCGCAGTGGAAACAGGCGGTCAACACGTATGTCGACCTGCTGAAGAAATACGGCCCGCCCGGCGCAAGCAGCAACGGCTTCAACGAAAACCTCGTGCTGTTCTCGGGCGGCAAGTGCGGCATGTGGATCGACGCGACCGTTGCCGCCGGCATGGTCAGCAGCACGAAGGATTCCAAGGTGGCCGACAAGGTGGGCTTTGCGAATGCGCCCATCGCCAGCACACCGAAGGGCTCGCACTGGCTGTGGATCTGGGCGCTCGCGGTGCCGAAGTCGTCGAAATCGCCGGAGGCTGCCAAGACGTTCGCGGCCTGGGCGACATCGAAGGACTACATCCGCGCCGTGGCCAAGGCGCAGGGCTGGGGCGAGGTACCGCCGGGCACGCGCGCATCAACGTATGACGACCCGGCCTACCAGAAGGCCGCGCCGTTCTCCGGCTTCGTGCGCCACGCCATCGAGACCGCCAACCCGAACGATCCGTCCGCACAGAAAGTGCCTTACACCGGCGTGCAGTTCGTGACGATTCCGGAGTTCCAGTCGCTGGGCACGGTGGTTGGCCAGGCGATTGCCGGCGCGCTCACAGGCAAGACGACGGTGGACGACGCGCTCCGTGTCTCGCAATCGCAGGCACAGCGCGCAATGCGCCAGGGCGGCTATCTGAAGTGATGCAGCCGCTGCTGCGCCGGGAGGTGTCATGGAACATGTATTGGAGTCGCGGGTGAACGGCATGGGCGGTACACCGTCACCCGCACAGCCCGTACAACCACAAAACGGCGCGCGGCGCTGGCTGCCGACGCTGCTGGTGTCGCCGTCGGTGCTGGTCCTGCTGCTGTGGATGACGGTGCCGCTGGCGATGACGCTGTATTTCTCCGTCAGCCGCTACAACCTGCTCAACCCAGATCAGACCGGCCTGGCGGGGCTCGACAACTACCGCTTCCTGATCGAAGACCCCGCCTTCTGGCCGGCCATCGGCAACACGCTGGTGCTGATCGGCTCGGTGCTGGTGATCAGCGTCGTGGCCGGCACGCTGCTGGCGGTGCTGTTCGACCAGCCGTTTGCGGGGCGCGGCGTGGCGCGCATTCTCGTGATCAGCCCGTTCTTTGTCATGCCGACGGTGGCGGCGCTCATCTGGAAGAACATGATGCTGCACCCCGTGTACGGCCTGGCAGCCTGGGTGGCGCGCCTGTTCGGTGCCGAGCCGGTGGATTGGCTCGCGACGCAGCCGATGCTCTCCGTGATCATCATCGTGGCGTGGCAGTGGACGCCGTTTGCCTTCCTGATCCTGCTGACGGCGCTGCAATCGCTCGACCCCGAGCAGAAGGAAGCCGCGCAGCTCGACGGCGCGAGCCCCGTGCGCATCTTCTGGCACATCGTGCTGCCGCACCTGAAGCGCGCGATTGCCGTGGTGGTGATGATCGAAACCATCTTCCTGCTCTCGATCTTTGCCGAGATCCACACCACCACCGCCGGCGGCCCCGGCACGGCCACGACCAACCTCGCCTACTTCGTCTACAGCCTCGGCTTGCAGCAGTTCGATATCGGCATTGCGTCGGCCGGCGGCATCGTGGCGGTGGTGCTGGCAAACGTAGTGGCGTTCTTCCTCGTTCGCATGCTGGCTCGCAACCTGAAGGGAGTGCACGAGCAATGAGCACCCTCACCGCAACCTGGCGCACGCGGCTGGCCGGAGTGCTGGCGTGGGCGATTGCCCTGGCGCTGTTCTTCCCTATCGCCTGGGCAACGCTGACCGCCTTCAAGACCGAGCAGGACGCCTATACGCCCACGCTCTTGTTCACGCCCACGCTCGATAGCTTCCGCGAGGTGCTGGAGCGCGCGCATTACCCGAGCTTTCTCGGCAACTCGCTGGCGGTGTCGATCCTCTCCACGCTGCTGGCGCTGGCGATTGCCATTCCGGCGGGCTATGCGATGGCGTTCTTCCCGAACAAGCGCACGCAGCAGGTCCTGCTGTGGATGCTGTCGACCAAGATGATGCCCGCCGTGGGCGTGCTGCTACCGGTGTACCTGCTTGCCAAGACGGCGGGGCTGCTGGACTCCATCACGGCGCTCGTCATCGTCTACACGCTCGCCAACCTGCCGATTGCCGTGTGGATGATCTTCACCTACTGCAACGACGTGCCGCGCGAGATTCTGGAAGCCGCGCGCATGGACGGCGCCAACCTCTGGCAGGAACTCGTCTACGTGCTGCTGCCGACGATGCTGCCGGGCCTGGCCTCCACCGCGCTGCTCCTGCTCATCCTGTCGTGGAACGAAGCCTTCTGGAGCCTGAACCTGACCAGCATCGATGCGGCGCCGCTCACCGTCTTCATTGCGTCGTACTCCAACCCGGAGGGGCTGTTCTGGGCGAAGTTGTCGGCGGCGTCGGTCCTGGCGATTGCGCCGATCCTCGTGTTGGGTTGGCTGGCACAACGGCAACTGGTGCGCGGCCTGACGTTCGGGGCCGTGAAATGACGCCACATGCCAACGAATATGCCAACGCGCGCGCCCCCGCCTACCTCATCTGCGATTGCGACGGCGTGCTGATCGACAGCGAGTCGGTGGCGCTGCGCGCGCTGATCCGCACGCTCGGTCCGCACGTGCCGCATCTTTCGTCCGCCGCGCTGGAAGAGATGCTTGAACCGCGCCTGGGCATGAACACGATGGCACTGCTGAGCGAGTTGCAGAGCAGCATCGGCTTTCATCTGTCCGACACACAACTGGCCGGCGTGCTGGCCGACGTCGAACACGACTGCGCCACGCAATCGCAGCCGGTGCCCGGCATTGCCAACCTGCTCGCCACGTTGCCGCAGCCCAAGGCGGTCGCCAGCAACAGCAGCCGCCCGCGCATTGAAGCAAGCCTGCGCAGAGCAGGCCTGCTCGACGTATTTGGCCCACACATCTATAGCGCCTACGAAACACCGCGACCCAAGCCGGCACCGGATGTGTACCTCGCAGCCTGTGCGGGCCTGGGCGCCAGCCCCGCGCAATGCCTCGTCATTGAAGACAGCGACACCGGCGTGCGGGCCGCCCGAGCCGCAGGCCTGATCGTATTCGGCTTTGCCGGCGTGGCGCATATGCCGGCAGTCGCCACGCAGCGCCTGCTGGCCGCCGGCGCGCGCCACGTCTTTACCGACATGCGGGCACTGGCCGACGCGCTGACGTCGACCCTCGCCACGCCCGCCTGATCCGCATACAGAACACGCCCAAGGAGACCTCGCCATGGCCAGCCTGACCCTGCGCAATCTGCAGAAGCGTTACGAGCAGAACACCGTCTTGCACGACATCAACCTCGACATTGCCGATGGCGAATTCGTCGTCTTCGTCGGCCCTTCGGGCTGCGGCAAGTCGACATTGCTGCGCACGATTGCAGGCTTGGAGGGCATCGATGGCGGCGACCTGTTGATCGGCGACACGCGCGTGAACGACGTGGTGCCCGCCAAGCGCGGCATTGCGATGGTGTTCCAGTCGTACGCGCTGTATCCGCACATGAGCGTGTACGACAACATGGCCTTCGGTCTGAAGCTCTCGGGCATGAAGCGCGAGGCCATCGACGCCGCCGTACGCCGCGCCGCCGAAGTCTTGCACATTGATGCGCTGCTCGATCGCAAACCGCGCCAGCTCTCCGGCGGCCAACGCCAGCGCGTGGCCATCGGTCGCGCCATCACCCGCGAGCCCAAGGTCTTCCTGTTTGACGAGCCGCTCTCCAACCTCGATGCCGCGCTGCGCGTGAAGATGCGCCTGGAGTTTGCCCGCCTGCACGATGCATTGAAGACCACCATGATCTACGTCACGCACGATCAGGTGGAAGCCATGACGCTGGCCGACAAGATCGTCGTGCTCCGTGACGGACGCATCGAGCAGGTCGGCTCTCCGCAGACGCTGTATCACCATCCGGCCAGCCAGTTTGTGGCGGGCTTCATTGGCTCGCCGAAGATGAACTTTCTGCGTGGCGTCGTCGATCGTGCCGATGCGTCGGGCGTGACCGTGGCACTCGCGGGCGGCCAACAGCGCGTGGCCGTATCGCCGGGTGAAGTGCGTGCGGGGGATGCCGTCACGCTCGGCATCCGCCCGGAGCATCTGCATCTGGACGCTGCCGGCGCGCTGCGGGGTGCCGTCACGCATATCGAGTCCCTGGGCGACGTGGCCTATCTGCATGCCGATTGCGAAGCGGCATCCGACGGGCTTGTGCTGCGCGTGCCGGAATCTACCAAGCTCGCGCACGGCAGCGCCATTACGTTGGCTGCCGATGCCACGCACTGCCATCTGTTCGACGCCGAAGGCTGCGCGCTGCCGCGCCTGCAAGCGCAACTGGCCGCCTGAGGCTCATACCCCAACGTTGCACACGATCATGCCTTCTCCCACCTCCTCCACCTGGCTGCACCTGGGTGCCGGCTCTTTCCACCGCGCGCACCAGGCGTGGTATCTGCATCGCCTTCGCGAGACCGGCGACACATCGTGGCGCCTGGCGCTTGCCAATATCCGCGACGATGCCGGCACGCTGCTGCATGACCTTGCCGCCCAGCACGGCGCTTACACGCTGGAGACGGTCGACACCGCCGGCCATCGCCAGTACACGCGCATCCAGTCGATCGATACAGTCGTGCCGTGGAATGCCGAACTCGCGGCGCTGTGCGAGATCGGCGCAGCACCCGATACGCGCGTGATCTCCTTTACCGTGACAGAAGGCGGCTACTACCTGGACCAACAGCACCAGCTCGACGCGACGCAGCCGGACATTGCTGCTGACCTGCGCGGCGGTGCCGGCACGCTCTACGGTGCGCTGGCCCGTCTGCTGCATCTGCGTTTGCAGCGTGGCGGCGCTCCGCTCACGCTGCTCAATTGCGACAACCTGCGCCACAACGGCGAGCGCTTTCGCAGCGGCCTGCGACAGTTCCTCACGCTGCGTGGCGAGCCCGGCGACGGCGACCTCATCGCGTGGCTCGACGCCCACGCCAGCACGCCCAACACGATGGTCGACCGCATCACACCACGCCCCACCGACGCCCTGCGCCAACGCGTGGCCGCTCAAACCGGCTGGCAAGACCGCTGCCCCGTGATGGCCGAGACCTTTGCGCAATGGGTGGTGGAAGACGACTTCCGTGCCGGACGGCCTGCGCTCGAACGCGTGGGCGTCGAGTTCGTCCCTTCGGTGCTGCCGTACGAGGAAGCGAAGATCCGCGTGCTCAACGCCAGCCATAGCTGCATCGCGTGGGCCGGCACGCTCCTGGGGCTGCACACCATCGATGAAAGCGTGGGCGTGCCGTCCATCCACCGCATGGCGAGCGACTACGTGACCGACGATGTCATCCCGTGTCTCACGGCCCATCAGCCCAGCCCCATCGACCTGGCCGCCTACCGCGACACGGTGCTCGACCGTTTCGCCAATCCGCACATCCTTGACACCAACCAGCGCGTGGCGGCAGACGGCTTTTCTAAAATTCCCGGGTTCATCACACCCACGCTGGCGGAATGCTTTGCGCGCGGGCATGTGCCCCTTGCCACGGCGATGCTGCCGGCGCTGTTCTTCGTCTTCCTGGAGCGCTGGCACGCGGGCACGCTGCCGTATGCCTACCAGGATGGCCAGTTCGATCCGGTTGCCGCGCACGCCATGCTTGAGGCCGATGACCCGGTTGCCGTGTACTGCCGGAACACCGCGCTGTGGGGCAGCCTCGCGGGCACGGAAGCACTCACCGGCCTTGTTCGCGACGCTATCGAGCGTGTGCGGGCGTGGCTGGCAGTCGAGCAAACCGCCACTGCCGGCTAGTCCAACAAACACATCGGCGGATTCGCGCGACAATCCACGGTTCAAGCAACCGGACCCGGCGGCCTCATGTACCTCGGCATCGATCTCGGAACCTCGGAAGTCAAAGTGCTGTTGCTGAACGCGGCGGGCACCATCGTCGGGACGGCCGGTGAGCCGCTCGCCGTATCGCGACTGCATCCGGGCTGGGCCGAGCAAACGCCGGAAGACTGGTGGCAGGCCACCTGTGCCGCCATCGGCAAACTGCGTGATGCGGCGCCAGAAGCCTTTGCCGCCACACGCGCCATCGGCCTGTCGGGCCAGATGCACGGCGCGGTGCTTCTCGACGCGCGCAACCGCGTGTTGCGCCCCGCCATGCTGTGGAACGACACGCGCAGCACCGCCGAATGCCTGGAACTCACCCGCCGCGTGCCAGACCTGCACGCTGTTGCCGGCAATCTGGCGATGCCGGGTTTCACCGCGCCGAAGCTGCTGTGGAGCGCACACCATGAACCTGATGTGTTCAGCGCCATCGATTGCGTGCTGCTGCCCAAGGACTACCTGCGCCTGCGCCTGACGGGCGAGCGGGCATCCGATCCATCGGATGCGGGCGGCACCCTGTGGCTGGATGTTGCGCGGCGCACGTGGTCTGACGAACTGCTCGCCGCGACGGGCTTGTCACGCAGCCAGATGCCGCGCCTGGTGGAAGGCAGTGCGCCCAGTGGCACGCTGCTGCCCGAGGTGGCCGATGCATGGGGCCTGGCGCGTGGCGTCGTGGTTGCCGGCGGCGGCGGCGACGGCGCGGCCAGCGCTGTGGGCATCGGCGCGACCCAGCCGGGCGATGGCTTTTTGTCACTCGGCACATCCGGCGTGATCTTTGTCGTCAATGACCGCTTCCGCCCGAACCCCGCCCAAGCTGTGCACGCGTTCTGCCATGCGCTGCCGGGACGCTGGCACCAGATGAGCGTGATGCTGTCTGCCGCAAGCTGCCTGCGCTGGTTCTGCCGGCTGACGAGCGTGCCCGAAGCCACGCTGCTGCCTGAAATTGCCGCGCTGGCCGAATCCGAACGCCAGTCAGCGCCGTTCTTCCTCCCCTACCTCAGCGGCGAGCGCACGCCGCACAACGACGCGTTTGCGCAAGGCCATTTCCACAACCTCACGCATGCCAGCGACCGCGCCGCGCTCGGCTATGCCGTGATCGAAGGCGTCGCCTTCGGCATGGCAGATGGCCTGGACGCCTTGCGCGCAGCCGGCACGCAGGTGGCCTCGCTCTCGTTTGTGGGCGGCGGCTCGCGCAGTCCGTTCTGGGCGCAGTTGCTGGCCGACACGCTCAACACCGAACTGACGACGCACGTCGGCAGCGAAGCAGGCGGTGCGCTCGGTGCCGCGCGCCTGGGCTGGATGGCCGACGGGGGCATCGAAACGGCCGTCTGCGCCAAGCCACCCGTGCAAGCCACATATCGGCCCGACGCCGCACGCCACGCGCGCCTTGCCGAACGGCTGTCGACATTCCGTGCGCTGTATCGGCGCGCCTCGCCGCTGCCAGTCGCGCCTTCTACCCAAACCTCCGATCTCCCCTTGCCTGCATGACCGACGCCCTGCCCTTGCCCCGCCTCGTCGTCTTTGGCGAAGCGCTGACCGATTTCCTGCATCAAGGCAACGGCCAATGGCTCGCCCGGCCAGGCGGCGCATGCTGGAACGTGGCGCGCGTGGCGGCGCGTCTGGGTGTGCCCACGGGTTACGCGGGCGCCATCAGCAACGACGTGTTCGGCGATGCGCTCTTCGCCGATTCCCAGGCCGCCGGGCTCGATCTGCGCTATCTGCAGCGCGTCGACCGCTCGCCGCTGCTGGCGATGGTCACGTCGACCCAGCCGCCGCACTATTTCTTCGTGGGCGACGATAGCGCCGACCTGCATTTCGATGCGCAAGGCCTGCCTGCCGGCTGGCAAACCGCCGTGGAGATCGCCCACTTCGGCTGCATCAGCCTGGCACGCGAGCCGCTGGGCAGCCGCCTCGTGACGCTGGCCGAGACGCTGGCCGCGCAAGGCACGCGCATCACCTTCGACCCGAACTGGCGCACGGCCATGGACGCACCGCACTACACGCCGCTGCTGCTGCGCATGGCCGCCATCGCATCGGTCATCAAGGTGTCGGATGAAGACTTGCGCCACCTGTTTCCCGGGGATGTCGATCCGCTCACAACGCTGCGCACCCTCGCGCCGCAAGCCGACATCCTGCTCACGCTCGGTGCAGAGGGCATGGAATGGCTGGCCGCCGCGCACGGCGGGCAAGACGATGCCCGCATCTCGCAACCGGCCTTTGCCGTGCCGGTGGCGGACACCGTCGGCTGCGGCGATGCCGCCATGGGCAGCTGGCTGGTGAGCCTGCTGCAGTGGCCCAATGCGCCCGTGCAGGCGCATCTGCGCCAAGCCGCAGCGGCAGCGGCCCTCACCGCCACGCGCGCCGGCGCGTATGCGGGCACGCAGCCGGAAATCGATGCGTTGCTGCAGGCGCACTCCGCCGCGCACACCTGATGCCGTGCCATCGCGGCAGCGCGGCCCCACGTGCCACAATCGGTGCCGTCTACGTTTTGATTGCTCCGGGGCCCGTGTTGGAACTGCTTCGTATTGCCGTGCTGTTTGCCGTCACCGCCGTGGCGGAAATCGTCGGTTGTTATCTGCCGTGGCTCGTGTTGCGGCAAGGCAAGCCGATCTGGCTGTTGCTGCCAGCGGCGGCCTCGCTGGCGCTGTTTGCGTGGTTGCTGACATTGCACCCGACCGCGGCCGGCCGCACCTATGCCGCATACGGCGGCGTGTATATCGCCGTGGCGCTCGTGTGGCTGCGTCTGGTCGACGGCGTGACGCTCACCCGCTGGGACATCGGCGGCGCGGCCATTGCGCTGACGGGCATGGCGGTGATCGCCCTGCAACCGCAGGCCAACTGACCGAATTGCGCAGATATTTAGGATTTCCTGAGCGAAACGGAACCCTAAGCCACTGCCAGGATCGGAGGGGGGATCATGGCTGCGGCCATCGCGCTGCGCCGGTCGCTTACTCTTCCAACCGTTCTGTTCTGGAGGCCACGATGCCTGCCAATACCCTCAAACGCCTTATCGTGGCCGCCACCCTGATGTCGGCAGCAATGACCGCCTCGGCCCTCACCACGTCAACCTTCACGTTCACCGATCAGGACCTGCAAGGGATGCTCGCGCACAGCCAGCCTCCGGAGCCGATCCAGCCGGCCCAACCTGCCGAATCGGCATCTATGGACGGGCTCCGCGTCGGCCTGAGCGATCCGGGCACGCAGCTCGTGCTGCCCTGGTTCGTGGCGGATCTGGTGGAGGCCTTCAACCGGCGTGCCTCAACGCAAGACTTTGCGAAGACGCTGCGGGACGGGATCTGATCGGCCCTCCCATTCACCGCCCTCACTTTCCGGAAGCAGGTATCACAGTGCTGTATATTCATACAGTTATTTTTTGTGACGCCCTGCCGTGCTTGCCGCCTCCCCTACCCCAGACACCGCCAATGCCCCGGCCAGCCCCGGTTACCTGGCCCAACTGAACGACCAGCAGCGCCAGGCGGTCGAGTTCGGTATTTCCGGGGCGGGCGCAGCGGAAACCGGCCCGCTGCTCGTGTTGGCCGGTGCTGGGTCCGGCAAAACGCACACCCTGGGCTGGCGCGTGGCGCACCTGGTGGCCAACGGCGCCGATCCGCAACGCATCCTGCTGCTGACGTTCTCCCGCCGAGCGGCGAGTGAGCTGTCCAACCGCGCTGGCCACCTGCTGGCGCGTGCCATGCAGGGCGAGCGATCGAACAGCGCCCTCAATTCGGCTGGCACTTCGTACAAAACCACCCTGCCCTGGGCCGGCACCTTCCACGGCATCGGCGCGCGCCTGCTGCGTGAATACGCCGAGCGCGTCGGCCTCGCGCCCGATTTCACCATCCACGACCGCAGCGATTCCGCCGATCTGCTCAACGTGGTGCGCCATGAGCTGAACCTGTCGACCAAGGAACGCCGCTTCCCGCTCAAGCAGACGTGCATCGCCATCTACTCGCGCGCCATCAACGCCGAGAGCCCGCTGAACGCCGTGCTCAAGCACCACTTTCCGTGGTGCGCGATGTGGGAGACGCAATTGCGCACGCTGTTCGATGCGTATGTCGAAGCCAAGCAGGCGCAGCACGTGCTCGACTACGACGACCTGCTGCTCTACTGGCACGCGATGGTGTCCGACGCAGAACTGGCCGCCGAAATTGGTGCACGCTTCGACCACATCCTCGTCGACGAATACCAGGACACGAACCGGCTGCAGTCGTCCATCCTGCGTGCGTTGCGTCCGGACGGCCACGGCGTGACCGTGGTGGGCGACGACGCGCAGTCGATCTACGCATTTCGCGCGGCAACGGTGCGCAATATCCTCGATTTCCCGCGCCACTTTTCGCGGCCGGCGCACACGGTGCTGCTGGAGCGCAATTACCGTTCGACGCAGCCGATTCTGGATGCTTCCAACGGCGTGATGCGCTTTGCCACGGAGCGCTTTGCCAAGACGTTGTGGACGGACCGCGCATCGACGCATCGTCCGCGTTTGATTTCGGTGCGCGATGAAGCCGAGCAGGCGCGCTGCGTGGCCGAGCAGGTGCTGCATCACCGGGAAGGCGGGCTGACGCTGAAATCGCAGGCGGTGCTGTTTCGCACCGCAAGTCACAGCGCGCCGCTGGAGATTGAACTCACGCGCCGCAACATCCCGTTCGTGAAATACGGCGGCCTCAAGTTTTTGGAGGCTGCCCATGTGAAGGATGTGCTTTCAGTGCTGCGCTGGGCCGAAAACCCGCGCAACCGCATCGCCGGGTTTCGCGTGATCCAGTTGCTGCCGGGCGCTGGCCCTGCCACGGCAGCACGCGTGCTCGACGCCATGGCGGAAGCAGCGGACCCGATTGCCGCGCTGCTTGCGTACGAGCCACCGGCACGCCTGGTCGGCGACTGGTCTGCGCTGATGGCACTCATGCATACCTTGCGCACGCCCAAAGACAGCCTGGAATGGGCCGGTGAACTCGAAGCCGTCGGCGCCTGGTACTCACCTCACATGGAGCGCCTGCACGACGATGCGGCCGTGCGCCAGGGCGATCTGGACCAGCTTGCCCGCATGGCCGCCACGTACGCTACGCGCGAGCGCTTCCTGACCGAGATGACGCTCGACCCGCCCGAGCTGACCAGCGATGAATCAGGCGACCCGTACCGCGATGAGGACTACCTGATCCTCTCGACCATTCATTCGTCGAAAGGCCAGGAGTGGAAGGCGGTGTATGTGCTGAACGCCGTAGACGGCTGCATGCCGGCCGATCTGGGCGCCGGTTCGCATGAAGAACTGGAAGAAGAACGCCGGCTGCTTTACGTGGCGATGACGCGGGCGCGCGAGCACCTCGACATTCTGGTGCCCCAGCGCTTCTACGTCACGCAGCAAACACCCAACGGCGATCGGCACATCTACGCGTCGCGCACGCGGTTCATTCCGCCTGCGCTGCTACCGCTGTTCGAAGCATGCGCATGGCCGACACCCGAGCCCGGTGCGGACCCCGCAGCCGAAGCACGTGCCGCAGCCAAGGTAGACCTGAGCCAGAAGATGCGCGGCTACTGGAAAAAGTAGTCAGTGCGGTAGCCGAAGCACGCGGTCAATGCACTTCCATCTCGGGCCGCTTGACGACGTGCGTTGACTCAAAGCGCGAGAGCTGCGCGAAGATCCACGCGGCGGCGCAGGTCATGACGCCCACGCAGACAAACGTCTTGTGGAATGCAGCCAGCGTGTCGCGCCCCTCCGGCCCGGCGGTGAAGTCGGTAAAGCCCGTCAGCAACGCGCCCGCTGCGGCCACGCCCAGACTCATCGACAACATCATCACCATCGAGAGCATGCTGTTGCCCGCGCTGGCCAGCGGGCCGCTCAGGTCTTTGAGCGTGAGCGTGTTCATGGCCGTGAACTGCATCGAGTTGAAGGTGCCGAAAACCGCCAATTGCACGATCCGCAGCCACACCGGCACGTTGGGCGTCATCACGGCAAAGCTAGCCATCATCAGGCCGACCATGACCGTGTTGACAGAGAGCATGCGCCGATAGCCGTAGTGCTTGATGGCCCAGGTGCCCAACGGCTTGGCGGCCATGCCTGCAGCAGCCACCGGCACCATCATCAGGCCGGCCTGCAGCGGCGTGTACCCCAGGCTCACCTGCAGGAGCAGCGGAATGAGGAACGGCATCCCGCCGCTGCCGATGCGCGCAAACAGGTTGCCAAGCACACCAATGGAAAAGCTCGGAATGCCGAACAGCGTGCGCGGAAACAGCGGCCCGGGCACGCGCCCCGCGTGCAGCCAGTACGCTGTGAGCGCCGCCAGACCGAAGACCAGCAGCACCAGCACCGTCGCGTGCTGAAAGCCCAGTTCCGACAGCCCATCGAGCGAGAACGACACCGCCGCCATGCCGAAGGCCAGCATCAGATAGCCGGACCAGTCGAAGCGGTTGTCGTCTTCAGCGTGCACGTCGGGCATCACCTTGAGCGTGACCAGCGCGCCGATCACGCCCACGGGAATGTTGATCAGGAAGATCCAGTGCCACGACACGGCCTCGACCAGCCAGCCCCCCAGCGTCGGGCCGATCAGCGGGCCGATCAGCCCCGGAATGGTGACGAAGCTCATGGCGGGCAGAAACTGCTCGCGCGGCACCACGCGCAGCACCGTCAGCCGCCCCACGGGCATCAGCAGCGCGCCTCCCACACCTTGCACCACGCGCGAGGCAATCAACATGTCCAGACTGCGGGATTCCGCGCAGAGCAACGAACCAATGGTGAACAGGAAGATGGCAGCGAAGAACATCTTTCGCGTGCCGAAGCGATCGGCCAACCAGCCTGAGGCCGGCATCAGCATGGCGGTCGTCAACGTGTAGGCGATGATGACCGACTGCATCTTCAGCGGGCTTTCAGACAGGCTGCGCGCCATGGCCGGCAGTGCGGTGTTGACGATGGTCGAATCCAGCGTCTGCATGAACAGACCCATCGCCACCAGCCAGAGCAGCGGTTTCAGCGATTTGTCGACGGAGGCGGAGGGCGTGGTGGGCATGTGGCGGAGGGGCAGAACAGGCAGGGTGTGCGACGCAGCCGCCATTGTGGCGTGCCTCGCCCCAGCCCGCAAACGCTGTACCCGGCCAGGCTGACGTATCCGCCCTACCGCCAACAAGGGCACTGGGCTCTGCCTATACTGGAGCGTTCTTCCCAGTCACCTCGTGCCCGCCCTTCTGCCATGACCACCCGTACTGAACGCGACACCTTTGGCCCCATTGAAGTCCCTGCCGACCACCTGTGGGGTGCACAAACACAACGCTCGCTGCAGAACTTCGACATTGCCGGCGACCGCATGCCGCGCGAGTTGATCGACGCACTTGCCCGCATCAAACGTGCCAGCGCCATCGTCAACCAGCGTCTTGGGCTGTTGTCCGCGGACAAGGCCAACGCCATCGTGGGTGCCGCCGACGAAGTCATCGCGGGCAAGCATCCGAATGAATTTCCGCTGGTGGTCTGGCAGACAGGCTCTGGCACGCAGACCAACATGAACATGAACGAGGTGCTTGCCAACCGCGCCAGCGAACTGCTTGGCGGCGAGCGTGGCGAAGCGCGCCTCGTGCATCCGAACGATGACGTGAACCGCAGCCAGTCGTCCAACGACGTGTTCCCCACGGCGATGCACGTGGCGGCCGTGACGGCCATCACCCAACACTTGCTGCCCTCGCTGCGCACGCTGCGTGAAACGCTCGCCAAGAAAGCCGCGGACTTCAGCGACATCATCAAGATCGGCCGCACGCATCTGCAGGACGCAACGCCGCTCACGCTGGGCCAGGAGTTCTCCGGCTACGTCGCGCAGTTGCAGCACAACGAGACGCACCTGAACGCCGCCCTGCCGCACCTGTGCGAACTCGCGCTGGGCGGCACGGCTGTCGGCACAGGCCTGAACGCCCCGGCCGGCTACGCCGAGCAGGTGGCCGCAGAACTGGCGCAACTGACCGGCCTGCCCTTCATCACCTCGCCGAACAAGTTCGAGACCATGGCATCGGCCGACGGCCTCGTGCATGCGCACGGCGCGCTGAAAACGCTGGCGGCCAGCCTCACCAAGATCGCCAACGACATCCGCTGGCTGGCCAGCGGCCCGCGTAGCGGCCTGGGCGAAATCTCCATCCCCGAAAACGAGCCGGGCTCGTCCATCATGCCCGGCAAGGTCAACCCCACGCAAAGCGAAGCCGTGACGATGCTGTGCGCACAGGTCTTCGGCAACGATGTCGCTGTGAACGTGGGTGGCGCGTCGGGCAACTTCGAGCTGAACGTATTCCGCCCGATGATCGCCTACAACTTCCTGCACAGCGTGCGCCTGCTGGCCGACGGCATGCGCAGCTTCAACGACCATTGCGCCGTGGGGATCGAACCGAACCGCGACCGTATCGACGAGTTGGTGCAGCGCTCTCTGATGCTGGTGACGGCGCTCAACCCGCATATCGGCTACGACAAGTCGGCGCAGATCGCCAAGAAGGCCCACAAGGAAGGCACGAGCCTGCGCGAAGCCGCACTGGCGCTGGGCTATGTCACGCCCGAGCAATTTGATGCGTGGGTGCGGCCGGAGAACATGGTCGGCCGCTAAAGTGATGTGTCGCAGGCCCGCGGCTTGCTAAGCTTGGTCTATCCCTCTTCCATTGCCCGTTTCAAGCGCGCCGGCCAGACCGGCGCCTCTTGCGCATGAAACCCGCCCCGATTCCGGATAACGAAACACAACGTCTGGCCTCCCTCCAGGACATGCTGTTGCTGTCCACGCCAGACGAGGAACTGTTCGATCGCGTGACCCGCACCACCAAGCGCGTGTTCGAAGCCCCCATCGTGCTCGTGTCGCTCATCGACGCCCAGCGCCAATGGTTCAAATCGTGCATCGGGCTGAACGTGCGTGAGACCTCGCGGGACATCTCGTTCTGCGGACATGCCGTGGCCGAAGACCAGATGCTGGTCATTCCCGACACCATGGCCGACCCCCGCTTTGCCGATAACCCGCTCGTCACCGGCACGCCGCACATCCGCTTCTACGCTGGGCGCCCCGTGAGGAACCTCGCGGGCTACGCCGTGGGCACGCTCTGCGTGATCGATCAGAAGCCACGGGCGTTCGACCAGGCCGAGCAAGAACTGCTCAACGACCTGGCGAGTTGGGTGGAATCGGGATTTCGCGAACGCGAACTGAGCGAAACGCAGCGGTCCATCCTGACCGAGCTGCAGGTGGCGCGCCATGAGAGCCTGACCGACCCGATGCTGAGCATCTGGAACCGGCGCGCTGCGATGGAACTGCTCACGCGCGAATGCGGCCACGCGATGCTGCATGGACGCCCGCTTTCGCTGCTGGTGGTTGACGTCGACCACTTCAAGCGCGTGAACGACACCTACGGCCACCCCGTGGGCGATACGGTATTGGTTGAGATCGCTCGCACGCTGCGTGTGAATTCGCGCCCCATCGATGCGGTAGGCCGCTACGGCGGCGAGGAATTTCTGGTGGTGCTGCCCGACACGAACGTCCCCCAGGCCACCAGCATTGCGGAGCGCTTACGCAGCGCGGTGGAGTCCTTGGAGATTTGCACCCCCGAGGCCGACATCCGGTGCACGATCAGCCTGGGCTTGGCGAGTTGTGAGCCAGGGCAGAACCTGTGCACGCCCACCGACCTCATCATGCGCGCCGATGCCGCGCTGCTGGCTGCCAAACGGCTGGGGCGCAATCGCGTGATATTCGACGGCCAGCCGGTGTAGGTCAGTCTGGCGCTGGCACACCGCCGCGGCGGGCGACGCGTACGTCAACACGTTCGGGCGCCAACGCACGTTCGAACACCGCGCGCGCGGCATGCGTCGTGCCGGTGCCGCACATGAACGCGTCGACGGCGGCAAAGCCGTGTTCTGGCCAGGTATGAATGGAAAGGTGCGATTCAGCAAGCAGCAACACGCCGGTCACGCCGCCCTGCTCGCCAGCGGGCAGCCCTGCGCGCACCGAATCGAATCGATGCAGATGCGCATGCAGGATGGTGGCGCCCAGCGCGCCAGCAGCATCACGCAGCGCGCTTTCCAATGCAACCGCATCGCGCAGCAGCGCAGGCGCCACGCCGTACAGATCGAGCAGGAGATGCTCGCCCACGGCGGCGGGTGCTTCATCCACAGGCAGCGCTGCGTCAGTGCGCGTCACTTGTGGCCCCCGCTGAAGCCGCCGCCATAACCGCTGCCGCCCGACGAGCCGCCCCAGTAAGACGAGCCACCCGTGCTGCTGCCGTACGACGGCGTGCGCGGCGCAGCAAAGCCGGCCTTCCAGTCCATATAGGTCGCGCCAATCACCACGGCCACGGCATAGAGAACGAACCAGTTCTTCATTCCCCGCCCCCAATCTTGGCGACCAGCCACGCGGGCACGAGCAACAGCAGCGCCGCGAAGAACGTGATACCGAACACCGAGCCCGGCGCCATGAAGAACGGCACGAGGTTCAGTAGACCGAGCAGCACGCAGGCAACCACCGCCACCGTCATGTAGCTCGACGACGAAGACTTGGTCGGCTCGGCCACCACCTTGCCGAACCACGCCTTGATCTGTGCGGCGCTCACCGGCGTGCTTCTGGACCACGTCAGCTCATGCGCGTCGCTCTCTGCAGCCAGGCTTTCCTCGCCGGCGGTGTATTCGACCACACGCGTCTGGTCGCCCGTTTGAACGCGCCAGTTGAAGGCGCCGGCGGCGTAGGTCACGCGCGAGGTGTAGTCCTCGTCGCGGGTAAAGACCTTGCCGTCGAGCACCGCGGTGCGGCCGTCCTTCTGGGTGGGCCAGCGGTCGAGCACACTCGCGCGGAACCAGCCGTCGTCAGTTTCGACCATCCAGCTGAAACCGCGCTTGGGCGTGTACAGCAGGTATTCGAACCATTCGCCACCGCCATCGACCACCGCGCGGCGCATCACGCCGATCACCTGCCACTGCAGGCCGTCGATAAGCGCCTTGTCGCCCAGCTCCAGTGTGGTGACGACCTGCGGCACCGACCGCGCACGCGCAATGATGTCGCCGCGCGGCGTGGCGGCATCGATGGCCGCACCACAGCCGGGGCACAGCACGTGGCCCGTCACACCGGGGCTGAATGGAATCGACGTGCCGCACTGCGGGCAATCGAGATTCGTGAGCTTGCCCGGGACGCGGCCAGCGGTTTCCTTGATTTCGGCGTCGGTGCGCAGAAGCTGGCACTTGAGCACGTCGAGCGTGGTGGCCTCGCCCACGTAGAGCGTGGGGGCCGTGCCGTCGGAGTAATCCAGCGTGATGAAGGCGTCTTCGCGGCGGCCATCGGCTACGCGCGCATGCCAGCCTTCACCCACGCGGAACGGCAACTCGCCCTGACCGCCTGTGCAATCGGCCTCGCGCACGTCGGACAACACGAACTGCTTGCCCTCGGCGTCGTACAGCTGACCGGGCCGCAGCGCCTCGAACGCGACCGCATTGGCGGGCGTGCCGCGCGCGAACGTCATCGTGACCTGCCCGGACGCTTCTGCGAGCCAGCCATCGGTGCCGTCGTCGAACAACACGTACCACTCGTTCCAGAAGCCCGCGTCGTAGCGCAACTGGATACGGCCAACAACTGTGAACGCCTTGCTCTTGTAGCGCCCGGTGGTGCCGATCTGCACGCGTGCGTAGTCCTCCAGCACGGCAGACATCTTGCCGATGTCGGAAAGCGTCTCGCCGTCGCGCAGGAGCGTGCTTTTGCAGAAGCTGCACACCGCCATCACGGCAGCGGCAGACTTCAGTTCCACCGGCGCGCCACACGCCGGGCAGTTGGCATGAAACATGGTCAGGTCGTTCGATTGCGCGAAAAATTGCGCAGAAAAAACGGGCGGCTTGCGGTGCCGCCCGGTCATCCGATCAGCGGGCCGAAGCTCAGCCTCCGGTCAGCGCCTTGAGCACGGCAGCCTTGCCGGCGTCAAAGTCAGCTTGCGTGATGAGGCCCTTGTCGAGCAGCTCCTTGAGTTTGGCCAGGCGTGCGGCAGGGTCGTCCGCTGCGGGTGCAGCCGGTGCCGCAGCCGCAGGTTGAGCCGCCGGAGCAGCCGCCCCACCCGCGTTACCCTGCACCGCCGTACGCAGGCTGTCGGCCATCGCCTGGCCCATCGCCAAGCCTGCTGCCAGGCCGGCACCCGTACCTGCGATGCCGCCTTCGTTGCGTGCGGCCAGCGGCAGCGATTCGGCCGTCTGGTACTGCGTGAAGCGCTGCATGTCGCCGGTCATGTCCATGCTGATGCGGCGGTCCAGCGCAGCCTGCAGTTCGTCGGGCAGCGTGACGCTGGACACCTGGAAGCTGTCGAGCGCCAAGCCGTACTGCGTGAACTGCGGCAGCAGCGCCTCGCGCACCTTGTTCGACATCAGCATCTGGTTGGCGGCCAGGTCGAGGAACGGCACGCCGGATTCGCCAAATGCCGTGGCCATCGCACCCATGATGACGGGGGCGAGTTGCGCCTCGACTTCATCGACGGTGTAGATGTCGCGCGTGCCGCTCACCTGCTGGTAGAACAGCTTCGGATCGGCCACATGGTAGGCGTACACGCCAAAGGCGCGCAGGCGCACCATGCCGAAATCCTTGTCGCGCACCGTCACCGGCTGCGGCGTGCCCCAGCGGCGGCCAAGCTGCTGGCGCGTGCTGAAGTAGTAGACGTCGGACTTGAAGGGGGACTCGAACAGCTTGTCCCAGTTCTTCAGATACGTAAGAACGGGCAGCGTCTGCGTGGTCAGCTTGAAGGTGCCGGCACCGAACACGTCAGCAATCTGCCCTTCGTTGACGAACATCGCCATCTGCGAGTCGCGCACGACCAGGGTGCCGCCGTTCTGGATTTCCATGTCCTGCATCGGATAGCGCCAGGCGAGCACGCCGTCTTCGCTTTCCGTCCATTGCAGGATGTCGATGAACTGCTTCTTGATGAAACTGGACAGGCTCACAGCAAACTCCTTCGCGATGATTCGCGGCTCAGGAAGAATCAGGACAAGGTCACGACAGGCACGCCGCGTTGATCACGCCAACGGCCAATGCGCTCACGCCAAACAGCATACCGGCGGCGATATTGTTGTGTTCGATCTGCAAGCGGTAGTCGGGCATCAGCCGCGTGAGCACCAGGAAGACGATCAGCTGCACCACCGACGCCATCACCGCCCAGAACAGGAAGGGCACCAGGCCATCGGCGTGCGTGATGCTCGACGCGATGGTGAGCACGAAGCCGAGCAGCGCACCGGCCAGCGACAGCGCCGCCGCAATATTGCCTTCGCGGATCAGCTTGACCTCGTCATACGGCGTCAGGCGCAGGTAGATGAAGAAGAAGCCGGAAAACACCACGGCGCCCGCCAGCAGGTGCGAGGCGTAGGCGATCACGGAAGCGGTCATGTCGGGCATGGGATGGCCGTGCAGTACATAGGTGGCGCCACTATAGCGGCTGATGCGCCGCTTGCGTACCCCCCGATGCTGCCGTGCACCAGCCTGCTCGCGGGCCGGGAAAAAAGGCGGCACAATCGCGCTCGCCTTGGCATCCGCCGTTTGTTAACACCCCTTCATTTTTCACCTTCGCAGCATGTCGACGCCGCAGCCTGACGCCACATACGAACCCACGCAGCCTGCGGGCCGCGGCAATGCCTTGCTGGTCCTCGCCGTCTTCGTGGTGGCCTCATGCGGGCTGGCGTACGAATTGATTGCCGGGGCACTGGCTTCGTACCTGCTGGGTGATTCCATCCTGCAGTTCTCTTCCATCATCGGCGCCTATCTGTTTGCCATGGGAATCGGCTCGTGGCTCTCACGCTACGTGGCCGACGACGCGCTGCTCGCCCGCTTTGTCGATCTGGAATTGCTGGTCGGGCTGTTTGGCGGCGTGTCTGCGGCGGCATTGTTTGCGTTGTTTGCACTGGAGTCGGCGCCGTTCCGGCTGGTGCTGTATGCGCTGGTTACGGTGATCGGCGTGCTGGTCGGCATGGAGATCCCGCTGGTGATGCGCATGCTGCATCGGCGGCAGGCCAAGTTCTCCGATCTCGTCAGCCGCGTGCTGACGTTCGATTACCTCGGCGCGCTGGCCGTGTCGCTGCTGTTTCCGCTGGTGCTGGCGCCGCGCCTGGGGCTGGTGCGCACCGGCTTCCTGTTCGGCCTGTTCAATACGGCGATTGCGGTCTGGACGCTCTGGCATTTCCGTGCCGAGCTGGCGCTCTCGGCCCGCATGCGCACGGCGATGGCGTGGCGCGCCGGCGCAGTGGCAGCGGCATTGCTCGCGGGCTTTGGCGCATCGGACAAGCTCACGCACTGGTCTGAACGTGCGCTCTTTGGCGACGAGATCATCCATGCAATTTCCTCGCCGTATCAACGGCTGGTGGTGACACGCTGGAAGGATGACCTGCGCCTGTACATCAACGGCAACCTGCAGTTTTCGTCGCGCGACGAATACCGCTATCACGAGGCGCTCGTGCTTCCTGCGCTGGAATCCGTGCGCGGTGCGCGGCGCGTGCTGGTGCTGGGCGGCGGCGACGGCCTCGCGCTGCGGCAGATACTGAAGTACCCGCAAATCGAGCACGTCACGCTGGTTGACCTGGACCCGCGCATGACGAACCTGTTCTCGCACGCCGAGGCGCTCGTCGCGCTCAATCAGCATGCGTTCAGCGACCCGCGCGTGACGGTGGTCAACGCTGATGCCGCGCAATGGATGCAGACCGCTACCGACATGTTCGACGTGGCCATCGTGGATTTTCCAGACCCATCCAGCTTCAGCATCGGCAAGCTGTATTCGGTGCCGTTCTATCGGCTGCTGTCGCGCCATGTGGCGGATACGGGCCTGGTCGTCATTCAAGCGACGTCGCCCTATTTCGCGCCGCGTTCGTATTGGTGTGTGGATGCGACGCTGAAGGAAGCCGGCTATCGCACGTGGCCCTATCACGCGCTGGTGCCGTCGTTTGGCGAATGGGGTTTCATCCTGGCGGCGCCGGGCCGCGCGGATTTCAAACCGCCTACGTCGTACCGCGTGCCGACGCGCTTCCTGGATGCCGACACCACGCATCAGATGTTCAGCTTCGCGCCCGACATGCCGCGCCCGCAGGTGGAGCCCAACCGGCTGAACAACCAGTCGCTGGTGCGGTATTTCGAAGAAGACTGGCACGGCGTGCTGCGCTGATGACCGGCACATCATGAACAGCAGACGCAGCTTTCTGGTGGGCGCAGCAGCGGCCGGCGTGGCCGCTGCGGGTGCCGCTTCGTGGGCAGGCTTTCGGGCCTTTACGGAAATCACGCCCAACGTGCGCATGCCGGGTCAGGCTGCGGGCCACCAACTGCGCGACTTGCGTGCGTTGCCTGCACCATCGGAAACGCGCCGCGTGGGCGTGGCCATCTGCGGCAGCGGCATCGGCGGATTGAGCTGCGCTTGGCGGCTGGCAAAAGGCGGCCGGCGCGACGTGGTGGTCGTGGAAGGCCCCGAGCGCTATGGCAATGCCGCTGGCGGCGCCTTCGGTACGCAGCGCTTCCCGACGGGTGCGCATTACCTGCCGCTGCCGTCGATGGAATCGACGCACGTGCGCGAGATGCTGGCCGACTTTGGCGTGATCGAACGCGACCCGTTTTCGCTGCGTCCGACGTACGACGAACGCGTGCTCGTACACGCGCCCGATGAACGCCTGTGGCTGGGCAATCGCTGGCAAGACGGCTTCGTGCCGCACGAGGGCATTACCGAAGCGGAGCGCGCCGAGCACACACGGTTCTTCGCCCAAATCGACAGCCTGCGTCAAACCAAGGGCGCCGATGGCCGCCGCATCTTTGCTGTGCCGACAGCGCTTTCGTCCGCAGACCCGGCATGGCGCGCGCTCGATGCACTGACCTTTCGCGACTGGCTGCACCGCGAGGGCTACCGCGCCGCCACGCTGCACTGGTATGCCGACTACTGCTGCCGCGACGATTACGGCGCCACGGCAGATCACGTCTCAGCATGGGCCGGCATTGCGTACTTCGCCAGCCGCGGCGGCATGGCGAGCAATGCCGAGCAGGGCACCGTGCTGACGTGGCCTGAGGGGCTGGACTGGATGGCGGAGCGGCTGTTCGAAGCCGCCGGACTGAATGAGCCAGGACGCTTGCTACCTGGCAGCGCCGCGCGCATCGGCACGACGAACGAAGCCGGCGCACGCGTCTTCGCCGATGTGCTGCAGGCAGACGGCCGCGTTGTCCGCTTGCTGGCCGATCACGTGGTCAGCGCGATGCCATTGCACGTTGCCAAGCACATCGTCGAGGGCTTTGATGTCCCCGCCGCCGAGTTGCCCGAAGCCGCGCCGTGGCTGCTTGCCAACCTGCTCATCGACGGCTTTCCACCCGAACACGACGACACACCACTGGCATGGGACAACGTGGTGTATCGAGGTACCGGCCTGGGCTACGTGGTGGCCAATCACCAGGACATTCGCGTCGGGCCGCCTGCGCAGAGCGTCTTCACGGCCTACGTGGCGTTGTCGGACATGACGCCCAAGGCGGCACGTGAATGGCTGCTGCAGGCATCGCCGCAAGCGCTGCTCGATCGCGCGCTGGCCGATCTGGATGCGGTGTACGGCATTCGCCTGCGCACGCAGATCCGCCGGGCCGACCTGACGCTGCGCGGCCACGCGATGGCGATTCCCACACCGGGCTTTCTCTCGCGGCCAGACATTGCGCGCCTGCGTGAGAGCGCCGGGCCGATCCACTACGCGCATGCGG
Source organism: Ralstonia wenshanensis (assembly GCF_021173085.1). Taxonomy (NCBI): domain Bacteria; kingdom Pseudomonadati; phylum Pseudomonadota; class Betaproteobacteria; order Burkholderiales; family Burkholderiaceae; genus Ralstonia; species Ralstonia wenshanensis. The sequence goes on from NZ_CP076412.1 coordinate 565,319, forward strand.
ACCTGTCCGGCTATTCGGTTTTTGAAGAAGCGGCGTGGTGGGGGGATCGCGCGGCGCGGCGCATTCTGGCCGGCTGATTTCCTGGCGCCGCCGCAGGACGTTCAGCGCAACCGCTCAACCTCGGCCATCAGATCCCACGCGGCCGGATCGATATCGCTGCGCTCAAGGGCCAGCGACACGTATGCGCCGATCATGTCGACAAACCCGCGCGCAAACGCGGGCGGATACCCGCTGCCCGTGTACTGCATCAGTTGCTGCCGCAAGAGGCGCGGCCGATGCTGCCCGAACTCGCGCACATAGGCCTGCGTTCGGCAAAGGAAAGCCCGCGCTTCCAGCGCACCATCAAGGTAGACGCGACGTTTGGTGAGTGTCATGGGCGGCTCCCGGCTCGCAACGGAACGGGACACAGCCAAGGTGGAGAAGGAAAAGACGCGGGGCGACGCCCGCTGAATACAACAGTCATGGAGCCTCCTACGGATTGCAAAAGGCCCGACGTTTCGCTGCTAAACGAGGGTGGCGGGCCCGACGACAGGGTTAGCAGACCGGCCCGTAGGACGCCGGCGACCCGAAGGTCCCCTGCCCGGCCCGCCAAAGTACAAGCGTGCGCGAGCACGGACGTAAAAAAGCCGCACAAGGCGGCCGTCCGGCCATACGGTAAGAATAGGCTGCTAAACCCAGCTGCCGTTGGTGCGGCAGCGCCGTGAATTATAGCGGCCGCAACAGCGCAGCCCACATGCAAAATTGCAGCATTTCGTGATCGCGCCGTACCGCCAAACCCACCGTCCTGTGTGGGCTTACCAGAGCGTACGGCCGAAGAACGTCAGCGCGCGGTCCCACGCATGTTCGGCCCACACCGGGTCGTACTGCGTGATGGCGATGCGGTTTTCGCCCACGGCCGTTTCATTGGCGAACGCGTGGTGCGCGAGATAGCGGTGGAAGTCCACATCGACGCCGGCATCGACGAGCTTCTTTTCCAGTGCATCAACGCCCTCGATCTTGAAGGCGTTGTCTTGCGTGCCCCAGTGACCCTGCACCGGCACCTTGATCTTCGAGGCGTCGATGTATTCCAGCGGGGGGTAGCCGTACCAGACCACGCCGGCATCCGCTTCCGGCACGTTACACAGCGTCAGCAGTGTCAGCGCACCGCCCATGCAGTAGCCCGTCACGCCAACGCGGTCGCAGGTCTGCTTGAGGTATTGCACTGCACCGCGCACGTCCTGCGTGGCCGCGTCGCCAAAATTGAGGTTGGTCATCAAGTGGTGGGCTTCCTCCTCCTCGACCGTCATCTTGCCGCGATAGAGATCGGGCACCAGGGCCACGTAGCCCGCGCGTGCGAGGCGGTCCGCCACGCCGCGAATCTGGTCGTTCAAACCCCACCACTCCTGGATGACGACGATGCCCGGGGCGCCTTCCGCCTTGGCCGGCTTGGCCAGATAGCCCTGGACGTCCTGCCCGTCTGGGCGCTTGAACGAGATCATGGATCCTTGCGATGCAGTCATGCGATGGCTCCTCTGCCTGGAACGAAAACGCACAGGATAGTCCTGCCAGATGAAATTTGCAGGCGGTGCCTCAGCGGGAATGGGCTGCGTGCGCCTCTGCCCTGCCGATACCCCTCCCTCAGGGTGCCGATGCGCGGCGCAAAGTCTCTATCATGTCGGCACGTTCACATCCGGATTGCCACCCATGATCAAAACCCTCGGCCTCATCGCCTACCTGCTCGTATTGCTGATTCACGTCTATATCGTTGTGCTGGAAATGGTGCTCTGGAAAACGCGCGGGCCCAAGGTCTTCCGCATGACGCCCGAGAAAGCCGCCGAGACCGCGGCCATGGCATCCAACCAGGGCCTGTACAACGGTTTCCTGGTGGCAGCGCTGGTGATTGGGTTGGTGGCGCCAGACCCGACCGTCAACGCATCTTTCGCGCTGTTCGGGCTGATTTGCGTGGCGGTGGCCGGCATCTGGGGCGCCATCACCGTCAACAAGCGGATTCTTTTCGTCCAGACGGTGCCGGCTGTGGCGGCGTTGGTGCTGGGGTGGTTCGCCTGAAGGCGTTGGGCGTTAGGCGTTGGGCGCTGAAGCGACGGCGGCAATGCTTGTCTGCCTCGCCGCTGCGCACTAGCTTGAAGGGAGTCAGGAGCGCGTCAGACGATGCGCTCTCGCCAACCAGGATCTCGCACATGCCGCCTGCAGACTGCCGAACGCTCCGAATGCTGGGCCGGGCGCTACTGCTGGCCACCCTGCTGTGGGGCCCTCCCGTCTCCGCTCAAGTGAGGAACGCCATGACGCTCACCTTGACCTCGCCGGCCTTTGCCGCTGGCGGCGAAATCCCCAGCCGCCTGACATGTGAAGGCGCGGATACATCGCCGCCGCTTGCGTGGACCGGCGCTCCGGCCGGCACACGCAGTCTGGCACTCATCGTCGATGACCCCGACGCACCCGACCCCGCGGCGCCAAAGATGACGTGGGTCCACTGGGTGCTCTACAACATCCCGCCCGCCACCACTTCACTGGCGGAAGACGCGTCGCGCAAGGGACTGCCCCCCGGCACACGCCCCGGCAACAACGACTGGAAACGCACCGCATACGGCGGTCCCTGCCCGCCCGTCGGGCGCCATCGTTACTACCACAAGCTCTACGCGCTGAACGTGGAACTGCCCGAGCTTGGCGCACCTACCAAGGCCGAGCTGGAGCGGGCCATGCGTGGCCACGTGCTGGCTGAAGCCGAACTTGTCGGCACTTATCAGAAGCACAATCGCTGAGCCGATACGTCAGAAGGTGAGGCTGATTGGCTCTCAGGGCTTGGCAACCGCGCCCTTGTGGAACAACGCATAAGGCACGCCACGCTCCGGGTGTGCCGTTGTCTCGTTGATGAAGCGTTCGACATCGGGCACGTCACGCAGGGCGGTCATGAACGGCGCCAGCGCATAACCCGGCGCCACGCAGCCCTGCACCAGCATCCACCGCTCCCATATCGTCACCCACAGCGTGGTGTTCTGCTTCCATCCCGGCACATGGATGGACATCCATTGCAGGCGCCGCTTCGCAGTCTCGGCAATCTCATCGTCATAGGCGAAGGAGTTGAACTGGCGGCAGCGGCCTTCCAGCCAACAATGGTTGCCGTGCTCGATTCGGTGGTGAGAATCACGCTTCCATTCCGCCTCGGTGATGCGCGGGCCGGCCGGCTCAGGGCAGTTGGCTACGCCCGACGAAATCTGGAAGAACGGGTCGTGACCCCGGTTCTGCAGATCGTCTTCAGCGTGGGTGGCCGGCGCAGCCAGCAGCAGCGCCAGGACAAGACAGCGTGCGGACATCATCACGGTGGCCTCCTCGCCCCCACGGGGCGTCGGCTTGAGCAATGCTGCGAAGCATAGGCGCAAAGCGGCGGACCATCCAGGCGCCCCGGTCGACTCCCCAACTTATCTGGACTGCACGTGCGCCGCGAGCATCGAGGCAAACACATCGTGCAGCTCGGTCTTGCCGAAACGCCGCTCGGATACGCCCTTCTCTACGTCGATCTGCCCAGCGTTGACCGCGTCGTACAGTTCGGTGATGAGCTGTACATGGTTCGCGCTCAGACCGGCGCGTTGCAGCATCGGCGCCCAAGCGGTGCGCGGCAGCGCATCGGCAACAATCTCGCGGCCTACGACGGCGCCAAACGCGCGTGCCACGTCGACCAGGCTCACGCGGCGCGGGCCTTCCACGCTGACGATGCGCAGCGTCTTGCCCGATGGCCCTTCCAGCAACAACTCGGCGGCCAGCGCACCAACGTCTTGCGTGGCGACCGTCGCAAATGCGCGATCCAATGGTTGATGCAGGCTGGGCAGCCGCCCCGTCGCCAGCATGACGGGCAGCATCGCCGCCCAGTTCTGCGCGTGCTCTGCTGAACGCAGCAGCGTCAGATGGGTCGCCAGCGGCTTGAGCCGCTCTTCCAGCAGATGAAACAACCGCGTCAGGCCAGTGCCCCGGTCCAGTTCAGCGCCGTAGTCCGACAGGGCCAGGACAGCCGGGGGCGGGTTGGCGCGCAGCGCATCGGCGGCCACGTCGACCATGCGCTCCATGGTCGACGCTGGGTCCGCATCACGCACTGGCACCGGACACAGCATCTGCACGGCCGTGGCGCCCTTGATGGCCGATGCGACCGAAGCCGGATCTGTCAGGTCGGCAATCGCAATGTCGCAGCCGAGCTTGGCCAGCACCTCGCCTTGCCGGGCATGGCGGACCACCGCGCGCACGGGCCGACCCGCGTTGCGTAGCGCCCTGGCGGTGACGCCGCCGACTTTGCCCGACGCCCCAAAGATGACAAACATGTTCGCGCTCCTCTCAAGTGGGAGGCACGAGCTTAGGGTGGCGCCGCAAACGCAACTTGCAGGAACGGAGGAATCTGGCAGATTCGTAGGATTGACTACGTGGCCAGCGTGTCCACCGAAGCGGCCGCAGCCTTGCCCGCGCGAACGACATCACGCGGGCCCACACCAAGCAGCCGCTGCATCCACTGCGTCATATGGCTCTGGTGCGCGAAGCCAACCTCGAGCGCGATCTGCGACGCGCTGCGCCTGCCATCGAGCAGCAGCGCCTTCGCACGCTCCACGCGGCGCTGCACGACATAGCGATGCACCGGCACGCCCAGCGTTGCACGAAACAGCACGTTGAAATGCGGCACGCTCAAGCCAGCCTGCGCTGCCAGATCGGCCAGCATCAGGCGCTGGTGCAGGTGGGCTTCGATGTAGTCGATCACGCGTGCAGCCACGCGGGGCGCCAGCATGCGAGCACTGTTGGCTGCCCCCTCGGCCGCATCGTGACTGCCGCGCAGCAGTCGGACGACCAGCGCCGTACACAGGCTTTCCGCATACAACGCATCGGAGGTATCTTCCGCCTCCAGCTCGGCCCCCAGCGCCGCGGCAAGATGCCGCACGCGCGCATCGCGCCATTGCAGACGGGGCGTGATGTCTGCCGGTGCACCCACCTGTTCGCCGATGCGGCGTACAAACGTATCGGTGATGGCGATGCGCAGAATCCGGCAGTCGGCATCGTCCGTCCATATGCCAGGCAGGCCAGCCGGAATCACGTTCGCATCGCCGGGCGCCTGGATGCCCGAATAACGGCGGCCGTCGCATACGCAGTTCGCCCGCACAGGCGCGCCGACATGCACGGTAACGCGGTGCTGGGCCATGGCGGGCACCCGGTACGTGCCGGGCCGGATGCCGAGCAGTGTGGCGGCAAAGCCGTCCCAGCCGAGCCCCTCGCTGGAGCGCAGGCTGACTGGAGCGGGTTCAAGCATGACAGCGGGCGTGATGGCGTTCATGGCGGGCTCAGGAATCCGGTGGCGCCACGACATTCTGCGCCCACCCATCCCCTATCGTTTCCATAACAAAGATCAATTAGATTTGTAGCACCGATAGCCAGATACTTTCCAACGTTGTATTTGGCTTCCCCACAGCCGAATTTTCGACGGCCTCCGGGCCGTCTTTTTATTTGGGTGCCCCGCGCTTATGGTGAAACGGCAGCACCCATAACACGGAGACACGCCAATGGACCGTGACGCATTCGTCAGTGCACTGACAGCGGAAGGCTTTACCGAGTTTGCCCTCGTTATGCGAGAGGCGGGCGAGCTGGACACGCACACGCACCCGTTCGAGGCGAAAGCGCTCATCCTGGAAGGAGAAATCCATATCCGCGCAGACGGCGCCGAGCGCGTCTACCGGCCCGGCGACACATTCCATCTGGCCGCCAACGCACCGCACACCGAGCGCTACGGCCCGCAGGGTGTGCAGTACCTGGTGGCGCGGCGCTAGGTCCGCAGGTCAGGCGCGCGCCGGATACTGCGCCAGCACCTTGTCGCGAATCGACGGTTTGATGTTCGCCAGCGACATGTTGCCGTTGTAGTGCGCCACCACGCGCGGGTTCATCACGCGAAACCACAGCGGCGGCACATAGGCAATCAGGATCATCGCCGCATAACCGGCGGGCAGTTGCGGCGAGTGCTCGAAATGCCGCAGCGCCTGGAATGAGCGCGTCGGGTTGGCGTGGTGATCGGCATGCCGCTGCAGTTGATACAGGAACAGGTTCGTCACCACGTGGTTGCTGTTCCATGAATGCTGCGGCGTGCATCGCTCGTAGCGGCCGCTGGGCAATTGCTGGCGGCACAGGCCGTAGTGCTCCAGGTAGTTCACCACCTCCAGCAACGATGCACCGTAGATGGCCTGGATGATCAGGAACGGCACCGCCTTGAGCCCAACAAACGCGATGCACACACCCCACAGCACCACCGTCATCGCCCAGGCGTTAAGCACATCGTTGCGCCATGACCAGACCGAGTGGCCCTGCTGCTCCAGCCGACGCTTCTCCAATGCCCACGCCGATTTGACGCTGCCCACCACCGTGCGCGGCAGAAACTCCCAGAACGACTCGCCATAGCGCGCGCTTGCCGGATCAGCCGGCGTGGCCACGCGCACGTGGTGGCCTCGGTTGTGCTCCACGAAGAAGTGGCCATACGCCACGGGCGCGAGCGTGATCTTTGCGAGCCAGCGCTCGAAGCCATCGGTCTTGTGACCAAGCTCGTGCGCGGTATTGATCGAGATGCCCGTCACCACGCCCACCGAAAACGCGAACGCAAGGTAGTCGTACCAGGCAAGGTCATACGTGCGCAGCACCCACATCGCCACCGCAAAGCTCACGTAGAGCACGGTGGTGGCGAGGTAGACGATGCGGCGGTAGTAACGCTGTTTTTCCAGCGTGGGGACGACGTCTTCAGGCGGGTTATCGCGATCGTCGCCGATCAGGAAATCGAGCAGCGGGATGATCGTAAACACGATGAACGGCCCCGCCCACCAGAGCGGATGCCAGCCCGTCGCCAGCGCCGAAACGGCCGCGATGATGGGTAGCGTGATAGTCAGCGCGCCGAGCATCCAGAGATAGCGCTTGCCGTCGGTCCATTCCACGGACGCGACCATGCCGGGTGTTGCCATTGTCTTCCTCCTGTTTTGCCCCGCCGGGTAGCTTGGCTTGTGTACGCACATGCGTGCGCCGCCGGGGTCGTGCCCGACGCTTGCGTTATAGGCGCAGCAGGAGGAGAGACCAACGCCAGAAACTAGGCGCAAAACTCCAAACAAAGCGGCCGCCGCGCGGCCCTCTGGAGGCGGGAAAAAAGCAGTCGATTGAAACGGGCGATTTAAAAACGGTCGTTCGATTTTGGTGCGGCGCACCTGAACGCAGACTCACAACAACCGTTTATGCCAGCCGCCGAAGGCGCCGGCGCGCAATGCGGATCAGGCCAATGTGGGGAGGAACGCGTTGACCGCATCCAGCACAGCGGCCTCCTGCTCCCGATGCGGCACGTGTCCGCAACGCTGCACGAGCTTGAGCGTGGCGGGCGCGCCGGCCAGCGTGACGATGCGCTCGGGTTGCGCAGTCGAGCCGTATTCATCTTCGGTACCGTGCAGCGCCAGCACGGGGCTGCGCACGGCAAGCAGCGCGTCGTCCAGGCACCACTGCGCAAACGCTGGTGACAACCACGTGTTGACCCACGCATCCAGCACCCATTGCGCCTTGCTGCCGTGGTACCGCTCGAGCCGGCTCATCTGGCCGGGCTGGGCAAACTGTGCCTGGGCAACGCGGATGCCCTCGCGCGTTTGCTCCTCCACGAACGACTGCGCCGACTCGGTGATCAACCCCGCGCAGCGGCCCGGATACGCCGCCGCAATCGACACGGCCATGCCGCCGCCGACGCTGTGGCCGAAGACGATGAAGCGGTCCACGCCAAGCTGCTCGGTTAGCGCGGCAAAGCCACCATACGCTTCATGCTGAATGAAGCCCGGATCGAGCGGGCCCGCAAAGGCGTCGGATTGGCCAAAGCCAAGCCGGTCGTAGGCGATGACCGCATGCCCGGTTGACTGCGCCAGGTGCTGCGGAAAATCGCGCCACAGCGCTACGCAGCCGAGCGAATCGTGCAGCAGCACGATGGGCGGTTTGGCGGCATCATCAAGCGGGCCGCCCCATTGCCGGGCATGGAGCCGGCCATCGGGTGTGGTGATCCATGCCTCGATCCCATCCACCGAAAGCGCGGAAAGCGACTCAGCCATCCCGGTCTTAGAACAGGCGGTCGAGCCAGCCGTGCGGGTCCGGTGCGCGGCCGTTCTGCAGATCAACCAATGCCGCCTTCAGCTTGGTCGTCAGCTCGCCTGCCTTGCCATCGCCGATGGTGAAGTTGTGCTTGTGGCCCTTGACCTTGCCGATGGGCGTGACAACCGCTGCGGTGCCGCAGGCAAAGGCTTCGCGCAGGCGGCCGCTTTGCGCGTCGGCCTGCCACTGGTCGATGGAGTACGGCTCTTCGCGCACGGTCAGGCCCATGCCGCGCGCCAGCGTGATCAGCGAATCGCGCGTAATGCCCGGCAGGATCGTGCCGGTGAGCGGCGGCGTCTGCAGCGAACCATCATCGAAGACGAAGAACACGTTCATGCCGCCCAGCTCTTCAATCCACTTGCGCTCCACCGCGTCGAGGAAGACGACCTGGTCGCAGCCCTCGCGGGTGGCTTCAGCCTGGGCGACCAGGCTGGCAGCGTAGTTGCCGCCGCACTTGGCCTCGCCCGTGCCGCCGGGCGCGGCGCGGGTGTAGTTGTCCGACACCCAGATGGTGACGCCTGACGATGCGTCGCCCTTGAAGTACGCACCCACCGGGCAGGCAATCACGCAGAACAGGTACTCGGCCGACGGCTTCACGCCCAGCACCACTTCGGTGGCGATCATGAAAGGGCGCAGGTACAGCGACGAGCCCTGGCCCGACGGAATCCAGTCGCGATCGAGCTTGACCAGCTCGCGCACGGCCTGCAGGAAGAGATCTTCCGGCAGCGCGGGCATTGCCAGGCGCTTGGCCGAATTCTGAAACCGGCGCGCATTCGCCTCCGGACGGAACAGCGCACCGCCGCCATCCGGCAGGCGGTAGGCCTTCATGCCCTCGAAGATTTCCTGCGCGTAGTGCAGCACCAGCGTGGACGGATCGCACTGGATCGGGCCATGCGCGCCGATTTTGGCGTCGTGCCAGCCCTTGCCCTCGGTGTAGCGGATGGTGGCCATGTGATCCGTGAAGACGCGGCCGAAAGCGGGATTTTCCAGCAGGCGCGCGCGCTCTTCCGCCGGAACAGGGTCCGGGCGCTTCTCGATCGAAATGGCCGATTCGACAACGTTGTTCATACCGTCTCCAAGGGTGCAGGGGGGCACAAAAATGCCCAAACCGCTATTTTGCGCCAACGGCGATGCAATTTGGTTGCGTATTCACGCACATACGGTATTGCAGGCGGCGGAAAAACAATGCGGTTGGACGAGTGCCCAGGGGCATCAACCGCCGTACTCCCTGGCCGAGACGCCGCCTGGCGCAGGGGGAATACCGCACCGGAATAGCGCCGGCCCCTGGGCATTCGCGCGCCTGCCGGAACGGGCGCCAGAACGCTTGATGGGCAGGCATCACCCCTGCGGGACTTGAAACCCTATGGTACGGTTGACGGAATGAATGTCATGACCCGCCATTCCCTGCCGGTGCACGGCGGCACAACGGTGCCGCCAGGGAGCGTTGCGCACCATGAGTGATGCGAAACGCGATTCCCGTCGCCAGATCCACGCCGAGAAAGTTGCCGCCAGCCGAGCATTGCGCCTGAGCGTACCGGCAGAGGCACGGCCCGCGCCGGTGAGCCGAAAAGACTGGCTCCGGCAACGGAAGGAGCAATTGCAGGCCGCCCGCATTGCCGCCCGGCAGCGACGCGATCAACTCAAGGCAGAGATCCTCTCGGCAGCACAGGAAGTTGCCCGCGAAGAGCGGGTGGCCGCACGGCTGGAAGCCGAACGCGTCAAGGCGGAAACGAAATCCGCCAGCGTGCATGCCAAGGAAGACGCACGCGCTGCGGCCAAGTTCGAGCGCAGCAAGCCTGGCCGGTCAACGTCAAAGCGCAAGACGCTCGGGACTGGAAAGCGAAAATTGGTCTCTTACGCCGATCTTCTGCGCATGCGCGGATGAGGCCCCGCCCAAGCAGCGCCTGCAATCGTTAGCGCGCCTGAACAGCCTTGGCGTCTACGTTCTTGGCACGGAGCGGCGCGGGCTTGGCATCGAGCCTGCGAAAAATCCACGCAGAAAACACGGTCACGACGCCCATGGTGAAGAACGCCAGCCGATAAGCCGGCGCGGCCACACCAAGCTTGACCGAGAAAAGGCTGACAAGCCCGCCCCCGATCGATACGCCCAGGCCGATTGCGAGCATCTGCACCATCGAGAACAAGCTGTTGCCGCTGCCGGCATCCTGATGCGACAAGCCTTTGAGCGTGATGCTGTTCATGGCTGCAAACTGCATCGAATTCGCCCATCCAAACACTGACAGTTGCACGATCGACAGCGCCAGCGGCCAGCCCGGCGCCATGGCCGCAAACGAGGCAATCGAGACGCCAACGACCCAGGTGTTGACCTGCAGGAACACGTCATATCCGAAGCGGTTCACGAGCGGGACGACCCAACGCTTGGCGAGCATGCCGGCAATGGCAATCGGCAATAGCAGCAACCCCGAATGCAACGGCGAATAGCCAAGCTGCAACTGGAACAGCAGCGGCAACAGGAAGGGCACAGCGCCCGAACCGATGCGGCAAAACAGATTGCCGACGAGCCCAATGCTGAAGTTCGGTTCGCGAAACAGCGCAAGCTGGAACAGCGGCGCCACACGCCGCCTTGCGTGCGGAATGTAGAGCAGCGCGCTGACCACGCTCACAGCGATCAGCGCTGCGCTCCAGGGGCTCTGCGCGCCGTTTTCGAGCGCCAGCGAGAAGGCCACCATGCACAACGACAGCAGCCCGCAGCCAAGCCAATCGAATGGCGCCACGGCGCGCACGGCGTCTTGAGGAAGATAGCGCCGGACCGCAAACAGCCCAACGAAACCCACCGGTACGTTGATCAGGAAAATCCAGTGCCACGAGACATCCTGCACGAGCCAGCCGCCAAGCGCCGGCCCCAGGAGGGGGCCAACCTGCCCCGCCACCGACACGAAGGCCAAGGCGGCGATGTACTGCTCGCCCGGAATATTGCGCAGCACCGCGAGTCGGCCAATCGGCAACAGCATCGATCCGCCAATCCCTTGCAGCACGCGCGCGATCACCAACTGCGGCAGCGTGTGCGCCATCGCGCAGAACACTGAACCCAGAACGAAGATCAGGATCGCGCTGAAATAAACGCGCCGCGTACCGAACTTGTCCGCCAGCCATCCTGATGCTGGCGTCAGCATGGCCATGGTCAGCGTGTAGGCCACCACCACCGATTTCAGGTCGAGCGGCTTTTCACCGAGGCTGCGCGCCATCGATGGCAGCGCGGTATTGACGATCGTTGTGTCGAGCGCCTGCATGAAGAAGCCGGCAAAGACAATCCACAGCATGGCCTTTTGAGAGGTGTTCTGCGGGGCGGCGGGAGTTGAAGCGGTCTGCATGTGAATCCTGGAATGCTGCCCGGAAAGCGCCGGACATCACCCGCAATGCTACCGACGGACAGCTAATCGGGAACCCCTCTAGAGACGTTGACTGTTATCGGAAACTCCGATGACAATGCCCGCATGCTCAATCCTGTCTGGATTCAAACCTTCGCCACGGTGGCCGCCGCCCATAGCTTTACGGAGGCCGGGCGCCAGCTTGACCTGTCGCAATCGTCGGTCAGCGATCACATCCGCCGGCTGGAGCAAAGCGTGAACCGGCGGCTATTTGTGCGCGACACCCATTCGGTGTCGCTCACGCCCGACGGCGAAGCACTACTCGTTCACGCGAAGTTGATCCTCGAATCCCTGGCGCGCGCCGAGTTGCAGTTCAGTGCGCCCCGGCTGCAGGGCCGTGTGCGCCTTGGCTCTTCGGAAGACCTGGCACAGGGGCCGCTGCCCAATCTGCTGGCCGCATTTCGGGCCACGCACCCGGATGTCGAGCTTGAGATCACGATGGGGATGACGAGCAAGCTGTACGAAGGCATCGAAGACGGCTCGCTGGATCTCATTGTCGGCAAGCGCCGCGAGGGCGGCCGACGCGGTGTCCCGCTATTCCGAGGGCAGCTCGAATGGCTGGCGCGGCCCGGTACCGTGGTCGATGTGAGTCAGCCGCTGCCGCTCATCCTCGTCAACGAGCCGAGCGTGACGCGCTCGATCGTGCTGGACACGCTGGCTGCAACGGGCTGGCTGTGGCGCGTGGTCTGCACCAGCAGCAGTCATTCCGGGTGTATTGCCGCGGCCCGCGGCGGGCTGGGGATTACCGTGCGTGCGCAGAACCTGGCCGGCGGCGGGCTGGTGCCGCCCGTCAATGGCGATGTCTTGCCGCCGCTGCCGGCCATCGAATTCATCACGTTGTCTGCGCGACGGCTGAGCAAGCCTGCGGAGACGCTCTTGCAGCTCATCCGCAAGAGCGACCTGCGCGCCGGGCGGACGGACTGAACAACGTTCACCGTTACGAGAACACCGTCTCGTCGACTTGCCTGGCAGGCTGCGCGACTTCAAGCCGATTGCCGCCCAGCGATTTGGCACGATAGAGCGCCTTGTCTGCCGCAGCCAGGCCTTCCGCCAGCGAGGGCAGGTCGGCGTCGAACTGGGCCATGCCAATGCTGACTGTCGCCAGAATGCCGGCGCTGTCGCTACGGCGTTGGACCGCCTCCGCAAAGCACTTGGCCACGGCCTCACCCCGCGTTCTGGCATGGCGGGCGTCATCGCCCGACAGCAGCGCGGCGAATTCTTCGCCGCCAATGCGCGCAAGCATCACGTCGGGGCCGAGCACACCCTGCGCAATTTCCGCAAACACCTTGAGAACGGTGTCGCCGGCCTGGTGCCCGTAGCGGTCGTTGATGGCCTTGAACCGGTCAAGATCGAACACGAGCATGGCGACGGGCCGGTTGCTGCCAATGCGTTCGATCAGGCGTTCGCCCCGTTCGAAGAACCAGCGGCGATTGCCAAGGCGGGTCAGGTAGTCCGTCTGCGATTCGCTCAGAAGCTGGCCGTGGGCCTCGTCCCGGATGAGCTTCAGCAACGTCATCGGCAACACCATCGCGTACAAGACGCCTTCGATCATCGTCAACTTGCTGGCCAACGGCTGCATGGCCGGCCCGAATGCCGACACCAGCCCTGGCAGCGCGATCCCGCGGGCAAGGTAGAGCGCGGCATGCAGCGTCGTCACAACCACCACGAGTTGTCGCGGGCGCAGCGGCTTCATGGCATCGCTACGCCACATTTCGTGAGCCGTCATCGCGCTGACCAACGCAATCGGAATCGCGCTGACGTAGTTCCACAGGATGCCTTGCCACTGCGCGCCCCAGATCGCCCAGACCAGGGCCATGCCGATGAGCACGCCGGCTGCGGCGCCGCGATACTGCCGCTCGTTCAGCGCCGCCACGCCCGACAGCACGAGCAGATAGCCGCACAGCATGATGAGGTTGCAGAGTGCAGCGCCCGTCGCGCCCTGCACTACATGGCGGAACAGCACGGCCGTGCACCCGAGCGCGAGCGTCGCAAACCCGGCCGCCAGCAGGCGCAACGCCTTGCTGCGGCGAGGATTGGTCCGATGCTCCCAGAACAGCATTCCAGAGCTGGCGAGCAGGATTCCGACGGCAAGGAGATAAAGGGTAAGAAGATCGACGTACATCCGGATATCAAAACAGGGCGCCGAGTATGGCGGCGCGCGCTCCGGATTTTACGTGGGAAAGCCGCTGCGGATGGGCCGGCCTGCCCCCTCTCTACGGGGGTGATGCACTGTCATGCACAGGGATAAGTACCCGAAATGGGCCGAATCCCTGGGCAAACGCTTTTGACTGTGGCCTGCCTGACTCCGCGCGCTGTGAAGCGCCCCTCGCTTCAGGCGCATTCAAGGTACCGCTCAGGCCGCCTTGGCCTGTTGCGCGGCATCGAGCTGATCGCCCCCCAGACTGTCGACCAGGTCGGTCAGCATCCGCGCCAACTCGCCCGTCATGAGTGTGACATCGGAGTCGAAGCGTTCGTCGTCGTTCTGTGCGGTGGGGTCTTCGGCTTCCTTGATCACGTCGAGCGGTGTCACGCGCTTGATCAGGAGTGACGGCGTGAGCACGAAGGAAACCCGGTCGTCCCACGTCATGGCGAGGCGCATGCACTGTTTGCCGGCTTCGATGTGACGACGCATGTCTTCGGCTTCGAGCGCGTGGCCAACGTATCGGACGGTGGCGCCGCCCTCACCCGTCGAGCGCAACTCGGCGTCCTGGTCGACGGTGAAGCCGCCGGGCGCCTCGCCAGACAGCAGCCACTCCGTCATGGCAGCCACCGGCGAATGTGCCACGTGCACATTGGTGAGCGGCAACTGGTCGATCGACTTCACGAGCAGGCCGCGCACGTCGTCGGCCACCGCCTGCGAAGCCGCATCGATCACCAGCCAGCCGTTTGCCGTATCGATCCACACCCGCGTATCGCGCCGAATGCTGAACGCGCGCGGCAGCAGCTCGTCGGTCACCTGTTCCTTGAGTTCGCGCAGTTGCTTTCGACCGGGCTTGAAACCCTGCTGCTCCTCCAGCTCGAGCGCCCGAGCCTTGGTCACTTGGTTGATGACGGACGCCGGCAGCAGCTTCTTTTCTGCGCGAAAGGTCAGCAGCATCTGCCCGTTGTTTGAATACACGAGCGCGCCATCCTCGCGTGGCGACGCCCAGCCGGAGGTCTGTTTCTCTACACTGTTGCCCGGTTGAAACGCGTGGGGTGCCAGCCACTTTTCAAGCTGTTCAGGGGTAACGGCCCAAGGCGCCGGCAGGCGATGAAGCTGAAGGTTTTTGAACCACATGGGAGTACGGGCAAAGTCCGCGATTCTAAAGGATGGCGCGCCCCCTCCCCCCATTGGCTGATGCCCGACCCGGCGTGGGCGACGCGCTCGGCTGGCGCCGGTACTAATATGCAGGTCCTGACGCCCGCATCCGTTGATGACCGATCGGGCGTCCGATTGGCGCTGGAGACAAACGATGACACGCGTTCGCGTTGCGGGCTTCACCATCTCGATTGACGGATACGGCGCAGGTCCGGATCAGGACATCGACCATCCGCTCGGCATTGGCGGGATGGACCTACACCAGTGGCTTGTCACAACGCGCACGTTCCAGCGGAACCTGTTCGGCAAGGACGGCGGCACCACTGGCGTTGACGATGACTTTGCCGCCCGTAGTTTCCGGAACGTCGGGGCGTGGATTCTCGGGCGCAACATGTTCGGCCCCATTCGCGGGGATTGGCCCGACGACCACTGGAAAGGATGGTGGGGCGACAACCCGCCATATCATGTTCCCGTTTTCGTGTTGACCCACTACGCGCGTGCGCCCATCGAGATGGAGGGCGGCACGACGTTCCACTTCGTCACAGGCGGCGCTCAAGAAGCGCTCGACCGTGCGCGCGAGGCCGCTGGTGGAAAAGATGTACGAATCGGCGGTGGCGCGAGCACCATTCGGCAGTACCTGCGGGAGGGCTTGATCGATGAACTGCATATTGCGATCTCGCCAATTCTGCTTGGCCGTGGGGAACCCCTGTTCGAAGGCATCGACTTGCGAGCGCTGGGCTACACGTGCGTTGAATCCGTAGCGTCGGAAAAGGCGACGCACGTTGTCTTGCAGCGCTCATCGCATACGCGCGTTTAAACGAACGAGGACAGGACGAACGATGACTGAGCACGATACGAAGCTGCACGGCAGCTGGCGGCTGGTGTCTTTCGAGACCGAGCTTCAGGAGACAAAGGAGCGCACGCAACCCTGGGGCGCCGACCCCCAGGGTTCACTGATCTTCGGCGCTGACGGACGCATGATGGTGCTCCTCACCGCAAAGGTGCGCGAGCCGGGAAACACAGACGAGAAGCTGGCGGCGCTGTTCCGCACGATCGTGGCTTACACCGGGCGGTATCGGGTCGAGGACGATCGGTTCATCACGAAGGTCGACGCGTGCTGGAATGAAGCCTGGAACGGCACGGAGCAGGAACGGTTCTATACGCTGGATGGAGACAGGCTGGAGGTACACACCGCCTGGATGCCGAATCCGCTGGTGTCTGAAAATGCAATGGGCAGAGGTGTGCTCGGATTCAGGCGCGAATAACGTCGCCGACCAACGCGATGGCGAATCCAACTCTTTCCTTCATCAACCAGGAAGCCTGGGAAGCCTGGCTGGAAACCCACGGCGAGGCTGCGGCCGGCGTCTGGCTCCGCATCGCAAAGCGGTCGGCTGAGCAAGCCACCGTGTCTTATGCAGAGGCCGTTGAGAGCGCTCTTTGCTACGGATGGATTGACGGGCAAAAACAGTCGGAGGACGAGCACCACTGGCTGCAGCGGTTCACGCCCAGAACCGCCAAAAGCATCTGGTCAAAGATCAACACCGCCAAGGCCGAAGCGTTGATCAGCGCCGGGAGGATGCGCCCGTCAGGGCTTCGCGCAGTCGATCTGGCCAAGCAAGACGGGCGTTGGGAGGCAGCCTACTCGTCTGCAAGTACATCAACCGTGCCCGATGACCTGCAGCAGGCCCTGGACGCCAACCCGAAAGCCAAGCAGTTCTTTGCCACCCTGAATGGCCAGAACCGGTACGCGATTCTGTTCAGGATCCAGAACGTGAAGAAGGTTGAGACGCGCGCAAAGAAGATCGCTCAATTCATTGACATGCTGAACAAGGGCGAGACGCTTCATCCTTAGCAGTGTCGGACTGATACAGCCGTGGGCCAGTGCATTCCCTGCCCAAGCTGAGCATGTTGGGCGCGCTTATCTCTGAGTCGGGCCCGCGGCATACGCATCACAGCCCATGCCGCGCCCGGTATGCAGCTTCCGCGCCCGCATGGTCCGGGGTTTCGTTGAAGTAATTCGCGCGCTCATCTTCCTCTTGGTGGATCGACTGCAACTCGCTGGCGGTCAACTGGCGAGGTGCCGGGCGCGCCGCACGCCTGAGCCCAACGGCGGCAGGCGCCGGCTGGCGGGCCTCATGGTCTGCGTAGGCCTGCTGATAGTTCGGCATTTCATTGTGATAGCGGGCACGCTCGTCTTCAGCGTGCGCAATCTGGGCGCGCTGCACATGGTCGAGCGTGGGCGGGGCGGCGCGTTGGACGCGCGGTGGTGCGGACTGTGCGCGGCGTTCCGGCGCTGGATTGTGGCGCGCGAGATAGCTGGCGTAGTTCGCACGGGCGCCGCTGTAGTCCGCATGCGCGTAGCCGTGATAAGCGGCCTCGTCCTCCGCTTCCCGCTCAAAGTCGGCCAGCGTCAGCGTCGGGGCGGTGTGCTGACGTGCGGGCGTGGCAGGTGCGCTTGCCGGGCGGCCAGCCTGCGGCCCCCGCGCGGGCATGCCTTGCGCATGCGTGGCCGGACGCCGCCGCTGGCTTGCAAACGCCTCCAGGTCCTTGAAGCTCAGCTTGGTCGGTGTGGCAGGCGGGCGCTGCGGCGCTACGGCAGGCATCCGTGGCGTGGATACGCGCGGTGCCGGCGAAGCACTTCCCCTCGGGGGGGCCGCGTGCACGGTCGCCGGTTTGAGCGAGGCAACGAAGTGATCCAGGTTCAGATTGCGCGTATGGCTGTCCTTGATACTCAAGATGACCTGCATCTGCTGCAGCAGCTTGACGGATTGCGCGGGCGGCAAACCGGCAACGTGTCGATCCAGCGTTTCCATGGCCTCGATCGGTTTGCGCCACGCCTGCTTGCCATGCTCGGTCGGCAGATGCTCAATCTGGCTCAACACCCGCGCACGATGATGCTGGACCGACGTATTGCCGCCAGACACGCCATGACCTGGCGTACGCACCGATCTGGGTGGCCCCGCAACTTCGCGCCGCACGGGGGCGTTGGCCATGGGGGGTTGCTGGACGGATGGCCGCACCTGCACAGCCGGTCGGGCAACCTGTGGTTTGGCCGGTGGCTCCGCGGGCCGATTGATATGCAACATCCTCTGCAGCGCGCGCCCCGCACGACGCGGGCTCGCGGCTAGCGACGCCAAGACCCCCTGCCGAGACCGAACCTGTTTGCCATTGGGCTGCTGCTGCGGTGCTACGTTTTCCTTGTTCGCCAAGGTACTGTGATGTGGCAGCGCGGTGGATGCCGAGCCAATGCGATGGTTGCCCATGGACTTCATTCCCAAGATTCGGAAGGAGAAAGACGACGATCCGGTGCCCTGCGCAACCGCCTAGCGTCAACGACCATGTTAGAGCGGCACCCGCCACGTGCTGCCGCCGCCACGAAACGCCAGTGCATCCAGCGAAGTTGCTGGGCCATGGAGGAAGCGGAACCGCTCTTCCCTACTCAAGCGGCCACCCATCGCCCCCTCCAAAAAGACTAATCACCGCTTGACCCTGCGCAACTACCTGCCCAGGCAACGTGCGCCACCGCGGCAATTCGCCCTCGTGCTGGACAGAGATCGCGACGGTCCATGACGCTCGCGTTGGCCGCGCCAATTCTCAACATTGCTCACATAGAGAGGATTACCCCCACTGGGTCGCTACAGCATCAAGTTTCCCTGCCGTTGCAAGTTTCGAGCAGCGCCATCGGGGCCTGCAATCAACAAACGGCGCGGTTAAAAGGCCGAACGGGGAAATCACAATGAGCATCAATAATTTGACGGTGCGCGCCAAGCTCACCGTGGCGTTTGGCTTTTTGGCGGGGCTGGTGTTGCTGGTTTCCGCGCTGGCAGTGCAGGCGCTGAGCGAGTCGAACGCGCGTTTTTCCAAGTACGTGAACGGCGTGAACGCCCGGGCAGTGCTGTCCGAACGTGTGCGCACGGCTGTGGACCGCCGCGCCATTGCGGCACGTAACCTCGTACTCGTCACGAAGCAGTCGGACATCGATCTGGAAAAGGCCGCCGTTACGCAGGCGCATGAAGACGTGCAGAGCCGCCTGGGCAAACTCAAAGAGTTGACCGCGCAAGCCGGAGACACCGATGACCGTGCACGGGCCCTGGTTGCTGACATCGACAGCATTGAGGTCAAGTACGGCCCCGTGGCGCTTGCTATCGTCAACGCGGCGCTGACTGGCAAGCATGAAGAATCCATCACGATGATGAACGAGCAGTGCCGCCCGCTGCTGGCCGCCCTCATCAAGGCAACCAATGCCTACAGCGAACACGCCCGCGAGCGCGCACACGAGATGGAGCAGCAGTCTGCCGAGCGCTACGCCTTCCAGCGCACGCTGCTCATCGGCATCTGCCTTGCCACCGTGCTGGGCGCCTTGGCTGCCGGCATTCTCATCACCCGTGGCCTGACCCGCGCACTGGGCGCCGAACCCGATGCCCTGAGCGACATCACGCGCCGCGTAGCCTCCGGAGACCTGGGCCCCGTGCCAGGCGGCACAACCGCACCGCGCGGCAGCATCCTCGCTTCCATGTCGGAAATGCAGGCCAGCCTCGTGAAGCTGATCGACCAGGTTCGGCAAGCCGCGCACGGCATTGCCAGCGATGTGGGTCAGATCGCCACCGGCAATCAAGACCTCTCGTCGCGCACCGAACAGCAGGCTTCGTCTTTGCAGGAGACCGCTTCCAGCATGGAAGAGCTGACCTCCACCGTGAAGCAGAACGCCGACAACGCCCAGCAAGCCAGCGTGCTCGCATCGGACGCCTCGGAGATTGCCCAACGCGGCAGCGCCGTGGTCGGCAACGTCGTCGACACCATGAGCGACATCCGCAGCAGCTCGACCAAGGTGGTCGACATCATTGGCCTGATTGAAGGCATTGCGTTCCAGACCAACATCCTCGCGCTCAACGCGGCAGTGGAAGCGGCCCGCGCTGGCGAGCAAGGCCGCGGCTTTGCCGTGGTGGCCAGTGAAGTGCGCAGCCTCGCGCAGCGTTCGTCCAGCGCCGCCAAGGAGATCAAGGAACTCATCAGCACCTCGGTGCAGAAGATCCAGGACGGCTCCACGCTGGTGGAAACCGCCGGCAAGACCATGACCGAGGTCACCCAGGCCGTGGCCCGCGTGACCGACATCATGGGCGAGATTGCTGCCGCCTCCGTCGAACAGAGCCGTGGCATCGAGCAGATCAACCTGGCGATCACGCAGATGGACGAAGTGACCCAGCAGAACGCCGCGCTGGTCGAACAGGCAGCGGCAGCATCCACATCCTTGGAAGGCCAGGGGCAGCAACTGAGCCATGCGGTGGCGTTCTTCCGGTTGCACGGAGCGTCTTAAGTGGCTGCATGGGCCTGAGGCAGCCACGCTGTGGCAGAAGAAGCGCGGGGGCGCTAGGATCCATGCCCACCGTCCGCTTCTTCTCTGCTTCGCTGCCTCGCCGGTGAAGCGTTCGCCAATGCCACGTCACCATCACCACGTCTACGTCGTCGAGCTGTCGCGGCAAGTGCTGAGCGAAGCGCGCTTCGTGAAAGCCAATCCGGATTACCTCGGCGACAAGCCATGCGTCTATGTCGGCATGACAGGACAGTCGCCCGACGTGCGCTTTGACAAGCACAAGGCGGGGCTGAAATCGAACCGGTTTGTGCGCGAGTACGGCTTGCGTCTGATGCCCGAGCTGTACGAATGCTTCAACCCGATGCCTTACGAAGCGGCGCGGGAGATGGAAGTTGAGCTGGCGATCGGATTGCGCGAGGAAGGGTATGCCGTGTGGCAGGCGTAGATCGGTGACGCGTACCTTGCCGTCAAATCGATGACCAGCCTAAGCACGCGTGTCCGGCACGTTGCTGCTAGTTGATCAGATCCTTTGCCGCCTTGCTCCCCTCTTCCATCAGCTTGGCCTGCGCGTTGGCGCGGTTCAGCACGTTCTGCATCTCCGCGCTGCGGATCATGGTGTCGGCCTGCATCTGCATGATGCGCTCCATGCGCGAGTCGGCATCCCCCTGTGCGCGGGGAAGTTCCGAGCGGCGGTGCTTGGCTTGAGGTTTCGCAGCGGCACCATCACCGCCGGATGCATGTGCGCGCTTGTTGCCGCGCGCGGACAACGCCCCTAGTTGCCCTTGCGATGTACGCGCGGTGCGCTGCGGCCCCTGCGGTTGCGGCGGCTTTACCGGCGACGAGCCCGGCGCGTCGTTGCTACTGATGTGTGTCTGGACGCTCGGTCCGCTGATCTTCGATGGAATCGGCATGGCGGGCAGCTATGGTCAATAACGCTTGCATGCTAGGCGGCCGATTGCAGCGGCCAGCACGATCATGCGAAAGTGCGATCGCATGTGCGAAGCCTGCACATACGTCATGGCATATCTCACCATCGCTCGCAACCACTCACACAATCCACTACGCGCTCGGAGGCGTTGATGCAGGTGCAGGACCACGAACCGCAGAGCTGGTTTTTATTTGAAGCGAATGGCGAGCTGTATCTGGATGCCAATTGCAACCATGGCGCTTTTGGCTACAGCTTCATGATTCGGCTGACCACGGCGGAAGTTCAACGGTATCGCGATGCGGGTCGGGATTACCTGAGCTGGCTCGCTCAGGACATACATAACGGCGCGCCGATTTTGTCTGCCAGTTTGTCGCCCTATAAAACCCGGAAAGCGACCAAGGAAGAAGAAGCCGAAGCGAGCACTGCGTTGGCGGCATGGCAGGCGGAGCGGATTCGGAGCCTCAAGCTCGGCATTTGAGGCTTGTTCCCCCGACTGCCGCCCCTTAACCCCCGCTTGCCGCCCTCCAAGCCCCACCCGTGGGGCTTTTTGCCCCGCCGCTGCTGCTTTTTGCAGCAACAGATCGGACCTTTGACCTCGACGCACCGCGTTCCGAACCCCACGCATGGGGTTCGGAACTCGACGCATGACCCTTTTTACCTCGCGCTTGCTGCTTTTTTCAGCAACATATGCTGCTTTTTTGAGCACGATTGAGGGTCTGATATCGGCGATTGAGGTTGTGAACTCGGCGATTGGCGTTCCGGACTCGACGGTTGAGGCTCGGAACCAGGCGTGTCAGGCTTTTTGCTCGGCATTTGAGGTTCGGAACTCGGCGATTCGAGTTCGGAACCCGACGTACGGCGTTCTGGACTCCACGAACGCGCTCCGATCTGGCCGCCGCCACAAACCGCAACTTGCCGCCGCTGCTCGCCACCCCTAAACTCTGTCCCGCTCGCGCAAACCAAGCGCAGCCGGGACTGCAATCCCGAAACAGAAATACCCGTGAGTGCCGTTATAGCCCTCGCGTGCCGTCGTTCGTCCCTATGGGCGGGCCCGGCAGGGAGGGCTTCGGCCCTGCCGGTTCTTTGGTATTTCTGATCGGTATTGCAGACCTTGTCGTGTGCCCGCCCACCCTCCCAGGTGGGTGGCTCCTCACTCAACCAGAGGCAAGACAATGGATCAACCGACCCAAGCCGTACCCATCCCATGCGGGCATCGCCCCGCAAATTCCTGCTCCACCTGCATCGCGCAACGTCCTCCGTCCGGAGGTGCCCGATGAGCATCGACAACCCGATCCTGTATGCACAAGGCGCCCTGAGCGCGCAGGATTATCTGCGACAGACGCAGATGCACATGAAAATGCACCGGCAGTTCGAGCCCCATACGCTGCGCTTTCAATATCAGTTCCACGTCAAGGACAAGGCCCTCGATTACCAGGCCGGGTTCATGGACGCGATTGGGGCCTACATGCTGACCACGCTCGATGGCGTGACAGTTGACCTGTACCGGTGGGAAGTGCTGCAAGTGCTGGACCGCGTGAACCGCAAGAAGAAATAACTAAAACAGCAGTACAAGCGAACCCGCGACGGGCGGGGGCGCTAGCGGAGACCGAATTTTTTCGCAGGGAACAGTAGCCCGTTATGCAGGTGACGACGGACTCCAACAAGCCATCAGTGCAGCGGGAAATCCGGATGCCAATGATGCAGTTTCAATTCCACCCCTCCACCCCCGGCACCCGCATCCCCTCCACCTCCGGCAAGTCAATCCCAAAGTACTCAGCCAAGAGCCCACGCAACGCGCGCCGGTCTTCCAGTTCAAACCTGTGCGGCGTATTCCCGCGCCAGATCGTGGCATCCCGATTCATCACCGTCACGCGCCCTTCGTCGGTCAACGAGCGCATCAGGATGCGGTTCATGAACGGCGACGTCGGATACGTGCTCGTGTAGTGGTTCGCCATTTCGAAATCGATGGGGTAGTCCTGCTCCAGCGTGGTGACCCAGGCGTCGACTGGCGTGTCGCTGCGCACCTGGGCGCGGAGTATCCAGTGGTCTTTGTCGCGCACCATCCAGTGCAGTTCGCCATCGATATTGGCCTGCGTGCCGTCCAGGGGCACAGGCACACGCGGGGCCAGCCCGCCGAAACCAGGATCGATGACGAAGGTGCCCTCCGGCAGCGGTACCGTCAGAAACATGTGGGTGCGGGGCGCCTCAGGACGCGGCGTCTGGATGATCACACGCGACGAGTGGCGCGTCGGCTGAAAGCCAAGCTGCTCCAGCACGGCTGCAAACAAGGTGGCGTGTTCAAAGCAGTAGCCACCGCGGCGTGCGTGAACGAGCTTGTTCTGCAGGCTTTCCAGGTCGATGCGGATGCCGCGCCCGAGCAGCACGTCGAGGTTCTCAAACGGAATGTGCCGCATGTGCGCGTGCACCAACTGCGCGAGCGTGTCGTAGTTGGGCCGGGTGCTGCCGCCCCATTGGATGCGGTTGAAGTAGGCGTCCAGGTTGAGTTGCGATGTCACGTGTTGTCTCCTTGTGCGCCCGGGGGTGACGCTACGTCAGCCCGGTTTGCGGCGGCGGAATTGCTGTTCGGTTACGGTGCTGCCCCACTGCGTGCCGGCCTCTTCCTGCGTGAGTTGAAAGCCGAACGATTCGTAGAGGTGGCGGGCGGCATCCAGGCCCTTGAAGGTGTTGAGGTAGGTCTCGTCAAAGCGCGCATCGACAAAGCGCATGGCTTGCGACATGAGCTTACGGCCAATGCCGGTGCCCCGCAGTGAATCATCCACGATGAACCAGCGCAGGTGTGCAACGCGCGTGTCCGCGTTTCCGTCAATGGCGAGGGATGCAAGGCTGCGGCCGTTTTCCACGCATAGCCAAAGTGCCTTGTTGGCGTCAGGCAAGGTTTGCGCAAAGTCGGCGAGTTCCTTGGCGACGCGGCGCTCGAAGAACACGCCAAAGCCCCAGTGCTGCGCGTAGAACCGGCCATGCAGGCTGGCGATGTCGCCAATGCAGCCGGGCACGTAGCCTTGCACGATCTGGGGGCCGGCATCGGCGGGGGCTTGCGCGGGCTTGTGGTCGTTGTCATCGGCCAGCGCACTGACGTATTGCGACAGCGATGCAACCAGTCGTTGCTGATCTGCCGGGGTCAGGTGGCGCAGCGCATTGGAGACTTGGCTGGAGGCAAAGGTGTCGATCTTGCGCCGCAGTTGCTGGCCGTCTTTGGTGAGGTGCAGCTCGGAAGATCGGGCGTCGTCGGCGCAGGTGCGGCGTTCGACCAGCCCGGCGGATTCGAGCCGGGTGACCTGACGGCTGGTGCTGGATTTGTCCAGCCGCAGGCGTTCAGCCAGGTCGCGTGCCTGGATGCCGGGCGTGCCGGCAATCTCAAGAATGGCGTGAACGGCTGACGGGGGCAGATCGCTCTCGGCCAGCGTGTTGCGCATGAAGCCGAGTTCGCGAACGAGCTTGCGGGAAATCTCTCGCAGCTCGCGGATGGTCTGCTCGCGTGATTGCGTGGGCGCTTCAATGAAGTCCATACCGGCCTCGATTAGTTGTTTCGCGCAACCAATATAGTTGCACGAAACAACCTTTTCAAGGCGCGGCGGTGCTGTGGCGGGCAGCGCCTAAAAGGCTTGTCACCAGTGCTCAGGCAAACGCGGGCCGGCTGGCTCCATCTGACAGACGGAATACCGACACCGCGCGGCGCAGCGTCGTCGCCTGCTCTTCCAGCGATTGCGCTGCCGCTGCGGCCTGCTCGACCAACGCGGCGTTCTGCTGCGTGACTTCGTCCATCTGTGTGACGGCCTGGTTGACCTGCTCGATGCCCCGGCTTTGCTCGGCAGAGGCGGCGGCAATCTCAGCCACGATCTCCGACACCCGGCGGATGGCATCCTTCACTTCGCTCATGGTCTCGCCCACCGCAGCGGCCTGTTGCGAGCCCGCCTGCACCACGGCAACGGAGTCGCCAATCAGCCCCTTGATTTCCTTGGCGGCGGAGGCCGAGCGTTGCGCAAGCGTGCGCACCTCGCTGGCGACGACGGCAAAACCCCTGCCCTGCTCGCCGGCGCGCGCGGCTTCCACAGCGGCATTCAACGCGAGGATGTTGGTCTGGAAGGCGATGCCTTCAATCAGCCCCGTGATCTCGGAAATCTTGCCCGAACTGGTGCTGATCTGGTCGATCGTGCCGACCATGGCCTGCACGGCCTCGTTGCCGGCCTGCGCGATCGTGCTGGCGCTGGAGGCAAGGCTGTCGGCCTGGGCGGCGTTCTCGGCGTTCTGTTTCACGGTCTCGGTCAACTGCGTCATGCTCGACGCGGTTTCCTCCAGCGAGGCGGCCTGCTGTTCTGTGCGGGCAGACAGATCAATGTTGCCGGCCGCAATTTCCTTGGACGCCACCGTCACGGATTCGGCCGATACCTTGATGCCGCGCACCGTCTCGGTCAACTGCCGATCCATCGTGCGCAGTGCGGCCAGCAGCTCACCAAACTCGCCTTGCGTGTCGATCACGATGTTGTTTTCCAACTGCCCGCCGGCAATGTGGTTGGCAACGTCCACGGCGCGACTGAGCGGGCGAGAGATTGCGCGCAGCAGATACCAGCACATGCCCACACCCACCGCAAACCCTGCGCACACCAGCACAACGGCCATGCTGAAGATGGAGTGGTAGGTGGCCTCGCTATCGTCGACGGATACCTTGGCCTGTTCCAGATTGATGGCAATGTCCTTCGCGAGCAAATCGCTCACCGCTTGGCCAGAACGGGCGTGGCGGTTGATGATCTGCGCGGCCACGTCATGCTGGCCCGCCTGCAGCGCTTCAATCGCTTCGTTCGTGGCCGTGTTGAATTGCGGCAGGGCATCGTTGACCTTGCTGGCGACATCACGTTCCTGTTCGCTCGTCACGCTGGCGGGGTAGTACTGCTTCCATGCGCCGTTGATCTGGTCCAGATCCGTGCGGATGGTGCGCACGGCCGCTGCAACTTGCGCGGCATCGTCGGTAAAGACCTGCGCGCGACGCAGTTGCAGGCGTATATCCAGTTGCCTGCTGCGAAGCTCGGCAAGCTGCGCGATGGGCAGCGTGTTGCTGGTATATGCAGCGTTGATGTTGGCGTTCAGGCGCATCATGCCCCGCACCCCAAACACACCGGTGACCAGCAGCAGCACCAGACACAGACCAAACGCCCCGAGCAACTTGAAGCGCACCGAATGCACGATAGACGGCATGTTTTCCCCCCGGCTTGTTTATCCGGAGGCACGTGCTCCGGATTTATGGATGTTCTACATCTGCATATCGGTAGGCCGCGAAATACCTTAAGTGCGTGAGGCAAAGCGCCCACATCGCGCCCTGCACCGGTGCATGCATTGCCGAGTCGAGTGCGTGAGGGGAGACATCCGAGGGTCGGCCCGCTCGAGCGACGGGCCGACTTCGAGCAGGAAGAATGCGTGCGCCTAGTTGAACGGTGGCACGGCGTGCGACTGCATGAGCATGGCCGAGGCAGGCGTGTCCTTGGCAGGTTCGTTTGACCGCTGCGCCGGCCTGTGCGGGCTGGACGGCGGCAATGACGCCCCCCGTTGCACGCGGCCCAGGAAACGCTGCATGAGGCAGAACACGCACAGCAACACCCCAATGGCGATGCGCGCCCACCACGAGCTGAGTGTGCCGTCAAAGGTGATCAACGACTGGATGACGCCCAGCAACAGCACGCCCACCACACTGCCGCTGATGAGCCCCACACCGCCGGTGAGCAACGTGCCGCCGACCACGGTGGCGGCAATGGCATCCAGCTCCATGCCCTGCGCGTGCAGGCCGTAGCCGGAGAGCATGTAGAACGTGACCAGCACGCCGCCCAATGCCGAGCAGAAACCGCTGAGCACATAAACGAGGATGCGCGTGCGCGCCACCGGCAAGCCCATCAGCAATGCAGAGCGTTCATTGCCGCCCAGCGCATAGACCGTACGCCCGAAGCGGCTGCAATGCGCGAGCCACGCCGCAGCGGCAAACACCACCAACGCAATCACCACGCTGGGCGACACGTAGTTGCCGCCGCCCACCTGGATCTTGTATTGCGACAGCGTGGTGTAGATCGGGTCGGTAATGCTGATCGAATCAATGCTGATGAGGTAGCACAGCCCCCGCGCGAGGAACATGCCGCCCAGCGTGACGATGAACGGCTGGATGCGGAACACCTGGATCAGTACGCCCATCATCAAGCCGAACAGGCACCCGACAGCCAGCACGAGCGGCACCACCACGCCAATCGACCAGCCGTGATGTTCGACCAGCGCGGCGGAGATCATGGTGGTCAGCGCCACCACCGCCCCCACTGACAGATCGATGCCGCCCGACAGAATGACGAAGGTCATGCCGATGGCAACAACCATCAGGAACGCGTTGTCGATCAGCAGATTGAGAAACACCTGCACGCTGAAGAAGCCCGTGTAAGTCACGGACCCGAAGCCGAACAACAGCGCAAACAGGAACAACGTGACGTAGAACGGCAAGCGCCGTGGATTGATTCTCATGACTGCGCCCCTGCACGGCCTTGGCGTTGAAAGAACATGCCGCGAAACGCTTCCGATTGCGCCAGGCACACGGCAAACACCACCACGGCTTTCACCACGAGGTTGATCTCGGGTGGCACGCCCATGGAGTAGATCGCATAGGTGAGCGTCTGAATGATGAGCGCGCCGATCACGCTGCCCCACAGGCTGAACTTGCCGCCCGCCAGCGAAGTGCCACCCAGCGTGACGGCCAGGATGGCGTCAAGCTCCAGCAGCAACCCGGCGTTGTTGCCGTCCGCGCTCTTGACGTTGGAGCAGATGATGAGCCCGGCAACGCCGGCCATGGCGCCGCAGAACGCATAGATGCCAAACAGCAGCGCCTTGGTGTTCAGCCCGGCAAGCCGCGCGGCCACGGGGTTGATGCCGACGGCCTCGATAAACAGGCCCAGCGCCGTGCGATGCATCAACAGCAGCAAGAGGCCCAGCACAGCGGCGGCGATGTACAGCCCGAACGGCAGCCCGAACAGATAGCCGTTGCCCACGAAGAAGAACGGCTCGTAGTAGACGGTGATGATCTGCCCGCCGGTGATGAGCTGCGCCACGCCGCGACCGGCCACCATCAGGATCAGCGTGGCAATGATGGGTTGCATGCCAGCACCGGCCACCAGCAGGCCATTCCATAGGCCGCACACCAGCGCTGCGCCCACGGCAGCCAGCAATGCCAGCAGCAGCGGCACCTTGGTCACATACACGGGAACGCCGTTCTGCACGACCAGCGTGCCGCCGATGAGCGATGCCGCAATGGCGCCGGAAATGGCCACCACCGCGCCCACCGAAATATCGATGCCACCCACGGCGATCACCAGCGTCATGCCAAGCGATACGAGCATCAGCGGCGCCGCGCGGTTGAGGATGTCGATCAGGCTGCCGTACAGGTGCCCGCCGCGAATATCGAGGTGAAAGAAATGCGGGTTGAACCACGCATTGAGTAGACACAGCAGGAGTAGCGTCACGCACGGCCAGAACAATCGGTGGCTGGTGAGTGCGCGCAGGCGGGCGGAGTTCATGCGGCGCCTCCGGTAGTGGTGGACTGGGTGTTGGACTGGCTCGCGGGCACGTCGCCGCCGGCAATCACGTGGCACAGGTTGTCTTCCGTCACATCGGCGCCGGCCAGCTCGCCCACTTTCTTGCGATCGCGCAGGATCGCCAGCCGGTGGCTTACACGCAGCACTTCCGGCAGCTCGCTGGAGATGAACAGAATCGCCATGCCCTTGCGGCACTGCGCGGTCACCAGGTCCATGATGTCGAGCTTGGCGGCAATGTCGATGCCGCGCGTGGGCTCATCCAGGATCAGCATGGCGGGGTCGGTCGCCAGCCAGCGCGCAAGCACGGCTTTCTGCTGGTTGCCGCCCGAGAGTTGGCCGATGGGCTTTTCAGCGTCGGGCGTCTTGATGCCGAGCTGGGCGATGTACTGGTCGGCAATCTCGCGCTGGCGTTTCTTGGGCAGATAGCGGAACAGCCCGCGCTTGGCCTGCAGCGCGAGGATGATGTTCTCGCGAATCGACAGCTCGGCAATGATGCCCTCGGTCTTGCGGTCTTCCGGGCAGAAGCCGATGCCCTGGCGGATGGCGTCACGCGGCGAGCTGAACTGGTGCGACTGGCCCTGCACGTTGATCGAGCCCGCGTCGTTGCGGTCGACACCGAACAGCAGCCGCGCGGTCTCGGTACGGCCCGAGCCCAGCAGGCCGCCCAGGCCCAGCACCTGCCCGGGGCGAACATCCAGATCGAGCGGCTGCACGACGCCACGGCGGCCCATGCCGCGCGCACTGAGGAATGCCGGCGCGGTATCGTCCACGGCCGGCACCTCGGAGCGCTCGAAGCGGCTCGCATCAATGTCGCGCCCGACCATCTTGTTGATCAGTTGCAGTTGCGGCAGATCGCGCGCGGCGTATTCGCCTTCCAGCCGGCCGTTGCGCAGCACGGTAATGCGGTCAGCAATCGCGTACGTCTGCTCCAGAAAATGCGTGACGAACAGCACGGCCATGCCGCGTGCCTTGAGCGTGCGGATGGCTGCGAACAGCCTGGCCACTTCATCGTCGTCCAGGCTCGAGGTGGGCTCGTCCAGGATCAGGATGCGCGCGTCGGTGGAGAGCGCACGCGCAATCGCCACCATCTGCTGAATGGCCACCGGATACAGCGACAACGGCAGCGTCACGTCGATGTGAATGTTCAGATCGGCCAGCAGCGCCTGTGCGGCGCGATTGGTGGCGCGCCAATCGATGCTGCCCATGCGCATGGGAAAGCGGCCGATGTGGATGTTCTCCGCCACGGTCAGGTTCGGGCAGAGGTTGACCTCCTGATACACCGTGCTGATACCGAGCTTCTGTGCCTCCAGCGGAGAGCCTGGAGCGATGGGCTGACCGCCTAGGACGATCTCGCCGGCATCGGGCGCTTCCACCCCCGTCAACACCTTGATGAGCGTCGATTTGCCGGCGCCGTTCTGCCCCATCAGGGCATGCACCTCACCGGGCAACAAGCGGAAATCGACCCCGGCCAGCGCCTGCACGCCGGGAAAATTCTTGCAGATGCCGCGCATGTGCAGCAGCGCGCCGCGTGCATCTGTCGCGGCGGGTTGATCAACGTGATCCGACATGGGTGTCACCTGTTAACGTGGCGCAGCCGGCAGGGCGAGTCACCGTAACCCGCCCTGCCGGCATACTCCAGTTCAGCTAAGGGCTTGCGAACGCAATTGAGTACGCAATACGCAGTACTCAGTACTTGCGGTTCGGAAACTCCTTGGCCGCCACGTCCATCGGGAAGATGCCTTCCTTGGTGACGATGCGCTTGGGCACGGTCTTGCCCGCCAGCACGGCGCGCGCGGTATCCATCAGCTGCGGCCCGAGGAGCGGGCTGCATTCCACCGTCACGTTCAGCTTGCCGGCCATCATGGCTTCAAACGCGCCCTTCACGCCGTCGATGGAAATGATGGTGATGTCCTTGCCCGGCTTGAGCCCGGCCTCTTCAATGGCCTGGATGGCGCCGATGGCCATGTCGTCGTTGTGCGCGAACAGCACGTTGATCTTCTTGCCCTCGGCCTTGAGGAAGGCTTCCATCACCTCCTTGCCCTTGGCGCGGGTGAAGTCGCCCGTTTGCGAGCGGATGATCTTGTAGTGCGGGTCGGCCTTGATGATTTCTTCAAAGCCGCGCTTGCGGTCGATGGCGGGCGCGGAGCCGACGGTGCCTTGCAGCTCGACGATGTTCACGTCGCC
This sequence comes from Ralstonia wenshanensis, assembly GCF_021173085.1. Taxonomy (NCBI): domain Bacteria; kingdom Pseudomonadati; phylum Pseudomonadota; class Betaproteobacteria; order Burkholderiales; family Burkholderiaceae; genus Ralstonia; species Ralstonia wenshanensis. The sequence goes on from NZ_CP076412.1 coordinate 596,121, forward strand.
GCCCTTGGGCTTGACGTTTTCCAGCAGCCAGCGGCCCGCCTTGCGGCCTTCCTCGACGAAATCCGAACCGATGAACGTGGTGTAGAGCGAGGGGTCCTTGCTGTCGATACCCCGGTCGGTGAGGATGACCGGAATCTTGGCGGCCTTGGCCTCTTGCAGCACGGTGTCCCAACCAGATTCCACCACCGGAGAGAACGCAATGATGTCGACCTTCTGCGCGATGTACGAGCGGATCGCCTTGATCTGGTTTTCCTGCTTCTGCTGCGCGTCGGAGAACTTGAGGTTCACGCCCTGCGCCTTGGCCGTCGATTTGATGGATTCCGAATTGGCGGTGCGCCATTCGCTCTCTGCACCCACCTGGGCAAAGCCCATGGTGAACGACTTGTCAGCCGCGTGAGCCGCTGTGGTCAAGCCCGTGGCCAGCAGCACACCGGCTGCGGCCAGGAAGGTCAACACGGTCCGTCTGGCGCTCGCAGCGCTCGTTTTTTCCATCGTTTGTCTCCGTTATGGTGGAACGCAGCCGGAAACTGCCCCCGGGGCTGCGCACGTCGTCTTTGCAACGCGGTACACGAGTCAAACCCGGCATGTGGCGCCCGTCTTCCCTTGCCGGTGATTCGTGGTGAGCCATGGTATTGACAGCCTGACATGACCGTCTAATGTTTTTTTGGGGGTCAAGTGATATCCGTTTTGATATCAGAGACACGTTTGCGCATCGTGCAGCGCACCAAAATCGCGCAAGGTGACGGCACCCGTGCGGCCCGTTCAGCCAGAACTGTGGCGGTGGCGCATGCCAAAAACCGAGCATGCATATCGAAAAAGCTTCGTTCCTCTGAATGCGGCTGCTTCTTAGACTGGGCGCACTTGTTATGACGAGTTCCGCGCCCGATGACGACTCTCAATCTGCACCGCCAACCGGCTCCGCCGCTCTATGAGCGCATCAAGGGCACGCTGCGCGAGGGCATTCTCAGCGGCCACTACGCGCCGGCATCGCTGCTGCCTTCGGAAGCGGCGCTGGGCGAGCAGTTCAACGCCAGCCGCATCACCGTGCGTCAGGCATTGGCCGATCTGCAGAACGAAGGGCTGATCTTCCGCCGCCACGGGAAAGGCACGTTTGTGAGCCAGCCGAAGGCGTTCCAGAACGTGACGGCGCTGCAGGGCTTTGCCGAGGCGATGTCGGCACAAGGTCACGCCATTCGCAATCGCGTGCTGAAGTTGCGGACCGTCCCCGCACCGACCGATGTGGCGCAGGCATTGCAACTGGCGCCCGGTACGGCCGTCACGGAGTTGCATCGCGTGCGGTTGCTGGACCAGATGCCAGTTTCCCTTGAGGTGACGTGGCTGCCGGAAGCGCTGGGCAGCATCGTTGGCCGGGCGGACCTCGTCACGCGCGATGTGTTTCTTGTGCTGGAGCAGGACGCGGGCGTGGCGCTGGGCCATGCGACGTTGGCCATCGATGCAGCATCGGCCGATCACGCCACAGCCACGGCGCTCGACACAGGCGCAGGCGCGGCACTGCTGCGCGTGGAACGCCTGACGCATGACGCACGAGGCGCGCCCATCGACTTTGAGCGCCTCTATTTTCGCGGCGACGCCTTCCAGTACCGGCTCCGGCTGGATCGGCAGGTGGCGGCGCGTGCGCAATCCATCCTTCCCCTGCAAGGCACTGTATGAACACGTTGGAACTGGACTACGACCTCGTCGTCGTGGGCGGCGGCACGGCCGGCCCGATGGCAGCCATCAAGGCAAAAGAGCGCAACCCCGCACTGCGTGTGCTGTTGATCGACAAGGCGCATGTGAAGCGCAGCGGCGCCATCTCGATGGGCATGGACGGGCTGAACAATGCGATCATTCCCGGGCATGCCACGCCGGAGCAATACACGCGCGAGATCACGCTGGCCAACGATGGCATCGTCGATCAATCGGCCGTGTACGCGTATGCACAGCACAGCTTTGCCACCATCGAACAGCTCGACCGCTGGGGCGTGAAGTTCGAGAAGGACGAAACGGGCGACTACGCCGTCAAGAAAGTCCATCACATGGGAAGCTACGTGCTGCCGATGCCCGAGGGGCACGACATCAAGAAGGTGCTGTATCGGCAGCTCAGGCGTGCCCGGGTGGAGATCACGAACCGCATCGTCGTCACGCGTGTGCTGACGGATGCCGATGGCGCGGCCTGCGGCGTGCTCGGCTTCGATTGCCGCACGGCGGATTTCCTCGTGGTGCGCGCAAAGGCCGTGGTGCTGAGCTGCGGCGCCGCCGGGCGGCTTGGCCTGCCGGCCTCGGGCTACCTGATGGGCACGTACGAGAACCCCACCAACGCGGGCGATGGCTACGCGATGGCGTATCACGCGGGCGCGGAGCTTTCCAATCTGGAATGCTTCCAGATCAACCCGCTCATCAAGGATTACAACGGCCCCGCCTGCGCGTATGTAACCGGCCCGCTGGGCGGCTACACAGCCAACGCGCGCGGTGAACGCTTCATCCAGTGCGACTACTGGAGTGGCCAGATGATGTGGGAGTTCTATCAGGAACTGCAGGGCGGCAAGGGACCGGTGTTTCTCAAGCTCGACCACCTGGCCGAAGAAACCATCCAGACCATCGAGACCATCCTGCACACCAACGAGCGCCCCAGCCGTGGCCGCTTCCATGCAGGGCGCGGCACCGATTACCGCACGCAGATGGTGGAAATGCACATCTCGGAAATCGGCTTCTGCAGCGGGCACAGCGCCTCGGGCGTATACGTGAATGCGCGCGCGGAAACCACCGTGCCAGGCCTTTACGCGGCGGGCGACATGGCCGCCGTGCCGCACAACTACATGCTCGGCGCGTTCACGTATGGCTGGTTTGCGGGGCAGAACGCGGCGGACTACATCGCCGGCCGGCAAGGCAGCGTCCGCCCCGATGGCGAACAGATCAAACGCGAACATGCGCGCATCTTTGCGCCGCTGCAACGCGATCACGGTCTGGCCCCCGCGCAGGTGGAATACAAGCTGCGCCGCATGGTGAACGATTACCTGCAGCCGCCCAAGGTCACGCGCAAGATGGAAATCGGCCTGCGCCGCTTCGACGAGATTGCCGAAGACATCACGCACCTGCACGCGCGCAACCCGCACGAGCTGATGCGCGCAATGGAAGTCAGCTTCATCCGCGATTGCGCTGAGATGGCCGCGCGCGCCTCGCTCTTCCGCACCGAGAGCCGCTGGGGCCTGTATCACCACCGCGTGGACTACCCCGAACGCGACGACGCCAACTGGTTCTGCCACACGCGCTTATACAAGGACGCACATGGCGCCATGGCCAGCCGCAAGCAGGCTGTTGAACCGTACGTCATCCCTGTCGATGCGCTTGGCACCGATTCCTACGCGCAGATGCGCATTCCGAAGGCTGCATGACCATGCAACAGACGACCGTTCATTTCACCCATACGCCGCACGACATCGCCTCGCGCAGCAGCGCGCCCGTCACCATCGACGAAGCCAAGTGCATTGCCGACAAGGGCTGCACCGTGTGCGTCGACGTCTGCCCGCTCGACCTGCTCGCCATCGACCTGACCAAGGGCAAGGCCTTCATGCAATTCGACGAATGCTGGTACTGCATGCCCTGCGAGCAGGATTGCCCGACCGGCGCGGTGAAGGTCGACATCCCGTATCTGCTGCGTTGAGGTGGCAATGACGACAACCCTCCTGGCGCGCCTGCACGACGCAGACGCCGCCACCCGCCGCATCGCCCTCCTCCAGCTTGCAGATGAAGAGGATGCCGACGCCCTTCCCGATGTGATCACGCTACTTGCGCAGGACCCCTCGCCGGAAGTCCGCCTGGAAGCCGCGCGCATCCTGGCGACGTGGGAACAGCCGGTTACGGTAGCCGCACTCGCCCGCGCGTTGGAAGACGTGGATGGCACCGTGCGTGAGGCCGCGGCAATCGGCATCGCGGATTTGAAATCGCCCGACTCGGCACCCGCGCTGCTGCCTTACGTGGAACACGCAAGCGCCTTTGTACGCGCCGCTGCGTTGCGCGGGCTGCGTGAGTTGCGCGTGCCTGCAAGCGAAGCGCCCGCACTGCACGCTCTGCAAGACGCCGACGCCGCCGTGCGCCGCGAGGCCGTTGCAGTGCTCGGCTGGCGCAAGCATGTGGGCGCATTGCCTGCGCTGGCGGAACGCGCACGTCATGACGCGGATGTCGACGTGCGCCGTGCCGCAGTCGGCGCGCTCGGCCTTGCGACCGATGCCGCCGTGCTGCCCGCGCTGCTCGATGCGCTGCACGACACCGCCTGGCGCGTGCGTGAGGAGAGCGCCAACACGCTCGGCAAGCTGCGGGCGCTCGCTCCCGATGCGCATGTCACGCAGGCTTTGGTCGAGGCGCTGGCCGACGCGTATTGGCAAGTTCGCTTGCAAGCAGCCCGCGCGCTTGGCCGTTGGCGCGCTGCGCATGCTGTTGACGTGCTTGCCGCGTTGCTCACGCACCCGATCAGCAATCTGCGCAAGGAAGCCGCGCTCGCCTTGGGCGAAATCGGCGAAGCCGCTGCCCTGCCCGCGCTGCACAGCGCAGAAGCCGACAGCGATCCGGAGGTCGTCAAGGCCGTGCGGATCGCATTGACACAGATCGAGAGCGCCCGTGCTGCCGCCTGAGCGCATCGACAACGACATCGCACAAGGCCGGCTGCGGCTGCACTGGGCAGATGCCGTCGTCACACTCGACCACGCGGCGTTGCGCGGGGCGTGCCGCTGCGCGGAGTGCCAGTTCAAGCGCCATCACGGCACGCCGATCAACGTGCCGGCCGCCGTGCGCGTTACCGCCGTCGAGCCCGCTGGTTACGGCGTGCAACTGGTGTTCAGCGATGGGCATGCGCGCGGCATCTATCCGTGGGCGTATCTGGCGGAGTTGGCCGCAACTGCAGCGCCGGGCTGACGTTGGCGGCCTCGCATCCATCAGAAGTTGCCGAACCTACCAATCCAGGCGGCGGCGCCTTTGCTGTGCCCCTTGATTGCCGCATCCAGTTCAGCGCGCGTAAGCCCATTGGGCAGCGCGTCCGGCGCCAGATCGGTGGCGATCAGCACAAAGACGTAGTGGTGCATGCCCGTGCCCTTGGGCGGACACGGCCCAAGGTACGCTGGCTTGCCGATGGCGTTCTGGCCCATGCGCAAGGCACCGCCGGTGCCGGCACCTTCCGGCAGGCTCGTCTGCGTAGCGGGAATGCCATAGACCATCCAGTGGTTCACGCCCAGGCCACCGGCGCCCTGCGGGTCGGTTGCGATCAGCACGAGGCTGTTGGTGCCGGCCGGCACGTTGGACCAGTGCAGCGGCGGCGAGACGTTCTCGCCCGTGCAATTGGCGTTGGCCGGGTTCTTCCCGGCGTATTTGCGGTCCATGACGCCGTTGTCGGCAAAGGCAGACGATTCGACGGTGAACGTGGTATCGGCCTGCGCATACACGTGCGGCACGGCAGACAGGCACGCCAGCGACAACAACGCGCGAAACAGGGTTGGCTTCAAGGCAGGTCTCCTGGCAGGAAAGACAGCGAACGGGCATCACAATACGCGAATGCGCCGCCCGCGCGCAGGGGCACAGCCGCACAGAGGGTCGTCAGATTGCCGTGCGACAATACCGCGCCCCAGCGCGCCGCGTTCGCCGCGCGCTTTTGCCAGACCTGACCATAGGAGAACCGGACGCATGTTCGGCGATATCACGCGTTTTCTGCTCGACACGATCTTCTCGCTCTTTGGCGCAGCACTGCTGTTGCGCGCCTGGACGCAAGCGGTGCGGCTGTCGCCGCGCAATCCGCTGTCGCAGGCCATCTTCCAGTTGACCGGCTGGCTGGTGCACCCGCTGCGCCGGGTGATTCCGGCCACGGGCTATATCGATTGGTCGTCGCTGGTGGCAGCCTATGCCACGGCGCTTGTGTATCTGTTCCTGCTGCTGGCATCGGTGGGCGTGAGCCCGATGGCGCTCGTGCCGATGGGCTTTGTGGCGGCGCTCTTTACGGTGCTCAAGTGGGCGTTCAACGTGCTGGTGTGGGTGACCATTGCTTCGGCCGTCCTGTCATGGATGGGGCCGGCGTCGCCCATGGGCGCGGTGCTCAACACGCTGGTCGACCCGCTGTTGCGCCCGATCCGCCGCGTAGTGCCCCCGCTGGGCGGGCGGCTGGATCTGTCTCCGCTGATCCTGCTGGTGATTGCGCAGGTGATCGTGATCGCGCTGTCGCATCTGTCGCTCTCGCCATTGTTCATGTGAGCGCGGCACGGGGCTTGCTCGACTGAGGGATATGCCGGCCGCGGCATCTGGCCGGCGACTCAGGAGGACATCATGAACGCATGGAAAACAGCGCTGGTGTGCGCAATTGCCGTGCTGGCGCCGACGCTCACCGCGTGTACGGCAGGTGGTGCAGTGGCAGGCGGGGTGGCCGGCCACGAACTCACGCATAGCACGGCCGGAACGATCGGGGGTGCCGCAGCAGGCGCCGTCATCGGCCACGAGCTGAGCAAGTAAACAAAACACCACAGCGGCTGACCAGCCGCTTTTTTCAGGCTTGCGCAAACATGGCGCGGTAGGCGCTGGGCGATGTGTGATACGTCCGGCTGAAATGCTGCCGCAGCGAGACCGCGCTGCCGAATCCCGCCAGTTGCGCAATCGCTTCGACCGGCTGGCGCGTGGTCTCCAGCATGCGCTGCGCATAGGCCAGACGCTGCCCCAGCAACCATTGGCCGACGGTGGTGCCCGTCAGCTCACGAAAGCGCCGCGTGAAATTGCGCCGGCTCATGGCCGCGCGCTCGGCCAGCGAATCGAGCGAATGTGGCTCCGCGAGGTTAGCCACCGTCCAGTTCAACAGATCCGACAGGCGATCACCGCCGGGCGCGTCGTGCAACGGTTGCTCGATGTACTGCGCCTGACCGCCCTGCCGGTGCGGCGCCACCACCAGCCGCCGTGCAATGCGGTTGGCCACCTCCGCGCCATGCCAACGGCGGACCAGATGCAGGCAGCAGTCCAGCCCGGCGGCCGTGCCTGCAGATGTCACCAGACGGCCGTCGGCAGCGTCCAGATACAGCACGTCAGGCACAAGCTTCACGCGCGGGTAGCGCTGCGAAAACGCATCGGCAGCGCTCCAATGCGTGGTCGCTTCATGGCCGTCGAGCACGCCAGCTTCGGCCAGCACAAACGCGCCCAGGCACAGGCCGACCACCGTGGCACCGCGCGCGTAGGCGTCGCGCACCGCGTTCACCATGGCCGCCGGGGGGCGCTCTTTCGTGTCGCGCCAGGACGGCACGATCAGCACGTCGGCGCGGGCAGCGTCTTCGAGCGTGAGATCGGTCTGCACGGCAAACCCGGCCGTGGTGCGCAGGCCGCCCTTTCTGGCGGGTTCGCCGGCACAGATCCGCAGGTTGTAGGACGGCAGCCCCGCCCAGATGCGGTCTTCAAACACAAGACACGGAACGGACAGGTGAAACGGGCTGATGTCATTGAAGGCGAGAACGGCGATTTCCCGTGGATGCTGGGGTTTCATACAGGCTCCGCGCTTTGGCCCGATTCTTTCGATAAACGTCTTCCGGGCCACTGTCGGGAAGGATAGCCATCCGCGAAGATGCTGTCCACGGGCTCACGCAAATGCCCGATCCAACCGACCTTGAGGAGTCAGCCATGACCACGAACCACGCCCCGAAGCGCGCCCTGATCGTCATCGATGTGCAGAACGAATATTTCACCGGCGGCCTGCCGATCGAGTATCCGGACCCGCAGCAGACGGTGGCTAACGTGGGCGCCGCCATGGATGCCGCACGCGAGGCCGGCATTCCGGTGATCGTCGTGCAGCAAACGTCGCCCGCCAGTTCGCCGCTGTTCGCCATCGACACCGACGGCTGGCAACTGCACCCGGTGGTGGCATCTCGCCCGCATGACCACTATCTGCGCAAACTGCTGCCGAGCGCCTATCCGGAGACGGACCTGGCGCAATGGCTGGAAGCGCGCGGCATCGATACGCTTGCCGTGGTCGGCTACATGACACACAACTGCGATGCGTCGACCATCAACCATGCCCTGCACAACGGCACGGCGGTGGAGTTCCTGCACGATGCATCAGGCGCCGTGCCGTATCAGAACCAGGCAGGCTTTGCGAGTGCGGAAGAGATCCACCGCGTGTTCAGCGTGGTGCTGCAGTCGCGCTTTGCGGCGGTGATGTCGACCCAGGAATGGGTGCACAGCGTGAAGACCGGCGCGGTGCCTGTGCGCGACAACATCTATAAGTCGAATCAGCGGGCGCGGGGGTTGCTCAAGGATGACGTGGCGCAACGGGCAGCCTGAACAATCAGCCGGCCACGCCCTCTTCGGCCGGCAGAAACCCGCGAAACGACACTTCCACCTGTTCCACCATCGACGCCGATGTGGCGTCGCGCAGAGCCGCCAGCAATGCATCGAACGCGCTTTCCACGGAAGCGCGGTCGGTGGCCTGGACCAGGCGCTGGCGGACCGGATGTTCGGCCGAACTGAATGTGCGCGCCGCAATGTCCATCAGATACATGCGCGCTGCCGCCAGCGAACGCTTGCGCGCCGGGGCGGCAGAGGCAGCGGGCCTGGGCGTTTCCGGCCGCGGCACGTCCACTTGAACGAAGAGCGGTTCGCCGGCAGCCTCGGTTGCACGCTGAATGAACCCTGCCTGCATCAGCTCGAACACGGCCTGCGCTTCAAGGCCAAGCTGGCCGGCACGCACGGCAAGGTCCTCACCGGTGACTTGCCCATCCACCATGATGAGCAACGCGCGGCTTGAACGACCGAGCGCGCCGCTGCGCGTGGCGATTTCCCGCCGCCCCGCGTCTGTCTTTTCGAATCGTGCAGATAACCCCTGCATGGCAGCCCCCTATCCTCCCCCGAAGATCGGCCCAACATAGGGCGGGTTGTTTGCAGAATCGTGAAACCGGGGCGGCTTTCCCTCGGCGGCAAACGGCAAACGCTTGCACTCAGATGGATGTCGGCAAATCCAGACACCCTCCCCCGAAGTGGGGCTGACAACGCGCACGCATCATTGATATGGCACGCACGAGCGTGGCCCGACACTGCTTCGGGAGCCCGCTCTTGCCTGCATCCGCTTCCACCTCTACCATGCGTTGTTATCGGTAACAACATTGACGCGCAAACCGTCGATAACCACCACGCCGATTCCCCGCAGAGGGAACCCTGCTCCACATAACAACCGAGACACCATGCCCGCCCAACCTCCACGCAGACTGCGCAGCCAGCTTTGGTTCGATGACCCGAACCACGCAGACATGACTGCCCTCTATGTCGAACGCTTCATGAACTACGGCCTGACGCGCGAAGAGCTGCAGTCGGGCCGGCCGATCATCGGCATTGCACAAACGGGTAGCGACCTCGCGCCGTGCAACCGGCACCACCTGGAACTGGCGCAGCGTGTGAAGGCCGGCATACGCGACGCGGGCGGCATCCCGATGGAATTTCCCGTTCACCCGCTGGCCGAGCAGAGCCGCCGCCCAACTGCCGCGCTCGACCGCAATCTCGCGTATCTCGGTCTGGTCGAGATCCTGCACGGCTTCCCGCTCGACGGCGTTGTGCTGACCACCGGTTGCGACAAGACCACGCCCGCGTGCCTGATGGCCGCCGCCACGGTCGACCTGCCAGCCATCGTCTTGTCCGGCGGGCCGATGCTGGATGGCTGGCACGAGGGCAAGCGGGTCGGTTCCGGCACCGTCATCTGGCATGCGCGCAACCGACTGGCTGCCGGCGACATCGACTACGAAGGCTTCATGGAGCTGACCACCGCGTCGTCGCCATCAATCGGCCACTGCAACACGATGGGCACCGCGCTGTCGATGAACAGCCTGGCCGAAGCGCTGGGCATGTCGCTGCCCGGGTGCGCCAGCATTCCGGCGGCGTATCGGGAGCGTGGGCAGATGGCCTATACCACCGGCAAGCGCATCGTCGAGCTGGTGCATGAGGACATCCGCCCCTCGAAGATCATGACGCGCGCGGCGTTTGAAAACGCCATCATGGTGGCCTCTGCGCTTGGCGCGTCGACCAACTGCCCGCCTCACCTCATCGCCATTGCGCGCCACATGGGCCTGGAACTGAGCCTCGAAGACTGGCAGCGCCACGGAGAATCGGTGCCGCTTCTGGTGAACTGCATGCCGGCAGGCGAATACCTGGGTGAGAGCTTCCACCGCTCGGGCGGCGTGCCCGCCGTGTTGCGCCAGCTGGACGCGGGCGGATTGCTGCGGCGCGATTGCGCCACCGTGTCTGGCCGTACGATCGGCGCGATTGCCGATGCCGCCCCCGACGCCGACCGCGATGTGATTTTTCCTGTGGACGCGCCGCTCAAGCATCGCGCCGGCTTCATCGTGCTGTCGGGCAATTTCTTTGACAGCGCCATCATGAAGATGTCGGTGGTGGGCGAGGCGTTCCGGCAGACGTATCTGAGCGAACCGGGCGCGGAAAATGTTTTCGAGACGCGCGCGATCGTCTTCGATGGCCCAGAGGACTATCACGCCCGCATCAACGATCCGGCGCTCGAGATTGACGAGCGCTGCATCCTCGTCATTCGAGGCTGCGGAACGGTCGGCTATCCGGGCAGTGCGGAGGTCGTCAACATGGCGCCGCCGGCGGCGCTCGTTAAGCAAGGGATCGAATCGCTGCCGTGCATGGGCGATGGCCGGCAGAGCGGCACCTCGGCAAGCCCATCCATTTTGAACATGTCGCCGGAGGCGGCCGCGGGTGGGGGCCTGGCGCTGCTGCGCACGGGCGATCGCATCCGCGTGGACCTCAACGCGCGCAAGGTCGATGTACTGGTCGACGCGGAAGAGCTTGAGCGCCGCCGTGAAACCGCAACGTTCAGCGTGCCGCAGTCGCAAACGCCTTGGCAGGAACTCTATCGGCAATTCGTCGGGCAGCTTTCGACGGGCGGATGCCTGGAGCCGGCAACGCTGTATCTGAACGTCATCGAGACGCGCGGCAACCCACGGCACTCGCATTGAGGCAGGAAGCAGCCGGCGGCGTGCTGCCGGCTACGCGCTCTCGCGCTCGACCACGCTGAAGTCGATGCGCGAGAGTTTGCGCGTGGCCGTAGCCTCGCCAACGCCCAGCGCGTCGAGCAAGACCCCGCCCGTGCGCAGGCCGATGCCATAGGCATCGACGGAGATCGTCGTGATGGTCGGGTGGCAGCACCACGCCACTTCAAAATTGCCGAAGCCCGCAACAGCGATGTCGCCGGGCACGGACAGGCCACGGCGGTGGCATTCCATGATGGCGCCGAATGCGGACATGTCGCTCACGCACATCACGGCATCGGTATCCGGCCAGGCTTCCAGCAACGCGGCCATGGCAGGCCCGCCGTGGCTCATGGTGATGGGCGATTCGCCCAGGCGGATCACGCGCGGCTCGCCAAGGGCGAGCGCCTTGATTCCGCTTAGGTATCCACGCATGCGGTCGGTGCCGCGCCGGTCCAGTTCGCTTGCGCCGCACAGGAAGCCGATTCGCCGGTAACCCCGCCTGTGCAGGTGATGCACCATCGCAAGCGACGCCTTGGCGTTCGAGAACCCAACCGCCATGTCGATCGGGCGGTCGGGCAGATCCCACATCTCGACAATCGGGATGCCGGCGCGCTCCAGCAGCGCGCGCGTGCCGGCGCTGTGGTGGCGCCCTGTCAATGCGATAGCACGCGGCTGATGGCGCAGCAGCGACTTCACCAGCGCCTCTTCCTGGTCGAGGTGGTAGTCGGTATCACCCAGCAGCAATTGCAGGCCATGCGGCGCAAGCGCATCCGTCAAGCCGCGCACGGTGTCGGCAAAGTTGGAACTGGCCAGCGAGGGCACCAAGGCGGCGACAAACTCCGATCGTCCGCTGGACAGCATCCCGGCGGCGGCCGTTGCAACGTAGCCGAGTGCGTCGATGGCCTGTTGCACGCGTGCACGGGTCTCGGGCGACACGCTGCCGCCTGCCAGCACCCGCGACACCGTCATCTTCGAGACGCCGGCAACGCGCGCAACATCGGCCATGCGAGGAGGAGTGGTGCCGGTGGTCATGAGAAACGCCTACGCGCCAAGGGAAAAGAGGAAAGAAAAAAGAGGAGTGGCGATCATAGCGGAACCGCCCACAAAGCAGCCCGTCGCTACGCCTGCGCGAGCGCGCGGCCGATGCGGTCGGCCATGCCTGCAACGCCGACGACAAGGCGCTTCTCCCTGCGGGCGTCCAGCCGGCTGACGGGCACGCTGGAACTCACCGCAACGCGCTTGCCCAGCGGCGTGACCCCGACGAACGCCGCAAAGCAGGCGAGCCCCGCCACCACCTCCTCGCGCTCCGTCGCCAGACCCCGCGCGCGAATGCTCTCAAGCTCATGGAGCAGATCGGCACGGCGCGTGGTGGTGCGCTCGGTCATGGCGGCAAGACGGGCCGGCAGGAGCGCACACACCGCTTCGTCATCAAGGCTCGCAAGCAGCGCCTTGCCCAGCGCGCAGCAATGGGCCGGCAAGCGCAGGCCGACATCCGATACCAGGCGAACCGGCCGCGGTGCATCCTCCCGCGCGATATAGACGACCTCCGTGCCGTCGAGCACGGCAAGCTGCACCACTTCGTTGTGTGCGGACACGAAGGCGGCGGATTCGCGCCGGAACGCTGCCAACAAGCTGTCGTGGCGGAAATAGGCGTTGCCCAGCTCAAACAACGTCAAGCCGATCAGGTAGCCGTCGGCACGCTTTTCGATCCAGCGGCGCTTCTCCAGCGACTCCAGCAGCAGGTACAACGTGCTTCTGGACATGCCCGTCGCTTGCGCCAATGCGGCCGGTCGCACGGGTGACGTCGCCGCGCAGAGTATTTCCAGCACGTCATGAATACGCTTGAGTGCTGGCACCTCGTAGTCTGTCTTCACTGGAAACCTACCCGGCTCATTGATTGCCTATTGTCCAATAGGTTGGAAATTACGTCACCGTGTTGGACACCCTGCATCGCCATCTCTACGATCACGCGGGTTCCCTGACAACAAGGGTGTCCAATTGACGGAGCGCAGCGCACATGACCGACATCGCCAACTACTTGCCGCACGATCTGGAGCAGTCAGCGCTCGTCGGTCGGATCTGGCGCACGACCGCCAACGGCGAGGGGCCGTCTGTCGTGGTGGTACGCAACGGTGTCGTCTTCGACATCACGGAAGCCGTGCCAACCGTGGCGGACCTGTTCGAGCATCCTGACGCACTGGCCGTTGCCCGGCAGGCGCAGGGCGAAAACCTGGGCCGCGTCGAGGCGCTTGTCGAACGCTCCATGTCTGCCGATCGCGCGGGCACCTTGCCAACCCTGCTTGCGCCGAACGACCTCCAGGCCATCAAGGCCTGCGGCGTGACGTTTGCCGTCAGCCTGATCGAGCGTGTGATCGAAGAACAGGCGGGCGGCGACCCAGCCAAGGCCCGCGACGTGCGCGAATCCATCGTCGGCGTGGTGGGCTCCGATCTCTCGAAGATCAAGCCCGGCTCCGATGCGGCCATGCGGCTCAAGGACGAACTGCAGCGCCGGGGCGCGTGGTCGCAATACATGGAAGTCGGCATCGGGCCCGATGCGGAAGTGTTCTCCAAATCGCAGCCGATGTCAGCAGTCGGGTTCGGGTCCGATGTGGGCCTGCATCCGGCCTCACGCTGGAACAACCCGGAGCCGGAGATCGTGCTGGCAGTCAGCAGCACGGGGCATGTCGTGGGGGCGGCGCTCGGCAACGACGTCAACCTGCGCGACATCGAAGGGCGCTCCGCTTTGCTGCTGGGCAAATGCAAGGACAACAACGGTTCCTGCGCCATCGGGCCGTTCGTGCGCCTGTTTGACGAGCACTTCACCGTCGACACGATTCGCGCCACGCAGGTCTCGCTGCGCGTTGAGGGCACCGACGACGGCTTTGTGCTCGACGGCGTGAGCCACATGAGCGAGATCAGCCGTGACCCGCTCGACCTCGTCGCCCAGACCTGTGGGCCGCACCATCAGTATCCGGACGGCTTCATGCTGTTTCTCGGCACGATGTTCTCGCCGATCAAGGACCGTGACGCGCCGGGTGCCGGCTTTACGCACCACCTCGGCGACCGCGTGACGATCAGCGCGCCGCCCCTCGGCGCGCTGGTCAACACGGTGCGCCTGTCGACGGAGATCGCACCGTGGACGTTCGGTGTGCGCGCCCTTTATCGCAACCTGGCCGCACGAGGTCTCATCCGTCAGGCCTGATCGGTCTTCGCTGCGGAAAAGTCCACGGCACATTCCGTGGACGGGAGCCCCTTGACCGGCGCACGAAACGCAAACAATCCGCCGGCAAGCGGCTCCTTCTGCAACGCCTCGTCCGTCAGGCCCTTTCGGGCGGTGGTTGCATAGACGGTCTGCAAATCATCGCCACCAAATGCGAGCTTGGTGATGTTGGAACACGGAAACTCGACGCGCCCGATGCATCGGCCGTCGGGTGAGAACCGCTCGATCCGGCCTCCGCCAAACAGCGCGACCCACACGCACCCTTCTTCATCGACGGCCATGCCGTCTGGGTAGCCGGTGCCCTCGATTGAGGTAAAGACGCGCTTGCGCCCCAGGGTGCCGTCGTCGTCAAGGTCAAAGGCATAGAGCGCGCGCTGCAAGGTGTCTGTGTGATACAGCGTGCGGCCGTCGGGGCTCGCGGCCGGGCCATTCGTGATGACGTAGCCCGAATCGCGCACGCTCAACCGGCCATCCCGACCGACGCGGTAGAGCTGCCCGCTCGGCTCGTGCTCTGCATCGTCCATCGAGCCAAACCACAGCGCCCCGGTGCGGTCGACATAGCCGTCGTTCAGGCGGTTTCCCGGCCGATCGGTTTCGACGGGCAGCATGCGGCTGAAGGTACCGCTTGCGAAATCGAACCGGTAGAGACCACCCTGCACGCCGCAGACCAAGCTGCCTTCAACGCTGGGCAGCGCAAAGCCGATCTGGCCGGGCGCGACCCAGCTGCGGCGCACATCGGTATCCGGGTCATAGCGGTAGAGTCGCCTGCCTTTGATATCTACAAAGACCACGCAGCGCGACGCGGCATGCCACACCGCGCCTTCCCCAAGCGTTGCGTCAACGCGCCAGACGCATTCCGGAACGATGGACGCCATCATCCGCCGTACCACCCGGCATCGACAAAGTACTCGCGCGCCGTGCAGCGCGCGGCATCGTCTGACGCAAGAAACAGCGCCATGCGCGCCACGTGTTCCGGCTCGACACGCTCATGCAGGCACTGCTCGGCCAGCAGCTTGGCTTCGCTTTCGGGCGATTGCCAGAGCGCCATCTGCCGCGGCGTGCGTACCGCGCCGGGCACGATGCAATTGACGCGAATGCCATATCCGCCAAGATCACGCGCCAGACCGCGCGTCAGGCCCTCAATGCCGGCCTTGGCCGTCATGTAGATGGCGAGGTCCGGCTGGGCAAGGTGCCACGAGATGGACCCGAGGTTCAGGATCACGCCGCGCCCCTGCTTCTTCATGCTGGGCAGCACGGCTTGCGCGCAGAAGAACTGATGGCGCAGGTTGACCTCGATGCGGTTGTCCCAATAGGCCGGCGTTACGGTTGCGATCTGATGACGGTCATCGTTCGCGGCGTTGTTGATCAGGACGTCGATGGGGCCGGCTTCGGCTTCAATGTCTGAGAACGTGGTGTTCAGCGCGTCAATATCGCGCAGATCGCAGTAGCGGAATACCGGCGGATGCACGCACTCACCCAGCGACGCAGCCAGCGCTTCTGAGTCCGCACGCGCAATATCCAGAAACGTGACACGCGCGCCCTGTTTCGCGAAGCCTTCAACGATGGCGGCGCCAATGCCGCTACCGCCGCCGGTAATCACAACATTCTTGTTAACAAGGCTCGGATAAATTGCATAAGACATAGGAGATTCCAGTTACAGCAAAAGGGATAAAGCCCGAAACGCAAACTCAGCGGCGGCCGGAGCGCGAGATGACGTCCACCCAGACGGCCAGCACGAGGATGCCGCCCTTGACGATCATCTGCCAGTAAGCGTCGACGTCGAGCATCGACATGCCGTTGTCGAGGCTGGCCATGACGAGCGCACCGACCAGCGCACCGTAGACCGTGCCCGCGCCGCCCCGCATGGACGTGCCGCCGATAAAGCAGGCCGCAATGGCATCCAGCTCGCCCATGGTTCCGGCAGATGGCGAACCTGCAGCAAGACGCGCCGTATTGACGATGCCGGCAAACGCACACATGAGGCCCATGAGCCCGAAGATGGCGAGCTTCACGCGATCGGTGTTGATGCCCGACAGGCGCGTGGCCTCAAGGTTTGAACCCACCGAGTAGATACGGCGGCCGAACACCGTCTGGCTGGCGATCCAAGAAAAAATGCCGAGCAACGCCAGTACGAGCAGAACCGGCACCGGGATGCCGCCATAGCTGTTGAGCGTGGCGACAAATGCGACGATGACAGCGCCCGCCACAACCAACTTGGCGACGTCTTGCCAGAGCGGCGCAACGTCGAGTTCATAACGGCGGTGCTCGCGCCGCTGCCGGACAACGACGAAGATCAACAGGCAGAAAATCAGCACCGCCATCAGGTCGCCCACTCGGCGCGGCAGGTAGCCCTGGCCAATCAGAACGAAGCTGTCCGACACCGGCGCAATCGTTGAGCCATGTGTGAGGCCGAGCAGGATGCCGCGATACGCGAGCATGCCGCCCAGGCCAACGATAAAGGACGGAACGCCCCGGTAGGTTGACCACCATCCGTTGAACAGGCCCATGGCCACGCCGAGCAGCAACACCACGGGCACCGTCGCCGTGATCGGCCAACCCAGTCCCTGGTCCAGGATGGCAGCTACGCCACCCAACAGGCCAAGCAGCGATCCGACCGAGAGATCGATCTCGCCCGCGATGATCACGAACACCATCCCGCAGGCCAGCATCCCCGTGATCGACATCTGCCGCAGCAGATTGGAGAGATTGCGGGCCGACGTAAACGCACCGTCGGTCAGTATCGAAAAAAACAGCCAGATCGCGGCCACGGCAATCAGCAACGCGAGGATCTTGTAGCGTGCGAACAGTTGCCTCAGGCGCTGGCTTGCCTTGAACGTGTTGCGCGAATCGCCCACCCCGCCCGTGGCTTGTGGGCTCGTTTGAGAAGTCATGCCTGGCCACCCTGGTGGAAAGTTGTTGCATGCCGCGCCGGCTGAATGGCGGCGGTCAGAATGTGTTCCTGCGTCAGTCCGTCGTTCACGAAGTCGCCGCGCAGTTCCCCCTCGCCGATCACGAGCACGCGGTCCGAAATGCCAAGCACTTCGGGCAACTCCGACGAGATCACGATGATGGCCATGCCGCGCTTGGCGAGGTCGCCGATCAGCTTGTAGATCTCGTACTTGGCGCCGACATCCACGCCGCGCGTGGGCTCATCCAGAATCAGGACGCGCGGCTCGGTGAGCAGCATCCGGGTGAGGACGGCCTTTTGCTGATTGCCGCCAGACAGGCTGGCAATCGGCAGCATCGGATGCGCGGCACGCACGGCAAGCCGCCGCATCTCTTTGCGGATCGTGTCGAGTTCGGCCGCGCCATCAATGCGCCCGAGACGCGAAAAACGCTGGAGGACGGCAAGCGTGATGTTGTGTCCGACGCTCATCAGCGAGACGATGCCGTGACGTTTTCGGTCTTCCGGCACCATCGCGATACCCGCACGAATGGCATCAAGTGGCGCGCGGACTTTCAACGGTTTGCCGTCAAGTACAAGCTCGACTTCGCTGGCGCCTTCATACGCGCCAAACACCGCCTGCATCAGCTCTGTACGCCCTGCACCGACCAGCCCAGCCACGCCAAGAATTTCGCCACGCCGCACCGAAAAGGACACATCGTCGACCCGCTTGCGAGTCGGGTTGTTCGCGTCATAGCACGTCACATTGCGCGCCTCGAAAACAACCTCCCCGATGGGATGGGGTTCGCGCGGGAACAGTTGCGTGATCTCGCGCCCGACCATCTGGGCGATGATGAGGTCGGTGGTCAGGTCTTGCATCGGCGCGGTCGACACATGGCGGCCGTCGCGGATGACGGTGACCGTGTCGCACACTGCTTCCACCTCGTCGAGCTTGTGCGAGATATAGACACACGCAATGCCGCGCGCCTTCAGATCACGCACGATATCGAGCAGGATGCGCGTTTCAGCCGCCGTGAGCGACGACGATGGCTCGTCCAGGATCAGCAGCTTGGCGCGCTTGTTGAGCGCCTTGGCGATCTCAATCAATTGCTGATGGCCGCCGCCGTAGTGCATCACGGGCAACGCCACGTTGATGCCCTGGATGTTCAGGTCGCGCAGCAGCTTGTCCGCGCCCTGGTACATCGCCGCGTAGTTCATGCGGCCGCCAGGCAGCGTGATCTCGTTGCCGAGATAGATGTTCTCAGCCACCGACAATTCCGGCACCAGCATCAGTTCCTGGTGGATGATGACGATGCCCGCCCGCTCGGTGTCGCGAATACCGCTCGCGCGGAGCGGCTGCCCCTCCCAGAGGATTTCGCCATCCCAGGTGCCGCTCGGGTACACACCCGAAAGCACCTTCATGAGCGTCGATTTTCCGGCGCCGTTCTCGCCGCACAGGCCAACACACTCGCCTGGCCTCACGACCAGGTTGATACCGTCGAGCGCCTTCACACCGTCAAACGTCTTGACGATGCCGCGCATCTGCAACAGAGGTTCAGACATGCCTCGTCCTTGAGGTACGAACGCGGCCGGCGACAAAGCGTTGGCTCGTCGCCGGCACAAAGTGGCCCTGACTGCGCGACCTTATTGGCCGCCGATCTGAGCCTGCGTGTAGAAGCCGTCTTTCACCACCAGGTTGACGTTGTCTTTCGTGAGCTGGGTGGGTTGCAGCAACACCGTGTCGACCTTCTTCTTGCCGTTGTCGTACTGCGCGTTGAACTTCGGCTTGTCGCCCTTGGCGAGCGCCACGGAAAGCTGCGCGGCCTCGGTAGCAATCAGCTTGAGCGGCTTGTAGACCGTCATCGTCTGCGTGCCGGCAATCACACGCTTGACGGCGGCAAGGTCAGCATCCTGACCCGACACCGGTACCTTGCCGGCCAGCTTCTGCGCAGCCAGCGCCTGGATTGCGCCACCGGCCGTGCCGTCGTTGGATGCGACCACGGCATCGATCTTGTTGTTGTTCGCGGTCAGCGCGTTCTCGACGATACCCAGCGCCGCAGAGGCGCTCCACTCCGGCACCCATTGCGAGCCAACGACCTTGATGTCGCCACGGTCGATGGCCGGCTGCAGCACCTTCAACTGGCCCTGCCGCAGCATCTTCGCGTTGTTGTCCGTCGGTGCGCCGCCCAGCAGGAAGTAGTTGCCCTTCGGGCGCACGTTGTAGACGCCCTGCGCTTGCAGCTCGCCCACCTTCTCGTTGTCGAAGGAGATATAGGCGTCAACATCTGCATCGAGAATCAGGCGGTCGTACGACACCACCTTGATGCCGGCCTTCTTGGCTTCGGCCACCACATTGGTCAGCGCCTTGGAGTTGAACGGCACGATGACGATCACGTCGACGCCGCGCGAGATCAGGTTCTCGATCTGGGAGATCTGGCGTTGCTCGCTGGCATCCGCCGATTGCACCGACACCTTGGCACCCAGCTTTTCTGCGGCGGCGACGAAGTAGTCGCGGTCGCGCGACCAGCGCTCCACGCGCAGGTCGTCGATACAAAAGCCGATTTCCGGATGCGCCTTGCTGGCGTGCGCCAGCGGCGCTGCAATCGACAGGCTGGCGAGCATTGCACCGCAAAAGGCGGCCCTCAGAACACTACGGCGTTGGTTCGATTTCATGTCTCACTCCATCTTCTATTGTTGGTGGATACCCCTAGGCCGACGGTGCGCGTGGTGCGCCGCAATAGTGATCTCGCCCGGCTCGACGGCCATCGCATGGTGATGCGGCCGCTCAGCACGGGCAATTACGAAATTGCCCAACCGCCCTAACATTTCTTGCCACCCCGCTGCGATCGTCTGACAGCGCCCCACGTAGCCAATAGAATGTGCAAGCGCGCAGCACGCCCCAGCGCTGCAGCCGTTTGGCAACCCCTGCCACCGCGAGCGGCCCGAGCCACCATGCACCGTCAACCGTCCGATCCATCGCAGCACGCGCGCATTCATCGCATTGCGCTGCTGTTCAATGCCAACAAGGTGTATGACCGCGAGATCATCGCGGGCATTGGCGACTACATGCGCTCCACCCGCGTGACGTGGGACCTGTTTCTGGAAGAGGATTTCCGCTGCCGCCTACCCGGCATCGAGCGCTTTGACGGCGACGGCATCATTGCGGATTTCGACGACCCCGCCGTCGCCGAAGCGCTGCGCGGTTGCCCGCTACCGGTGGTGGCCGTCGGCTCATCGTATGAAGATGCAACGCAATACCCGGCAAAGGAGCCGTATGTCGCAACGGACAACGGCAAGCTGGTCGCGCTGGCCTACCGGCACCTGATCGAAGCCGGCCTGCAGCACTTTGCGCTGTACAGCCTGCCCCAGGCGCCCGAGAACCGCTGGGCACAGCAGCGCGAACTCGCCTTTACGCGCTTGCGCCGGCTCGACAATCCCACCGCCCCGATCGAGCAGGAGATTTACCGGGGCCTCTCGACCAGCGCGCCGACCTGGCATCAGGCGATCGGTCAGTTGATTGAATGGCTGCGCGCCTTGCCCAAGCCCATCGGCATCATCGCCGTGACGGATGCGCGAGCCCGGCACCTGCTGCAGGCCTGCATGACGGCAGGCTTGGCCGTGCCGGAGGAAGTCGCCATCATCGGCATCGACAACGATCCGCTCACACGCACCTTGAGCCGCATCCCGTTGTCGTCCGTCATTCAGGGCACCGTGGAGATGGGTCGCACGGCCGCACACCTGCTGCATCAGATGCTGGGCGGTGCCCGCCTGGCAGGCCGGCAGATTCTCGTGCCGCCCGTTGGCATCAATGTGCTGGCGTCGTCCCGGCACCAGCCGCTTGCCAGCCCGTATGTCATGCGCGCGCGCCACTTCATCCGGCAGTACGCCTGCCAGGGAATCAAGACCGAGCAGGTCGCAGACTACGTCGGTATCTCGCGGTCATCGCTCGAAGAACACTTTCGTCGTGAATTGAATTGCACCGTGCACCAGGAAATCCTTCGTCATAAGCTCGATGCCGCCAAGCACATGCTGGCCAGCCGTGATGTCGCCACCGCCGAGGTGGCGGTGCGCTGCGGCTTTACCTCCCCGCAATACATGCACGCCGTATTCCGACGCGAGCTGGATTGCACGCCACGCGAATACCAGGAACGCACCATCACAGAGGGCCAATCATGAGCATCGCGTCAGCGCTGTCCGCACACGCGCCGCTCGACGGCGCCATCTCGTCAGCAACATGGGGACAACTGCCGGGCGGTGAACCGGTTCGGCTGTTCACGCTGCGCAATGCCTTGGGCATGCGCGTTTCGATCAGCGACCTGGGGGCGACGCTCGTCTCCTGGCAAGCGCCTGACCGCGGCGGGCGCCTGGGCGAGATTCTCCTGAACCACGCGACGCCAGCCGCCTACCTTGAATCACCAGGCTATCTGGGCGGATTGATCGGACGCTGGGCGAACCGGATTGCGGGCGCGCGGTTCACGCTCGACGGCATCGACTACGCCCTCGATCGCAATGAAGGCGGCAATCTGCTCCATGGGGGGGCGAGCGGGTTTCATCGGGCGCTATGGCACGCCGAGGATCACGACGGCGCATTGGTCATGCGGCTCAACTCCCCGGAAGGCGATGCGGGATTCCCCGGCAACGTCGCCGTCCAGGTTCGCTATGCGCTTGACGACGATGGCACGCTGTCGATCGACTACGAAGCCCGGACCGATGCGCCCACGCCGATCAACCTGACAAGCCACGGGTATTTCAACCTGAGCGGCAAGCCCGGCACCGACATCAAGGGCCACATCCTGTCGATCGATGCCGACGCGTATCTGGAAGTCGATGCCAAGCTGATCCCGACACGAACAGCCAGCGTTGCGGGCACGGCGTTCGATTTTCGCCAGGGTGCGCCCATCGGGGTACGGCTGGACTGGCCTAACGCGCAACTCGCGCAGGCCGGCGGGTTCGACCACTGCTTTGTGCTGCGCAATACAGCGCCGGAGGGGCGCTCGCAGGTGCGCCCAGTCGCCCGGCTGTATGACCCCGGCAGCGGGCGCGAATTGACAGTGCTCACCGATCAGCGCGGGCTGCAGTTTTATTCGGGCCACAAGCTGGCTGGCACGCACGCGCTACGCAGCGGCTTATGCCTGGAAGCGAGTGCGTTCCCGAACCAGGTCAACATGCCCGATGCGGAATCGGTCATGTTCCGCCCGGGCCAGGTCTACCGGCAGCACACCGCATACCGCGTGTCGGTTGCTGAAGAAGCCTGAGCGAGACCTGATCCGCAGACCTAAGCCGAGCTGAGGCACGCGGCCTGGATGTTCAATGCGCAGCTGCGGCCGCGCCGTGCATGACTTCGTGCGAACCGCGAATGCCGTTGAACCATGCGTTGAGCACCACGGCCACCAGCGTGCCCATCACGATGCCGCTGTGGGTGATGGGGTGCGTCCAGTCCGGAAAGTGGTGGAAGAACGCCGGCGCCAGCGTCGGCATCATGCCAAAGCCGACCGATACGGCGATGATCAACAGGTTGTGGCGCTGCTGCTGGAAGTCGACCATGCCCAACATGCGGATGCCGGCTGCGGCCACCATCCCGAACATCACGATGCCTGCGCCGCCCAGCACGTATTGCGGCACGGAAGCCACCACGTAAGACAGCTTCGGAAACAGCCCCAGCACGATCAGCAGCAACCCGCCGGCGGCCGCCACATAGCGCGAACGCACGCCCGTGATCGACACCAGCCCGATGTTCTGCGAAAACGACGTATGCGGAAACGTGTTGAACACCCCCGCCACCACCGTCGCCAGACCGTCGGCACGCAGGCCGTTGGTGAGTTCGTTGCGCGAGATGGGCTTGCCCACCACGTGCGACAGCGCGAGGAACATGCCGGTTGATTCCACCAGCGTGATCACGATCACGATGCACATCGAGATGATGGCCGACAGCTCGAACTTCGGCATGCCAAAGTGGAACGGCGTCACCAGCGTCATCAGCGGCGCGGCGCTGGCGTCGGCCAGCGACACCTTGCCAAACGCCGCCGCCACCAGCGTGCCCGTCACGATGCCAAGCAGCACCGCGATATTGCACAGCAGTGCGTTGCCGAACTTGGTGAGCAGCAGGATCGTCACCAGCACGAGCGCTGCAATGGCCAGGCCGAATGGATCGCCGAACGCCGGGTTCGGCACCATGTGCTTCACGCCGTCGACCACCTGCGGAATCATCTGCTGACCGCCCGCGGCCCAGTTGATGCCTACGCTCAGCAGCGAAAAGCCGATCAGCATGATGACCGTGCCCGTCACCACGCGCGGGAACAGGCCCAGCAACCGGCCCATCAGCGGCGCAATGGCAATGCCGAACACACCAGAAACGATGGACGCCCCAAAAATGCCGGGCAGCCCCATGCCGGGCTCTACGCCAATGGCGATCATCGGTGCCACCGCAGCAAACGTAACACCCATCATCACCGGCAGGCGGATCCCGAAGATCAGGAAACCGAGCGATTGGATGAGCGTGCCGATCCCAGCCGCAAACAGGTCGCAATTGACGAGGTACGAGAGATCGCTCCTCGACAGGCCAAGCGCATTGCCGACAATCAGCGGCACGGCAATCGCCCCGGCGTACATCACCAACAGGTGTTGCAGGCCAAGTGCGAACAGACGGGGCAGCGGCAGAAGCTCGTTGACGGGATCGGCAACGGTGTCGGCGATTGTCGACGAAGAAGGCGAGGGTTGGCCGGGGGATTGGCGCATTGTCTGTCTCCTGGGGCCGCTCTCGTGTCAATGCCGGGAGCGTGCTTTAGGCGGATGGGGCGGATTGCATCCGCCGGCATTCATGCGGCGTGATGCCGCGTATTTGCCGGAATCTTGGAGGGGCGCCATTTTTCTGTCAACAATTCCATACGTTTTTTGTGTACATATTTTGCGTTCTTAAACGTATGTGCGCCGTCATCCACCTCTTCACGCCTCCACGCGTGCCCGCGTGGACGACGCCCCAAAGAAAAAGCGCGGCCGCGACATGAGTCGCTGGCCGCGCAGTAGAAATACCTGGCAGGTAAAGCTGGAACCGAGAGCCGCCAACAAACCCAGTGAAGCAGAAGGTCTTGTCAGTGGCGCTCAGCAGACCTCAGTTCAGGTCGGCGTCGGCAGCCATGCGCGATCACGCAGGCGCGAGCGGATGCGGGCGATGGCCTGGCTGTGGATCTGGCACACGCGCGATTCCGACACGCCCATCACGGCGCCGATTTCGCGCAGGTTCAGATCCTGCTCGTAGTAGAGGCTCATCATGAGCTTTTCGCGCTCGGGCAGTGCCTCGATGGCGGCGACAACCGATTCGCGCAGGTCGTGGTCCAGCAGCTGGTCCAGCGGCGTGGCGTCGTTCTCGGGCGCGCGGTTCTCGATGAAGGCGTCGGCGTCTTCACGGTCGAAATCTTCGTAATACAGCAGCTGGCTGCCTTGCAGGTCGACCAGTTGCTTCTGGTATTCGGCCAGCGACATGCCCAGCGCCGCGGCAATCTCGGTCTCGGTGGGCGCGCGGCCCTTCTGCTGCTGCAGCTTCTGGATCGCCTGCTCGATCGTGCGTGCGTTGCGGCGCAGGCCGCGCGGCAGCCAGTCCGAGCCGCGCAGTTCGTCCAGGATCGCGCCGCGAATACGCTGGGCCGCGTAGAACTCGAACTGCACGCCCTGCGTTTCCTCATAGCGCGACAGCGCATCGAGCAAGCCCATCATGCCAGCCTGGATCAGGTCGTCCAGCTCAACGCTGGCCGGCAACTTGACCATCATCTGGTTGGCAATGCGGCGCACCAGTGGTGCGTACGTGGCCATCTCGTCGGACTTGGTCTTGCGACCGGTTGCGGTGTACATATCCATGCCTGCCTTTGACGCTTCGTTCATGCTGCGCCTCAATAAACCAATTCGGCCGCGCGTGCGGTGGCGCCAAGCGTCGGAGTCGCTGTCGACATTGACGTTGCTTGCGCCGATTCATCTGCCGGCTGTGCCGGTGCCCGCGCCGACATGACCACCCGCGACGGCGCATTGCCATCACCGGCTTGGGCCTCGGCGCTGGCCCAGCTCAACATTTCTTCGGCAAGCTGGCGGAAGGCCATGGCCGAAGGCGATGCGGGAAACGCACTCGCCACGGGCTTGCCGAGCGAGAGCGCAAGTTCTACGTGCCGGTCCTCCGGGAGGTAGCCGGCGAAATCGATACGGGTGTTCAGGTACTGGCCCACGGTGTTGGCCAGGTTGCCGAACACGCGCACTGCGGAATCCACCGAATGCGCGCCGCACACCACGGTGCGGATGCCAGCGCTGCCTTGCAGCACGGCGGTTTTCTTGAGCAGCGTGTACGCGCTCTTGATGCCTTCCGGACCATCGGAGAAGGTCAGCAGCACGTCGTCGCAGGCTTCGGCCACGGTGCTCAGCGCCCGGGTGCCGAAATGCGCGGCCACGAGCGTCACATCCGCCGTCTCGTCGTACTGCTCGAGCACGCCGGGCATGGCGAGCATGGTCTGGGCGTTCACCACGGCCGTGTCGCGGCCCATGGCGGACAGCGCGATGCGCAGGTTGTCGACAAAGTCATCGACCTGCTCTTCCGCACCGATCACCAGCACACGGCGGGCAGCAGCATGACCGAGCATGCGCCGCAGCCCTGCGGCTTGATCCTTGGCGAATGGCGTCGTCATGGTCGCCCCCTTGTCAGGCGAAATCGAAAGCGGCCAGGCCAGGTTCGCGGTTACCTGAGTTACGCAACACCGCGCCCTGCGCCACCAGCAACGATTCATCCGAATCCAGCGTGAACGACGACTGCTCCGCACCGGCCCGGAACGAGCGATGGATCAGCAGCTTCTTGTTCGGCACCGCAATGTCTTCCGGCACACGCTGACCGTACGACACGTAGTGCAGCGGCAGGCGGCGGCGGATCATCACGTCCATCGCGTGGCCAACCGAGGCAGCCTCGTCGATCTTGGTCAGGATGCAGCCGGCCAGGTTGGCGTCACGGTAGGCGCCCACCACTTCGTCGAGCGTCTTGCCGTTGCTGGCAGCGTTGAGCAGCAGCAGGCGCTTGATCGACGGGCCCACGGCATGCAGCATCGCCATCTGTTCGGACACGGCGCGGTCGCGCTGGCTCATGCCGATGGTGTCGATCAGCACGACGTGCTTCTCGCGCAGGTCGTTCAGTGCCAGGCTCAGGTCTTGCGCGTCTTTCACGGCATGCACCGAGACGCCCAGGATCTTGCCGTAGATGCGCAGTTGTTCATGGCCGCCGATCCGGTAGCTGTCGGTCGAGAGCAGCGCCACGCGCGATGCGCCATGGCGCAGCACGAAGCGCGCGGCCAGCTTGGCGGTCGTGGTGGTCTTGCCCACGCCGGTCGGGCCCATCAGGGCAAACACGCCGCCCTGGTCGAGCAAGCTGTTTTCATCCGACACGGTGCTCAGGTTCTTTTCAATCGCGCGCTGCACGAAGTCCAGCGCCCCTTCATACGAGTCGTGCTGCGGCATGTTCTCCAGCACGTAGCGCGTGAGCTGTGCCGAGAACCCTGCGTTGAGCATGGTCTGGAACAGGCGCGTACGCACCGGGTCGCCCAGCTTCACGCCCAGCGAGGCCAAGCTCGACATGGCGTCGTTCAGGGTGCTCTTGAGCGTTTCGATCTCGCCGACCATGCGGCGGGTCATCACGTCGGTCTCGGCACGGATGCTTTCCTTCACGTCGGCCTGGATGGCCGAACGCTGCAGGCTCACGTCATCACGCGGGGCTTCGGGCTTGGCCATCGTGTCCTCCACGCGGACGAAAATGTCGGACGCCTTGTCTGCGTCGGCTTGCGCCTCGATGCGCGCCTTCACGGGCGCTTCGGCCTTCTGTTGTTCGGCGCGAAGATTACGGGCCTGGGCTTCCACGCGCTCGGCAAAGCTGCGCAGCGAAACCGGGCGGTCATCCTGCTCGCGTGCCTGCTCGCGACGTGCGGCAAAGCGGGCGGTCGATTCCACATCAGGCTCGTCGTCTTCCACCGCGGTGCGGCGGGCGATGAACTGTGCGGTGCTCGCCAGGGCCTGCGCTGCGGATTGGGCAACCTCGGCATTGGCACGGTCCAGCGACAGGCCAGCCAGCATGCGGGTCGACGCAGCCAGCGCATCTTCTTCGCCGAACGCCACGTCGTCGTCAACACGCGTTTGCAGCGTACGGCCGGCAGGCTTGGCTGCCGGAGCGACTTGAGCGACCGGCGCTGCCGGTGCGTCTTCCTGTGCGGGGGCGCGGCGCGAAGCAATGAAGCGGTTGCGCAGACGGGCCAGCGCGTTCGGTGCCGGGGCCTCGGCCTGCGGGGCCTCTTCAGCGGGTGCCTGAGCGGCAACGACGGCTGCGGTTGCCGCGGCAATCGGGGCGGGCTCGGGAATCGGGGCCGGCGCCATCGGACGGCGCTGTGCCGTCTTGGGTGCCGACGATTGCGTGTCGACCAGCGCATCCACGTGCGAGTCGCATGCCGCGATGATCTCGATGCCGCCCGGAATGGCGCGGTTCGACAGGATCAGAGCGCCATCGCCCAGTTGGTCGCGGACTTTGCGCAAGACGTCACGCGACGTCAGTCCGGTAAATCGATGCATTTTCATGCGCGGCCTCCAAGCATGGCGACAACCTTAATCGTTCGGTGATCTGGAATTTCTGCGTGCGACAGCACGCGCAGGCTCGGTGCGGCACGCTTGAACAGGCGTGCAAGCATCGGGCGCAGTGCGGGCGGTACGAGCAGGACGCCCGTCTGACCCATCTGTTCGTGTTGCCGCGACGAGTCCGCAGCCGCTTGCATGAGCGAGTCAGCCAGTTGCGGTTCGATCGGGCCGGCGTTCGAGCCAACGACGCTTTGCAGCAAGATGTTCTCCAGATTCGGGTCAAGCGTGACGACCTGCATTTCGGTCTTGTTCGGGAAGAGCTGCTGGGCAATCGCCCGGCCCAGCGCCACACGCACGGCGGCGGTGAGTTCGGCGGGGTCTTGCGTCCTGCCTCCGTGTTCCGCCAGCGTCTCGACGATGGTGCGGATGTCGCGGATATGCAGGCCTTCGTCCAGCAGGTTCTGCAGCACCTTCTGCACGGTCGCGACGGGCAACAGCTTCGGCACAACGTCTTCGACCAGCTTCGGTGCTTCCTTGCCCAAATGATCGAGCAATTGCTGGACTTCCAAACGGCCGAGAAGCTCGGTGCTATGGGTGTAAATCAACTGATTGACGTGGGTGGCGATGACCGTGCTGCAATCGACCACGGTGTAGCCCTCGGCCTGCGCGCGATCGCGCACATCGGCGGTGATCCACATGGCCGGCAGGCCAAAGGTCGGGTCCACGGTGGGCGTGCCGGGCAGTTGCGTGCCCAGGCGACCGCCCATGCCGCCATGACCACCCATGCCGTCCTGGCCACCCGGGTTGATGGCGAGGAACTTGCCCTGCTGCACCTCGCCGTGGCCGATTTCCACGCCCTTGAGCGTGATGCGGTACGACGACGGGCCCAGCTCCAGGTTGTCGCGGATATGCACCACCGGCGCCAGGAAGCCCATGTCCTGCGTGAACTTCTTGCGGATGCCCTTGATGCGGCGCAGCAGCTCGCCATCCTGGCTCTTGTCGACCAGCGGGATCAGGCGGTAGCCGATTTCCAGGCCCAGCACGTCGACCCACGACACGTCGTCCCAGCTCGCCTCGGGCGTATCCACCGGGGCAATGGCCTGCAGCACGGGTTCGACCTCGGGCACTTCGCGCTTCTTCTTCAGGTACCAGCCCAGATAACCCAGACCGCCGCCAAACAGCACGAACGGGATGTGCGGCATGCCCGGCACCAGGCCCAGCAGGCCCAGCACGCCGGCGGTGGTCATCAGCACCATCGGCATGGCAAACAGCTCGCTCGACAGTTGCTGGCCGACGTCCTTGTCGGTGGAGACGCGGCTGACCATGATGCCCGCCGCGGTGGAGATCACCAGCGCGGGAATCTGCGCGACCAGGCCGTCGCCGATGGTCAGCAGCGTGTAGTTGGTGGCGGCGTGGCCCACGTCCATGCCGTGCTGGAGCACGCCCACGGCCAGGCCGCCGACGATGTTGATCAGCAGGATGGCGATACCCGCCACCGAATCCCCGCGCACGAACTTGCTGGCACCGTCCATGGAGCCGAAGAATTCGGCTTCCTGGGCGATCTCCGTGCGGCGCCTGCGGGCTTCGTCTTCACGGATCAGGCCGGCGTTCAGGTCGGCGTCGATCGCCATCTGCTTGCCGGGCATTGCATCCAGCGTGAAGCGCGCGCTGACCTCGGCGATCCGGCCCGCGCCCTTGCTGATCACCATGAAGTTGATGATCACCAGGATGATGAACAGCACGATGCCGACGGTGTAGTTGCCGCCCACCAGGAAGTGGCCGAAGGCTTCGATCACCTTGCCGGCGGCGTCGGGGCCGGTGTGGCCTTCCATCAGCACCACGCGCGTGGACGCCACGTTCAGCGACAGCCGCATCAGCGTGGTGATCAGCAGGATGCTCGGAAACGACGAGAAATCCAGCGGCTTGAGCGTGTGCATGCTGATCAGCAGCACGATGATCGACAGCGCGATGTTGAACGTGAACAGCAGATCGAGGATGAATGGCGGCAATGGCAGCACCATCATCGCCAGGATCAGGATGATGAGTACCGGGCCCGCGGCGGAGCGGTAGTCGCCCTTGCGCAGGATGTCGGTGACTCGGAGCAGTGCGGCGTTCATTGGCGGGTCGTGCAGCGGGGGGCTTTTCGATGGATGCCATCTTGCCGGGGGAACCGCCAAATCGAAGGCGTGAGAAAGCCGCCCAAAAGGCGGCTTTTCTTTGAAATACCCTCCCACCGGGGGGTGTGGAAGCGGCCATTGGCGCCGTCTGGCCCAAACTGCGCGCCAAGCGAGCCATCCCCGAGCCTCAAACAGCCGTTCACCGAGCTAAAAGTGTCGAGCACGAGGCTTTTTGCTCGGCAGCCCGAGCTCTGAACTCGATGCTTGGAGCTTTGTGCTCGGCGATCCGAGCTCGGAGCTCGACGCGTGAGGCTTTTTGCTCGGCCATCCGAGCTCGGAGCTCGGCGCGTGGAGCTTTTTGCTCGGCCGTCCGAGCTCGGAGCTCGACGCGTGAGGCTTTTTGCTCGGCCGTCCGAGCTCGGAGCTTGACGCGCGAGGCTTTTTGCTCGGCCGTCCGAGCTCTGAGCTCGGCGCGTGAGGCTTTTTGCTCGGCGGTCCGAGCTCTGAGCTCGACGCGTGAGGCTTTTTGCTCGGCCGGCGGCGGTTTAAGCGTCTTCGGGCTCGTCGTCCGGGCCGGGCTGTGGCCCTGGGTCCATATCGGCGGGCACCGGCAGGTCGGTCGGGCGCACCGGCACACGGCCGCCCACCTGGTGCAGGCGGCGCAGCTGGTAGACATAGGCGAGCACTTCGGCCACGGCGGCGTACAGCGCTTCGGGAATCTGGTGGCCGATCTCGGTATGGCGGTACAGCGCACGGGCCAGCGGGGGCGCTTCCAGAATGGGAATCTTGTGCTCCGTCCCCAGCTCGCGAATCTTGGCCGCCACCATGTCAGCGCCCTTGGCCAGCACGCGCGGCGCTCCGCCTTCCTTTTCGGAATAGCGCAGCGCCACGGCGTAGTGCGTCGGGTTGGTGACGATCACGTCGGCCTTGGGCACATCGGCCATCATGCGGCGCTGGGCCGCCTGGCGCTGGAGGTTGCGGATGCGGCCCTTGACGTGCGGATCGCCTTCGGACTCGCGGTGCTCCTTGCGCACTTCTTCCTTGGTCATGCGGTGTTTGCGCGCGTATTGCCACAACGACAGCGGCACATCCACGGCCGCCACCAGCATCATCACCGCCGCCATGCAGAGGAAGGCCACGCCGGCCACGTGCAGGGTGTCGCGCATGGCCACGCCCAGGTCTTGCTGCGGCAGTTCGATCAGGTCACCCCGGTAATACCGGACCAGCAACCAGCCCACGCCGGCAATCAGGAACAGCTTGATCAGCAGGCGGGGCAACTCCATCAGCCCCTCCAGCGAGAACATGCGCGTCAGGCCCTGCAGCTTGAACAGGCGCGAAATATCGGGGGCCAGCGGCTTGAACGAGATGGCCCCGCGCGTGAGCGCCAGCGGCGACAGCGCGGCAATCACCAGCATCAGCATCAGCCCGCCCAGCGCCATGGCCAGCGGCATGAACTGGCCCGTGACGTAGTTCCACTGGTCCTGCCCGCTCGTGTAGTTGTAGCGGTGGAACTCCAGGCAGCGCGCCAGAAAAGATGACGCAGCCCGCACAATCGAATCGCCCATCACCCACAAACCGCCCGCGGACACCGCCGTGAGGGCGAACGAAGCCAGTTCCCGTGATCTGGGAACGTCGCCTTCCTCGCGCGCCTGCTCGAGGCGCCTCGGAGAGGCTGGTTCGGTTTTTTCGAGATCGCTTTCTTCGGACATGCCGGGCGTGCGAGGGGTGGACGGACGCTCGCATTATCCCGCCCCGGTCTGGCCATCGAAGCGCAAAGAAGACGCCTTGAAAGCACGCTTATCGGCAAAAAGCCGTCCCGCGCGGTGGCGATGGCCCCTCTCGAACCCGATCCGCTCGCATGAGCGAGCCGCCCGGTTTGCGGTCGTGCCCCTTGGCTCCGCAAATACACTGCTCCCCTATATGGGGTCTGCTGCGCGATGCATGCGGTGCGGCTCGACATCCTCCAGCCGGTCTGCCGTGATATCCGCCGGATGCACCACCACGCCACCATTTCGCGCGATGAACTGTTGCGCATCCGCCAGATTCCGGAATGCGGGAAGATTGCCGCGCCGCATCGGTCCCAGAGCGGTCGACCCCGACACATAAACGGCCTGCAGTGCCGGAAGCCATCCACCCTCTCCCATGGCATGCACGTAGCTGGCGGCAACTTCCGAGGCCTGTCGCCCGGGTGCATAGCGCTGCAGGTTTCGCAGGTAGATGAACAGGGTCAGCGGTGAATCAAAGAAGTACGCATCGCCATTGGCAAAAATGAGCTGCGCCGCCCACCCGGGAACGCGAGATGGAAACGCCCCACAGACGGGGCAACGCGCGTTGGCTGGAACCGGACGAGGGGCATGTGGCTGCAATCCGGACCGCGGATCGTACGGCACGGCCGGCGCGACAAAGCAGATCTCGTCAGGCAACTTCGGTTCCGCCCGCAGGGCTGCACGTCCCACAAACCACCAGAGAGACCAGAGCGTCCCAAGCAATACAGCCAGTGCCAACAGCGGACGGCGCATCGTCATGACCCGCTCCATCCGCTCGCGCTGGTGCCACAGGCAATGACGGCCCTGAACAGAAGAGGACTGCGGCGAATCACAACTGAAAGCTCCTCCGAAGGTAAGCGGGCGCTGCTTCCCCGCCCACAAAAAACAGATCGACGGCACCGCGGGAGAGGCATTGCCGCATCCCATCGACAATCGCGTCGCCAGCCAACGCCAGGATGACGAGCATATCGACTCTGCCCACCTTCTAAATTGATCGAGGGCATGAATGACTTCTATCTAATTTAAATAGACCCTTCTTACGGCATTGGCATTTCCAATTCCTACATAGCAAAAAATTATCCAAAAAAAATACCCGACATTGCATTGCGGATAAAAATGCATCTCCAATACTTGATTTGTATCAATTCTAGCCACGGGTATTTCGGCCAATTGATGCGAATCAATCTGTGTCGCAGGCGTAGCGCTACCATCGGCCGCTTCTGACACATGCGGTGAAATCTTGAACCGTTGCACTCCGCCCCTCCGTGGAACCCTGCCGAATATCGGGCTCGCCGGACTGACGCACACGCTGCGCTGGACTGCCAGTCCGGCCGCGAGCGCACCGGCGGCCCAGTACCGATATGCCTTCGACGGCGACACGATGGGCACGACATATCACGTCCGGCTCGCGCTTGCATCGCTTGACGACACGGCATTGCTCGATGCGGCGCGCGCAGCCGTGGATGCGGCTGTACAGGGAGTCGACCAACGCATGTCAACGTATCGGGCGGACTCGGAACTGTCGCAACTGAACCGGTATGCGGGCGGGCGCCCCTTCGCGTTGTCCGCCGACACGATCAGCGTATTGCAGATGGCGAGATCAGTGAGCCTCGCAACGGATGGCGCGTTTGATGTCACAGCCGGGAGCTTCGTCAACCTGTGGGGCTTCGGGCCGGAAAAGGCTCAACGTGTGGTAACGCCGTACGAGCTGGCGATGCTCAAGAGCGCAGTCGGCACCGGCGCACTGGAAATCGACCCGCGCACGCGTACCGCCACGAAAGCCGACCCTCGCGTTTATGCCGATCTATCGGCCATCGCAAAGGGTTTTGGTGTCGACCAGGCGGCCATCGCGCTCGACGCGCTTGGCATCTCCGATTACATGGTCGAGGTGGGTGGAGAGGTGCGCGCCAAGGGCCGGCGCCATGACGGGCGCGCGTGGCAAATCGGTATTGAAGAGCCTCAGCGGACGCTACCGCGCCGTGCCCGATTTGTCGTGCCATTGCGCGATATGGCAATGGCAACGTCGGGCGATTACCGCATCTGCTTCGAGCAGGATGGGCAACATTACTCACACGAGATCGATCCACGTACAGGCCGCCCAATCGCCAATGGCCTGAGTTCCGTCACCGTGGCCGCGTCGCAGTGTGCGATTGCCGACGCATACGCTACGGCGCTGATTGTGTTGGGCCCAGAGCGCGGCGTCGAGGTTGCCGAGCAACTCGGGCTGGCCGCTTATTTCGTCCTGCGCGATGTGGATGGCCGCCATCAAGACCGGATGACAACCGCGTTTGCTGCGCTGGGCGGCCGCCCTGCCACATCCTCCTGATCCACACCGCGACCCGCACAAAGCGCAACGGCATCGTCACATTCATTCATATCCGAATAGCCTCATTAAAAATAGGTTATTCAAATTTCCAATGGTCAATCGAATAGGGCTCATTTCAATTCATCTCGAATTGATGGGTTTCCCCTGACTTTGATGGCTATCAATAGCAAATTCCTGCGGTTTGTTAATGTGGTTTCCAATTCTGAGGGAGCGTAAGAGATGAGCCAATCCAACAATGATTTTGAGAATCCGATTCCGGTGAGCCCGACACGACGCAGCTTTCTGAACCGGACGGCAGCGGGTCTGGTCGGCGTGGGCCTGTCCGCCGGCCTGGCAGCCTGCAACAAAGGCTCGGACAAGGATGCACCTGCGGCGGCGGCTCCGGCCGATGGCAAACCGGGCGCAGCCGGCGGCGTCGACTACAGCAAGTACGAAGTGCCGCCCGGCCAGCTGGACACGTACTACGCGTTCTCCAGCGGCGGCCACTCGGGTGAGGTTCGCATCTACGGTCTGCCTTCGGGGCGCTGCTTCAAGCGCATCCCCGTCTTCAACATCGATTGCCTGGTGGGCTGGGGCATCACCAACGAATCGAAGAAGATCATGGGCACCAACCCGGACGGCACGCTCAAGTACTGGACCGGCGATACCCACCACGTGCATCCGTCCTATACCGACGGCACGTACGACGGGAAATACATCTTCGTCAACGACAAGATCCACAGCCGGCTCGCCCGGGTGCGCATGGACACGATGGAATGCGACAAGATCGTCGAATTGCCGAACGTCCAGGGCTTCCATGGCGTCTTCCCGGACAAGCGGGACCCGGTGGATGACAAGATCAACCACACCACCCGCGTGTTCTGCGGCAACGAGTTCCATATTCCACAGCCCAATGACGGCCGCGACCTGAACGACCCGAAGAAGTATTTCTGCCTGTTCACCTGCGTGGACGCGGAGACGATGGAGCCCCGCTGGCAGGTCAAGGTCGACGGCAACATGGACCTGGTGGCCACGTCGTATGACGGCAAGCTCGCTGCTTCCAACCAGTACAACACCGAAGGCGGCGTGCATTACGAAGAGATGATGTCCGCCGAGCGCGACGCGTGCGTGTTCTTCAACGTGGCACGGATCGAAGCCGCGGTCAAAGCCGGCAAGACCTTCACCATCGGCACCTCGAAAGTCCCTGTCGTGGATGGCACCAAAGCCGCCAACACGGACCCGAAGACCGCGCTGACCTGCTATGTGCCCGTGCCCAAGAACCCGCACGGCGTGAATGCCAGCCCGGACGGCAAGTACTACGCGTGTTCAGGCAAGCTGTCGCCGACGGCAACCCTGATCGAGCACGACCTCGTCTTGAAGTGGTTCAACGGCGAGATCAAGGAGCCGCGCGACTGCGTCGTTGCCGAACCCGAGATCGGGCTCGGCCCGCTGCACACCGGTTTTGACAACCGCGGCAACGCCTATACCACGCTGTTCCTCGACAGCCAGATCGTCAAATGGAACCTTGAAGCGGCGATCAAGGCGTTCAAGGGCGACAAGACCGCTGTGCCAGTGGTGGACCGCATCGACGTCAATTACCAGCCGGGCCACGGTTTCACCTCGATGGGCGAAACCAAGGAACCGGATGGCAAGTTCTTCATCTCGGACAACAAGTTTTCGAAAGATCGATTCCTGCCGGTCGGCCCGCTGCACCCGGAAACAGCGCAGCTCATCGACATCTCCGGCGACAAGATGAAGCTCGTGGCAGACCATGCGGTCTATTCCGAGCCGCACGACTCGATCGTGATCCGCCGCGACATCATCAAGACGCGTCAGGTCTACAACATCGATGAGTTCCCGCACGCGGTGAAAGACCCGAAGGAGTGCCGCGTCGAGCGCAAGGGCAAGCAGGTGACGGTCTACCTGACCTCGCAGGCACCTGCCTTTGGCTTGCGCGAGTTCACCGTGAAGAAGGGCGATGAGGTGACGATCATCCTCACCAACCTCGACAAGGTGGAGGACTTGACCCACGGCTTCGCCATCCCGAAGTACAACATCAACTTCATCGTGAACCCGCAGGAAACCAAGTCGGTCACCTTCAAGGTCGACAAGCCGGGGGTCTACTGGTGCTACTGCACCAACTTCTGCCACGCGCTGCACCTGGAAATGCGCTCGCGCATGCTTGTAGAGGCGTAAGGGAGAAGGCGGACGTATGAAACACCTGTTCTCACGATTGGCGGTGATTGCCGCCACTTGTGCGATGGACACGTCCGCGCTGGCGGGCATCAGCGGCATGGCTTATGAGGCGCCGCTGCCCGCCGGTTTATCGACCGACCCGAACCTGTGCGCAATGGTGCCCTGCACGGACGTGCTGCCAGGCGCCAGCAGCTTCTCACCGCGCAAGGGGCACCCCCCTTACGTAGAGGGCTATCGCGACGTTGCGGGCAAGCGCCAGCTGGTCGGCTATGCGTTCCTGTCGACCGACATCGTGGACATGCCCGGCTATTCGGGCAAACCCATCATTACCCTGATGGGCATGGATGCGCACGGCGTGATCACGGGCGTCAAGGTCCTGCGACATTCCGAGCCGATCCTTCTGCTGGGCATTCCAGAAACCCAACTGACGCACTTCACCTCGCAATACGTCGGCAAGTTCGTCGGGGGAAGCATCGAGATCGGCAAATCCCACGCCGTGAGCGAGGGCGCCGTCGAACTCGACGCGATCAGTGGCGCGACCGTGACGGTGATGTCCGAGAATCAGGTCATTCTGCGCAGCGGCAAGGCCGTGGCAGAACAGGCCGGCATCATCGCGCCCAAGCGGCGCGCCCAGGCGAAATTTACGCAGGCAAGTCAGCCCCTGAGCTGGAAGGCGCTGCTGGATCAAGGCGCTGTGCAGCGCCTGACCGTTCACCCTGAAGACGTTGGACTCCAAGCCAGCGGCCAGCCTTACGTGGATATGGTGTTCGGTGACATCAGTGCGCCTGTCGTAGGGCGCAGCATTCTGGGCGATGCGAATTACGCATCGCTCATGTCGAGCCTGAAGCCCGGCGAACACGCGATCTTCATCGCGTCGAACGGCACGGAGAGCTTCAAAGGCTCCGGCTTCGTGCGCGGGGGCATCTTCGACCGCATCCAGGTCGCCCAGGATACCGACACCTTCACCTTCCGGGACCTCGATTACCAGAACCTCTACGGCATCCGCGCAACCGGTGCGCCTGAGTATCGCGAATCAGGCATCTTCATCATCCGCAGCCCGGGGTTTTCGTCGGCGTATCCGTGGAAGCTGGTGTTCCTGGCCAACAAGCTGGACGCGGAAACCGGCGCAAAGACGTTCACAAGCTTCGACCAGGAATACTGGCTCCCGGCGGATGAGCTGGTTGGCGGGCGGCCGCAGTACGACCGCCCTGCTCCGCCCTGGCTGCAAATCTGGAAGGCGCGCGCCGTCGAGATCGGCCTGTTCGCTCTCCTGTTGATTGGTGCGGGCGCGGTGTACGCGTGTCGCGACACGCTGGTGCGCCGCTCCAGGCGCAAGGACAAGCGCTGGGTCTCCTGGCCCAAGTACGCGCTGTGGACCACGAGCATCGGCTTCGCTGGATTCCATCTCATGGCGCAGCCGTCCATCACGCAGGTGCTGACATGGTTCCACGCCATTCTCTTCAAGTGGCGGTGGGATCTGTTCCTGTCCGATCCGTTCATCTTCCTGTTCTGGTGGTTCATCATCATCAGCGTGTTCTTCTGGGGCCGCGGCATGTTCTGCGGTTGGCTGTGCCCCTACGGCTCGCTGAGTGAGATCCTTTACAAGGTGGGGGGCAAACTTGGTCTTGCGCGCTTCCAGTTCCAGTTGCCCAAGGCGCTGCACGACAAGCTCAAGTGGATCAAGTACGGCGTGTTTGCCGGCCTGCTCGGGATGTCGTTCTACTCGATGGGCACCGCCGAGAAGCTGGCGGAGATCGAGCCGTTCAAGACCACGTTCCTGGTCGGCGTCTGGAACCGGACGTGGCCCTTCGTCACGTTCTGGAGCGTGCTGGCTGTCGCCGCCCTGTTCATCGAGCGGCCATTCTGCAAATACCTGTGTCCGCTGGGCGCCTCGCTCGCCATCCCGTCGACGTTCCGGTGGTGGGGTCTGAAGCGCAAGCAGGAGTGCGGCCCGTGCCGCGCCTGCGAGGCGGGCTGCGGATCGCAAGCCATCGGACGCGACGGCAAGATCGACCAGCGCGAATGCCTGCTGTGCCTGGATTGCATGGTCATGTATTACGACGATCATGCGTGCCCTCCGCTGGTCAAGGAGCGCAAGCACCGCACGAGCGCCGGCTTGAAACTGACACCGATCGGCGCCGACGGCTACTACATCCCGATCCAGCCAGTGTTAAGCGCGCCGCCCAAACCCGCTGCACCGGCGCCCGCTTCGCTGCCGCTGCCTCCGGTGGGCACGCTCGCCCGGTTGCGTCGCGAGCTGACCGACCACCTCTTCCCGTGGAACCGGCAATTCCTCAGCCACCCGTTGTTCTTCCGTGCCGCCGGCATTGGCTTGGCCGTGCTGGTCACCTGGGCGTGGCTGCTCGGTGCGGGCGGCAGGCTTGGCGCCGGCATCGTGCTGGGCTGGTGGTTGGCGTGGTCCGCCTACGAATGGGTCATGCGCATGGCGTGCAAGCCCTATGTGAAGGAAGGCGCCTGGTGGGGTTACAAGCTGCGTACAGCCTCTTGGGCCGACATGGCTGCCTATGTCGGCATGAAGAACCTGCTGATTGGCGCAGGCCTCTTCCTTGCCATGAAGGGCGTGGGCGTGCTGCCGGCGCTGCAATCCCTGCCCCAACTGAAATGGCTCTACTGAACCGGCTCCTCTGCGCGATCTCGGCACTGCTGGTCTGCACTGCGGCCTGCGGTGCAGAGATTCGCGTGCATGCCGGCAGTTCGATTGCGCAGGCGGTCACGCTCGCGCATGCGGGGGACACCCTCATCATCGAGCGCGGTCGGTATCAAGGTCCGGTCCGGATCGACAAGCCCTTGACCCTGGTGGGCATCGACCGCCCCACCATCAGCGGCGGCCTTGCCGGCGATGTAATCCGCGTCGTGTCGCCAGACGTCACGATCGATGGCCTGATTGTCAGCGACAGCGGCGACGACCTCGGCGCGCAGAACGCCGGCATCTACATCCAGCCCGGCGCCGATCGCGCCACGGTCAGACACTGCGAGCTCACCTACAACCTGTTCGGCCTCTGGATTGAAGGCGTGAAGGATGTGCGCATCGTGGGCAACGTGATTGCCGGCAAGCGCGATTACCCCTCCGCGCAGCGCGGCAACGGCATCCAGCTCTACAACACGACGGGTGCGCAGCTCGACGGCAACGAGATCAGTTTTTCGCGTGACGGCATCTATGTCGATGTCTCGCACCACGCGCTGTTTCGTGCCAACCGCATCCACAACGTGCGCTATGGCACGCACTACATGAACTCCAACGACAACGTGTGGGAGGGCAACGAGTCCTACCACAACCGCGGCGGCCTGGCGCTCATGATGACGCGCCGCCAGATCGTGCGCGGCAACCGCGCCTGGGGCAACACCGACCACGGCATCATGCTGCGCACCATCCAGGATTCGGTCATTGAAGACAACGTGGTGTCCGGAAACCTGCGCGGCTTCTTCGTCTACGACGCCGAATACAACGTGCTGAGCAACAACCTCGTCATCGGCAACACGGTCGGCATGCACGTCTGGGCCGGGTCCATTCACAACAAGGTGGACGGTAACGATTTCATCGATAACCAGGAGCAGGTGCGCTACGTTGCCACGCACGACGAGCCCTGGGGCGGGCGCAGCGGCAATTACTGGAGCAACTATGCCGGATGGGACCGCAACGGCGACGGCCGCGGCGACGTGCCCTATCGCGCAAGCGATCTGATGGACCGGCTGTTGTGGCGCTTTCCGAGCGCCAAGCTGCTGCTCAATAGCCCCGCGGTACAGACGTTGAGGCTGATCTCGGAGCAATTCCCGCTGCTGCGCTCACCCAGTGTGGTCGACGCCAGCCCCCGCATGCGTCCACGGGGTAATGATTGGCGCGCGTGGGTGAACAAACATGATTGAAGCGCGGCAACTGGTGAAGCGCTACGGCGAGATCGAAGCCGTAGCGGACGTGAGCCTGACGGTGCATCCCGGCGAGCTATTCGGCCTGATCGGCCACAACGGCGCGGGCAAAAGCACGCTGTTCAAGATGCTCCTTGGGCTGGAGGCGCCCACCGCGGGTGAAGTGCGCATTGGAGGCCAGCCCATGAGCAGTGGGGCCTTCCGATCGGTGCGGCGCAACCTTGGCTATCTGCCGGAAAACGTGGTGTTCTATGACAACCTGACTGGCCAGGAAACGCTGGAATTCTTCGCTGCGCTCAAGCGTGCGCCGCGAACGGATTGCGCGCGCGTGCTGGAACGCGTGGGGTTGTCCCATGCCGCAGACCGCCGCGTGCGCGGCTATTCCAAGGGCATGCGCCAGCGCCTCGGTTTCGCCCAGGCCCTGCTCGGCCAGCCCACACTCCTGTTTCTCGACGAGCCCACAAACGGCCTGGACCCGCAGGGGATTCGCGACTTCTATCGCACGCTGGGCGAACTGCAGGCACAGGGCGTGACCATCGTGCTGACCTCGCACATCCTCTCGGAAATCCAGGAGCGCGTGGGCCGCCTGGCGATCATGAAAAACGGACGCGTGCATGCGCAGGGCACGGTGCAATCGCTGCGCGAATCGATGGCCCTGCCGCTGTGGTTCGACCTGCGGCTGACGGGCGGCCCTGAGCATGCCGAGCCCGCCCTGCGGCGCGCGCTCGCGGCCGCGCCAGGATGCGAACTGCACATCGATGGACCGCGCGCCACCGTGCTGTGCCCGCGGCCGGCGAAGATGCCATTGCTGCAATCGCTATCCACGCTCGGCGCGACACTTGCCGATCTGCAACTGCGCGAACCCTCGCTCGAGGACGTGCTCCTCGGCCAACCTGCTTGAGGCCGGACATGCAATTGACACTCGAACCCCGGCAGATCGGTATCGTCGTCGCCAAGGAATTCCACGACCGCATCCGCAACCGGTGGGTGCTGGCGGTGACCACCGTATTGACAGCCTTTGCGCTGGTGATCGCCTACTTCGGTGCGGCACAGCAAGGCGAAGTCGGGCTGCGCGGCATGGAAGTCACGATCGCCAGCCTGGTCAGCCTGGTGATCTATCTCGTACCGCTGATTGCGTTGATTCTCGGCTTTGATGCAATCGTGGGTGAGCGCGAACGCGGCTCGCTGGACCTGCTGCTTTCCATGCCGATCACCCGAGTCGAGCTG
This sequence comes from Ralstonia wenshanensis, assembly GCF_021173085.1. Taxonomy (NCBI): domain Bacteria; kingdom Pseudomonadati; phylum Pseudomonadota; class Betaproteobacteria; order Burkholderiales; family Burkholderiaceae; genus Ralstonia; species Ralstonia wenshanensis. The sequence goes on from NZ_CP076412.1 coordinate 637,290, forward strand.
CTGCTCGGCAAATACCTCGGCTTAGCGGCCGCGCTGGCGTGCTCCACGATCGTTGGCTTTGGGCTGGTCGGGATACTGTTGGCTGTCAAGTTGCCGCTCGCGGCCATGTATCACTACGCCGGCTTCATGCTCAGTTCAGTGCTGCTGGGCATGGCCTTCCTGAGCCTGGCCCTGTTGGTGTCTGTCATCGCCGCCGATCGCACGCGCGCAAGCGGTGTCGCCATCGCGTTGTGGTTCTTCTTCGTGCTGGTATTCGATCTGCTGCTGCTCGGCGCGCTGATTGCCACGGGCGGAAAGCTGGGATCTGACGCCCTGCCCTACCTGATGCTGCTCAACCCGGCAGACATCTTCCGCATCCTCAACATCTTCAGCTTTGACGAAGTCCGAACACTCTACGGTCTGGCGACCGTATTTCCCGAGCGCATGGCCGACCCGCTCGTGCTCGGCTCCCTCATGACCGCCTGGATCGTCGCCCCGCTCGCTGTGGCCGCATGGAAATTCCGCAAATGAAACGCACACTGCAACCTCCTCTATCCGCCCTGCGCCGCCGTGCGCGCACGGCCCTGTTCGCCACCGCAATCGTCCTGGCCGGCTGCCAAGGCGCCGCGTCTACGCCCGGTCCGATCGAACTCACGCGGGATACGCCCTGCAGCCTCGACGGCATGACGGTGGCTGACTTCCCCGGCCCGAAGGCGCAGATTCTGTATGACAAGGGCGCCCCCGACGTCTTCTGCGACACCATCGAGCTGTTCTCGATCGTGCTGCGCCCTGAACAACAGCGGCACATGCGCGCCATGTACGTGCAGGACATGGCCAAGACAGACTGGAATACGCCGCAGGGCCACTGGATCGATGCCCGCACCGCGTTCTACGTCGTGGGATCGAAGGCGCGCGGATCGATGGGCGCCACGTTTGCATCCTTTGCCACGCAGGCCAATGCGGACGCCTTCGCTACACGTCAAGGCGGCAAGGTTTACAAGTTCAATGAAATAACGCCCCAAATGGCACAGCTCGACGGTGGCGTACTGAAAGACCACCAGATGTAACCGGCCCCAGAGAACCCGAAATGATCGATTACTTTGCCAATCTACCGCCCGACGATGCCGTTCAGATGGAGCAGCTCAGCCGCTTGTCCTACGAGCTGCGGGAAAGCCGGCGCAAGCTGCTCGAACCCTATGGGGTGAACGACGAGGGGGATCTGCTCGCGCGTATCGCGGCAGCGGACTTGCCGGAGCATCCGGCCTATGAGCATTACCTCGGCTCACTCGCGCTTGCCACCGCCAAACAAGACGTCACCGCTGAACTGAAGGCGCTGCTGGCGCGCATGGGAGGCTGATCATGCACCATCTCGAACTCAAAGAGGCACTGGAGGCGCACTACGGTGCGGTGTTGGCAGAACCTCCGACGCTGTGCCAGGACGCCTTACTGGTCTCGCTCAACAACGGCGTTCTGCTCGAACTGCGTTACCCCGCTGCGTCGGAATACGCAATCGCGTGGCGCTGGGGGGATGCGCAATTGCGCATCGACACCGCGCCGCTGCATCGCACCCTCGCCACCTTCCCGAACCATTTGCACGATGCGTCGGACGTGCTGCGCGAAGATCGCCTGACCCACCCGAGCGCGGAACCCTGGGCCAACGTGCGCGCCGTGATCGATGCCGTGCTGGTCGACCCGCTGTTGCAAGCATAAGCAAACGGCGCTCACCCGGAGCGCCGCCAACCCTGCCCGAGGGCGATGTCGTTACGTCGCCTTCGACGTCATGTAATCCACCCCGGCTTTCACGTCTTCATCGCCGAGCGATGCGTTGCCGCCTTTTGCGGGCATCGTACCCTTGCTGCCCGAGAAGCCGTGCAGCGCATGGTCGTAGAGGGTGTCCTTGCCCTGCGCGATGCGAGGGGCCCAATCGTCCTTCGATTTGAACATCGGCGCGCCGCCCGCACCGGTGCCGTGGCACATCGCACAGGTGGACTTGTAGACCTTCTCCCCTTTTTCGACATCGCCAGCGCTGGCCTGGGTTGCCTGCGGCGCAGCGGGTGCTGCAGCCACAGTTGCGGGAGCCGCAGTGGCGGAGGCAGCGGAAGCAGCCTCCTCATTCTTGCTGCATGCCGTCAGCAAGGTGAACCCCACCAGGGCAGCAATGGTTATAGGTCGAATGAGCACGTCGATACCTCGAATCAAAAGGAGTGAGAACAGTGGCCCAAATAGGCCATGACCATGATAAGAATGAATACCGGCTCAGGCCTTGACGCCAATCAGCGCAAGGCTTTGTGGGGCGTTGTAACGTGTCAACTCCCCTACGGCGGTCATGGAAATACCGGCGGGATACCGCTGCACCCGGCACCTTCCTGACGCGCACGTAGCGCGGTCTGGGAATGCCATCGCCGCAGACGGTCACGGCGCCGCACACGTCGCCGTCATCGACGTGTCGCGAGCCATCGGACAAGGCAGCGTATTTGGCGCAGAGGCTGCGATGCAGCATGTTCTCTGATGCAGGCCAAGGCTTCGTTCCTACGTCTGCAGGACACTCTCGGGCCGGGCGGGTGATGGTGCACGTGCGGGAACTGCCGATCCCGGCAGGACTCTGCGTGGGCGACAACACCGCCGATGCGGCATTGCGCAGCGAATTTCATCGCTGGCTTGCACAGCTTTGGGAGAGGAAGGACGCGCAGATCGACGCCATGCTGGCGCGCGCTGCGCTGAAGAACCAATGAGGCGATTCGCTCCGTCGCAACTGTCAACGCGAGGCTGACAACACGGAGAAACAGCGCCCCCGCATCCTGCGAGGGGCTGGCAATGCAGGTTCAGAACCCGAGGCTTTCCAGCAGGTCGTCCACCTGTTCCTGGTTGGCGACCACGTCCGGATGGTCCGGATTGATCTGCGGGCCGTTGAGCAGCGTCGTGGCAACTTGCGCGGCTTCCACGCGCAGGTGTTCCGGCGCGTTGTCGAGCAGGATGCCGACGAGCTGGCTTTCGATGAGCTGGACAACATCCAGCACCTTCTTGATCACCTGGCCGGTCAAGTCCTGGAAGTCCTGGGCCATCAGGATTTCCATGAGCTGCTGGTTCGTGTCGCGCGTCTTTTCCGGAACGCTGCGCAGGAAGCCGTTGGTCTGGCCGACGAGTGCGCGAATCTCTTCGTCGCCCAGTTGGCGGTCCATCCACGACTGCCAGCGGTTGACCAGCGCCTCGGCGTCGGACTCCAGCGCGTCTTGCACGGGCCGCGCGGCGTCGATGGCGTTGAGCACGCGGGTGGCCGCCTGCTCGGTCATGTTGGCGATGTAGTTCAGGCGGTCGCGTGCGTCGGGAATGGCCGATGCGGCCTTCTCAACGCCCTTGTCCAGACCCAGCTCGCGCATGCTTTCGCGCAGCATGCGAGTGAGGTGGCCGATGCGCTGGAGCATTTCCGGCATGTCACCGTGGTCTGCGCCTTCTGCGGCAGGTGCCTGGGCGCCATCGTGCATCTCGCTCATCACGCCCCCTTTTCGAGCTTCTCGAAAATCTTGCCCAGCTTTTCGTCCAGCGTGGCAGCCGTGAAGGGCTTGACCACGTAGCCGTTAGCACCTGCCTGGGCAGCGGCGATGATGTTTTCCTTCTTGGCCTCGGCCGTCACCATCAGCACCGGCAGCTTGCTGATGGCGGTGTTGGCGTCAGCACGGATGCTCTGCAGCATCTGCAGGCCATCCATGTTGGGCATGTTCCAGTCCGAGATCACGAAATCGAACCGGCCTTCCTTGACCTTGGCCAGGCCGGCGGCGCCGTCTTCGGCCTCGTCGACGTTGGCAAAACCGAGTTCCTTGAGCAGGTTACGCACGATCCGGCGCATCGTCGGGAAATCGTCGACGACGAGGAATCGGTACTGGCTCTTGTCCATGGACACAATCTCCGCAAACTAACTGAATTGGGGGGGTTTCGGGCTTCCTTGGCAATCTTATCGGCGCCTGGGGCCGATTCTTGAGCGCCGGAATGGTGCGGGGCGCCTGACTGCTGCGCCCCGCAACCAATGTACCCGCAAATATTGCGTTATACCCGCGTCACACGGCCGTGTGCCGACAGCTTGGCCAGCACGTGCGGGCCGATCTGCGACAGCGGCAGGACTTCATGCACGCCGCCGTGGGCCACGGCCTCTTTGGGCATGCCGTAGACAACGCAGGACGCCTCGTCCTGGGCAACGTTATAGGCACCCGCGTTGCGCATTTCCAGCATGCCGACCGCGCCATCCTTGCCCATGCCGGTGAGGATGACGCCCAGGGCGTTGGCCCCGGCGTTGCGCGCGGCGGAGCGGAACAGCACATCCACGGCCGGGCGATGGCGGTTGACCGGCGGGCCCTGGTCCAGCTCGGTGACGTAGTTGGCGCCGCTGCGGCCCAGCGACAGATGCATGTCGCCCGGGGCAATGTAGGCATGGCCGGGCAGCACACGCTCGCCGTGCACGGCTTCTTTCACGCGGATGCGGCACAGGCCGTCCAGCCGCTTGGCGAACGACGTGGTGAAACCCGCCGGCATGTGCTGCACGATGAGGATGCCCGGGCAATCGGGCGGCATTTCCAGCAGGAAATCCTTGATGGCCTCGGTGCCGCCGGTGGAAGCGCCCACGATGATGAGCTTTTCCGTCGACGAGAAATGGGTACGCGCAGGTGCCGGGGTGGCCGGTGCGTGGTCCGCGCGAACGTGTGCGCCAGGTGTGGATGCAGTTGCTGATCCGGGCATCGCAGCCACCGCAACCGGTGCGACCGTACGCGGACGCAGCTTTGCCCGGGCCGCCGTGCGGATCTTGTCGGCAATCTGGTCGGCGTATTCGTTCATGCCGTCGCGCATGCCCAGCTTGGGCTTGGCGACAAAATCCACTGCGCCCAGCTCCAGCGCGCGCAGGGTGGCTTCAGAGCCGCGCTCGGTCAGCGACGAGATCATGACCACCGGCGTCGGGCGCAGGCGCATGAGCTTTTCCAGGAAGTCGAGGCCGTCCATCTTCGGCATTTCGACGTCCAGCGTGAGCACGTCCGGATTGGTCTGCTTGATGAGGTCGCGCGCGATGATCGGATCGGGCGCCACACCCACCACTTCCATGTCCGGCTGGCTGTTGATGATCTCCTTCAGGATGCTGCGGATCAGTGCGGAATCGTCGATGCACAGCACCTGAATCTTGCGTTTGTCGTTCATGTTCGGGAGCAAGTCTTCTGAATGTTGAGACCGTTGCAAAACGAAGCGAAGCGGTTCTGATGGATCAGCGCCGACGCAGACAGTACAAGTCGTACGGCAAGGCGACGCGGGGCCGTCAGAATCGTTTTTCAGCGGTCTCCTAGGTAAAGAGTTGGAGGCGCGAGGCTGGCTTTGTCGTGATGGACTTCGACAGCTTGCTGGCGTATTGCGCCTCGCTGTCCAGCTCGGCCGCCGAGTTTTGCGAGCGCAGCTTGCGCACCATGATCTGGCCGGTGGACGGTACGAAATACACCTTGCGCGGGTGCACGTCAAAGAGGTCTTTGGCGGCCACGGTCAGGCCTTCGTTGCGCAGGAATTCGAGCACGAACTTGCCGTTGCGCTCGCCCACGTCGAGCGTGCTCATGCCGGCAAGGACGGCGGCGCCGCCAAACACCTTGATCTCCAGGCGCTCGCGCTTGGCGCCGGCCTTGTAGAGCTGGTTCAGCAGCACTTCCATGGCGTGCGTGCCATAGCGCATGGAGGGCGACAGGATCGATTCGCCTTCGTTGCGCGAGGGCAGCATGAAGTGGTTCATGCCGCCAATGCCGAGGGTCTTGTCGCGCACGCAGGCGGACACGCACGAGCCGAGCACCGTAACCAGCATCAGGTCTTCGGTGGTGACGGAATACTCGCCAGGCAGCACTTTCATGGCGCGCCGCCCGAAGGTGGTGTCGTAATACGCGTGCGTGCTGGCGGACGATTGCGCGAGCGTGGCCATGGCGCCAGCGCTCATGCCGCTGTTCATGCCGCTGTCAGTGCGCACGGCGTCGGCTGCCGATTGCGGGGTCGCGCGTTTACCGAATTCGATCATCGTGCCCCCATCTTGGCGCGCACCTCGGGCGCGATTTCGTACACGGTCTTGCCGCGCAGCGACCACGCCTTGGTGACCTGCAGGAAGCTCTCCGAATGGCCGGCAAACAGCAGGCCATCGGGTTTCATCACGTCGATGAAATGCTCAAGAATCTTGGCCTGCGTGGGCTTGTCGAAATAGATCATCACGTTGCGGCAGAAGATCACGTCGAACTTCTGCTGCAGCGGCCAATCGCGGTCGAGCAGGTTGATCTGGCGGAAGTCGATCATGGCCTGCAGCTCGGGCCGCACGCGGGCATAGCCCTCCTGCTTGCCGGTGCCGCGCAGGAAATACTTCTTCAGGCGCTCGGGCGACAGGGCCGCAACGCGTTCCATCGGGTAGATGCCGGCGCGGGCGCGCGCCAGCGCGTTGGTATCCACATCCGATGCGATCACGCTCACCTGGCTGGGCGACATCGAACCGAAGGCCTCGGCCAGCGTGATGGCGATCGAATACGGCTCTTCGCCCGTCGACGACGCCGAGCACCACACAGTGAACGGCGTGCGCTTGGCCTTGGCGTGCTCGTGCAGGATCGGGAAGTGGTGCTGCTCGCGGAAGAACGCGGTCAGGTTGGTGGTCAGCGCGTTGGTAAAGGCTTCCCACTCGTCGGGCAGGTGGCCTTTTTCCAGCGCATCCAGGTAGTCGCGGAACGAGCCGAGGTTCACCACACGCAGGCGGCGCGCCAGGCGGCTGTAGACCATTTCACTCTTGCGGTCGGACAGTGAAATACCGACACGGCGGTAGATCAGGTCGCGGATGCGGCCGAAATCTTCGGCGGTGAATGAAAACTCACGCGACGCGAGCGTCGGCGAAACTGGCGCCAAATTTTGTGCTGCCATGGATAACTAACCCCGTGTTTGGCGAGTCTTGATGCCCGCTCTCAGTCGTTGGCGGGCACCGTTTCCGCGGGCCGCGCCAAGTTTGCTGTTGGCGAGGCTGGCGTCAGAAGGTGCTCCAGTCATCTTCATCGGCAGAACCGGCGGCGAGCTTGAGGGTCGGGGCAATGGCGGCCTCGGAAATGGCAGCCGAAACGACGGCGGCGGCCACAGGTGCAACCGGTACGTGTGCCTCTTGAGGCGCTTTTTCTTCTTGCGCGGCGGGAGCCTCCGGGGCAGCCTCGGGCGCCGCTGCCGGCTTGGCCGACTTGCGCGACGCCATGGCGCGTGCCACGGAAGGCACCACTTCGGTCTTCTCTGGGCGGATCTCGCTGCGGACGGCCGGTGCCGAAATGGCAGAAACGGCAGAGAGGGCACTCGGCGCCGCCACGGCCAACTCAACCGACGCATCGGTGCGGAATGTCGCCACGGCATTGCGCAGCAGTTGCGCCTGTTCTTCCAGCGACAGGGCGGCAGCGGCAGCTTGCTCCACCAGCGCGGCGTTCTGCTGCGTGACCTCGTCCATCTGGTTCACGGCCTGGTTGACCTGTTCAATACCGGAGCTTTGCTCATCCGACGCGGCGGAAATCTCGCCCATGATGTCGGTCACGCGGCGCACGGCCACCACCACTTCTTCAATGACCGTGCCGGCTTCGGCCACCAGGGCCGACCCGTTGCGCACGCGGCCGACGGAATCGCCGATCAGCTCCTTGATCTCCTTGGCCGCCGTGGCCGAGCGCTGCGCGAGGCTGCGCACCTCGCCCGCCACCACCGCAAAACCACGGCCCTGCTCGCCCGCGCGCGCGGCTTCCACCGCCGCATTCAGCGCCAGGATGTTGGTCTGGAACGCAATGCCCTCGATCACACCGATGATGTCGGCGATCTTCTTGCTGCTGGCGTTGATGCCGGCCATGGTTTCGACCACGCGGCCCACCACTTCACCGCCCTTGACAGCGATGTCCGACGCGCTGCCCGCCAGTTGGCTGGCCTGGCGCGCGTTGTCGGCGTTCTGCTTCACGATGCTGGTGAGTTCTTCCATGCTGGAAGCGGTTTCCTCCAGCGACGAGGCCTGCTCTTCCGTGCGCTGCGACAGGTCTGCATTGCCGGCCGCGATCTGCTTGGTGGCACTGGCAATGGAGTCGGCCGAACTCTTGATATTGGTGATCGTGCCGGTCAGTTGCTGCTGCATCTGCGCCATGGCGAAAAGCATGCTGTCGTGGTCGCCGGGGCGCGTCTGCACGTGCACGGCCAAGTCTCCGGCGGCAATGCGGCGGGCAATCTCGGCCGCGTACGAAGGCTCGCCACCCAACTGGCGCGACAGCCGGCGTGCAATGACCAGGCCCAGCACGATGCCGAGCAGCGCGCCCGCGCAGGCCATCACCACCATCACCAGGCGCGAGCGCTGCGCGTCGTCACGAGCCTTGACGGTGGATGCGGCAGACACCTCCTCCACACGCTTGACCATCTTGTCGAGCGTCTTTTCAAACGCGGCGGTGTCATCCAGCAAGCCGACGTTCTCGGCCGTGACGCGGCTGTCGAACTGGGTCGGGTCCAGGCCCTGCTTGTCCATCAGCGCCACGAAGTCGGTCATGCGCTTGCTCCAGACCGGGTAGATGGCATCGACCTCGCGGATCATCTTCTTGCCTTCGTCCGACGTGAACAGCGGGCGCACGTTCTCCACACCGTCTTTCAGGTGCTGCATGCTGTCGGCAATCTGCGTGCTGAGCGTTTTGCGCTCCGTGAGCGTGGTGGCAATCAGCAGCGCGGTCTGCGCACGGCTGGCATGCGCCAGGCTGTTGGCGGCGCTGCCCATCTGCGTGATGGCGCGCATCTGCTTTTGCGCCAGTTCTTCGCTTGCTTTGGTCAACTGCGTGATCGTGTAGATGCCCAACCCGCCAATGGCCGCGCCCATGGCCGCCACGATCAGGAAACCACCGGTAAGTACCGTGGACACCGGCAACCGCTTGATCCAACCCATGTTGTCTACCTCTTCCTGTTTTTTGTATGCCCCCTAACCGCTATCGGCCTGTGGGGGACGGCTCTTTAGAACCGCCGTGGGGTCATGCCACTTCAGTGGGGGGTCACCCCGGTTTCAGCAGGCACTAGCCCAGGCAAAAAAAAAACCTGCCCCGGAGGGCAGGCTGCACACCACAAAGACACACGAGAGAGCTTTCGCGAGCAGCGAAGATCCCGTGCATACATGGTCAAAAGGTTTCCCAGTCGCTATCGTCGCCGCCTGCGGCAACGAGCTTGGGTACGGGCAACTTGGGCGCTGACGCAGCCGCTTTGCTCACGGCAGCGGCGGCGGTGCGCTCGCGTTGTTGTTCTTTGGCGCTGGCCGGCGCTGCAGTTGCAGCCACGGCCTGCGCGGTGGGTTCAGCGGTATTGCGTGCGGCGGCCTTCGGCTTGGCAGCATGGCGCGGCGCGGCCTTGGCTTTGGGCGCCGGCTTGGCAGCCGCGCGTGCGGCCACCGGCACGGTGGACACTGCGTTTGCCTGTGCACCGGCCGGCGTCCGGAACGCCGCCACAGCCTGGCGCAGACCGCTGGCCTGTTCCTGCAGCGACATCGCGGCGGCGGCGGCTTGCTCCACCAGCGCGGCGTTCTGCTGCGTGCCTTCGTCCATCTGCGTGACAGCCTGGTTGATCTGCTCGATACCGGCGCTTTGTTCGTCCGATGCGGAGCTGATCTCGCCCATGATGTCGGTCACGCGTTTCACGGCCACCACCACTTCGTCGATGACGCTGCCCGCTTCGGCCACCAGCGTGGTGCCGTTTTCAACGCGGCCAACCGAATCGCTGATCAGCTCTTTGATTTCCTTGGCTGCCGTGGCCGAGCGCTGCGCCAGGCTGCGCACCTCACCGGCCACCACCGCAAAGCCCCTGCCCTGCTCGCCTGCGCGTGCGGCTTCCACCGCCGCATTCAGCGCCAGGATGTTCGTCTGGAAGGCAATGCCTTCAATTACGCCGATGATGTCGGCAATCTTCTTGCTGCTGTCGTTGATGCCGGCCATGGTGTCCACCACGCGCCCCACCACTTCGCCGCCCTTGACGGCAATATCCGAGGCGTTGCCCGCCAGCGTGCTGGCCTGGCGCGCGTTGTCGGCGTTCTGCCGCACGATGCTCGTCAGCTCTTCCATGCTCGACGCGGTTTCTTCCAGCGCCGAAGCCTGCTGCTCGGTGCGCTGCGACAGATCGGCATTGCCGGCGGCAATCTGCTGCGTGGCACTGGCAATCGAGTCGGAGCCCGAGCGCACCTGCCCCACCATCCTCTGCAGGCTTTCCTGCATGCGTTGCAGCGCCTGCAGCAGGCGGCCGGTTTCATCGGCACGGTCCACCTGGATGGTGTGCGTGAGGTCGCCCTGCGTGATGTGCTCGGCCTGCTCGACGGCGCGCATCAGCGGTACCGTGATCGAGCGGCGCAGCGCCCATGTCAGCAGCCCGCCCACCAGAATGCCGCCCAGCAGCAGGCCGGTGGTAAGAGCGCTCAGCGCGTGGTGCTCGGCCTGGCTGGCTTCGTAGCTGGCTTTGGCCGCGTCCATCTGCAGGCGGTTGAGCGCCGTCACCTTGTCGCCAAGGGGACGGTACAGGGCGGGCATGACGTCCATGACGGTCTTGTTGATGCGCGCTTCGTCATGCGTCTGCACGGCTTGCATCAACACCTGTGCGCCGTCACGCACGAAGACGTCGCGTAAGCCCTGAGCCTCGTCGGCCAGCTTGCGTTCCTCCGCCGTGGTGGGCAGCGCGCGGTAGCGCTTCCAGGCGGCGTCGGACTTGTCGAGGAACATCTTGGCGCGCTCGACCGTTTTTTCCGTGCCGGGCGCATTGGGCGCCATGGCTGCACGATCGAGCACGATGCGGAAGCTCAGGAGGTTGGAATCGGATTCGGCCAATGCCACGGTGCCCGCCAGCTGCACGGCATAGCCGTCCTGCACGCGGGTGTTGGCGTGCTGCATGCCGATGAGGCCCGACACGCCCACGATGACGGCGAGCACACCAATGCCCGCCATCATCAGCCCCAAGCGGAGCCGGATGGTCATTTTGCTGAACATGCTTCCCTCCCCTAACGGCGCCGCACCTGTTGTTACGGTGTCTTGTCGCCCGCCGGGCCCCTTTGGCCCGGCCTCAATCGCTGTGGGCACGAACGCCGCGCCCCAGCCGGATTCATGTCGCCATCACGCGGCTTCCGCTTCGTCGCACAGTGCCATGTCGGCCGACATCAGCAGGCGCTCGATGTCCACCAGGATCAGCATGCGCTCGTCGATCGAACCCAGGCCACGGATGTATTCCGTATCCAGCGCGCCCGAGAACTCCGGCGCCGGCTTGATCTGCTGGCTTTGCAGCGTCAGCACGTCAGACACACCATCCACGACGATGCCGACCACGCGGTCCATCAGGTTCAGGATGATGACGACGGTGTACTGGTTGTACTCGACGCGCTCGAGCTGGAACTTGATGCGCAGATCAACGATCGGCACGATGATGCCGCGCAGGTTGATCACACCCTTGATGAAATCGGGCGCATTGGCAATGCGCGTGACGGTCTCGTAGCCGCGGATTTCCTGCACCTTCAGGATGTCGATGCCGTATTCCTCGCGGCCCAGCGTGAAGGCCAGGTACTCCTCCCCGCCGGTGTCTTCGCCGACCACGTGTTTCTTGACTTCCATTGCGGCTCCCCTCGGCCCCGTCGGGCCACTAGATTGAATTCGTTGTGGTGGTGGATCCCACCCTGCCAGGCGTGAACGCTTATGCCGCGGCCATCGCCTCGGTCGAGAAACGACCGCCCTGTGCTTCGCCCACCTCGTGCTTTTCGGCACTAACGGCACGCATCGCGTTTTCTGAATGGCCCGCGCGGGTCTCGCGCATCAGCGCCGACACGTCGACGATCAGCGCAACGCTGCCATCGCCCAGGATGGTCGCGCCCGAGATGCCCGGCACGCGGCGGTAGTTCGTCTCCAGGTTCTTGACCACCACCTGTTGCTGGCCGACCAGCTCGTCGACCTGCAGCGCGATCTTCTTGCCTTCCGAATCCAGGATCACGACGATGCCTTCCGACGGATCGGGCAGCGACGGCGTGATGCGGAAGCGTTCGTACATCGGCACCAGCGTCAGGTATTCGTTGCGCACCTTGAGCAGGCGACCGCCGCCCGGCACAGCCTTGATGTCTTCCGGACGCGGTTGCAGCGATTCGGCCACGCACGACAGCGGGAGGATGAACACTTCTTCACCGGTCTTGACCGACATGCCGTCCAGGATCGCCAGCGTGAGCGGCAGCACGATGCGGATCGTCGTGCCCTTGCCCTTCTGCGACTGGATCTCGACGTAGCCGCCCATCGACTGGATGTTCTGCTTGACCACGTCCATGCCCACGCCGCGGCCGGACACGTCCGTCACCTGGTCGGCGGTGGAGAAGCCCGGCGCGAAGATGAGCTGGTTGATCTCGTCGTCGGTCATGTTGTCCGACACGGGCAGGCCGCGCTCGCGCGCCTTCTTGAGGATCTTGTCGCGGTTCAGGCCCTGGCCGTCGTCGCTCACCTCGATAACGATGTTGCCGCCCTGGTGGGCAGCAGAGAGCAGCAGTTGGCCGGTGGCGTCCTTGCCGGCGGCCACGCGGGCCTCGGGCAGTTCGATGCCGTGGTCCAGGCTGTTGCGCACCAGGTGCGTGAGCGGATCGATGATCCGTTCGATCAGGCCCTTGTCCAGTTCGGTTGATTTGCCGAACGTCGACAGCTCGACCTGCTTGCCCAGCTTGTGTGCCAGGTCGCGCACCAGGCGCGGGAAGCGGTTGAACACGTAGTCCATCGGCATCATGCGGATGGACATGGCGGCCTCTTGCAGGTCGCGTGCATTGCGCGTGAGCTGCGACAGGCCGGCAAACAGGCGCTCGTTGAGCACCGGGTCGAAGGCCTGCGCGGTTTGTGCCAGCATGGCCTGCGTAATAACGAGTTCACCCACCAGGTTGATGAGCTGGTCGACCTTTTCCACGCCGACGCGAATCGACGTTTCCGCAGCCACGGCGGGCTTATGGTCGGCGGCGGCCGGGCGGGCCGGCATGGGGACGGCGACAGCGGCAACGGCCTGCGCCGGTGCAGCTTCGTTGGCAGCCGGGGCGTGCACTTCCGTCTGCGCGGCGGCGGGCGTCGGTGCAGCAACAACCGGCACAGCGGCTTCGGCCACCGCCGGTGCCGCACCACCCACGTGCGGCGTGATGACGATCTGATCCGCATCGATGATGAAGCAGCTCACCGCGATGATGTCGTCAGCCGTGCAGGTCGTCTGCAGCACGATGTCGCTGTTGCGGCCGGTGCGCGCGTGGCGCAACACGGTGCCCAGATGCTTGAGTTCGGTGACGATCAGCTCGCAGTCTTCGTTCGAGACATTGATGAGCTTGATGTCCAGGCCGCCGTCAATGTCGCCCACGGCGTCGGCCGCAGGCGCTTCAGCCACCATCGGCTCGGGTTCCGGTGCAGCCACCGGTTCGGGCGTCGCCACCACGGGCGCCGCAGCCGCCGGCGCGGCGGCAACAGGGGCGCCTTCCTCGGCGGTCAGGCTGTTGAGCTTGGCCACCATGTATTCGAGCGTGGCCGTATCGATTGGGTGCTCTTGCCGGTAGGCATCAAGTTGGCTTTTCAACACGTCTTTCGTTTCCAGGAAAGCATCCACCATGTTTTCGCGCAGCTGCAGGGTACCGGTGCGAGCGCGGTCCAGAATCGACTCCGCCACATGCGTGAGTTCCGTCATGTGCGTGAAACCGAAGGTTGCAGCACCACCCTTGATGGAGTGCGCGCAGCGGAAGATGGCGTTCAGATCATCAGAAGAAGGGTTGGCGACATCGAGGTTGAGCAGCAGCCGCTCCATGTCGACGAGCAGCTCTTCCGCCTCTTCGAAGAAGGCGCCGAAAAACTGGCTAAGGTCGAGGTTCATATCTGTCGTCTCGGTCGTTTAATGCGTCGAAGCAGACCCGTGGGTCTGCGCGTGCCATTCGAGCAACTGCATCACCGAATCGGTCAGCCCATCCGGGTCGAACGGCTTGGGCAGAAAGCCCGTCGCGCCTGCAGCGCGTGCCTGATCGCGGATGGTGCTGTCAGCCTCGGTGGTCAGCATGAGGATCGGGGTGTCGGCGTAGGCCGGCAGTGTGCGCAGCGCGCGAATGAGGGTCAGGCCGTCCATCGACGGCATCACCTGGTCGGTGATCACAAGGTGGTGGCTGCCCTGGGCGAGCGTGCGTGCGGCTTCCAGCGCGGCGGTGCCGTCGCCGGCTTCCGTCACGACAAAGCCGCACTCGCGCAGGCACGTGGCAATCATGCGGCGGATCGACGTGGAATCGTCCACCACCAGGATGTGTTTCTCGCTCATCGACTGTTTCTCCCCTCGGCGCTCTTTATGGCTTGGCCGCGCTCACTGCATCGGCCACACCCGTGGCACGTGCGGCAGCATCGGTCAGCGTGTCTTTGCCGTCATTGCGCAGGTCGGCCACCGGCTCGACCCCACCCGAGCGCACGGCTTCAGCGGCGCGTGCGTTGAGCACGACGATGCTGATGCGGCGGTTGATCGGGTTGTAGATGTTCGTCTTGTCCAGCGGCACCGATGCCTCCAGGCCCACCACGCGGCTGACCTTCTCGGGCTTCATGCCGCCGGCCACCAGTTCGCGTCGCGATGCGTTGGCGCGGTCGGCCGACAGTTCCCAGTTGCTGTAGCCGTGCTGCGTGGCGTATTGCGTCGCGTCGGTGTGGCCCGACAGGCTGATCGGATTGGGCACGTCGTTCAGCGCCGAGCCCAGCTCACGCAGGATCGTGCGCATGTACGGCTGCACCTCGGCGCTGGCGTTGGCGAACATCGGACGGTTCTGCTGATCCACGATCTGGATGCGCAGGCCTTCGGTGGTCATGTCGATCAGCAACTGGTGCTTGAACTGGCTCATCACCGGGTTCGTCTCGACCATCTCGGCAATCTTCTGCTTGAGCTTGTTCAGCGCCGCATCGTCCGACTCATCGCGGATGTTGCGCTGGCGCTGCACCGTCGGGCTCGGGCTCGGGTTCGGCTGCGGCACGTTCTGCTTGAGGGACGGGCTGCCCTGCAGGATGCTGGACTGGTCGCCAGAACCGGCGCCACCAAAGAGCGCCACCTTCAGCGGCGTGCGGAAATAGGTTTCGACCGACGACAGCTCGGCCTTGGTCACCGAGCTGAGCAGCCACATCAAGAGGAAGAACGCCATCATGGCGGTCACGAAGTCGGCGTAGGCGATCTTCCACGCGCCACCGTGGTGGCCGTGTCCGCCTTTCTTGTTGCGCCGAATGACAATGAAGGTCGGCGTGCTGGACTTGCTCATGGTCCGTTCCCGTCGGTGTGTGCTGCGTCGTTAATGGCACGGCTCGGTGGCCATGCTCTGTCTCATATAGGGTTCAGCGCTACGCTGTCTTGGCGCCGCGCACGTGGTCTTCCAGTTCGGCAAACGATGGGCGCTCGGTCGAGAACAGCACCTTGCGGCCGAATTCCACGGCAATGGCCGGGGCGTAGCCGTTCATGCTGGCCAGCAGCGTCACCTTGATGCACTGGAACAACTTGGTCGATTCTTCGGCGCGCTGCTCCAGCAGCGAACCCAGCGGCCCGATGAAGCCGTACGCCAGCAAGATCCCGAGGAACGTGCCGACCAGCGCGGATGCGATCAGCTTGCCCAGCTCTGCCGGCGGCAGGCCGACCGAGCCCATGGTGTGCACCACGCCCATCACGGCGGCCACGATGCCGAAGGCCGGCATAGCGTCGCCCACCTTGGTGATGATGCGGGCCGGTTGTTCGGCTTCGTGGTGGTGGGTGTCGATTTCCTGATCCATCAGCGCTTCGATCTGGAACGGATTCAGGTTGCCGCCCACCATGAGGCGCAGGTAATCGCAGATGAAATCCAGCGCGTGGTGATCTGCCTGGATGGCGGGGTAATTGGCGAACAGCGTGCTTTCGTGCGGGGCTTCGATGTCGGCTTCGATCGACATCATCCCTTCGCGGCGGATCTTGGACAGCACCACGTACAGCAGCGCCATCACTTCCATATAGAGGGCCTTGGTGTACTTCGAACCCTTGAACAGGCCCGGCAGCGCTTTGACGGTGGCGTTGATGGCCTTCTTGTCGTTACCGACCACGAAGGCGCCAATGCCGGCGCCGAAGATGATCAGCAGTTCGGTCGGCTGGAACAAGGGCCCGAGGTGTCCTCCGGCCAGCATGTAGCCGCCGAACACCGACGCGAGAATCACGATGTAACCGATGGCAACTAACACGGGGCGAACTCCTGAATGGGCGATCCTTCGATCAATACAAGAGGGAATAACGGCATCCCCCCGGTTAACTGAAGGCTTGAGCGCCGGGTTTTGCTGCTGCGCGGTGCTCGAAAAACCTGCCGCCGCGCCCTTCTTCACCAAGAACGGCAACAAAACGGGCGGCTTGAGCACCACCTGGCCCAAAGAGCGCTTCCCGGTAGGCCGATCCAAAGAAAAAGGGACGGAAATCGCTTTCCGTCCCCACTTTTTCGTCCGTTTTCTGCACCCAGCGGCAAAAAAAAATGCCGGTCCGCAGTTTCCCGCGACCGGCCTACCCCCTTCCCCTTTTGTCCTGCCTGAGCCCCTGTGCTTTTCCTGCTCTGTGTTCCTTGCTCTTTTGTTCTTTGTATTGTTATCTGCCGATCTTGCCGGCTATTCCCGTATTTCCCGTACCGCTACCCTATTTCCCGTCCGCCCTTTTTTGACCATCCCCCGGCGGTTCTGCAAGTCCCGTATTCCCGTATTCCCGTGTTCCTGCAATGCCGTTATCAGGCGTCGATCGTCTTTTCCGCGATCGCATCAACCGGAGCAGCGACGCGCTTTTTCTTTCCTGCGCGTGACGGCGGCTGGCATACACCGCACACGAAATCATGGTGCAGGTCGTCTGCGTGGGCCACGAAATGGCCGGTGCAGCGCTTGCACTTCACGGTGTGCAGCATCTTCCCCTCGAAGAACTTCAGCATCATCCACGCACGGGTGATCGAGAGCACCTCTTCCTGTTCGTGGACGTGAATATGTTCCTGGTACAGCTTGTAGGCCGAGATCAGGCGGCGCACACCCGTGCTGCGGCTGTTCTCACCCAGAAAACGATAGATGTTCAGGAAGATCGACGAATGGATGTTCGGCGACCACGTCAGGAACCAGTCTGCCGAGAAAGGCAGCATGCCCTTGGGCGGCGATTCCCCACGGATTTCCTTGTACAGTTTGACCAGACGCTCACGGCTGAGCGTGGTTTCCTGTTCCAGCAGTTGCAGGCGCGCACCGAGCGAAATCAATTCCGCTGCGAGGTGGATCTGCTGAACTTCGTTCATGACGCTGGTGTGACGCATGGCACTGCTCCCGCTTTCGCTTGCTACTCATCCAAAGTGCAATCTCTGAACCCGGCGAAAAGACCGCCGCAAATGGCTCAGCTGATCTGCTCAACCGCCTGACGTGCCAGCAGGATCGACATTTGCGATTGCTGCAGACCCTTGTCACGGTGCGGCTGGGTCACCAGACCCAGGATGGCGTGATCGTCGAAGCGGAAGCGGCACAGCATCATGTTCGTGCTGGCCAGCTTGACGATCTGCGCGGGCGACATCGTCAGCAGGATGTCAGCCAATTCTTCAGAGATGCCGAGGCGAAACAGTGCGGCATCGCGATCCTTGGCCAGCATCTGCTGAGCAAGCATCAAGTAGGTGAGATTCAGTTCGCTGATCTCGGAAACAATGTCTTGCGTGTCCATGTATGTCCCGTCGTGTGCAGTAAAAGTACAACTTGCATCCGATCTCGCATGGTGATGTCCGGTGGCGCTATTTTTTTGCGCCTACCCTCGCCGGGCTGTTCACCAATCCCCACAGATCGGATGTTCCTGCAGTCGGCGCCGTTGCCGGCACTTCCTGCTCCTTCTTACTCACGTCGCTAAAGACATGGCGAAGTTGTTTTCTGTTGAACACATTGTGGGTTTACGTCCGGGCTAAGTAAAGAAGGGGGGACCCCTACGTCAGGGGGGTGAGGTAGTCCGTTATCTTGTAGGCAATTTTCCTACAAATCTGTTAATAAACGTTGCAAATGAAGCCTTTGCCGACGCAACGGCCCTGAGTAGACGATGCGCTAAAGCGGGCGTTTGACACGTATTTACCCCAATGAACGGCGAAAGATAGCAATTAAATTGCCTAAAGTCGTCAGAAATCGACAAAGAAGGCGTCGCACTTCTGCGACTGTGAGCATCGGATGCCGGGTTAACCGCTTGTAGGACACTTCTGACCCACTCCTACACGCCGTGTAGGACAGTTCCGACCTGTTTTTGGCTGGTTTTGTAGGAACGTTCCTACAGTCAAATGGCGATTTTGTAGGACACCTCCTACCTGTTTGTTTTACTAAAAAAGACACGTCTACTTAAAAAATACAAAAACCGGCCGTGCCACAGGGTTGCCCGACCTGGAAAGGAAGGGGGCGCCACTTCTTTTGATGCGGAGCAGCAAAAAGTGCTGCATGGCCGTCTGCAGACCGAAAAAATGCGGGAATTTTGACGATTGGACGGCCACCCTCTTTGTAGGACAGCTGTAGGACAACGTGAGCTGCGGCAACAGCTCACGTGTGCCGTCAATCGTGATGCGGCGCGGTCCAGCGGTTCGCCATCCGGCGAGACAACGGGCGTTGTCGCCCGTCATGGCAACGAACAGCGCGGATTCGTCGGGCGTCAGCACCAAACCGTTCGGGCTCGGGCCATTGGCGAGCAGGCAATCGAGCCGGCCATCCGTGCACAGGCGATACACACGGCCGGTCGGGTCATGCAGGCCGGTCTGGCCTTGGTCGGTGAAATACACATCGCCGTTGCGGGCGACGATCAGATCGCTGGGGCCTGTGCTCTTTCTGGAGAAATCACGTTCTCATACACAGAACATTGAAGATTTTCGAGAATTGTTCTCACGAACGCTAAAGTTTTCCGCCGGCCTTCCGATGAAGGGCGTACTGATCAGCGAGACGGCCATGCAACTTTCTTCCCCTTCCGTATCTACTGCGACCGCCGGCGCATCGGGCAGCGGGAGCAGTTCGGCCGGCGACATCGAGCGCCTGCAGCGCCAGCTCAAGAACCTGCAGAAGTCGATGCAGGATCTGCCCGCGCAGAATCTGCCACCGGATCAGGCCCGCGAGCAGGCACAGTTGCTCAGCCAGCAGATTCAGATCGTGCAGGCGCAAATCGCTCGCCTTCAGGCGCAGAACGGCCTGGAGCAGGCGCAAACCCGGTTGGAAAACCGACACAACGCATCGAAAAGCGCTTCCGGCACAGGCAATACCGACGCAGCGGCCAAGGCCCGCACGACGGACAAGGTGACCGGCTCGTCCACGGCGAGCGATGCCCGCCTGCATACCCGCGAAGCAACGCAGGCTCAGTCCGAGCAGTCAGCGCAGTCAGCGCACCCCGCCAGCGCAGAGGCCATCACGCCGGCCAAGCCACCGCTGGTTTCCGTCAGGGCCTGAAGGCGGCAACGCGGCGACCTGTCCTTGATGGCGCCAGTTGCCGATGCCTGACCACCTCCTTTTCCACCCCCTCCCATCGGGGGGACGCCAGCTTGCGGTGCCGACAGCGACAATCGCCGCGCCGCCATCCTGTGTGCGGCATCGAGAACACGCATGACCTCCGCCGCCAGCGACGCCCTGCCCCCAACCGCCCCCGCCGATCCGCATCCGGAACGCACGCTCTCGCGCAATTTCTTTGCACGCCACTGGCGCGGTGATTACAACCTCGCCCGCTCGTATTGGTTGCACACCGCGCTGATGCAATTTGGCGTGGTGGCGCTCAGCGCCGGCGTCACGCATGCGCTGGCGCATAACGCACCGGCGCGCGCGGCATCGTCGGCGTTGCTCGTGATTTACGTGATGGGGCTGGCGCTGTGGATCTGGGCGGTAGTCGGCACCTGGCGTTCGGCCGATCGAGAACAGGCGCGCAACCGGCGTGCCGGCATGTCGAACCTGTGGCCCTTGATCGCCAAGGTGATGATCGTGCTTGGCGCCGTGGGCACCAGCTCGCGCCTCATCAACGATGGGCCGCGGCTGAGCGCGCATCTGCGCACCGCGTTGGGTGAGCAAGCGGCATCGCCCTTTACGGTGACACCGCAACGCGACGGGCGCGCCGTCCTCTTCAACGGCGGCATGAACGACGGCGCCGCCGATGCACTGGAAGCCGCGCTGCGCAAGGCGCCGAACGCCGTGGCCGTCGTGCTGCGCTCGGAAGGCGGCTGGCTGCGCGAAGGGACGCTGGTGGCGGACGTCATCCGCCGGCACCATCTGCGCACGTATGTTGAACGCACCTGTGCCTCGGCGTGCACGATCGCCTTCCTGGCAGGCGTTGACCGCGCTGCGGCACCGGGCGCACGCATCGGCTTCCACCGCCCGCGCGCGGTAGGCGCCGATCACGACCAGACCCCCGGCGCCACCGACAGCGAACTCTGGCGCGCGTATTCAGACGCGGGCCTGCCCGACGCCTTCGTGCGCCGCGTGCAGGACACGCCGTTCGACCAGATGTGGTTTCCCACCGCGCAGGAACTGCTGGCCGACCACGTCGTCACCCGCCCGTCGCCCGGGGGCGAATACGCGACCATGGCCACGCAGTTGAATACCCGCGAAGCCCTGGCCGCTGAACTGCGCAGCGCGCCGTTGTATGCAACGCTGGAGCGCAAATACCCGGCACACTTCAGCCGCCTGATCGATACGCTGTGGCCAGAACTGCGGCGCAACGTTACCGATGCGCAGGTGATGGCACTGCTGCGCGAGCAGACGGGCAAGCTGTACCGCGCGCTGATTCCGACCGCGCCCAACGCCCTGCTCTTTGCCAACGCGGAACTCACGCTTGAACAGGCCCAGGCCCTGCAGCGTATGAGCCCCGAAGCCTGCGTGGCTTATCTCGAAGGCACCTCCGGGGCAAGCGCTGCTGCGGCTCGATTGCCGCGCGCGCTGGTCACCCGCGAGCAGGCCTTGTTCTCAGACCTGATGCAGGCCGCCGACCCGGACCACGCGCCCGTTGTGACGCGCGCACAAACCCTGCCGGTGCTGCAACTGGCCGTGGCCGCGCTTCCCCTCAATGAACAACGCGTGCTGACCGTCCCGGCGCTGCGCCACTCCGCACCACCGGCCGAACGCTGCCAGGCGCTGATCGGTTTTTCGCGCTCCATCCTGGCCCTGCCCGAAACCGAACGTGCGCTGGCACTGCGCGGCATGTTTGCCGATACGTCAGCGCCCGATTCGTAGCAAGAGGCATCAGGCCGGACGCAATGCAGCCAGTGACGCCCGCTGGCGCCCTTCTTCGTCAAAGTTCTCCGGTGACAGCCATTGCTCGAAAGCGGCCCGCACCTGCGGCCAATCCGCATCGATGATGGAGAACCACGCGGTATCGCGGCTGCGGCCCTTGTAGACCACCGCTTGGCGGAAGATGCCCTCGAACTGAAAGCCCAGCCGCTGCGCGGTCTGCCGCGACGGCGCGTTCAGGCTGTCGCATTTCCACTCATAGCGCCGGTAGCCAAGGTCTTCAAAGACGTGCTTCATTAGAAGGAACTGCGCTTCGGTCGATGCCGGCGTGCGTTGCAGCAACGGCGAAAACGTAACCGCTCCCACCTCCACCACGCCGTGATCGGGCGTGATGCGCATCAGCGCCAGCGTGCCGACCGGGCGATCGGTGCGCGCGTCGACCACCGCGTATTGCAGCGGATCGCGCTTGGCCGCAATGCGCTCGATATAGGCGCGGTGCGCTGCCGTATCGGCAAACGGGCCTTCCACCATGTACGTCCAGACGCGGTCGTCCGGGGCCTGGCTGAACACCTCGAACAACGCGTCGGCATGGCGGGCAGCGTCAAGCGGCTCCAACCGGCAATAGCGGCCGGCGAGCGGCGTGTGCGGCGGCAGAGGCCGGGCCGTCCAGTCGGGCAGCGGTGCACCAATGGGTTGCTGATAAGCGTTGAGGGTGGGCATGCGTCGAACCTGGATCGAGAACAACAAGAAGCCTTCACCCTACCGAACGTCCTGGCTCCATGGAAAGAGCCATGGAATCGCATTGTGATGGAGCCACACCAACAACCCCACGCCCGGATTAATCCGTTCGATGCCCCGCCACACGCCGATAGCGCGGGTGCGTACAAATCGATATGTTGGCAGCGGGGGAAGACGGCGCCACACATAGGCGCGGGCATAGCCATTGCTGTGCAGGGGTATGCACGCGCCCTCGGAATCGTCCGTCATCTTTTCTGCCAGGAGCCCGCGAGTGGCGCCGTTCATTACAGAGTGGTACCGCCGCTGGAGCCGAGGCGCCCGATACGCATGCGCGGCCGTATGGCTTGCCCTGGCCGGCATGGCACCTTGGTGCCCGACCTTGGCGGCGCCCCGGTTTGCCTACCCAGTCACGCAACGCATTGACGCGGGCGCGAGCGTCGCCCTGCCCCGCACGTGGGGCCCATTGCGGCTGAACACAGAAACGCCCATTCCTTCCGTTG
The DNA here is from genome assembly GCF_021173085.1 of Ralstonia wenshanensis. NCBI lineage: Bacteria > Pseudomonadati > Pseudomonadota > Betaproteobacteria > Burkholderiales > Burkholderiaceae > Ralstonia > Ralstonia wenshanensis. Next base: position 659,701 of record NZ_CP076412.1, read on the forward strand.
CGGCGACCATCAACTCGCCATTCGGCCCATCGCGGCTGGTGTTCGCGCAGCAGACCGTGGCGCCGGAGAGCTTCGCGCTGGTGACGGTACGTAAATCCGATTTCGACAAAGGCACGCCGGATTATCTGGAAACCCTGCGCCCGCGCGATCTGGCAATCCTGCTCAACCACATGGAATCGCGCGTGCATGGCGATCGCCCAGCCTGGGCTGCCCGCCTCGTGCGCGGCAAGGCGCCGTCCCAGCAGGTGCTGGCAGGGCGCCGGTTGATCTACTGGGAGGGCGAATGGAGCACCTCCACGGCACGGACGGTCGTGGTGCGCGGGTATGCGTTCTTTGGCAACGGCGCGGTCTACTTGCTCCGAATATTCGGCACCGCGGGGCACGACAACGCTGCCGAGTTTGCCGAAGAGGCACGTTTTGCCGATTTGGTGGCTGCGACCTTCCGGACGAAATAGCCGCCGAGCTTTCGCCGTAATTGTTGCAACGCAACAACAAGTGTAGCGCGCGTGACGGCCCTGGCTCCTGAGCGCAGGCCCGTCCACGCAAGGGCTGAAATCTGTTGTTACTCTTGGAACAGTCTGTTCACCCGACGCCGTATTGTTCTTCCGCATTGCAACACCTACACTTCGTGACAGTTGTTCAGACATCGATTGCCTGAACAAGCAATGCAAGTGTTGTAAGGAGAACAATGATGAAATGGTTGGATATTGGCGCCGTCATGGCCGCCTGGATTGCGAGCTGCGTGGCAGCAGGCTGGCTCATCAGCGCCGCCGCTTTCCTGGCTTAACGCCCCTGCCCTAAAGGCAAAACGGCCGAGCGGGAACCCCTTCCCCGCCCGGCCCTGAACACCCCGGTTGATCGATTCGTCAGGCTGGCTTCTGACCGGCCCACTCAACGAATCGGTCGACAAACCCCTGCAAGAACTGGCGCGTCCGCGCATCCGTCACCCCGCCCTGGGCATCAAAGGGCTCTCCCGCAAAGTGGAAGAACACCTCCGGCAACGGCAAGACCTTCACGCCGACCGCCGCGAGCACATTGCGCAATTGCGCCTGTGACAGCGCCGTCCCGATGGCGCCCGGCGAAGCGCCCGCAATGCCAGCCGGCTTGCCGCCCCACACGCTCTGGCCGTACGGCCGGGAACCCCAGTCAATCGCATTCTTCAGCACGCCCGGCATGCCGCGGTTGTATTCCGGCGTGACGAACAGCACGGAGTCCACGCCCGCCACTGCTGCCTTGAAGCGCTGCACGGGCTCGGGCAGGCTGGCATCCAGATCCTGGTTGTAGAGCGGCAGCTCGCCAATCTCGATGAACTGCGCCGTCGCGCCCGACGGCAGCAAGCCCACCAGCGCCTGCGCCAGCTGGCGGTTGAACGACGCCTTGCGCAGGCTGCCGACGATCATGCCGATAGTCAGATTGCTCATGAACACTCCTTCCTTGCAAAACAGTTCGGGCCGGCGCTGACGCTCAATCCGCCGTCGCCGGCTCGGGGGCCACCTCGCGCTTGAGGCGGTTGATCAAGGCAAACATCAGCGGGTTCAGCAGAATCGACAGGATCGCCGCCGACAACAGCAGCCCCCGCGCACGGTCGGGCAGGATTTCCAGGCTGATCCCCAGCCCGATCAGGATGAACGAAAACTCGCCAATCTGCGCGAGGCTGGCGGAAATCGTGAGCGCCGTGCGGTTGCCGTGACCAAACGCGCGTACCACCGCAAAGGCTGCCAACGACTTGCCCACCACCACGATCAGCACCGTGCCGAGCACCGCCCAGGGGTCTTCGATCAGCACGCTCGGGTCGAACAGCATGCCCACCGACACGAAGAACAGCACCGCAAAGGCATCGCGCAGCGGCAGCGATTCTTCCGCCGCGCGCTGGCTGAATTCGGACTCGGCCAGCACCATCCCCGCAAAGAACGCGCCGAGCGCGAACGACACCCCAAACAGCACCGTCGCGCCATAGGCGACGCCCAGCGCGGTGGCCAGCACGCCCAGGCGGAACAGCTCCCGGCTGCCCGTCATGACGATGCGCTCTAGCATCCACGGGATCACGCGGCGGCCCACCACCAGCATGAGCGCGGCAAACGCCACCACCTTCGAGAGCGTGACCGCCAGCACCTTGACGATGTCCCACGTGCTGACCGTTGTGCTGCCGGCGCCGCCCAGCGCGCCGGCCAAGGCCGGCAGCAACACGAGCGTCACCACCATCACGAGGTCTTCCACGATCAGCCAGCCGATGGCGATATGGCCTTCGTGCGAGTTGTCGATGCCGCGATCTTCCAGCGCCTTGAGCAGCACCACCGTACTCGCCACCGACAGCGCGAGCCCGAACACCAGCCCCGGCCCCCAATCCCACCCGAGCAGCCACGCCAGACCCATGCCCATGAGCGTGGCCAACGCAATCTGCCCGATCGCCCCCGGAATGGCGATGGCCTTGACCGCCAGCAACTCCTTCATCGAGAAGTGCAGCCCCACGCCGAACATCAGGAGGATTACGCCCAGTTCGGCCAGTTGCGGCGCAAGGCTTTGATCGGCCACGAAACCGGGCGTGAACGGCCCCGCCACCACGCCCGCCATCAGATAGCCGACCAACGGCGGCAACCGCAGGCGCTGCGCGATGGTGCCGAAGATGAAGGCCAGCACGATGCCACCGATGATGGTGGAGATGAGCGGGGTGTCTACGTGCATGCGGTCCTGGAATGGGAATGGCGCGGGTTCAAAGACTGGAGGAGCGGAACAGCAGGGAAAGGGCCGGGCGGCCCTTGTGCGACAACCGCGGCGCGGATTTGTTCTTGGCGCGTCACAACTATAAGGATTGCCCTTTGCGAAACCTTACGAAGCAAATGTCATGCAGAAGACATCGCGCCGAAAACACCGCTCCTACACTGCGCCGCAGACCGCTCCCCCAGGGCGGCCAGGCGCCCCCCCCAGGAGACAACACATGCGCTACGCCAACAAAGTCCTTTCCGTGGACGAGGCCATCGCCCACGTCCGCAACGGCAGCCGCCTGATGCTGGGCGAATTCGTGGGTGCCGGCGAGCCGGCCTGCTGCATCGAGGCGCTGCTCGCCAGCGGCATCGGGCAACTCACGCTGATCACCAACACGCCGGGGCTGCGCGGCGGCTTTCTCAAAGCCCGGTTGTTCAGCTCGGGCCAACTGGCCGAGTTCATCGGCACGCACGTCGGCACGACGGACGAATCGACGCAGGCTTACCTGACCGACTCCGTGCGCGTGGCCGAGTTCTTTCCGATGGGCACCTGGGCTGAGAAAGTGCGCGCGGGTGCGCTGGGCCTGGGCGGCGCGCTGGTGCCGGTGGGCGTGGGCATCCTCGACCAGCCCGGGATGTTTCCCAAGCGCGGTGCGCCCAAGCCGACGATCACCGTCGATGGCACGGCGTGCTTCGTGGAGCCGCCCCTGCGCGCCGACGTGTCGATCATCAAAGGCTGGCGCGCGGATACCTTCGGCAACGTGGAGTTTCGCGGCACGGCGCTGCAGAACCAGCGCGACATCGCCATGGCGGGCGACTACACCATCGTCGAGGTGAACGAGATCGTCGAAGTGGGCACGATTCCGCCGGAGCGCGTCGGCTGTCCGGGCGTGTTCGTCAATGCGGTGGTGCAAGGGCTGTCGCTGCAAGACCAGCACGCGCTCTACAAGCACCACTGGACGAAGCTCGGCCGCCTGCCCGCTGCCGAAGCCTGATCGTCGATCGACACCACCAGGAGACCGCCATGCAAGCTCTGCCCGAAACGCCCAAGCAACGCATTGCCGCCCGCTGCGCGCAAGAACTGCGCGCGGGCGAAGTCGTCAACCTTGGCCTGGGTATCCCCACGCTCACGGCCAACTACCTGGACGCCGATGCGGGCGTCATCTTCCATACCGAAAACGGCGCCTTCGGCTTTGGCGGACGCCCTGTGCTGGACGCCATCGACAGCGACTTCACCAACGCCGGGTGCGAGCCCATCACCCTGCTGCCCGGCGCTGCGCTCATGGACCTCGCCACGTCGCTGGGCGCGATGCGCAACGGCTACATCGACGTGACGATCCTCGGCGCATTACAGGTGGATGCGCTGGGCAACCTCGCCAATTGGGCGTGCGATCGCAACGGCAAATGGTGGCCCGGCATTGGCGGGGCAATGGACCTTTGCTACGGCACGCGCAAGGTGATTGCCGCGCTGGCACACACCGACAAGCACGGCAACTCCAAGATCCTGCCGCGCTGCACGCTGCCACTCACAGGCCGGGGCTGCGTGAAAGTCATCGTGACCGAGCACGCCGTCTTTGACGTGACCGACGCGGGGCTGGTGCTGCGGGAAATCCTCTCGCATGCGACACTCGACGACATTCGCGCCATGACAGCAGCGCCCTTTACGCTGGCGCCGCTGCTGCAGATGCGCGCAGCCTGAGGAGACTGCATGCCCACCACCGTCGATTGGTTCTTCGATGTCATCTCGCCGTTTGCCTACCTGCAGCTGGAGCAGTTCGATGCGCTGCAGGAGGCCAATGACATCGTCATCCGCCCGCGCCCGCTGGTGCTGGGTGCGATCCTGCATCACTGGGGGCAGAAGGGCCCGGCAGAGATCACCTCCAAGCGCGTGTTCACGTACCGGCACGCGCTGTTTCGCGCGCAGCAGCTCGGCATTCCGTTTCGCATGCCGCCTGCGCACCCGTTCAATCCGATCAAGGCATTGCGGCTGACGATTGCGATGGGTGGCTCGCTCGATGCCGTGCGCGCGGTGTTCCGGCATATCTGGCGCGATGGCAACGATGTGGCATCGCCCGAAGGCTTTGCCGCGCTGTGCGAGGCGGTCAGCTTTGCAGAAGGCGCCGCCGCTGTCGAACAGCCCGCCGTGAAAGACGCGCTGCGTGCACACACCGACGCGGCCATCGCGCTTGGCGTGTTCGGCGTGCCAACGCTGGTGCACGACGGCGAACTGTTCTGGGGGGAAGACGCGACCGACATGTTCTTGCAAAGCCTGCGCACCGGCTGGCTCTCCACGCCCGAAGCGCAGCGCGTGAGCTCGCTGCCGGTGGGCATTCAGCGTGGCTGAACACGACACCAATTCGCGCCCCGGCATCAGCCGCGCACGGCTGGCGCATATCGCGGCGTGGTCGATCGACCTGCCCGCGGAAGAGGCCGACCGCGCCTGCGCCGGCATCGTTGAGAAAACCTACGCGCGCGGCGCCTGCATCTGTCCGAAAAACACATTGCTGGAAAGCTGGACGGGCGTGGTCACGGGCCTTATCAAAATCGGCACGGTATCGCCCGAGGGGCGCAGCGTCACGTTTACGGGCGTGCCGGCCGGCGGCTGGTTTGGCGAAGGCACGGTGCTCAAGAACGAGCCGCGTCGCTACGACATCGTTGCGCTGCGCGACACGCGCATGGCCTTCATGGACCGCGCCACCTTCATGTGGCTGGTGGAAAACAGCGTGGCATTCAACCGCTTCCTGGTCAAGCAGCTCAACGAGCGGCTCGGGCACTTCATGGCGCTGCTGGAATACGACCGGCTGCTGGATGTCACGCCACGGCTGGCGCGTTGCATTGCGTCGCTGTTCAACCCGGTGCTCTACCCGGGCGCGGGCGACCACCTGGAGATCACGCAGGAAGAACTCGGCCTGCTTTCTGGCATGACGCGGCAGGTGGCCAACCAGTCGCTCAAGGCCCTGGAGAAGGACGGCGTGGTCCGGCTGGAATACGGCGGCGTGACGGTCGTCGACCTCGATCGGCTGCGTAGCTACGGCACCTGAAGACGCCACCATTATTAACGAATCTTCATCCGGCAGAGCAGGCCGCACCCGCTAGAATCGCGGCACAACAAGACAAGATCATTACGCTGCGGCATGCGCCTCGCGCGCTCAGCAGCCGGAAGAGGGAACAGGGCAACGTACGCCGTGCGTGCCTGCATCTATGCTGCCGATTCATCTGCTTTCCACCGGCAAGGCACTGCCGGAACAACAAGTCACGTCCGCTGAACTGGATGCCCGCCTGGGCCATCGGGCAGGCTACGTACGCAAGAAATCCGGTATCGACGTTCGCCACCATGCCACGCTGGGCGAGCACCAGTCGGAACTCGCCGGTGCTGCCGTGCGCGATGCGCTGCGCCGCGCCGATGTTCCGGCCGCGTCCATCGACCTGTTGATCTCCGCCTCGGGCGTGCAGGAACAGGCGCTGCCTAACACGGCCGCGCGCATCTTGGAGCACGCCGGGCTGCCCGCCGGCACGCCCGCGTTTGACGTCAACGCCAGTTGCCTGAGCTTCCTCACGGCGCTGCATGTGGCAAGTAGCCTGCTGACCACGGGCGCGTACAAGCGCATCGCCGTGGTGGCGTCCGACCTGGCCTCACGCGGCATCGACTGGGACGATGCCGAGACCGCGTTGATCTTCGGCGATGGCGCAGCGGCGGTCATCGTTGAAGCGGCGCCTACGGTGTCCGGCACGGGCATCCACGCCTACCGCATGGAGACCTACCCCGCCGGCAAAGCCTATTGCGAAATCCGCGCGGGCGGCACGCGCCGCAACCCGCGCACCGGTGCGCAACCCACCGATTACCTGTTCCACATGGATGGCAAGCGCGTATTCAAGCTCGCCTCGCAATTGATGGACGGGTTCCTCGATCGCCTCTTCGCGGACAGCCATTACACGCTGCACGACATGCATGTCGTCGTGCCGCATCAGGCGAGCCACCTTGGGATGCAGCATCTACGCAAACGGCTGGGCGTGCCGGAAGCCAGCGTGGTCGATATCTACGCGCAGCACGGCAACCAAGTAGCCGCGTCGATTCCCACGGCGCTGCATGAAGCGGTAACGAGTCAGCGCATCGAGCCTGGCAAGCCGGTTCTGCTGGTCGGCACGGCAGCCGGCCTGACGCTCGGCGGCATGGTGTTGACGCTATGACGACGCTGGTGACAGGCGCTACGGGTGGGCTCGGCCGCAACGCAGTCGATGCACTGCTCGCGCAAGGCGCCCGCGTGCGCGCGACGGGCCGCGATGCCGCGCAACGCGACGCTTTTGCCGCCCGTGGCGCCGACTATGTGCCAGCCGATTTGGCACAACTGACACCGGCCACGCTCGATGCGCTGCTCGATGGTGTCGATACGGTCTGGCATTGCGCGGCGCTGTCATCGCCCTGGGGCGCGTATGAGGACTTCTACGCGGCCAATGTGCGCGCAACGGCCGCTCTGGCCGAAGGTGCCGTCAGGCGTGGCGTCCGCCGCTTCGTGCATATCTCCACGCCGTCGATCTATTTCGACTACCAGCATCACGCCGATCTGCCGGAGAGCTATCGCCCTGCGCGCTTCGCCAATCATTACGCAGCGACCAAAATGCTGGCAGAAGCGGCCATCCAGCAGCAGGCCGCCACGCAGCACCGCACGCACTTCGTCATCCTGCGGCCGCGCGGGCTGTTCGGCCCGCACGATCGCGTGGTGCTGCCGCGCATCCTGCATCTTCTGGAACTGCGCGGCGGCGTGCTGCCGCTGCCTCGTGGCGGCGCGGCGCGCATGGACCTGACGTACCTGGAAAACGTGGTGCATGCCATGCAATGCGCCACCACAGCGAGCGTGCCTTCCGGCGCCGCCTACAACATCACCAACCACGCACCGGCCACGCTGCGCGATCTGCTCGATCAATTGCTGGGGCAACAGCTCGGCCTGCGTTACCGCATCCGCGCTGTGCCGTATCCAGCGATGGCATTGGCCGCACGCGTCATGGAAGCCGGCAGCGCTCTCACGCGTCGCGAGCCGCTGCTCACACGCTACAGCGCCGCCGCCCTGCACTACGACATGACGCTCGCCAACGACCGCGCGCGCATCGAACTCGGCTACGTGCCGCCCATCGACATGGCCGAAGGCATCCGCCGCACGGCCCATTGGTTACGTGAACATGGCAACGTTGTCCGTTTTTGAAGCCGGCTACTGCACGCACACCGCGTGCGTGGCGCTGCGCGGCGCAGGCCTGCGCACCTGCGCCTTCCCCGCACGCGCATGGCTGATCGAAGCGGCAGGCCGCCGCTGGCTGTGGGACACGGGCTATGCCTCGCATTTTCATGACCACACGCGCAGCGGCCTGTTTGCGATCTATCGCAAGGTCACGCCGGTGTATTTCGATACATCGGAATCCATGGCAGCACAGCTCGCACAACAGGGCATGCGCCCGGCTGATCTGGATGGATTGATCGTCTCGCATTTCCACGGTGACCACATTGCCGGCCTACGTGACTTTCCGGGCGTGCCCGTCATCTGCTCCGGCGAGGGATGGATGCACCTGCGTGCGCTGCGTGGCGTTTCCGCGTTGCGGCGTGCTTTCGTGCCGGGGCTTATTCCCGAAGATTTTGAAACGCGCACGCGCTTTGTCGAACAGTTCGAGCAAGTCGCGCTGCCGCCGGAGCTGGCGCCATTCAGCTCCGCCTGGGCCTTGCCCAACAGCAACGGCGACGTACTGCTCGTGCCCCTGCCCGGCCACGCCGCCGGACACCTCGGCGCGTTCGTGCGCACGCAGGAAGGCTGGGTGTTGCTGGCCGCCGACGCCGCCTGGTCGCCGCTGAGCTATCGCGAGTTGCGCGGGCCGTCGGTGCTCGCGTATTCGATCATGGAAGACCGCCACGCCTACTTCGACACGCTGCGCAAGCTGCACGCGCTCGATGCGGGCGGCCATGTGCGCATCCTGCTCACACACGAGGGGGCGTTGTGACGGCGTTGCACCGCCTGCTGTGGTCGTACTGGCAAACGCGCCGGTTGCGGCTGGCTGATCGCGCTGCACTGGCAGCGCATCAACAGCGGCAAATCAAGCGCTTCACGCAACGCGTGCTGACCCGCAGCCCGTATTTCCGCACGTTCGCATCGAAGCCGATGCACGAGTGGCCGTTGATGGACAAGGCCACGATGATGGCCAATTTCGACGCCATGAACACCGCCGGCCTGCGTCTGGCCGACGTGCTCGCGTGCGCGCAGCAGGCCGAGCAGTCGCGCGATTTCCGGCCGACGGTCGGTGCGTATTCGGTGGGCTTGTCGTCTGGCACATCGGGCGGACGCGGCGTATTTGTCGTCAGCCCGACCGAGCGCGCGCAGTGGGCCGGCATCCTGCTCGCCAAGCTGCTGCCGCGCGGGCTGCTGCATGGCGAACGCGTCGCGCTGTTCCTGCGTGCCAACAGCAATCTGTACACGGCCGTGCGCAACCCGTGGCTGACGTTCTCGTTCTTCGATCTGTTTGCGCCGTTCGATTCGCACCGCGCGCCGCTGGAAGCATTGCAGCCGACCATCATCGTGGGGCCCGCGCAGGTGCTGCGTGCGCTCGCCATGGAGAAGCTGGCAGGGAGGCTCGACATCGCGCCTGTGCAGGTGCTGTCCGGCGCCGAAGTGCTGGAGCCGATGGACCGCGCACTGCTTGCGCAGGCCTTTGGTAACGTCGGCGAGGTCTATCAGGCCACCGAAGGGTTCCTGGGCGCGACCTGCCCGCACGGCACGCTGCACCTGAACGAAGCGCACGTTCACATCGAGCCGCAATGGCTGGACGCGCACCGCTTCGTCCCCGTCATTACCGATTTCACACGCAGCACGCAGCCCATCGTGCGCTACCGGCTGGATGACATCCTTATCCGCCGCGACCCAGCGCTGGGCGCTTGCACATGCGGCAACCCGGCGATGGCCATCGAGCGCATCGAAGGCCGCTGCGACGACACACTCGTCCTGCCCGCGCTGGGCGGCGGTACCGTCACGCTGTTTGCGGACGTGTGTTCGCGGGCGCTGGCACAGGCGCTGCCGCTGCATGCGGATTACCGTCTGGTCCAAACCGATGCGAGCACGCTGGCGTTGTCCATTCATCCGGCCGACCCCGACATTGCACGCGCGTGCCAGACGCACCTGGCCAATGTCTTCGCGTGCCAGGGCGTCGATGCATCGCGCGTGACGTGGCACGCCACGCCCGAGCGCATCGCCACGGACTTCACCACCAAGCGCCGCCGCATCGTCCGGCTCGCGGCGCCGGGAGCGGCACGATGAGCCCGCTTGCCACGCGCCTGCGTCATATGGCCCTGGGCTGGTGTTCAGTGGGCCTCGTCTATGGCATCTGCGGGGCGCTGCAAGGCGTTGGCACGGTCGTGCCCGAAACGGCGTTGGACCGCGCCATTCCGTTCAGCACGTCAGGCATCTGGCTGTACGTGTCGTTCTTCGCGTTGATTCCGCTGGCGTATCTGCGGGCCGACATGTCGCGCCTGCCCTGGCTGGAACGCGCCATGCAGATGAGCGCGCTCGTGAGCGGCGCTGTGTTTCTGCTGTGGCCGACCACGCTGCACTACCCGCCGCTGACGGACGCATCGCTGCCCGGCAGCGTGCAGCGCATGCTGATCGCCATGGACTCGAGCCAGAACTGCCTGCCCTCGCTGCATGGGGCGCTCACACTGCTCTCGGTGTGGGCGCTGGCCGATTCGCGCAGGCCGATGCGCACGGCGCTCGCCGCAGCCTGGGGCCTCGGCATTCTGTACGCCACGATCCAGACGCGCCGGCACGTCGCACTTGACCTGTCGGCAGGCGTGGCCGTGGGCGTGCTGTGCGGGGCGGCTGTCCGTCTATGGTTGGCGCGGCGCGCGTCAACGCTCTCTATCGAACCGGTGTCCACATGAATGCCTTTGCCCTGCCGCTTGCATTGATGCTCGGCTGCGTGCTGCTGGAACTGGCTGCGCTCAAGTGGTGGCACGGTCAGCCGCTGCCGTGGCGCGACGTCATCCTCAACCTCAACTCCGGCCACGTGCTGATGTGGCTGTGCCGCGGCGTGGAAGTCGCCGGCTTCACGTGGCTATATGCCCATGCCAGCCTGCATTGGGTGGATGGCTGGCATCCGGTTGCGGGCTGGGCCTTCGCGTTTGTCGCTTGGGATCTCGGCTTCTACTGGCTGCACCGCATGCACCACAAGCTCGGCTTTCTGTGGGCGATCCACGCCGTGCATCACGAGGGCGAGCATTTCAACCTGTCGCTGGGCGTGCGCAACGCGTGGCTGTCGTCGCTGACATCGCTGCCGTTCTTCGTGCCGCTGGCGCTGTTGGGCGTCACGCCGGAGATGTTCGTAGCGGTATCGGGCTTGCATTACTCGGTGCAGTTCTACAACCACTGCGGACTGGTCGGGCGCTCGGGCGTGTTGGACCGCTTGATGGTCACACCCGCCAACCACCGCGTGCATCACGGCTGCAACCCGGAATACATCGACCGCAATTTCGGCGGCACGCTGCTGCTGTGGGACAAGCTGTTTGGCACCTATCAGCGCGCGCTGGCGGACGTGCCCATCCGCTATGGCGTGCACAGGCCCACCCACAGCGACAACCCGTTCTGGGCCAACGTGGTGCCGGCATTGCAATGGCTAGGGCTGCGTACGCCACAGCTGCAACGCGATACGCGCACCACGCCCGCCGGCTGGATCGCCACCGGCGGTGTGCTGCTGTTTGGCGTGGTGATCGACTATGTGCGCACCGACGGCCTGTGGCCCGGGCACTGGCAAGCGGTCTGGTTCGCGCTCATCCTGCTCCTCACGCTGGCGCTGGGCGGTTTGTCGGATGGGCGCGGCTGGGGCCGCTGGCTTTGGCCGCTGCTGGCGCTCGCACTCCCCGTGCTGATGATCGGCATATGCGGTGCAGGCGATGCATTGTCCGACACGTTGGCCGTTGCGCTCGGGTTGCATGGTCTTGCTTGTGGACTGTGGCATGCGCTGCGGACCGAATCGCCGCTCTCTTCGTCGCCGCATGCCGAATCTCGCTAAGCTCCGCTACGCTTCACCGCGGTCGTCATCACTCGCCGACGATTTACGCCGTGCCGCGCACGACCACCTGCAGGCGCACGACGACCATCGCTTTGCCGATGCGCGATTCATTGCCAAGGGCGCCTTCCTAGTTGTGGTATCCGCACTGCTGTATGGCGCCATGGTCACGGCCACGCATGCGACGGCTTTTGTGCTCGCCTACATGGCCTTTCCATTCATCGCGATGCTGCTGGCCATGAACGTGCTGCACGACGGCGCACACCGGGCGCTCTCCCCCTGGGCATGGCTGGACCGCCTCATGACGCGCGTGACCGCCATCCCGCTCGGCATCGAACCCGCCTACTGGACGGTGCGCCACGTGCACTATCACCACGCGCATGCCAATGTGGAGCACTACGATCTGGATACCGCTGCAAACCGCTTCCTGCGGCAGACGCCCTTTCAGCCGTGGTATCCGCAGTTTCGCTATCAGCATCGCTACTGGCCGCTGATTGCCGCACTGTCGCTGCCTTACATCAACTGGATCTACGACTGGTCGGATCGCCTTGGCCTCACGCCGCTGGCAGCGGATCGCGTATTGCCTGGCCTGCGCGGCTGGGCGACGTTCCTGTCTGCGAAGGCGCTGCACTTGCTGATTGCCGTGGCGGTGCCGGCCTGGGTGGCACATCGGCTCGGCCTCGGCTGGGGCTGGGTGGCGCTTGGCTACTTCGCAGGGCAGATGCTGGCTTCATGCGTGCTGGTCGCGCTGATCCTGGGCACGCACTGGGCGGACGTGACGTTCTATCTGCCACCCGAATCTGGCCAGTTACCGCACACGTGGCACGAGCATGCATTCCACACCGCGTGCGACTGGCAACCGCAACCGGCGTGGATCGGCTATTGGCTCGGCGGCCTGAACTGGCACCTGACGCATCACCTCTTCCCGACCTATAGCCACCGGCACTATCCAGCGCTGGCCGCACGTGTGGCCGAGGTGGCGCGCGCCCATGGGCTTGACTACCGCGCGCTCACCTACCGGGAGTTGCTGACCGCGCAGCAGACCTTCCTGCGCGCCATGGGCCAACGCCCGAACTGACGCGCAGGCAACGCGCGCGGCCTCAGTTGCGCGCCTCGACCGCGTGCACCGCTTCGAGAATCACCTTGGCCACATCCTGCGGCCGCGACTGCTGCGGCACGTGGCTCGTCGGCAGCGTCGTCACCTTGGCGCCAATCTTCCGGGCCATGGCACGCTCCAGATCCGGCTGGATCATCCTGTCGTGTGTGCTGACGATGAACCACGACGGCTTGCTCTGCCATGCCGCGACCGTGGTGCGCTCGCCAAATGCCGTGGCCTTGATGGGCCCTTGCGTCGCGGCCATCACGCGCGCCTGCGCTGCGGGCACATCCTGCGCGAAGTCGCTCGCCAGCGCTGCAGCGGGCAGTGAGAGATAACCGTTGGCGTCAGCGACAAGCTTGCCGATGCCCGGCGCAGGCGCGTAGTCCTTGCCCACCTCTTCCGTCGACTGGCCGACGTCCGGCGCAAACGCCGCCACATACACGAGGCCGGCAACCTTGCTGTCCGCACCGGCTTCGGTGATGACCGTGCCGCCCCATGAGTGCCCCACCAGAACGACCTTGCCCGGCTGGTTGCCGATGGCGCGGCGCGTGGCGGCCACGTCATCGGCCAGTGAGTTCAGTCCGTTCTGCACCGCCTGCACCTTCACGCCCTTGGCCTGCAGCAGCGGAATCACCTTGGCCCAGTCGGACCCATCGGCAAACGCGCCGTGCACGATCACGACGGTAGGTTGATCGGCATCGGCTGCCGTGGCGGCCAAGAGGGGCGCACTGGCGGCCATGCCAAGTGCCAGCGCTGCGATGGAGACGGCTTTGCGGTTGAACATGTCGAGTCCTTGTTGTCTGTTCGGTTCTTAGTGGGATGGGGTGTACGCGAGGCTGCCGGTTCAGGCGTGTGCACCGTCGTAGTACGGGTCCGCGCTGCGGGCACCGTCGGTGTAGATGTCGGTGGAGCGCGCACCGTCCGTATAGACGTCGGACGAACGGGCGCCCTCGGTGTAGGCATCCACCGCGCTTTGCACGGCGCGGGCGCCTTCGGTGTACGGGTCGCGTGCACCGACGGACGAAGCGGCTTGCGCGCCGGCAGCGGCCACAGCGAGGGCGACAACAGCGAGGGTCTTGGCGAGATTGCGGGTCATGATCGTTTTCCTTTGAACAGTTGGGTTGGGATTGCGCGGCCTGCCGATGTCTTGCTTTGCTTTGCGCTACGTTGCGTTCGACCGGCGTCGTGGCCACGGAATGCATTTAAGTCGCCTGACGTATCCGCCACGTAGCGATGTGCTGCCCGTTTTGTCTGGGCATGTACCAGAGCCGCTACCGGATACAAACGCATACAAAACCCCGTCCATCGATGCCCATTGCTACAAAGCCATACAAATCGACGGCATCGTGAAACCGACCGGATACATCGGAGGCGCCCAATGCTGGAAACGAGGCGAGCAAGACCCCGCCTCGTCATCCATCCTTGATCACTGGAGCCCTCATGCAACCGACTCGATTGACCGCAACCTTGCTCGTACTGGCTGGCGCCCTGGGCGCGCACAACGCGTTTGCGCAAGCCGCAGGCCTGCATCGGACAGACCTCGTCCATCACGACCTGAGCGTGCCAGGCCGTGAAGCCCTGCAAGTGCGCGTGGATTTTGATGAGCGTGCGTTTGCCCCCGCGCATGTCCACCCCGGCGAGGAAATCGCCCACGTCCTGAAAGGCACGATCGAATACCGGTTGGAGGGCCAACCGCCCGTGACGCTGCAGACCGGCGATTCGTTGTTCATTCCGGCTGGCGTTGCGCACTCAGCGAGAAACGTCGGCAGCGGCAAGGCATCGGAACTGGCGACCTATGTCGTGAAGTCCGGTGAGCCGCTGGTCAAGCTCGTTCACTAACCCCCTGCCCCAACCACCGCAAAGAGAGAATCCCCATGTCGAACCCCGTCAACCTCCGCCGTCGCCGCCTTCTGGGCACCACCATCGCCAGCATTGGCGTGCTCGATCTCGGGCTGGCCGAACTTGTGCATGCGCAACCGGCACCGTCCTCCAATGCAGGCACGCTGCTGGCCGGGCAGGCCAACCCCTTCGGCACGCTGCAGCAGATCGATGCCGGCGTGCTCAACATCGGCTACGCAGACCTGGGGCCGAAGAACGGCCCCGTGATGATCCTGCTGCATGGCTGGCCCTATGACATCTACAGCTATGCGGAGGTGGCGCCCGCGCTGGCGGCGGCAGGCTATCGCGTGCTGGTGCCGTACCTGCGCGGCTATGGCACGACGCGCATCCGCTCGGCAGACACACCGCGCAACGGGCAGCAGGCCGCGCTGGCCGCCGACATCATCGCGTTCATGGACGCGTTGAACATCAAGCAGGCGCACTTTGGCGGTTACGACTGGGGGGCGCGCACGGCGGACATCATCGCGGCGCTGTGGCCGGAACGCTGCAAGACGCTGGTGTCCGTCAGCGGCTACCTGATCGGCAGCCAGGAGGCGAACCGCAAGCCGCTGCCGCCGGCTGCGGAATTTGCGTGGTGGTACCAGTTCTATTTCACGACGGAGCGCGGCGCGCAGGGCTACGCCGCCAACTGCAAGGAATTCAACCGCCTGATCTGGAAGCTGGCGTCGCCCACGTGGAAGTTTGACGACGCCACGTACGACCGCAGCGCCACCGCATTCGACAACCCCGATCACGTCGCCGTCGTCATCCATAACTATCGATGGCGCCTGGGGCTGGCGCAGGGTGAATCGAAGTACGACGTGCTGGAACAGCGCCTGGCCACCGCGCCTGCCATCACGGTGCCCACCATCACCATGGAGGGCGATGCCAACGGCGCACCGCACCCGGAGCCGTCAGCCTATGCGAAGAAGTTCACGGGCAAGTACCAGCACCGGAACATCGGTGGCGGCATCGGGCACAACCTGCCGCAGGAAGCGCCGAAAGCGTTCGTACAGGCCATGCTGGACGTGGTGCACCTCTGAACCGGCTAGCCTGGCGGCGCTTCTGGCTCACAACGCCGACAGCAACCCTTGGGGTAACCCACGCGTCAGGGCCAGCAGCGTCATCACGGCCGGCATGGCCGCCGCGGCCATCACCGTCTGCGCGGCGGTGATGCCGGCCATGAGCGGCGCGTCACCGCCCAGTTGACGCGCCATGATGTACGACGAGGATGCCGTGGGCAGCGCCTGAAACAGCAGCGCCACGATCAACGCAGCATCGGTCAGGCCGAGCGCGTGGCCAAGAGCGAGCGTCAACACGGGCATGGCCAGGAACTTGATGACCGACGACACCAGCACCGGCTGCGCCCACGAACGCACACCGCTGAAGTTGAGCGCAGCGCCCACGCACAGCAGACCCAGCGGCATGGACGCCACCCCGAGCGCACGCACCGCCGGCTCGATCGCCGCAGGCATCTGCAACCCCAGCGCCTGCATGGCAATGCCCAGCGAGCAAGCCACCACCGGCGGATTCGTCACGATCTGACGCACGAGCGCACGCCCACTCAGGCGCACCGAGCCATAGCGGGCGAAGACCAGCACGCACAACAGATTGACTGTCGGCACAATCGCCGCGTTGCAAACGGCAGCCAGCGCAATCCCCTTGGCACCGAAGATGCCTGTAGCCAGCGACACGCCTACGTAGTTGTTGAACCGCACCGCCCCCTGAAACACCGAGGTAAACGCGGCACCGTCCAGTTGCATCCACGGCCAGGCCAGCATTAGCGCAACTGCCACCAGCAATGTCGCGCCAATCAACGTCAGCACCAGCGGCAACACGGGCAAAGACTGCATGTGTGCCGTGGCCAGCCCATGCATGAACAACGCCGGTAACAGGACGTAGTAGCAGAGCCGCTCAGCCTGCGGCCAGAAGGTTTCGACGAGGAAGGCGGAGCGCTTGAGCCAATGGCCGAGCGCCACCAGAAGCGCAACCGGCGCGAGAGCGAGCAGGATTGCGGCGGTCATGGCCGTGCTCCTGCGTCGTGGCGTGCCCGCAATGCGGGCGAGAGGCGGAGGAACGTGCGGAACGGCATGAGGTGCTCGGCGAAAAACAAGAACACCGTCAAGCTATCACGCAGTCACAGCAGCAATAATTGTTATTTATCTGGCGATCAATGAGAAATTCTCATTGCAGAAGCGACCACGGCATCGGTCAATGCCTGGGTAAAGCGCTGTGCAGTCCGCGATTGGTGTTCAAGCAGCACCACCGCGCGGTGCAATTGCGGTTGGCCAAACGCCAGCCGGGCGATGGGCGGCAATTGCGTCAGCTCGGAGTCGGATATCGCCACCACGGCGGCGCCCAATCCGCTTGCCACCATGCGCACGATCGTGTCCTTGTTGTCGAGCACCATTTCTTCGCGCACCCGCACGCCCAAGCGCCGCAGTTCCGAAGCGATCATGCGGCCGGCCCAGGCCTGCGCATCAAAGCGGATAAACGGCAGCTCGGTCAGCAGCGCACGCGCATCACGCTCGGCGTATTGCGCGGGAGCGAGCAGCCAGAAGCGGTCTTCATAGAGCGTCGACCACACCAGTTCCGCCGGATGCGGCCGCACGGGGTGCGACGTGATTGCGGCGTCCAGTTCGCCATCGGCTACACGCTGTGCAAGCTCGGCCGACATGCCGGCGGCCACGTGCACGCGCAGGCCCGGATGCGCCGTCCGCAGGGCCAGCAGCGCGTTGGGCAGCGGCCCCGATAGCGCGGTCTGGATGGCGCCGATGCGCAACCGCCCGACCAGCGCCCTCTCATCGCTCAGCGCGTCGGGAATGCGGTCATACAGTGCGAGGATCTGTTCGGCCTGGGCGAGCACGATGCGGCCTGCCTCTGTCAGCGCGGGCTCACGCCTTGAGCGGTCGAACAGGCGGACGTTGAACTCCTCTTCCAGCGATTTGACCTGCAGGCTGACAGCCGACTGCGTGAGCCCGATGGCCTCGCCGGCCCGCGCAAACGTGCGATGGCGGGCAATGGCAACGAGCGTTCTCAAGGCGCGGAGAGACATGGCGGATACGAAGTTCGATCAGGTGCAGATAGCGCATCGTACCTCTAGCCACACCGGCCTGCCCTCCAGGGCAGTGAGACAACCCGCTTACGTCAGCATGGCAGCCAGCGCGGGAGGCAACCCGCGGTTTGGCTTGTGCGGCGGACGCGCAAAGCTGCCTTCCGCTGCGCCGTTCGGGGCAAGCGCAATCAGGCTCTCGCAATGGCGGATGGCGCTGGAGACGCCGTCCACCACCGGCACGGGAATGCGGTCCTTGAGTGTCCGGGCCAGCCCGGCAAGCGGTGCGCCGGCCACGATGATCACGTCGGCGCCGTCTTCACGCACCGCCTGCAGGCTGAGTTCCTCCAGCCGTGCCGCATGGTCCTCCTGCACGCTGCCGATGTCGCGCAGCGGCTGCTGCAACGAGCGCACGCTTGCCAGCCGCGACGACAGCCCATTGGCGGCTACGCACTCGCGGTACCACGCCTGGATACGGTTCGAAATGGCGATGATTGAAAAGCGCTGACCAAGCAGACAGGCGCTGGCCAGCGCCGCTTCGGTCATGCCGAGCACCGGCACGTTGCAGAGCTCCTTGATGCCGGCCAGGCCGGGGTCTCCAAACGCCGCCACGACCACGCCGTCGAATTGACCGGCGTGTTCGGCAACGACGCACGCGGTGGCATAACCCCCCACCAGTGCTTCGAAGCGCGTTTCGATATAGGCCACGCCAAATGGCGCTGTCGCCATCGTGAGCGTGGTGCCGGGTGAAGCGGAGCGACGCGCCTCCGCATGAATCAACTCCGTCACGCTCTCGGAGATATTGGGATTGACGACCAGAATACGCATGATGAAATTTTGAGAACCCAACCAGAAACGTCAGACCAGGGACGGCGCACCCGCCGGCAGGAACTGCCCCCGCCCAGGTGCCGGTTCGAGGTACTTGCCGTTTTCGACCAGCATCTCGCCGCGCGAGAAGCAATGCACCGGCCAGCCCGTCACTTCAATGCCTTCATAGGGCGTGTAGTCCACCGCGTGATGCAACGCATCGTTGGTGATGCGCACGCGGCGCTCCGGATCCCACAGCGTGATGTCGGCATCGGCACCCACGGCAATCGTGCCCTTGCGCGGATACAAACCGTACAGACGTGCCGGGCGATACGACGTCAGTTCCACAAACTGATGCAGCGACAGCTTGCCCCGCGCGATGCCATCAAACAGCAACGGCAACCGCGTCTCGATACCGGGCACGCCGTTCGGAATATGGTCGAACGGTTGCGCCTGACCGCCAAGCTTCTTGCCTTCCGGGTCGTCATAGTTGAACGGGGCATGGTCGGAAGAGAACACGCTGAACACGCCCCCTGCAAGCGCGCGCCATACGGCCGCCTGGTTTTCCGGATCGCGCGGCGGCGGGCTGCAGACGCACTTGGCACCTTCGTAGCCATCGTCACCTTGCAGGCCCATGTCTTCGGCGGTCAGGTAGAGGTACTGCGGACACGTCTCGGCCAGGATCTGCAAGCCGCGGCTTTGTGCCCAGCGAATCTGCTCGATGGCTTCTTTGCCCGACACATGCACGATCAGGATCGGCACGTCCACCAGCTCGGCAAAGGTGATGGCACGGTGCGTGGCTTCACGCTCCACCGCTGCCGGACGCGACAGGCCGTGGAAGCGCGGCGAGATGCGGCCCTCGCCCACCAGCTTCTCGGTCAGCCACGAAATGCAGTCGGCGTTTTCCGCATGCACCATCACCAGTGCGTTGTTCTGCTTGGCCACGTCCAGCACGTCCAACATTTCGCGGTCGGACAGTTTCAGGTCGTCATACGTCATGTAGACCTTGAACGAGGTGTAGCCCTGGCGGATCAGCTCCGGCAGTTCGTGCTGCAGCACTTCTGGCGTGGGGTCGGCCACGATCAGGTGGAAGCCATAGTCGGCCACCGCGCGGCCCTCGGCACGATGGTGGTAGTCGGCCACCGCCGCCTTGAGCGACCCGCCCTTCTCTTGCGCGGCAAACGGGATCACCGTTGTCGTGCCGCCGCAGATGGCCGCGCGCGTGCCGGTGAAGAAGTCGTCGGCCATGCGCATGCCGTCGGGCATGGGCTGGTCGAGGTGGCAATGGCCGTCGACGCCACCGGGCAGCGCCAGCAGGCCACTGGCATCCATCTCGCGCGCGCCGCGCGGCAAGCCGTGGCCGAGTACGGCGATGCGGCCATCGCGCACACCGATGTCGCAGGTAAAGCGGTCGGATGCGGTGACCACATCCGCATTACGGATCACCAGGTCGAGTTCCGTGGACATGCTTGGCGCTCCCTCATTCCGTTAAGCAACGTCCGCGAACAGGCGACCCCAGCCGCGCAGCTCGCGCGTGTCGACGCCCGCCAGCCGCAGCGATTTCCACACGACGGTCGAGATGGTGTCGTACACCGGGATACCCGTTTCCGCTTCCAGTGCTTCCACCAGATGCGCCGCGCGCAGGTTCGTGCAGAACGTGGTGATGGCCGCCGGCTTTTCCTGCGCCACGTCGCGCACGAGGGTGCGGATCGTGTCTTCTTCCACGTCGGCAAAGCTGTGGTTGACGTGCAAGTCCAGATGACGCTCCGCCACGCAGTTGAAGCCGTGGCGCGCGTAGTTCTGCACGATGCGCTGCTGCACGTCATCCAGGTACGGCGTAACGAGGGCGAAATCGCGTGCGCCGGTCTTGGCCAAAATCTCGTTGAGCGCCAGCACAGACGTGGTGGCCGGAATGCCGGTGGCTTCCGTGATCTGGCGGCACAGCGCCTCGTCTTTCTCAAAGCCGAGCCAGCCGGACGACGTGCCGTTCCAGGCGATCACGTCGACGTGCGCGTCGGCCAGCAGCTTGGCGGCGTTCAGGATCTTCTCCAGATCGAACTGCCCCAGCGCCTGGTCGCGCAGCGAGATTTCCGTCACGGTGAAGCGCGAGAAATGCGCGCTCACGTTGGGCAAGCCGCTCACCATGGCGCTGGTAATGGGTTCCAGCGCCGTGTTGGACGATGGCGTGAGCATGCCGAGCTTGATGCGTTTTGTCATGGGAGTCTTCTTCGTGGTTTGCGCGCCCCGGTGCACGCAAATGTGGGCATCGGGGCCGGCTTGTTATGTTGATGAGTGCGGCTGCAGCTTGTCGTCAGGAGCCGGAAGCAAACGCCGCGCCGCAGGCAAATGGTGTTGGCTTACGTTGGTTCATCGCAGCTCAGACCGGCAGCTTCTTGCTGTAGTCGATCAGCAGTGTCGAGCAGATGAACAGGCCGGCGCCGGCGGCAGCAAACAGCATCAGCGCCATGTCGTACGAACCGGTCGCCTGCACGATCAGGCCGACGATGATCGGCATGCCGACCCCGGCGAAGTTGCCGCCCAGATTCATCGTGCCGCCCAGGAAACCCACACGCTTGCGCGTTCCCAGGATCGACGGAATGCACCAGAACAGGCCGCACCAGCGCAGGAAGAACAGCGTGGTCGACAACAGTGCCACCACAACGGCCGGCTCCTTGAAGCGCGCCACCGTGTAGATGGCGATCGTGGCCAGTACCGAAGCGATGCCGAACAGCGTGCGCAGCACCCGGGCTCGCGATGCCCCGGTGGCGATCCACTTGTCGGCAATCCAGCCGCCCACCATCTCGCCCACAAAGCCGGAGAAGAACATGGTGAAAACGGCACCGCCCATCTCCTTGATGTCGAGCCCATGCACCTTCGACAGATAGGTCGGCATCCAGGTCAGCAGACCGTAGAACAGTGCGTTGAAGCACATCCAGCCGAAGAACATGCCCCACACCGAGCGGTACTTGAAGAAGTCGAGCACGTTGCCGCTTACGGCGGCGGGCTCTGCAGCCTGGTCGGCAGCATGAGCCTCCTCGATGTAGGAGGCTTCAGCATCATTGACGGACGGATGCTCGCGCGGGTGATTGCGGATGTACCACCACGCAAAGAGCCCCGCCACCATCGTCCCGATACCAGCCACCACGAACGACGTGCGCCACGAATTGAATTCGGCGATCAGCCCGGCGATGATGAGCGCGCCCAATGCCGCGCCCAGCGGCGCGCCGCCATCGAGCAGCGTGGCACCGCGGCCGCGTTCGTTCTGCGTCATCCAGATGGCGTTGAGCTTGCCGCCGGCGGGGTAGATGGGCGCCTCGGCCGCACCCAGGCCAAGACGCGTGATCAGCAGCGGAACCCAACCGGTACACAGCGCCGCAATGGATTGGAAGAAGCCCCAGCCCAGCGTGGCACCGGCAATCACCACGCGTGGCCCAAAGCGGTCGGCCAACATGCCGCCCGGAATCTGCATGAGCGCGTACGTCAGAAAGAACGAACTCAGCAGTAAGCCTTGCACCGCGGGGCCGATGTTGAACTCCTTCGCGATCAACGGCATCGCGACTGACAGCGACGCGCGGTCGACGTAGTTGATGGATATCAGCATCAACATCATCAAGAAAATCTTCCAGCGCACAGAGCTCTTCGTCTCCGTTAGCGCCATGGCCGGGGCCGGGCTTGCGGTTTCCATTACGCGTGTCTCCTGGTAGCTCCAGAAGTCGTTTCGGAAAACGGGCTTGGGCGGCCGGTCTTGACGCCGGCCCGCTCCAACTCCGCCCACCGAAACGACCTCCTGAGTCGATTTGATTGGTTTGTGTTGCGCAACGTGGCCGAGTATAGGATACGTAATCTGTAATTACAACATCTGTAAGCTATTGATTTTATTGCCTCACAAAAGCACAATCTCGGTGTGTGATAGCCTTTTGTGGTGCATCTTCCCCATTCTGGTGACGTCTGTGACCCAACCGCTGCTTCAATCCCCTCGCCTGCGAACGCTCGGCATGTCGGCCGAAATCGCCTCGCGCCTGCGCACCCTCATCGAAGAAGGCGAACTGCCGCCCGGCGCCCGCATCGACGAGCGTGCTTTCAGTGAAATGTTCGATGTCTCGAAGACGCCGCTGCGTGAGGCGCTCAAGGTGCTGGTGGCCGAGGGGCTGGTGCTGCATCGGCAGTACATCGGCTATCGCGTTGCACCGCTCGATCTGGATGAACTGCGCGCGACCTTCGAAACGTTGCATGGGCTGGAATTCACGGCTGGAGAATTGGCGGCGGCGCGGCTGTCCGAGGTGGCTCTGGCGCGTCTGGAGCGCAAGCACCAGGCAATGCTTGAGGCCCATGCGGCGGGCAGACGCACCGAGTACTTCCGCATCAACCAGGAAATTCACCAGCTCATCATCGACGGCACGGCCAACCCCGTGCTGGCTGGCATTTATGCGACCTTGATGAGCAAGGTGCATCGCGCGCGCGGTGCGGCCAATGCCGACACGCTGCGCTGGCAGGAATCGCACGAAGAACACGAAGCCATCATGGCCGCCCTTCGGGAGCCAGGGCGCCCGCGCCTGGCACAGGTGCTGCGCCTGCACTCGGAGAACACCGCCAAGGAAGTGCTGAGCGTCGTGGCACACAGCCTTGCCGAGGCCGGGCGCCCCACCCGATCAACCAAGGAAGCCCCCAAGAAAGGCGCGCAATGAAACTCGTACGCGTGGGTGCGCCCGGCGCAGAACGTCCAGGCCTGATCGATACGCAAGGCCACGTGCGCGACCTGTCAGGCGTGGTTGGCGACCTGGGCCCGCAACAGTTGTCAGATGCGGCCCTCGCGCAACTCGCAGGCATAGACATCGCTGCCTTGCCCGTGGTGCAGGACACGCGGTTTGGCGTGCCATGGACGGGCATCGGCAAGATCATCGCGATCGGCCTGAACTATGCCGACCACGCAGCCGAGGCCGGCTTGCCGCCTCCTGCTGAGCCCATCCTCTTCCTCAAAGCCAACAGCGCATTGAACGGCCCCAACGATGCCGTCATGCTGCCGCGCGGCTCGGCAAAGACCGACTGGGAGGTTGAACTCGGTGTGGTGATCGGCAAGACGGCGAGCGATGTTTCCCGCGAAGAAGCGCTCTCACACGTTGCCGGCTATTGCGTGGTGAACGATGTGTCGGAGCGCGAGTTCCAGCTGGAGCGCGGCGGCACGTGGGACAAGGGCAAGGGCTGCGACACCTTCTGCCCCGTCGGCCCGTGGCTGGTCACACGCGACGAAGTGCCCGACCCGCAAGCGCTTGGCCTGTGGCTCGACGTCAATGGCGAACGTGCGCAGCGGGGCAACACAGCCACCATGGTATTTGGCGTGGCGCATCTGGTGAGCTACGTCAGCCGCTTCATGACGCTGCACCCCGGTGACCTGATTTGCACCGGCACGCCGCCCGGCGTCGGCATGGGCGCCAAGCCCCCGCGCTATCTCAAGGCCGGTGACACCATGCGCCTGGGCATCGACGGCCTTGGCGTGCAGACGCAGACGGTCGCCGCCTACACCAAAGCCTAAACATGCGGCGCGGCGCGCTTAGCGCTGCGCCGCCACCAGCTTGCGCATGGCATCCACCAGCTTTGGATCGACCGCGCCCAGCGTATTGGTGCGCGCGTTGATGCGCCCTTCTGCGTCCAGCAGCAGGATCGTGCTTGAGTGGTTGAAGTCGCCATCTGCCAGGCGCCGGTATTGCACGCCCAGCAGCGCCGCCACCTCGCGCGTGCCGCTGGCGTTTGCGCGGGCGACTTGCCAGCGGTCGTCGGCGCCATGCGCGCTGGCCGTCTTCTTGAGCGCCGCAACGGAATCGCGCTCCGGATCGACCGTCACCATCAGCACCCGCACGCCGTCGTGCGCGGGCTTACCGCCCTTGGCCAGCGTCGCACGAATGGTCTCGAAGATCATCGGGCAGACCATCTGGCACGACGAATAGAACATGCTTACCAGCACCGGCTCGCCGCGCAGGTCTGCCAGATGAAAGACGCGGCCGTTCTGGTCGGTCAACGCCACGTCAGATTGATACAGCGAGCCCGAAGCGACGGGCCCGGCGGCAAGCGCACCTGCGGCGGCCCCCGCCAGCACACATGCCACGAAGGCACGGCAAAGTTGCTTAAGAAGCGTCATGGACGTTCTCCATTGAGGGATCGGGCGCAGCGAAAGCCAAGGCTTCCCGTGGCATCGGCGCCTTCGAGTGATGACAGCAACGCCACGCGCATCAGCACGGCGTAGCTGTCGCGGCGCACGATGCTGATGGCACCGGCGCCGCAAAACTTCTGCTTGTCGGGGTCGCCCTGCGTGCGGCTGTCCCCGGCAATGAACAGTGCGTTGAAATCGTCGACCCATTCCCAGATCAGGCCGTGCAGATCGCGCACGCCATGGACATCCGCGGGGCCGCCAACGGGCGGCAACACACGCGTGGCGGGACGTTCGTACCAGCCGAGAATGCGTTGCGCCCATTGCGGGTCGTCGCGGGCGTCTGCGCGGGTGGCGTCGGCCGCAGCGGCGGATTCCCACTCGAGCCACGTCGGCAGCCGCGCGCCTTCGCTTTCGCAATAGGCACGGGCGGCAAACCAGCTCACACCAGTCACTGGCGCTTGCGTCGACGCCTGCGGATCGGCATGCGTCGCATCGGCCCAGTCGGCAAGGTAGGCCTTGCCGGCAAAGACCTGCGGCACACGGCCACGCTGCCAGGCCTCGTGGCGTTGCACGAAGGTCTGGAATTCGCCAATGGTGACGGGCGTGGAGCGCAACTCAAACGGTTCGATGCGCACCCGCTGCGGCTGCCCCGGTGCGTTCTGGGGCAGCACGCTGTCGAAGTCGCCGCCGGGCAACCGCACATAGGTGGCGCCCTGCGCTGCGGCGCCGGCCAGCGCCATCAACATGGCAGCAAGGTGCAAGGTCAGGCGGCCCATGGTCGTGCAGATCCGGTCAATGTTCGGCCACAGCCTTGGCGGGCGCCGGCTGGGCACGCACCTTCTTGACCTCGTCTGCGCTCACGCGGCCGCCGGGGTTGTCCCAGCTGTTGAGCACGTAGGTCAGGATGTTGGCGACCTCGTCGTCATTGAGCTGCGTCATCGGCGGCATGACGGAGTCATATTCCTGTCCGTTGACCTTGATCTTGCCGTTCAGGCCATGCAACACGATGTTCATGGCGCGCTTCGGATCTGCCGCCAGAAAATCCGACTTGGCCAGCGGCGGGAACACGCCCGGCAACCCGGCGCCATTGCCCTGGTGGCACACCGAGCAGGTACCCGCAAACAGCGCGCGGCCTGCCTGCACCTGATCCTGCACGGTCAGCGTGCCGCTTACCGATGCCTGGGTCGCCTTCGTGACAGCGCTCATATTGGGTGCCGCACGATCGCCCAGGTACACCGAATCCAGCTCCTTGCCAGAGTAGACGAGCTTGTTCTCCGGGCCATCCACCTTGAGGATCGCCATGGCGCCCTTGTTGAAGGCGCGGAAGATCGAGTGGTCGACCAGCACATAGCTGCCGGGCACGCGCGCGGTGAACTTCACAACCGCCGCACCACCCGCCGGGATCAACGTGGTCTGCACGTTCTTCTGCACGTTGGTGCCGCCCTCGTAGCGCACCTGGTCGAAGATGGCGCCGATCACGTGGAAGCTTGAGACCAGGTTCGGCCCGCCGTTGCCAACAAAGATGCGGACCGTTTCACCCACCTTGGCGTGCAGCGCTTTGTCACCGGTGAGCGCACCTTCGGCACCGTTGAACAGGACGTAGCTCGGGCGTTCGTCAATGGCCTTCTCCATGTCGAACGGCTGCAGGCCCTTCTCGCGGTACTTGCCGGCCGTGTAGAAATCGCCCTGCATGACGTAGTACTCGTGATCCACCTTGGGCAGGCCTTCGGGCGGCTCGACCAGGATCAGGCCGTACATGCCGTTGGCGATATGCATGCCCACCGGCGCGGTAGCGCAGTGGTAGACGTAGATGCCCTCGTTGAGCGCCTTGAAGGTGAACTGCGATTCATGGCCCGGTGCGGTGAAGCTCGATGCTGCACCCCCGCCCGGTCCGGTCACGCCGTGCAGGTCGATGTTGTGCGGCATCTTGCTGCTCGGGTGGTTCTTGAGGTGGAACTCCACCGTGTCGCCCTGCCGCACGCGGATGAAGCTGCCGGGAACGGTGCCGCCGAACGTCCAGAAGGTGTAGCTGACGCCTTCGGAGATCTGCATTTCCTTCTCGACCACTTCCAGCTCCACGATGACCTTGGCTGGATAGTTCCGGTGGACCGGCGGTGGCACAAGCGGCGGACTCGTGAGGACGGCGTGGATCGGCTCGCCGCGTGGCGGTCCGAAGTCACCGGGCAATTTGGCGCTGGCGGCGCGGGCCGCAGTGCCCGCAAGCAGTGCGCCCAGCACCACAGAAATCAAGCCCGCGCGCATCAGGCTGCGGACGGTGTGAAGACGGCTCATTTTTTCCCCCGTGTATCGGTCTGGTGTCGTCCGCTCCACGTTAGGCCCCGGCGGCCATTAGGGCTTTGATACAGCGCAAACGAAAACCGGCCCCGACCGGCACTTCCACCGCACCGCGTGGCACGCAAGCCCAGTCGTGGCGTGATTTGCCACATCAAGATACCCATAAAACAAGCATCTGATATACATCAATAACGGCAGAGATTCCGCTCACTAATATAGTTGCATCCTTAATGCATCTTTTGATGCGACACCCACAGAGGGAATCCCCATGACACAGTCCGCCTCCACCATCCAGCTCGACCTCCGCGTGCTGGCGCCGCGCGAGCGCCATCCGCTGATCTTCTCCGCCTTCGGGGAACTCGGCATCGGCCAGAGCCTGGAGCTGATCAACGATCACGATCCGCGCCCGCTGCAGTCGCAGTTTCAAGTGGAGCGCCCGGGCCAGTTTTCCTGGGACTACCTTGAGCGCGGCCCCGCCACGTGGCGCGTCGCCATCACCAAGGTGGCGTCTGCGGCCAGCGCCGGCCACTGCTGTGGTGGTTGCGGTGGTGGCGCCTGAATTTCCGATTGCATCCTGCAAGGAACCTTGTCATGAAAAACAACCAAAGGCTGTGGCGGTGGCTCGGCCTGATCTTCATCCTGTCGTTCGGGGCATTGGGCTATCTGGGCCGGCAGATCTATCTGGCAGCGCCGCCGATCCCGCATGCCGTCGTCACTTCTGTGGGCGAGGTGCTCTTCACCGGCGAACAGATCCAGCGCGGGCAAGAGGCCTGGCTGGCAGCCGGGGGCCAGCAGCTTGGCACCGTCTGGGGCCACGGCAGCTACGTGGCGCCTGACTGGTCTGCCGATTGGCTGCACCGTGAAGCCACGGCGTTGCAAGCGATTCGCGCGCATCAGCAGTTCGATACCGACGCGCCGTTGACGACGGTGCAGCAAGCCGCCGTCGACGCCAGCGTGAAGGAGGAAATGCGCCGCAATACGTACGACGCAAATCGCGACATCCTGACCGTGTCGCGTGAGCGCGCAGAGGCCATCCGCGGCGTGGCGCAGCACTTCGAGGCCCTGTTCGGCACCGATCCGTCGCTGGCAACGCTGCGCGATCAATACGCCATGGCCACCGGCGTGCTGCCGGAAGCGGCCGACCGCGAAGCCCTGGCTGCGTTCTTCTTCTGGACGTCGTGGGCCGCTGCGGCCGACCGCCCGGGCGAGACCGACATCTCGTACACGAGCAACTGGCCCCATGAACCGCTCGTGGGCAACACCATGACCGGCGGTGCTGCGGTGTGGTCGATGGTCAGCATCGTGCTGCTGCTGGGCGGTATTGCCGCCATGCTGTGGCTGCACGGCAGCAGCAAGCACGAAGAGGAGGCTGCGCCGCTCCCGGCCGATCCGTTCCTCAACGTGGTTGCCACGCCGTCGATGAAGGCCACGCGCAAGTACTTCTTTGCCGTGATTGGCCTGATGCTGGTGCAGATCGGCATGGGCGCCATCACCGCGCACTATGCGGTGGAAGGTGAATCGTTCTTCGGGATTCCGCTGGCGCAGGTGCTGCCGTACGTGATCAGCCGGACCGTGCACACGCAGCTTGGCGTGCTGTGGATTGCCACGGCGTGGCTGGCCACAGGCCTCTACATTGCGCCGCTGCTGTCGGGCCGTGAACCGAAGTTCCAGAAGCTGGGCGTTGACCTGCTGTTCTGGGCGCTGATCTTTATCGTGGTGGGCTCCATCGCCACCGGCTGGCTCGGCACGCTGCAACATCGTGGTGCGGACTTCGGTTTCTGGGTCGGTAACCAGGGGCTGGAATACACCAGCATGGGCCGCGTGTGGCAAATCTTGCTGTTCGTCGGCCTGCTGTTCTGGGTCGTGCTGCTGGGCCGCGCACTGTGGCCGGCACTGAAGACGCCGTCGGAATCGCGCGGACTGATCGCCATGGTGTTCCTGTCGGCCACGTGCATCGGCGGCTTCTATTCGACCTCGCTGGTGTGGGGCCAACACACGCACTATTCGATGATCGAGTACTGGCGCTGGTGGCTCGTCCACCTGTGGGTGGAGGGCTTCTTTGAAGTGTTCGCCACCGCCGTCATCGCGCTCATCTTCACGCGCCTGGGCCTGATTCGCGCCAGCAGCGCCAACCGCGCCATCGTGGCCGAGACGATCGTGTTCCTGTTCGGCGGCATTCTGGGCACGCTGCATCACCTGTACTTCACGGGTACGCCCACGTCGATCATCTCGGTGGGTGCGGTGTTCTCTGCGCTGGAAGTGGTGCCGCTTACGCTGATCGGGCTCGAAGCGCTGCAGAACTATCGCCGCACGCAAGGCACGCCGTGGCTCAACGCCTACAAGTGGCCCGTGCTGTGCTTCGTGGCCGTAGGCTTCTGGAACACCGTCGGCGCCGGCCTGCTCGGCTTTGCCATCAACCCGCCGGCTTCGCTGTACTACGTGCAAGGTCTGAACATGACGGCCGCCCACGGGCACGCCGCACTGTTCGGGGTGTACGGCATGCTCGGTATCGGCCTGATGCTGTTCTGCCTGCGCGGCCTGTATGCCCGCAGCCTGCATGCCGACCGCCTGCTCAAGCCCGCGTTCTGGGGCCTGAACATCGGCTTGGCCATGATGGTGTTCATGTCGCTGCTGCCGGCCGGTATCTACCAGGCCTGGGCCAGCGTCACCAAGGGCATGTGGTACGCCCGCTCGCCGGAGGTGG
Organism: Ralstonia wenshanensis; assembly: GCF_021173085.1. Lineage (NCBI taxonomy): Bacteria > Pseudomonadati > Pseudomonadota > Betaproteobacteria > Burkholderiales > Burkholderiaceae > Ralstonia > Ralstonia wenshanensis. The sequence goes on from NZ_CP076412.1 coordinate 689,416, forward strand.
TGCACTCGAAAGTGATGGAAACGCTGGTCTGGCTGCGCGTGCCGGGTGACATCGTGTTTGCCATCGGTGCGCTTGTGCTGGCCTGGTATGCGCTTCGGCTGCTGCGCCGTCCGAAGGCACAACAGACTGAGCCGCTGCCGGCTTCGGCTCGCGCCACGCGTTAATCCTTAACCCAAGCAGTTCCACCAAAACCCGCAGGGCCCGTGTCGAGCAGACCGGGCCCTGCGGGTTTTCCTGTAATGCCCACCGCCTTCAACTTCCCTACAATGACGAGTCATATAGATGAATAGTTGACCACATTCGATACCCCATGCCCGCCGATCTCCGCCTGCCCCGCTATCAGCAATTGCGCGACGATCTGGCCGCGCAGATCGCCCAACAGCACTGGCGCCCGGGCGACGCCATCCCCACCGAAGCCGAGCTTGCCAAGACGTACAACGTGGCCGTCGGCACGGTCCGCAAAGCCGTCGACGTGTTGGTGGCCGAAGGCCTGCTCGAACGCTTCCAAGGCCGCGGCACCTTTGTGCGGCGCGCCAGCTTTGCCAGCTCCTTGTTCCGCTTCTTCCGCTTCCAGAGTGAAAGCGGCGAGCGACGCATTCCTGAGAGCCGCATTCTCAAGCGCGATGTGCTGGATGCGCCGTCCGCACCGGCTGCGGGCCTGCAGATTGAAACGGGCTCACCGGTCATTCGCCTGACCCGGCTGCGCCTGCTGGATGGCGCACCCATGCTGGCCGAAGAGATCTGGTTGCCGTACGACCGTTTCGCCCCGCTCGCCACGCTGGAACTCGACGCGTTTGGCGACCTGCTGTATCCGCTGTACGAATCCCACTGCGGCCAGATCATCGCCAGCGCTGAAGAAACGCTCACCGCCGAAGCCGTCAACGCAACGTATGCGCGGCTGTTGCGCATCCAGCCCGGCGATCCGGTGATGGTGATCGAACGCGTTGCGCGCGGCTACGACCGGGTGCCGCTTGAATGGCGGCGCTCGCGGGGCGCGGCGGCGCACTTCCGGTACCACGTGGATATCCGGTAACGCCCTCCCACGCTGCCACCCAACCCGACAAAAACACACACAGGAGACAACATCATGCAGGCCAACTCATCGACCGCGCCGCCGCTGCTGGACGTGCGCGGCGTCACGCTGCAGTACAAGACGCGCCAGCATCTGGTGACCGCCACCTACCGCGTCGACTTTCAGGTCTACCCCGGCGAGCGCTACATCTTGTTGGGCCCATCGGGCTGCGGCAAATCGACATTGCTCAAGGCCATCGGCGGCTACCTCACGCCCACCGAAGGCGAGATCCGCCTGAAGGGCCAGCCCGTGACCAAGCCCGGCCCGGATCGCATGATGGTGTTCCAGGAGTTCGACCAGCTCCTGCCGTGGAAGACCGTGAAGGAGAACGTGCTGTTCCCGCTGCTCTCCACGGGCAAGCTGGGCGCGCGTGAGGCCGAAGAGCGCGCCCTGCACTACATCAACAAGGTCAACCTCACCAAGTTTGCCGACCACCACCCGCACATGCTGTCGGGCGGGATGAAGCAACGCGTGGCCATCGCACGCGGCATGGCCATGGAGCCCGACGTGCTGCTGATGGACGAGCCCTTCGCCGCGCTCGATGCGCTCACGCGCCGCAAGATGCAGGACGAGCTGCTGCAACTGTGGGATGAAACGCGCTTCACCGTGCTGTTCGTTACGCACTCGATTCCGGAGGCGATCCGCTGCGGCAGCCGCATCCTGATCCTTTCGCCGCATCCGGGCCAAGTCCGCGCCGAACTGCCGAGCCTTGCGCGCGGCGATGATGACCCCGAGCGCTTCAAGGCGCTGGAAGCCGAGATCCACGACATGCTATTCGCCCGCACGGTGGAGGAAACCCATGCAGACTGAAACCCTTTCCATGCCGGCCACCACCGACATCAGCAACCGCGCGCCCGTCTACAGCACGCCCGTGGCGTTCGAGCGCATCGGCGTGGTGGAAAAACCGCTCTCCATTGCCGAGCGCCTGTACGAGCAGGCATGGTTGCGCAAGCTCGTCATCCTCGTCGTGCTGGCACTCGTGTGGGAAGGCGGAGCGCGCTGGCTCGACAACCCGCTGCTGATGCCGACCTTCTCCGACACCGTGCAGGCGCTGTGGGCAGGGCTGGCCAGCGGCACACTGTTCGCTCGCATCGGCACGTCAATGCAAACGCTGCTGGCGGGCTACGCGCTTGGCCTGGCCCTGTCGTGCGCATTGGTGGTACTGGGCATCAGCAACCGGCTCGGGCAGGACTTCCTGGAAACGCTCACGGCCATGTTCAACCCGCTGCCCGCCATTGCGCTGCTGCCTATCGCACTCGTGTGGTTTGGTCTCGGCAACGGCAGCCTGATCTTCGTGATCGTGCATTCCGTGGTGTGGGCGGTGTCGCTCAACACGCATGCCGGCTTTCTGTCGGTATCGAACACGCTGCGCATGGTGGGCCGCAACTACGGGCTATCCGGCATGGGGTACCTGACCAAGATCCTGATCCCAGCCGCGTTCCCCTCCATCCTCACCGGCCTGAAGATCGGCTGGGCATTCGCATGGCGCACGTTGATCGCATCGGAACTGGTGTTTGGCGTGAGTTCCGGCCAGGGCGGCCTCGGCTGGTACATCTACGAGAACAAGAACCAGCTGCAGATTCCCGAAGTCTTTGCGGGTCTGTTGACGGTGATCATCATCGGCCTGCTGGTAGAGAACCTGGTATTCCGCACGCTTGAAGCCCGGACCGTCAAACGCTGGGGCATGCAGAACTAAGGGCGCGCTTGACTACCGAAACCGTCCAGGCGCTCACAGTCGCCCCTCGACGGTTTGGCCGTACCCTGCCCTATGCGGCGCCTTGAATTTTTGTGAGCGGGCGGAAAAAGGAAGGAGGCTTGTCTGAGCAAAGCGAGTTTGCCTCCTTCCCCGCACGGTCACAGAAATTCAAGGGGAAGTCGCCATCTCGGGCGCGCCTTTCTTTGCTTACTTTCTTTGGCAAGACAAAGAAAGTGAGTCGGCCCCAGCAGGGGACGAAACACCAGATGCACCACCAACATACAGCCATACAAACAACGACAAGGAGACAAGCAATGCAGCAAACACGCCGTAACATCCTCCGCCTGACCATGGCCGCCACACTGGCCGCATCGCTCCTGGGCAGCACCATCAGCACCGCCCACGCAGAAGCCACCGAAGTCCGCATCTCCCACGGCTACGGCATCCTCTACCTCCCCATCATGGTGATGGCCAGCGAGCACCTGCTGGAGAAGCAAGCCAAGGCCGCCGGCCTGGGCGACGTCAAGGTCAACTACCGCATCCTCGATGGCGGCAACGTCATCAACGACGCCATGCTCTCGGGCGCGCTGGACATCGCCTCGCTGGGCGTGCCGGGCTTCCTCACGCTGTGGGACAAGACCCGCGGCAGCGCGATGGAAGTGCGCGGGCTGTCGTCGCTCAGCTCATCGTCGATGTACCTGATGACGCGCAACCCGAACGTGAAGACGCTGGCCGATTTCTCCGACAAGGACCGCATTGCCGTGCCCGGCATCAAGACCTCGCTGCCGGCCGTGGTGCTGCAGATGGCTGCCGCCAAGACCTTCGGCGACAAGCAATTCAACAAGCTTGACCCGATCACCGTGCCGCTGCCGCACCCCGACGCCACCGCCGTCATGCTGGCCGGCGGCAGCCAGATCAACAGCCACATGGCCTCGCCGCCGTTCTCGTACACCGAGGCCGCGGCCCCCGGCCTGCACCGCGTGTTCAACACGGTTGACGTGCTCGGCAACATCACGCTGGACATGACCTACACCAGCAAGAAGTTCTACGAGGCCAACCCGAAGCTGTCGGCGGCATTCGTGGCCGCTCTGGATGAAGCCAACGCCCTCATCGCCAAGGACAAGACCAAGGCGGCGCAGATCTACATTGCGCAATCGAAGGTGAAGAGTTCACCGGAAGACGTGAAGAAGATCCTGGACGATCCGGATTCGCGCTTCACGACCACGCCGGTGGGCGTCGCGCACTATGCTGAATTCATGCAGCGCGTGGGCACGCTCAAGAACAAGCCCGCGTCGTGGAAGGACGTCTTCTTCCCGACGGTGCAGAACCGGCCGGGTTCGTAACGCGAAACGCCTGAGCACATCGAGCAGCACGCAGCATCCGCACGGAGGTATTTTCATGGCACTACGCATCGTCCGGCTCGGCGAGCCGCGTCACCCCGGTGAGGGCTTGCGCATCGGCACCGTGCGGCGCCCACCGCGCGGCGTGCCGAAGGAAGAATTCGCCAGCCGCGATTTCTACGACGTGTGGATGCCGCTGCTCTCGCCCACGCCCGAACTGGTCAAGCAGGCGCAGGCCGCGCAAACCGCGCACGACGAGAAGGGCTGGCAAACCTTCGTACGCCACTTCCGCACCGAAATGCGCGACGGTGATGCAGCGCGCCTGCTCGACATGCTGGCCGCGCTATCGCACCAGACCAACCTGTCGGTCGGCTGCTATTGCGAGGATGAAGCGCATTGCCATCGGTCAGTACTGCGCGCGTTGTTGAAGGAGCGTGGCGCGAAGCTGGACGACTGACGGAAGGCACGGTAACGAACCGCGTACCCCACGCGGGTGACGACGCGCCGCTGCGGCAAACCTATAACGAACGTACGCGCGACCACACTCTCATCGCGTCGTGCCGTCGTCATTCGTCATTCCAGGAGCACCGCCATGGGCCGCCGCTACATCGATTGCCGCGCCTTCCCCAGCGAGACCAACTGCTCGGTCGCCATCAGCGCCGACAGCGATGCCGAACTGCTGGAGGCGGCCGTGCAGCATGCCGTTTCCGTGCACAAGCACACCGATTCGCCCGAGTTGCGGGCGCAACTGCAAACCCTTTTCCAGGACGGCACCCCTGCCGTGGCGCCACCAAAGATGGCCACTGCCTGATCAAAACGCGACCGCCGCTACCGACGCGCAGACAGCGCCAGCATCAGCCGCACCACATCGCACTGGCTGTGCGTGTTGGTCTTGCGATAGACGTGCTTGAGGTGCGTGCGCACCGTGTCGAGTGAAATGCCCAGCGTGCGGGCAATGCAGGCTGGGTCCGAGCCGCTTGCGAGCAGATCGGCCACATCGGCTTCGCGGCGCGTCAGGTGGAATGCATCGGTCAACCACAGGCTGGCCGGCTGCGCAGGCGAGAAGCCTGTGCGTGCAGCAACGCGTTGCCAGCACAACGGCAGTGCTTGCGCAAAGTGCGGCAGCAAGGCTTGTGGCGCCGCACCATGCTGCAGGTGTTGCGGCACGCCCGACTTGCGGTAATCGAGCCACACCGCGCCGCGCACTTCGGCATCGACCACGGGCCAGGTCTCCACACCATCACCGCGCACCGCATGCAGCAGCACGTCGGCCGAGCATGCGCCGCGTGACGCCGCCCAGTGCCACCTTCCATCGACGCGCCATCGGATCAGGGCCGCTGCATGGTTTGCGCCGCACGCATCGCGCAGCACGTTCATCACGCCCGTAGCATCGCCCGCGCACGCCGCCACGTAGCACTGGCGCAGCACGGTTGCCGAGGCATGCGATGAGGCAACAGAAAGATGCGGCATGAAGGAATACGGGCGCCGCGGCTTGCGACCGCGGCGCCCGTCTTGGAAGGGGACTTCATTATAGGAAGCGCATCACCTCCCGCACTGCCCCTTTTGCCCTAAGCCCATCGGGGATCAGGCCAGCGCTCGGCGCGACATCAAGCGCGCGCGCACGTGGTCATACGCAAGGTTGAAGAAGAACGTGTACGGCAGAAACAGCAGCATGATGCCGATGTCGAGCACAAACGCTTCCCACAGACCCACGTCGAGCCACCAGGCAGCCAGCGGCACCAGCATCAAGACTAACCCGCCCTCGAACAGGCACGCATGCACCACCCGCAGGACCACGGTACGCGAGAGCTTGTAGCGACGCTCCACGCGCTCGAAGATGGCGTTGAACACCATGTTCCACACCATCGCCACCGCCGCAAACATGAGCGTCATCACGCCCATTTCGGCCAACGGCAGATCCATCAGCCAGCTAAACAGCGGGGCACAGATCAGCATGGCAACCAACTCGAACGTCAGCGCATGGACAAGGCGCTCGGCTGGCGTTTTTTGTATGACTTGCATTGCACTTACCTCCAAAGAACAGCGCCATTTTCATCGGTATTAGCCGCATTATCCAGTTCATTAGTATCGGTTTTTCCGATATATTGAGCGCTATCTCGCCGTCCGGAGTACTGAATGCGTCATTCGCCCGAAGCCTTGCTGGCCTTTGCCGAAGCCGCCACGCTCGGTTCCTTTTCCGCCGCAGCCCGCAAATTGGGCAAGCGGCAGTCCACGGTCAGCGAGGCGATCGCCAATCTTGAAATCGACCTGGGCCTGACGCTCTTCGACCGCAGCACGCGCCAGCCCACGTTGACCGAAGCGGGCCACGCGATGCTCACCCAGGTGCGCCGCGTGCTCGACGCCAGCGCGCAGATGGACCGACTGGCGGCGCAAATGGCCGGTGGCCTGGAGGCGCGCCTGACGCTCGTCGTGTCGGACACCTATCAGTCGGACCGGTATGAGCAGACGCTCGCCACGCTGGAGCAGCGTTACCCCGACCTCGAACTCGAATGCCTGATCGCCGAACACGAAGACGTGGTCGATATCATCCAGCTGGGCCGTGCCCAGATCGGCCTGGTAGCGGCGCAGGCAGCATATCCGGCCGATATCGGCTGGGCCACCATTGCAGAGCAATCGGAGATCGGGCTGTTCGTGGGGCTGCAGCACCCGCTCGCCCGATACGGTGACGAGGAAGTGCCGCACGCCATACTGCGCGAGGCGCGCGAGCTACGGTTGAACACGTTCGTCGATCCGACGGGGCCGCGCACCGACGCGGTGCCCGTGCGCAGCCTGCGCCGCTGGTCTGCGCCGAGCTACCTGATGCTGCTGGAAATGGCCGTGCTGGGCTTCGGATGGACGGAGCTGCCGCGCTGGCTGGTAGACCACTTTGCGGCAGACCGATTGCATGAAGTGCGTGCACGGGGCTGGCCCCGCCTCGTGCCTGTCGACGCCGTATGGTCACGCAATCGCACGCTGGGGCAGGCCGGCGCCTGGCTGCTGGAAACGATGCTGGCGGGCTAGGCGCTCATGCGTTTTCGTCGAGCCGATCGATGATCAGGTGCGAAAGCTGCGCCGTCTGCTCCTTCGTCAGCGAAAACTCCATGCCGAACGACGGAAACGCAGATGCAGGCGCCCCCAGCGCGGGCGACCCGCTCGCCACGCGGCCCGTCAGGGAGAACGACTCCAGCTGACCATCCACGTAGGCACTGAAATCGACAGACAGCCTGTCGCCGGGCTGAAATGCCGCGCTGGCACTTTGCACAAGCGCGCCATTCAGGCAGATATCGCGGATCACCGCCACGCGATCTGCCGCTGAAGCCGCCTGCCCTTCGGGGCGCAAGCGGGCACCGATCCGGACCTGCACACGCTTGGCGCGGCGCAGCGGCATTTTCTGCATCTTGATCGGCGCAGACAGCACGAGGTACGGCGAAGGAAATTGCCCCACCGACACCACGCTGCACATCATGGTAACGACCGCGCGGCCGGAAAATCCGCGCAGCAAGAGGATGTCCCGAACCTCCGGGCGCAGCGTGCGCTTGCCGTCGGCCGGCTGCGTGACGAACACCGCCTCACCTTCGATGTAGCCGATCAGGCGGCACGGCAGCAGGCCGCGCATCGGTGCGGATTTCTCCTGCACCTGCAGGACGGTCCCCACGCTCAGACCGCTCGACGCGAGGCGGGGCTTGGCTTCACCGGGCGCCGCAGGTGCAGCAACCTCAACGCCCTCGCCTTCATCCAATGCCAGCACCGGGCCGTGATGAAACAGGAGGCGGACGTCTTCGGCATCCGGAACCACGGCGCCGGCGGGCAGCAGCAGGTGGCCCCCGCTATCGGCCAGTGGGAACGGCAGCGGCTGGCCGACCGGCACGTCTTCCTGGGTGAGTTGCCGCGTTTTTTGCAGGGTCATGGGGGCGAGGGATCTGTGCGTCTTGGTCGGGCATGTGCCTCGGCAGGCATGCCTTCCATTCTGCAACAATGGCGGCCAAACGGCGGGAGATCAACTCGCGCGAACCCCACCCGCCTGACGCACATCAAGCGCAAGCGTTTGCATCCCCCGCCAGTGCCGTCGCTTCGATTTCCACTGCCAGACCGTAGTGCAGCGTCGGCACCGGCACCACGGCGCGCGCCGGGCGGAGGTCACCGATCCACGCGCGGTAGAGCGCATCGAACGCGGGCCAGTGCGTCTCCATGTCAGTCACGTACACGCGCACCTGCACCAGACGCGAGCGGTCGGTGCCGGCAGCGGCAAGCACGGCGTCCAGGTTGGAGAGGACCTGCCGCACCTGCGTCTCGAACGGCGCTTCGACGAGCTTTTCGCCTGCCGGCGTCACCGGAATCTGCCCGGCCAAGAACACAAAACCATTGGCACAGACCGCATGCGAGTAGTGCCCCGCCGGGGGTCGCAAATCCGGCGCGTTGACATAGCGAGCGTCGCCGGGGGCGGCATGGCCGGAAGCGCTCATGCCGCCCCCAGCACCAGCTTGGCGAAGAGCTGCAAATCGACATTGCCGCCCGAGAGAATCACGCCGACGCGCTTGCCGCGCACATCGACCTTGCCGTTCAGCGCCGCAGCGGCGGCCAGGCAGCCGGTGGGCTCGACCACTGCCTTCATGCGCGAGGCGAAGAACTGCATGGCGCTGACGAGTTCGGCATCGCTCACGGTGATGATGTCGTCGACCAGTTCGCGAATCACGGCAAACGTGTAGTTGCCCAGATGCTGCGTCTGCGCACCGTCAGCCAGCGTCTTGGGGGTGCCGATATGGACGATTTCGCCTTTGCGAAAGCTCTGCTGGCCGTCGTTGCCGGCCTCGGGCTCCACGCCAAAAATCTTGCACGCGGGGTTCAGCGCGCGCGCTGCCGTGGCGCAACCGGAGAGCAACCCGCCGCCGCCCAACGGGGCCAGCAGCACATCCAGCGGGCCAACCTCTTCGATCAGTTCCTTGGCCGCCGTGCCCTGCCCGGCCATCACGTGCGGATGGTCGTACGGCGGAATCAGCGTGAGACTCTGCTCTTCGGCCAGCTTGCGGCCGATGGCTTCGCGGTCTTCGGTGTAGCGGTCGAAGAACACCACCTCGCCGCCGTAGCCGCGCGTGGCTTCCACCTTCACGACCGGTGCGTCCTTCGGCATGACGATGACGGCACGCATGCCGAGCAACTTTGCCGACAGCGCAATCGCCTGCGCGTGGTTACCAGACGAAAACGTGATGACGCCCGCCTTGCGCTGCTCCGGCGTGAATTGCGACAGCGCGTTGTACGCGCCGCGAAACTTGAACGCACCCATGCGCTGGAAGCTCTCAGCCTTGAAGAACAGCTCGGCGCCGGTCATGGCATTGGCGGTTGCTGACGTCAGCACGGGCGTCTTGTGGGCAACGCCCTGCAGGCGCGCGTGCGCGGCAACAACGTCGTCGTAGGAAATGGGCAGGCTCATGCAAGGTCCTCGGGAAGGTAGGTGTAGACGGTGGAGCGCGCCACGCCGAGTGCCTGAGCGACTTCGGTCAGTGCGCGGCGCAAGTTCAGCAGGCCGCTGGCGGCGAGTTCGCGCATGGCTTCGCGGCGCTGGTCGAGCGTCATGGCCATGGGCGTGGTGTTGCGGGCGGCGGCAAACTGTTCGAGTGCAATGCGCACGTCTTCCACGCGGCGGGAGCCCAGCGACTCGGGCACCGGCGGCGCGGCAACATCGATGCGCATCAACCTCGTGAGGCTCGCCGTCATGGCGCCGAGCATCGATACATCCATGTTCAGGCAGATGGCCGCCACGTAATCGCCGCGGCTGTTCTTCAGGCCGATCGAGGTGCTCTTGGCCGGGCGCCCGTCGGGAAACCGGTTGGCGTAGTTTTCGATGACTTCCGGGAAGCCCGGGTCAGCCAGGCGCGCCAGGCCCAGCTCCGTCACGGCGTCGCCCACCTGGCGGCCGGACAGATTGTTGGCGATGGCGACGACGGAATGATCGGGATCGGTCAGGTCGTGCAGGACGACTTCCACCAGCGGCGCCAGCGTCTTGCCCAGCGCCTCGACGATCTTGCGGCCTTCGCGCAGCAGAAGGCGGTTTTCTTCGATGGGTTTCATGGCCACTGACGATACGTCAATTAATGACATTTCGTCAATGACACGGGAGACGCCATGACAGTGTGCGACTCCCAAGGAGAAAAAACGCCTGCCCGAAGGTCGAGAGAGAACGGAGGTAACTAGGGCAGGCTGGGAAAGATTATTCGGGCACCAGCTGGCCTGGGGGCTGCGCCGCTTCGTGCGATGTGGGCTGCGTCTCGGCCGCGTTGCCAGGCCGGATCCTGAACCAGATCGAGTACATCGCCGGCAGGAACACCAGAGTCAGGATCGTGCCCGCGAGCGTTCCGCCGATCAGCGTGTACGCCAGCGCGCCCCAGAACACCGAATGCGTGAGCGGGATGAAGGCCAGGACGGCGGCCAGCGCCGTGAGAATCACCGGGCGGGCACGTTGGACCGTCGCTTCCACAACGGCCCGGAACGGGTCCAATCCCTCGTCCTTGTTGTGCTGGATCTGCCCGATGAGGATGAGCGTGTTGCGCATCAAGATGCCCGACAACGCAATCAGGCCAACCAACGCGTTGATGCCGAACGGCTGCCCAAACAGGATCAGGGTCGGGACCACACCAATCAACCCCAGCGGGCTGGTCAGGAACACCATGACCATCGCTGGAATGGAGCGCACCTGGAAGATGAGGATCAGCAAGGTCACCGCCAGCATGATCGGGAACAGCGGCAGCATGGCCTTCGTCGCCTTGCCCGACTCTTCGATGGAGCCCGCCTGCTCAATGCGGTATCCGCTCGGCAGTTTCTCGATGATCGGGGCAAGCTGCTTGCTGATGGCGATCGACACGTCGGGCGGTTGCAGACCGTCGGCAATATCGCCGCGCACCGTGATGGTCGGCATGCGGTCGCGCCGGCGCATGATGGGCTCTTCCATGCGCACCTCGATCTTGCCGATTTGCGAGAGGGGGATGCGCTGCCCGCTGGCACCGGCCAGTGTGAAGTCTCCGATCTTGGCCGGGTCGAGCCGCACGTTGCCGGCCGAGCGCGCGGTCACCTGCACGGTGCGGATGTCCTCGCGCACCGCCGTCACCGGAACGCCGTTGAGCAGGAATTGCAGTTGCTGCGCAACGGCGCTGGAAGTCAAGCCCACCGCCTGGAGACGGTCTTGCTGCAAGGTGAAGTGCAGCGTCGGTACACGCATGCCCCAGTCCGTGTTGACCGTGCGCATCATCGGGCTGGCGTCCATGACCTGCCGCACGTCGGCGGCGATGCGGCGCAATGTCTCCGCATCCGGGCCGGTCACGCGGTAAGCCACCGGGAACGGTGAATACGGGCCGAACACGAGCTGCGTAACACGCACGCGCGCCTCGGGGGCGAGGCCATCCGCAACGGCCTGACGCAGACGCTGCTTCAGCGCATCACGCTCTTCCTGGCTATCGGTGCGGATCACGATCTTGGCGAACGACGGGTCGGGCAACTCTGGCCCCATTGCCAGATAGAAGCGTGGCGCGCCCTGGCCGATATAAGCCGTCACGATCTTGGCTTCCTTCTGCTTGGCGAGCCAGGCTTCGATCTTTGCGGTCGCCGCGTCGGTCTGGTTGATCGACGTGCCATAAGGCATCTGCACCTCGACCAGCACTTCCGGGCGATCCGAGATCGGGAAGAATTGCTTCTTAACCACCGCCATGCCCGCTATGGCGAAGGCGAAGAGGCCCACCACCGCGCCCGCGACTAGCCATTTGCGCGCAATCACGCGCCCGAGCAGCACACGGAAGCGGTTGTAGCGCGGGGTGTCGTAAATCGCATCGTGGCCGCCTTCGACCTTCTTGAAATCGGGCAGCATCTTCACGCCCAGGTACGGCGTGAACACCACTGCAACCACCCAGGATGCAATCAGCGCAATGCCGACAATCCAGAACATGTTGCTGGTGTATTCACCCGCCGTGGATCGCGCAAAGCCGTTGGGCATGAAGCCGACGGCCGTGACCAGCGTGCCCGACAGCATGGGCGCGGCGGTGTGGCTCCACGCATAGGCCGAAGCAGCCACGCGGCTGTAGCCCTCTTCCATTTTCACCACCATCATTTCGATGGCGATGATCGCGTCGTCCACCAACAGGCCCAATGCCAGAATCAACGACCCCAACGTGATGCGATCGAAGTTCTTGCCTGTAGCGGCCATCACCACAAACACCACGGCCAGCGTCAGTGGCACGGCTGCGGCCACCACAAGGCCTGCGCGCCAGCCCATGCTGATAAAGCTCACCAGCATCACCACCAGAAGCGCAGCAAAGAACTTGAGCATGAACTCGTCGACTGCACCGGCGATGTTGACGGCTTGGTCCGTCACCTTGGTCAGACTCATGCCGAGCGGCATGTCCGCATTGATGGCGCCGACTTCCTTGTCGAGTGCCTTGCCCAGATCGAGCCCGTTCCATCCATCGCGCATGACGACGCCCAACAGCAACGCGGGCTGCCCGCCATTGCGCACCATGAATGTGGCGGGGTCTTCATAACCGCGCTTGACGGTGGCGATGTCGGAGAGCTTTAACGTGCGGCCCTGCGAGACCACCGGCGTATCGCGAATCTTCTGTAGTTCATCGAATGCGCCATCCAGGCGGATGAACACCTGTGGCCCTTTCGTTTCGACCGAGCCGGCGGCCGTCAGCGCATTCTGGCTGTTGAGCGCGGCAAACACGTCTTGCGGGCTCACGCCGAGCGTCGCCAGCCGGTCATGTGAGAACTCGACGTAGATGCGCTCGGACTGTTCGCCGATGATGTTCACCTTCTTCACGCCGGGCACATGCAGCAGGCGCTGGCGCAGAGTCTCCGCATCGCGCACGAGCGCACGTTTCGGCTCGCCTTGTGCCTTGAGTGCAAACAATGCAAAGGTCACGTCCGAATATTCGTCATTGACGATCGGTCCGATCACGCCCGACGGCAGGTTGCCCACCTCGTCGCCGACCTTCTTGCGCGCTTGATAAAACTCTTCCTGCACTTCCGACGGCGGCGTGCTGTCGAGCAAAGTCAGCGTGGTGAACGCCAAACCGGGGCGCGTGTACGTTTCGGTGCGGTCGTACCAGCGCAGCTCCTGCATGCGCTTTTCGATCTTCTCTGCCACCTGGTCCTGCATTTCCTGCGCGGTGGCGCCCGGCCACACGGTGACGATGTTCATCACCTTGACCGTAAACGCCGGGTCTTCCGCACGGCCCAGCTTGAAGAAGGAAATCAGCCCCGCCAGCGAGATCAGGCAGATGAGGAACAGCGTGACGGCACGCTCGCGAACGGCAAGCGCCGATAGGTTGAAGCGGCCCGGGCTCACAGTCGCACTCCCGCGATGGCGGTGCCGGTGCCCTGCCCGGCCACGCGGACTTGCTGGCCCTCACGCAGCAGTTGTGCGCCAAGTGCGACGATCCGGTCGCCTTGTTTGATCTGACCGGCAACGCTTGCGCCTTCGTCACCAAGGCGCACGATGGAGACGGAACGCCACGACACCTTGGTCGGCTCGCCGTGGATGATCCACACACCGGGGCCCTTGCCGGCATCGAGTAGCGCGCCTAGGGGCACCTGCAAGTCGCCTTGCGCTGTCGCCTGCCGCTCAGGAATCTGGATCGTGACGGTGGCACCCAACGGCGCGGTGGCGAGTTCGCCGTCCAACACATAGCGTGCTTCGTACGTGCGGGTCAGCCGATCGGCAGCATCCGATAGTTGCCGCAGCTTGGCGGGCGTGCCACCGCTTTCCTTGCCGAACAACGTGGCCTGTGCGACCGAGCCGATCGCAGGCCGCAACGTCTCCGGCAACTGGACCACCGCTTCACGACGGCCGGCACGCGTCAAGCGCACAACCGCCTGCCCGGCGTTGACCACTTGGCCGGGCTCGGCCAGCGTTTCCATGACCACGCCGTCGCCATCGGCAACCAGTTCTGCATAGCGGCTGGCGTTGCGCGCGACGTCAGCCTGCGCTTCAGCGGCACTCAGTTGCGCTTTGGCTGCGTCCGCCGCGGCCTTGGCTTGGTCGTAAGCGGAGGCGGAAATCGCCCCCGTGCCGCGCAAGTCGCGGTAGCGCGCTTCGTCTTCCGACGTCTGTTGCGCGCGTGCCCGCGCGGCGACGACGGCTTCCAACTGCGCACGCGCGGCAAGCTTGAGATCTGCCGGATCGATGCGCATGAGCGGCTGGCCCCGCTTGACGGTTTGCCCTGCGTCCACGAGTCGTTCCAGCACCTTGCCGGGCACGCGGAATCCGAGGTCGCTCTGCACCCTGGCAGCCACGACGCCTGTGAACGAGCGCGATGCAGACGCCACGGGCCGAACAAACGCGGCGCGCACCAGAGGCGCCTCGGTGCGCGGGTCGGCGGGGGCTTTTTCGCCGCAAGCGATCAACGCCAGCGGCAACGCGAGAGCAGCGGTAGCGGAAACAAAGCGACGCGAAAGCATGAAAACCCCATCGACAAGATGATCTGGGCTTTCATTCTTATTCTTGTGACTAATTTAGTCAATAGTCACAAAGAAAAAATCTTCGTGTCAGGGGGAGAGACTCCGCAGCACAAGACTGGAAAGCAGTCCGGGCGCCGTCTCCGTGTAATCAAAGCTGTACTGCAGAAGCAACGGATTCATGTAGGGACGCATGACCAGGGAGATGGCCGCGGTGGTTTCGTCCAGCGGCGTCTTGCGCTCGAAATCTCCAGTCTCCCGGCCCTCCTGCAGCACGTCGCGCAGCAGTTGCTGGATGCGGCCCTCGTAGGCAATCACCGACTGCCACCGCTCGGTCGCAGCCGAGGCAGCGATTTCGTACAGCTTACGGTCGTGGGAAAACAGCCGAAGGCTGGATTCCGTCAAGGCTTTGAACATGCGGCGCAGCTTCTCGGGCGGGGATTCCGCCTCCGCCAGGGCGGCATTCACGTCGGCCTCGATCTCGCGCAGGCAGTTGGCGCAAATCATCTCGCCAATGGCCTGCTTGGACTCGAAGAACTTGTAGATGTAGGCCTTGGAAAAACCGATGGCCTTGGCCAGATCGGACACGGCGGTCTTCTCGTAGCCATAGCGGCTGAAGTGCTCGGTGGCGGCGGCGACGATCTGGTCTCGCACATCGTGGTCCGCCGGGCCACGGGCGGAGACGGGGTAGGAAGGGGTCTTCATGGGCGTCAGCTTACGCGAGTCGCTATAGTTGAACAACTTGTGACCAATTTGTACTATAGTCACTAAAAATTTCGATGGACCTCACCATGTTGCCAAAACAAGCCTCTGCGGCCCTCCTCCTTGCAGGTCTAGTGGCCGGATGTGCGGTCGGCCCCGACTATGTGAAGCCCGATGCACCGGTTCCGGAACGATTCCAAGGCCAGACGGCGGTCGAGCAACGCACGGCCAATGCAACAGCGGATCTATCCACATGGTGGGCAGGTTTCGGCGATCCGCTACTCATCAGATTGGTACAGCTCGCACTAGAACAGAACCTAGACCTTGCCCAGGCGTTCGCCCGCGTTACGCAAGCGCGCGCTGGCCTAGGTGCCGCCAATGCCGCGTTGCTGCCCTCGGGCAATCTCACGGGGCAGGCCACGCGTGCGTACCAGTCTGTCGAAACGCCCTTAGGCCGCGTGTTGAATTCAAGACCCGGCTTCGACCGCTACGGCAACGCGTTTGAGGCCGATGCCAACGCAAGCTGGGAGTTGGATGTATTCGGCGGCCTGCGCCGTGGCCGAGAGGCAGCATTGGCCGACTATCAGGCCTCCCAGGCAGGCGCAGTCGCGACACGGCTGGCAGTGGCCGCGCAGACCGCTGATATCTACATCACCATCCGCGGCTTGCAAACGCGCCTGAAGGTGGCCCGTCACCAGGTGCAAACACAAGAGGAATTGCTCTCCACCATCAACCTGCTATACGGCAAGGGACTGGCAGCCGAGCTTCAGGTCATGCAGGCCGAAGGCGCGCTCGCGCAGGTGCGCGCCTCCATTCCGCAACTTGAGGCGGGCGTTGATGCTGCGATGAATGCGCTGGACGTGATGCTCGGGTCGGTCCCGGGCACGCACCGGGCGGAACTGATGGAAGACAAAGACATCCCGGCCGCTCCGCAAATTGCCATCAGCGGATCCCCAGGCGAACTGCTGCGGCGCCGCCCCGACCTCATCGTTGCTGAACGCCGCCTCGCTGCTTCCAACGCGCGCATCGGCGTCGCCATCGCGGAGTACTACCCGAAGTTCTCGCTTAGCGACCTGCTGGGTAGCGCCACATCGGTGGGCGCCGGCAGCTTATTCGGCAGTGGCGCCAGTCAGTTTGCTGGCGTGCTCGGCCTGCGCTGGCGCTTGTTCGACTTCGGCCGCATCAACGCGCAGATCGATCAAGCCAAGGGGCAAGAGGCGGAGATGCTGGCTGCGTACCGGCTCGCGGTGTTGCGCGCCACGCAAGATGTGGAGGACGCCTTCTCCGGCCTCGTCAAACGCGAGGAGCAAGCCACGGTGCTCGCGCAAGGCGTGGATTCGCTGAGCCGCGCGCGGAATGCTTCATTTGCGGCGTACCAAAAAGGCGTCGTCAGCCTGATCGAAGTCCTGCAGGCAGACGAGAGCCTCTTGCGTGCCTCGGACGCACGCGCCCAAGCCCAAACGGAATCCGCGCGTGCCGCTGTAGCGGCATTCAAGGCGCTGGGCGGTGGCTGGCAGCCCGATACCCCGACCGCTGTCGCCAGCAAATAGACCGCTGGCAAAACCCGATTTATCGCAACTCCCATTCACCCATACAGAAAGAAACTGCCATGTCGAATTCCAAAGTTGTTGTCATTACCGGCGTGTCCTCCGGCATCGGCCGTGCCACCGCCGCAAAGTTTGCCCTGCGCGGGTGCCGCGTATTCGGCACCGTGCGCAACATCGCTCGCACTCAACCGATCGCCGGTGTTGAACTGATCCAGATGGATATCCGTGATGAAGCCTCTGTCCAGCGTGGAATCGAGACGATCATCGCGCAGGCCAAGCGCATCGATGTGCTCGTCAACAGCGCCGGCGTGGCTCTGCTCGGCGCGACAGAAGAAACGTCGGTTGCCGAAGCCCAGACGCTATTCGATACCAACGTGTTCGGCATCTTGCGCACCACACAAGCCGTATTGCCGCACATGCGCGCGCAACGCTCGGGGCGCATCGTCAACATCAGCTCGGTGCTCGGCTTCCTGCCAGCGCCCTACATGGGCCTGTATTCGGCATCCAAGCACGCGGTGGAAGGAATGTCCGAGACGCTGGATCACGAAGTGCGCAAGTTCGGAATCCGTGTGGTGCTTGTCGAGCCGTCATTCACCAAGACCAGCCTGGATGTCAACGCGCCTCAAGCGGTTTCCAAGGTCTCCGCCTACGACGCGGAGCGCGGCATCGTTTCTCAGGCGATTCAAAAAAGCGTCCAGAAGGCGCCGGACCCCGATGGTGTCGCAAGCACCATCGTCGATGCTGCACTGGGGGCATGGAAGATGCGCCGCACACCAAAAGGCGAGGCATCTCTTCTGAGCAAGCTGCGCCGTTTCATGCCGGCTGGCCCCGTTGACTCGAGCCTGAGAAAAACGTTCGGACTCTCCTAAAGCGCGTTGCCACGGGTGCGCTCACTCCCACCCCAAATCTCAACAATGTTCACCGTGAGTCCGGAACCTCGGACGTGCGGCCCGAAAACATCTTGAAAAAACCTCATCAAATCTGCCCCGCCATGGAAGCTTGACGACGCATCCTGTCAGGCATCGCGGCACGGTACGTCTCTGCCCCCAAATCCGCGCATGGCATGGTTCCTGCACACCGCTTTGCGCCGTATCACCAAAAAAATTCGGGGGACTTGCGTGATGAAGGGGCAGTACACACGGGCAATTCGCTCACCAAGAGAGATGTGCGCAGGGGCTCACGCCAGGCAGCGGCGCGGTGTTTTTCAGCGCCGCTATCGAGCCGCAGCCGCGCCCGCCAGGGTGCCCGCAGACCCCACTGCCTGATCGCTGTTCAGGATGTGCTCGAAGTGCCGCTGCGCCGCGTGCATCAGCGCCATGCGGCCATTTAAAGCCTTCGCATGCGCTGCGGCGCAGGCCTGCCTCCCGCCGCGCACGGGCCGCACATGGCATAGGGTGCGGCTGCTCGGTCTTGCCGCGCTGTTCGCTGTGCAGTGCGCCCACGCTGCACCGCAAGACACATGGGATTTCTCCATTGAGCGAGCGCCCTTGGAGCGCGTGTTGATGGAAATCGCTCGCGTGAGCGGACAGCCCATGTCGTTTCCCTCCGGCCTTGCGAAAGACCTGTTCGCTGGCCCGGTTCGCGGCACCATGTCGGCCCAGCAGGCGGCGGAGCAGGCTCTAAAAAACAGTGGGCTGCAACTGACCACGCTGACCGACAACACGTTGACCATCGTGGGCGCCCCCGAGGCGCCGCGCGACATCGGGACCCTGCCGCCCGCCGAGGTACGCGCGAGGACGGGCAGCGATTTTGCCGCGTTCACAACCGGCTTCGCCACGCACATCGAGACGCCCATCACGAGCGTGCCCCATGCCGTCAGCACGCTCACGAGAAACCTGCTCGCGAGCCAGAATGCGCCGTCGATTGGAGACGCCCTGCCGCTGGCCGGTGTCTCGTCCATGTCGCTCGATCCCACGGCCGCCCCCCGCTACGCCACCCGGGGTTTCATGACGGGACAGATCACGGTCGATGGTCAGCCCGACAAGATGGCTTCGCTGCGACCTGTCGAGGCGGTCGAAG
Organism: Ralstonia wenshanensis; assembly: GCF_021173085.1. Taxonomy (NCBI): domain Bacteria; kingdom Pseudomonadati; phylum Pseudomonadota; class Betaproteobacteria; order Burkholderiales; family Burkholderiaceae; genus Ralstonia; species Ralstonia wenshanensis. Next base: position 708,229 of record NZ_CP076412.1, read on the forward strand.
ATGTTTCGGTGATCAAGGGCGCGCATGCCGACATCGGTGGCACCCCAACAGCCGTTGGCGCCATCAATGCCAACCTCAGGGCACCCGCGGTCATGCCGCAGCGAACGGTGACCGTGGAAATCGGCTCGCATGCCGAGCGCAAGGCCGTGGTGGATCTGGCCGGCCCCATCGGATCGACCGACCTGTCTTACCGGACAGTGGCGTTGCAGGACACGACGGCTAACAGTGATTCGGGATACGCCGGTCGCCGCAAGAGCTACGGGCTGGCGGCGCTCGGCTGGCGAGATGCCGCAACGGAAGTCTCGGTCGGGCTCGAATCCGCAACCAGCCGTCAACCCATGCCGCCGGCCACGTTTGCGCTGAATGGCGCACCGGTCCGGCTGGCCCTGCAAAGCCCGCTGGGCAATGCCGACGACAACGTGCAGTCCCGTGCGAGCCGCGGCTACTACAAGGTATCGCGCACCCTCTCCGACGATTGGTCGTTGCACTCACGCGGCACGTACGAAGCGCTCAGCCAACAATCCGTGCTGTGGCATTTGGCCCCGGTGATCAACAACACCGCGCCCTCGCTGACGTTCAATCTGGGCGACCGCAGCGACAACACTGCGTGGGCCATTTCAAATGAGTTGACGGGCAAGTTCGCACACGGGCTGTTCGAGCACGCGTTGACGCTGGGTTGGGACGAGTTCCACGAGCGGCAGGACATGGCCTTTGCGTCAACTCCCGCGCTCATGCCCCAGAATCCGTTTGCGCCGGTCGCAGTGCCGCCGGCCACCTTCGTGCCGGGCCTGCAGGTTTCGCAGTCGGTGCGGCAGTCGGTGTTTCGCGTGCGCGACCAGATTGCCATTGGCGAGCGTTGGGAACTGTCCGGCGCCCTATACGTGAATGATTACGTCGCCAAACTGCCGCGCGCGCAGCTTCAGGGCACCGCCTGGACACCGTCGCTGGGCCTGCTCTACAAGCTCACGCCGCATACCGCCTGGTTTGCCGATTACTCGCGCGGTTTCCGTCTCAACACCAGCTACTTCGACCCATACCAAGCCTTGTTGCCTGAGCGGAGTCGCCAGCTGGAAACCGGTCTGCGCTGGGCAGATGCCAACCGTGGGCTGACGACGCAGGCTGCGCTGTATCGCATCGATGCGCACAACGTGAGACTCGTGGATGTGGCACCCGCCGGCTACGACACGCAAATCGCCCAACAGAGCAGCGAAGGGCTGGAAGTCTCGATGCAAGGTGCCGTCACCAAGGGCTTGGACACTTCGCTGTGGGTCGCTCTGTCTCGCGTATCGGGCACGCTGACTACGGGATACCTGCCGCAAGCGCCATTCCTGAGCGGCGCGGTTTGGACGACGTACACCATGCAGGCAGGCCCATTGAAAGGCGCAGGCGCGGGGATTGGCATCACCGGGCAACGCGGCGCCCCGTGCTACGGCGACACCCCGTTTCGCATGCCCGGTTTCGTGCGCATCGACACCAGCCTTTTCTGGCACCAGAAATCCTGGAGCGTCGATCTCTTCGCGCGCAACCTCTTCAATATCCGCGCTTACGGCAACGCGCAGTCCGGAAACTTCATCCCCGTTCAGCCTGGCCGCACGCTGACACTGCGCGTGACCCACAACTTCTGACGTTGGCTGGCCAAACCGAATCGGGCACACGCGCCAAGGGATGGGCTTAAAGCTGGCTCATGCCGCCGTCAGCAACGATCTCCGTGCCAACAATGAAGGCCGATTCCGGCGCCGACAGATGCAGCACGGTCGATGCAATCTCTTCCGGCTGACCGAAGCGGCCCAGCGGTACCTGGCCCTGGATCTGCGCGGCGGTGGCGGCCAGCGTGTCGGCATCCAGCCCGAGCTTGCCGTACAGCGGCGTTGTCACCGGACCGGGGCTGACCACATTCACGCGGATGCCCGAGCCGACCAGCTCACCCGACAGCGTCTTCGCCAGCGAGATCAGCGCTGCCTTGCTCGCAGCATAGACCGATGAATTCGGCATGCCGATGTGCGCGTTGATGGAGCCGTTCAGCACGATCGACGTGCCCTTGTTGAGGATCGGCAGCAGCGCCTGGATCTGGAAGAACGCGCCCTTCACATTGGCGTTGAAGGTGGCGTCCCAAAGCGCCTCGTCCACATCCGGGACGGCGGCAAACCGGGCCATGCCAGCGTTGATGAACACGGCATCCAGACGCACGCCGGCCTCCAGCAACTGGCGGGTCAGCTGGCGTGCGGCGGCCACGGTGCCGGTTTCATTGCGGATGGCGATGGCGTTGTGACCGAGCGCGGCGCGCGCCGCTTCCAGCGCGGCGGCGTCCCGGCCAGTGATGACCACGCGGGCGCCTTCGCGCACAAATGCCTGGGCGGCTGCCAGGCCAATACCGCTGTTGCCGCCAGTGACCAGAACGGTCTTGCCTTCGAAGCGATTCATGATGTCCTCCAGTAGGAAAGTTGAACTTGAACAATCGCGTGACTGCAGTGTGGACGCGGGTAAGCGGTTTGCCATACGATCCGGACAATGAACACGTTCGAAGGAATTGCACATGTTGACGGACGAAGAATTGGCCCTGCTCGAGGCCATCCGGCAAACGGGCAGCCTGTCGCGTGCGGCGGCGCAACTGGGCAAGGCGCCGTCGACCGTGTCGTATGCCGCGCGACAGTTGGAGCAGCGCTTCGACGCCCTGCTGTTTGATCGGCGCCGCTACCGGCTGCAGCTCACGCGCGCCGGACAGTTGCTGACGGAAGAAGCCGCGCGGCTGGCGCAGGATGTGTCGCGCGTGACGCAGCGCGTGCGCCAGGTGGCCAACGGCTGGGAAGACCGCCTGTGGATCGTGACGGACGAGCTGCTGGAGTTCGAATCGCTCATGCCCGTGATGCACGCGTTTGATGCGCTGCAATCGGGCGTGGCGCTGCGCGTGACGCACGAGGTGCTGGCCGGCACTTGGGAGGCGCTGCGCGATGGCCGAGCCGATCTCGTCATCGGGGCCACGAATGAGCCGCCGTCCATCCCGAACCTCGGGTGGTTCGAGCTGGGCGTGGTGGAGTGGGTGTTTGCCGTGTCGCCACGGCATCCGCTCGCAGCCATCGACGCGCCACTTACGCGCGAGGAGATCGCCCGGCATCGCGCCGTGGTGGTGGCCGATTCGGCCCGAACCACCGCCGGCCGCGCCTACGGCATGCTCAGCGGGCAACCTACGCTGGCAGTGCCCAGCATGCGTGCCAAGACGCTGGCCCAACGCGACGGCCTGGGCGTCGGTTGGCTGCCGAGACACCGCGTGTCGTCATTGCTCGCGCGTGGCGAACTGGTAGAAAAGCGCACCACCGATCCGCGCGAGCCCAACCTGCTCTACGTCGGCTGGCGCAGCGGCAAAGGTGAACGCAACGGCGACGGAGAAGGCCGCGCACTGCAATGGTGGCTCGAACAGCTACGGCAGCCCCGCCTAGCCAAGCGGCTGGTCCAGGGGATCGACGCATTCGCCTGAAACTTCGCCGGGCCACGTGATCTTGCCTATGCTGGGATGGCGCCGGCGCCGCATCGCCCGTCGGCGCAACACAAGCGATGCCGACTGTTGCGGAATGATCAGCGCCGCTACGTTTGTCTTCTGACAAACCCTCGGGTGGGTCAACGCGCGCTGTCGGCCAGCGTTAATCGATCACGCACGTATCTCCGTGCCTCGTTGAGGGTCTCGTTATGAAACTGTCTGCGTTGATGTTTTCAATGGGTGCGCTGGTGATGGGCTCGGCGTTTGCGCAGGGCACCGCCGCGCCCGCCACCGCACCGGCAGCGGCCCCGGCGGCCGTCCACGCGGTCTGCAAGGATGGCACGCCGTATAGCGGCGCGACGCTCAAGGGCGCTTGCCGCGGCCATGGTGGCGTCGACAAGAAAGCCAGCGCAGGCGGTGCACCTGCTGCCGCGCCCGCAGCACCGGCTCCGGCCAAACCTGCAGCCGCAGCGCCTGCTGCACCTGCCGCTGCTCCGGCTCCGGCTCCGGCGCCTGCCGCCAAACCCGCAGCCGCAATGCCTGCCAAGCCTGCGGCCGCCGCAGGCACCGTTGCCCCCGGCGGCGGCCCCGACAAGGTATGGGCCAATGCCAGTACCAAGGTCTATCACTGCCCGGGCGATCGCTATTACGGCAAGACCAAGCAGGGGGAATACATGACCGAAGCCGACGCAAAGGCCGCCGGCATGCGCCCGAGCCGCGGCAAGGCCTGTACCAAGTAAGACACGCCTGACGCAAACCCGCACGCCGCGGCCCACCCGGGTCGCGGCGTCGTCCATTTCAGCCTGATCACCGCATCGCATGCCCCCCAGCAACGAACATCCCGCCGCCGCACTGCAACACCCAGAGGGCTTTGCCCCGCTGGATGCACCGCCACAACCGCCACAGCAGCGCGTGGTGCGTGACGTGATCGCCGGGTTCTCGATTGCGGGCCTGTTGCTGCCCGAAGCCGTTGCCTACGCAGGCATCGCCAGCCTGCCGCCGCAGGCCGGGCTGATCGCATTGCTGTGCGGGCTTGTGGTCTATTCGCTGGTCGGCACGAGCCGCTTTGCCATTGTCTCGGCGACGTCGTCATCCGCCGCCGTGCTGTTTGCGACGGTGCTATCGGAGCCTAGCGGTAACGGCGCGACGGCGCTCACGATGGCGGCGGCGCTCATCATCGCAACGGGCGTACTGTTCATCCTTGCCGGCGCGGCGCGGCTGGGCGGCATGTCGGATTTCATCGCGCGGCCGGTGCTGCGCGGCTTCACATTCGGGCTGGCGCTGACGATTGCCGTCAAGCAGTTGCCCAAGATCCTCGACGTGACGGTGCACCACAGCGACACGCCACGCATCGCGCTGGACCTCATCACCAGTGCGGCCGGTGCGAACCCGTACAGCACGACATTGGGAGCCGTCTCACTCGCGCTGCTCTTCGGCCTTGGGCGCTGGGGGCGCATTCCGGCCACGCTGGTCGTCATCGTGCTGGCCATCGCGGCCGGCTACTGGATCGACTGGCACAGCTACGGCATTGCCGTGGTCGGCCATATCGACCTGCAGAACATCAGCTTCGGCGTGCCTGCACTGAACCGGGTGCAATGGATGGAAAGCGCTGAACTGGGCTTTGCGCTCATGCTGATCCTCTATGCCGAGTCCTACGGCTCGATCCGCAACTTCGCGCTCAAACACGGCGATGGCATCTCCGCCAACCGTGACCTCGTCGCGCTGGGCTGCGCGAATCTGCTCTCGGGCCTGCTGCACGGCATGCCCGTCGGCGCAGGGTATTCAGCCACGTCCGCCAACGAAGCCGCGGGCGCGCAATCCCGTCTGGCCGGGCTGTGCGCAGCAGCCGTGGTGGCGCTGATCGTGTGGTTGTTCCTGCCGCAGCTCGCGCGGATTCCCGAGCCGGTGCTGGCGGCCATCGTGATCTTTGCGGTGAGCCATTCGCTGCATCCGGCTGTGTTCAAGCCTTACTGGACCTGGCGCCGCGATCGGCTGGTGGTGATTGCCGCGTTGCTGGCCGTACTGGTTCTGGGCGTGCTGCATGGGCTGCTGGCGGCCATTGGCGTGAGCTTGCTGCTGACGCTGCGCCAGCTCTCGGAGCCTAACGTGAGCGTGCTGGGGCGCCTGCGCGAAAGCCACGATTTTGTCGATGTGTCTCTGCACCCGGAAGCCAAGGCCGTCCCTGGCGTGTTGATCGTCCGGCCGGAAGTGCCGCTGTTCTTCGCCAACACCGAACGCGTGCTCGGCACGGTGCGCGCCATGCTGCAGCAGCCGCACGAGCCTGCGCTGCGCACCGTCATGATCAGCCTGGAAGAAACACCGGACGTCGACGGCTCGGCCATCGAGGCGCTGCGCATCTTTGCCGCCGAATGTGCGGCGCGCGGCCTGCAACTGATGCTGGTGCGGCTCAAGCCGCGCGCGCTCACAGTGTTGCAGCGCGCCGCCAATGACACGCTGCGTCCGGAGATGCTGCACGAGTTGAGCGTGGACGAATGCGTGCAATCGCTCGCGACAGCGCCCAGCACACCGGCCGGTCCCCTGCTCGACAACGCCGGGGCATAACACGCTGCGCGAGGCGCGGCAGCCCCGGAACCGGCGAATCAGCGCGGGGCGTTGCCCGATGCACGCGCGCCTTCCAAGATGATGCGCGCCAGCTTGGCGTAATCGCCATCAAAGTGATGGCCGCCTGGCAGCTTCACGAGCTGCACCTGCTTCGGGTCCAGGCCTGGGCAGTTGGTGTCTGTCTCTTCCTTGCCGTAGATGCACATGCCCAGGCCCGCCGGCAGCTTCTGCACCTCGGGCAGGATCGGCAGGCCAGACGCGCTGCTCGACACCCAGTTGGTCATGTGGAACTCAAAATCGGCGCGCTTGCCCAGGCCCATCATCACAGCCAGCGCAACATGCTCGCGTGATGCCGTCGGCAGCCGGTTGACGATGAAGGGCAGCACGTCTGCGCCCTGCGAATAGCCGATCAGCAAAGCCTTCTGCTTCTTCCAGCGCGCCGCGTAAAAGCGCACGAGGCGATCCATGTCGGCGGCGGCGGAGGCTGGCGTACGCGGCGTCCAGAAGTAGCGCAGCGAATCGATGCCCACCACGGGCACACCGGACTTGGACAGCGCAGCCGCGACCTCCTTGTCAAGCCCGGCCCAACCGCCGTCACCCGAGAGCAGCACTGCGAACAGCTCGGACGATGTACCGGGCTGCGCGGGCACTTCGATGATCGGCAAGTCGGACACCGCTGCGGGCGGCGGCGGGGGCGGCGGTTTGCGTTGGGCGACAAGCTTGGCGAAAGCAGTCTTGAAAGGCTCGCTGGCTGTCACCGGCGGTGCATTGGCAGCCGACGCGGCGGCCGGCAACGCCACCGATTGCGCCCCCGAAATCGTATCGATGAAGGCTTGCGTGGCACGCGCTTCGCACAGCGGACCGGAGCGGCGTGCAAACGACGTCGGCGTGGCCGATTGCAGCACCACCCACGGCGCAGACAATTTCGTGGCCGGCAGCAGTACCACCCCGGCATTCTCAGGCGGCTTGACGCGCTTGGCCGTGGTGCGGCTCTCGCTCATGCGGCGGCTGAAGTGCACGCCCTCGCCCTTGCATAGCGGCTTGCGAAGTTCCAGCACGGGGCAGAATTCCATCGACATGGCCGCGGCAAAGATATTCGGGCGCGCCTGGGCAATCATGGCGTAGGCCAGCGCCCCGCCTTCGTTGTCGCCCACGAGGATGGGCGGGTAATAGCCCGGCACCTTCTCGTAGGCCTGCAGGAAACGGCTGAAGTTTTCGAGGTCGCCATCGGGGAAGGCGCAATCGCCCAGGTCAGCCTCCAGGCTCGCGAACAGCGCGGGCGTGGACAGACCGGCCACCAATGCGCCCTGCTGTGCGAGGCTTTCTGCCATGCGCGATGCGGCGGGCGTCCAGCCCAGGTCACCCGAGAGCATCAGCACGACGGAGCGGATTTCACCCTTCGGCTTGTAGACCGGCACATCGCGAAAGCGCCCGTGCGTGACAAACTCGACGGCGCCGGGCGCCGCCGCAGCCGTGGCGGGCGCCACCACCGGCAGCGACAGCACGCCGCCATTGGCAGCCTTGTTGGCGGTGACGGCTGCGGCGCTCATCTGCAGGCGAGGCGGCATGTCGCCGCGCGGCGGCGCAGCCACAACCCCGCTGGCGCCCGTCATGCCGACGGGCGGCACCAGCACCGGACCTTGCACGGGCGTAGGCTTGGCTGCTGCCGGAGCATCGGCAGCGATGGCCCAGGACGCGGCCAGCACCATGCCGACCGCACTCAAATGCCCAGCCCAACGCAAGCCTTTGCGTAGTACTCCCCGATGCCGCGCCTCTTGCGTGCGCGGTGCTTGCCAACTCATTTGGAGATCACTCCCTTCAAGCCGCCGCCGATCAGCGCGGCAACGTCCGTCAATGTGAACAGCGGCGCAATCCCGCCACGCGCGAGCAGGTAGCGGGCTTCCCACACCGGCTCGAACTTGTCTTTGAAATTGCGCAGCCCTCTGAAATTGTAGAAGCGCGCGCCATGCCGGAACATCATCCGTCCGAAGCGGTGCCAGCGCGGCGCAAGCTGATGCTCAACCATGCCCGACATCGGCGCCATCCCCAGACCGAAACGCTGATACCCCTGCGCCTGGAAGTGCAGGATGACCTTGCCGAACAGGAAATCCATCGTGCCCGGCGGCACATTGCTGCGATAGCGCATCAGGTCGACGCTCGCCTCGATGCGCAGCACGTCTGGACACATCAGCGTGGCAAACGCCAGGATGACGCCCTCACGGCGCACCACGGCCACGGGCTGGCTACAGATGTAGCGGTCGTCAAATGCGCCGAGCGAAAAGCCTTTTTCGCGCGCGTTCTGGTTGCGCAGCCATTCATCGGAGATGGCGCGCAATTCGTCCAGCACGGTCGGCACCTCTGCCGTGGGGACGATCTCGAACGACAAGCCTTCGCGCTCGCCGCGCGTGACGCCGTGGCGCAGGTTGGCGCGGCGCGAGCCCTTCAGGCTGAACTCGGGCAGCGACACATACGCCTCTTCGCCCAGCTTGTAGGCGCGCAGCCCCGCGTCGAGATACAGCGACAGCGTCTGCGGGCGCGTCTTGTAGAACGCGGCGCGCCCGCCATGCGCATCCGCCATTTCGATAAAGCGCCAGATCAGCTCGGGCCATTCCTGCTGCGCGCCCACGGGGTCGGACAGCGCCACCCACGAGCGCCCCTGCTTGGCATACATGATGAACGCATTGCCCGACGGCGAGAACAGCAGGCTCTTGTCGCCCATCAGCGCGAGTGTGGCGTCGGCAGCAGGCTGCTTGCAGATGATCTCGGCCGCGCGGGCGAGTTCTTCGTCGCTCGGGAAGGTCGTAACGCCGGGCTCCTTGCGAAAGAGCTGGCGCATGCCGAACCCGAGGCCGGTCACGGCCACCGCCATCAGCGCGCGGATGGAGCGCGGCGCATCGCCGTCGAACGTAAATTGCCACCAGAGCTGGTTGGCGTAGGCCACCTCGCGGTAGGCGAAGAAGAGGATCCACACGCACGCCGCAAACACGCAAAGCATGGCGAGCAGCCACCCCGCCTCCAGCCGTTGCGAGAACAGCGACGACGGCCGATCAAACTGCCGGCGCGAGATGACGAGCAGCACCGCCAGCGTCACCAATACCGCCATCTCCGACACGGCAATGCCCTTGGGCAGCGCCAGCACGCCGGTCAGCAGCGACAGCACCAGCGCCGCCCACCACGCGGCATCCAGCCGGTGCAGCAGCCCGCGCGCGACAAACAGCATGATGAGGCCCGCCACGCTGCCGATCATGTGCGAGGCTTCCACCACGAACAGCGGCACGTGCATGCGCAGGAGGTCTTCGGCCTCGTCCGTGGCGGGGGTGACGCCCGAGACGAGCAGCATCACGCCTGCCACCATCGTCAGCGCGGCCAACAGCCCCGGCGACAGCTTGACCGCTGCGCGGCCAAACGGCGCTCCGGCGCCGGAGCGCAACTCGAACACGCCGAGCATGGCGGCAGCCACGACAAGCGGCAGCAGGAAATAGATGGCACGGTAGAACAGCAGCGCGGCCAGAACCTCTGCCGGCGGCGCCTGGCCGCTGCAGCCCAACAGAATGACGGCTTCAAACACGCCCAAACCGCCCGGACTCTGGCTCAGCACGCCCAGCGTGACCGCCAGCGCGTAGAACGCGACAAACGTGGGCAGATCGACGGCGCCTGCCGGCATCAATACCCACAGCGCGGCTGCGGCCGCACTCATATCCGCTGCAGAGATCGCGAACTGTCGCGCTGCCAGCCCCGCCGGCGGCAGGCGGATCTCCCAACGGCCGAACAGCGTCACGTGGCGCCGCCGCATGCACAGCACCAACAACGCCACAACGCCGGCCAGCACCAGCAACGCCACGACTTCAAGCAACGCCGCCGGCAAATGCGCAATGGCCGCGATGTGCGGGGCGCCCCACAACAGCCCGACCGCCCCGAAGGCCGTGGTGGACACGCCCAGCGCGCCCGCATCAAAGGCCACCGCCTCTGTCACGCGCGCCGGGTCAAGCCCTGCCGCTGTATACAGGCGCGTGCGCACCGCCCCCGCCGTCAGCGAACCGAGGCCGACGGTATTGCCCAGCGCATAGGCAATGAACGAGGTCGTGGCCACCGTGGCGGGTGCGACATGTGCAGCCGCATAGCGCAGGCCGGACGCGTCGTAGCCGGTCAGGGCGACGTAACTCAGCGCCGTGGCCAGCATGGCCAGCAACAGGTGCGAGCGCGGCGTGGCCTGCAGCGCGGCAACCATGTCTGCGTAGTGCACATGGTCGAGCAGCGCATACAGGCTGTCGAACACCAGCGCGCCAAGCACGAGCACAACACCGATCACCATCCAGCCGGCGAGTCCAAAGCTGGAGTCGGACGGCGCGGGCGTGGCGGGCGCGTCAGGCGCAGTGCGGGCCGGTGATCGGCGTGATGTTGGACTGGCGTCGTTGGACGCGGCGTCAGGCATGGTGAAAAACGAAATCCTGCTGGCTTGGCGGAGTGCCGGGTGGAGGCGATATACGAATCCAGGCACGCAAAGGCGGGAGAGCGCGGCAAGCCAAACCGCCCAAGCCCACGCTCGGCGCGGTGTCGACGTCTTGATTGGACCCTGACCTACCGGCACGCGCATGTCGCGCACACCGGTTTTCTCGCGACCCGCGCTTCAAACGGCGCGTGTGCTGGATTCGCACGTTGTTTGTGGCCTACGTAATACGGCTGAAGCGGCCGATGCGTTGACACACGGTCTGCATTTTACGGTTTGGGCGCACTCCCCGGCGCCTTTGGCGGCACATCGGGCTTGCCGGCATCGACGGAAACCGGGTCGCTGGCCGGAAAGGTTTCTTCAATGCCCTCGTCGAGCAGGGCCTCCTCGTGTGTATCGGTCACGGGCGGATGCGGGTTGGCGGGCGCCGGGGTGGGTGAGGCGCGATCGTCTGGCTCTGGCATGGCGTTCTCCAAGGATGCTTACCCAGAATAGGCAAAGCCGGCCTGACACGATTGCACGGAGGTGCGATGGGCATATGTCGGGCGGGCAGCGTGCCCGGCGCCACAGGTGCGGCACTCAGGCAATGCTCAGCAAGCCGCACACCTGCGCCCACAAAAACGTTGCACAAACGGACTGGATCGGCATTAGCAAACGTTTTCTTTCCAGAAAACGTCTTAGATAGTATTGCGTAGGAAGGTAGGGTCCGGTACACAATCGAGACTGTCGTTTTCAATATTTTCACAATTCTGCGCATGCCTTTAGAGCGCGCCACCGGCGCATTCCTGCGACGGCCCTCCCTGCTGATCATCGGCGCGTCGGTGCTGTCACTGGTGCTGGCCGCGTTCACCGCGCTCTCGCTCTGGGAAATGCGTACGGACGCGCTGGCCCGCGCGCGCGATGCTGCCGACAACCTGTCGCTGATCCTGCAACGCGACATTGCCCGCAACATCGAGGTGTACGACCTGTCGCTGCAGGCCGTGATCGACGGCGTGCGCGACCCCGCCATGCTGGCGCTGCCGCCCAACGTCCGCCAGCTCGTGCTGTTCGACCGCTCGACCAACGCGCAAGACCTGGGCTCCCTGCTGGTGACCAACAAGGTCGGCGACGTGGTCTTCGATTCCCGCTCGGTGCCGCCGCGGCATATTCACCTGGGCGACCGCGACTACTTCCAGGTGCATCGGGGCTCCGCAAATGTCGGGCTGTACATCAGCGAGCCCTTTACGCCGCGCGTGACCGGCCTGGACACGTCGCTCGGCCTGAGCCGGCGCTTGAACGGCCCGCATGGCGAGTTCAACGGCATCGTGGTCGGCACGCTGCGCCTGAACTACTTCCGCCGGCTATTCGATGGCATCAACCTGGGGCCCCACGCAACCGTCACGCTGATACGCACGGACGGTACGCTGCTCATGCGGCGACCGTACAGCGAAAAACTCATCGGCCGCAGCCTGGCCGATGCCGTTGCCTTCCAGAAGCGCCTGCTCACGCCGCAAGGCTCGTACGTAGACGTCGCCAGCCTCGACGGCATCGAGCGCCTGTTCAGCTTCCGCCATATCGGCGACCACCCGCTGATTGTCACCGTTGGCCTCGCCACCGAAGACATCTACGCAGAATGGCGGCAGCGCGCATGGGTGATCAGCGGCACCGTGCTGATGCTCGACGCTGTATTCATGGCGCTGTCGTTGCTTTTCGCGCAGCAACTACGCAAGCGGCTCGAGATGGAGCAGCAATTGCACCTGCTGGCCAATACCGACAGCCTGACCGGGCTCGGCACGCGTCGCGCGCTGGACTCTGCACTGGACGTGGAATGGCGCCGCGCCAATCGCCACCACGCCCCGATGTCTGTGCTGATGATCGACGTGGACGACTTCAAACCCTACAACGACAAGTATGGCCATGCCGCCGGCGATACCGCGCTACGCACGGTGGCACGCTGTATCAACGACAGCATCAAGCGCCCGGGCGATTTTGCCGGCCGCTATGGCGGCGAAGAGTTCTGCGCCGTGCTGCCCAATACAGACCTCAGTGGTGCCTTGCGCGTGGCCGAGAGCATCCGCACCGCCGTGCTGCGCGCCGACGAACCCAACGCGGGAAGCGCATACGGCACGCTGACGGTCAGCATTGGGGTGGCTTCCCACTCTGGCGTCGCTGCGGCCGACGATACCGTTCAGGACCTGATCCACCTGGCCGACGGGCGCCTGTATGAGGCCAAGGCCGCGGGCCGCAACGTGGTCATCCCCAGACAGGAGCGGCCGAAGTTGGCGGTCGTTTAGGCTAGCCCCCTTGGGCACCCCACTTTGGGGGCATGCCATCGTGGGCTACCGCTTCTGCACAATGCACGGGCCTTTCAGGAAACCACCGTGAGCAAACCTCCGCATTCCCACTTCGATACGTCTGCGCTGCCGCGCGAGCATCAATTTGCGGCGTGGCGGGATGCCATCAACGTGCTATTCGACACGCGCTCCGCCGCGCCGCAGTCGCATGGCTTTCAGGCCAGCGTTGACGCGTATCTGTGCGGCGAGACCGGTGTGGGCATGATCAGCGCGCAGGCACAGCACTATGATCGGTCCCGCTCCAAGCTCGGGCGCGACGGCATGGATGTCTACGTGCTCCAGTACTACCTGGAAGGCAGTTGCGGACAGCGTGACGGCGCCACCGGCACCGCCACGCGCCCCGGCGATCTGTTCATCGTCGACGCTGCGCAGCCGCTCGCCACCAGCACGACCGACAGCCGATTCCTGAGCTTGGCGGTGCCACGGCGGCTGCTGGCGCCGCTGCTGCGCGCACCGGACGAACTCAGCATGCGCGTGCTGCGCGGCGATGCGCCGATGGTCGGGCTGCTGCGCGATCACCTGTGCTCGCTCTATCAATCGGTCGGGAAATTGAGCGAGGCCGAGGCGCAGGCCGTCATGCCGGGCACGCTGCAACTGGCGGCGGCCGCCATCAACTGCCAGGTGACCGAAGCCAGTGCGCCGGCCGTCAGGGAAAGCCTGTTTGCGTCGATCTGCCGGCACGTGCAACAGAACCTGCCCGATCTCACACTTTCGCCCGAGGGGGTTGCCGTGCAGTTCGGCATCTCGCGTGCCACGCTGTACCGGCTGTTCGAGCGCGAAGGCGGCTTCTTCAACTACCTGCGCATGCAGCGCCTGCGGCAATGCCACGCGATCCTGGCAGACCGCTCGCAGACGCACCGGTCGGTGGCCGAAATCGCGCAGACCTACGGTTTTTCCGACGCATCGAACTTCACGCGCGCGTACCGCCGCGCCTCGGGCATGTCACCGCGTGAGACACGCATGCTCGCCATCGAAGGTCGTGCCACCGCCATGCGCTTCGTTCAGCAAAAAGACTGGCGCACCTGGGTCATGCAGATGCGCTGAAGCGCGCGCGGTACCCCTGCCGCGCTCCCGTTTTCGTCCCGCCGCCCCCGCTCAGCCGCCCCAAAGGCTGAGACGCGCTGACAGGTTCGCGCGACAGCCGAACCGGTTCGCGGGCACAGCCGCTTTCGCCGTTGAATCCCCACTGGCGTGCATGCGAGCATCCGGCCCGACCTGATGAGCGCCCACGCTCTCGCGGCGGGCACGTGCGACGTGCCCTCTCTTCGTCGAACAGGTCGAAGCGGTGCGGACATCCCGCGCTTTGCACAACACACAACGACAAAACGGGGGTCTCGTGAAAGACATTACGGGAAAAACGCTTGCCTTGACGCTGTTCGCCACCGTGGCCCTGGCCGCGTGCGGCGGCGCAGACTCAGGTAGCAATACGGCCAGCAACGGCGGCAACACCGGGGGCAACACGCCGCCCGCATCCACCTGCGCGGAAACCGGCGTCGATGCCAAGTACGCGTGCCAGACCGGCAGCACCGAGCCGCTGTACGCCTACCAATGGGCGCTCAAGCAGGCGACCAGCTTCTTCGCTGCATTCGGCCTGGTGGCCAACGGCACGACCGACATCGACGTGGAAGACGCGCACAAGGCCGGCATCAAGGGCCAGGGCGTGAACGTGCTCGTGCTGGATGACGGCATCGACGTGCACAACGAAGATCTGTTCGCCAATGCCAACTCGGACATGACGCACAACTTCGACGATGGTTCGAACGATCCGACACCGGCAGACATTCCCGCGAACATCAAAGACGCGCATGGCACCAACGTGGCCGGCATCATCGCCGCGGCGCAGAACGGCAAGGGCGTCATGGGGATCGCTCCGCGCGCGACGCTGGGCGGGGCGCGCTTTATCGGCGCAGCGAATCCGGACACGACCGCGGCCTACGGCGGCGCCGACTGGTCGAAGAACGGCCACATCATCAATGCCTCGTACGGCGCGAACCCGCAGGCACCGCTGGAATACGACACGTCCACCTCGACACAGGCAGCGGTGCGCGCCTTCCCGAACCTGCGTGGCGGCCGCGGGCTGGTCATGCTCAAGGCGTCGGGCAATGAATACGAATACATCAACGACGGCGTCAGCGTTCCGCCGCGCACATGCCCGACCGTCGGTAGCACCGCCGGCATGATCGGCTGCGAGAATCCCGCCAATGATCCAGAAGCGCTGGAGCCCGGCGTGATCGTGGTCGGCGCGGCAAACGCGAAGGGCATCAAGTCGAGCTACTCCAACGCCGGATCGGTCAACTGGATCACAGGCCTTGGCGGCGAGTACGGCGACGGCGGCAAATATGGTGAAACCGGCAGCGGCCCAAAGATTTTCTCCACCGACCTCAGCGGCTGCGCACGCGGCTACAGCCGGGCCAATCCGGACGACACCAACGACTTTGCGATTGCTGGCACCGCCACCAACCTGAAAGACAACGCAAAGTGCGATTACTCGAGCATGAACGGCACGTCGGCGGCCACGCCCACGCTGTCCGGCGTGGTCGCGCTGATGCTGGCCGCCAACCCGAATCTGACGTGGCGCGATGTTCGCGAAATCCTGCGCGCAACTGCCCGCCAGATCGACACCGATTACGGCAGCCGTGACGGCCGTAACGCGCGAATCGACCTGCTCACCGGTGCCGCCACGGGCGATACCACCACCGCGCTGACTGACGGCGCGACCACCGCACGGCTGGACTACGGCTGGCAGACCAATGCCGCCGGCTATGCATATTCCACGTGGTACGGCTTCGGGCTGGTCGATGCGTCAGCGGCGGTGAAAATGGCCAAGGCCACTGTCACCTACAAGCCGGCCGCTCTGACGGTGCCGGACTTCGCGGCGGCCTTTGCCAACGTGAACCAGTTGAACTACGGCGCGGTGCAAAAGCTCGGCCAGTTCAACGTGTCGGGCACCGACAAGGTCGACGCCCTGCAATTGCGCGTGTCGGGCTCGGTGTGCGTGGGCAGTGTCGGCTTCT
The DNA here is from genome assembly GCF_021173085.1 of Ralstonia wenshanensis. Classification (NCBI taxonomy): domain Bacteria; kingdom Pseudomonadati; phylum Pseudomonadota; class Betaproteobacteria; order Burkholderiales; family Burkholderiaceae; genus Ralstonia; species Ralstonia wenshanensis. Next base: position 724,057 of record NZ_CP076412.1, read on the forward strand.
TTGTGAAGTCGCCCTCGGGGACGGTGTCGGCGTTGTCCCTGCCCTACAACGGCTATTACAACAACGGCGTCGATACCGTGAACAAGTACGGCCTGGGCAGTTACGCCTTCTATGGCGAGAACGCAGCCGGTACGTGGGAGGTCTATGCCGTCAGCGGCGTGCCGACCAACGCCTGTTCGACATACCAGCCCCAGGGCGGTACCCACACCGTGACCCTTGCCACGCCGCTGGCCGTGGAGTACCGCGTGATTGCTGCCAAGTGAGCCCGTTCGGAGACCATTCAACATGATCAATACAACCCTGATGAAAACCGTGGCGCTGGCGGCGCTGCTCTCGATGGCTTCGGCGTGCCAGGCAGCTGACCTGACGGTGGGCAAACACCTAAGCACGCAGGAGCTGACGCAATACGCAAGCGCACCGACGGTGCAGATCGAATCGCAGTCGTTCAAGGTGCTCTCCAGCGGCACGCGAACCAAGGCGGCGGGTGCGGCATCCTCCGCCGTCACGCAGGTCGTCAATGAACGCGGCGTGGTGGGCGAGAGCCGCAACGAGGTGGTCGTCTCGCAGGTGTCGGTCGACAGCGTGCGCCAGGCGGTGAGCAACCTGCCCGCAACGCCCGTATCGGCGGAGTACTACGGGCACCTGAACATCAGCACCCTGCGCTTTGCTACGTTCCAGGATGCCGTGAATGCGCGTGCGCAGCTCAAGAAAACGCTGCCGCAGGCGCGGGTGGACGTTCCGATCCAGTACGCCAAACCCGTGGCGCGCTGATCAGCCTCCGTCCGGTCACACAAGACGCCCCGCCTCCGTGCGGGGCGTTTTTCATGGAGCGGCGTATCATCCCGGCCTTTTCCCCAGTCAGGACAACACCATGACCAAGGCCACCGGCAGCTTCGAAGCGCTGGCCGCACGCGAAGGCGGCCTGCAGCACCGTCTCTCATCTGCGCAACTCGCCATGATCGCCATCGGCAGCGCGATCGGCACCGGTCTGTTCCTGGGCAGCGGTGCGGCCATTCAACTGGCCGGCCCAGGCGTGATTGCAAGCTATGCCATTGGCGCAATCATTGCGCTGCTGCTCATGGGCTGCCTGGCCGAGATGGTGGTGGCCCACCCGACCACCGGCTCTTTTGGCGCCTATGCCGAGCATTACGTTAGCCCGCTCGCCGGCTTCCTGGTGCGTTATGCGTATTGGGCGGCGGTCGTCTTCGTGATTGGTGCAGAGGTGACGGCGGTGGCGGTTTACATGGCTTACTGGTTTCCGGGCGTGCCAGCGTGGGTATGGATCGTGGGGTTCTCTGCCGTGCTCGTGTGGATCAACGCCAGCAGCGTCGAGGTATTCGGCGTGGCCGAATATTGGTGCTCGATGATCAAGGTGGTGGCCATCGTCGCGTTTCTGGCGGTGGCGAGCTATGCCATTCATCGTGCGCCCGAAGGCGCATCGATCGGCTTTCACAACTACGTGGACATGGGCGGCTTTCTGCCGAACGGCTGGCATGGCGTGTGGTTCGGCGCGGTGGTCAGCATCTTCAGCTTCTTCGGTATCGAGCTGATTGCCGTGGCCGCCGGTGAAGCGCGCGAGCCCGAAGCGGCCGCCACGCGCGCATTCCGCTCCACGCTGTTCCGGCTGGTGTTCTTCTACCTCTGCACACTTGCGCTGATGCTGGCCGTGGTGCCGTGGCAGCAAGCCGGCACAGGCAAGAGCCCCTTCGTGCGGGTGATGGAGATCCTGGGCATTGCAGGCGGCGCGGGGGTGATGAACTTCGTGGTGCTCACCGCCGCCTTGTCGTCGATGAACGCGCAGTTGTATGTGTCCACGCGCATGCTGTTCAGCCTGGCACGCGGCGGGCAGGCGCCCAGGGCGCTCGGTGTGGTGAGCCAACGCGGCGTGCCCTTGCGCGCGCTCGCTGTGTCCAGTTCTGGGGCTGCGCTGGCGGCCGTACTCAGCGTCGTGCTTCCGGGCCATTCGTTCTTGCTGATGATGGCGCTTGCGATGTTCGGCGCGCTCTTTACGTGGCTCGTCATCTTCATCACGCACCTGCGCTTTCGCCGGGCGGCGGAACGCGAAGGTCGCACGCTGCGGTTCCGCATGTGGGGCTTTCCGGCGCTGACCGTCATCGGCGCCGTCGCGATGGCGGTCATCATCGTCAGTACGGCGTGGATGGCGGATTTCCGCATGACGCTGGTGGTAGGTGTGCCGTTCTTGCTGGTGATGGCGCTGGTATTCCGGCAGGCGCGGCTGGGGGAGTCGCCTGCGCGTCAGCCCTCTGCGCGCAACTGATCCTCCACCAGCGCCACCCAGCATGCCGCCCCAATGGGGATCAGCTTGTCATTGAAATCGTAGCCGTCGTTGTGCAGCGAGCAGCCGACCCACTGGCCGCCCAAGCCGTTGCCCAGCGCGAAGTAGCAGCCTGGGCGTTTTTCCAGCATCCAGGCAAAGTCTTCACTGCCCATCTGCGAAGACGGCGGCACCTGGATGACGCGCTCCTCGCCCAGCACGCTCGCCACGGCACGGCGCGCGATAGCGGTCTGCTCGGGTGTATTGCAGATGGCCGGCACCAACCGCTCGTAGACGATCTCCGCGCACACGCCATAGGATGCGGCCTGGTGCGTAATGACCTCGCGGATGCGCGTCTCCAGCAGCTCGCGCACCTCCGGCTTGGTCGCGCGCACGCTCAACTTGAGCATGGCCGTTTCGGGGATGATGTTGTGCGTCGTCCCGGCCTGCATCTGCCCAACGCTGATGACCGCCGCATCCACGGGCGCGACATTGCGCGAGACGATGCCCTGCAACGCCACCACCGTCGATGCCAGAGCCAGCGTCGGGTCCACAGCCAGGTTTGGCATGGCGCCATGGCCGCCGCGCCCGCTGAAAGTCACCGTTACACGATCAGACGAACCGCCCAGCGGGCCGCTCTGCACGACGGCCACGCCCAGCGGTAAGCCGGGCGCGTTGTGGAAAGCGTAGATGCCATCGCAGGGGAAGCGCTCGAAGAGGCCGTCCTCCATCATGGCCACGGCGCCGGTCAGGCCCTCTTCATCGGGCTGGAAGATGAGGTTCAGGGTGCCGTTGAAGTTGCGCGTGGCCGCCAGGTGCTCGGCGGCCGCAAGCAACGTGGCGGTATGGCCATCGTGGCCGCACGCATGCATGCGGCCGGCCATCTGGCTGGCGTAGGGCAAGCCTGTGCGCTCCTGCATGGGCAGCGCGTCCATGTCGGCGCGCAGGCCGATCGTGCGCGTGCCGTTGCCCACCTTCAATTGCCCCACCAGGCCGTGGCCGCCGACGCTGTGGACGTCATAGCCCCATTCACGCAGCAGACCGGCGACGAGCTGGGAGGTGTGCGGCACGTCGGCACCCAATTCCGGGTTGGCATGGATGCGGTGACGCAGTTCGGCAAAGCGGTCGGCGCCCACGTGCAGGGCCTGGGGGATGCTGGGTGAATTCGGATCGAGGTACATGGTGCGAGGTCAGAGGCGAACTAGGTAAGAGCAACGATGGCGCGGCATCAATCTCAATCGCGGCCGGGATACGTCGGGAACAGCGTGAGCGCGCCCAGGCTGATTGCACTGCTGGCCAGCAGATACCAGGCTGGTGCCATCGGGTTGCCGGTTACGCCCAGCAACCACGTAACGATGAGCGGCGCAAAGCCGCCGAACACGGTCACCCCCAGGCTGTACATCACCGACATGCCGGTCGCGCGATGCTGGCGCGGGAAGGCTTCCATCAGCAGCGCCGCGCCCGCGCCATTGCTGACCGCCATGATCGTCACGCCCAGCGCGATCAACCCCATGGTGAGTGCCAACCCCGCACCGGAAGACAGCAGCACGAAGCCCGGGTACGTGCACGACAAGCTCACCGCAGACGCGACATACAGCATCGGCTTGCGCGTCGGCAAGCGGTCAGCAATCAGACCAAACAGCGGCGACATGACCAGCATGGTGAACCCCGCCACGCACGCCGTGAGAAATGCCGTGACCGGCGGCATGTGCAACGAGTGGATCAGGTACGTGGGCATGTAGAAGATCAGGATGTACATGGACGCAGTGGCCCCCGTCATCAGCAGCATGCCCAGCACCAGCGTGCGTGCATGCTGGCGAAGCACGTCGACCACGCTGCCGTGGGGGGCGGCCTCATGCGTCTCCTTCAGATGCCGGCGGATATACATGCCAACCGGCGCGATCAACAAGCCCAGCAAGAACGGCAGCCGCCATCCCCAGCTCTGTAGAGCCTCGGGGCTGAGCACGGCGCTCACACCGGCCGCACTCAACGCGCCGAGCAGTGCCGCCGCACCCTGCGTGGCAGCCTGCCAGCTCACCAGGAAGCAACGCCGGCCCTTGCTGGCCGATTCCAGCAGCAGTGCCGACGCCGCGCCGATTTCCCCGCCGGCCGACAGGCCCTGCAGCAAGCGCCCGAGCACCACCAGCACCGTTGCCGTCACGCCGATCGCCGCGTGGCTGGGTGTGAAGGCGATCAGCGCGGTGCCGGCCGTCATCAATGCAATTGTTAGTGTGAGTGCTGCCTTGCGGCCACGCCGATCGGCCATGTTGCCAATCAGCACAGCGCCCAGCGGCCGCATGACAAAGCCCACACCAAACGTCGCGAATGACAACAGCAACGAGGCCAGCGGGCTGCTCGACGGAAAGAACAATCGCCCGATGGTGGCGGCAAAGAAGCTATAGACCGTGAAGTCGTACATTTCGAGCCCGTTGCCGATGGCGGCGGCAACGACAGCGCGGCTCGAATGCGGGGTCACGGCGGTGGTGCCTTGGCGCGGGGCGCCAGCGGGCACGGCAATCTGGGCATCCATCTTTGATGTCTCCTCCAGTCGGGCGGGCTTCTATGAGCGTCCCGCAATGCGCTGGATTGAAGGGCAATAGTAGGAGCGGTCGGGCCGATTCCGCCTCTCGCTTTTTTTCATGGCTATAGCTGTTGGCTATGGCGGGAGCGCGTATCCGAGTCTGCCCGGCTAGTCCAACCGCCGCCCCGGGAGGATTCCGCAGTACAGTTGCTGGCTGGCGGTGCGGCATGCCAGCTCCGCCGCGCCGTGTATCAAGGACACCTATGAAGCTCAACCAGCTACGCGCACTGGTCACTGTTGCCGAGACGGGCAGCATCCAGGAGGCTTCACGCCTGCTTCACATCACGCAGCCAGCACTCAGCAAGGCCATCAAGGAGCTGGAAACCAGCGTGGGCGCAACGCTGTTCGTACGCTCCAGCAAGGGCATCCGGCTTACGCCGTATGGCCAGCGCCTGGTCGGGCATGCACGCTTGATCAATGAAAGCGTCAAGCGCGCACGAGAAGACCTGGAAGACATGAAAGGGGCGGTGACGAGCGAACTGACGGTGGGCGTCACCCCTGTCACCGCGCTCATCGGGCCGGTGGCTGACTGTCTCGTGACCTTCCGGCGGGAGTTTCCCAATGCGCGGTTGCGCATCCTGGAGGCACGTCCGGGCCAATTACTGGAACTGCTGCGCGAGGGCGCCATCGATTTTGCGCTGACGTCTCAGTTGCAGACGGGCGAACGCGGGTTCGACCACACCGTGGTCTGCCGCGCGCAGACGCTGATCGGCGTACGCAAGGGCCACCCGTTGCGCGGCCATCAGCCCCTGCATGCGTTGCAGCAAGAAGAGTGGCTTGCCCCCGATTCGCTTGCTGACGAGCACTCGCCGCTGTACCGACTGTTTGCCGACGCCGGTCTCGCCCCGCCCGAACGCGTGGTCGAATGCAACTCCATGACCCTGCTGCTCGAACTGTGCTGGAAATCGGACGCCCTGCTCCTGCTGTCGAGCGAATCGACGCGCTCGCCCATCATCCGTCAGACGATCGACTTTATCGAGACCGATCAGCCAATGCCCGAGCGCGTCATCTCGCTGCTCACGCGGGACCGCCACGTCCTGACAGCGCTCGGCGCGCGCTTGCATGACTCGCTGGCACAGGCGCTGCGGCAGGCGTATCCGGAGCGGCCGGCGCAGCCGTGAACCAGTGCGGTTCTGCGCGCGATCAGGCCAACGCCAGCGCCTGATCCAGATCGGCGAGCAGGTCGTCGATATGCTCGATGCCGATCGACAACCGGATCGTCTCCTGCCGCACGCCGGCCTTGGCAAGCTCGCCTTCCGACAACTGCCGATGCGTGGTCGATGCCGGATGCGTGGCCAGCGACTTGGCGTCGCCAATGTTCACCAGCCGCGTGAACAACTGCAGCGCATCCTGAAAACGCGCCCCGGCGGCAAAGCCACCCTTCACGCCAAACGTAAGTAGCCCCGGTGCCTTGCCTGAAAGGTATTTGCGCACGAGCCCGTGGTCGGGGTGATCGTCCAGGCTGGCGTGGTTGACCCACTCCACCTTGGCATGGCCGCGCAGATGTCGGGCGATGTGTGTGGCGTTCTGCGTGATGCGGTCGATGCGCAAGCCCAGCGTTTCAATGCCCTGCAGGATCAGGAACGCGTTGAACGGCGACAGCGCCGCCCCGGTATTGCGCAGCGGCACCACGCGGGCGCGGCCGATATACGCCGCGTCGCCCAGCGCTTCCGTATAGACGACACCGTGGTAGCTCACGTCCGGCTCGTTCAGCCGCTTGAAGCGCGCCTTGTGCTTCGCCCACGGAAACTTGCCCGAATCGACGATCGCACCGCCCAGGCTCGTGCCGTGGCCGCCCAGGTACTTCGTCAGCGAATGCACGACGATGTCGGCGCCATGCTCGAAGGGCCGCGTCAGGTACGGCGTCGGCACCGTGTTGTCGACGATGAGCGGCACGCCGTGGCGGTGCGCGATCTCGGCAAGCGCCGCAATGTCGGTGATATTGCCCAGCGGGTTGCCGACGGTCTCGGCAAAGATGGCCTTGGTGCGGTCGTCGATCAACGCCTCGAACGATGCAGGGTCGCTCGGGTCGGCAAACCGCGTGGTGATGCCCGACAGCGGCAGCGTGTGCGCGAACAGGTTGTAGGTGCCGCCGTACAGCGTGCTGGCCGAGACGATGTTGTCACCCGCTTCCGCAATCGTCTGGATCGCATACGTGACGGCCGCCTGCCCCGACGCCAGCGCCAGCGCCCCGATGCCGCCTTCGAGCGCGGCGATGCGCTTCTCCAGCACATCGTTGGTCGGGTTCATGATGCGCGAGTAGATGTTGCCCGGCACCTTCAGGTCGAACAGATCGGCGCCGTGCTGCGTGTCGTCAAACGCAAAGGCAACGGTCTGGTAGATCGGCACGGCCACCGCGCGGGTGGTCGGGTCCGCGCTGTAACCGCCGTGGACGGCCACGGTGTCGAGTTTCCAGGCAGGGGCAGTGCTCAAGGACGGTTGCGTCATGGTGCGTCTCCGGAAGGTTGGTCCGGGGAGCATATGGGCAGCCAATCGGCAGAGGAAGGACCGTTTTTGTCTTTGGTTATGCGCTCAGGCCGCCTTACCAGCGCATGCAGCGCGCTCCGTCTGCCAGTGCGCGATCAACCCGCGCAGCGCTGCATCCCGCACCTCCAGGATGGCAAGTACGCCCAGTGCTTCGAGCGCGGGTACCGCCTCGCGCATCAATTGTTCTGCCTCGGCACGTTGCGCTCGATCGATGCTGGGATCCAGCCACGCCTGCGCGTTCGCGAGGAAGGCCGCCACCGTACCTTTGCGGATGGTCAATCCTTCGAAATCGGCATGGCTGGCGGTGTCGGGAAGAACATCTTCGGGCCGCATGTTATGTGCTCCTTGGGTGTGGTTGACCACGTCACTGTAGAGCGGGTAAGTTGGCCTGACTCAGATATGATAGCCAATCAATACGCTTTTCAAGCCATGCCCTCCCAACCCTTCCTCTCAGCCGCGCGCGTGGACTCGGCCGGTGGTCGATGGCTCTACGCGGCGGACCACGCCAGTTCCTGGCCGCGCGCGACCGCACTCCACAGTCATGCGCGCGGGCAGCTTTTCGGAACGGATGTCGGGGTATTGACCGTGCAGACAGGCGCAAGCCGCTGTGTCGTGCCTGCAGCGCAGGCGGTATGGATTCCACCCGGCGTAGCGCACGGCGCGCAAACACACGGGCCGTTCGTCGGCTGGGCCGCCTACCTCGCGCCTGATGCATGCGAAGAGCTGCCCGGCGCGCCATGCGTGCTGTCGATGTCAGCGCTGCTGCGCGCCGCGATCTCCCGTGCGGCGACGTGGTCGGACGCACCGCTCGACGCGAAGCAGCAGCGCATCGCTGCGGTGATCGCCGATGAAATCCGCGCGCTTACACCGGCGGCCACTGCTTTACCGATGCCCGTCGACACGCGCCTGCGCAAGATCGCCGATGCACTCATCGCCAATCCTGCCGACACCCGACGCATGCAGGAATGGGCCGACTGGGCCGCCGTTGCTCCGCGCACACTTACCCGGCGGTTTGCCGGCGAAACCGGCTACGCATTCGAGACTTGGCGCCACCGGCTTCGCATGATGTGTGCACTGGAACGGCTGGCGGCCGGCGCGCCGGTGACCATGGTGGCGCTCGATCTCGGCTATGACAACGTCAGCGCGTTCATCGCTCGGTTTCGTGCAACGTTCGGCGTCACGCCGGGGCGATATGCCGCTGGTGGGTGCGATGGACTCACATTGACTTCTCCACCATCGCGCAAGACGACTCCGGCGGTGTCCTGACCTGGTCTGCCGAAAGCATAGCTTCCGCTGTGATCCCCGTATCGGAAGCCGCCTAGGTAAAACCGTAAAGCTTCACCGGATTGGCAACAAAGATCATCTGCTGCCAATCCGCACGTCCGATCCATGCGGCAATCGTATCCACCAGCGCAGCATCGTCCGGCTTGTTGGCCTTCTGGGTCGGATGCGGCCAGTCAGTGCCCCAGAGCATCCGCTCGGGCGCCATGTTGATGAATGCCCTGGCGACGGGCTCTACGTCGGCATAGGCCGGTGCACCGGTCTTGGTATCGACGTATGGGCCGGACAGCGTGATCCACGTGTTTCCCTTGTCGACCAGGCGTTGCGCTGTGCGCATCGCGTCGGACTGCATGCCTCCTGGCTGCGGCACATGGGCAATGTGGTCGATGACAAGCGGACATGGCAGCGCAAGCAGATGCGACTCGAGCGCGGGCAGCTTCGCGCCTTGCACGACAAGCTCGATATGCCACCCAAGTGCGCCGATGCGTGACGCCAGCGGGGCAAGCATGTCGACTGTGGTGGCGCCCGGATAGCTCAGGTTGAAGCGGATGGCTCGCACACCTGCTGCGTGCATCTGCGCAAGCTGGGCATCCGTCACAGAGGTATCGACTACCGCGACACCGCGCGCATTTGGCCCGAAACGCTTCAGCGCATCCAGTGTGCAGCGGTTGTCCGTTCCGTACGTCGACGGCGTGACGATCACGTTGCGCTGCACGCCCAAGCGCGCCTGCACCTTGCGGTACTGCTCGATGCTTGCGTTGGGCGGTCGTAGCGTGCTGCCCGGGGCACTGGGGAAACGGTCATCGTAGATGTGCATATGGCAATCCACTGCGCCGGCCGGCAGCTTGAACGTCGGCGGGGCGCTACCGGTGGACCACAACTCTTCCGCTTCGGTAAGCGTTGGAACAGCGGCCGCCACGGCGCCCAGCCCCGCGATCTGCAGGAATTGCCTTCTGTTGAGGGCGCGCATGGTCAGGCCGCCTCCGCCTTGTTCAGCACCTGCGCTTCGGGCTTCGCGCGACTCAGCAGCAGCAACGTCGTCACGCTCACCAGCGTCAGCAGCGCCAACGGCATCAGCGCCAGTGCATAGCTGCCGGTGGCCTGCTTGACCCAGCCGTACACGTTCACCATCAGGCCGCCGCCGATGAGGTTGGCAATCGCATTGATGGTGGCGAGCCCCGCAGCGGCTGCACTGTTCGAGAGCATGCCGGAGGCCAGCGCCCAGAACGGCCCCTTGAACGAATAAGCACCCACCAGCACCGCGCACAGCATCACCATGGTCGGCACGAGCGACCCGCTGAGCGACGTGCCGAACAGGCCGAGGCCGATCAGCAGCATGGGAATGGCGGTGTGCCAGCGGCGCTCCTTGAGGCGGTCCGAGCGGCGGCCCCAGAACACCATCAGCACCGATGCCACGGCATACGGCACAGAGTTCAGCAGCCCCGTCTGCATGACGGTCAAGCCAAACGATTTGAGAAGCTGCGGCTGCCACACCGACAGCGTGCTGCCGGCGGCCGACGCACACACATCCACCAGCGCGAGGCACAGCACGTAGCGATTACAGAACAGCTTGGCCAGCGGCATCTGCGCAACCTTCTTGGGCCCACGCGCTTCACCAGCCAGCGTGTTCGTGAGCCACTGGCGCTCGTCACTCGACAGCCACTTGGCTTCTTCGGGCCGATCGGTCAGCAGGCGCAGGCACGCGATGCCGAGCAGCACCGTGGGAATGCCTTCAAGGATGAACAGCCAATGCCAACCGCGCAGGCCGGCTAACCCATCCATCTGCAGCAGCGCAGCGGAGATGGGCGAGCCGATGAAGCTCGCTGCCGGAATCGCGACCATGAACGTCGCCACGATGCGGGCACGGTGCGTTGCCGGAATCCAATACGACAGATACAGCAGCACGCCGGGAAAGAACCCGGCCTCCGCCGCGCCCAGCAGGAAGCGCAGCGCATAGAACGATGCCGGGCCTTGCACCAGTGCCGTCGCGGCCGAGATCAGCCCCCACGTGATCATGATCCGCGCAATCCAGATGCGCGCGCCGTAGCGTTGCAGCGCAAGATTGCTCGGCACCTCGAAGAAGAAGTACGACACGAAGAAAAGGCTGCTGCCAAACCCGAACACGCGGGCCGTCAGCCCGAGGTCATGATTCATCTGCAGCGAGGCCATGCCCACGTTGCCGCGGTCGATGAAGGCCAGCAGGTAGCAGAGCATGAGAAATGGCACGAGCCGCCAGACCACCTTGCTCAGGGTCTGCTGCTCGATATCCGTGACACCGGTACTGCCCGTCACTTGCATGTGTGTCTCCTGGCACCGTCGCGCGCTGCGCGGCGCTGTTTGAATGTCTAGGAAAAAAGATACTGCGATCGCGCGATCAGCGGGTTGTGGCTTCACCGGCATCGGCGCCCGGGTCGCCCAGCCAGGCAATCGACAGCGCTCCGATGAGCAACACAGCCGACACCGCCAGCAGCGGCGCAGTAAAGCCATGCGAGAACTGCTTGATGGCACCGATCATCGAGGGGCCGACAAAGCCGCCGAGGTTGCCCACGGAAACGATCAGCGCCAGGCCGCCCGCGGCCGCACGGCCCGTAAGGAACGTGGACGGAATCGCCCAGAACGTGGCCTGGAACGCCAGGATGCCGCTCACCGTCAGGCACAGCGCCAGCAGCTTGAGCGCCGGTGCATCCACGGCTGTGCTGGCCGCCAGCGCTGCCGCTGCAACCACCAGCGCACCCGCCACATACGGGATGCGGTTCTGCGCCCGGTTTGCCACACGCGCCCACCAAAGCATGGCCACCGCACCCACGGCATACGGGATGGCCGTCAGCCAGCCGACCACGGTGTGCTCGACGCCAAACTGCTTGATGATCTGCGGCATCCAGAGGCCCACGCCGATGGAGCCGACGATGCCGCAGAAGTTGATGAACGCCAGCACGAAGACGCGCCAATTGGTCATGGCACCGCGCAGTGTCGCGCCGTGCTTGCTGGCGATGTCGCGTTGCTCCAGCGCCAGGCGGCGCGCAAGGACGGCCTTCTCATCGTCGGTAAGCCATGTCGCCTTCTCCGGCCGATCCGCCAGCACGAACAGGCACGCGATACCGAGCAGCACCGCCGGCAGCCCTTCGATCAGCAGCAACCATTGCCAGCTGCGCAGCCCATGCAGGCCACCGAGTTCGAGCAGCGCGCCGGAAATGGGTGAGCCGATCATGTTCGCCACCGGAATGCCGACCAGGAATGCGGCGGTCACCTTGGCCCGCCACTTGCCGGGAAACCAATGCGTGAAGTAAAGGTAGATGCCAGGCGTGAAGCCCGCTTCGGCAAGACCCAGCAGAAAGCGCGCCGCCGCAAAACTCTTGGGCCCGACCACAAACGCCGTAGCCATCGAGAAGATGCCCCACGTGATCATGATCCGCGCGATCCAGATGCGCGCCCCCACCTTCTGCATGATGAGGTTGCTCGGGATCTCGAACAGGAAATACCCGATGAAGAACAGCCCTGCGCCGAACCCGAACTGTTCGGCGGTGAGGCCAATGTCCTTGTTCATGGTGAGCGCGGCAAACCCCACGTTGGTGCGATCAAGATAGCTGATCACATAGCAGGCAAAGATGAACGGCAGGATGCGGCGGAACGCCTTGGCCAGCGTGCGTTCGCTCGCCTGGTAGTCCGCATCGGGCAGCGTGGCGGCGGAGCGCACATCCGCGCCATGCGCTGGCGTGGTGGCACTCAAGGTCTGGGACATTTGCATGGTCTCCTCCATCGCGCTTCTATGAGCGCTAGGGGTTGTGTATCGATGATCTGTGGCTAGGGCGTGGCTTTTGTCTGCTGTGCCCGATGCGGCTGCGGGCCGGCGATGTCCATCTCTGTCTTGAGCACCGTGCCGGACACCGATTCGGTCATGAACAGCGTCTTCATTTCGGGGCCACCGAAGCACAGGTTCGTGAGCGATGCACCTTCGGGACTGGTCACGACCACATCTGGCTCCGCGCGGTGGTTCAGCACCCAGACGCGACCGAGCCCGGGGTTGGCCACGAACAGCCGCCCCGCCGTGTCGATCGTCAAACCATCCGGGCCGCTCGGGCCGTACGACGTGAAGAACTGTCCGACCTTGCTGACGGAGCCATCGGCCTGTAAAGGCACACGCCACACGCAGTTGCCGCGCGTCATGGCGACGTACAGCACCTTCTCGTCGGGCGACAGCACAAGCCCGTTGGGACTGGGGCAATTGCCGAGCAGCATGTCGAGCCTGCCTTGCGGCGAGAGCCGATAGACGCGCCCTGTCGGGTCTTGCAGCCCGGTCTGGCCCTGATCGGTGAAGTACAGGTTGCCGAGCGAATCGAACGTCAGGTCGTTCACGCCCTTGAAGCGCTCCGAGTTGCGGCGCTCCAGATACGGCGTGACTTCGCCGCGCTTGATGTCGAGCAGCATCAGCCCGTTGCGGTAGTCGGTGATGAGCAGGTGCGCATCGTCGACGAACTTCATGCCGTTGGGCTCGCCGTCGTATTCGGTCACCAGTTCCCAATCGCCTGCCATCGAGATGCGGAAGACGCGGCCGTGCGGGATATCGGTCACGTACAGATGACCGTGACCGCGGCCGTCCGGACACCACACCGGTCCTTCGAGAAAGGAATCGGTGGCTTGCCCCCCGCGATTGGCGCGTGCCCATTCCGTCTGGACATCGGGCTTGCGAAACTTGGCCGGCATGCGCGTGAAGACTTCAGCTTCACGCACCACGGGTGGCGAGAGCAGGAACATGGACATCACGCCGCCGTGCGGGCACGTTCCTCGATCACTTCGAGCACATTGGCCGCCGCGCCCTTGCCCATGTTCACGTAGGCCGCGTCGCTCACGCCGCCGATGTGCGGCGACAGGATGATGTTCGCAACGCCCTGGAACAGATGCGGCGTGGTCATCGGCTCGACGTCAAAACTGTCGAGCCCTGCTGCACGGAGCCGGCCGCTCGCCAGCGCTTTCACCAGCGCTGGTTCGTCGATGAGGCCGCCGCGCGCCGTGTTGACCAGAATCGCACCGGGCTTGAAGCAGTTGAACGCGTCACGGTTCAGCATCTTGCGGTTCTCGGCCGTCAACGGGCAGTGCAGCGACACCACATCGGACTGTGCGTACAACTCGCCCAGGCTCACCAGCTTGACGCCTGCAGGCGCCTCCTTGGCGTACGGGTCGAATGCGACAACGTGCATACCGAACGCCAGCCCGATCGCGGCGGCCCGGCGCCCGATCGCGCCCAAGCCGACCAAGCCAAGCGTGCGGCCATCCAGCTCGACCGACTTGTGCGTCGCTTTATCCCAATGCCCGGCATGCATGCGCACGTCGAGATGCGGGACAGACTTCGCACACGCCAGGATCAGTGCCCACGCATGCTCGGCCACGGCGGCGGCATTGGCCCCCACTGCTGCACGCACCGCAATGCCACGCGCCGCGGCGGCGTCCTGATCGATGACGTCGATACCACTGCCATGCTTGGAGATCACCTGCAGGTTACCGGCCGCGGCATCCATGATGCGGGCGTTGATCTTGCCGTAGCGCACGATGATCGCCACCGGCTTGTGCCGTGCGCAGAGCGCGACGATGTCGTCTTCGGTGGGTTGCTTGCCGGCAAACACGACTTCGAAATCGCCCAGCATCTCCATTGCTTGCGGCGCCAGGTCAGCCGCCGTGACGAGCAGGACAGGCTTGGTTGCAGTCGTGCTCATTACAGTGCCTCACCTTCAGCCAGCATGCCCGCGGCGCGCAGTTCTTTCTCGAGCCAGCCCGGGCGCGTATCGCCCTTGCGGATCGCCGCAATGCGGACCGCTTCGGCGTCCACCTTTTTCTGTGCGAGCACGAGAATGCGCTCGACGTCGGCACGCGGGATCACGACCACGCCATCTGCGTCGCCGACCACGAGGTCACCCGGGTGCACCGTTGCGCCGGCAGCCGATACCGGCAGGTTCACGCGGCCTGCCACGCTCTTGGTCGGGCCGCAGGGGTTCAAGCCGGCAGAAAAGATCGGGAACGTGCCGTGCGCCAGTTCGTGCGAATCGCGCACCGCCCCATCGATGACAAACCCAGCGATGCCGGTTGCCTGCGCCTGCGTGGCCATGATTTCGCCGATCAGCGCGCAACTCTGGTCACCCTTGCCGTCCACCACGATCACATCGCCGGGCTTGGCGACCGCCAGCGCGGCATGGATGGCGAGGTTGTCGCCGGGGCGAACCTCCACCGTTACGGCCGGCCCGGCCACCTTCATGGTCGGCGCGAGCGGTTTGACGCGACAGTTCAAGGTGCCGCGGCGGCCGGCAACGTCGGCCAGGATGGCGGCCTGAAAAAGGGCAGCCGCCTTGACCAGCGCGGGCGAAACGCGTTCGATATCGCGAACGATGGCGGAAGTGTTGTGCGAAAGGGTACTCATGAAAAACCTGCCTCAGACTGTGATGTTGTACTGTGTAAAACACTGGTGTACTCAGTGAAATCACTATAGCCACGGCAGGCGGGTCGATCCACTAGCGTTTACCCTTCCGTCAGATACAACGGCGTTGTACATAGTACAATCTCGCCATTCGGAGTTCGGGGATTCGGAAATGGGAAATGACGGCGTTGCCGCAGTGGAAAAGGCGCTGGCCTTGCTGGATTGCTTCAAGCCAGGGGCGGAAGCCCTGTCACTCGCGGCCTTGGCGCAAGCGTCGGGCATGCACAAGACCACGGTGTATCGGCTGATGAACTCGCTGGAGCGTATGAGCTATGTCACGCGCTCCGAGTCCGGCGCGTACTCGCTCGGGCCGCGCCTGCTGTATCTCGGCAAGCTGTACGAGCAGTCGTTCCACTTGTCGTCCGTGGTGGAGCCGGTGCTGCACGCGCTGGCGGCGGCCACGCGAGAGAGCGCATCGTACTACGTCGTCGATCACGGCCGACGGCTGTGCCTGTTCCGCGCCGAGCCGTCCGAGGGCCTGCGCGAGACCCGCCTGCCTGGCACGTCGCTGCCGCTGGACGACACGGCCATCAGCCACGTGCTGCGTTATTGGGGGCTGGGTGAAGCGTTGTATGACGGCGTGCCCGAATTACCGCTGTTCACCTCCGGCGCGCGCGATCAGCACACGGCGGCGTTTGCCACGCCCATCTTCGGTTCCGGCGACAAGTTCATGGCTGCGCTGACGCTGTCGGGCGCAGCCTCCCGGCTGGAAGCGGCGCGCACCGCTGGGGATGTCGTCGCCAAGCAGTTGCAGGCGGCGTCCGAGCTGTCGCGCAAGCTCGGCGCAAGTGCGGCGTTGTGCGAACGCTTCTACGGTGTTTGATGTGAAGGCGCTGCCTCGGTAGGACGCTTTGCATGGCCAATGCGCTGCGCATGATAGATGCCGGTGTGGCCTGAGAAGAGATAGCTCACCACACACGCGATGCCGGCAAATGTGCCGACTTCGGGGCCGAAGAGCTCCATCGCCATCAAGGTCGACGCGATGGGCGTATTGGCGGCACCCGCAAACACCGCAACGAACCCAAGGCCGGCCAGCAGCGGAAACGGCAGCGGCAGCACATAACCCAACGCATTGCCCAACGTGGCACCGATGTAGAACAGCGGCGTGACTTCGCCACCCTTGAAACCCGAGGCCAGCGTCACGATGGTGAAGGCCGCCTTGCCGGCAAAGTCGTAGGCCGGAAGCGGGTTGTGGAACGCATCCACGATGACGGGAATGCCGAGGCCCAGGTATTTGTCTGTACCGAGCACCAAGGTCGCAGCCACGACCACGCTGCCGCCCAGCACGGGGCGCAGCGGGCCAAACGCAATGTGATGCTTCAACAGGCGGCCAAGCCGATGCGTGAGCGCCGCGAACGTCATCCCCGTCAGACCGAAGATGATGCCGGCCACCACAACCAGCCCAATGGCGATTGGCGTGAGATGCGGCACAAACGGAATCGCGTACGGCGTGTGGTGTACGCCCAGCAGCGGCGGCACCAAGTCGCCCACAATGGCCGCGATAAAACACGGCAGGATCGCGTCATAACGCAGACGCCCGATCGCAAGCACCTCCAGCCCGAACACAGCACCAGCCAGCGGCGTGCCGAACACCGATGCGAAACCGGCGCTGATGCCCGCCATCAGCAAGATGCGCCGGTCCGCCGGCGCCAGCGAGAACAAGCGCGTCAGGTAGTCCGCAAAGCTGCCGCCCATCTGGACAGCCGTGCCTTCACGCCCCGCTGAACCACCGAAGATGTGGGTGACGACGGTGCCCAGCAGGATGAGCGGCGCCATACGCTTGGGCACGACCCGCTTGGGGTCGTGGATCTCGTCGATCAGCAGATTGTTGCCGCCTTCCACCGAGCGCCCCGTGTAGTGATAGAGCAACCCAACGGCAAGCCCCGCCACGGGCAGGAACCATAGCAGCCACGGGTGGGCGGTGCGCGTGTTGGTCGCCCAATCGAGCGCCAGCAGCAGCACCGCAGAGCCTAAGCCGGCGAGCATGCCGACGAGCGAGCCCAGCGAGAGCCAGCGCAGCAGATACCCGAACATGAGCATCGGCTCGGAGCGTGTAAGCGTTTTCTTCATGATGACCAGATTCGAAGAACTCAAACCTGAGCGACAGAACGTCGTTTGGGCGTGTGCCTACAACTTCCTTCGTTCAGGAACTTGTAGGCATCATCAGCCGGTTTCGTGATCCGCAGACCGGCGGTTAAGGGAGGAATGCCATCTCCACAAGGTTGCGCATTGTGCCTGAAGGCGGCCTACGGGCACAAGCCGATCTGGCCTCGCGTGGTGTGCTGCCCACTGTCGCCTTACGGCTTGGCAAGCATCTCCTCGATGGCATGCTCGAACACACTCAGACCTTGCGCGCCAACGATCAGGCGGCCCTGCACCATGCCATCCACCACCCTGCCGACCACAAACGACGGGGTGCCGGAAATGCCCACGGAATGCGCGTACTGGCTATCCGCATTGATCTCAGGAAGATACTTGTTGTCCGCCATGCACTTCTGATACTGGCCGGCGTCGAGCCCCAGGTCTTGGGCGTATGAGGCCAGTGCAGCGGTGTCGATCCGGCTCTGGTTCTTGAACACCAGATCCTTCATTTCCCAATACTTGTTCTGATCGCCCGCGCAGCGCACCGACTGCGCCGCGTTGATCGCGAAGGGATGGAAGTCGAGCGGGACGTCTCGCAAGACGTAACGCATCTTGCCCGTATCGATGTATTTCTTCTTGAGTTCGGGAAACGTAGTGGCTTCAAAGCGCGCGCAGTACGGGCACTGGAAATCGGTAAAGGCGACCAACGTGATCGGCGCATTCGCCTTGCCCAACACATGCGTTGCCGGCGCCTTGACGGACAGCGTGCGTGCCGGCGCGGCATTGCCCGGCGCAGCGGGCGCCGCCTGCCGCGTCAGCAGCTGGTGGATCTCGCGCAACTCCTTGAGAATGGCCTCGCCTTGTTGCTGGGTCATGGGCCCGTCGGCATAGGCCGCGCACGAGAGGAGCGCGCTGGCGGCGCAGACGAGGATGGCTGACCAGAACTTCATGTCGTTCCTTGCATGGAGATGGATGGAGAACTCGCGGGTCAGTGGCAAAAGCCGGCCGTGCATACTCCGGATTGGCAGTCGGTCGACACCAGACAAGCCTGCCCTGCCGCGCAACCGCCGCAGACACCGCCGCCGCAGTCGACTGCCGTCTCGCTACCGTTCTTCACGCCGTCAAAACAGCTTGCCGCTTGGCAGACGCCGGACGCACAGACGCCCGAAGTGCAATCGCTCGGGGCTGCGCAGTGCTGCCCCACCGCACATGCCGAACATGTGCCGCCACCACAGTCCGTGTCGGTCTCCTGACCGTCGCGCACGCCATCGGTGCAGGTGGGCGCCTGGCATGTGCCGCCCAGGCAGACATCCCCACCTGTACAGTCGGCAGTCGTCGTGCAAGCTGCGGCAACGCAGCCGCCGGAACTGCAGGCGAAGTTGGCGGGGCAGACCACGCCGCAACCGCCGCAGTTGTTCGAATCGGTTGCGGTATCGACGCACGCCCCACTGCAAGCGCTATAACCCGACGCACACGAACAGGACACGGACACGTTCGTCACGTTGCCGCTGATGGTTCCTGATCCATTCACCACCGGGCAGCTCAGATTGGCGGGCTGGCTCGATACGGTCACGACGTACGGATTGCCGTAGGCCACCGCCGATGGAAACGTGAAGGCGCCGTTGACGCTGCGCGAGAGGCTGTCGCCGCCATTGTTCTTGAGCACGACCGTGCCGCTGCTCAAACCCGAGAGCGTTCCGCCCACGGTATAGGCGTTGGTTGTGCAGGTGACCGCAACGGTGCTGATGTCGCCCGTGCCCATGGTGCCGGCGCCGTTGGCAACGCTGCAGCTCTGCCCAGCCGGATTGGTCTGCACCGTGACTGAGAATCCGCCGCCTTCCGCCACAGGCGTGGCAAAAGCGAAAGCGCCGTTGGCGGAACGGCTCAGGCTGTCCGTGCCGTTGTTCTGCAGGACGACGGTGCCATTCAGCCCCGAAACCGAGCCGCCGACCTTGAATGCATTCGTTGCGCAGACCACCGACACGTTGCCGACATTGGCGGCCGAAACCGTACCGGCGCCATTGGTCACGGTGCACGTCTGGGTCGCCGGCTGCGTCGATACGGTGACGTGATACGCCGCGCCGTTGGATACGCTGGTCGCGAAGGTGAAGGTGCCGTTGGCGCCGATGGCGAGATCATCGGCCGCATTGTTCTGGAGCACCAAGGCGCCGGACAGGCCCGTCACCGATCCGCCAATGGAGTAGCCCTGCGCCGCAGGTGCCGAAGGTGCCGTAGGCCCCGTAGGCCCGGCAGAGGCCGCGCCGGTTGTGCTGCCTCCATCCCCTCCCCCGCAACCGGAAAGACCCAGGACGACACAGCACGCCAGAAGCCTGCTTGAGAACTTTTTCGACACGCTCATTTGGAGCCCAGCGGGTGACCGCATTCAGAACGATGCCCGCGACGACATGCACGGCGCGCGGCAAAGCGACATCCCGCGTGCGGCTGTCCGCCGTTGGGGATGAACCACAAGGAAGCCATTGAAGTGAGGCCTGGAGAGGCTCGACAGACTGCGCCATGCGCCGCCAGAAGCAGCGCCTGGAGACACCTAACGCGTCAGCACTTGCGGCTGACGACGGTGGTGCCACAGCGCATCGGACCCGGTCGGGCGCATCTACTGAAGCAAGCCCGGTGTGGCTGCCCGGCCCTCGGCTTGGCGGAGGTGAGAGGAGCGGTCCGCCGCCCTTTCAACGCCCGCCTTCCCCCGTCTTCATTCGACTTCTTCTTATAGGCATGTGTAATTTTGTGGCATAGGCTACACATCCGACCCCACCGCTGCAAGGGATATTTGGAGGGGGATGGCACCCCTCCAGTGGGGGAGCCCGGGCCCGCGCGGGATTCATAAACAGGCCCGGTTGTCCAATCGCATTCACCAGTGTGCGCAATCGGGGGCGGATTGTTCAGCGTTGGGCGATCCGGCATGCTGCGCAGGCTAAGCTGCCGTCCGACTGCAACACCACAACATAGAGACCCGCCACAGGAGACACGCATGACCGCCAGCCTCATCTTCGACGATCGCCCGACCGATGCCGACACGCTGCTCGCGCGGGGTGCCGCCCTTGCCGGTGGGTTGCGCCGTATGGGTGTGCAGGAGGGCGACGTGATCGGGGTGCTGCTGCGCAATGCGCCCGCCTACATCGACGTGATGCACGCCTGCCGTATCGCCGGGTGCTACTTCTGCCCCATCAACTGGCACTTCACGCCGGCCGAGGTGGAATTTCTCGTGCGCGATTCGGGCGCCAAGGTGTTGATCGGCCATCGCGATCTCGTCGATGCGGTGGAACCGCTGCTGCCTGCCCATGTGCAGCTGTTGCGTGTGGACGCCGAAGGCACCGACCGTGCCGACGGCTATGCCAACTGGCTCGCGCTGCAGACGCCATACGACGGGCCGATGGTTTCTCCGCGCGGGCACATGGCCTATACCTCGGGCACCACGGGCCGGCCAAAGGGCGTGGTGCGTCAGGCCGTGCCGCTTGATCAGCTCGACGCGCATCTGCAAAAGGCGCGTGCCGTGGTGGCAGCCACGTTCGGTATCGTGCCCGCCTGCCGTGCGCTGGTGCCGGCGCCGCTGTATCACAGCGCGCCGAGCCTATTCGCGCAGCAAGCTGCACAGATGGCGGAGCTGCTGGTGGTGAACGCGCGCTTTGATGCGCTGCGCGTGCTCGAGCAGATCGAGCGCTACCGCATCGACACCGTCTACCTCGTGCCCATCATGTACGTGCGCCTGCTCAAGCTGACCGACGAAGAACGCAGCCGCTACGACCTGTCTTCGTTGCGCTTCGTGGCCTCCACCGGCGCACCCTGCGCGCCGGAGATCAAGCGCAGGATGATCGACTGGCTCGGCCCCGTCATCTACGAAACCTATGCGTCGAGCGAGACCGGCATGATCACGGTGATGGACCCGCGCGAAGCAGCCGCTCGCCCCGGCAGCGCCGGCCGCCCGGTGTGCGACGCGCAGGTGCGCATCCTGCACGACGACGGCACGCCATGCGACACGGGCGAGATCGGCCTGATCTACAGCCGCCAGCCCGCTTACCCGGGCTTCACCTATCGCGGCAACGACGAGGCACGTCGCAAGGCCGAGCGCGATGGCCTCGTCACGCTGGGCGACATGGGCTACCTCGATGCCGACGGCTATCTGTATGTGTGCGACCGCGCGTCGGACATGGTCATCTCGGGCGGCGTGAACATCTACCCGGCCGAGATCGAACATGCGCTGCTGCGCCACCCCGATGTGGTCGACTGCGCTGTCTTTGGCGTGCCGGACGACGAATACGGCGAGCGCCTTGTCGCCGTGGTGCAGACCGAACGCGAAGACCTGCAAGCCGGGCCCGTGATCGAGTGGCTGCGCGGCCAGATTGCGGGCTTCAAGATCCCGCGCCACATCGAATTCACCGCAGCCCTGCCGCGCGATGACAACGGCAAGATCGCCAAACGCCGCCTGCGCGATGCGTGGTGGGGCGACCGGCAGCGGCGCGTTTGATCGCCCGGCTCAACCAAGCCCCGCCAACGGATGCCCCTCTGCCCGCCACGGCGACGTCAGGAAATGCCGCACCCGCTCCGGCCGCACTTGCGGCAGCGTTGCCGGCGCCCAGCCGGGGCGATGATCCTTGTCTACCAGATGCGCGCGCACGCCTTCACAGAAATCGCCGTCCAGGATTCCGCGCGCGACGATGCCCAGCTCCATCTGAAAGCACTCGGCCAGTGACAGCTGCCGACCGCGCAGTAGCGCTTCGCGTGTGACGTGCAGCATCGTCGGCGAGTGTGAAGTCATTGCATCAAGCGTGGCCTGCAGCCATTGGCGCGGCTCGCGGGCCTGCTCGCGCTCCAGGCTCTCGCGCAGCGTGGCAACGATGCGATCGACCGACGAACGCCGATCGAAGTAGCGCGGTACCCACGGCGTCGCCTGTGCAAGCGGCGCGTGCGGCACGACGTTGCACGGCGGCTCGAACACGCGGCGCAGCGCCTGCATGAGGTCGCCGTCGTGCGGCATGCGCTGCAGGCGCTCTTCGAACGAGGCAAGCCATTCCGCAGGCACGCACACATCGGCCAGGTGGCAATGCAGCGCGTCGGCGCCCGTGAGCGTCACGCCCGTCAGCCCGACATATAGCTCAAGCTCGGGGGACATCACGCTCAGGAAGCGCGTGGCGCCCACGTCGGGCAGGAAGCCGATACGCGTCTCGGGCATCGCCATCTTGGTGCGTTCGGTCACGACACGCAGACGTGCGGCCTGCCCCAGGCCCATGCCACCGCCCATGGTGATGCCGTCCATCAGCGCAACGATGGGCTTCGGGAACTGATGCAGCGCGTAGTCGAGCCGGTATTCGTCAACGAAGAACTGCAGCCAGCCGTCGTCGCCATCCATGCGGCCCTGTTGCGCAAGCTGATAGAGCGAGCGCACATCGCCGCCGGCGCAGAAGCCTTTCTGGCCAGCGCCGCGCAGCACCAGCGCGACGATGCCGTCGTCATGCCGGCATTGCTCCAGCAGCGTCGCCAACTGGCGCACCATGCCATGGGACAGCGCGTTCAAGGCTGCTGGCCGGTTCAACGTGATGATGGCCACGCGGTTCACCACGCGCATCAACACCTCGGGTTCGGCAGCGGCTGCCTCGGGCAGCGTTGCCTGACGTTGGACGGCACTCATTGCAGCGTCTCCGATTCGTGTGCCGCATGCCAGCGCGGCGCGCGCTTCTCCAGAAAGGCGTTCACGCCTTCGCGTTGATCCGGATGGTCAAACAGATCGACGAAGCGCTCGCGCTCCACGGCCAGCGCCGCGCTGCGCGGCACGCCATTGCGCGCCTGGTGGATGAGTTGCTTGCTGAAAGTAACGGCCTGCGGGCTCAACGTGGTCACACGCAGCGCCATGGCGATGGCGGCTTCGCGTGCGGCACCGGTTTCCACGACTTCCTCGACCAGGCCGATACGCAGGGCGGTCTGCGCATCGACGCGCTCGCCGGTCAGGATCATGCGCTTGGCCCAGCCTTCACCCACAAGCCAGGGCAGCGTCTGCGTGCCGCAACCGCAGCAGAGCAGGCCGACGGCCGTCTCGGGCACGGCCAGCTTGGCGTGGGCCTCGGCGATGCGGATGTCGCATGCCAGCGCGCACTCCAGGCCGCCGCCCATCGCAAAGCCATTGATGGCCGCGATCACCACCGGGCGCGCATTCTGCAGCGCCTCGAACGCGGCACCGAAACGTGCAGCCGCCTCGCGGGCCACATCGCGGTCGCCATCGGCAAAGGTGTTGAGATCCGCCCCTGCGCTGAAGAACTTCGGCCCGTCGCCGGTGACGACGATGGCGCGCACGCGCGCGTCGGCGTTCAACCGTTCGACGGTGGCTTGCAGTTGCAGCAGACCCTCCGGCGTGAATGCGTTGGCCGGCGGACGCTTGAGCGTCAGCACCGCGACGGTGCCGTCATGCAGCGTTTCCAGTTCGATCATCACACCGCTCCGTCTTTCCGATACAGCTTGATGACGGCGGAGAAATCCAGCTTGCCATCGCCCTTGCTGCTCACCGTTTGATAGAGCTGCTGCGCGAGCGCCCCCAGGTAGACCGGTTGATGGACCGACTTTGCCGCATCGCCAGCCAGGCCCAGATCCTTGAGCATCAGGTCGGTGCCGAAGCCACCCGTGTAGCCGCGCGAGGATGGCGCGGTCTCGATCACGCCCGGGAACGGGTTGTAAGTGTCGGAACTCCAGCAGCGTCCCGTCGATGTGTTGATGATGCCGCCCAGCACCTTCGGGTCGATGCCGAGCGCCTCGCCCAATGACATGGCTTCGGCCACGCCAGCCATGGTGATGCCGAGCACGAGGTTGTTGCAGATCTTCGCGCCCTGCCCGGCGCCGGAGTCACCGCAATGCACGAGGTTCTTGCCCATGGCGGAAAGCACGGGGCGCACCTGTTCGAACGCCGCTGCGCTGCCGCCCACCATGAAGGTCAACGTGCCGGCCGCTGCGCCGCCCGTACCGCCAGAGACTGGAGCATCGACAAAGGTGTTGCCGTGCTCGGCCGCCAGCGCAGCCAACGCCTTCACGCTGGCCGGGTCGATGGTGCTGGAATCGATGATCGGCACGCCCTTCGCGATGCCCGCCAGCACGCCATCTTCCGCCGTCAGCACGTGGCGCACGTGGGCGGCGGCGGGCAGCATGGTGATGACCGTCTCCGCGCCGGTCACAGCGTCCTTGGGGGACGCGGCGGCTACAGCACCGGCTTCCACCAGCGCGCCCACTGCCTGCGCGTTCAGGTCGAATACGCTCAGTGCGTGGCCCGCCTTGAGCAGGTTGCGCGCCATGGGGGCGCCCATGTTGCCCAGGCCGATGAATGCGATTTTCATGACAACGCTCCCGGTGCGATCAGCGCAGGCTGATGGTGGTGTTCACGCCGCCGGCGTCGACCGCGTCGTCAAACCAGCGCGCCGTGACCGTCTTCGTTTGCGTATAGAACTGCACGACCTGCTTGCCGTACGGGCCCAGGTCGCCCAGCTTGGACCCACGCGAGCCGGTAAAGCTGAAGTACGGCACGGGCACCGGAATGGGAATGTTGATGCCCACCTGACCGATGTCGATCTCGCTCTGGAACTTGCGTGCAGCAGCGCCGCTCTGCGTGAACAACCCCACACCGTTGCCGAACGGATTGGCATTGACCAGCGCAATCGCGTCGTCCAGCGTGGGCGCAGTCAGCACCAGCAGCACGGGGCCGAAGATTTCGTTGGTGTAGATGTCCATGTCGGTCTTCACATCGGTGAAGACCGTGGGGCCGATGAAGTTGCCGTCTTCGTAACCGGCCACGCGCACGTCGCGGCCGTCAAGCGCGAGCGTGGCGCCCTGCTGCACGCCGGATTCGATCAAACCGAGAATGCGTTGCTTGGCGGCACGCGAGACAACCGGGCCGACGTCGGTACCCGGCTCCACACCGGCATTCACCTTGAGCGTTTTTGCCTTGGCGATCAGGTCCGGCACCCACTGCTGCGCCGCGCCCACCAGCACGACGACGGAGGTCGCCATGCAGCGTTGCCCCGCCGCGCCAAAGGCCGCGCCCACCAGCGCGTTGATGGCCTGCTCGCGGTTCGCATCGGGCAACACCACGGCATGGTTCTTCGCGCCCATCATCGATTGCACGCGCTTGCCGTGCTCGCTCCCGAGGCGATACACATGTGTGCCGACCGCGGTGGACCCGACAAACGAAATCGCCTTCACATGGTCGTGCGTGCACAGTGCGTCCACCACGTCCTTGCCGCCGTGCACGACGTTCAGCACACCCGGCGGCACACCGGCTTCCAATGCCAGCTCAACGAGTTGCATGGTTGAGAGCGGATCCTGCTCCGAGGGCTTGAGCACGAACGTGTTGCCGCACACGATGGCCATCGGGAACATCCACAGCGGAATCATGGCCGGGAAGTTGAACGGCGTGATGCCCGCGCACACGCCAATCGGCTGGCGCAGCGTGTAGGTATCGACCGCGCCGGCCACGTTCTCCAGGAACTCGCCTTGTTGCAGCGAGCCCACCGAACACGCGTGCTCCACCACTTCCAGCCCGCGGAAGATGTCGCCTTCGGCATCGGGCAGCGTCTTGCCCTGCTCGGCGGTGAGCGTGCGGGCAATGCGCGGCGAGTGCTCACGAATCAGCGCCTGGAACTTCAGCATGATGCGCATGCGCGCACCGACCGGCGTGTTCTTCCACGTGGCAAACGCGGCATGTGCGGAGCGTATGGCTGCATCCACTTCGCCGGCCGTGGCAAACGGCACGCGCGCCAGCACTTCCTGCGTGGCGGGGTTGACGATATCGCGCCATTCCTTCGACTGCGATTCGACAAACTCGCCGCCAATCAGCAGCTTGACGGCGGGCGGGGTGCCATGCTGTGCAGCAGGCTTGGCGGAAGCGAGGGAAGCAACGGCGCTCATGGGTGTCTCCTGGAGAATCGGTGTCGGTAACGGTAGCGGGGTCAATGCGGGATGGGCAAATCAGGCGAAGTCTTCTTCCCAGTACTCGCCGGGCAGGCGAGCCGGTTGAGGCGTGCGTTCCAGTTCGAGCCGGCGCAGTTCAACGCGGCGGATCTTTCCGGAGATCGTCTTGGGCAGCTCGCTGAACTGCAGGCGGCGAATGCGCTTGTAGGGCGCGAGCTTTTCTCGCGAGAAGAGGAACACGGCGCGCGCGAGTTCGGGGCCGGCTTCGTAGCCCTGGCGCACCGTCACGAACGCCTTGGGCACCGACAAACGCAGCGGATCGGAACTTGGCACCACAGCCGCCTCGGCAATGGCCTCGTGCTCGATCAGCACGCTTTCCAGCTCGAACGGGCTCAGGCGATAGTCGGACGATTTGAATACGTCGTCGGTGCGCCCCACGTAGACGAAGTAGCCGTCGTCGTGGCGCATCGCCACGTCGGACGTGTGGTAATAGCCATTGCGCATGGCTTCGCTCGTGGCTTTGGCGTTGTTGGCGTAGCCCTGCATCAGGCCGAGCGGGCGGTGCGAGAGCGGCAGCACGATTTCGCCTTCGCTGGCGGGCTGATCGTCGTGGTCGACCAGCTCCACGCGGTAGCCCGGCAACGGGCGACCGACCGAACCGGGCACCACCGGCTGTCCGGGCGTGTTGCCGATCTGGCAGGTGGTCTCGGTCTGGCCGAAGCCGTCGCGAATGGTCACGCCCCAGGCGCTGCGCACGCGCTCGATGATCTCGGGGTTCAGCGGCTCGCCCGCACCGACGATCTCGCGCAGCTTGACGGCGTACTCCGCCAGCGGCTCCTGCACCAGCATGCGCCACACGGTGGGCGGCGCGCACAGCGTGGTCACGTTGAAGCGCACCAGCACGTCCAGCGTGTCCTTCGGCACGAAGCGCGCGTAGTTGTAGACGAACACGCAGGCCTGCGCGTTCCAGGGTGCGAAGAAGCAGCTCCAGGCATGCTTGGCCCAGCCGGGCGAGCTGATGTTCCAGTGGATGTCGCCAGGCTGCAGCCCGATCCAGTACATGGTCGACAGGTGGCCGACCGGATAGCTCTGGTGGGTGTGTTCCACCAGTTTCGGCTTGGACGTGGTGCCCGAGGTGAAATACAGCAGCAGCGGGTCGGCCGCCTTGGTCGGGCCATCGGGGACGAACTGCGCGGGCGCGTCGTAGGCTGCTGCCAGATCGATCCAGCCATCGCGCTGCGCGCCCACGGCGATGCGCTTGACGCTCGCATCAACACTGTCGAACTTGTGCAACTCCGCCGCGTCGACGACCACGCAGTTCGCGCCCCCGAGTTCCACGCGGTCGCGCACGTCATCCGGGGAAAGCTGCGTGGTGGCCGGCAGCACCACCGCGCCCAGCTTCATTGCCGCGAGCATCACGTCCCACAGTTCGACGCGGTTCGGCAGCATCAGCAGCAGGCGGTCACCCCGCACGATGCCGAGCCCACGCAGGAAATTCGCCATGCGCGACGAGCGCTCCGACATCTGCGCAAACGAGAGCTTCAACCCGCCGCTTTGCGGGTCATCGACGATCCACAGCGCCGGGTTGTCGTTGCCGCGCGCCATCACATCGAAGTAATCGAGCGCCCAGTTGAACGTGTCCAGCTTCGGCCACGCAAACTCGCGATACGCGCGGTCGTAGTCGGTGCGATGGCGCAGCAGAAAATCGCGCGCTTCCACAAAACCCTGTGCTGCAGATACCGCTTCGTTCATCGTCGTCTCCTGGTCGGCGCGTTTGCGCTCTTTCGTATGCGGTCGATGTGCGCGGTGCGTGCTAGACGTGCCGCGCGATCACCATCCGCTGGACTTCGCTGGTGCCTTCGTAGATCTGGGTGATGCGTGCATCGCGGTAGTGGCGCTCGACGGCGTAGTCGGCCAGATAGCCGTAGCCGCCGTGGATCTGGATGGCGTTGGAGCAGATCTCTTCGGCCAGTTCCGATGCGTAGAGCTTGGCCTGCGAGGCCTCCGACAGACACGGTTTGTCTGCGCTGCGCAGGCGCGCCGCGTGGTGGACGAGCAGGCGCGCCGCATTCAGGCGCGTGGCCATGTCGGCCAGCATGTTGGCGATGGTCTGGTGCTCGCGCAGCGCCTTGCCAAACTGGATGCGTTCATTCGCGTAGTTGCGTGCCGCATCGAACGCGGCGCGCGCAATGCCAACGGCCTGCGCGGCAATGCCGATGCGCCCGCCTTCCAGGTTCGACAGCGCGATCTTCAGGCCCTCGCCGCGCTCGCCCAGCAGGTTCTCTTCGGGCACGGCGCAGTCTTCCAGCGTGATCGGGCAGGTGTCCGATGCGCGGATGCCAAGCTTGTGTTCGGGCCGGCCAACGTGAAAGCCCGGCGTGTCCGTCGGCACGATGAACGCGGAGATGCCGCGCTTGCCCGCCTCAGGATCCGTCACGGCAAACACGATCGCGATGTCCGCCCGCGCGCCGTTGGTGACGAACTGCTTGTTGCCGTTGAGCACCCACTTGCCGTCGCGCAGCACCGCACGCGTGCGCAAGTTGTTGGCCTCGGAGCCGGCGTGCGGCTCGGTCAAACAAAACGCGCCAATCGCGCGGCCGGTCGCCAGATCCGGCAGGTAACGCGCCTTCTGCGCCTCGGTGCCGAACTTGAGGATCGGGCCGCAGCCAACCGAGTTGTGCACGCTCATCATCGTCGCGCTGGCGGCGCAACCGGCGGCCACCTCTTCCAATGCGAGCGCATAGGCCACGTAGTCGGTGTACGAACCGCCCCACTCCGCCGGCACGATCATGCCCAGCAGGCCCAGCTCGCCCATCTCGCGCACCACCTCGTCGGGCAGGGCGCCGTCACGGTCCCACTGCGCGGCGTTGGGCGCCAGGCGTTCGGTGGCAAAATCGCGCGCAGCATCGTGGATCATCCGCTGCTCTTCGGTATAGAAGTCGTCCATCGCTTGGCTCTTGCTTGTTGGCTGACCGGGGCCGCGTGACGCTGCCTGTGCAGGCGCCTTACACTGTGCAGCCCGCGGCGCTTGGGTTCGATGGGGAAAAAGTGTAGGCACGCGGCTGGGCGGCTTCGATGCCCGTCACGATCAACTTGCGTGAGCGGATTTGCCATACCAATGAAAAACAACGAAAAGGGAACCGTCTCGGTCAGCCTCGTCAACGAGGCCGTGACGCGTGCGCGCGCGCATGGCGTGGACATGCAGCCCATCATGGCCGCCGCGGGCATCACGCCGCAGATGCTGGCGCAGCCGCGCAGCCGCGTGTCGTCCGCACAGTACGGCGCGCTGTGGGCCGGCATTGCGCAGGCCATGGACGATGAATTCTTCGGGCAAGATGCGCACCCCATGCGCTGGGGCAGCTTCGTGGCGATGACGCAGGCAGCACTGACCGCGCGCACGGGCCGGCAGGCGCTGGCCCGGGCTACGGGTTTTCTGCGGCTGGTGCTGGACGATCTGCATGTGCGTGTTGAAGAAGACGATCAGCGTGTGCGTCTCGTCTTTGTGCACCGCAAAGGCACGCGGGTGCCGCCCATGTTCACGTACGCCACGTGGCTCATCATGGTCTACGGCCTGGTGTGCTGGCTCGTGGGGCGGCGTATTCCGTTCATTGCCGCACGCTTCCGTTGTGCGGCGCCGCAGGATGCGCAGGAATACCGCCTGATGTTCTGTGACGACATGGCGTTCAAGCACGATGCGTCGTACGTCGACCTATCGCCGGACTTTCTCGACCTGCCGGTCATTCAGACGGCCGCGTCCGTCAAGACCTTCCTGCGCGACGCGCCGGGCAACTTCATCGTCAAGTACCGTAACCCGGATTCCTTCGCCGCGCGCGTGCGCAAGACGCTGCGCAATCTGCCGGTGGCAGGCTGGCCCGCGTCGGACGCAATGGCGCTCAAACTGAACGTGGCCGAAGCGACGATGCGCCGGCGCCTGAAGCTGGAAGGCCACACGTATCAGTCGATCAAGGACGACCTGCGGCGCGACATTGCCATCGGCCAGTTGCAGGACACGCGCCGCACCATCGCCGACATCGCGGTCGCAGTGGGCTTTGCAGAGCCGAGCGCCTTCCACCGCGCCTTCCGCAAATGGACGGGCATGCGGCCGACGGACTATCGGCTGGCGAGCGCCGACTGAGGCTGCGCAACGACGGCGTCTTCGCTCGTGCCGCTCACTTCCCGCAGGGTCTCCAGAAAGGCCCGGAGCACCGGCGAGTGATCGTCCACGCGATAGTGCACGTATAGCGGCACGGCCGGCAGCGCGGGCTCCAGCGGCCGGAAAACCACACCCGGCGGCGCCAGATTGGCTGTGGAGCCCGGCAGCAGCGCCACGCCAAAGCCCGCGCTCACCAGCGCCAACAGCGTCTGCACTTCGGTCACCTGCTGGCGCACGAGCGGCGCAAAGCCGGCCTGGATGCACAGATGCAGCAGATGATCGGCAAAGCGCGATCGCTTGGATTCGAACGCAACAAACGGCTCGCCGGCAAAGTCCGCAAGTGCGAGGCTGGCGTGCCCGGCCAGGCGGTGTGTAGCGGGCAACGCCATCACGATCGGCTCATGCTGCAGCAGTTCGCTGTGCACGGCAGGGTCTTCGTGGCCCAAGCGGAAGATGCATGCATCGATGCGGCGTTCCTTGAGCGCGGCCACCTGCGCGGCAGGCGTCATCTCTTGCAGGCGCCATTCAACGCCGGGGTAGCGCTCGCGAAACTGGCGCAGCGCTTCGGGCAGCAGCCCCACCATCACCGAGCTGATCATGCCGATTTCCAGCTCGCCCACCTGGCCACGGCCCGCCTGCCGGGTGAGGTCCAGCGCGCGATTGAGCTGTGCAAACACGAGCGGCGCCTGCTCCTTGAGCGTGCGCCCCGCCGCGGTCAGTTCCACGCGGTGGTGGCTGCGCACAAACAACGGCGTGCCGATCTCGTCTTCCAGAAGCCGGATCTGCTGGCTCAGCGGCGGCTGCGACATGAACAGGCGCGCCGCCGCCCGACCAAAATGCAACTCGTCGGCCAGCACCGAGAAATAGCGCAGCAGGCGGATGTCCACGGTATGCGCTATGCCTTCAGGTCGAAGTTGAACGGCGTCTCGCGCTGGCGTTTGCCGGTCAACCGGAAGATGGCATTGGCAACGGCGGGCGCCACCGGCGGGTTGGCCAGCTCGCCCACACCGCCGGGCTTGTCGCGATTGCCATCGATGATGACGATGTCGATGGCCGGCATGTCCGACATGCGCATCACCGGGTAATCATGGAAGTTGCTTTGCTGCACCGCGCCGCCCTGGATGTCGATGCGATCGAACAGCGCATGGCCGAGGCCCCACATCAGCCCGCCGTAGAGCTGCTCTTCCACGCCTGTGCGCGACACCGCGAGGCCGACGTCCGCCACGCAGGTAAGCCTTTCAACGACGACGCGGCCGTCCTTGCGCGCCACCTGCGCCACCACGGCGATGTAGCTGTCATACGCCTGGTGTGTCGCCACGCCCAGGGCATGCCCATGCGCAGTCTTTCCCCACCCGGCACGATGCGCGGCGGTGCGCAGCACGTCGACATGCCGGGGCCGGTCCGCCATGTGGGCGACGCGGAATTCAACCGGATCACGCCGCGCCGCAGCGGCCAGTTCGTCCATGAAGCTCTCGGTGGCGAAGACATTGGGGATGAAGCTGACGGCCCGGTACCAGCCCGTCGGGATGCCCGTTTCGTGCCGCACCCAGCCGATGTCCATGTGGTGCGCGCGGTATGGGAAGTCCCATTTGGAGATGGCCTCGGTGGTGCTGTAGTCCATGCGATCGGGCCGGTCGAAGTAGCCGGGCTCCCACTGCTCGGGCGATGCGGGCGACACCGCACGGATGCGCAGCGCATCGATCCGGCCCTGCGCGTCGAGCGCGCCCTCGAGCCGGTGATACGTTGCCGGGTGGCCGTACAGCGCGCGCATCTCGTCTTCGCGGCTGTTCATCAGCTTGACGGGAACGCCCGTCTTTTTGGCGAGGTAGCTGACTTCGAACAGCCAGTATTTGCTCTCGCGCGCGCCAAAGCTGCCGCCCGATACCATCTCGTGCAGCACCACCTTGTCGCGCGGCACGCCGCAGATCACCTCGGCCGCTTCCATCGCGGTGGATGGCACCTGGATGCCGCCCCAGTATTGAATCGCGCCGTCCTTGAACCATGCGGTGATATTGACGGGCTCCAGTGGATTCTGCTGCTTGTAGGGCATGCGATACGCCGCGTCGATGCGCTTTGCGCCATGGGCCATCGCCACGTCCGTATTGCCGCTCTGCACGGTGTGCACCACGCGCGCCTTGCCGCTGGCGAGCCATGCTGCCTGATGCTGTGCGACTTGGCCGCTGTCGAAATCGGCGAAGGCGCTGTCGTCCCACTCGACCTTGAGCGCCGCGCGGCCCTTGTTGGCGGCCCAGTAGTCATCTGCCAGCACGGCCACGCCTTCCTGGTTACCGCCCAGCACATCGGAGCGCATCGGGATGGTCATGACCTGGCGCACGCCGCGCACCTTCAATGCCTCAGCGCTGTCGATGCGGCGCACGCGTGCACCGGGCATGGGCGCACGCTGCACGACCGCCACCAGCATGCCGGGCAACGACACATCGATGCCGTACTGGAACCGGCCCGTCGCCTTGGCCAGCGCATCACGCTTATGCCGGAGCTTGCCGATGTACTTGAAGTCCGCCGGCTTCTTCAACGTGACGTTGGCAGGCGCAGGCAGGCGGCCCGCCGCATCGGCCAATTCGCCGTAGGTGGCCTTGCGGCCGTCGGCATTGCAGACCACGGTGCCGTCGGCGGTGCTGCAAGCGGCCACGGGCACACCCCAGCGTTGTGCCGCCGCGCTGATAAGCATCGCGCGTGCCGTGGCGCCGGCTTGCCGCAGGCGCGCATATTCGAGCGACACGCTGGTGCTGCCGCCGGTGGAATACACCTTCCAGATCGGGTGGATGTATTCGTGGAAGAACGGATCTTCCGGCGTGACGACGGCAATGCGCATCGGGTCGACATCCAGCTCTTCGGCCACGCACGCCGCCAGCGCGGTTTGCGTGCCGGTGCCGGAATCGTGCTTGTGGACGACGATCTTGACGGTGTTGTCGGCCAGCACCCTCACCCAGGCATTGGGCTCGAACTCGCCCGCAGCCACATCCTTGCCGGCAGCCAGTGCATCAGGCAAGCGAAAGCCGACCGCCAGCCCTGCCGTCAGCAGCGCGCTTTGCTGCAGGAACTGGCGGCGCGACGGTGCATGCAAATCACGCGGCGCGTTCATGCCTTGCCTCGCTCGTCGGCGGCGCGCTTGATGGCCTGGCGGATGCGCCCGTAGGTGCCGCAGCGGCAGATGTTGCCGGCCATGGCATGCGTGATGGCCTCGTCGTTGACGGGTGTGCCTGCCGCCAGCAACGCCGCGGCCGACATGATCTGCCCCGACTGGCAGTAGCCGCATTGCGGCACGTCTTCGGCCACCCAGGCGCGTTGCAGCGGGTGCGTGCCGTCTTTCGACAGGCCTTCGATCGTGGTCACGCTGTGCCCGGCCGCCGCCGATGCCGGTGTGATGCACGCGCGGATCGGCGCGCCATCCAGATGGACGGTGCACGCCCCGCAGAAACCGCCGCCACAGCCGAACTTGGTGCCCGTCAGCTTGAGCCGATCGCGCAGCACCCACAGCAGGGGCATGTCGGCATCGGCATCATCCAGCGCGTGGGGCGCGCCATTGACCATAATCTCGGTCATCATTGTCTCCTCCAGAATCGGGCCGTCTCATGCGGCCGCGCCTGGCAGCAATATGAAGCCGCGCACGGGCACCCCGCCAGCGACGATTTCTGCCAGCCCGTGTAAGTCGAACTAACAGGTCAACCACCGCCGCCATGTACAAGCGTTATCCGTCGATCCAGTCGATGCATGCCTTCCTGCAGGCGGCGCGCACCGGCAGCTTCACCAAGGCCGCGCAGCAGCTGGACCTCACGCACAGCGCGATCAGCCAGCAGATCCGCTCGCTGGAGGAATTCATCGGCCAGCCGCTGTTCGTGCGCGAAGCGGGCGGCATCGTGCTGACCGATGCTGGCCAGCTCTTTGCCAGCATGCTGACCGACGGCTTTGGGCAGGTGGACCGGGCGCTGTCTTCGGTGCGCAACCGGCATGTACCGCAAACGCTCATCGTCGATGTCGACAGCGAACTGGCGCAGGGCTGGCTCAATGCGCGGCTGCCGCAGTTGCTGGGGGCGCTGCCCGGCTACCAGGTGATGTTCCTGTCCACCACGCGCGGCGAGCGGCCATCGTTCGAGCGCGTGGATGTCTCGCTGTGCTACGGCTATGGAGAATGGGATGACTGCGAGATGGCCCTGATCTGTGGCGACCACGTCACCGCAGTGGCGGCGCCCGCGCTGCTGGAGCGCCATGGCGTGCAGGCGCCGCTGGCCCCATCGGCAACGATGGCGCTGCCGCTGCTCGGCTACACGCGGCGCTCGTGGATTCCGTGGCTGGACGCCGCCGGTCTGGAGCCGCTGGAACCCGCCGTGGTGGCAGCGTTCGACAACGCCGCAAACATGGTCGCGGCTGCCGAAGCCGGCATTGGCGTGGCGCTCGTCCGTGGGCTGCTGGCGGCCGATGCACTGCAACACGGGCGCCTCGTGCGGCTGACCGACGTGGCCATCCCGGCACACTACAACCTGTATGCCGTCTGGCAGCGCGGCCAAGGCGAGCGCGCGCAGGCGGTGGTGAACGCAGTGCAGCAACTCGCGCGCGACACGCTCGGCGCCTGAGCGCCCGCCGCCTTCCGACCGACTTGCCGATATCGGCAACGTATCAAGACCGCCGCCAAATAGTATTGGCCGGCCCCCGGCCCTGACTCCGATACTGCGCCCCAAGCAGCACGCATCCGGCATCACGCGATCCGGCGGGGGGAAGGCACACGCCTAGCAAAGCGCCACGCTGCCGCACGTGCCTGCCCTCACCGGGAAGCCATCACGCGCTTCCTCCCAGTCATCAGGAGATCCAACGATGATCATCGACATCAGCTGCTACCCCACCGACCTGGTGGACCTCGCGTGGTGGCACGACGGCGACCCCTTTACCGGCGAGCGCCTGCTCGAAATGATGGACGGCCCTTACATGATCAACGGCAAGCCGCGCCGTATCGATAAGGCCTTCATCCAGCCGCCGCAGGGCAACACCATCTACACGTGGACGGACGGCGAGCTTTCTGGCCGCGAGTCCATCGACGCCTACATGGCGTACACGCTCAAGATGGTGCAGACCTACCCCGACCGCTTCCTCGGTTGCTTCGTCTACAACCCGCGCTGCGGCGTGCAGAACGGCGTGGAGGCCATCGAGCGCTATGTGAAGGAGCACGGTTTCAAGATGGTCCAGATGCAGGCCAACATGCACGCCTACCGGCCGGACCGCGCGCTGGACTGGGTGATGCCCGCGTTCGAGAAATGTGCCGAGCTGGGCGTGCCCGTCAAGCTGCATACGGGTGACGGCCCCTACAGCATTCCGTCGGAATGGATTCCGATGATCAAGCGGTTCCCGAACGTCGATTTCATCATGGCGCACTTCGGTGTGCAGACCGGCGGCGTCTACGTGTTCGAGCCGATGCAGTGGGCGATGGAGCTGCCCAACGTCTATTGCGAATCGGGCTGGTGCCTGCAGTCGCGCATCGTCGAGTTTGCCAAGGTGCTGCCCAAGCACAAGATCCTGTTCGGCACCGACACGCCGCCCAACGAGCCCGGCATGTGGCTGCGCCTGCTCGAAGTCTTGTGCATGGACCCGCCGCAGGGCCTGAACCTCGATGAAGACACGCTCGAGGATTACCTGGGCAACAACATCGCCCGCATGATCGGCCTGGAGCCGACCCGTCCGCCCAAGACCGTGGCCGAAGCCGAAGCGCAGCTCGCGCTGGCTGCCGCCTGAGCCACCGCAGACCGCACGGAGCGCACACATGATTATCGATACCCATCTGCACCCGACCAACCTCGTCGACGAGGCCTGGCGCCACACCGGCACGCCGTTCAACGGCGAGCGCATGATCCAGTTGATGGATGGCCCCTACATGATCAACGGCAAGCCCCGCCGCATCGACATGGGCTTCATCCAGCCCCCGCCGGGCAACACCGGCTATCGCGACGGCAACCGCCGCGGCCGCGAAGGCATTCGCGACTACATGGCGTACATCGCCGAACTCACGCAGAAGTATCCGGACCGCTTCATCGGCAACTTCACCTACAACCCGCGTTGGGGCCCGGAGAACGGCGCAGCGGAGCTGGAATTCCACATCAAGGAATACGGCTTCAAGATGGTCAAGCTGCACGCCAACATGCACGGCTACCGGCCCGACCGCGCGCTCGACTGGCTGCGTCCGGCGATGAAGGTCTGCGCCAAGT
Source organism: Ralstonia wenshanensis (assembly GCF_021173085.1). NCBI lineage: Bacteria > Pseudomonadati > Pseudomonadota > Betaproteobacteria > Burkholderiales > Burkholderiaceae > Ralstonia > Ralstonia wenshanensis. The sequence goes on from NZ_CP076412.1 coordinate 760,489, forward strand.
ACAACATCGTGGTGCTGATCCACACCGGCGACGGCCCGTACACCATCCCGACGATGTTCTACCCGATCATCCGCGAGTTCCCGATGGTGAACTTCATCATCGGCCACTTCGGCATCCAGACCGGCGGCAACTACTCGTTCGAAGCGTTCTGGATGGCAATGGACACGCCCAACGTGTACTGCGAATCGGGCTGGTGCTTCCAGTCGCGCATCGTCGAATTTGCGAAGCAGTTGCCGCGCGACAAGATCGTCTTCGGGACCGATTCGCCGCCCAACGAGCCCGGCATGTGGCTGCGCGAGCTGGAGGTGCTGTGCTCGGCACCGCCGCAGGGCCTGGGCATCGATGAGGACCACCTCGAAGACTATCTGGGCAACAACATTGCGCGACTGGTCGGCATCGAGCCCACCAAGCCGCCCAAGGACCTGGCCGAGGCGGAGCTTCGCCTGAAGTCGACCTACGTCCAGACAGCAGAAGCGGCCTGAGCGCCGATCCCGCGGGCGCCGCGCCTCTGTGGTGTTCGGCGCCCGCCTCTAGCGAGGTGTGCCATGAGCATGACCCGGCTTGGCGAAGGCCAGGATTTCCACGTCTTCGCCAATCTCTATCGCGAGCTGTATCCGGAAGATGTGCTGACCCTGCACAACGGCGTCTCCGCCGATCAGGATGTCACCGCCGTCATCGATCAGCTTGCTGCGCGCAACCAGACCCCCATGCTGGTCTGCGAGCAGGTAAGCGGCCTGCAGGTGCCGCTGGTCACCAACGTCTTTGCCTCGCGGTCACGGCTGGCACGGCTGTTCGACGTGCTGCCGCATCAATTGCACGATGCCTTCCAGGCACGGGCCAATGCGCCCATCGCACCGCGTGTCGTCTCGCACGGTGCCATCACCGACGAGGTGATCGAAGGCGACGCAGTGGACGTTGCGCTGCTGCCGATGATCAAGCACTTCGAGAGCGATCGCGCGCCCTATATCACCAACGCCATCATCGTGGCCGAGGACCCGGTGACGGGCGTGGCGAACATGAGCTATCACCGCTCGATGCGCCATGCACGCAACGCACTGGCGACGAGCCTGCACTCGCGCGGCCACCTGTGGCGCATGCTGCAGACCGCGCGCGAACGCGGCGACGTGCTGCGCGTGGCGATGGTGGTGGGCGCGCATCCGCTGTTCATGCTGGCCGCAGCCGCCCGCCTGCCCTTTGGCGCGGATGAACGCGCCGTGGCCGGTGGCCTGCTCGGCGCGCCGCTCGATATCGTCCGCACGCCGCGTTACGGCATCGGCGTGCCGGCGGCAGCGGAGTTCGTGCTCGAAGGCACCATCGACCCCGCCGCCTATGCCGAGGAAGGCCCGTTCGGTGAATTCACCGGCTATTCGTCCGACCGCTCCACCAACAATGTGCTGCGCATCGATGCCCTGATGCGCCGGCGCGACGCTTGGCTGGTCGACGTGGTGGGCGGCCCGTACGCCGAGCACCTGACGCTGGCCCGCCTGCCGCGCGAAGCCGAGATGAGCGAGAAGCTCAAGGCGCGCTTCCCATCGGTGACGGCGCTGCACTATCCCAACTCAGGCACGCACTTCCATTGCTATGTGGCGCTCAACCCCACGCGCGACGGCGAGGCGCGGCAGGTCATGCTGGCACTGCTCGGCTGGGACCCGTACCTCAAGACCGTGATTGCTGTGGATTCCGATATCGACCTGCAGCAGGACGAGCAGGTGCTGTGGGCCATGGCCACACATTTCCAGCCGCATCAGGATGTGTTCATGGTCGACGGCCTGCCCGGCAGTCCGCTGGATCCCTCATCGTCCGTGCACGGCACGACCTCGCGCATGGGCATCGACGCCACACGCGGCGCCGGCTTCGAGGGGATCCGCGCACGCATCGACCCGCAGGCGATTGCCCGCGCGGGCGACATCCTCCGCCAGGCCGGAGTGCGGCCATGAGCGCGCGCCACCCTCGCGCTCCCGCCCGGCCGCGCATGGTGGTCGGCATCAGCGGTGCTTCGGGCTTCATCTACGGCGTGCGGCTGCTCGAACTGCTGCGCGCGCTCGATGTGGAGACGCACCTCGTCGTCACGCGTTCTGCGCTGCTGACGATGGCGCACGAAACGCCGTACAAGCTTGCCGAAGTGATCGATCGCGCCACGCATTACCACCGTGCGGACGACATGGCCGCCGGCATTGCCAGCGGGTCATTTCGCGCGCTGGGCATGATCGTGGCCCCGTGCTCGATGAAGTCTTTGGCGGAAATTGCCACGGGTGTTTCTTCGACGCTGCTGACACGCGCGGCAGACGTCACGCTCAAGGAGCGCCGTCCGCTTGTACTGATGGCGCGCGAGACGCCATTCACGCTTGCACACCTGCGCAACATGCAGGCCGTCACGGAGATGGGCGCCATCGTCGCGCCGCCCGTGCCGGCCTTCTATGCGCGCCCCAATACGTTGGACGACATGATCGGCCACACCCTCGGCCGCGTGCTCGACCTGTTCGGGCTCGATGCCGGCACCGCCCTGCGCTGGGGCGAAGAAGCCCTACCTGCCTTAGTCCGTACCCCACCCACGCTCGACAAGGAGACGACATGAAACCCCAAGCCACGGCCCACGCCACGCTTCCCGGCCCGAACACCAAGATTCCGGTCACCATCCTCACCGGCTTTCTCGGCGCCGGCAAAACCACGCTGCTGAATTTCATCCTGCGCGAAAACCACGGCCGCAAGATCGCCGTGATCGAAAACGAGTTTGGCGAAGTCGGCATCGACGGCGGCCTGGTCATGGCCTCGGAAAACGAAGAGATCTACGAGATGGTCAACGGCTGCGTGTGCTGCACGGCCGAGGTGCGCGAAGACCTCGTGCGCATCGTGCGCCAGCTCGTCGCGCGGCCCGAACGGCTCGACCACATCCTGGTGGAGACCAGCGGCCTGGCCGATCCGTATCCGGTGGCGCAGTCGTTCTTCATCGACGACCCGATTGCCGAACATGTGGAGCTTGACGCCATCGTCACCATGGTCGACGCCAAGCACATCGCGGCGCATCTGGACGACCTGCACCTCGATGGCGTCGACAACCAGGCCGTCGACCAGATCGTCTGCGCAGACCGCATCGTCATCAACAAGGTGGACCTTGTGGGCCGCGACGATATCGACGCGCTGCGCGGGCGCATCCGCGGCTTGAACGCCACGGCCGACATCGTCACCTCCAGCTATGCCGAGGTCGATCTGAACAAGATCATCGGTGTCGGCGCATTCGAGGCGACGCAGAAGCTGCTGGAGATCGGCGCAGACGCCGGCCATGGCGAGCATGACGCACACGACCATGAACATGAAGATGAACATGCTCACGCCGACGCTCACGAGCATGACCATGAGCACGAACATGAGCACGACCACCAGCATGATCCGAGCGTCTCGTCGGTTGGCTTTGACGTGCCGGCCGACGTGGACCTCGTGCGTTTCCACACGTGGATCGACACCCTGCGCACCGAGCAGGCGGAAACACTGTTCCGCATGAAGGGCATCCTGGCCGTGAAGGGCCAGGCGCAGCGCTATGTGCTGCAGGGCGTGCACAGCCTCATCGACTTTCGCGCAACGCAGCCCTGGGGCAGCGAAGCGCGCAGCAGCAAGATCGTCTTCATCGGCCGCGACCTCGATCGTGCGGCCCTGCAGGACGGTTTCAACGCGTGTCTGGCGGCGTGAGCATGCCATGACATGACATCCCCCTGACCCGAGGGCGGCTCCTGGCACGCCCCGGGCATGACAACGATAGGAGACAACCATGACAACAGCCGTACACCCGGTCGATCAGATTCTGTCGACCCGACAGATGTTGACGTTGGGCTTGCAGCATATGGCGGTGTCGTACATCGGCGCCATTGCGGTGCCGATGATCATTGCATCAGCACTGAAGATGTCGCAGGCGGACACCATTGTCCTCATCAGCACCACGTTGTTCTGCTCGGGCATCGCCACGCTGTTACAGACCATCGGGTTCTGGAAGTTCGGGGTACGGCTGCCGATCCTGCAGGGGGTGGCGTTCAGCAGCGTGGGGCCGGTGATTGCCATCGGCACCAACCCTGCCGTAGGTTTCGCGGGCGTGTGCGGTGCGGTCATTGCGGCCGGGCTGTTTACGCTGCTCGCCGCACCGCTGGTGGGGCGGCTGCGGCGATTTTTTCCACCGGTGGTCACGGGCTGCATCGTGACCGTCATCGGCCTGCAGCTCTTTCCCGTCGCGTATGACTGGGTGGGCGGCGGACGCAACGCCGCCAACTTCGGTGCGCCGTCGTTTCTGCTGGTGGCCGTGGTCGTCGTCGCCACCATCCTGCTCATCAACCGTTTCGGCAGCCCGCTGCTGCGCAACCTTGCCGTGCTGGTGGGCATGATCGTCGGCACGTTGCTGGGCTGCACCATGGGCATGGGCAACTTCCACGGCGTGGCTGAGGCGCCGTGGGTCACGCTGCCGGTGCCGTTCCACTTTGGGGTGCCGGTGTTCGCCGTGGTGCCCGCGCTGACCATGATCGTGGTGATGATCGTCCAGATGGTGGAATCGATGGGCCTGTTCCTGGCCATCGGCGACATCGTCGAAAAGCCCATCGAAGAAGAGGAAGCCATCAACGGCCTGCGCGCAAACGGCTTGGCCAGCGCCATTGCCGGCATGTTCGCCGCATTCCCGTTCATTGCGTTCATGGAGAACGTCGGGCTGGTGGTGCTCACCGGCGTGCGCAGCCGCTGGGTGGTGGCCGTGAGCGGTGTGCTGATGTGCCTGGTGGCGCTGGTGCCCAAGGCAGGCGCCGTGATTGCGGCCACGCCGCCTGCCGCATTGGGCGGTGCCGGCATCGCCATGTTCGGCGTCGTGGCCGCTGCGGGCATCCAGACCCTGGCACGCGTCGACTACGAGCACAACCGCTACAACGTGCTCATCGTGGGCTTCACGATTGCCGCCGCGCTGGTGCCGGTGCTGGCGCCGACGCTGTTCAAGCAGCTGCCCGACTGGTCGCAACCGTTCCTGCACAGCGGTGTGGTCATCGCCTGCCTGGTGTCGGTGGCGCTGAACCTGCTGCTCAACGGTACCGAAGAAGCGCACGTGCCCGCGTCTGTCGTGCGTACGGCCGGCCGCGCCTGATTTTCCAATGGACCCCTCCATGCACAACACGCCTCAAGACATCCTCATCCGCCGCCCCTTGGCCGTCATGACCGGCCTGCGCGGTGACGCAGCACGCGCCGGTGCCGTCGACATCCGCATCGCCGGCGGGCGCATCGCCGAGATGGGCCCCGACCTCATGCCCCGCCCCGGCGAGCGCGTCATCGACGCCAGCGACTGCATCGTCTACCCGGGCTGGATCAACACGCATCATCACCTGTTCCAGAACCTGCTCAAGGCCGTGCCGGAAGGCATGAACCAGGACCTGCAAGGGTGGCTGGCCAGCGTGCCGTATCCGCGCCTGCCGCTCTTTACGCCGGAATTGATGCGCACGGCAGCGCGCCTGGGCATGGCCGAGCTGCTGCTGTCGGGCGCCACCACCTGCGCCGACCACCATTACCTCTATCACGCAGGCGGCGGCACCGAATCGGGCGACATGCTGTTCGATGTCGCCGATGAATTCGGCATGCGCTTCGTGCTCTGCCGTGGCGGCGCCATCGAGTCGGCCAGCAGCCACCCGGGCTTCTCCAAGACGGCGCTGCAGCCTGAAACGCTCGACCAGATGCTGGCCGACATCGAGCGGCTCAAACACCGCTATCACGACGACGCCCCCGACGCGATGCGCCGCGTGGTGGTGGCACCGACCACACCGACGTTCTCGTTGCCGCCGGCATTGCTGGTCGAGTTGGCACGTGCCGCGCGGGGGATGCATCTGCGCATGCATACGCATTTGTCCGAGACCGACAACTACGTGCGCTTTTGCCGGGAGAAGTACAACTGCCTGCCGGTGGAGTTCGTGGCCGAGCACGAGTGGCTCGGACCGGACGTCTGGTTTGCGCACCTCGTGCACCTGCAGCCGTCGGAGATCCGCATGCTCGCGCAAACAGGCAGCGGCATCGCGCACTGCCCCGTCAGCAACAGCCGGCTGGGCAGCGGCATCGCGCCAGTGCCGCAACTCGCGGCGGCCGGCGTGCCGGTGTCATTGGGCGTGGATGGCGTGGCGTCCAACGAATCGGGCAGCATGACCGGCGAGGTCAACACCGCGTGGCTGATCCACCGTGCCGCGCAAGGCGCCAGTGCCACCACCGCCGAAGACGTCATACATTGGGCGACCGCAGGCGGCGCGCGCGTGCTCGGCTTGAGTGAAGTCGGCACGCTGCAGGTCGGGCAAGCCGCCGATCTGGTGGTCTACGACATCAACCATCCGCGCTTCTACGGCTTCCACGACCCCGCGCTGGCGCCCGTGGTGGCCGGCGAGCCCATCACCGTGCGCACCAGCATCATCGGCGGGCGGATAGTGGTGGACGAAGGTGTGGTGTGCGGGCTCGATGTGGCGAGCATCCGCGCCGAAGCCAGCCGGGGCGTGGCGGACCTGATGGCGTGTGCCTGACGGCTCAAACGTCCAACCGCAGCGCCATGTGTTCTTCGTCGTAGAAGCGGTCACCGACACGCATGGCGCGGCGCTCGATACCGAAGGTTTCGAAACCCGCGTTGCGATACAGTGCTTGCGCACGCGGGTTTTCGGCGTTCACGCAGAGATGAATCTGCAGCACCTGTGCAGCACGCGCATGCGCAATGGCGGCGTTGAGCAGACGGCCGGCAATACCGCCACGCCGATGCGCAGGGTCAACAAACACGCCCCACAGCACGGCCTTGTGCGCGACCTGCGCCAGCGGCTCGCGACGCAGCCCGGCAATGCCAATCAGCGCCGGCCCGGAAAATGCACCGAAGACGATCTGATGCTCGGTCGCCCGGATGCGGTTGCGGGTGTCCTCCAGCGTGCGCCCCGACTCTTCATCGTGCGTCGGCCAGATGGCGGTAGGCGCATCTTGAATGGCCTTCAGGCGCAGCGCCTTGAACGCTGCAGCATCCTCATCGACCAACGGGCGGATGGCGATGTCGCTCATGGCTGCTTAGCCTCCACGGTAAATGCATCACCGGTTTCGAAGAACGCGCCGCCCGCGAGGTAATGCACGGTCTTGCTGCCCGCATCGGTAAAGTGCCAGCGGCCGTTGCTGAACAGCGCCGGGTCCGCCCAGGCGGCTGTCACTTCAGCGATGAAGAGGTCGTAGCGCTTCTCGTTGTGCGGTTCGGGAATGACGCGGCATTCCAGCCACCCTGCGCAACCTTCTACCAGCGGCACGTCGATCGTGCGGGCTGGCACCGTGGCCAAGCCGAGCGCATCGAACTTGTCGCCATCCCGGCCTGACAGCGTGCCCACCGCGAGCGTCGTCTCGGCAATGGCGCGCGTCGGGATGTTGAGCGCGAACACGCCCGAGGCTTCGATCAGCTCACGTGTGAGGGTGCGGCTGTCGACCACGACCAGCACCTTAGGCGGGTCAAAGTCGAGCGGCATGGCCCAGGCGGCTGCCATGACGTTGCGCACGCCGTTGTGGGCGCTGGTGACCAAGGTGGTCGGGCCGTGGTTCAGGAGGCGGTAGGACTTTGCCAGCTCTACTGGGGCGAGTGTGATGGGGTTGGGCATGATGGCGAGGGGACTCAGGGGAGGCGTCATCATAGGCCAACGATGTTGTGGGTGGTTTTGTGTTGGTTTTTTTTGTTGTTGGTGCATCCCTTGTTTCATCCCCTGCCGGGGCTGACTCACTTTCTTTGGTCTTGCCCAAAGAAAGTAAGCAAAGAAATGCGCGCCCGAGATGGCGAAAGACTCCTTGAATTTATGTTGCAGGGAGGGGAAGGGAAAAACTCGCTTCGCTCAGACAGTTTCCCTTCCTTTTTCCTCCCTGCAACAGAAATTCAAGGCGCCATCTAGGGCAGGAAGGTCAAAGGACAACAGCCACACCTTCTGGGCGCCAGCCCAAATGCCAAGGCCAACCTCACGACGGGTTGGCCTTTCTCTTTTGACGTTGAGCCCTTGATGGCGCCTTGAATTTTCGTAAGCGGGCGGAAAAAAGAACGGGAACTGTTTGAGCGCAGCGAGTTTTCCCGTTCTCCGCCCGGTTACGCAAATTCAAGGGGTCTTTCGCCATCTCGGGCGCGCCTTTCTTTTGCTTACTTTTCTTTGGCAAGACAAAGAAAAGTGAGTCGTGCCCGGCAGGGTACGAAACAGGGATAGACCACAAGAACAAAAACAAACCCCAGCGAAAATTCACTGGGGTTCAATTTCACTCAGCAACCCGCCGAGCAATATGCTCCAACGCCTCCTCCACCTGATCGATCAAAATCAGGCAGAGATCCCCCGGCCGCAACCGCCCCAATGCGGTGTCGATAGCCAGAAATTCACCACGGATTTCATCCACACGGCTCGTGCGCGACGCACCCTGCAGCCCTTCGCGCAGCAGCGCAAGCACTTCACCATCGGCGCGCCCGCGCTGGCATTGGTCTTCGTACAGGACCACATCATCAAACACGCCGCCCAGAATCTGCGTCTGCCGGCGGATATCCTCGTCGCGGCGATCGCCCGCCCCGCTGATCACTACCGAGCGGCGCTTGGCCGGCATGGTGGCGACGGCGTTGCATAGCGCCTGGATGGCATCGGGATTGTGGCCGTAGTCGGCGATGAGCGTGGCGCCCTTGTAGTCGAATACGTTAAAGCGGCCGGGCGCAGTGGCGGCGTCGTTCACAAAGGTGGCGAGGCCGCGGCGGATGATCGCCCAATCGATGCCAAGCGCCCATGCAGCAGCAATCGACGACATCGCGTTTTCAACCTGGAAGCCGATCGTGCCGTTGCGCGTGAGCGGAATGTCGGCCAGTGCGATGCGCGTTTCGCTGGCGCCTTCGGTGGCCACAATCTCGGCACCATCGACGAACACCACGCGCTTGCCCTGCGCGCGGTGCAGCGCCATGGTCGGCAGGCTGGCGTCGTGCGCGAAGAACGTGACCGATCCGGGGCAGCCGTCGGCCATGCGCGCGACCATCGGGTCGGCGGCGTTGAGCACCGCCATGCCGCGCGGCGCCACGTTCTGCACGATCACGCTCTTGAGCACGGCCAGGTCTTCCACCGTGCTGATGTAGTTCAGGCCCAGATGGTCGCCTTCGCCCACGTTGGTCACCACCGCCACATCGCAGCGGTCGAACGCGAGGCCTTCGCGCAGCAGGCCGCCACGCGCGGTTTCGAAGACGGCGGCGTCGACGTCCGGATGCAGCAGCACGTTACGCGCACTGCGCGGGCCGCTGCAGTCACCGGTGTCGATGCGCTGGCCCTGAATGTACACGCCGTCGGTGCCGGTCATGCCCATGCGCAGGCCGCTGGTGGCGAGCAGATGCGTGATCAGGCGAACCGTCGTCGTCTTGCCATTGGTACCGGACACCGCCACCACGGGAATGCGCCCGTCGTCTCCATCGGCAAACATCGTGGAGATGATCGCCTCGCCCACCGCGCGGCCCTTGCCGTACGACGGCTGCAGGTGCATGCGCAGGCCGGGCGCGGCGTTGACTTCCACAATGCCGCCGGCCTGGTCCTCGAACGGCTTGAGCATCGTCTCGCACACAGCGTCCACGCCGCAGATGTCGAGGCCGACCATCTGCGCTGCCGCCACGGCACGCGCCGCGATGGCGGGGTGCACGTCGTCGGTCACGTCGGTGGCGGTACCGCCCGTGGAGAGGTTCGCGTTGTTGCGCAACACCACGCGCGTGCCCTTGGGCGGCACGGCGTCGGCGCTCAGGCCCTGCTTGGCGAGCGTGGCCAGCGCAATGTCGTCAAAGCGGATCTTCGTGAGCGACGTGGCATGGCCCTCGCCGCGGCGCGGGTCGCGGTTCACTTCATCGACCAGCTCACGCACGGTGTGCTTGCCGTCGCCAATGACTTGCGGCGGGTCGCGGCGTGCAGCCGCCACCAGGTGCTTGCCCACCACGAGCAGGCGGTAGTCATGGCCGGGGATGTAGCGCTCGACGATCACGTCCGACGAAATGTCGGCGGCCACTTCGTAGGCCGTCATCACTTCTTCGCGCGTGCGGATGCGCACGGCCACGCCCTTGCCCTGGTTGCCGTCGCGCGGCTTGACCACGACTGGGCCGTGGATTTCCTGCGCGGCTTCCCAGGCTTCCTCGGCGCTGCGCACCGACCGGCCCAGCGGTACCGGCACGCCGGCCGCGTGCAGCAGGGTCTTCGTCAGATCCTTGTCCTGCGCGATGGACTCGGCCACGGCGCTGGTCATGTCGGTTTCGGCGGCCTGGATGCGGCGCTGCTTGCTGCCCCAGCCAAACTGCACCATCGAGCCCTGCGTGAGACGACGGTACGGAATCCCGCGCGCCACAGCGGCGTAGACGATGGAACCAGTGCTGGGCCCCAGGCGCACGTCTTCGTCCAGCTCGCGCAAGCGGTGCAGCGCCTCGTCCAGATCGAACGGCTGGTCGTCGCGCGCGGCCAGGCAAAGTTGGCCGGCCAGCTCGAATGCAAGTCGGCCCACTTCCTCTTCGCTGTATTCCACGACGACCTGGTACGTGCCGGGTTCGAGCGTCGGCTCGGTATGGCTGAACGTCACCGGGCAACCGGCGGCAGCCTGCAGGCCCAGCGCGGCGGCTTCCAGCGCGTGCGCAATCGATGGCGCATCGGCTTCATCATCTGGCCGCAAGGGGCCAATCGCCGGAAAGCGCGCGCGCAGGCGGTCTTCAAAGCCCGGCAGTTCGGCCAGCAGTTGGGATTGATCCGAGCAGGCCACGATGGCTTCGATGGCCGTATGGCGGCACCAGAGATTTGGGCCGCGCAAGGCCCGGATACGAGAGACTTCCATGCAATCAGCTTTCCGTTGTGCTTTGGGCGTTCTTTTGGATTCAGGCCCGATCGTCAGTTCTGGGATTCGGCGCGGCCCATCCACTGGTGGACCTGCTCGACGGTGCCCTCGATGGCGCACTCGTCGCATTGCAAGACCAGCAGGTCGCCTGCCGTGAGCTGCGAGAGCGCCGCATCCACGACATCCCGGCGCTTGGCCCCTTCGACGACGACTTCAGCCACGCGACCGCCCGCCTGCAACCCTTGCTTGAGCAGCGCGCGCGTCTGGCGATCAAACTCTGCATCGGTGCGCTTGACGCTGGCGTCTTCGCACAGCAGCACGCGATCGAACGTCTGGCCGATGACGGTGCCTTGTGCAATCAGGTCTTCGTCGCGGCGCTGCAGCCCGGCGCCAAATACCAGCGTGCGACGTTGGGCGGGGAAGTTGTCCAGTGCAGCGGCCAAAGCTTCCAGCGCCGAGGCGTTGTGCGCGTCGTCCACCACGATGGTGGCGCCGTTGTGCTGGAACAGCGTGAAGCGGCCCGGCACATCCACCTGGCCCACATCGAAGGTGACGATGCCGGCGCGCATCAGGTCGTTCGAAATGCCCAGTGCCCAGCCGGTGGCCACGGCGGCCAGCACGTTCTCAAGTTGGAACGGCACGCGGCCGGCGTAGGTCAGCGGAATGGCCGACACGTCGGCCAGTGCCAGTTCGGTCGCGCCAGTAGCGAGCACCACCTTGCCGTCACGCACGAACACGGCCCGTTTGCCAGCGGCACGATGCGCGGCAATGGCTTCCAGATCGCCCGACAACGCGAAGAAGATCACTTCGCCGTCGCACAGCTCGGCCATTTCAACGAGGCGCGCATCGGCGGCATTGAGCACGCCCACACCGCTTTTCAGCACCACGTCGATCTGCGTGCGCAGGACGCTAACCATGCGGTCTTCGTCTTCGACGTAGAAATCGCCCAGGTGATCGGGCTTGCCGAAGTTGGTGACCACGCCGACCTGGCAGCGGTCATACGGCAATCCTTGCGAGAGGATCATGCCGCTGTCGTTCTCGAACACGGCGGCTTCCACCGCGCGGTTCATCAGGATGCGATGGCAAGCGTCCCACGCGGCGCGGTCGCTGCGGGCGCCGGCTTCCACCTGGCGGCGATCGAGGTAAAGGCCGTCACTGCAGCCCAGCCCTGTGTGCTTGCCCGAGAGCTGCAGCAACTGCGCGACAAGCTTGGCCACGACGGTCTTGCCGTTGGTGCCCGTGATGCCGACGATGGGAATGCGGCCATCATCCTGCGCGCCGTCCTTGTCGGAAAACAGGTGATCCACAATCGCGCGGCCCACCGGGCGCGGTTCGCCCTCGGCCGGCCGGATGTGCATCAACAGACCGGGCCCTGCGTTGACTTCCACAATGGCGCCACGCTGTTCATCCAGCGGGCGCGAGATGTCGTCGGCCACGAGGTCCACACCGGCAATATCGAGCCCGACCACCCGCGCGGCCAGCGATGCATGCGCGGCCACGCTCGGGTGCACGCGGTCGGTCACGTCAAAAGCGACGTTGCCGTTGCGCTGGATCAGCACGCTGCGGCCCGCGGGCGGCACGGCGCTGCCATCAGCATAGCCCTGGCGCTTGAGTTCGAGGCGCGCGGCGGAATCCAGGCGCACGCAGTTCAGCGGATGTTCTTCGGTGCTGCCGCGGCGGGGGTCGGAGTTGATCTGCGATTCGATCAGTTCTTCGATGGTGGAAGTGCCGTCGCCGATCACCGACGCAGTTTCGCCCATCGCCACCGCCGCCACGCGGCCGCCCACCACCAGCAGGCGGTGTTCGTTGCCGGAGACGAAGCGCTCGACGATCACGCCGTTGCCTTCCTCGATGGCCACGGCGTAAGCGGTTTCCACCTCTTCGCGCGTCATCAGGTTTGTGAACACACCGCGGCCGTGGTTGCCGTCGTACGGCTTGACCACCACCGGCACGCCGATGTCTTCAGCGGCGTCCCAGGCGTCTTCGGCGCTGTCGACCATGCGGCCTTCCGGCACCGGCACGCCGCACGACTGCAGCAGGCTCTTGGTCAGGTCCTTGTCGCGCGAGATCGATTCTGCAATGGCGCTCGTGCGGTCGGTTTCGGCCGTCCAGATGCGGCGCTGGCGTGCGCCGTAGCCGAGCTGCACAAGGTTGCCGTCCGACAGGCGGATCGACGGGATGTTGCGGTCATCGGCGGCATCGACAATGCAGGCGGTGCTGGGGCCGAGGCAGTGCTCGTCCACCAGGTCGCGCAGCGTTTCGACGGCGGCGTCCACGTCGAACGGGCGGTCTTCGATGGCCGCCATGACCAGGTCACGGGCGGCGAACAGGGCAGCGCGGGTCACGTCTTCGTGCCACGCACGGACGATCACCTTGTAGACGCCGCGCACCGGCGTCTCGCGCGCCTTGCCAAACCCGCCCGGCATGCCGGCCAGGTTCTGCAACTCGAGGGTGACGTGTTCCAGGATGTGGCCGGGCCAGGTGCCTTCCTTCAAGCGCATCAGGAAGCCGCCGCGCACGCCGGGGCTGCAGCGGTGCTCGATCAGCGTTGGGAGCCATGTCGAGAGGCGCTCGTAGAAACCCGGAATCGTGTTGGAAGGAAAATCCTCCAGTTCACCAATGTCGACCCATGCCTCCAGCACTGGCCGATATGTCCACATATTCGGGCCGCGCAGCGACATGACATCGAGAATCTCAATGTCCTTCTTCTTCATTGAATTTGCTTGGAAGCAGGGGGCGATGTACCCGTGAATTGGTCCGTGGAATCGAACCGTTACCTTTCAATAACGTTACAACGGCGTCGGCGTTGACGTCTTGAGCCCGAAGTGCGTTGTGCAGCGCACCAAATGCCGTGCTGGCGTGGCTATGTATACTTGCGAGCAAAATTTGCAGGCCGCAACAATTGCGACGCCACGCTCTTGCCTCGATTTATGTTCGTCCTTTTCCCGTTTTGGGCTGTTTTTTGGCCATTTGGACGCGCTTTTTGAATTCTTTGCGCCACTGATGACCCAGTCCTCCCCATCGTCCGCCCCCACCGTCGCCCGCGCTCAGGAACCCTGGAGTGTCGCGCTGGGCTCAAGCCTCGCTCCAGAAGAAACCTTCCAGGCCGGGCTGCAGCTGGATTTGGACGCACGGCTGCATTTTACCCAAGGGTGGCTGGTTGTTACGAACCGCCGCCTGGTCTGCCAGGCGCCTGGTGAAAAGGTTTTACAAAGCTGGGATATCGCCCCCGGCATGACACTTGCCCACAGCGACCACGCCGGCGTGGGCACGCTCGAGCTGTCCGACGGACAGCGCCGGCTGGCAAGCTGGCGTTACACGCTGGGCCGCAACACCGACGCCCTGCGCCTGGCCGACGCCTTCGACGCCCAGCGCAACGCCCTGGCCACCGGCGCCCAGGCCGCACAGCCCGACGCGGAGGTCTGCCCCACCTGCAAGGCGCCCCTCCCGCCCAGCGAAGATAACTGCCCGCAATGCAGCCGTGAACTGGAGCAGCCGCCCTCGACCTGGGCGCTGCTGCGCCTGTGGCGCTTTGCCCGGCCGTATCGGTGGGAATTGCTGGCCGGCTTCGCCCTACTGCTGATCGGCACGGCCGCTACCCTGGTGCCGCCGTACCTGACGATGCCCTTGATGGACAAGGTGCTGATCCCCTATCAGAACGGCCAACCCGTCGATTACCGCCTGGTCACGCTCTACCTGTCGGGCCTGTTTGGCGCCGCGCTGGTGGCGTGGGTGCTGGGCTGGGCGCGCACCTATCTCCTGGCGCGCGTGTCCGAGCGCATCAGCGCCGACTTGCGCACGACCACCTACGAGCACCTGCTCAAGCTGTCGCTCGAATACTTCGGCGGCAAGCGCACCGGCGACCTCATGGCGCGCATCGGCTCGGAAAGCGACCGCATCAGCGTGTTCCTGTCGTTGCACCTGCTCGACTTCGCCACCGATGTGCTGATGATTGCGATGACGGCCGTCATCCTGGTCTCGATCGATCCGTGGCTGGCGCTCGTCACGCTGGTGCCGCTGCCGTTCATCGCGTGGATGATCCACCTGGTGCGCGACCGCCTGCGCCACGGCTTCGAGAAGATCGACCGGATCTGGTCGGAAATCACCAACGTACTGGCCGATACCATCCCGGGTATCCGCGTGGTCAAGGCCTTTGCCCAGGAAAAGCGCGAAGTGACGCGCTTTGCCGAGGCCAACAAGCACAACCTGGCGATCAACGATCGCGTCAACGCAGTGTGGTCGCTGTTTACCCCGACCGTCACGCTGCTGACCGAAGTCGGGCTGCTGGTGGTGTGGATCTTCGGCATCTGGCAGGTGAGCCACGACGCCATTACCGTCGGTGTGCTGGTGGCGTTCCTAACGTATATCAGCCGCTTCTACACACGTCTGGATTCCATGAGCCGCATCGTGTCCGTCACGCAGAAGGCGGCGGCCGGTGCCAAGCGCATCTTCGACATTCTCGACCACGTATCGAGCGTGCCGGAGCCGGCCAAGCCCGTGCACATCGATAAGGTGAACGGCGCGATCGAGCTGCGCGACCTGGGCTTCCGTTACGGCAACCGCGCGGTGATCCGCGGCCTGAACCTGTCGATCCAGCCGGGCGAGATGATCGGGCTGGTCGGGCACAGCGGCTCGGGCAAGAGCACGCTCGTGAACCTGATCTGCCGCTTCTACGATGTGTCTGAAGGCGCGATCCGCCTGGACGGCACCGACATCCGCTCGCTGCCCGTCTCGGAATTCCGCCGCAACATCGGCCTGGTGCTGCAGGAGCCGTTCCTGTTCTTCGGCACGATTGCCGACAACATCGCCTACGGCAAACCCGACGCCACGCGCGAAGAGATCATTGCCGCCGCGCGTGCCGCCCACGCCCACGAATTCATCCTGCGCCTGCCGCACGGCTACGACTCGCTGGTGGGTGAGCGCGGCCAGGCGCTGTCGGGCGGCGAACGCCAGCGTATTTCGATTGCGCGGGCGCTGCTCATCAACCCGCGCATCCTGATCATGGACGAGGCCACATCGTCCGTGGACACGACCACCGAGAAGGAAATCCAGAAGGCGCTCGACAACCTTGTGCAGGGCCGCACGACCATCGCCATCGCGCACCGTTTGTCGACGCTGCGCAAGGCGGATCGCCTGGTCGTCATGGATCGCGGCCAGATCGTCGAAGTGGGCAACCACGATGAGTTGCTCGCGCGCGAAGGGGCTTACTACAAGCTCTATCAGGCGCAGGCCCGCAATGTCGACGCCGACACCGATCTGACCAGCGATGGCGAGCGCGTGGACGCCGCCGCGCCGGCTTACGCGCAGTGAACCGCTATTTGAAATGACTGCGATGCAAACGCCCGATTTCTCCCTGAGCCGCAACGGCTTTGGCAAGCTTGTGATGACCCTGGCCGACGGCACCGTGCATGAAGGCGTGGTGCCCGTGCGAGCCTTCCCCATCTCCGCCGCCGACGAGGGCTTGAGCCTGATGAGCACCGACGGCCGTGAGCTGGCATGGATCACGCAGCCGGCAGCGCTGCCGGCGCCCATGCGCACGTTGATCGAAGCCGAACTCGGCGCGCGTGAATTCATGCCCGAGATCCGCAAGATCGTCGGCGTATCGACCTACGCCACGCCCAGCACGTGGACGGTACAGACCGACCGCGGCCAGACCGACCTCGTGCTGCGCGGCGAAGAAGACATCCGCCGCCTGACCGGCACCACGCTGCTCATCTCCGACAGCCACGGCATCCACTACCTGATCCGCGATCTGCTGGCGCTCGACAAGCACAGCCGCAAGATCCTCGACCGGTTCCTTTAAGCCCGTCCAGTCACGCAGCCGTTACCGGGGTGATGGCCGCACGGCCGTCATGACTTGGTCGAGTAGGTTTTCAGCCTGTTTCCAGGAGGCACGCTGGTCGTAATCGCCCGCCGTGGTGACCATCACCATGTCGAGCCCCGGCACGATCCACAGACGCTGGCCGCCGTTGCCGATGCCACCGATCCACGCCTGTTCGGTGCCGCCGGCCACCACCTTGCCGAGCCACCACTGATAGCCGTACTGCAGGTCCATGCCGGTATCGATGTGCGGGCGTGTTGATTCGGCAATCCACTCCGCAGGCACAATCTGGCGCCCATTCCATTGGCCGTGCTGCAGCACGAACTGGCCGATGCGCGCCAAGTCTCGGGGGCGCAGGCGCACGCCGGCAAACGCCAGCGGGCGGCCACGGTAGTCGTCCACCCATTCCCAGTCGGTGATGCCCAGCGGTTCGAACAGTTGCGTGCGCGCGTACTCCGGCAACGACATGCCGACGCGCTCTGCCAGCAATTGCGCCAGTACCGCCGTGTTGCCGCCGTTGTAATTGAACTGCGTGCCAGCCGGCGCCGCCATCGGGCGGTCGAACACGTAATGCGCCTGAGACGTGTGCCAGAACAGTCCGAACTCGTCGTTGTTCAGAAAGCTTGTCGCACGCCATTCGTTCCAGGCAAGGCCGCTGGACATCGACAGCATCTGCGAAAGCGTAATCGCCTCGCGGCCATCGCGATTCAGATCGGCCAGCCCGGGAAACAGCGACAGCACTGGCGTGTCGAGCGGCGGCATCTTCCCCTGCCCTTGCGCAATGCCCCACAGCAGGCTCGTCACCGATTTGCTGATCGAGCGGATGTCGTGGAGCGTGCTGGCGTCGAACGTGCGCGCGGTGCGGAACAGATCCTTCACGCGCTCATCTTTGCCGGCGTGATAGACCTCCGCCACCAGATGGCCATGGCGCACCACGAGCAGGCTGTGGAAGTTGATATCGGCGTCGGCAAAACCGCGCAGGACGGCGCAGAGTTGGCCGGCATCGAAGCCGGCTGCGGCGGGGTCGGCTTCGGTCTGCCAGCCGTCGTTCAACTGGGCTGGCGCGTCGCAGGGCGCTGCCTGGGCGCCGCCTACCGCGCAAACCAATGCCAAAGCGATGCCGATGCTGCGCAGTCGTAGCGTCATCCCAGCCCCCGTTTGATGTGTCATCAAGTATCGTAACCGGCACTTGAAAGGTCAAACGCTCTGCGATGAATGGTCGATTTGGGCGTCCGAACGGCGCTGGATCGGCCATCCGGGGGAGTGTTCAGCCTGCGTCGGAACCTGGGCCCGCGTTACCATGTCGGACCCTTCTTATTCATCAGTCACATCACAGGCACCTATGGTCACACGTCGAACCCTTCTTGCCTCCGCGTCCGTTACCGCCACGCTGGCGGCGCTCGGCATCACGCCCGAAGCGCTGGCCGCCAATCGCGTCAAGCTCGGCGATGCCGCGCCGTTTTCATTCGATGCGCTGATCGAACGCGCCCGCTCGATGGCCGGCAAGCCTTACACGCCGCCCGCCACGGCACCGGCTGACATCCTGTCCAAGATCGATTACGAGGCGCACGGCAAGATCAAGTTCGACACCGCCCACGCGCTCTTTGCCGACGGTCCCGGCCAGTTTCCGGTGACGTTCTTCCACCTGGGGACGTTCTTCCGCGCGCCGGTGCGCATGCACGTGGTGGAAAAAGGTGCCGCACGCGAGGTCGTCTACGACGAATCGTATTTCGACATGCCCGCCGACAGCCCGGCGCGCAAGCTGCCGCGCGGCAGCGGCTTTGCCGGCTTCCGCTTCCAGGAAAGCCGCCTGGGCGATCAGAAAAAACTCGACTGGAAAAAGAACGATTGGGTTGCCTTCCTGGGCGCGTCGTACTTCCGCGCCATCGGCGAGCTGTACCAGTACGGGCTGTCCGCACGCGGCATTGCGCTCGACGTGGCGCAGGCCGGCAAGCCCGAAGAATTCCCCAACTTCACGCACGTGTGGTTCGACACGCCGGCAGACAACCGCGCCGATTCCGTGACGATCTACACCCTGCTCGACGGCCCGAGCATCACCGGTGCGTACCGCTTCGTAATGCACCGCACGAAGGGCGTGGTGATGGACATCGACACGGCCATCTTCCTGCGCAAGGACGTGGACCGTTTCGGCATCGCGCCGGCCACGTCGATGTACTGGTTCTCGGAAACCGCCAAGGGCACGGCCACCGATTGGCGCCCCGAAGTGCATGACTCCGACGGCCTGGCCCTGTGGACCGGCAGCGGCGAACGCATCTGGCGCCCGCTGAACGATCCGCCGCGCACGATGGCGTCTGCCTTTGGGGACAACAACCCGCGCGGCTTCGGCCTGCTGCAGCGCGACCGCGATTTCAACAACTACCAGGACGGCGTGCATTACGAGCGCCGTCCGAGCCTGTGGGTGGAGCCGCTGGAAGGCTGGGGCGAAGGCGCCGTGCAGCTCATCGAGATCCCGACCGACGACGAGATCCACGACAACATCGTCGCCATGTGGGTGCCGAAGGCCCCGGCGCGCGCGGGCAGCCAATACCGTCTGCGCTATCGCCTGCACTGGCTGGCCGACGAGCCGTATCCGACGCAACTGGCGCGCTGCGTGGCCACGCGCATGGGTAACGGCGGCCAACCGGGCCAGCCGCGTCCGCACGGCGTGCGCAAGTTCATGGTTGAGTTCAAGGGCGGCCCGCTGGAGAAATTGCCCTTCGGCACCAAGCCAGAGGCCGTGCTGAGCACCTCGCGCGGCACGTTCTCGTATGTGTTTACCGAAGCCGTGCCGAATGGCGTGCCGGGCCACTGGCGTGCGCAGTTCGATCTGACAGTCGACGGGAAGGAGCCGGTGGATATGCGGCTGTTCCTGCGTGTGGATGGCAAGCCGCTGTCGGAAACGTGGCTGTACCAATACCACCCCTTCCAATCGCCGGTGGGGCCGGTGGCGTCGTAAACGCCATCGCGGCGGTCGACAAATAAGGCGGGGATTCCCGCCTTTTTCATTACTGGTAAGACAGTGTCACCACAGCCAGTGCTGGTTCCGCCCCCGTCGCCCGCGACAAGGTCAGCGTGCCGTTGTTTGCCGTCAGCAGGTTGGCCTTGAAGCCGCCGTATTTGGCCAGGACGTCCGCCTTGCCGCGTGCATCGCCCACACGCAAGGGCTTGAGCGACGATGCCGCGCACGCCTCCACCGATACATCAACCGGTACGACGCGCATCGCCGGCGAATGAAACTCCAGTACCACCTGATCGCCAGCTGCGGACGCACGCGCCTGCAATGCATTTTCCTCGCCGGTTGACCGCTGTACCGACTGCACGCGAAACCCTGCCTCGACGATGGCGCCCGTGAAATGAATCACGCCGTCCTGGCTACCGCCCGCAAGCGCGCTACTCGCGCCGATGGCGGCCGCCATGGCGACCGCCGTTGCCTTGTCAACCTTGAACATGAGGACCCTCGATGTGCGCATCCGCCGCCTTTAGGCAGACCGGCGCAATAGTTTTTTACGATTTTCATCGTCCTCAGGATCAATCTCATTGTGGATTGCGGGCATCCCTGATTGCGGGTCAGACGGCGAAGCCCGCAGATGCCCTCTCACGGCGCCGGCCACACCTCCAGCGCCTGCATCAACTGCTTGCCCAGCGGAATACGCTTGGCCATGTCGCCCTCGCGTGGCATGTCGATGTTCAGTGCGAAGGCATACACGCGCCCGGCACGCTCCACCCAGCCGACCCACCAGCCGATCTGCGGCTGGTATTCCGTGGCAACGCCCGTCTTGGCGTACAGCGCGGCATCGCCCTGCTGCTCGATCAACAGCATGCGGTGGACCATGTCCCACGTGCGCGGCTTCACCGGCAACTGCTTGAGCGCCATGCGGCTGGTGAAGCGCGCTTCTTCAAACGCGGAAATCTCCAGTGGGCCGCGCAGCCAGAATTGATCGATCACGCTGCCGAGCTGGCGGTTGCCGTAGTCGAACGCATCAACGTAGGCCTGCATGCGTTCAAAGCCGACGCGGCGCGCAACCTCCTGGTAGATCGGCACGGCCGACAGGCGAATCGCCTCGGGCAACGCCATGTCGTGCTCCCACTGCTTGTAGGCCTGCGGCTTGCCGCCGTAGGGCAGCACTTCGTGATCGTCGCGCACAGCGCCGGTGTCGAAGGCGATCAGGCTGTTCGGAATCTTGAACGTCGATGCCGGATGGATGCGCCGCGCGGCGCGCGCCGGATCGACGACATAGGTGCGGTCGGCGCTGATATCCATCAGCACGAAGGTGCCGGAGACGCCGGCATCGTCGAACACGCGCTTGAGGTCATTGCGTACGACCAGCTCGGCGTGGGCCGTGGCGGTGCTCATAGCAACGGCGCAGGCCGTGAGGGCAAACGCGAAGGTCTTCGACCAGCGAGAGAACATGGAAAGCTCCTTGAATTGAGTGATTGGCTGCCGGCAACCCTCGACACGCGGATGAGCCGGCGCTGCGCATCGTAGGGAGCGCGCCGTGCCACCACCAGCGCACCCACCTCGCCGCACGTCACGCGCGTAACTCCTGTAACAGGGGGCTTGGCGCACAATGGCGCCACGTTTCGCTTCGCCTGATTGCCTGCATGACACTGCCTGCCCTGCCCGCCCTCCATGTCGAGCTGACCACACCGCAAACCGTCGACGGCCGGCGTGCGCCGTTCCAGAGCCTGTGGCTGCTGGTGCGGCTTGCCTACGCGCACCGTCTGTCGCCGGAACAACCGCTGGTGCGCCTGGCCGACCTGCGCGGCGCCGTATCGGACGCCAGCACGCAGCGCATGATGATCAGCCGCGCCTTTCGCGACTGGCAGAACTGGGGCGTGCAGGCCGGCTGGGGCGAGTCGCGCGATCGCGAGCCGCGCTTTCTCAACGCAGACAAGCGCAGCCAAGGGCCCTTCTGGCTCACCCCCGAAGACGCAGAGCGCGTGGTCTGCGTGGTTGAAGGGCGCATTGCCGATGATGCCGATGTGCGTGCCTTCCTCGGGATTGCCGCGCCGGATGGCAGCACGGACAACACCACCGAAGCCAATGCCAGCGCGCTGTCCGGCCCGGCGCCTGGCACGCCCAACCCCGCGTTCTGGCACGCCTTTCTGACCGCGCGCCACGCCATGCGCGAAGGCCGTCTGCTGCATGCGCTGGGCGCCAGCACCGGCGCGTCCGACACCGAGCGGGGCGGCGCCCTGCTCGCGCTGCGCCACGCCAGTGACGCCGCCGACAACGACTTCCAACGCGCCCTCGTCACCCTGGGCGAGGCAATGGCCGCGCGCCGCCTGGGCGACTCCACACGCGCCAGCGCCCTGCTCTCGCAACTGCGCGCGCACCGCCGGCAGCGCCATGTACTCGGTAACGATTTCCTCGCCGCCATGGAGCGCATCGTCACCGCATGGTGTGCGTATGACCGCCGCGACCTCGACCTCGCCGCCGGCCTGCTCGCCCGTCTGGCCGATGCCGAGCCCGGCCGCAGCCTGCTGCGCTATCACCCACAGATCCGCTTCGAATGGAACAACCTCAGCGCCCTCATTGAGCGCGCCCGCCTGCTCTACGCCGATGCCGATGGCCTTGCATTGGACCTACGCGCCCAGGCCGCACAGCGCATCGTCGCGCAATTCGAAACCGCGCTGGCTGCCGCACTGGAAAGCCAGGCGTCCGACGCGGTGCAGCAAGTTGCCGCCAACCTCGGCATGACGTGCTGGCTGCTGCGCGATGTGCTTGGCAACTCTGCGCATGCCGACGGCACGGTCGATGCCGTCCGCTGGCTGGCCATGAGCGAATGGCAAGCGCTGCGCAACGGTGGGCCGCTGCAATCGGCGTGGAACGCCATCGCGCTGATGCGCATTGCACGCGCCGACACACGTCGGGCTGCACTCACGTTGGCCGACCTCCGCACGCAGGCCGGCCCATTTGCAGAAGCATTTGACTCGCGCTACTGGCCGCAGCGCTGGACCGATGTGGCCGCACTGCGCCTGCGCGAACACGACAGCGGCCGTCATCGCTACGGCCATGTGCAGGTGAGCGGCCTGCTGCTGGAGCTGGCGTGGTTTTCACACGCAGACGGCGATCACGTCATCGCCCGCACAACGATGGAGCGCCTCTCGCAAGCCATGCAGGACTTGGCGCCGCACGATCGGGCGTACTTCGTCCAGGCGCTGAAGCAGCTGACGCAGATGGCGGAAGCACCACCCTGATCCGCACCCCAAGCCGCACCTTGAGCAGATCGATGGGCGGATAAATTCATTGCATCCCTAACGATCCGTCGCTAGACTGCCGCACATGTTTGATCACTGCCTGTACTTCAACACCACCGCGCTGGCGCGCTCCGTTGAACGCGAATGGGCGGCAGCGTACGCACCCTTCGGCCTGACGCCGCCGCAAGGCTTTGTGCTGCGCGCGGTGCTCAAGCGGCCCGGCGTGCTCAACCGCGAACTGGCCGAAGTGCTGGGCATTGCGCGGCCCACGGCCACGCGTCTTGTCGATGGCTTGGTCGCCAAGAATCTGGTGGAGCGCCAGCCGTCCGCAGAGGACGGTCGCGAGTGGAACCTGTTCCCCACGGAGGCGGCCCGTGCAGTAGAAGACGCGCTGCAAGCCGCCAGCGCCAAGGTTGCGCGGCGCTTGCGCAAGCATGTCGGCGCAAGCGCGTTCGACGATACGGTGCAGGCCATCCGCGACGTTCGGAGTGCACTGAACACGTAAGAAAAACGGGGCGGTCATTGCCGCCTTTTTGATCGGCAAATAGTTGCATCACTACGGATATAACCGAGGAGCGCCCGCATGGCTACCGTTCTCGTCACCGGCATCGAGCCGTTTGAATCCGACCCCACCAACCCTTCGTGGGACATCGCGCAGGCACTCGACGGCACGCAGGTGGATGACGCGGTCATCGTGGCGCGGCAGTTGCCGTGTGTGTTTGGTCTCGCCAACGAAACATTGGTCAACGCGATCGAGGAAACGTCGCCCACGTTGGTTTTCGCGCTCGGGTTGGCCACGGGCCGAACGGAGATATCGGTGGAGCGCGTGGCCATCAACGTGATCGATGCACGCATTCCGGACAACGCGGGCAATCAGCCCGTCGATACGCCCGTGGTGCCCAATGGGCCGGCGGCGTATTTTTCAACGCTGCCGATCAAGGCGATCGTGCAAACGCTGCGCGAGGCGGGCGTGCCGGCAGGCGTGTCGCAAAGTGCAGGCACCTACAACTGCAACCACCTGTTCTACGGTTTGATGCACCACATTGCCACGCGTGCGCCGCATGTGCGCGGCGGCTTCATCCACGTGCCGACCACGCCCGAGCTGGCGGCGCGGCACGCGGGCCGGCCGAGCCTGGCGATCGATACGCAAATCGAGGGGATCCGTCTGGCGGTGCGTACAGCGCTGGCCACGCGGGCAGACCTAAAGGTCAGCGGCGGGGCCGTCCACTGATACGCGCAACACCGCGGTCGGGCCTGATGCAATCAGGCCACCAGCGGCATCAACAACATCCGCGCTGCCAACTCCTGTCGAAAGCCTTCCAAGGTCCGCATGCCGGAATCGGCGCCACGCGCGGTGTTCTGCAAGCGGATGCCTTCGACCTGATGGATGCCCACCGTGGCAAACACATAACGCAGATACGGCATCAGGAAATCGGTCTGCGCGTGGGCGCCATCGAAGTTGCCGCCGGAGGCAGACACCACCAGCACCGAGCGATCGGTCAGCATGCCCACCTTGCCCGTGGGCGTGCGGCGGAACGTGCGCTCGGGCCGCACTACCAGATCGATCCACGCCTTCAACGCCGAAGGCACCGTGTAGTTGTGCACCGGCGTGGAGATCAGCACGGCATCCGCCGCTTCCAGCTCGCCGATCAACGTTTCCGACAACGCCAGCGCGGCGCGGTGCGCTGCAGTGCGGTCGGCATCGGGCATGAGGCTGGCCTCGACAAAGCCGGCATCGGGATGCGGCAGCGGTGTCGCCGCCAGGTCGCGCTCGATGATGCGCAGGCTACCGACGGCTTCAGCCAATTGTGCAATCACCAATTGCGCGCCACGCCGGCTGTGCGAGCGATCGTCGCGCGGGCTCACGGTCACGTGCAGCAACGTTGTCATCGTGCAGCTCCGGGTTGCATGTTTATGCCAAAGCGCAAAGCACCTGCGAGCAGCCCATTGCGATAGTAGAAGCGATGGCCGAGCACGTTGGACAGCGGCGTGTCGAGCACGAGCCGTGCACAGCCCAGGCGCTCGGCTTCGGCCTTGAGGTGGTCCATCAGCACGTTGCCGAGGCCGCTGCTGCGCAGGTTGGCATCGGTCACCAGATCGTCGACATACATGAACGGACCGTAGACGAGGTTCTCCTGCTGCCGATACCCCGCCAGCGCAACCGGCACGCCATCGCGCCAGACGGCGATGAGGCGATAGCCGTCTTCCACCTGCCGGCGCCAGCGCGCGGCCAGCTCGTCGGCGTCGGCAAGATGCGGCCGCAGTTGATGCATGACGGGAAAGCACGCACGCAACGCGGCTTCGTCTTCGATGGGGCGGATGGTGTCCATGGTCATGCTTCCTCTGCGGCCACGGCGGCCGGCACCTGCGGCGCAAAGCGCATCGCGACGGCAATACGGTTCCACGCCTGGATGTTGGCGACGGCGGCCGTGAGGAACGCGACTTCCGTCCTGGAGAAATGCTGGAGCACGGCGTCGTATTCGTGATCTTCCACACCGTGGTCGGCGGCGCGGGCGAGGGTGGTCAGCGCTTCCGTCCAGGCCAGCGCGGCACGCTCGCGCGGCGTGAAAACCGCCGGCGTGTCGCGCCAGACCGCCACCAGATCGAGCTTGGCCGGCGCCACGCGCAGCTTGCGCGCCAGGTTCAGGTGGAACTGCACGCAGAACGCGCATCCGTTGATTTGCGACGCACGCAGCTTGACGAGCTCGGTCAGCGGCTTTTCCAGCCCTGAGGCATCGACTGCCTTGCCAAGCGCCTGCAATGCAGGGGCCACGCCGACGGCGGTGTCGACAAATTCCGAGTAATCCATGCGAGGGGAGAGATCTTCCATGTCTGGCTCCTGTTAAAGGTTCGGGTTGGAGGAATGGTAATATCAGTGCTCGAACATCATATTCGAACTCTGACATCATGAGCAAGCGCACCCCTGCCGCCGGCAAGGAAACCGACCCGCCCCGCACCTCGCCCTCCATCCCCGAGCCCGGACAGGGCAAGCGCGGCGAAGAAGGCTATCTTGGCTATCTGCTGCGCCAGGCCAGCGCCGCGCACCGGCTCCGCATGGAGCGGGCCATGGCCGACGTGGGTGTCACGCTGCCGCAATTCCTGGTGCTCACGATGCTCCGGGCCTACCCGGGCATCTCGAATGCCGACCTCGCCCGGTTGACCATGCTCACACCCCAGACGGTGAGCGTGATCGTCACCAACCTGGAGCGCAGCGGCGCCATCACCCGCCGGCCCCACGCCGTGCACGGCCGAATCCAGCACATCGACGTCACAACGGAGGGCTCTGCCCTGCTTGCAGCGTGCCGAGAACGCTCCGGCGGCATCGAGCAGGACTTGCTGGAAGGGTTCTCGGCCAAGGAAGAAGAGGTCGTGCGGCGTTGGCTTGTACACGTCGCAACACTCGGCAGCGACAAACCCGCCCCCTGATTCGCACGTCATTTTCTCCGCTGTCCTTGACTTCTGGACGGCCGCCACTATCATCCGATGTATCTTACGATATATCTGATGATGTTCTTCAGGAGAATGACAATGCGCGGTTGGTTCGGACATCACCACAAAATGTGGATTGCAAAACACTTCATGATGGGCCGCCACGGTCACGGCGGACACGGCTTCGGGCGTGGCATGGGCGGTTTTGGCGGCCCCGGCGGCTACGGTGAAGGCGATGACGACGGTGGCAGCCCGTGGCGCGGCCGCCGGCTCAGTTCGGCCGACTTGCAACTCGTGTTGCTGGCGCTGCTCAAGGGCACGCCCCGCCACGGCTATGAATTGATCAAGGCAGTGGAAGAGCATTCGCTCGGCTTCTACACGCCAAGCCCGGGCATGGTGTATCCGGCGCTGTCGTACCTGGAAGACCACGGCTTCGCTTCCGTTACCGTCGAGGGCAACAAGAAGCGCTACGGCATCACGCCCGAAGGCGAAACCTGGTTGGCCGAGCGCCAGCACAGTGCCGATGCCATCCTCGCGCAACTGCGCGCCATGGGCGAGCGTGTGAAGCGCATGAACGAGGCCATGGCCTTCGACCGCGAAACCGACAACGCCGCCGAGTGGACGGACACGGGGCACGACCCGCTGCGCACCGCGCGCTGGCGTCTGAAGTTCGCGCTCATGGAAAAACGCTTCGCCTCGCGCGAAGAACAGCAACGCGTGGCAGACATCCTGCTACGTGCCCTCAAGGAAATCACCGGCGAGCGGTGAGCGGCAAGCAGCAGCATCTGTTCAGCCGCCCCGGGGGATGTTTCGTCGCCCGGGCACCGCGTAGGTCCAGTCGGTTCATTTCGCAGCCATCTATGTTTGCTTTCAATCGCACACAAGGTCTCATGTCGCAGCTGCTCAGTTCTGTCAAACCCGCCACACGCCGCATGCGTGTGCGCGCTATCCATACCCTGTCGCCGCGCATGCGCCGCGTGGTGTTTACCGGCGTAGCCGCTACGGATCTCGCCGATCTGGCCTGCGCTGCGCCCGGCGCGGCCATCAAGCTGATGTTTCCGCACGATGCCGCAGGCAGCGGTCGCACGCTTGGGCGCGCTTACACCATCCGCCGCTATCACCCTGCCCGCGGCGAACTGGAAATCGATTTTGTCGTGCACGACGAAACGCCCGCCACGCAGCATGGCCCGGCGGCACGCTGGCTCGAACACGCCGCCCCGGGCGATGAAGTGGAATTTGCGGGCCCTAAGCGCGGCTTCCGCGCCGACCCCGCTGCACCGTGGACCCTGCTCATCGGCGATGAAACGGCGTTGCCCGCCATCTTCGCAATTCTGGAAACATTGCCCGAGCACGCGCAGGTGCTGACCTACATCGCCATCGGGGACGCTCGCGCCAGACTGCCCCTGGAAGGCGCCTTGGCAGGCCACCCGCGCAGCCGCAACATCCATTGGGTAGAGAGCGATACGGCGCACGCCGGCGCAATGATGGTCGGCGCACTCAGCGCCCAGTCCATGCCGACTGGCACGCCGCAGGTGTTCCTGGCCGGCGAGGCGTCCTTGCTCAAACAAGTCCGCACGCTGCTCGAAGGCGCCTGGGCCGTGCCGCGCGACGCCATCGACGCCAAGGGCTACTGGACGGCAGGGCTCTCGCGCGAAGAACGCAAGGCGGCCGAGGCGCGTTGATCTTCGAGTCGCTTCAAGTGGCGACCTCGGCACTGGGCGCGCCACCCCGCACCCAATCGCGCAGCAGGCGCTGTCCGTAAAGCAGCGCCGCGTCCATCGCTTCGCGCGGCGAGCCAAACGTACATCCGGGCCGCACCGGTTGCGAGCCCGACAACGATTGCCCTTCCGCGCCGCGGAACACCACCTCGACACGCGCCTCCCAGCCCCGCCCGCCGGCGGGAACCACACGCGGGACGATTTCAACGTCTCCACAGATCTTGTGCACCTTGTTCCTCCATCTGCAGCGCCTGAACGGCGCATTGCCAGCAAGGTAGCAACGGCCATGCCCATCTGGGCATCGCCTCGTGATTTGATCGAGATCAACTGCCGGCGCCCGCATCACCTTTAGCCCGTCGCGGGCGTGCCGATGCAAGGGAGGAAAGCGCGTTTCTCGCGCGCCCCTCCTTCCGTCCATCTGCGCCCACGAAGCGCGGCACAACCATGCGCAAGAATCTGCCGGTCACCCAAGCCGAAACCGCCCTCAACCCGACGGACTACCTCATCTCCCGGACCGACCTCAAAGGCCGCATCGTCTTCGCCAATCCGGCGTTCGTGCGCGTCAGCGGCTATTCGCAGGAAGAACTGGTCGGTGCGCCGCACAACCTCGTGCGCCACCCAGACATGCCCGAAGCCGCGTTCGCCGACTTGTGGGCCACGCTGCAAGCCGGCAAGCCTTGGCGCGGGTTCGTCAAGAACCGCCGCAAGGATGGCGGTTTCTATTGGGTGCTGGCCAACGTGACGCCGGTGTTTCAGAACAATGCGGTGGTCGGTTATACGTCCGTGCGTTCGATGGCCACGCCTGCGCAGATCGCGCGCGCGCAACGCGCCTACACCGCCATCAACGAGGGCGATAGGTCGTACACCGTGCGCGCCGGCCGCATTCTTCGCACAGGCTGGCGGCGCGCCGCGAATCTGTTCCAGCGCGACAGCCTGCGCTTCAAGGTGATCGGTCTGCAAACACTGATTGCGTCGGCCATCCTGATCGGTACGCTGTGGGCGCACATCGCGCTGGAAGCCGCCGATCTGCATGGCGCAGCGTGGCTCGTGTTCAGCCGCGACTGGCTGTGGCTCACCGGCGTCGGTTGCGCGGGGCTGGCGACGATGTCGGGCGTGTTGCTTGCGCGAACCCTCATCCGCCCGCTGGAAGAAGCCGCCATGCTGGCCACGCGCCTGGCAGCCGGCGATCTGACCACCGTGGTTGAAGCCCGCTCCAGCGACGAACTGGGCGAAGTCATGCGCGCCATGGCCACCATGCGCGCGAGTCTGTCGTCCATCGTGCGCGATATCCAGGACGGCGCCGCCAACGTCGCACACAGCACGCTGCAGATTTCTGCCGGCAACCATGACCTCTCTGCCCGCACCGAGCAGCAGGCTGCCGCACTGGAAGAAACCGCTTCGAGCATGGAAGAACTGACATCGATGGTTGCGCAGAATGCGGACCACGCCCGCGCCGCCAGCGCGCTTGCCGAGGAGGCCTCCACGATCGCGGCCGACGGCGGCCAGGTCGTGCAGCGCGTCGTGCACACCATGGACGCCATCCGCGCAGACAGCCAGCGCGTGACCGAGATCATCGCCACCATCGAGAGCATCGCGTTCCAGACCAACATCCTTGCGCTCAACGCGGCTGTGGAAGCCGCCCGCGCAGGTGAAGAAGGCCGCGGCTTTGCGGTCGTCGCCGGCGAGGTACGCAGCCTCGCGCAACGCAGCGCGCAGGCCGCAGCACAGAGCAAGGAGATCATCCGCGCCTCCGACCAATCCGTGCGCGACGGCGTTGACCTCGTCCACAAGGCCGGCGCCACCATGACGCAGATCGTGCAGTCGGTGCAGACCGTCACGCAGCTCATGTCGGAAATCTCGGCCAGCTCGCGCGAGCAGAGCAGCGGTATTGCGCAGATCAACGCGTCGGTGTCGCAGCTCGATGGGGTCACGCAGCAGAACGCCACGCTGGTGGAAGAGGCAGCGGCGGCCACCTCGGTGCTGGCGCGCCAATCGGAAGATCTGAAGCACGCCGTCGCGGTGTTCCGCGCCTAGCGCCGCAGCAGGAGCAGCGCCTTACAGCGTGAAGCGCGTGTCGCTTTCTAGCAGTGCCGTCACCGCCTCGGGCAACAGTGGCTCGCTAAAGTAATAGCCCTGCAGCACGTCGCATTGGTGCGACGTCAGGAAGGCAGACTGCGCGGCATCTTCCACGCCTTCTGCGCACACTTTCACGCCCAGGTTGTGGGCAAGCACCACGACGGTCGTGCAGATGGCGGCATCGTTGGAATCGCGGTCGATGTCCTTGACGAACGCGCGATCGATCTTGATGAGGTCGATTGGCAAGCGCTTCAGATAGGCCAGGCTCGAATAGCCTGTGCCGAAGTCGTCGATGGCAATGCGCACGCCAAGCTGCCGAATGGCAGTGAGGTCTTCGATGGTGCGCTCGGTGCCCTCCATCAGCATCGACTCGGTCACTTCCAGTTCAAGGAAGCCCGAGCCGAGGCCGTATTGGCGCTGGAGCTTGAGCAACGTCGGCAACACGGTGCCGCGCTTGAACTGCAACGGCGATACGTTCACCGCCAGCGTCAGGTCATCGGCCAGGCCGCGCTTGTGCCACGCAGCGTGCTGCTGCGCGGCCTCGGTCAGGACCCAATTGCCGATCTCGACAATCAGCCCGCTCTCTTCGGCCACCGGAATGAACGCGGCCGGCGGCAGCAACCCGCGCGTCGGATGAACCCAGCGGATCAGCGCTTCGAGCCCGCACACGCGGCCCGTCTTGGTGTCGATCTGGGGCTGATACAGCAGGCGGAACTGGCCTTGTTCCAGCGCTGCCCGAATCTGGTGTTCCAGGTTCAGCCGGTACGACACGCCGATATCCATCTCGGGCGCGAAGAATTCCAGGCGATTACGGCCGTTCTGCTTGGCGTAGTACATCGCCATCTCTGCATGGCGGATCAGGCTATCGGCGTCTGTACCGTGCGCTGGGTATTCGGCCACGCCAATGCTTGCCGTCACGAACACCTCGTGCCCTTCCACGCGCACCGGCTCGGCAAACAGGTCGAAGCCGAAATCGACACCGCGCGAACCCGCGTGCGAGATCACCAGTGCAAATACGTCACCGCCAAAGCGCGCCACAGTGTCCACCGTATCGGCCGCATCGCGCAGGCGCTCGGCCACACGGCGCAGCACCTCGTCGCCCAGCAGGTGGCCAAGGCTATCGTTGACGACCTTGAAACGATCAATGTTGACGAGCGCCACATAGAAGCGGCTGCGCTGGCGTGCGGCCATCTCCACCGACTGCTGCACACGGTCGGCCAGCAGCGTGCGGTTGGGCAGGCCCGTGAGCGAATCGATGGTGGCGTGCTGCGCCAGGCGCGTGCGCGTCATCTCCTGCTCGGTCACGTCGTCCTGAATGCCGACGTAATGCGTGACCGCGCCTTTGGCATCGCGCACCGGCGAGAGCAGGAAGTTGTTCAGGAATGCGTGGCCGTCCTTGCGGAAGTTGCGCAGCAGCACGCGGATCTCGCTTTCGTCGCGCAGGGCGGCACGCACTTCATTGAGCGCGGGCTGCCCCGGCTCGGACGAGTGCAGGAAGCGCGCATTGCGGCCCAGCACTTCTTCTGCGCGATAGCCCGTCATGCGCTCGAAGCCGGGGTTCACATACACGATAGGAAGG
Source organism: Ralstonia wenshanensis (assembly GCF_021173085.1). NCBI lineage: Bacteria > Pseudomonadati > Pseudomonadota > Betaproteobacteria > Burkholderiales > Burkholderiaceae > Ralstonia > Ralstonia wenshanensis. The sequence goes on from NZ_CP076412.1 coordinate 792,128, forward strand.
TCGGGTTGCTGCGCGTCGGCCACGGTAATGCCGGACGGCACTGACTCGACCACGCGACGCAGCAACCGCAGTTGCTCGTCGGAATCGCGCCGCTCCGTGATGTCCTGCATGGTGCCGAACAGGGCGACAACCTCGTCGCGATCATTGCGCTCGATGTTGCCGCGCGAAAGCACCCAGCGGTGCTCGCCGTCACGGCGGATCATCTCCAGGTCCAGCGCGTACGGTTCACCTTCGGTCACGGCGCGGCTGGCGGCCTCACGCAGGCGGTTATAGCTGTCGGCGGTAAAGAACTGCGCCTGCTGCGCAAAGGCCGGAGGCGCGCCCAGCGGCATGCCCGTCAACACATACATGCCCGATGACCACGTGGTCGAGTCGCGCAGCACGTCCCAACGCCAACTGCCCAGGAGCGCAATCTGCTCGGCTACCCTCAGGTTCGCTTCGCTGCTGCGCAGCTCTTGTTCAATCGCCGAGCGCTGCGAAATGTCGGTCACCCCACCGACCACGCGCACGGCGCGGCCGTTCTGATCTCGATACAGGCTCGCGCGAATTTCCACCGTGCGCGTGGCACGGTTGGCATCGATCACGCGGCAGACGTGCTGCCAGCTGTCGCGGTCCGAATTCAGTACGGCGCGCAGTTCCTTGGCGAAGGCATCCACGTCGTCCGGGTGGACGAATTGGTGGAAGGTGAGCGTGCGCGAGGTACCCCCGCCTGCGCCGTCGTCGTCGCCAGGGCTCAGCAGCGCATCACTGCCAAGCAGCCGATGCAGGCTGGCGTTGGCCCAGGACTCGCCGGTGGCGATATCCCAGTCGAAGATCCAGTCGTTAGTGGCACGCGCCACGCGCTGAAAGCGTTCGGTCAGGCGGTGAACGGTGGCGTCGTGGCGCTGGATGGCGGCGCGCATTTCGTTGAAGGTACGTTCCAGCAGCGAGAGTTCATCGCGCGAGGTGCCGTGCTCAGGCACGCGGGCAGAAAAATCGCCCGTTGCGTAGTGGCGTGCCGCATCCACGAGGGCATCGATGCGGGGCATCACCATCCGTCGCAGGGCCATCTGGATCAGCGCCAGCAGCATCACGACCATCAGCAGGATGGCGCCGCCGCCGGCCAGCGTCACGTTGCGCTGCTGGCGAACGATATCGGTGGCATCCACACCGCGCACGATGCGCAAATGCCCGCCGGCCGCATGCGGCACCACCATGGCGGCGTAGGCACGGCGCACGCCGTCGGTGTCGTCCACCAGCAGCGGCTCGCCCGGCTGCTCCCCTGCTGCAGCCAGCAGCGGCCCCTGAACCACCGCCGGCACTTGCGCTGCACGCAACGTGCCCTGCGTCGACAGCACATTGCCGTCGGCATCCACCAGATAGACCGGCGCTTGCGGCATGCCGTCCACGGCTGCCGCAATCAACGCGCTCTGTCGCACGGCTGCATATGCCACGCCGCGGATCGCGCCGTCGCTGCCTGTCATCGGCCGCGCCGAAATCAACACGGCCTGGCTGGAGGCGCGCCCCGTCACGAACGTCGACAAGGAAGGCCGGCCCGTCGCCAAGATCTCGTTGAGGTACGGCCGGTCCGACAGATCGACGCCAAGCTTCGCCGTGTCGGGCGTACATACCAGCTTGCGGTGCGCATCGATGATGCCGAGGTTCGCGAGTTCGCTCTGGTTATGGAAGACGCGGTTGACGAAGCTGCTGCACTCTTGCTGCTCCATGCGCAGTGCCGAATCGTCGGCAAGCAGCACCGAGAGAAGCGTATTGGCGTTGGAGAGCACCATGCCGACCCGCGCTGCGGCGGCCTCGGTTTCGTGGGTCAGGTGCTGAGCAAGGTGATCGTTGAGCCGGTCACGGTAAAGCGCCACACCGGCAATCGCCACGACGATGGCCGGCAAGGCGGCCACCGCGGCCAGGGCAAGCAAGCGGCCGCGCAGCGTGGTGGGAAAGAAAGCGTGCTTCGGCACTTGAATGACCGGTAGAGCCTTATGTGGAGAGCGAATGCACTCTGCGGTTGCACGATGCGCGGCTCAAGGACCATCCCCTCGGCGCACGATGCAGTTGCGGCATCGTGCCGGCGGACGGCTGACGCAGTGCGCAAGCATTTTGCTTGCAATTCCTATCGCACGCAACTTGTGGATAGTCTGTAGGTGACCGTGCCGCAAATCGGCGTGGCAGGCGGCATGACAGGTGGTAGCGGTGTTGGCAAAGCGGTGCCCCAACCCCCGTTGCCGCGATGCCGCTCAACAGCAAGGCGAGCTCGTGGTCACGGTGCCGGCAGCGTCTGGCGCGGGACGTCTGTGCGCGGCAAGCGCCCATAGAAAAAGCCACCGGATAGCGGTATCCGGTGGCTTCAAGAATACGCTTTGAACGGGGAAGTTCAGCGCAGTTGAAGGATAGGCAATGCCCCCCGTTCAGGCCAATACCCAGGATAGGGTAATTTGGGAAAAACCCTGCATGGCAGCGGGTTTCACCACCCTGCGCCTTTCGCGTGTGCTTTCTGCACAACGCCTGACTCCGTAACAACCCGTCCTCCGAAATATCCATCCCAGCGACCGGGTGCCGCAGCCCGTCACACGGGATGTTGCGTTATAATGAAAACGATTCGCATTTAGCCTCCCTGCTTGTACCACGCTACGTTAACGATCACGCACGATGCGGCTTTCCGAGCTTTCCCGCCGGGCGACGGCGGTGGTGGATCACGTTGAAGACCGTGAACCCGCCGATCCCATCAGCCAACGCCTGCGCGAACTCGGGTTCGTGACGGGCGAAGAGGTGCGCGTAGTGGCTGTCGGCCCGTTTGGCGGCGATCCGCTGGTCGTGCAGGTGGGCTTCACCCGCTTTGCACTGCGTCGCCAAGAGGCTGCCCGCGTGCGCCTGCGCGCCCAATCGGCAACGCAACCCGCTGCCGTCATCGCCGCTCCCGAGACGGCCCCGCCCGCCAAGGTGCGCGAGGCGGCATAGCCAGCCTCCCATTGCCGCCGCCTTCCGGCTCCGCTTATCCGGCTTCATGCAGATGCACGCTTCTTCCTCCTCCGCTTCCACCCCCGCATTGCGCGTTGCCCTGGTCGGCAACCCCAACTGCGGCAAGACCGCGCTGTTCAACCTGTTAACAGGCAGCCGCCAGAAGGTTGCCAACTATGCGGGCGTGACGGTCGAGCGCAAGGAGGGCCGCTTTACCGCGCCGTCGGGCCGGCATGTACAGATTCTCGACCTGCCCGGCGCCTACAGCCTGATCGCCACCAGCCCCGACGAAGCCATCACGCGCGATATCTGCCTTGGCACGTTCCGTGGTGAGTCGCGCCCCGATTTGCTGATCTGCGTGGTCGACGCCACCAACCTGCGGCTGCACCTGCGCTTCGTGCTGGAGCTGCAACGCCTGGGCTTGCCGATGGTGCTGGCGCTGAACATGGTCGACGCGGCCGAGCGACGCGGCATCCGCATCGACCGTGCCAAGCTGGAGGCCGCCCTGGGCGTGCCGGTGGTGCAAACCGTGGCCATCAAACGCAACGGCGCGGCCGACCTTGTCGCCCATATCGATCACGAAAAGCTGCCGGCCGTGCCGGTTGGGCTGCCGGCCGACGCCGATCCGCACGTCGAAGTGAAGCGCCTGCTCGATGCCGCCGTGACCATGCCGCGCAGCACGGCCGAGCTGGACGACCGGCTCGACCGCATCGTGCTGCACCCCGTACTGGGCCTGATGCTGCTGGCCGTGCTGATGTTCTTGATGTTCCAGGCGGTGTTCTCGTGGGCGCAGCCGCTCATGGACGGCATCCAGGGCGCCGTGGAAGCCGTGGGCGTGTGGGTCGGCAACGTCATGCCCGACGGCATGCTCAAAAGCCTGTTGGTGAACGGCATCATCGCCGGCACGGGCAGCGTGCTGGTGTTCCTGCCCCAGATCCTGATCCTGTTCCTCTTCATCCTGTCGCTGGAAGAGTCAGGCTATCTGCCACGCGCAGCCTTCCTGCTTGACCGGTTGATGGCGGGCGCGGGGCTGTCGGGACGCTCGTTCATTCCGCTGCTGTCGAGCTTTGCGTGCGCGATTCCCGGCGTGATGGCCACGCGCACGATCCAGGACCCGCGCGACCGGCTGGTGACGATTCTGGTTGCACCGCTGATGACCTGCTCGGCGCGGCTGCCTGTGTATGCGCTGCTGATCGGTGCGTTCATCCCGGTGCGGCAGGTGTGGGGCCTGTTCAATCTGCAGGGGCTGGTGCTGTTCGGGCTGTACATGGCGGGTATCGTGTCGGCTCTTGTCGTCGCTTACGTACTCAAGTACCTGAAGCGCGATCGCAACGAGCACCCGCTCATTCTCGAGTTGCCTTCGTACCGCCTGCCCAGCGTGCGCAACCTGATCGTCGGGCTCGTCGAGCGTGCGCGCATTTTCCTGCGCCGCATCGGTACGGTCATCCTGAAGATGATGGTGCTGCTGTGGTTCCTCTCGACGTTCCCGTCGCCGCCGGCCAACGCCACGCTGCCGGCCATCGATTACAGCTTTGCCGGGATGATCGGCCGTGCGCTTGAGGTCGTGTTCGCGCCGATCGGCTTCACATGGCAGATGTGTATTGCCCTGATTCCCGGCATGGCTGCACGTGAGGTCGCCGTGGGCGCGTTGGCAACGGTGTACTCGCTGTCGGCCACGCATGAAGATGCGGCTGCGCAGCTGGCGCCGATCATCTCGCAGCAATGGTCGCTGGCCACGGCATTGGCCTTCCTGGCTTGGTACGTCTACGCGCCGCAGTGCATCTCGACGCTGGCCACCATCCGCCGCGAGACCAACTCGTGGAAGGTCATGGCGGGCACCGCCGGCTACCTCTTCGCGCTGGCCTACCTGGCCGCTTTCGCTACCTACCAGATCGCACGGGTGCTGACATGAGCGTGTATCACGTTGTCGAAACCGGCGTTGTCGCCACGGTCGTGGCGCTGAGCGCGTTGTCGCTGACCGGCCGCTATGCGCCCGCGATGCGCGCCCGCACGGCGGCGCGCGTGGCAGGCTGGTGCGATCGACCGTCGCGGCCGGGCTGGATGCGCGCCTTCGGCCAGCGCCTGCTCACGCCGGGCGAGTCGCCCTCGTGCCACTCCGATCCGCTTTCGGGCAGCGCATGCGGCAGCGGCTGTAGTGGCTGTGCATCGGGTGAATCGTCGTCATCCTCGGCGGTTGAACAGCCGATCCACTTCGTGCGGCGCAAATAACGGCCGACGCAACGTCACAACACCAACGGGCTCGCATCACGCGGGCCCGTTTTGTTTTTGCGCAGCGCGGGCGTAGACTGGTCCAAACCTGAACGGGGGACGCGTCATGACCGAAGAGCTGCTGGTCCAGTTGATTGCGGAAGTCGAGAAGGAAGACCCGGTGGATTTCGCCAACCTGCCCTTTGACGAGCAGATGTTGCGCGACCTGGTCTGCAAGCTGGTGTCGCGCCAGCTGACGCAAATGGAGAATGCCCACTTCAGCCAGGACGAGGTGATCGTCTCGCTCACGGCGAGCATCGCCAAGCTGGTCCTCGAAAACCTCGTGCTGAATGCGCGCCTGCTGGCACAGCAGGGGCACGGTGAAAGCGCACGCGCGCTGCTGGAGCGGATCTCCCGCCAGGCGAAGGGATAGGCGGCGCGAGTTACTGGGCCGACACTACGTTGTACTGCGTGCGGGCGCGCGTCAGCAAACGCTTGGCGACGGACAGGCCGCGAATGGCGGCGGCATCGTCGTCGGCCGGAAAATCAAATTCGGCGCTCCAGTTGCAGCCGGTGTGATCGGGGCGGTGAATGCACATCGCGCGCAGTTCGCACTGTGCGCATTCCGGGTGTTGCTGGACGCAGCGGGCCAGCAATGTCTTGAGTTCATCTTCGGACTTCAGACGGCGTTGCATCGGCATCTCCTGAATAACAGGGAGTTGGAACACCGAGCGCGCAGTGAGTTTCGCCATGATTGCGCCGATACTGTTTCAGCAAGTTACCGGATCACGTCACGCGTTCAACCCAATCGCGCCCGACATACCGGCGCCTGCCTGACACGCCGGGCATACGCCGTAAAGCGCCAGCGCGTGATCGCGCAGCACAAAGCCGCGCTCGTTGGCCACACGCTCCTGCCGCGACTCGATGGCGTCGTCGTGAAACTCTTCCACGCGGCCGCACGTCAGGCAGATCAGGTGATCGTGGTGCGCGCCCTCGTTCAGCTCATACACCGCATGGCCGGCCTCGAACGCATGACGCAACAGCACGCCGGCATCGACCAACTGATTGAGCACGCGGTAGACCGTTGAGATGCCGATGTCGAGTTCCGACGTGAGCAATTGGCGGTACACATCTTCTGCGCTCAAGTGACGGCCGTGTTCCGTACCGGCGGTGAGGATTTCCAGGATCTTGACGCGCGGCGAGGTGGCTTTGAGCCCCGCCCGGCGCAGGTCGGTCGAGTTTGGCATGGCGTTCGTTGGGCGAGATTTGGGTACGGCAGGCGGGGTATTGCAGCGGGCGAGAACCGGAAACGACAAGGCCGCAAGCATGCAGGCCGGGTCGACAGGTCCTAAAAAAAAAACGGCATGGCTGGCAGCCCGGAAAAGTCGCAGTCGGGAAAGCGGGGTCTGAGTGCTTTCCCGACTGTCGGGCGGCTTGCTACTGCCAAACGCTCTGTGTGTCAGAGCGGTCCCCACAAAAGATCGGGTGCCGGGCGCCGGCCCATGGAATAGCGAGCGCACGCAGCGAAATTCGGTTCGATGCGGCGTGCGTTTGAGGGATGTGCCCTAGGGGGCGGATCCATCGGCTGCAGCGCCGTCGATGGACACACTATAAATGCGAATGATTCGCATTACAAGAGTTTTTCTTTGCGATCTATTGAAGACCCCGATCTGAGCGCGGCTTTCTCGACGCCGCAAGGGGCATCACCCCAGTGCGGTAGCGCGGGCGTAGCCGGACCCACCCCCAAGGCTGACGATCGGACGGTGTATCAAGCGTCCGCTACAGTCCTTTCACTGCCGGCGTACGCATCGATCTGGCTACGAGTCAGCAGATTGGCTTGCTGCTGATCATGTCGGTTGGGAGCAAAGGGGCTGCGTGGACGTCGTCGGGGAGTGCTTCGGCTTCGAACTGCTGATGGCTACGTATGGGGCGACTAGGCAGCCAATTGACTAAGCGCCCGGTTGAACGCGCCCGGGTTGGCGATGTTCATGCCATGCGACGCGCCCGCGATGGTATGACGCTCAGCCTGCGGAATCCACGCATGGAGTTTGTCGACGGTGTTCCGGAACATGCGCGGGCTCTTCTGCCCGTCGATCAGCAACGTGCGGCACTGGATTTCGCCGGCCGCCTCAGGCGTATAGGCCGGTAGCGGATCACGCAGCTGCTTTGGCAGCGTGAGCGCGTTGTCGAGCGCCATCCTGCGGAAGCTCTGCGTGCTCTTGATCCAGAAGCCGGGCATGGTGACCGAGTCCACAAATAGATTCAGGCCTGCGTCAAATTCACCCTGTTCGATCAGGTCGGCAGCCTGTGCTCTCAATGCCTGGACCGCGGGCGGCAAGGCGCCGGCGGCTGCTTGCGGCGCTGCCTGCAACGGGCCGCCCGGATCGGCCAGCGTGAGCGTCTTTACCAGGTGCGGGTACTGCCGCGCCAGATGGAACGCAACGCAACCGCCGCGCGAATGGCCAACCAGGTGCACCGGGCCCAGCCCGAGCGCCTCGATGAACTCTGCCATCTCAACGACGTGCGCTTCCCAGCTGAAATCGCCGTGCCCGAATGCGTGGGTTTCCGGCCAATAGTGGCCCAGGCTCGGCGCGAAGCAGCGGAACTTTTTCGACAGCGCGGCGAGTTGCGGATCCCAATAGCGGTAATCGCACAACGACCCGTGAACAAAGACCATCGGCTCGCCGCTTCCGGCTTCTACGTAGGGCACCGAGGTGCCCGAGGCGGTGGCAGCAAAAGCGGGTTGTGGCCATACGCCGGCAAGAGCCAGCGTCGTCAGGGGCGTTCGCGCATTCATTGTTGAAACTCCGTTTTCCCGAGACTTTGCTGCACTGCGATTGAAAAGGAAATCGCATAATATTGATGGAATCTTTCAGTTTTTCTGATACATCCTCGCAAGCGAGTGCACATGAGTACCGAGATGAAAGCCCTGGACGTCGACGTTCTCACCATGATCGTCGCCGTTGCCAACACAGGCACGATCAGCCGGGCGGCAGATCTCGTGCACCGCTCGCAATCGGCTGTGAGCATGCAGATCAAGACGCTGGAATCGGCACTAGGAAAGGCGCTGTTCGTGCGCAAGCCGCGTAGCGTGATACCAACACAAGACGGCGAGGTGCTGCTGGCGTATGCGCGCCGGATCATTGCGCTGCGTGATGAAGCCTGGGCAGCGGTCGTGCGGCCGGACGTGACGGGCCGCGTGGTGATCGGTGTGCCCGACGACTATGCGTCGTCGCTGTTCCCGCCGATTCTCAAGAAATTCTCGGCCAGCTATCCAAAGGTCGAGATCCAGGTCATCGGCTTGCCCAGCGTGGCGTTGGCGCCGATGTTGCGTGATGGCACGGTGGACCTCGTCTGCGCCACGCGCGTCAAAGGGCTGACCGGCGAATTTTTGCGGCACGAACCGATGGTCTGGGCAGCGGGCCCGGGGACCACGGAAATCTGGCGTGAACGGCCATTGCCGATTGCGGTGTTTCTGCCGGGCAGCGTCGCGCGCGAGAAGGCGATCCGCAGTCTCGAGCGCGCAAAGATCGCCTACCGGACTTCGTATGAAAGCCCGAGCCTGCTGGGCTTGCTGACGATGGCCCGAGCGGGCCTCGCCATCACGCCATTGGCGCGATGTGCCGTGCCCTCCGACTTTACGTTGCTCGGATCCGCGCACGGCCTGCCGGAGATCGGTACGTTGGAGATCGTCTTGGCGCGTAGTGTCACTTCCAACCGTCAACCCTGCGATTTCCTGGCCGAGCGAATTGTGGCCGAGCTAAATGCGTGAGCCCGCTTCGCCAAGCTTCCCTTGACTGATCGGGGAATCGCTCGCCTCTGGAACAACGGCGGCTAGGTCGTTGAATCTCGCGGCGCAGGTTCAACTCCAGCGCGACGCGCCTCCCAATCTTCGTAAAGGCCCTGCTCGCCCGTTGGCCTGAACGGATGCAGTTGCAGCTCACCGCCCTCCGGCGCGCGACGCATCTCCGCATACATGGCAGCGGTCGACATACCGAAAGGCTCGCCATCTTCGTTCGAATAGGCAAAGTACGCCGCGCGAATGCCGCAGCGGTACATGGCCGCAAAGCACATCGGGCACGGATGGCCACTGGCGTACATCACTGCACCGCGCAAGTCGGATGTAGCCAGCGTCTGGCTTGCCTGGCGGATGGCCTGCATTTCGGCATGGGCTGTGGGGTCATTGGTGGCGAGCACCTCGTTCACCGCACGCGCAACGATCTTCCCGTCGCGCACAAGCACCGCCCCAAAACGGCAAGCCGCCGCCGTTGACGTTACCGCGCGCAAGCGCCACCGCCTCACGCATGTACTGCTCATCGGACATCGGGTTCTCCGCAGACGAAATTGCGGGTCGATTATGGTTGCGCCCCTAAACATGTTGAAATTAAATAATGAAATGAGATTCAGTGGGTTTTCCAATGATTGATCTTGTGTTGCTGCGCAGCTTTGTCACGGTGGTCGATACGGGCAACTTCACACGCGCGGCCGAGCATTTGCACCTGACACAATCGACCGTCAGCCAGCAGATCCTCCGGCTCGAACAGCAGTTGGACTGCCGCCTGCTCGACCGCAGCCAGCGCCAGGTGTTGCCGACGGAAGAGGGCGACCGCCTGCTCGGCTACGCCCGCCGCCTGCTACGCCTGGCCAACGAAGCGAGCGAGGCGCTCAGCCCCGAACACACCGGCGGCGTGCTGCGCCTGGGCGTGCCGGAAGACCTCGGCAGCGGTGCGCTGATGCCGCTCATCGCCAGCTTTGCGCGCGAGCGGCTGCGGCTGCGGCTGGAGGTGGAAAGCGGTCTCTCACACCACCTCCTGCGTCTGTATCGCAATGGCGATCTCGACATGCTGCTCGTCAAGCAATGGGGCACCGATAGCGATTGCCATGCGCGCTGGGCTGAACCGGTTTGCTGGATCGACAGCGCCGAGAGGCCGCACACGCTGCCGCTTGGGCCATCGCAACCTGCGTTGCCGCTGGTGGTGTTTCCGGTGGGCGCGCTGTATCGGCAGGAGATGCTGCATGCGCTGGAATCGATCGGCCAGCCGTGGCGCATCACGTATTCAAGCCCGAGCCTGGCAAGCCTGTGTGCGGCTGTCAGCGCGGGGTTGGGCGTGAGCCTGCTGCCCGCCAGCACCGTGCAGGCCGGACATCGCGTGGTCGGCGCTGCCGATGGTTTTCCGGAGATCGGCGGGCTGGAGCTGGCGCTGTTTGCGCGACCCGACCTCGACAGCGCGGGGCGCGCGTTGCGCGATCGCCTTGTCGACATGTGCTCCGCGCGCGCGCAGGCGCTGCAGTCAGCCACCGGCTGAGCGCCCAGGCCCCAAAGAAAAAGCCGGACCCGCTGATCGCGAAGTCCGGCTCGGTACGAGTACGGCTTCGTTCAGCTTCAGGCAGCTTCGGCCAGCGGCACGCGGATCAGATGATCGAACGCCGACAGCGCGGCCTTCGCACCATCGCCGGTGGCAATGATGATCTGCTTGTACGGCGTCGTGGTCGCATCGCCTGCGGCGAACACGCCTTCCGCGCTGGTCTGGCCGCGTGCATCTACAACGATCTCGCCAAAGCGGTTGCGCTCAAGCGCACCATCCAGCCATTCGGTGTTGGGCACCAGGCCGATCTGCACGAACACGCCTTCGAGCGCGACAGTGTGCTCGACGCCATCCACGCGGCTCTTGTAACGCAGGCCATTGACCTTCTGGCCGTCACCGGTGATCTCGGTGGTCTGCGCGTTGGTCACGATGGTCGCATTCGGCAGGCTTTGCAGCTTGCGCACCAGCACGGCATCGGCCTTCAGCTCGCTGGCGAACTCCAACAGCGTGACGTGGCTCACGAGGCCGGCCAGGTCGATGGCCGCTTCTACACCCGAGTTGCCGCCGCCGATGACCGCCACGCGCTTGCCCTTGAACAGCGGGCCATCGCAGTGCGGGCAGTACGCCACGCCCTTGTTCTTGTATTCCTGCTCGCCTGGCACGTTGACGTTGCGCCAGCGGGCACCCGTCGACAGGATGACCGAGCGACCCTTGAGCACCGCGCCGTTGGCCAGCGTCACCTCGGCAAAGCCACCCGGCTTGTCTGCCGGCGTGAGCTTGACCGCGCGCTGCGTGTTCATGATGTCGACGTCGTACTGGCGCACGTGCTGCTCAAGCGCGGCGGCAAACTTCGGCCCTTCGGTCTCCTGCACGGAGATGAAGTTTTCGATGCCCAGCGTGTCGAGCACCTGGCCGCCAAAACGCTCGGCCACCACGCCGGTACGCACGCCCTTGCGTGCCGCGTACACGGCAGCAGCGGCACCAGCCGGGCCACCACCCACGATCAGCACATCGAACGCCTCCTTGGCGGCAAGCTTTTCAGCATCACGCGCAGCGGCGCCAGTGTCGATCTTGGCGAGGATCTCTTCCACGCCCATGCGGCCCGTGCCGAAGGTCTCGCCGTTCAGAAACACGGTCGGCACGGCCATGATCTGGCGCGCCTCGATTTCGCCCTGATACAGCGCGCCGTCGATGGCGACGTGCTGGATGCGCGGATTGATCACGGACATCACGTTCAGCGCCTGGACCACGTCCGGGCAGTTCTGGCACGTGAGCGACATGTAGGTCTCGAAGCGGAAATCCCCTTCGATATTGCGAATCTGTTCGATGACGTCGGCTTCGAGCTTGGGCGCATAGCCGCCCACTTGCAGCAGCGCCAGCACGAGCGAGGTGAACTCGTGACCGGTCGGGATGGCGGCAAAACGCACGCTCACATCCGCACCGGTGCGGCGGATCAGGAACGACGGTGCGCGCTCGGCGGCATCGCGTTGTTCGGTCAGCACGATCATGCTGGACTGCTCGGCCACGTCGCGCAGCAGGTCCATCATGTCGCGGGAGCCCTCGCTGTCATCGACGTTGGCGACCAGCTCAATGGGCTGCACGAGGCGTTCGAGGTAGGCCTTCAGTTGGGCCTTGACATCAGCATCCAGCATGACGACTTCCTTTATTCGTTTTGATTCAGTGACAGGGCGCGGCACATGCCTGCGCCCTTAAGCAAACGGCCGGCAGAGCCGGCCGTTTTTCACGCTGCATGTCTGCAGCAACAGCCTTTACAACTTAGATCTTGCCGACCAGGTCCAGCGACGGCTTGATCGTCTTGGCGCCTTCGTTCCACTTGGCCGGGCACACGTTGCCCGGGTTGTTGGCGACGAACTGGGCAGCCTTGAGCTTGCGCAGGGTTTCCTTCACGTCACGGGCGATAGCATTGTCGTGCACTTCCATCGTCTTGATCACGCCTTGCGGGTCGATCACGAACGTGCCGCGCAGTGCCAGGCCTTCTTCCGGAATGTGCACGCCGAATGCGTTGGTCAGTTGGTGCGTCGGGTCACCCACCAGCGGGAACTGTGCCTTGCCCACGGCCGGCGAAGTTTCGTGCCACACCTTGTGCGAGAAGTGCGTGTCGGTCGTGACGATGTAGACCTCGGCGCCAGCCTTCTGGAATTCTGCGTAGTTGTCCGCTGCGTCTTCCACTTCGGTCGGGCAGTTGAAGGTGAATGCGGCCGGCATGAAGATCAGCACGGACCACTTGCCCTTGAGCGACTCATCCGTGACTTCGATGAACTTGCCGTTGTGGAACGCTTGGGCCTTGAACGGTTGGACTTGAGTATTGATCAGCGACATAGTGGTTTTCGGTTGGGTTGCTTGGTTGACAACGGAGTGGATCGTATCGTCGATCAGTGCATTGCACAAGTTGATTGATATGATTTTGTCGATTGTTTTTTTCTATTGCCTGAGCAACCGAGCGCTTACCGACTGAAGCGCCACATATCCAAAAGGTGCGCCTGCGTGCATAGACGAAATTACATGGCACACCCGCAGGTTGCACACCCCGCACGTGTTCTCGCAGTGCGCACATTACGTAGAGCCAAGGCAGCGCGCGCCAAGACTACAGCCTTGTCAGCGTCTGTCTGACTGGCATAGGTCTTGCGCGAAGAGGTCGATCGCAAACCTCCGCCGCGCATCGGCGCCGTCCACTGCTCATGCAGTTGGCTGACGGCCCGGCAGGCAAATTCCTCCGGGAGCATGACCTTGTCGCTGAACGTTCTCTTTGTCGCTTCTGAAGCTGTGCCGCTGGCCAAGACCGGCGGGCTTGGAGATATGGTCGGGGCCTGCGCGAACGCATTGCGGCGCGCCGGCATGAAAGTGACGGTGATGCTGCCGGGCTATCCCGACGCCATCACGCAGTTGCAGCACACGCGCACCGTGTGCGAATGGACCGACCTGCCGGGCGGCCGCGCCCGCCTGCTGAACGGCCGCATGGGCGCACAGGGCATCCCGGTGCTGCTGTTCGACGCCCCGGCGCTGTTCGCGCGGCCCGGCAATCCTTACCTCGACGACCACGGCCAGCCATATGACGACAACGCGCTGCGCTTTGCAGCGTTCAGCCAGGCCGCTGCGCGCGTTGCCGGCGGCGTGCCCGGGGTGCATCGCTTTGACATCGTGCAGGCGCATGACTGGCATGCAGGGCTGGTGCCGCTGTTCGTCAAGCGTGCGCAGGCGCCGGTGAAGACTGTCTTCACGATCCATAACCTCGCGTTCCAGGGCAATTTCCCGATGCACGTGGTGCCGGACATTGGCGTGCCGCCCGATGCGGCGCACGAAGCCGAGTTCTGGGGCCAGTTCAGCTTCCTGAAGGCCGGCCTGCTTTGGGCCGATCGCATCACCACGGTGAGCCACGCGTATGCGCGCGAAATCCTGACCGAGACAGCAGGCTGCGGCATGCAGGATCTGCTGCGCGCACGCCAGCAAGACCTCGTCGCCATCCTCAACGGCATCGACAACGACGTGTGGAACCCGTCGAAAGACCCGCTGCTGCCGCAGCCGTTTGTTGCTTCCAACCTGAGCGGCAAGCAAACCGCCAAGCGCGTCCTGCAGCAACGCTTCGGCCTGCCGGAAGACCCGAAGGCGCCGCTGCTGGCCGTCGGCAGCCGCCTGACGCATCAGAAGATGGCCGACGTGGCGTTGCAGGCGCTGCCCCAACTGCTGGAATCCAACCCGCAATTGCAGGTGGCCGTGCTCGGCTGCGGTGAACACGCCTATGAGACCGGCATGGCTGAGCTGGCGGCGCGCTATCCCCGCCAAGTGGCCGCGAAGATCGGCTACACCGAGGCCTATGCCCACCTGCTGCATGCCGGCGCCGACATCCTCCTGCACGGTAGCCGCTTCGAGCCGTGCGGCCTGACGCCGCTCTATTCGATGCGCTACGGCACGGTGCCTGTTGCGTCGCGCGTGGGCGGGCTGATGGACACCATCACCGACCACGGCTCGCCGGAAGCGGCGTTGCACGGCGCCACGGGTTTCCTGTTCGACGGCGACACCGCCGACGCCATGGTGGCCGCGGTGGAACGCGCCCTGCGCGTCTTCGCCCAGCCGCAGGCGTGGCGCATCCTGCAATACAACGGCATGACGACCGACTTTGGCTGGTCGCAGCCGGCCCGCGAATACATCGCGCTGTACCGCAACCTCGTGCCGGCCGCCACACCCATGCCCGCCGTGGCGCTTGCGCAGACGCCCGTCGCACCCGACGCGCTGCACACGGCCCGCCCCGATCAACCTGTGCGTACGCCGGCGCGGCGACGCTCGACGGCGCTGTCCGACGAGATCCGAGCGCACGCGGTGGCGCGCGCCGCCAGTGCCGAGAAGATCCGTGCCTGACCGCGCCTGACGCTCTGCCCCCGCTTTCACGCATGCCCGAGACCAAGTCGCCCAAGCCCGCCACTCCACGTAAAAACACGGCCGCACTCAACGCGGCCAAGCCACCCGGCAGCAAAGCCAAATCGGTGACCAGGCCGGCAGCAATGCCGAGCCCAGTCGCGCCCACCGCGGTAGAGCCCCCATACGCCCCAGCCATCTGCTACGTGCACCCGCTCCAACTGGGCAGGCTCGACCGCTGGGACGGCGTGCTCGATCGCATCGCCTCATTGGGTTTCGATCATGTATTGATGGCGCCGCCGTTTGCGGTGGGTGCCGCCGGCAACGTCTTCGTCACCCGCGACCATGCGCAACTGCATGCGGCGCTGGGCGGCGGGCCGGCCGACGCAGCCCTCGCCAAGCTGGCCGAGGGCTGCCGCTCGCGTGGGCTTACGTTGCTGCTCGACCTCGTGATCGACCGCGTGGCGGTGGATGCGCCACTGCGTGCCGACCACCCCGACTGGTTCGCCAGCCACGCCGAAGACGGCGACGCGCTGGACCCACGCCTGCCGCCTTCGCACCTTGAGGTGGCCTCGTTCCGCCACGACGACCCGCGCAACGCAGATGCCATCCTCACGTGGTGGGCTCAGCAACTGCGCAACTGGGCCGCATTGGGCATCGGCGGGTTCCGCTGCGAAGCGCCTGCCCGCCTGCCAGCCGAACGTTGGCGCACGTTGATTGCCGACGTGCGCAAAGACGCCGGCGCCGTCCGCTTCCTGGCGTGGACGCCCGGCATGGACGGCGCGGCAATCGACGCACTCGCAGGCGCCGGCTTTGACGCGACGTTTTCATCGTTGCGCTGGTGGGATTTCCGCGCTGGCTGGATGGTGGAAGAACACGCCCGCCTGGCCGCGGTCGCCCCGCCGATCGCCACCGTGGAAGCACCGTTCGGCACGCGCTACGGCCAGGCGTTTGGCGACGCAATGGTCCGTGAACGCGCCTATCGCCGCCTCCTGCACGTGGCCGACACGCTCGATGCCGGCTGGCTGATGCCGCTGGGCTTCGAGCGCGGCGCGCTGCTGCCGATGCTGGCCGAGCGCGGTGACCCATCCGACCAGCAATGGATCGACGCCCATGCCGCGTTCGACCTGAGCGACGCCGTGCGCGATGTGAATGCGACCATCCGCGCCGCACGCGAGACGAACACCGTCGCGCCGCACGCCGAACTGCGCATGCTGACCGGTCCCGACGCGCCGGCCACCGCCTTGCTGCGCGCCGACGGCCCCGACCTGCGCGCAGACGATGCCGCCACGCTGACGGTCATCAATCCCGATCTGCACATGGGCGTGTCGGTGCATGCCGACCACTTCCTGCCCGGCGTGGCCGGCGGCTTTACGCGCGGCGTGGCACTCGACCTGCTGACTGAACCGGTGGGCAGTTGCGACGACACGCTGCGTGCCAATGCACGGCCCTTGGCCGAGATTGACCTGCTGCCCGGCGACGTGCAGGTCTGGCGCGTGTTCCGCAATGCCCCGGTGCGCATGCCGGCCGCGGCCAAACCCGCCAAGACCCAGCGCACCAAGGCCGGCGAAGCGAAAGAGCCGGTCAACGCTGCGATTGCCTCGCCGCGCATCGGCATCGAGCAGGTGCAGCCCTCCGTTGAAGACGGCCGCTTTGCCGTCAAGCGTCTGGTGGGCGACGACATCATCGTCGAGGCCGATGTGCTGATGGACGGGCACGACAAGCTGGCCGTGCACCTGCTGTGGCGCGCGCAAGACGAAGACGCCTGGCAGCACGTGCCGATGGTGCCGCTTGGCAACGACCGCTGGCGCGGTGCATTCCGGCCCGAACGGCTGGGGCGGCACGCCTATGCCGTGGCCGCGTGGCGCGATGCGTTTGGCACCTACCGGTCTGAACTGGAGAAGAAGCACACCGCCGGCGTGGACGTGACGCTGGAGCTGGAAGAAGGCGCGCGGCTCGTCGCCCAGGCCGCCGAGCATGCGCCCAAGGACGCACCGGTGGACGCATTGCACAAGCTGGCCCATCTGTTGGCCGAGGCAGACCACGCGCACCGCCTCAAGCTGCTGTTGGACCCCGTGACCGCCCACGTGATGACGCAGGCTTCGCACTACCGGCCGTTCTATGTGGAAAGCGTGGCGTACCCGCTGGACGTAGAGCGCGCTGGCGCGGCATTCGCGAGCTGGTACGAGTTGTTCCCCCGCTCGGCATCGGATGACGAACAGCGGCACGGCACCTTTGATGACGTGATCCGCCGGCTGGGCGCAATCCGTGGCATGGGCTTCGACGTGCTGTATTTCCCGCCCATCCACCCGATCGGCCGCACCAACCGCAAGGGCCGCAACAACAGCCTGCGCGCCGAAGCTGACGACCCCGGCAGCCCGTACGCCATTGGCGCTGCCGAAGGCGGGCACGACGCCATCCACCCGCAGCTCGGCACGCTGGAAGATTTCCGCCGCCTGGTGCGCGCCGCGCGTGAGAAGGGCCTGGAACTGGCGCTCGACTTCGCCATTCAATGCTCGCCCGATCACCCCTGGCTGCGCGAGCACCCCGGCTGGTTTGCATGGCGCCCGGACGGCAGCATCAAATACGCCGAGAACCCGCCCAAGAAGTACGAAGACATCGTCAACGTCGACTTCTATGCCGACGACGCCAAGCCCGGCCTATGGACGGCACTGCGCGACGTGGTGATGTTCTGGGCGGACGAAGGCGTGCGCCTGTTCCGTGTCGACAATCCGCACACCAAGCCGCTGCCGTTCTGGGAATGGATGATCGGCGAGGTGCGTGCGCGCTATCCGGATACGGTGTTCCTGTCGGAAGCCTTTACGCGGCCCAAGGTGATGTACCGGCTGGCGAAGGTGGGGTTCTCGCAGTCGTACACGTACTTCACGTGGCGGCATACCAAGCAGGAATTCATCGATTACCTGACCGAGCTGACGCGCACGCCGGTGCGTGAATATTTCCGCCCGCACTTCTTCGTCAACACGCCGGACATCAACCCGGTGTTCCTGCAGTCGTCGGGCCGGCCGGGCTTTTTGATTCGTGCCGCGCTGGCGGCCACGCTGTCTGGCCTGTGGGGCGTCTATAACGGCTTCGAGCTGTGCGAAGGCGCTGCGGTACCCGGCAAGGAGGAGTACCTCGACTCCGAAAAGTACCAGTTGCGCGCGTGGGACCACAACCGCCCCGGCAACATCGTCAAGGAGATCGCGCTGCTCAACCGCATCCGCCGGGCCAACCCGGCGCTGCATTCGCATCTGGGCGTGACGTTCCAGCCGGCATCGGGCGAGCAGATCCTGTTCTTCAGCAAATCGACGCCGCCCGTGCTACCGGCGCAGTTGGGGGCCACCCCGGCCGAACTGGCCAACGCCCTGCCGCCAGACCGCTTTGGCGACAACACGGTGTTCGTGGCCATCAACCTCGACCCGCACCACGCGCACGAGTCCGACATCGAACTGCCACTGTGGCAATGGGGCCTACCCGATCACGGCGCACTGATGGCCGAGAACCTCGTCAACGGCCAGCGCACGGTGTGGCGCGGCAAGTGGCAGCACATCCGTCTTGAACCCGAGCAGCCGTTTGCCATCTGGCGCGTGCGCCCGGCCCTGCCTTCGGAGGAAAACCCGTCATGACGCGCAATCCGACCGCGCTGCTGGTGGACGACGCGCTCTGGTACAAGGACGCCGTCATCTATCAGCTGCATGTCAAATCGTTCTGCGATTCCGACAACGACGGTGTCGGAGACTTCCCCGGTTTGATCTCCAAGCTCGACTACATCGCCGAGCTGGGGGTGGACGTCATCTGGCTGCTGCCGTTCTACCCATCGCCGCGCCGCGACGACGGCTACGACATCGCCGAATACCGCGGCGTCCACCCCGATTACGGCAGCATGGCCGACGTGCGCCGCTTCATTGCCGAAGCGCATGCGCGGGGCCTGCGCGTGATCACCGAACTGGTCATCAACCACACGTCGGATCAGCACCCGTGGTTCCAGCGGGCGCGGCGCGCCAAGCCGGGTTCTGCGCTGCGCGACTTCTACGTGTGGTCCGACAACGACAAGAAGTACGCCGGCACGCGCATCATCTTCATCGACACCGAGCCTTCCAACTGGACGTGGGACCCGGTGGCCAACGCGTACTACTGGCACCGCTTCTATTCGCACCAGCCCGATCTCAACTTCGACAACCCACGCGTGCTGAAGGCCGTGATCGGCGTGATGAAGTACTGGCTGAACCTGGGCGTGGACGGCCTGCGGCTCGATGCCGTGCCCTACCTCGTGGAACGCGAAGGCACGTCGAACGAGAACCTGCCCGAGACGCATGACGTGCTGCGCAAGATCCGCGCGGCCATGGACGGGGAATTCAAGAACCGCCTGCTGCTGGCGGAAGCCAACCAGTGGCCGGAAGACACGCAGGAATACTTCGGTGCCGGTGACGAATGCCACATGGCGTTCCACTTCCCGCTGATGCCGCGCATGTACATGGCGATCGCGCGTGAAGACCGTTTTCCGATCACCGACATCATGCGCCAGACACCGGAGGTGCCCCCCGGCTGCCAATGGGCCATCTTCCTGCGCAATCACGACGAGTTGACGCTCGAAATGGTGACCGACGCCGAGCGCGACTACCTCTGGGAGGTCTACGCCAGCGACCGCCGTGCGCGCCTGAACCTCGGCATCCGCCGCCGGCTGGCGCCGCTGCTCGAACGCGACCGCCGCCGCGTCGAGCTGATGAACAGCCTGCTGTTCTCCATGCCCGGCACGCCCGTCATGTACTACGGCGACGAAATCGGCATGGGCGACAACATCCACCTGGGCGACCGCGACGGCGTGCGCACGCCCATGCAGTGGTCCCCCGACCGCAACGGCGGCTTCTCGCGCGCCGACCCGGAACAGCTCGTACTGCCGGCCATCATGGGCTCGCTGTACGGCTATGAATCGGTGAATGTGGAAGCGCAGAGCCGCGACGCGCATTCGCTGCTGAACTGGACGCGCCGGCTGCTTGCCACGCGCAAGCGGCATCGCGTGTTCGGCCGTGGTTCCATCCAGTTCCTGCAGCCGTCCAACCGCAAGGTGCTGGCGTATATCCGCGCGCTGGAAGGCGAGGCGCCGATCCTCTGCGTGGCCAATCTCTCCCGCGCCTCACAGGCCGTGGAGCTGGACCTGTCCGCCTTTGCGCAGCGGGTGCCGGTGGAGCTGATCGGCGGGACGGCGTTTCCGCCAATCGGGCAGTTGTCGTATCTGCTCACGCTGCCGCCCTACGCCTTCTATTGGCTGGAGCTGCGCGAGAACGAGCCCGGCCCGACCTGGGCGCAACCGGCCGCCGAGCAGTTGCCCGAGTTCACGACGCTGGTGCTGCGCGCGGGGCTCGATGCCCTGGCCGACACGCGGCAGCGCGAGGCACACCGCCAGTTGATCGAACGCGAAATCCTGCCCACGTATCTGCCCAAGCGCCGCTGGTTTGCGGCCAAGGACAGCGTGCTGCGTAGCGCAAAGTTTGCCTGGGGCGCCCCCGTGCCGGTGGATGCCGCATCCACCAACCGCCCGCTGGCTGGCGCGACGCGGCCCGAGGTGTTCCTCAACGAAGTGGCTGTCACGCTGGGCAGCCCGGACGGCAGCGAGCGCGTCGAGCGCTACCTGCTGCCGCTTTCCATCGCTTGGGAATCGGCCACGCTGCCGGCACTGCCCATTCAACTTGCGCTGGCGCGCGTGCGGCGCGGCCGCCATGTCGGCTACCTGACCGACGCCTTCACCACCGAGACCTTCGCGCGTGCGTTGCTCACCAACCTTGTACGCGGCACCACACTGGAGGCCAACGACGGCACCGTGCGGTTCGAGCCCGAACCGAACATTGCAGAGCTGGCCGAACCTGTCGAGACATCGGATGCCGGCAGCACACGGCCCGCACCGCTGCCGCTGGCGCCCGACACGCCCATCCAGTGGCTGGCGGCCGAACAGTCGAACAGTTCGCTGGTGATTGGCGAGTCGGTCATCGTCAAGCTCATCCGCCGTATCGCCACGGGTATCCACCCCGAGGTGGAGATGACGCGCCACCTCACGCGCGTGGGCTATGCCAACACGGCGGCGCTGATCGGGGAGGTTTCTCACCACGCGGCCGACGGCGAACGTTCGACGCTGGCCGTCATGCAGAGCTTTGTGCCCAACCAGGGCGATGCGTGGACGTGGGCACTGGACTACCTGCGGCGCACCATCGACGAACTGGCCGTGCAGATGGAAGGCGTGACCTCTGGCGATGGTGAATCGTCCCCAGTGGCCGTCTCGGAAGCGCGCTTGGATACCGACGAGGCATTGGCCGGCTACGTCAACTTCATCGGCGTGATCGGCACGCGGCTGGGCGAATTGCATGCCGCACTGGCGGCGCCCACCGAAGACCCGAACTTCGGCGCGCGCATTGCCGACGCCGACGATGCCGCCTACTGGATAGCGCGCGTGAGCGAACAGCTCACCCGCGCGCATGACAACCTGTCGACATGGCAACGGCAAAACCCCGACAGCCCGCGGCAAGCCGACGTGCAGTGGTTGCTGTCGCAACACCAGGCGCTGCTCGACGCTGCCCGCGCGCATGCCGAAGACGGCCTGGGCGCCACGCTCTCGCGCATCCATGGCGACTTCCACCTCGGCCAGGTGCTGGTGGCGCAGGGCGATGCCTTCCTGATCGACTTTGAAGGCGAGCCCTCGCGCCCTGTGGAAGAGCGCCGGCGCAAGACCAGCCCGCTGCGCGACGTCGCGGGGCTGATGCGCTCGCTCGACTACGTGGTGGGCGCCATGCGGCAAGGCCCTGAGCACGTGGCCGGGCCCGCGCAGGAGCGCCGCAACGTCCTGCTGGAGCGGTTCCGCGCTGCGTCCACCGAGCGCTTCCTGGAGGCGTATGCCGCGGCCATTCGCGGGCCCGATCTGAACGCGCTGGATCAGCCCGTGGTCGACTTTCACCTGCTCGATCTTTTCCTGCTGGAAAAGGCCGCGTACGAGGTCAACTACGAAGCGTCCAACCGTCCGACCTGGCTGCCGATTCCGCTGGAAGGCTTCACGCGCGTGGCACGCCGCCTGCTGCATGCAGAGCCACCGTCACCCGCTGCAGAAGACTCGACCGGAGGCCCACCGTGACCGCGCTCGACTTTGCCACCCCAACCAAAACCGCCACCGAACCCGAGGCGCCGATCGTGCTGCCACCGGGCGTCGACCAGATGCGCGTGGATGCGCTCACGCACGGCCGTCTCGGCGATCCGTTTGCCGTGCTGGGGCCGCATCGCGTGGACACCGAAGACGGCGCGCGCTGGGTCGTGCGCGCTTTCTACCCCGGAGCGCGCCGTGTCCAGGCCATCGACTCGCGCGGCCAGATCATCACGGAGATGACGCCGGTCGGCCGCACAGGACTGTTCCACGGCCCGCTGCGTGCCGATGCACAGGACGTGTATGGCCACCCGGAGCTGTATCGCCTGCGCATCATCTGGCCGGCGGGCACCGGCCATGAAGCCGTGCAGGAAACCGAAGACCCATACGCCTTCGGGCTGCTGCTGGGCGATCTGGACCTGCACCTGCTCAACGAGGGCACGCACTGGGCGCTGGCAAGCTGCCTGGGCGCGCAGGCGATGCGCATCGACGGCATCAGCGGCGTGCGCTTTGCGGTGTGGGCACCGAACGCGCAGCGCGTGTCGGTGGTGGGCGAGTTCAACCAGTGGGACGGCCGTCGTCACCCCATGCGCCTGCGCCACCAGGCCGGTGTGTGGGAATTGTTCCTACCCAGCGGCCTGGGCGTCGGCCCCGGCGCGCGCTACAAGTTCGAACTCATCGGCGCCGATGGAAGGCTGATGGTCAAGGCCGACCCCGCCGCCCGCCAGACCGAACCGCCGCCCGCCACCGCTTCGGTGGTGGCCGACCCGGCCCCGCTGCGCTGGAACGATGACGACTGGATGCAAACGCGCGCC
The DNA here is from genome assembly GCF_021173085.1 of Ralstonia wenshanensis. Lineage (NCBI taxonomy): Bacteria > Pseudomonadati > Pseudomonadota > Betaproteobacteria > Burkholderiales > Burkholderiaceae > Ralstonia > Ralstonia wenshanensis. Next base: position 814,900 of record NZ_CP076412.1, read on the forward strand.
GAACGCCAGCAGCCCGACGCGCCCATCAGCATCTATGAAGTGCATGCCGGTTCGTGGCTGCGCGATCTGGAAGACGGCGGCCGCAACCTGCAATGGGATGAACTGGCCGACCGGCTGATCCCCTACGTGACGGCGCTCGGCTTCACGCACATTGAACTGCTGCCAGTGGCGGAACATCCGTTTGGCGGCAGTTGGGGGTATCAGCCCCTGGGGCTGTTTGCGCCCTCTGCGCGCTTTGGGGCGCCCGAGGCGTTTGCGCGCTTTGTCGACCGCTGCCATCAGGCTGGCCTGGGCGTCATCATCGACTGGGTGCCCGCGCACTTCCCGACCGACGCGCACGGGCTGGCGCAGTTTGACGGCACGGCGCTGTACGAACACCAAGACCCGCGCGAAGGCTTCCATCAGGACTGGAACACGCTCATCTACAACTTCGGCCGCAACGAAGTGCGCGGCTTCCTGATCGCCAGCGGGCTGGAGTGGCTGGAGCGCTTCCATATCGACGGCCTGCGCGTGGATGCCGTGGCGTCGATGCTGTATCGCGACTACTCGCGCCGCGCCGGCGAATGGGTACCGAACCGCTACGGCGGCCGCGAAAACCTGGAGGCCGTCGCGTTCCTGCAGCAGATGAACACGGTCGTGCACGAACGCTGCCCCGGCGCCATCACCATCGCCGAAGAATCGACCGCGTGGCCTGGTGTGACCGCGCCCGTGGAGTTCAACGGCCTGGGCTTCGACTACAAGTGGAACATGGGCTGGATGCACGACACGCTGCACTACATGCAGCGCGACCCGGTGTACCGCCAGCACCATCACGACGGCATGACGTTCGGGCTGGTGTACGCGTTCTCCGAGCACTTCATCCTGCCGATCTCGCACGACGAAGTGGTGCACGGCAAGGGCTCGCTGCTGGGTAAGATGCCCGGCGATGAATGGCAACGACTGGCGAACCTGCGCGCGTACCTCGCGTTTATGTGGACGCATCCGGGCAAGAAGCTGCTGTTCATGGGCTGCGAGTTCGGGCAAGTGGGCGAATGGAACCACGATGCATCGCCCGAATGGCACCTGCTGGATGACCCACGCCACCGTGGCGTGCAGCGGCTGGTGCACGACCTCAACGCGCTATACCGGAATGAGCCGTCATTGCATGCGCGGGACACGGCGCCCGAAGGGTTTAACTGGGTGATTGGCGATGACCGCACCAACAGCGTGTTTGCGTTCCTGCGGCTGGATGGCGAAGGGAGGCCGATGCTGGTGGTGGCGAATATGACACCGGTGCCGCGGGAGGGGTATCGCATTGGCGTGCCGCCGGCGGACGGAGCCACGCAGTGGCGCGAGGTGCTGAACACGGATGCTGCCGTGTATGGCGGCAGCGATCTGGGGAATGGTGGGGCGGTGGATGTAGACCACGTGGCGGCGCATGGGCAGGGGCAGTCGTTGGTGTTGAGGCTGCCGCCGTTGGGGGTTGTGGTTTTGAAGGTTTGATTTTGGTGTTGGTGGTTTGCCTTCATTTCATCCCCTGCCGGGGCTGACTCACTTTCTTTGTCTTGCCAAAGAAAGTAAGCAAAGAAAGGCGCGCCCGAGATGGCGAAAGACTCCTTGAATTTATGTCGCAGAGAGGGGAAGGGAAAAACTCGCTTCGCTCAGACAGTTTCCCTTCCTTTTTCCTCTCTGCAACAGAAATTCAAGGCGCCATCTAGGGCAGGGTACGGCTACACCGTCGTGGCACTGGCGTTGGTGAGGGAGCAAACCGCTTCGCGCGCCATGCTCTTGCAGCGACTTGGGGATCCGCGCTTCAACTTCGAGGTTCAGAACCCCGAGTTTGCGGTTCTGAACGCTTGCTTTGGAGTTCTGGGACTTCGACTTTGAGGTTCTGAACTCGGACTTTGAGGCTCTGGACTTCAGCTTTGCGGTTCTGAAACATCGACATCGAGGTTCTGAACGCCAGCTTTGAGGTTCTGAACGCCGACTTTGAAGTACTCGAACGCCAACGTTGAGGTTCCGAGCTTCAGCGTTGAGGTTCAGAACGCCAACGTTGGCGTTCGGAACCCCAATCCCGGGGCTTTGAGCTTCGGCAGGAGGAAGCACACAGCGCCACGGGCAGTGCCCAGCCGGTTTGGCCGTACCTGCCCTAGATGGCGCCTTGAATTTTCGTAAGCGGGCGGAAAAAAGAACGGGAACTGTCTGAGCGAAGCGAGTTTTCCCGTTCTCCGCCCGGTTACGAAAATTCAAGGAAGGGGTCGCCATCTCGGGCGCGCCTTTCTTTTGCTTACTTTTCTTTGGCAAGACAAAGAAAAGTGAGTCGTGCCCGGCAGGGTACGAAACAGGGATGAACCACCAAGGCAAAAAGACGCAAAACGCCTCAATCAATGCTCCGCTTCCCCAAAACCCTCGCCCCCGGCAAACCCTTCCCCCTAGGTGCCCAATGGGACGGCCTGGGCATCAACTTCGCCGTCTTCTCGGCCAACGCCAGCAAGATCGAACTCTGCATCTTCGATCCCACCGGCCGCAAGGAACTGACGCGCTTCGCCCTGCCCGAATGCACCGATGAGGTCTGGCACGGCTACCTGCCCGGTGTGGAAGCCGGCCTCGTCTACGGCTACCGCGCCTATGGCCCGTGGGAGCCGCAGCACGGCCATCGCTTCAACCCGCACAAGCTGCTGCTCGACCCCTACGCCCGCCGGCTGGTGGGCGCGCTGCGCTGGTCTGATGCGCTGTTCGGCTACCGGCTGAACTCCAACCGTGGCGATCTTTCATTCGACCGCCGCGACAGCGCCCCGGCCATGCCCAAGGCTGTCGTCACCGACGAGTCATTCAACTGGGGCAACGATATCCGCCCGAACACGCCGTGGTCGCGCACGGTGATCTATGAAGGGCACGTTCGCGGGTTCTCGATGCTGCGCGAAGATTTGTTGCCGCCCGAACGCGGCACCTTCAGCGCGCTCGGCGACAGCGTCTTCATCGAGCGCCTGCAGCGGCTTGGCATCACCGCCATCGAACTGTTGCCCATTCACGCCTTCCTGCAGGACCAGTTCCTGGTGGAGCGCGGCCTGCGCAACTATTGGGGTTACAACACGCTGTGCTTCTTTGCGCCGGAGCCGTCGTACCTGTCGGCGCCATCGCTGCATGAGCTGAAGGTGGCGATCCGGCGGCTGCATGCGGCGGGCATCGAGGTGTTGCTCGATGTGGTCTACAACCACACCTGCGAAGGCAGCGAGCTGGGGCCGACGCTGTCGTTCCGGGGGCTCGACAACGCGAGCTACTACCGCCTCGTGCCGGGCCAGGAGCGTTACTACATCAACGACACGGGCTGCGGCAACACGCTCAACCTCTCGCACCCGCGCGTGCTGCAGATGGTGATGGATTCGCTGCGCTACTGGGTCAACGCGTTCCATGTGGATGGCTTCCGCTTTGACCTGGGCGTCACGCTCGGGCGCGAGGGCAACGGCTTTGATCCGGGCTCCGGCTTCTTCGATGCCATACGCCAGGACCCGGTGCTCTCCACCGTCAAGCTCATCGCCGAGCCTTGGGACGTAGGCCCCGACGGCTACCAAGTGGGCAACCACCCGCCGGGCTTTGCCGAGTGGAACGACCGCTTTCGCGATGGCATCCGCCGCTTCTGGCGTGGCGATTCGGGCCAGCGCCCGGACCTTGCCGCGCGCCTGACGGGCAGTGGCGACCTGTTCGACCGCCGCCACCGCCGGCCGTGGGCGTCGGTCAACTACGTGGCCTCGCACGACGGCTTCACGCTGCACGACTTGGTCAGTTACGCCGACAAGCACAACGATGCCAACGGCGAAGACAACCGCGACGGCCACAACGACAACTGCAGCGCCAACTGGGGCATGGAAGGCCCGACCGACGACACCGCCATCCAGGCCCTGCGTGAACGCGTGACACGCGCGCTGCTGGCGACGGTGTTCTTTTCCAACGGCACGCCGATGCTGCTGGCGGGTGACGAGTTTGGCCGCACGCAGGACGGCAACAACAACGCCTATTGCCAGGACAACGCCCTGTCGTGGCTCGATTGGTCAATGCTGGAGAAAGACCCTGGGCAGGCACTTGCGCGCTATACGGCGCGGCTCATCGCGTTGCGCAAGGAAAGCCCCGCATTGCGCTGGCCGCATTACGTGCACGGCAACACCGAGATCCTGCCCGGCGTGCAGGACATCGCCTGGTTCGATGAGCGCGGCCAGGTGCTCTCGCCCGACGCGTGGAACGACAGCGAGGCGCGGGCGCTGGCGCTTCGTCGCGCATGTGTCGAGACCATCGACGGAGAAGCGCGCCCGCATGTGGCGCTGCTGCTCATCAACGGCGCGGCGACGGACCTGACGTTCACGCTGCCCGAGCCTGCCATGGATTGGCAAATCGCCATCGACAGCGCAGCACCGGAGCAGGACACCCGTCCGCACGGCAGCGGCACGCTCAAGGTCGAGGGGCGCAGCGTCGTGCTGCTGCTCGCCACGCAACTCGCCACGATCGCCCACATTGCCGGGCAGCCCGATGCGGACGTCAGCGGTGAAACCCTGGGCCCGGTTCCCGAAACGCACCACGCACTGCAGGACGACACGGCCGGGCAACCTGCCACCGACGACGAGCGCACCGCCCCAACCGCGGGCCAAGCCGCCAACGACGACACTGGAGACGCCACGCAATGACCGCACCTGCCCCCCGGTTTGCGCACGACATGCCGTTCGGCGCCACTGTCCTGGCGGATGGCAACACCCGCTTCCGGCTGTGGGCACCGGACGCGACCGCAGCGTGGGTCGAGATCGACGACGCGCGGGGCGACGTGGCCATCCGCATGGATGCCGAGCCCGATGGTTGGTACGCAGCGGTCACCCCCGTGAGTGCCGGCACGTGCTATCGGTACCGCATCACCAACCGGGACGGCGTGACGCTGTCCGTGCCCGACCCGGCCGCTCGCGCACAGTGGCAGGACATCCCCGGCCCAAGCCTCGTCGTCGATCCGCAGCGCTACCGCTGGCAGCACGCTGGCTGGCAGGGCCGGCCCTGGCACGAGACCGTGCTGTACGAACTGCACGTCGGCACGCTAGGCGGCTTCAAGGGGGTGCGCGGGCGGCTGCCGGAACTGGCACGCCTTGGCATCACGGCCATCGAGCTGATGCCGGTGGCGGAGTTTCCGGGCGCGCGCAACTGGGGCTATGACGGCGTACTGCCCTTTGCGCCCGACGCCAGCTACGGCACGCCGGACGACCTCAAGGCCTTGATCGACACCGCGCACGGGCTGGGCATGATGGTGTTTCTCGATGTGGTCTACAACCACTTCGGGCCCGACGGCAACTACCTGCACCACTACGCGCGCAGCTTCTTCCGCGACGATGTGCATACGCCCTGGGGCGCTGCGATCGATTTCCGCATGCCGCAGGTGCGCGAGTTCTTCATCCAGAACGCGTTGATGTGGCTGATGGAATATCGCTTTGACGGCCTGCGGCTCGACGCCGTGCACGCCATCACCGAGCGCGACTGGCTGGGTGAACTCGCGGCGCGCGTGAGGCTGTCGGTGGAGCCCGGCCGGCATGTGCATCTGGTGCTGGAGAACGAGCACAACGCCGCGTCGCTGCTGCGCGATGGCGATACCCATGGCGACTTCGACGCGCAGTGGAACGACGACGGCCACAACGTGCTTCACGTGCTGCTGACCGGCGAGCGCGAGGCCTACTACGCCGCCTATGCCGAGGCGCCCGCGCAACGCCTGGCGCGCGTGCTGCAAGACGGCTTCTGCTACCAGGGTGAGCCATCACCCATCCATGAAAACGCACCACGTGGCGAACCGAGCGCACATCTGCCGCCCACCGCGTTCGTGCTGTTCCTGCAGAACCACGACCAGATCGGCAACCGCGCCTTTGGTGAACGGCTGACGCAGCTCGCCCACCCCGATGCATTGCACGCCGCGCAGGTGCTATTGCTGCTGAGCCCACAGATTCCGATGCTGTTCATGGGTGAAGAATGGGGCAGCACGTGCCCGTTCCTGTACTTCACCAGCCACCACGGCATGCTGGCCGAAGCCGTGCGGGAAGGCCGGCGCCGCGAGTTTGCAAAGTTCGAGGCGTTCGCCGATCCGCACCAGCGCGAACGCATTCCCGACCCGAACGACGAGCGCACCTACCTCACCTCCTGCCCCGGCGAGGCGAACCTCGCCGACCCGGGACAGCTCAACACACTGAACCGCACGCACCGGCTGCTGGCACTGCGCCATGCGGAAATCATCCCGCGCCTGCCCCGTGCGCGCGCGCTCGATGCGGTGGCACTGGGCCATGCCGGCGCGCTTGCCCGCTGGCGCATGGGCGACGGCAGCGTGCTCACGCTGATGGTGAATCTGTCGGATCAACCCGTGGCGGTGCCTACGGTGCTGGCGGGCAGCCCTGCCGATCTGCTGCACGAATCGCGCGAGGGCGCGGCCGCAGCGCTCATCGCGCATCGTCTGCCGGAGCGTGCGTGCGTGGCATTGCTGCACACCCCATCGCCCACCTGACGTCTGACAACACCAACGGGCCAACGCATCATGGACCGCACGACCCCCTCCTCAGGCACGCAGCGCACGCCGCTCCAGCAACTGGCCACGGATGCTGGGCTACTGGTCGACTGGGAAGACGCTGCCAGCCGCCCCATGCGCGTAGCCGACGAAGTGCTGCGCGCGGTGCTCTTTACGCTGGGGCTGCCGGCCGGCACGCCGGCCCAGGTATCGGAAAGCCAGGCCCGCCTGCGCGCAGAAGCCGAAGCGGTGGCCATACCGCCGCTTGTAACCGGCGTGGTCGGACAGCCGATCGTGCTGCAGACCTCGGCGCCGCAAGCCGCGTTGCTGGGCGGCCAAATCTATCGTGTCGACTTTGAATCCGACGGCAGCACGGAGGGCAAGATCAGCGTCAGCGCAAGCGAGCACCATGCAACGCTGCGCCTGGCGCCGGTGCAGGCCGCGGGCTACCACCGCCTGACCATCGACGCGGGGCCGGGCACCGTGATCGAAGCCACGCTCGCCATTGCGCCTGCGCGTTGCTATGGCGTGGCCGACGCGCTGCGCCAGCACGATCGCCCGGCCGACACCCGCCTGTGGGGCGCCTCCGCACAGCTCTACGGCTTGCGATGCGATACCGCACGCGCCGCCAGCAGCGCGGGCCTTGGCGACTACACCGCTGCGGGCACGCTGGCGCGGCATCTCGCGCAGCGCGGTGCGGATGCATTGGCGCTCAGCCCCGTGCATGCCATGTTCACGGCCGACGCGCGTCGCTATTCACCGTACTCGCCATCGAGCCGCCTGTTCCTGAACGCGTGGATGATCGACCCGGCCGCGCTCTTTGGGGACGAAGCCGTGCGGCAGGCCGTGGTCGACTGCAACCTCGTCGCCGACTACGCTCGCCTGGAAGCCGCACAGCTCATCGACTGGCCGGCCAGCGGCAACGCCCGCATGACGGTGCTGCGCGCGCTGCATCGCCGCTTGCTGCAGGCGCCGCTTGGAGACACCGTCGCCCAGATGCTGCTGGACGATTTTCGCGCGTACTGCATTGATGGCGGCACGAGCCTGCGCGATCACGCGCACTTTGAGGCACTGAATGCGCACCTTGGGCCCGCGCATTGGAAGCAGTGGCCCGAGCAGTATCAACATCCGAGCTATCTTGGCGTGCAGGCCTTCGCACGCGAGCATGAAGATGCAGTGAATTTCCACCTCTTCCTGCAATGGGCTGCGGCACGCCAGTGGGCCCTTGCGCAACGCACCGCGCAGAACGCCGGCATGGCCATCGGCCTCATCGCCGACCTCGCTGTGGGCACCGACAGCGCGGGCAGCCATGCATGGGCCCGGCAGCGCGACTTGCTGATCGGCGTGACGGTGGGGGCGCCACCCGATGTGTTCAACGCGCAGGGCCAAGGCTGGGGGCTGACGACATTCAGCCCGCGCGCCATGCGCACGCAAGGCTTCTCGGCGTTTATCGAGATGCTACGCGCAGTGATGGCCGTGCCCGGCGGCGTGCGCATCGACCACGTGCTCGGGCTGATGCGGCTGTGGGTGATTCCCGATGGCGCACGTCCGCTCGACGGCGTGTACCTGCGCTACCCGATGCAGGATCTGCTGCGGCTGGTGGCGCTGGAATCGTGGCGCAACCGCTGCATCGTCATTGGGGAAGACCTCGGCACCGTACCGCCTGGCCTGCGCGACAAGCTTGCCGACGAGGGCCTGCTTGGCATGCGCATCCTCTGGTTCGAGCGCGAATACACGCGCGACGATGCCCCCTTCAAGGCGCCGCGCACATGGGCCCCGGCGTCTGTGGCGATGACGAGCACGCACGATCTGCCCACGCTCGTCGGCTGGTGGATCGGCAACGATCTGCGCTGGCAAGCCCAGCTCGGCCTGCTGCCCGCCGGCATGACCGAGGGCGAAGCGCACACACGCCGCATGGACGATCGCGCCGCGCTGGTGGCGGCCTTTGCAGAGCACAACCGGCTGGTGCTGGCCGATGGCGGTGTGCCGATGATCGGCGTGGCGCCGCTGCAGGCTGCGTTGGAACAGGCGCGCGCGGCCACTGCAGCACAAGCCGAAGTCATCCTGCAAGCCAGCGCGCAGGACTTTGCCACGGCGGCCACCGTTTTCACGGGCGCTGCCAACACGCCGCTTGCGCTGGTGCCGCTGGAAGACCTGCTGGGCCTTGTCGAACAGCCGAACCTGCCAAGCACGATCGACACCCACCCGAACTGGCGGCGTCGCCTGCCTGGGCCGTCCGGCACGCTGCTTGACACGCCCACGATGCAAGCGCGCCTGTCCGCGCTGGCCAACGCGCGCAACAGCACGTCATGAGCGAACAGACCCCCCTCCTCGCCCCCGTCACCCTCCAACGTGTGCCCCGCGCTACGGTGCGGCTGCAATTGCACCGCGACTTCACGTTCGACCATGCGCGCGCGTTAGTGGATGACTTCGCCGCGCTCGGCATCTCGCATCTCTACACGTCGCCCATCACCACGGCGCAGCCAGGCTCCACACATGGCTATGACGTAGTCGACCCTACACACGTGAACCCCGAGCTGGGGGGTGAACGCGCGCTAGAACAGTTGGTGGATGCGCTGCATGCGCGTGGCATGGGCCTCATCGTCGATATCGTGCCGAACCACATGGGCGTGGGCGGCGCACACAACGCGTGGTGGCTGGACGTGCTCGAATCCGGGCCCGACAGCGCCTACGCCAACTTCTTCGATATCGACTGGCAGCCGCCCAACCCCGCGCTGCGCAACAAGGTGCTCGCGCCTTTCCTGGGCGAGAACTACGCCGACGCACTGGCCGGCGGCCGACTGCAACTCGCCTACGACGACACAGCCGCCCGGCTGGCCATTGCGTACTACGACCACCGGTTCCCGATTGCGCTGGCCGACTACGCCACGCTGCTTCGTGCCGGCAACGCCGACACCGCCACACACGCGGTGGCCGACCGCTTTGCCGCGCTCGGCACGATCCGCTCACTGCGCACGCGCCGCGAGCGTGCCGATGAAGCACGCGACGCGCTGCGCAACCTCGCCAGTACGGAAGCCGGCGCTGCACACATTGCCGGGGCCCTGCGCACGATCAACGCGCAACCCGATCAACTTGAAGCCCTGATGGCGCGCCAGCATTGGCGCCTTGCCCACTGGCGCACCGCTAACGACGAGATCAACTGGCGCCGCTTCTTCGACATCGGCTCGCTGGCCGGCCTGCGCATGGAGCGCACCGAGGTGTTTGAAGCGACGCACGCGCTGCTGTTCCGGCTTTATCGCCTGGGCTGGATTGACGGCGTGCGCATCGACCACGTCGATGGCTTGGCCGACCCAGCCGCGTACTGCCGCCAGCTACGCCGCCGCCTGCAAGCCGAACACGCGGCACGCCCTGCTGACCGGCTCACGAGTCGCCCGTGGATCGTCGTCGAAAAGATCCTCGCCCCCGATGAAGCCATGCGCACCGACTGGGGCGTCGACGGCACCAGCGGCTACGACTTCATGAATCAGGTGGGCGCGCTGTTGCACGATGCGCGCGGCGAGCCCCCTCTCACCCAGGGCTGGCTTGAGTGGATTGGTGCACCGGTGGCTGAAGCGCCTTTCTCGGCCACGGCTGTACCCGCACGTCGCCAGATCCTGCATGCGCACTTTGCGGCAGAACTCGATGCAGCCACGTCAGCACTGCACGCGGTGGCACAGCAGAACCGCAGCAGCCACGACATGACGTGGCACGCCATCCGTCGTGCGCTTGCTGAGGTGATCGTCCACTTTCCCGTGTATCGCACCTATGCGAATGCGCAACAGCGGGATGCGCAGGATTCGGCCATCGTGCAAACCGCCATGTCGGGGGCGGCAACCTGCCTGCGGCGCGTTGATCAACCGGTGCTCGGCTGGCTCGATGCCTGGCTGGGCAGGCAACCTGCCGGGCAGGACAAGCTGCGCCAACTCGCATTGCGGCGGTGCCAGCAGTTGTCGTCGCCGGTGGCGGCCAAGGCGGTGGAAGACACGGCGTGCTACCGCTACGGGCGGCTGCTGTCGCGCAATGAAGTCGGCGCGGATCCGGGTCAGTTTTCCATGAGCGCCAACGCGTTCCATCACGCCATGCAAGCGCGCGCTCTCTCGTGGCCGCACGCCATGCTGACCACCGCCACGCACGACCACAAGCGCGGCGAAGACGTGCGCGCCCGGTTGGCCGTGCTGTCGGAACGTCCCACGCAGTGGCTGGCCGCCGCACACCAATGGCGCACAGAGCACGCTGCATGGGTGCGCCAACTGCCGACCGGCCCAGCCCCCTCACCCGCCGCTCAGTGGATGCTGTATCAGACGCTGGTGGGGATCTGGCCTGCGGATCTGGACTGGCATGACGCCGATGCCGTGCGCGAGCTGGCCGAGCGCGTCGCGCAGTGGCAGGAAAAGGCGCAGCGCGAAGCCAAGCTGCGCACCGACTGGTTCGCGCCCGATGCGGACTACGAAACCGCCAGCCGCGATTTCGTCTTGACGCTGCTGACGGGCGAGGCCGCCCCGACCTTCCTGCCTTCGCTCTCGGCCTTCGTGCAAAGCGTGGCCCCGGCCGCGGCCATCAACAGCCTCGTCCAGACCTTGCTGCGCACCACGTTGCCCGGCGTGCCCGACCTGTATCAGGGCGCTGATTTCTGGGACACCAGCCTCGTTGATCCCGACAACCGCCGGCCCGTCGACTACGCCGCGCGGCATCGCGCATTGCGGGCATTGCACGTGCATGCCGGACACAGCCTCGCATCGCTGCTCACGCATTGGACCGATGGCCGCATCAAGCAAGCCGTGCTGGCACGTGCTCTGGCCCTGCGTGCCGCGCTGCCAGCGGTGTTCGAATCCGGCGACTACCAACCGCTGGCCGTAACCGGCAGCGGCGCACACCACGTGCTGGCGTTTGCGCGTGTGCATGGCGCCCAGGCGGTCGTCGCGATCGTGCCGCTGCATGCCTCCGCCTTGCTGGGCCATACCGCCGCACCAACCTTTGCGGACGGCGCGTGGCGGGACACCACGGTCTGCCTGCCGCCGGCGCTCTCCCACACCGCGCTGCACAGCGCATTCGACGGTCAAACGCTGCACAGCCCGCGGCTGGCGCTGGGCCAAGTGCTGGCGCACCTGCCGGTCGCTCTGCTGCACACCTGACCGCCGTTTCACCTCCGCTCGGGTTAACACCGACTGCACCGTCTCCTGCTGCGCCCTAGAATTCCTCTATTCATATAGATGACTAGAGTAATGCGTGATGAACGCGACGCTCACGTCACCCGGAGGAGACCGCATGTTCGGCTGGTTCAAAGAGATTTCGAAAGGGGAAAAGCGCACGTTCTGGGCCTGCTTTGGCGGCTGGGCGCTCGACGCGCTGGACGTGCAGATGTTCAGCCTCGTCATCCCGACCATCATCGCGGCCTGGCACATCGGCAAGACTGAGGCCGGGCTGGTGTCGGGCGTCACGCTGGTGGCGTCCGCGCTGGGCGGCTGGATTGCCGGGGCGTTGACCGACCGCTTCGGCCGTGTGCGCACGCTGCAGATCACGGTGCTGTGGTTTTCGCTGGCCACATTCGCCTCGGCCTTCGCGCAGAACTTCGAGCAGTTCCTGGTGCTGAAGGCCATTCAAGGCTTCGGCTTTGGCGGCGAATGGGCGGCGGGCGCCGTGCTGATGGCCGAGAGCATTCGCGCCAGCCACCGCGGCAAAGCCATGGGTACTGTGCAGAGCGCCTGGGCCGTGGGCTGGGGCGCGGCGGTGCTGCTGTATGCGCTCACCTATTCCTTCATCGAGCCGGACCTCGCCTGGCGCGTCATGTTTGCCGCCGGGTTGCTGCCGGCGCTGCTCATCATCTACATCCGCCGTGGCGTGAAGGAACCCGTGCCGGCCGCCAAGCCGGATGCGAACGCCAATGCGATGCCGATCTCGCGCTTTCCGCTGCTCGACATCTTCCGCCCGCAGGTGCTGCGCATGACGCTGATCGGCGGCCTGCTGGGCGTGGGCGCACACGGCGGCTACTACGCGCTGATGACGTGGCTGCCGACGTATCTCAAGACGGAGCGCCACCTGTCGGTGCTGGGCACGGGCGGCTACCTGGCCGTGATCATCTTCGCCTTCTGGTGCGGCTGCGTGGCCAGCGCGTGGCTGCTGGATGTGCTCGGCCGCCGCGGCAACATCCTGCTGTTCTCGTGCTGCTGTGTGGTAACGGTGCTGGTGTATCTGCTGGTGCCGCTGTCGGATGGCGCGATGCTGGTGCTGGGCTTTCCGCTGGGCTTCTTTGCGGCGGGCATTCCAGCCAGCATGGGCGCGCTGTTCAACGAGCTGTATCCGCAGGGCGTGCGCGGTACGGGCGTGGGCTTTTGCTACAACTTCGGCCGCGTGGTGTCTGCCGCCTTCCCGGTGCTGGTCGGCAAGATGAGTGCATCGATGTCGCTGGGCACGGCCATCGGCATCGACGCGGCCATCGCCTATTCGATCGTCGCGGTGGCGGTGCTGATGCTGCCCGAGACGAAGGGCCGCGATCTCGCTGCCGTTACGGTCTGAATACCCATCACAAAACCATGACGACGCACTCGATCCGTCGCCGCCAGGAGACCCCATGCCCACTCGCCGCGCCTTCAACACTGGGTTGCTTGCCATGCTAGGTTCCACCGCCCTTGCCGGCTGCGCCGTCACCGGCAACAGCGACATCTCGCGCGGAGGCCCCGCTCGCATCACCGCCATCGACACGCACGCGCATGTGTTCGAACGCGGGCTGCCGCTGGCCGGTGCGCGCCGCTATGCGCCCACCTATGACGCGCCGCTGTCGGCCTACCTCGCGCAGCTCGACGCGCATGGCGTGTCGCACGGCGTGCTGATCCAGCCGAGCTTTCTGGGCGTCGACAACAGCTACCTGCTGGCCGCGCTCAAGCAAGCGCCGCAGCGCCTGCGCGGTGTGGCCGTGATCGACCCGGCCGCGCCCGAGACCTTGCTCACGCAGATGAACGCCGAGGGCATCGTCGGCATTCGCCTGAACCTGATCGGTGCGGCAGACCCGCAATTGAAATCGCCCGTGTGGCAAGCCGCGCTGGCACGCCTGCATGCGCTCGGCTGGCATGTGGAATTGCATGTCGAGGCACGCCGCCTGCCCGCGCTGCTGCAGCCGCTGCTGGATGCGCAGGTGAACGTGGTGGTTGATCACTTCGGCCGCCCCGATCCGGCGCTCGGTGTGGACGACCCCGGCTTTGCCGCATTGCTCGCCGCTGGCCGCTCGCGCCGCGTGTGGGTGAAGATTTCCGGCGCTTACCGGAACGGCGCCAACGGCCGCGGCGAAGCCATCGCCCAGGCCGCCATGCCGCGCCTGAAGGATGCACTCGGCCTGGACCGCCTCGTCTGGGGCAGCGACTGGCCGCACACGCAGTTCGAATCGCAAATCAACTACGACAAGATGTGGGCCTTCGCCGGTGTACTGCTGCCCAACGCAGCAGACCGCAAGCAGGTGCTGATCGACACGCCCGCGCAGTTGTTCCGCTTCGTCTGAACGCGCAACTGCTGCTGCCGCCCGCGCGATACCCCATTTCGCGAATCACGAATTTCGCCGCGCGGGCCGCGCTCCTACACTGGCCGCTCCTGATCCCAACAAGCCACAAGGAGCAGCCATGCAGCAGCATCGACTCGTCGACCAGCAATTCGGCCAGGTCGCCCAGGCCTACCTGACCAGCGCAGTGCATGCGCAGGGCGCCGATCTGGACGCGCTGGCGGCGCTGGCGCAATCGGTGCCGCATGCCAAGGTGCTTGATCTTGGCTGCGGCGGCGGGCACGTGAGCTTTGCGATGGCGCCGCACGTGGCGGCCATGGTGGCGTATGACCTGTCAGAAGACATGCTCAGCGTGGTGGCCGCCGAAGCAGCGCGCCGCGGCCTTGCGCAATTGCACACGCAAGCCGGCCGCGCCGAGAGCCTGCCCTTTGACGATGCCGCGTTCGATATCGTTGCCACGCGTTTTTCCGCTCACCACTGGTACGACGTGCGCAAGGGCCTGGCTGAAGCGCGCCGCGTGCTCAAACCCGGCGGCAAGCTCGTCATCGTGGATATCGTCGCGCCGGAAGCACCGCTGCTCGACACGCTGCTGCAAACCGCCGAGGTGCTGCGCGACGCGTCGCACGTGCGCGACTACCGTGTGTCCGAATGGCAGGCCATGCTGGCCGAGGCCGGTTTCCAGCCGGGCACCCCGCGCACGTGGAAGCTGACGATGGCCTTCGACAGCTGGATCGCCCGCATCCGCACCCCGCAGGTGCGCGCAGATGCCATCCGCGACCTGTTCGACCGCGCGGCCGATGAAGCACGCGCGTACTTTGCCGTGGCGCCCGACCATTCATTTGCCATCGACGCGATGCTGATCGAGGCCACCTGAGCCATGTGAGCCGCTTGAACTCCTCGGGCGCCTCCATCCTTCTCATCCTTTTTGTCACACCCGTTGGAGGGGTGCCGCGATACGGCGCCGTTTTCAGGGTTACGCTTAATCCAGAATGAAAAAAATGTGATATCGGAACACGTGTACGAACGCGGGGTTGCCGGTAGCCTTCCGGGTTACCGTCGATCCTGGTCGGCATTGGCGCGCGGCCACTGCGCCGACTTCCGATTTCCATGTACGCCCTGTTCCCCGCCTTCGTCTCGTCGCTCTTCCTGTTCTACGGCGTCTATGTCGTGACCACGCGCGGCCGCACGCGCGCGAGCCTGGCGTTTCTCGGCATGACGACGCTCACGTGCCTGTGGCAAGGCATCTGGGCGTTTCTCTTCCAGACACATGACGTGGGCGCAGCCCAGGTGCTCGCCAAGCTCGGCTGGATCGCCATCCTCGTCATGCCGACCATGCTCTATCACTTTGCCGTGGAGGTTGCCGACGCACCGGGTGAGCGGCGCTGGCTCGTGGCTGCCTATGCGCTGGACGCTGTGCTGATCGCGTTGCTGCTGACCACCAATCTCGTCATCGACGGTGTGTACCAGTTCCACTTCGGGTTCTATCCGAAGGCAGGCGTGCTGGAGGCCGTGCATATCGCCCAGACAGCCGCGCTGGTCACGCGCGGCATGTGGGTGCTCTACCGCGAGCAGCAGCATGCCACGGCCGAGAAGCGCAAACGACTGCTGACGTGCCTCGTCGGCGTGGGACTGATTTCGTTGGCGGCAGCCGACTACGCAGTCAACTACGGCATGGCGTTCTACCCGCCGGGGGTGCTACCCCTGGCCATTGCGCTCGGGATCATCGCCGTGGGCGTGGTCAAGTTCGACTTGATGCGCCCTTACGCACTGGCTGCCACCGTGGCACACGAGGTGCGCACGCCGCTGACGACCATCCGCTTGCAGGCGGCAGAAATCGCCCGCGCCTGGCCAGACGTCTATCGCGGCTATCAGCTCGCCATCGACAATGGCCTGTGCCAACCGCCGCAGCATCCGGCCATGCTGGACCGCCTGTCCAAACTGGCGGGAGCCATCACGTCGGAAGTCGCGTCCGCACACAGCGTGATCGAGATGGCCCTGGCCTCCGTCACGCTGGAGCGCCTGGACCGTCGCACCTTCGCCGCCCATTCGCTGCACGAATGCGTCCAGACGGCCGTGGCGCAGTACCCGTTCCAGGCTGGTGAGCGCGAACGCGTGCAGGTGCAGGCGTTCAACGCCGACTGGCGTTTCGTGGGCTCCGACACGCTGCTGGTGTATGTGCTCTTCAACCTGCTCAAGAATGCGCTGCATGCCATCCAGATTGCGCGTAAGGGACACATCGAAATCTCCGCCCGCCAGGATGGAGACGCCTATGTGCTCGTGGTGCGCGACAGCGCCACCGGCATTCCGCCCAGCGTGCAGCGCCGCATGTTCGACCCGTTCTTCTCCACCAAGCATGTCGGCAAGGGCTCGGGCGTGGGCCTGACGTTCTGCCGCCGCGTCATGCAGGCATTTGGCGGGCGCATCCAGTGCGAATCTGTGGTTGGGGAATACACGCTGTTCTCCATGCGGTTTCCCCAACCTCCTGCTATCTGACGTTCACACCTTCAGAACGTCAGGACACGTGCGCCAGCTCCGGCAGCGTGTCCAGCTCATACGACTTCACACGCGTGCGCACGTGGTCGGGCAAGCGCTGAATCACGCGCTCGGCGTTGGCGCACACCACCTGCTGATACCCTAGCGACACCAGCCGCCCGCCAGAAACAAACCGGAACACCATGTAGAACGAGCACGGCTGCACCCGGAAGGTGTTCAGGTGGCATTCCACGCGCTGAAACGGGAATGTCTCTTCAACGAATTCCTGATGCGCGAGCTTGGTCACGAAAATCACGCGCCCGCTCATGAGCAGGTCCGCGTCGATGCATTCGTGAAACCACCGCTCGCGCACCACACCCTGCCACTCGAAATACCGGGCGAAATACGTGTTGGCGTAGGCGTTGGAATCCTTCAGATAGACATCGAAGGCGTGCTGGAACGTCTGCTGCGCGGAAATAGCTTCGGGCAGCTCGGCATTGCGCAGATAGTGGTTGACGACTGTGGCAATGGATTGGCCTGTCGGCATCGCATACTCCAAGAATGGAATTGGCTGCTGGCGGCAGCCGCGCATGCGCGGTGATCCCGCGCATGTGTCCATTCTTCCGAGGCACTTGCCGTTGCGTAACAAGCCAATGCCGTAGCCCTACGAACGGGCGGCCTACTCCCCGCCCGCAACACTCCGCAGCCCCGGCGGACTCTGATGAAAGCGGAACGTATTGCGCCCGCTGCGCTTGGCATCGTAGAGCGCCGCATCGGCCCATTCCAACAATACGTCCAGGTGTTCGTCGGCGGGCGTGAGGGTGACAGCGCCCGCCGACAGCGTGACGTACGGCGCGGCAACGGACGCCGCGTGCGGTTCGGCCCGTTCTGCCACCATGGCCACCGCACGCGCCACGGCCAGCCGGGCCTCGTCGCGATCCAGGTCAAACAGCATGGCGACGAATTCTTCTCCGCCCACACGCGCGATGAAGTCATCGGGGTGGCGGCACGCCGTGCCCAGCGTGTCGGCCACCATGCGCAGGCAATCGTCGCCACGCAGGTGGCCGTAGGTGTCGTTGTATTGCTTGAAGCAGTCGATGTCGAACAGCGCCAGCGTGACAGGGCGCTTGTCACGGCGGGCGTGGTCGAACAGGCGCGGGGCCTGTGTCTCAAAAAAGCGCCGGTTGAACAGGTGCGTAAGTGCGTCGCGGTTGACGTCGTTCTCCAGCACGCTGAGCTTGGCCTGCGTGCGCTGCAACTCGCCGCGCAGTGCATCCTGGGCGCTGGCCATGCCGGCACGCTGCAACTGCTCGACCGTCACGTCGCGCAGCAGCAGGAAAACGCCGGCATGCCGGCCGCGCGCGTCGCTCAAGCCTTCGAGCGTGACTTCCAGCGTGCGACCCGTGTCGGGCAACCAGACCTGATGGCGGTTGGGCAGGCGCGTACGCTCAAACTCGCGCAGGATGCCGGCCACGTTCAGCACGCCTGGCGGCATTGCATGCACCTTGGCAGTCGGCAGCAGGTGGCGCGCGGCGGCGTTGATGCTGGCGATGGAGCCATCGCGGGCGAGCACAATGCAACCATCACGCATGGATTCGATGATCTTGCCGCGAGCATAAGCGGCGGTATCGCGCAGGCGCGGCCGCAAGACGATCCAGCCGAGCAATGCTGTGCTGACGGCAAACGTGGCGGGTGTGAGATCGCCGCCGAGCGCCGTCGTCCAACGCTGCAGATAGGCAAGATGCGCCACCAGCGGCAGCAGTTGCCCGATGACAAGCGCCAGCCGCACCTGCGTGCGCGACGACACATAGAGCCCGGAGGCAACCTCGTCGATGGGCAACACCAACAGCACTAGGCTGATAGCCAGCAGCACGTAGTTGTAGGCGGTGGCCACCCAGAACATGCGCCCGTGCTCGAACACCGCGCCCCGTATGCCGTCGATGACGACGAAACGCGCATCAAGCCATACCAGGTGATGCAGTTCATTGGTAGCGACCAGCCCGACGAATCCGGCGCCCACGAGCAGCGCCAACACCCAACCCACGCGCACCAGCAGCAATGCATTGAGTTCTGGCCGTATGAGGCCAACGACCATGCGCAGCCACGCGGCCGGCACCATCATGATCCCAAGATAGGCGACTTTGGCCCAGCCCACGCGCACGGGCATGTCGAAGCTGACGACCTCCATGAGGCGCGCGCCGCTCCAGAGCGCGGTACCGAGCGCCAGCAGCATGAAGGCGGAGACTTCCGTGTCATCGCGACGCGGCCATGAGAGGCCAATCAGCGCGATCGAAACGAGTGCAGCGCAAGCCAGTGCAGCGATCAGCATGATCGGCACGCCCAGTGCGCATAGGGATGCCGGCGAATGACGACGCCAGCGGGTTGGTCCACGTGTATTCCCCGTTCGTTCGTTGTTTCTTGCAGTGTATCGACCACTGTTGCCGGGTGATTGACTGCGTGGTGCGCACTTGATCACCTTCCAGCGCTATCGGCATGAAATGTAAAAACTGAAGGCCCGTGCGGCTTTGCGGCGCATGGCGGGGCCTGCGCGCGTTGAGAGCGGCATATCGGGTTGCCGAAGAATTCGTTTGCGCGGCGTAGGAATCACCTGCACGCTGGACTACCGAAAAGCTCGGAGCTGTCATGCGCTCCTGTTTTTTGGGTATTTGGGGGCGGTGTCCGTGCTGCGCTGTCCCGCTATGCAGCGGGGGATGGAGCGCCGCCCAAATGGGGGCCGCCCGCCCCTCCGGACGACCCCTGCCACAGGCCGACCGGGCAACGCTTTTGCGCACGGGCGAACGTCCCGTTTCGAATGCCGTGACTTGAGCGACACCGCTATCTTGGCTTCACAAAACGTCGGTATCATCGAACACATGACCGATACCCGCGCCACAGCCCATCTCTATCCCGCGCACGACCTGGCGATCTGCACTGACGCCCACACCGCCGTCGAGCGCATCACCGCCATTTACGAGCGCTCTGCGCAGGCCATCCGCGATCGTTTCCACGCGTTTGCGCGGGGCGAAGATTGCAGCGAAGACCTGTCCGCCTGCTACCCCTACCTCGGCATCACCGTCGACCCGAAAACGCTGGTGAGCGACGCGCGGCCGGCGTGGGGCACGGTGGCGTATCCGGGCGTGTACGGCACGACGCTCACGCGGCCGGATCTCTTCCGTGATTACTACCGCGTGCAGATCGAACGGCTGCTGCACTATCACAACAGCCCCGTCGTGGTGGGCGTGAGCAACCGGCCGATTCCGCTGCCGTTCGTGGTGGAAGCGTCCACCGTGGACATCACGCCGGAACAGGCGCGCGCGCTCGGCGGTGCGTTTACGCTGCCCGACCTCGCGCAGATCGACGACTCCATCGCCAACGGCACATACCGCCCGATCGGCGACGAACCGCAGCCGCTGTCGATGTTCACGGCCGAGCGGGTCGACCTCGCCCTGCAGCGCCTGTACCACTACACAGCCACGCATCCGAAGCACTTCCAGCGCTTCGTCCTGTTCACCAACTACCAACGCTACGTCGATGAGTTCGCTGCCCTCGGGCGCAAGCTCATGGAAGACGGCAACGACGAAGGCTACATCCGCTTTGTCGAGCCCGGCGACACCGAACACGAACTCGGCACGCCCGCCCCAGACGACTCCCACCGCATCAAGGGCCTCCCGCAGATGCCCGCTTACCACTTGGTGCGCGAAGACCGCCTGGGCGTGACGCTGGTGAACATCGGCGTGGGCCCTTCCAACGCGAAGACCATCACCGACCATCTGGCCGTGCTGCGTCCGCATTGCTGGATGATGATCGGCCACTGCGGCGGCTTGCGCCGTTCGCAGCAGCTGGGCGATTACGTGCTCGCGCACGCCTATGTGCGCGACGACCACGTGCTCGACCAGGACCTGCCGCCCTGGGTGCCCGTGCCGCCCATCGCCGAGATCCAGGTGGCGCTGCAGGAGGCTGTGGCGCGCATCACGGGGCTGTCTGGCGCCGACATGAAGTCGCGCATGCGCACCGGCACGGTGGTCTCCACCGATGACCGCAACTGGGAGCTGAAGTACCAGGCGCTGTACAGCCGCTTCAACCAGTCGCGCGCCATTGCCATCGACATGGAAAGCGCGACCATTGCTGCCAACGGCTTCCGCCTGCGTGTGCCCTACGGCACCCTGCTGTGCGTATCGGACAAGCCGCTGCATGGCGAGCTGAAGCTGCGCGGCATGGCCAACCTGTTCTATCGCCAGCGAGTCAGCCAGCACTTGGACATCGGCATGGAAGCCGTGCGCCTGTTGCGCGAAAGCGGCGTTGAAGCGCTGCACTCGCGCAAGCTGCGCAGCTTTGACGAACCCGCGTTCCGGTAGCGCGGGTTAGCGCGGGGGCTGCTCCGGCAGCGCCTCGCGCAGGAAGTCCAGAAACACCCGCACCACCTCGGGCAAGGTGCGGCCCGCCAGGGTCTGCAGTTCCACCGTCCGCCCACGCATGCCGCGCTCGCGGATCTCCGCGGCATGCAGCTCACCGCGCTGCACGCGCTCGCGCACGGTGATCTCCCCGGCAATGCCCAGGCCGCCGCCTTGCAGCACGAAACTCAAGAGCCCATCGAAGCGGTTGCTGACCAGCACCGGCTCGAACACGAGCCCGCGTTGACTGCAACCCATGTCGAACAATTGGCGCACCGTGTTGTCCGGCCCGGAAAGCGCAATCGGAAAGGGGTGCATCTGCGCGAGCGTCACGCTGTTGAACTTCGCCAGCGGGTGGTCGGGCCGCATGATGGCGAACACCGAGCCGCGCTGTTGATACGCCACGCGAATGCCCTGCACGGCGGCGCGGCTGTACGTCAGGCCGATGTCCACATCGCCACGCAAGACGGCCTCGGTCACGCGCATGGGCTCTTCGGCGCGCAGGTCGAACTGGATGCCAGGATGCCGCTCCCGAAACGCCACGATGGCGCGTGGCACAAACTCGATCGCAAAGCCATCGGAGCACGCAATGCGCACGCGGCCGCGCTGCAGCCCTTGCAGGCCCTGAATATCCGAGACCACGCGCTCCGCCTCCAGCGCCCCGCGCAGGGCATGCGCGGCAAGCAGTTCGCCGGCGGCGCTGGGCCGCATACCGCGCGGCTGACGCTCGAACAGCGGCACGCCCAGCAGCTCTTCAAGCATCGCAACTTGCCGGCTGATGGCCGATGCGCTGACGTGCAGGCGCGCAGCCGCCTCCGTCAACGAACCGCTGCGCACAACCTCCAGAAAATAGCGGAGGGACGTCTCCTGCAGGCGATGGGATGACATGAGCGACGTAGGCGCCGGAGCCCTTTTGCTTTGCATAAAACGCAAAGATATCCCAAGAAAATTCTAATGGTCAAAAAGGTGTGGTATGCGCAGACTCATCCGGAACTGTTCGATCAGCGGAGTGCCCAGATGCCCCTTCAGCCCGCAGCCCGTCAAACTGCCTCGCCCCGCGCATCCCATCGCCTTCGGGCGTTGGTGGCGGCCCTCATGCTGGGTGCCGCTGGCTTGGCCGGCGCCACCGAACTCTCTGCGGCAGACGCCGAACGCCATGCGCAGGCAACGTACCGCGAATACTTTCAACTGCTCTCCCTGCCCAATGACGCCATCGCGCCGGAAGATGTCCGCAAGAATGTCGACTGGCTGGAGCAGGCATTCCGTAAGCGTGGCTTCACGACAAGGCAGTTGGCAAACAACGGCAAGCCGATGCTCTATGCTGGAATGCCAAACCCGGATGCTGCCCGCAAAACCGTGCTGTTCTACATGCACCTCGACGGCCAGCCGGTGATTCCCGCACAGTGGGCACAGAAAAGCCCGTGGACACCCGTGCTCAAGCACAAGACCGCACAAGGCAACTGGGAAGAGATCGACTCGGCGCAGCTCTTCAGCGGCCCGCTCGATCCGGAATGGCGGGTATTCGGCCGTTCGTCCGCCGACGACAAGGGCCCGATCATGATGATGCTGGCCGCCATCGACGCACTGAAGGCCAGCGGCGCCCAGCCTGCCGTCAACATCAAGATCATTCTCGACAGCGAAGAAGAGAAAGGCTCGCCGTCGATCAGCAAGGTGATGCAGGCAAACCGCGACCTGTTGCGCTGCGACGCCATCGTCATCCACGACGGCCCCATGCACGCGAGCAATCTGCCGACTCTCGTCTTTGGCAACCGCGGGGCGGCCGAAGCCCGCCTCACCGTCTATGGCGGCAAGGTGCCATTGCACAGCGGACACTACGGAAACTACGCCCGCAACCCGGCCCAGCAGTTGGCCAACCTGCTGGCATCGATGAAGAACGACGAGGGCCGGGTGACGGTGCCGGGCTACTACGACCACGTGAAGATCAGCGAGGCCGACCGCAAGATCATGGCGGCCGTGCCCGACGACCAGGCAGCGCTCAACAAACGCCTGGGCATTGCGCATGCCGACAAGGTCGGTGCCAATTATCAGGAGGCGATGCAGTACCCGTCATTGAACGTGCGCGGCATGGCCTCTGCGGCCGTGGGCGACAAGGTGGCGAACATCGTGCCAGACAAGGCAGTCGCCGAACTCGACCTGCGAACCACGCCAGACTCCAGCGCAGCCTACCTCGGCAAGCTGATCGAGCAGCACATCGAGCGCCAGGGCTACCACCTCGTCAAGAACGCCCCGACGGATGAAGAGCGCAGCCGTTACGACAAACTGGCCACCTTCACCTATCAAAGCGAAGGTGCAGACGCTGCCGGCTCACCGATCGACTCGGCCGTGGGCACATGGGCCTACAAATCCCTGACCGACACCTTCGGCGCCAATCCGGCGCCGGTTCGCATCCGCATGATGGGCGGGACCGTGCCTACCGCAGAGATCGTGGGCGTGTTGCAGGTGCCCTTCGCGATCATTCCTCTGGTCAATGCCGACAACAACCAGCACGCGGCCAACGAGAACCTCCGGATGGGCAACTACGTGAGCGGCGTGCGCACGATCTACGGCCTGCTGACGCACCCGCTGTGACGGTGCTCTGCGCCTAGGCCGGGCGAAACAGCCCATGCAGGCCGAGCGGCGCCACACCGTTCAGGCTTGCCATGGCCACAGGGCCCGCGGCGACCTGTTGTGCATCGAAGGCCGTCAGCCTCGTGCAACCGGCATCCACATCGAACACCGTGCCGATCAGCCAGCCCTCGCCTTCACGAGCGCTCGCCGAGGCCGGCACGAACACGTGTTCCTCCACCAGCGTGCGGTGCCCAAAGCGGTACTGCTGCACCTGCCCGGAATCCGTATCCACGCGCGTGACGGTATCGAAGGCGTTGAGCGACTGCGGAGTGCCGCTGGACGACGGCGCCGTGTTGGCCACCATGAACAACGCGTGATGACGCTGCGCGGTGCGGCGTGGGTCGATCTTCGGGAATTCGGCCACATGCCCGGTGCTGAACTGCTTGGCACGGCCGGTGCGCAGGTTCAACTGCACTTGCGTGAAGCGTGCGCCCGGCGACGGGCGGATCTGACCGCGCATCAGTTCACGCAGCGACGTGGTGACGACCGTGGCATCGTCCGAGCGGATGTAATCGAGATGGACCTCCTGCCCATCCGGCGACGACCACGCGTTGCCCAGATGGAAGACAAAGCTCGCCGGCAACTGCAGCCAACGCATGCGCGTGACGTCGTCCTTGTCGAGCACGAGCACACGCATGCCCAGCTCCGGCCGCCAGACATGGGAATCCAGAAACGACATGCCCGCGCGGGAGCGTTCCACGTCGTACACGAACGGCGGCAGCAGAAACACCAGGTGACGCCGCGTCACGGCAAAGTCGTGCACCATAGCCACGTCCGGCACCTTGAGCGTTTCCACACGCTTGAGCGCACCGTCCGGGCCCACACAGTAGACGGTCAGCAGACCGGCCGCGCTGCTCACACCAAAGTTCCACAGCGTGCCGTCGGGTTCGACCTTGGGGTGGGCGGAAAACGGCATGCCCTTGTAGTCGTCGCGCCAGGTCTGCACGCCCAGCGTGCGCAGTGAATCCGGATCGACGCGCGTGGCCGAGCCGCCTTCCCACAGCGCAAGCATCTCGTCGCCGTGCATCACCAGGCTGGTGTTGGCCACATTGATGCTGTCGGGCGAAGCGACCGGCTCCATGTCGGGGTTGGCGGTGCCGAATGTCGCGCGCAACGGCCGGCCGGCGGCGGTGTCGGCGATGAACTTGTCCGTGCGCACGAACACGCCGCGGTGCGTCACGCCCTGCTCGCTGATGTCGTAACGCTGGATCATGCCGTCGCCATCAAACAGGTGGTGGTAGCGCACGCCGCCGATCTCATGCCGCGCCGGGCCGTTTCGATAGAACGCGCCGTGCAACGCGGGCGGGAACCTGCCTTCCACCTTCAGCGCGCGAGTCGGCATGTCGGCGCTGACGCCCTGGTATCCCGCCAGCCACGGGTACTGCACGCGCGCCGCTGCAAACCCGGCAGCCCAAGCGTCCGGGGTGGCGGCCATTACATCGGTCAGGGTCAAACCAAACGGTGCGGCGCCCAAGGCCGCAATGAAGGATCGGCGTTGCATGACGGGGCCTCGCTCAGCATCAGTGCAAGTGAATCGTCACGCGCTGGTCGCCCTGCACGTCGATGGCAGCATCGTCAAATGCGGGTGGTCCGAAGCGGCCGCGTGCATCGCGGCTAAAACCGTATGGCTCGATGGGAATGCCGGCCGGGTTGGTGCCGAGCTTGGCATCGTTGTTGGCGTCATGGAAGACCGACAACGCGTAGCGCCCCGCCGGCAAATCCGGGTACACGAAGGTGACGCTTGCGCCGGACACGCTATCGACCGCTGCAATGTCAGCACGGATGGCCGCATCGGGCTTGAGCCAACCAGCGGCGTCGCGGAACATCGCGGCACGCACCGCCCCCTGGCGCCCTTGCGCGCCCTCCACCACCACAGTCAGCGTGGCGGCGGAGGCACTTGCGGCAAGTGCTGTCAGCGTCAGGGCCAGCGCAAGGCGCGGCAGAGAAAACATGGCAGTCATGAACGTCTCCTGAGTGGCCGGCGATGCGTTGGCAGGCCAGCGGTCAGGAGGCAATGTAGGCAGACATTTCGCAGCAGTCAGCGGCAATGCGACGAAGTGCGAGCGCCGGGGCGCAAACGGTCGCTTGCGGGCGATGAGCGAATCACAGCAGCTTGAGGAGACCACGCCAGGAGGCTTCACTAAAACGCCCGCGGATCGGCGGGCGCTTTGTGATGTTGGCGCTAATGCGGCAAGCTCGACAAGCGGTGGTCGGCCAGCAACACACTCGCGCTCAGGGCAAGCTGGGCGGAGATAAAGCCTTCCGGCATCTCAACGTCTTCCCAGTCACACACGATATGGCCGGCACGGCAAATCTGGAAACGGGCCGTCCACCGATGATCGTCGCGTTGCAGCGGGTCAACGAAGATGACATGCGAGCCGTGCGTCACTTCCTGAATCGCCATTGTGGTTCCCCCGTTCGTGATCGTTGGGAATGCACCTTAACAAAGGCCCGTGACACAAATCTGTCCGCCGCTCACCTACAAATGGGGGAGGGCGCACCTCAACCGACCAGCGGATCGGGCCGCGCAGAGGAGCGCGTGCCCGGCAGCGGATGATTACCGGGGCCGTAGTACGTAAAGACCGCCGAGAACTTGACGGCGCCGGTCTGGTTGGCGCGGGCTGCGTGGAAGGTGTTGCAATGGAAGAGCAGCACGTCGCCGGGCAGCAGCGGCACAGGGCGCGCGGTGTCGACCAATGCGCGGTTTTCTGGCAGCTCCTGGCGCAGGAACAGCTTGGCGTCGAACCGGTCGGCGGGCAGGTCAAGCGTGTGGCTGCCGGGGATCACCCACAGGCAGCCGTTGTCTACGGTCTCCTCCACCAGGGCCAGCCACGACGACACCAGCTCGTTGCGAGCGAACGACCAGTAGCGGCTGTCGCGGTGCCAATGTGTGGCGGTGCCGAACGCGGGGTGCTTGGTCATCACGCAGTTGTGGTGCGCGAGAGAAAGATGCACAGGGCTGCCAATCAGTTGCGCAATCGCGCCGGCCACGCGTGGGTCGCGCGCCCATTCCGTATAAGGTGTGCCGCGTGAATCGGCGTCGAGCAGGCGGCGCACCGTCTGGCCGCCCTCGGCTTCGCGCGAGAGCGGTGCCCCGGCATAGCCGACGTCGGTTTCCAGCTCCACCGGCGCCACAGCCCTGGCCAGCCCGTCCTGTGCGGCTGCAAGCAACGCGGCACTTACCTGCTGGCTCACGAAGCCTCGCAACACAACGTAGCCATGCTCCTTGAAGAAAGCTTGCTGCTCGTCGGAAAGCGGGTGTGCGTGGGTGGCAATGGGGGCAGACGCGGACATGGTGGAAAGAGCGTACGGAGACGGCGAAAGACAACGAGTGTAACGCGCCGCCGTGTGCATTGCAGACCCGCTCCCCGGCTGACCTGCCCAGGATCAAACGCAGTGCGCGTCGTCCTGATCGGGCTTTACCAAAACGCCTGTTGGCCTGACAACCGAAAGTATTTCGCGATCACCATCAAGCCGAGCAGCCGTTCCTGGTCTCGGTTCATGAATTGCGCTACCCAACGATTGGCGTTGCGCACGATCGCCAGTGCATCGCCAGGGTGCTTCCGGTAATGCTCCATTTTCTCCTGGAGATCCGAATAATCGTCCTTCAGCAAGACATAATGCACATCCGGAATCAACCTGCCCTCCATGAACCATGTCTCATATCGAGGCCGCCGCATGAAGCAAAGCGAGTTGGAGGACATGATCCATTTGAGATTGGTGGCAACGTCGTTCCCCTCGACGCTCACGATGAATTTATATTGCAATTGCTCTGCAATCGTCATCGGTGACTTGTAAGTCGCCTTCCCAATTTCCGATTTTCGAGTATCGCCAATGTCAACGTTTGCCAAGTCGTGACAGCGATCGACAAACGCTTTCCGATGTTCCTGATGGCACGGCCCCCGAAAAACCGCCATGGGCTTCTTGTCGTGGAAATCGATCTTGTCGCGTGCCAGCGAAAAATGCCGGATGGCGTCCAGCTTCAACAAAATCCCATTATGTGAGCTGCTCTTGATGGGACGGCTTTTCACGAATGCCGGATGGGCCGGCTCGGCAGTGACGTCGCCGCAGTCGTAGTCGAAGCTGTAGCCGGGGCCAAAATAGTCCATCAGATCAACGAGATCATAGAAATAGGTGCTGCCTATTTCACGCCCCTTGTTCACGATGGTGCTGGTTGAAGACTTCAGAAAGAACCGCGAATACTCGACGGCATTGCGGCTCGGGTCAAATGACTCCGACACCGAGTTGTAATAACTCAGTCGATCGATGACGTCCTGCATGCCACTGTGGGCGCCTTTTCTTTTCAGAAGAGCCTCGGCTCTTCCATTCTTTGTGGCGCCCGCCAGAAAATGGCTCGAGGCATTTGAAAAGTAATACCAGAATTTTTTTGCAGAGACTCTGCTCAAGCGGTATTTGAATTGACGCATGAACCAAAAGATGCCGCGGAAATTTAAACCCGGGGTGTCGCCTGTCGAGCGAAATGTCCAGCCCCCTACACGCAGATTCAAGTGGCATACGATCCACTTCTGCTCGCCGCTGACACACGACGCGGCCGATCGCGCCATCTCCGATCACTTCAGGACAGCGCATCGACCCCGTCTGCCTCTCGCATTCGCGGCGGCCCTCACTTTACCGTAAGTATCTTGCCGCTCATTGCGTTTCTTGGCGTCGCGCCCGCCGCTTCGGTGGTCGTCCCGTTTGCCGCAGCTTGGCTGTTGTCATGACGTAACACTTTGCCGTCGTCCGAGGCCGACGAACCATGTCAGCCTCGTCCACTGCATTGACGGCACGGGCAGCCAGCAGCCCCCGGCCCTCGCGTTACTGCACGTCCAACGCCGTCACGGTCAATGCGCCGTTCACCTTCTCGGCGACAAAGCGCACTTTGCTGCCAACGTGCACTTTGGTGAGCATGGCCGGATCCTGGACTCGGAACACCATCGTCATGGGTTCCATACCGAGGTTCTCAAGCGGGCCGTGCTTGATGGTCAGTTTGCCGGCAGCGGTATCGATCTTCTTGATCTCACCTTCTGACATCGGGGCGGCAGCGGCAGCGGTAGCCGCAGGGGCGGAAGCGGCATCCTCAGCCGCGTGGACAAACGGTGCACCGGCCAGCAGCACGGTCAGCATCAGGGCGTAGCGAAACATGTTGGACTCCTTGTTCAAAGACGGGGTTGGGGAGAAATCAGGATCTGTTGCCGCGCACTTGCACGGCGCCGCGCATGCCGGCTTCGAAATGTCCGGGCTGCAGACAGGCAAATTCCACCGAGCCGGTGCGCGTGAAGTGCCAGACGATCTCGCCATGCTGGCCTGGGTCAACGGTCACGGCATTGCCGTCGGCGTGCTCCATCTCGGGGTGCTTGCGCATCTGCTCAGCGTGGGCCGCGAGGTCGGCTGGTGTGCCCAGCGTCATCTCGTGCCGCACGTGGCCGCTGTTGACGACCTCGAAGCGGATCGTCTCGCCACGCTGCACGGTGATCTGCGCGGGCGTAAAGCGCATGGTGTCGGCCATGTCGACGCGCACGGTGCGTGTGATGCGGGCGGCGTCGCCGGGTTCGCCGATGGCGGCATCGCCATGGTCATGCCCGCCGGCGTGGTTGCCGGATGCGTGGGCGATGGCGGCCATCGACATCAGCGCGGCCAGGAAGGTGGAACGGATCAGATTGCGTTGCATATTCGGTCTCGGTTTCGTATGGGATGTGGATTCGGGCATCGATCAGTCGTCGATGCCGGTGCCGGTGTACTCGTAGGCGACGGTGCCCTTGGGGTGCTTGTACCAGCCGGGGTCTGCGTAGCTGTTGCGCGGCAGATCGCGACGCACCTTCATCACCGTGAACATGCCGCCCATTTCAATGGCACCGAATGGGCCCTGCCCCGTCATCATCGGCAGCGTGTTGTCGGGCAGCGGCATTTCCATCTCGCCCATGTCAGCCATGCCGGCCTGGCCCATGCCCATGTAGTCGGGCACCAGCGCGTTCATCTTCTTGGCAAGATCTGTCTGCTGCACGCCGATCATGGTCGGCACGTTGTGCCCCATGGCGTTCATCGTGTGGTGGGACTTGTGGCAGTGGAAAGCCCAGTCGCCCGGGTTGTCCGCGATGAACTCGATGGCGCGCATCTGGCCCACAGCTATGTCCGTCGTCACCTCCGGCCAGCGCGCGCTGGGCTGGACCCAGCCGCCGTCGGTGCCGGCCACTTCGAAGGTGTGGCCATGCAAGTGCATCGGGTGGTTCGTCATCGTGAGGTTGCCCATGCGGATGCGCACGCGATCGCCCAGGCGCACGGGCAACGGGTCGATGCCTGGGAAGACGCGGCTGTTCCACGTCCACATGTTGAAGTCGGTCATCTGGGCCACGCGCGGCGTGTATGACCCGGGGTCAATGTCGTATGCGGCGAGCAGGAAGACAAAGTCGCGGTCCACACGGTGCTGCGCCGAATCTTTCGGATGCACGACGATGAAGCCCATCATGCCCATCGCCATCTGCACCATCTCGTCCGAATGCGGGTGGTACATGAAGGTGCCGGACTTCTTCATCTCGAACTCGTAGACGAACGTTTTGCCGGGCGGAATGTGGGGCTGCGACAGGCCGCCCACACCGTCCATGCCGGCCGGCAGGATCATGCCGTGCCAGTGCACCGTGGTGTGCTCGGGCAGCTTGTTGGTGACGAAGATGCGCACTCGATCGCCTTCCACGCATTCGATTGTCGGGCCCGGGCTCTGGCCGTTGTAGCCCCAGAGGTGTCCCGTCATGCCTGGCGCGAATTCGCGCTCGACCGGTTCGGCCACGAGGTGGAATTCCTTCCAGCCACCACGCATGCGCCACGGCAGCGTCCAGCCGTTGAGCGTCACGACGGGGTTGTAGGGCCGGCCGTTGGGTGGCACGAGCGGCGGCTGTGTGGCCGGCTTCGTTTGCAGCGGTGCTTCGGGCAGCGAGGCGGCGCCGGCACGCGAGACCATCGCCGCGCCCAGCATGGCCGCGCCCGTGCCGCCGAGAAATTGACGTCGGGAAACCATGTTCAATGTCCTTGAGGAGGGTTCGGCGCAGGGGCTGCAGCATTCGCTTCGACCGGCGGCAACTTGCCGCCCAGCGCCATCTGCAGATCGGTCTGCGCAATCCAGTAGCCGCGCAGCGCGTCGATGTAGCCATTGACCGCATTCACCTGCTCGCGCGCATCGGCCAGCAGCTCGAACACGCTCACCAGCATGCCGTTGTAGCGCAGCAGCATCTCGTCGGAGATGGTCTTGCGCAGCGGCACCACCTCGTCGCGGTAGTGGCGGCTGAGGTCATATGCGGTCTGATAGCGCACGTACGATTCGCGCACTTCGGAACGCGCACGCACCGCCGTGTCGGCAAGCTGATCGGCGGCCTGCATGTAGATCGACTGCGCCCGCGCTACGCGGGCACCGCCCCAGTCGAACAGCGGGATCTCGATGCCGATCTCGTAGCCCGTTTCGCGTGGCTCGTTGGATTTGCTGTTGCGCACGTAGCCGAGGTCGAGCACGTTGATGAAGCGCGTTGCCTGTGTAAGCCCCAGCGACGATGCCAGGCCCTCGACCTGCAACTTGCCCGCCTGGATATCGAGCCGGTTGCGTAGCGCGTAGGCTTCAATCTGCTGCAGCTCGGGGCGATCCTTCGGCAGGTCGGGCAGCCGCTCCGGCAACTTGAAACCGGTATCTGCGCCCCACACACCAAGCATGCGGGTCAACGCCTCCCGATCCGCCTGCGCCTGCTGACGCATGCGCGCCAGGGTGGCAGTGGCCTCCGCATAGAAGGCCTGTTCGCGAGCACGATCCAGCTTGCTGAAGTTGCCGGCCGAAGCCAGGCGCTTGGCGAACTCGGCACCGGCTTCGGCGGCCTGCTGGACCTGCTCCGCATAGCGCGCCGATTGCTCCGCCGCCACGGCATTCACGTATGCGCGGCGCGTATCGGCTGCCACCTGCAGCATCTGGTTGGCGACCAGCAGCTTGGTCTGCTCGAAGTATCGGCTTTCGATGCGAGTGGCCATCGGCAGCGTCAGCAGGTTCAGGAACGAGAGCGAGAACGTGCGCTCGATCGACAGGTCATCACCGCTGCGTGTGCGTTTGAAACTGAAGCCGGGATTCGGCAAGCGGCTGGCCTGCACGAGCGCGGCTTCAGACAAGCCCAGCTCCGCATAGGAAGCCTGCAGGCCACGATTGTTCAGCAGCGCGATCTGCACGGCGCTGTCCATCGTCAACGGCTGGGCGAGCAGCTCGCGCGTGCGCTGCGCGGCGCTGTCGCGTGCTTCCGGTGAGCGCTGCCACGTCGCGTCCTTGCCGAGCCGATCGCGCGCCACGTCGGCAACGGTCTTGAAGCCGCTGTCTTGCGTGATGGTGGCGCAGCCGCCCAGCAGCAGCGTAGCGGCCAGCGCGCACACGGCGAGCCCGCGTGTGGATGGTGTGAGCACGGCGCCTCCTAGTGGTGGTGCATGCCGGGCATGGACTCGCCGGCAGGCTTGTTGGGGGAGGCGGCGGGCGCGCTCGCGGGCGTGGCGTGCCCCGCGTGGCCACCCTGCTCAGTGGCGCCCGGCTTGGGGCTCACGGCCGCGTTGGTCTCGCGCCAGGGAGCGGGGCCGGTATCGCGATACGCGTGGTAGCTGTCGAACGTACGTGGCGCGGCCACAGCCGGCACAGCCGCGTCCGCATTCAACGGGTCAGGCGCAGAGGCCGCCGGCGCAGACGCAGCGCCTTGCACCAACACCCATGGCGGCGCCAGCGCCAATAGCGCAGCGGCCACGAACCATCGTGAGAAAAGCATGAGAAACCTCGATCAAGCGTGATGACGTACGGCCGCATGCGGTGCACGGAGCCGTCAAACCAGAGGCCAGCCCGTTCTATGGACGGACTGGTGGCGTCAAACGCGAATCGAGGGTGGACGTTGCAGCGCTTCGGGAATGAAGCTGCGGAAGGAAACAGCAAGGCCACGCGGCGCAGCGGCCGGCAGCTTGATCAGCGGCACGCCAAGGCTGGCGGCCAGGGGAACGACCGAACCGAGCGAACAGGCCGCGCAGATCGGACAAGTCTTGCAGTGCGACTGCGCCGGCGCTTTGGGATCGCTGTCGGCAGCCATGGCGTCTTCATGCTCATGGCAGGCGTCGGACATGACGGCGCCGTCATCCGGCATTGCCATGGCAACCATTGAATCGTCCATTGCACCGCCGCGCGCCATCATGGCCGTCGCGGCAAACCCTTGCAGGGGCAGTGCCAGGACAACCAACCAGAGCAGGAGGCGGGTCAGCAATCGGTGCATGGAAAACAGGACGGGCTGAAAATCGTTTGCCAGTGAAGCCGCTAGTGTAGCGCGATGCCATCAAATTTCACGCAATGCAGCACAAGATGAGTCGAGCGCGGCACAATGACGGCCTGCTGCGTACCCATTTCTGCGCGCACGGCTTTCCCATTGTTCCAGCTTCAACGCCCCCATGAATACGCAATCCCACCAGCTCAGCATGACCGTGCTGATGACGCCCGACATGGCCAATTTTTCCGGCAACGTGCACGGCGGCCATATCCTCAAGCTGCTCGATCAGGTCGCGTATGCGTGCGCGAGCCGCTACGCCGGCCGCTATGTCGTGACGCTGTCGGTGGACCAGGTGGTGTTCCGCCAGCCGATTCACGTGGGTGAACTGGTGACGTTCCTCGCGTCGGTCAACTACACCGGCCGCACGTCGATGGAAATCGGTATCAAGGTCGTGACCGAGAACATCCGCAACCAGGTCGTACGCCATACCAACAGCTGCTATTTCACGATGGTGGCCGTGGACGACGAAGGCAAACCGGCCGACGTGCCGCCGCTGGCACCTGCCAACACCGAAGAAAAGGAACGCTTCGAAGCCGCGCAACAGCGCCGCGCGCTACGTCAGGAAATGGAAGCTCGGCACAAGGCGATCAAGGCGACCTACAGCACGGCAGCTCCAGCAAACTGAGCTGTCTGCCTACGCAGTCAGCAAAGCACTGCAGAGCGCGTGGTATCGCGGTCGGGCATCGTTATCCACAGGCTTACCCACTGTTTCTGTGGATAACGCGCGGCGCCAGCGTTGCGCAAACGCACTCGGCCTCCACGCTACCTAGGGCGGAGGAAGCCTGTGCAGAAACGCCAGCACGGCGTCGTTGAACGATGCCGGTCGCTGCAATGGCGCGAAATGGCTCACGCCCCGCAGCAACACAAACTGCGCGTCAGGAATGGTCCGCGCGAGATACTGCGCGTGCTCGGGCCGGATGAATTCGTCGTGCTCGCTCTGCACGATGGTCACAGGCACACGGGTGGCGGCAAGCTCTTCGGCTGTGGCATTCGGCTGCGTCTGCATCATTTCGGTGACAGCCGCGACGAATGCATCAAAGTCGTGGGGTGTAGATGACAGCGCGGTGTAATCCTTTCGGTGGCGCGCAAGACAGCGATCGATGACGGGCGTGGGCTCAAAGGGCTTGGCACCGCTTGGGTCCATGTTGCAGCCAAAGAAGAACACACCCGCCGCGCGTTCCGGCGTCTGCATGGCCAGGGTGAGCGCAACACAAGCACCGTCGCTCCAGCCGACGAACGGCGCACGGTCGATGCGCAGCACATCCATGACGGACCGCACATCAGAAGCCATGCGCGTGTAGGCGTAAGGCTGTGCGTCGCGTGTGCTTCTGCCGTGCCCACGGCTATCAATGACGATGGGCCGGTAGCCCGCAGTCATGAGTGCCGGAACCTGATACCCCCAATTGCCGCTATGGCCGAGCCCGCCATGCAGCAGGATCACAGGCCTGCCGACGCCGAAGGTCGCATACCAGATGCGGGCGCCGTCGTGCTCGACATGGCCTTGCGCAACGGCGGCCGGCAGCGGTCCAGTACCGTGGGCGGCAAAGCGTGTCAGATCGTCGTCGAAGGCGTCCATGTCGATCAGGTATCAGCGGGCAGAGCCAAGCGGCGTGAGGGGCTGGCGTTCGGCATCACGGTAGGCCAACTTGGCGCCGCCCAACAGAAACACATGGGGGAATTCTTGTTCCGACACGATGCCCTCCTCCGTTCTGAAAAAATCACGTCGATCAGGCCATCATCAGCGCCGTACCCAGCAGCACGGCGCAGAACGCCAGCCGCAAATGCCGCGCTGAAAACCGATAGGCCAGGCCCACACCCCACGACACACTCACCACACCACCGGCCGCCAGCGGAATGCCCGTTCCCCAATCCACATGGCCGGCATGTGCATACGTTGCGAGTGCGATGAGCGAGCCGGGCACCACCAGCGCGAGCGCCATGCCCTGGGCGCGTGTCTGCGGCAAACCGAAGAACGTCACCAGCGCCGGCACCACCACCAGCCCGCCGCCTACCGTGAAGATGCCCGACATCGCTCCGCTGGCGACGCCCATCAACGGCAGAGCGGCGGCCGGCATGGCATGTGGGGCAGCGTGCACGGCATCAGCGGCATTCGGCTTCTCTTTGAGCTGCGAGGCAAAGTACACCGCCAGCACGATCAGGAACACGGCAAACGCCGTATGAAGCAGATGAGCGTCCAGCCCGGCAGCAAAGCGCGCAGCAACGTAGGTCGCCGCCATCGAGAACACGCAGATCATCGCAACGGAGCGCAGATGCACCGGATGCCGCTGGTGATACCGCCAGAAGCCGATCAGCACATTGGGGGCAATCATCACCAGCGCCGTGCCTTGCGCCAGGTGCTGGTCCATTCCGTACAGGTAGCCGAGCACAGGAATGGCAATCAGCCCGCCGCCAATGCCGAGCAAACCGCCTGCCACGCCAAGGCCCATGCCGAGCAGCAAATTGACCAGACCCGTGAAAACCGCGTGAGACGCCATGCCGACAAGAAGGGAGGGAGGAAAAACAAACGCGGCGGCGCGCTGTATTTGCTACAGCGCGCCGCCGGAAGTGAGGCTGGAATTGTAGCGCTCGCCGCCCCGGCCGGGCCTAGGCAAGGTGCGCGGCAAAGCCTGTTTTTTCGGGTGCGATCTCGGCCCGCAGCGTGAGCGCCGGGATCTCGTATTCACCGGCATTCTGCTGGCGGAACGGGATCGGCGCTGCGGTGAACAAGGTGTCGAGCCGCTCGCCCAGTGCCTGGGTGGTCTGCGCAAAGCGTGCCTCATCCATGCGACCGGTGCGGTAGCTCACGAATGGGGGCACCACATCAAAACCGGGGTAGTACAGGATGCCGTGCTGGATCGGGAACAAGATGTCGTCGATCGGGCCGTTGATGCCGCGCGGGCTGTAGTGCGACTCCCACCCGCCCGTCGTGACGATGAGCATGGCGCGTTTTCCTGCGAGCGTACCTTCGCCGTAGCGGTCACCCCAGTGGGTGTCGGAGTGCTCGCCAACGCCATAGGCGAAGCCATACGCATAGACACGCTCGACCCAGCCCTTGAGGATGGCCGGCATCGAAAACCACCACAGTGGAAACTGCAAGATCACGGCGTCGGCCCATTGCAGCTTGGCTTGTTCGGCAGCAATGTCGGCGGCTTGCAGGCCGTTCTCGAATGCGTGCCTGGAATCCAACGACGGGTGGAAATGCGGACCGACCGGCGCGACAGTACTGTCACTCGCATCGAGCGCGGCCTTCCACTGCATGGCGTACAAGTCCGATACCTGCACGGTGTGGCCGGCCGCCTCCAGGCGCCGGACGGCAAAGTCCTTGAGGGCGCCGTTGAGCGATTTGGGTTCGGGATGGGCGTAGACGATCAGGACATTCATGGTGGCACCTCCAAATTAGGAATGGCTCCAGAATGCGGCGCGCCCAGGTATATTGGAAATGAATTATCAATATTCCAGGCATAGCCATGAATAATCTCAGGCGATTAGACCTGAACCTGCTGGTGACGCTCGATGTGCTGCTGACCGAGCACAATGTCACGCGTGCGGCGCAGCGGCTGAACTTCTCGCAACCTTCCGTGAGCGTGCATCTGGCCAAGTTGCGCGACATCTTTGGTGATCCGCTGCTGCTGCCGGGCCCGCGCGGCATGCGCCCAACCGCCCGCGCTGAAAGCTTGCGCGAACCGCTGCGGATGGCGCTCGAAGCGCTGGAGCAGGCCGTCGCGCCCGCCAGCCCGTTCGACCCGGCCCAAGCCGGCAACACCTGGCGCGTGGCCGCCACGGATTACGGCGAATCCACCATCGCATTGCCGGCGCTGAACACCCTGCGCACAAGCGCGCCGGGCACGCGGCTCGCCATGCTGGAGCTGGTGCCCACGCGTATCGAAAAGCAAGCAGAGCAAGGAGAGATCGATCTCGCGTTCCACACCACAGACGGCGCACCACCCGGCCTGCGCCGCCGCGCGCTATTCACTGAGCGCTATGTGCTGATCGGCCGCGCTGGACACCCGCGACTGAAACGCAAGCCGACGCTGGCGCAGTTCTGCACGCTGGATCATGTGATCGTATCGCCCGATGGCGGTGGCTTCTTCGGCGTGACAGACGAAGCTCTGAAGGCCGCCGGTGCCACGCGACGCGTCGTGCTGTCAGTGCCGCACTTCCTCTTTGTGATGACGGCGGTCGCCAGCACTGACATGGTCGCCATGCTGCCCGAGCGGCTGGTGCGCGGGGCCAGCGCACTACAGGTGGTTGAACCGCCAGTGGAGGTGCCAGGCTATGAGATGTCGATGCTGTGGCATGAGCGCATGCATCGAGACCCCGGGCATCGGTGGTTGCGGGACGTCATTGCAGGCGCGGTCTGAAAAACCGCCCCACAGGCATCACAGCCCGACCTTGGGCGCGGTAAAGATCAGGCGCAGCCCGAGCGCACCGATCGCCACGGCGGCCACGCGATCGACCCAGGTCTTGGCACGCAGGTACATCTCACGCGGCACCCGGCTAGAGAAGCACAGCGCGACGATGGTGTACCACCCGAACTCGACCAGGAACACCAGCGGCGGCAGCACGAAGTAGCACCACACCGGCGGATGTTGCGGCAGCAGCGCGGCAAAGATACTGCCGTACCAGATGGCCGTCTTGGGATTGCTCATCTGCGTGGTGATGCCGGTCCAGAACGAATTGCGTGCGCTGCCGGTCTGCTGTGTCAGGCGATCGTTCATCACCATGGGCAGCTTGGCGCCGCGCCAGATCTTCCACGCCATGTAGGTCAGATACGCGCCACCAGCAATCTTGAGGCCGATGTAGAGCCACTCGACGGCTTGCAGCAACGTATACAGCCCCGCCAGGGCCAGGCCACCGAAGAACAGGGCGCCCGCGCCCATGCCAAGTGCGGTTGCCAGGCCGTCGCGGCGCGACAACCCAATGGCATTGCGCGCCACCAGAACAAAACTCGGCCCGGGAATCATGGCGCCCAGCAACAGCGCAACGAGAATAGCAAATACGGCGGCAGATGCAGTCATCGGGAGTCTCCTTTTGTGGGCGCAGACGTTCACGGATGCAGACCGCGATTCTGCCACGCCGACGGGGCCAGCGTCGGCCTGGGTGGCAAGGCAGCGGCGGCACCTCTGCCGCCACCCGCCCTACCCCTACTTGCACTGCTGCTTGTTGATCGACACGTCATTCAAGTCGGCGGCGGTGTAAACCGGCGGCACGTTCGGGTCGCCAGCAACCGTCATTGCCACATTCAGGTTCGCCAGCGCCTGGAGATGGCCAGCCTCGCCGCTTGAAAAGCGCTGCTGCGCCGATTTCGATGCGCCGTACATGCCGTTGCACAGGAGCGCCTTGTGGAAAATCTCCAAAACCGCGATCCGCGCAAAGTACGTCTCGCGCCGTTCGGCCGCAGTGGCCGGCGCATGGTTGATCTTGGCGTAGTGGTTGGCACACTGCGTGCCGAGAATCGGGTACGCATCCTTGATGCCGTCGCATGTTGCGACGGTCGCGGGCGGCGCGGCCAACGCGGCCGTGGCCGCCAATGACGCAATCAGGGACACCACCGCCAACAGCACGATGCGGATGACAGGCACATTCGAGCGGATGTTCATTGCAGGTTCTCCTCAGTCAGATACGTGGACAAAAAACGCGGCGGCAACCATTGGCGCTGCGTGGACCGACGATACGGGCGGGCTCTGCGGCTGCGGAATGCACCAGAGGTTCTGGCGCGAGTCAGGGGAAACGCGGCAGGGGAGGAATGGCGACCAGGCCGAGGCCGTCCATGCTTCATTGGCGCCCATGGTTGATTGCCATGGCAGCGCGCAACGTGGGGTCCAGACAACGCTTCACGCGGCAGCCGCGCCGTTTGCGCAATCTCAGTTTGCCGGGCTGGCGCGGCCCCGGTAGAGTCTTTCCCCAATGGGTTCACACCCAGAGGTCTGGGCAAAACCGGAGTGATCCGGCGACGCAAAGCTACAGGGACTTCTCTAAATGAAGTCAGCCAGTTGCCCGCCAACCCGCAAACGGGGCGGGCCTGATGACACACGCAACGAACTGCGCGGTCGGGGGCACATAATGAAAACGATTCAAACGGGGGGGCGTTCGCCCGCATCCGCCACGCTGGCCGTGGCATCGCAACTGGGCAACGCAAAGCGCAGGTTCGCGCGCGCTGCATGTGCGGCATTCGCACTGGTGTCGGGCGCGCTGATGGGCGCACCGCATGCCAGCGCTGAAGGGCTGCTGGTGCCGTCCTACATCTATCCGTCAGGCACCGGCGCAACGCAATGGAATACGTTGGCGACAACCGCGACGTCGGTACCGACCACGGTCATCCTGAACCCGAACAGCGGCCCAGGCACGACGCAGGACCCCAACTACGTTGCCGCCGTCGCCAAGGTGCATGCCGCTGGCGGCAAGGTGATCGGGTATGTGTCCAGCTCGTACACAAACCGGTCGTTGTCGGCGGTGGTGCAAGACATCAATACCTACCAGGCGCTGTATCAGGTCGACGGCTTCTTCATCGACGAGATGACCGCCGACAGCACAACCGCGCACATCCAGTTCTACCAGTCGGTCTACAACTACATCAAGGGGCTGTCGCCGAACTACACGGTCACGGGCAACCCGGGCACCAATGTGCCGGAGATCTATGCCAGCCTGCCGGTGGCGGACCAGCTCGTCGTATTTGAAGACAACGCCAAGCACTACGCCAACTATGCCCCGCTGGCGTGGCAGGCCAACTACCCGACTTCGCGGTTTGCGCACATCGTCTACGCCGCATCGGCCACGCAGATGCAAACCTTCGTTCGCAACGCATCGAGCAAGCGCGCTGCCGCCGTGTTCATCACCAACAAGACGCTGCCGAATCCGTACGGCACGCTGCCGACTTACTGGAGCCAGGAGGTGTCTGCCGTAGCCGTTGCCCCGTAACGGCATTGGCGTGACGTACGCCGCATGTGCGGGCTGATGCTCCGCACATGCTTTATATTCGGGCCACACCGCATCCCTACCCTTCGCCGCCCGCCGGCGTTGAGGCAACAACAAGGAGAACTCCGTGGCCCTGTCTTCCAACAAGCTGCCCCCGTGGACAATCGCTGCTCCGCTGCTGGCGTGGGCGGTGTTGGTTGGTGGCGCGTTCATGACGCCCCCAGGCTGGCTGATCGCGCTGATGGCACTTGCGCTGGCCGGCGCCGTCTTTGCCGCCGTCCACCATGCAGAAGTCGTCGCACACAAGGTTGGCGAGCCCTTCGGCACGCTCGTGCTGGCGATTGCCGTGACCGTGATCGAAGTCGCGCTGATCGTCTCGGTGATGCTCTCTTCCGGTCCAGAGAAAGCGGGATTGGCCCGCGACACCGTGTTTGCGGCGGTCATGCTCATCTGCAACGGAATCGTGGGCGCTTGCCTCTTCGTGGGGGGCCTGCGTCACCGCGAGCAGGCGTTTCAGGCGCCAGGCGCCACCGCCGCGCTGGCCGTGCTGGCAGCGCTGGTCACGCTGACCATGGTGCTGCCCAACTACACCAGCTCCACGCCGGGGCCTGTCATGACGTCATCGCAACTGGCCTTTGCCGGCGTGACATCGCTGGTGCTGTACGGCTGCTTCGTCATCGTGCAGACCATCCGCCACCGCGACTACTTCCTCGTCGACAGTGCCAACGAAGACGTGCATGCGCCGCCGCCGCCCGCGCGCGTGGCGGCGCTCAGCGGGGTCTTGCTGATGGTGTCGCTGGTGGCCGTCGTCGGGCTGGCAAAGGTGCTCTCTCCTTCGGTGGAAGCCGCCATCCTGAATGCCGGCGCGCCGCCCGCGACGGTCGGCATCGTCATCGCCGCGCTGGTGCTGTTGCCGGAATGCCTGGCCGCCCTGCGCGCCGCCAATGCAGACCGCATCCAGACGAGCCTGAACCTCGCGCTGGGCTCGGCACTGGCGAGCATCGGCCTGACCATCCCGACCGTGGCTGCCGTGTTCATCTGGATCGGCCGCCCGCTCGAACTGGGCCTGGGCCCGAAGGAAATGGTCCTGCTGTTCCTGACGCTGATCGTGTCGACGCTCACGCTCGGCAAGGGCCGCACGACCATCCTGCAAGGGGTCGTGCACCTGGCGATCTTTGCGGCGTACCTGTTTCTTTCGATCGTGCCCTGAGCGGCACGCACGGCAGCGGGTTGATATTGGGGGCGCCGCAAGGCGCCCTTCGTTTTTCTGGCGCCATGCCCGGCGTTATTGCACCGGCTCCATGCTTTGCAGCAACGTGGGAATCAGCTCCGACACCGTCGGGTGAATGTGCATGGCGCGGCTGATGGTCGAGTAAGGCGCCTTGGCATACATCACGTCGAGGATCGAATGCACGGCCTCGTCGCCGACCACACCGAGGATCGACGCGCCCAAGATTTCGTGCGTCTGCGCATCGACCACCACGCGCATGAACCCCTGGCTCTCGCCCTTCTCCACCGCGCGGCCGACGCGCGTCATCGGCCGGTTGCCGACCAGCAACTTGCGGCCGGATTGCTTCGCCTCCGTGAGCGACATGCCGACGCGCGCAAGCGGCGGGTCGATGTACATGGCGTACGCCTGGATGCGGTCCGACACCGTGCGTGGGTCGTCGTCGAGCAGATTGGCCGCCACGATTTCGTAGTCGTTGTAAGCCGTGTGCGTGAACGCGCCCCGTCCGTTGCAATCGCCCATGGCCCAGATGCCGGGCACGTTGGTTCGCAACTGCTCGTCAACGCGGATATTGCCGCGCTTGTCGATCTCCACGCCGGCCTTGTCGAGCCCCAGATCATCGGTATTGGGCACACGCCCGACCGCCATCAGCAGATGCGAACCCGATACCTCGCGCGCACCGCCGCTGCAGTCCAGGCCAACCACGACGTTGGCACCATCGCGACGCACGCGCAGGCAATCGGCGTTGACCTGCACGTCGATGCCCTCGGCCTCGAGAATCTCGCGCACCGCCTGCGATACGTCTTCGTCTTCGCGGGCGATCAGGCGCGGGCCCTTCTCGACAATCGTCACGCGCGATCCGAAGCGGCGAAACATCTGGCCGAACTCCAGCCCGACGTAACTTCCCCCAATCACGACAAGGTGCTCAGGCAGAAAATCCACGTCCATCATGGTGGAGTTGGTGAGAAACGGCACTTGATCGAGCCCGGGCATGGGCGGCACCAACGCCCGGCCGCCGACGTTGATGAAGATGCGCTCGGCTTCGAGCAGCTCGTCGCCAACGCGCACCGTGCGCGCGCTTTCGAAGCGGGCATGGCCCTGGAAGACGGTGCAATGCTCCAGGCCGCGCACCCATTGCTCCACGCCATGGCTGGAGCGGCCGGAAATTTCATCCTTGCGGGCCTTGACGCGTTGCATGTCGACGGTGACACCGCCGTTGATCACCACGCCGTATTCAGCCGCACGCTGCGCCATGCGCGCCGCATAGGCGCTGGCCACCATGGCTTTCGTGGGGATGCAGCCGGTGTTGACGCACGTACCGCCAAAGCGGCCGCGCTCGACGATGGCGACCTTCATGCCGGCGCCGGACAGGCGCGCAGCCAGCGGCGGGCCCGCCTGGCCGGTGCCGATGATGATGGCGTCGAAGCGTTGCGTCATGGCGCTCTCCTCCGTGTGGTTGCCGATCGCGGCCGTCTCGGTATGGTAGGCGGCGCACGTGGCAACGGCGAGTCGCGGCGACAGGTTTTGCCGGCGCCTGGCAACGCACGCGGACAGCGCGGTCGCCGGAAGGAAAGCAAGAAAGCGGCCGGTGCGCTCAGTGGCGAGCGCCCCGGCGCATCAGATCAATGGTGGTGATGGTGCTTGCCGTGGCGACGGTAGCCGCGGCCGCGGTCGTCGCGGTCGGAATACGAATTGCGCTGCACGTTGCCGCCCAGTGCCGCACCGGCGCCGCCACCCAGGCCCGCTCCAACGATGCCGCCCGTGCGGCCCCCCATGGCATTGCCTGCAGCCGCACCCACGCCGCCGCCCACTGCGCCACCCACGATGGCGCCCTTGCGCTCGCGGCCGTTGGCCGTCAAAGCGCCGCCCGCGCCGCCGCCGATCGCCCCGCCGATGACCGAGCCGGTCTGCCCGCCG
Source organism: Ralstonia wenshanensis (assembly GCF_021173085.1). NCBI lineage: Bacteria > Pseudomonadati > Pseudomonadota > Betaproteobacteria > Burkholderiales > Burkholderiaceae > Ralstonia > Ralstonia wenshanensis. The sequence goes on from NZ_CP076412.1 coordinate 857,747, forward strand.
AGCGCGCCGCCCACGGCCGCGCCGCCAGCGCCACCCAGCGCGCCGCCCAGGGCATTGCGCAGGTCATCCGCCGCTGCGGGCAAGGCCGTTAGGCCGGCGAGCGTTGCCACAATCAGGGCAGGTGCAATCTTCTTCAACATGGTGTTCTCCTTATGCGCAAATGCAGGATGCGGCACTCAAACCAGTACTGAGGGGGCCGATCCGGGCTCGATGTGTTCGGGGCGCAGAATACAAGTCACGCAACGGGGCGGGTTAAACACATTCGTCAATCTCGTAACAGAATGTTGCCAGTTCGAGGGCGCCCGTAAGCCGTTGATAAGACAGAGGAACGAGAACACAGGAGAACCCATGCCCAGCTATATCGCCTTCCTGCGCGCCGTGAACGTAGGCGGCACCGGCAAACTACCCATGGCCGAACTGCGCGCGATGTGCGAATCGATCGGCCTGAGCGGCGTACGCACCTACATTGCGAGCGGCAACGTGGTCTTTCAGAGCCGGCTGGCAGAGGCGACCATCAAGGCGAAGCTGGAACGCTGCCTGGAGGATTACGCCGGCAAACCCGTGGGCGTGCTCGTGCGCACAGGTGCCGAGCTGGCAGCGGTGCTGGAAGGCAATCCGTTCAAGACGGCGGCACCCAACCGAACGGTCGCGATCTTCCTGGACATGCCGCCACCCGCCGATGCGCTCGCCGCTGCCACGGGCCACAGGGCGGAAGAGATGGCCCTGGGCACCCGCGAAATCTACGTGCACTACGGCGACGGCATGGCCGATTCCAAACTGAAGATCCCCGCCGCCAAGACGGGGACGGCGCGCAACATGAACACCATCGCCACGCTGGTCGACTGGGCGGCCGAATAGTGGCGCTAAGCGCAGGTCATTGCGCTGCCGCTTTGCGCTTGGTCATGTGGTGAAAGTACGCCAGCAGATCATTAAGCTGCGCATCGGACAGCGTCTTCTCGTCAATGGCGGACATGCGTGCGTTAGGCCACCAGCGCAGCGATTGCGGATCGCGGATCAGATGGCGCAGCTTCTCGTCGCCGAGGTATTCCACGGGGCTGTACGGCACGTTAAGGTCGGGGCCAAGGTTGGCGTCGCCGGCACGATTGAGCGTGTGGCACGAGAAGCAGACGCGCTGGAACGTGGCGAAACCGCGCATGACGGCCCCATCTGCGGGCAGCCCCGCGGCGGGCCGGATGGCCGCGAAGCGCTCGCCCGGCAGCGCCGCCACATCGATGCGCACGATGCTGTAAGTCCACAGGCTTTCGTTCACGACCGACGCCTTGGCCGCGGGCGCCGTCCAGATCAGCCGGAACGGGCCGATGTCCTGGCCCTTGAGTGTCGGCCATGGCGCGGCGGGGTCTTCGACGGCCAGCCAGGCGCGGGGCCCGTCGGCGCGATCGCCCAGCAGCAGGCGCATCGGCAGGTGCGAAACGTAGCCGTCGCTGGCAGCGGTAGTGGCGCTGGCATCCGGGCCGACCGTCTGCCCGCGGAACAGCGCCGTCACCGGGATCGCCTTGAAGGTCAGACGGGCCTTCAGGTTCTGGTCTTCCACGGTCACGCTGGTCAGGTGCGGATCGTGCAGCAATGCATCGCGCGACAGCGTGCGGTGCTCCGTGCCGATGTTGACGGTCAGCGTCGCCCCATCAGCAGGGGCATCGGCTGCATGGGCGGTGCTGCTGAACGCCACGCATGCGCAGAGCGTCCATCCTGCGATCGTCGCAAGCCAGTTCTTCATGAGGTCTCCTGTGGGCAAATCGGGCTGTTTCGTTGCGACGAGAGTGTAGGCAAGCGCACGAGGTTTGGCACGGTTTTCGTTACCGATCCATCTCCGCTTCCACGCGCCGCCTCACGGTCTGCAATGCGGCATCAAGCCGGTCCAATGCATCCAGATCCAGGCCCTGCCCGGTTGCAGGCAGCGGCGCCAGTTCTAGATACAGCATCTCGGCAACGACCTTGAAACCGGGATACGTCAGTGCGTCCAACCGCTATGGCTTGGCTTCGTCTCCCTCATTGGGCGAGCCAGGCTTGTACGGCTTCGGCCGTGCCGATCGTTATGTCTCGGTGTTCCAAACCTGCCTGTGCTCGCCCACCCCTCCCCAAGGGTTGGGCGCGGTTCCGTTCATCACATGAAGAGGAATGCCGTGACCCGCTCGATCTCCCACGCCGCCAGCTCACACGCGGTGTTCAACCGCAACGCTGCCGGCAACGCATGCGCAACAAGCGCGGCCCATACGCCGGAACACCTCCAGCAACAACGCTGACTTCATGGGCGACCCAGGCACATGAGGTCTGCTGGCACCGATGTTGCAGCATCGGTGCCGGGGCTTGCCTGGGCTCGCCCACCCTTTGCCCGCTGTGAAGCACGTCACGCATCCACGACTTCGGTCGTAATGCAGACAACGTCGATACTCGCCGCGGATTGAACGTTCGACCGCAAGGAGTCCGTCGACTCGCCATCAACATGTGAATTCTTGTTGGGTTGATAGAAGTCGGAGACCGCGCAAGCTAGCCTTGCCAGTTCTCCCGCGTTGGCTGCCGGTCGGCTCATTGCCAAGCGCGGATTCCATGACTTCTGTTGGAACGCCGCCCATGGGCAACCGTCTTGCTTTGCTGAATACGCGCACAGTGTCCGTCACGGGCCACGGCCTGCCAGAAATTCTGGGCAAACCGGCGCTGCTGTTCTCCAAGCTCTCCGGCACCGAGCGGCTGTGCGAACTGTTCGAGTACGAAGTCGAACTCAAGACCCCCGACGAACGCAACGTCCTCTACGGCCCGGGCGCCAACCTCGACACCAACGCCCTGCGCGGCCAGGAACTCACTGTCACCATCGCGTTGGACGGCACTGACGCCGGCACCCGTCAAATCAGCGGGCTCGTCACCGACATCGTCGGTCCCACCCCGGTCAATGGTGGCCGCCAACTCAAATATCGTCTCACGCTGCGCCCCTGGCTTTGGCTTGCCACGCTCAACCGCGACACACGCATCTTTCAGCAGCAGACCGTGGTGGAGATTCTGGATGCGCTGCTGGGTGGCTACATCTTCCCCGTCGAACGCCGGCTCGACATCGCCCGCTACCCCAGGCGCGAATACCAGGTCCAATACAACGAAAGCGACTTCGAGTTCTTCCAGCGCCTGACGCAGGAATGGGGCATCGCCTGGCACATCGAACATTCGGGCGGCAAACATCGTTTGGTGCTCACCGACGGCAACGGCGCGTTTGGTCCATTCGCCAGCCCCGCCTACCAGACCATCCGCTGGCAGCCGTCTTCCGACCGCATCGACGAAGAACACCTGCACACCTTCGAGCTGCACGACAAAGTCGTCTCGGGCCAATGGGCGGCCACCGACTACGACTTCGTCAAGCCGAGCGCCGACCTCACCGTCCGCGCCGCCGATCCGCTCGATACCGCCCACGCCAATGCCGAAGTGCGCGAATGGCCCGGTGACCACAGCCAGCCTACTACCGGAAACGACCCTTGGAAGGAAGGCGACCAGATCGCCCGCATGCGCATGGAGGCCCTGCGCCAGCACGGCCGCCGAGCCCGGGGTGCCGGCAACGTGCGTGCGATGGTCCCAGGCTGCACCTTCAACGCAATGCAAACAGTTCGTGCTGGGTGCGAGCGTCGTCTCCCTGGCAGGGTGAGCGCTTCGGCGCCATCCAGATTCCACGCATTGGGCAAGAAGTCATTGTCGACTTCCTCAATGGCGATCCGGATTGCCCGATTATTACCGGGCGCGTCCCTAATCGGGAGAACATGCCCCAGTGGCCCATGCCAGGGCACCATGCGCTCTCTGGTTTCGTCAGCAAGGAATTGCACGGGGGTAGGACCAACACCTTTGTCCAGGACGACACCCAAGGCCAAATCCAGACGCAGCTGCAGAGCGACCACCAGAACTCCAGCCTGAGCCTGGGGTTCAGCGGCGCTGGCCAACGCGAGCACGGGCCAGCTAGGCTCACTCGCCTTGCCGGCGTCAAGCGCACTGTCCTCCGCACCCGCCGGCCTGCGCATCGCGCGCATCGGCTGATGTCCACGCGCCTTCAGACCCCGCATTCACGCCCTACATGACCGCATCTCAATATTCCCCGGTCGCCGTCGCGCCGCTGAACACCATCACCGTGCAAGATCTCGCAGTCAGCGCACATGGCTTCGATGCATGGCTGCAAGAACAAACCGGCGGCAAAGTCACATTGGAGCGCATCAAGAACGTCGCGGGCGGCTTGCCCGTGGTGGGCAACATCATTGCCCTGACCGACGTGCTGGACGACATCGTCACCATGATGCGCTCGCCTAAAGCCCCCGACGTCCTGATGTGGGCGAGCCTCGGCATCAACCTGATTGGCGTTCTCCCACTGCCGACCGGTACCGCCGCCGCGCGCATGAGCCTGCGCCCCATGCTCGCCCTCGTGCGCGAGGAGATGATTCGTCAGGCCGAGCAACGGCTCAAGGCCAACCTGGGGGACCCGCTACAGCGACGAGCGCCTCAGCGTGAAATACCAATACGATGCCCTCGGCCGGCGCATCACCAAACACGCACAGGCGGTCTACTTCGAGCCCCTCGGCGCTGGCAGCGTCTACATTCATAACGAACGCGCACGGGTCAACAAGGAACTGGGGTGTGGCTTCACGCTCTACGGCTGGGACGGCGACACCCTGGCCTGGGAAGCCCGGCGCGACGCCGACATCATGCGCCAGGGCGCCTACCACCCGTCACCCGGCAGCACCCGCACCACGCACTATCTGTACGAACCCAACAGCTTCGTCCCCATCGCCCAGGGCGTCACGCACGGGATGCTGCCCCTGCACAAGCAGCCTGCCTATGCCGACGCTGAATACGACATCGATGAGGATCCACTGTGGCAGCACGAGATTCAGCCCACACCGTTTGATAGTTTGGCGTGGTACCAGTGCGATCACCTCGGCACGCCGCAGGAGCTTACTGACCAAACCGGTGAGATTGCGTGGAGTGCGCATTACAAGGCGTGGGGAGCGGCGCAAGAAGTCATTAGCGATGCAGCCAGGAAGGCTGGTATTCAGAACCCGCTGCGGTTCCAGGGGCAGTACTTTGATCATGAGACGGGGCTGCATTACAACCGGCATCGGTACTATGACCCGAGCAGTGGGCGGTTCATATCGAAGGATCCGATTGGGTTGGCGGGGGGACTGAACGTCTATCAGTACGCACCAAATACGGTGCAATGGGTTGATCCGCTGGGATTAAGCTGGAGCAGGCCGCCCAATCTAAGTCCCGAAGGGGCAGGAAGACGCGGTGCTTTCCGTCAAGCTAAAAGGGATAATGGCGTACCGGTATGCATGTGCCCGACACGAGTTGGTCCAAACCTAGACAAGAGGGGGCGCGTCCAGCAAGGCCGGACCTATGAGTTTGACCAACGAGATTCAAGCGGGAGGGTAAGCACTACGGTGTTACGCGATGATGCCGGCGGTCACGATTTCGGACTCAATAACTCTCAGAATCGAGGACCCCACTTCAACGACCAGAAGGAAGGTCACTATGACTACTGAGAATTATTTCGAGCTGACTTCGAACGTATTTACAGCCAATTCGGTCTTCAACATTCCGCAGAAGACTCACGAGGGGCTTGGCCAGCTCTCGGCAGCACTAAGACTCTACCCAGGACTGCCTCTTGCTGATCGCCAAGAGAAGGCCCTGACAGAGCTGTATGCGAGGATAAACGCCTACTTCCCGAACCACTTGGTATGGCTTTTAGTCAGCAACGGTGGGAAAGTGCCGGATACCAAGATTGTGAGGCACTATGGATTATGGCGATCCTTGGAAAAGAATGGAGTCGAGTTGCCGGAAGGTGAACGAACCTCTGAGCATATTCTTGAAGATGGCGGGGATATTCAATTTTTTGGGGGTATCTGTTTGCGTCACCCCCGCTTTCAGGAAGTGGTAAGGCTAGTTGCGTTGCACTCCTCTGCTCATGTTGTTTTGTCGGACAACGAGCGCTCGGTGCAGGAGTTGCTGAGTAGTGGATGGTTTTACGACTCGCGTAAATTCCCTATCTCCATACTTCGCCAAGTTGAAAAAGCATCAATGTTTTTTCTAGTTCCTCTAGGGGAATTCGATGACATGGAAGGTGGGGCAGTTGCTATAGCTAGGCCACTTCTAATTGCAAGTTGTTTCAGCATCGGACGTGAGCCAAAATTATAGGATTAGTGATTTGATCGGGACGGCCAAGTGGCGGGTTAGTGGCTCCAGTTGACACGCTGTTCGGCCAACGTGTTCTGCCGGAATCGACGCATGCAGGTTATGGCTAACAGCATGACTACAAAGCCAGAGCTGGCCGCTCATCACAAGACGATGCCAGTCATCTACGCCGGCTGCGCGCGGACGAAACACCTACTAAATCGACCACCACTTGAGCTGGGCATACCAATACGATGCCCTCGGCCGGCGCATCACCAAACACGCACAGGCGGTCTACTTCGAGCCCCTCGGCGCTGGCAGCGTCTACATCCACAACGAACACGCCCGGGTCAACAAGGAACTGGGGTGTGGCTTCACGCTCTACGGCTGGGATGGCGACACCCTGGCCTGGGAAGCCCGGCGCGACGCCGACATCATGCGCCAGGGCGCCTACCACCCGTCACCCGGCAGCACCCGCACCACGCACTATCTGTACGAACCCAACAGCTTCGTCCCCATCGCCCAGGGCGTCACGCACGGGATGCTGCCCCTGCACAAGCAGCCTGCCTATGCCGACGCTGAATACGACATCGATGAGGATCCATTGTGGCAGCACGAGATTCAGCCCACACCGTTTGATAGTTTGGCGTGGTACCAGTGCGACCACCTGGGCACGCCGCAGGAGCTCACCGACCAAACCGGTGAGATTGCGTGGAGTGCGCATTACAAGGCGTGGGGAGCGGCGCAGGAGGTCATTACCGACGCAGCGAGGAAGGCGGGCATCCAGAACCCGCTTCGGTTCCAGGGGCAGTACTTTGACCATGAGACGGGGCTGCATTACAACCGGCACCGGTACTACGACCCGGCGTCGGGGTGGTTTATATCGAAGGATCCGATTGGGTTGGCGGGTGGGCTGAACCTCCACGCTTATGCCCCCAATCCGGTAGAGTGGATTGACCCACTTGGCTTGGCCCGCATCTATAAGGATGCCCCCTATCATGGAACTATGGACAATGCGGTGAAAAGCCGAGCCCCGACTGATGGGCAATTTGCGCTTAATAATTCAGTGCAAGTTAAAGAAAACTCACCTAGGCGCGTTGGAGTCGATGCTCGAAATGATGAGATTGTTGTCATGGACAAGACCAGGACTCATCCAAATGGCGATGAGGAATTTCATGGTCACGTTCGCTGCTGGTGTGATTTGCATAACGACCAACAATCTGCCCTTAAGAAGTCAGGAATGGTCAGTGGCAAGGGAAGGATAAAGAGGTGATTTATATGACAACTCAGTACAGCAAGGAAGATATTGAGATTATGCTGAGGTCGGATCAGAGTGATGTTGTCATAGATGCTCTCATGTATTTGTGCTTCAACATTAATGACCCAGATTGGATCCAGGATAAATGCATAAGTGCGATTGAGGGTGGAATGAACGATGATATCAAGGGCCTTGGGATTACATGCATCGGACACGTCGCCAGAATGTACGGAAAAATTGATAAAGATAAGGTTATTCCAATTCTAGAAAAAAAACTCAAGGACGAATCTCTGTCCGGAAGGGTGCGGGATGCACTCGATGATATTGATACATTTGCCAATTGATTCTCCTAAACCGCTAAAGTTAAATGAATTACCAACGAAACGCCAGATTCCTGCTGGGAATCAACTTAATGATCGAGGGCTTGTGTCGCTAGATCCGAATGAAACACACATTGGTATCCGTAATCCGGCTGATCTACCAGCTGTTCGAGGGAGGCCACACGGATCATGAGCTACGAATATAGATTGGTATTTGACGACACTACTTCAGCGCAGCATGTCATGGACTCGTTGAAGTCGAGTGACGCATGCGTCAAGGCGCAGGCACTGGAAGTTTGTCTGAAGGATCGGGAGCTACAGACATTGGCTGAATATGATGTTAGGTTGACTCAAGAGAGCGATCGGTCGCTATGGCTGGAAGTTAATTTTAGATCGCTGAATTTATGCAAGCTGGTGCAAGGAGCGTTGAGCGGCAGGGTTGTTGGATGTTTCGAAGATGGGGATTTGGACGATGAAGTAACGCTGAAGGAAGCGTTTCGCATCAAGACAAACAACTAGACAACAAGGGCCGCGTGAGCGGCCCTTGGAAAAGGAGCACGGCCATGGCTCAAGGAGCCGGGGTGCGGCTTCACGCTCTACGGCTGGGACGGCGACACCCTGGCCTGGGAAGCCCGGCGCGACGCCGACATCATGCGCCAGGGCGCCTACCACCCGTCACCGGGCAGCACCCGCACCACGCACTATCTGTACGAACCCAACAGCTTCGTCCCCATCGCCCAGGGCGTCACGCACGGGATGCTGCCCCTGCACAAGCAGCCCGCCTATGCCGAGGCTGACTACGACATCGATGAGGATCCGCTGTGGCAGTACGAGATTCAACCCACACCGTTTGATAGTTTGGCCTGGTACCAGTGCGACCACCTCGGCACGCCGCAGGAGCTCACCGACCAAACTGGTGAGGTTGCGTGGAGTGCGCATTACAAGGCGTGGGGAGCGACGCAAGAAGTCATTAGCGATGCAGCCAGGAAGGCGGGTATCCAGAACCCGATTCGGTTCCAGGGGCAGTACTTCGATCATGAGACGGGGCTGCATTACAACCGACATCGGTACTATGACCCGGCGGTGGGGCGGTTCATATCGAAGGATCCGATTGGGCTGGCGGGTGGGATTCACGCCTACCAGTACGCGCGGAACCCGATAAGCTCGATCGATCCGCTGGGGTTGACTGGTATGACACCGCCGACGATAACAGCGGCGGACGTTACAGATAAAACGCGGACCGAGATTCGCGGTCTTGCGAATCAAAAGGGACTAATTCCAGCTAAAACAGACGTCTCGGGTGCACCAATAAAATGGAAATGCCCGTGTACCGGGAAAGAACGACTGAGGTTAGATCGAGGTCACGTAGACCCTAAAACGGGGCTGCCATATGATGATCCAAAGGCGGCCGTTGACCACGTTCATGCCTACGATCCGACTGGCAAAGTCAAGGTTTTGTCGCCGGATGATGGAAATCCGCACTTCCCTACTACAGGTGAATAGCAATGCAAAGTATCCCGAGCCAAGACTATTTTGAAACAAGCGATGGGGCTGTTCGAATATGGATCGAACAAGGCTCGTCTATTCATATCAAGGCAATTACAAAAGAGAGTGATCCGGTTGAGCTGTCTGACTCGGAGGCGTTGGAAATAGCGGAAGTGCTCAGACACTTCGCGAGCCGGATTTGACTACTAGTAAAGCGAGCCGATGCGCCGCACGAGTGCCCTTGCTATTTCCGGACACTTCAACCCGCAAATAGAACAACGTGCGCTTACGCGTTTCTCCCTCGATCAGAGAGAAATGCATTGGCTGCTGGCAGCTAGAAAAGCCGATTTGGGGCCCTGCAGCAAGCGTCGTCGTAGGTGCATGTGCTGAATTCCGACGCTGGCCGTCGCGGTGTCCTCAGCCCGATTTACAGCAGAAATATCGTGTTGGTTCAAAATGAAAACCAATACGATGCCCTGGGCCGGCGCATCACCAAACACGCACAGGCGGTCTACCACGAGCCCCTCGGCGCTGGCAGCGTCTACATCCACAACGAACGCGCCTGGGTGTACTAAGGACAATTTTTTGATTGTATTGCCCTGTGCCCCTAGCATGCGATCTTTCCCAACGCGACAGCACACGATCATGCACATCGCCATCCTCACCTTCGATGGGTTCAACGAACTGGATTCGCTTATCGCTTTTGGCGTGCTTCACCGCATCAAGAAACCGGACTGGCGCGTGAGCCTGTGTTGCCCGCACACCGAAGTCACATCAATGAACGGCGTGACGATGCATGCGCAATCGATGCTGGAAGAGGCCCGCTCCGCAGATGCCGTGCTCGTCGGCAGCGGCATCCGCACGCGCGATGTGGTGGCCGATCCGGCTTTGATGGCGCGGCTGGCGCTCGATCCGTCACGCCAGTTGATCGGCGCACAGTGCTCGGGCACGTTGGTGCTGGCCAAGCTGGGGCTGCTTGGCAGCGTGCCGGCCTGCACGGACTTGACCACCAAGCCCTGGGTGCAGGAGGCCGGCGTGGAAGTGCTGAACCAGCCGTTCTACGCCAACGGCAATGTGGCGACGGCAGGCGGCTGCTTTGCTTCGCCGTACCTGGCGGCGTGGGTGATTGCACGCACGGAAGGCGTGGAGGCCGCAGCAGAGGCGTTGCACTACGTGGCGCCCGTCGGCGAGAAAGCGGCCTACGTGGAAAACGCCCTGCGCAACCTGCGGCCTCACCTGCCTGGCTGATCGCGGTGGCGCGGGCGGGTCGATAGACTGGACGGCCCTTCACGCATCGCAGACACGCGATCAGGAGTCACTTCTTGAACACGCTGACGACACTGAAGACGCTGGCCATTCCCGTTACCGTTGCGCTGCTGGCCCACAGCGCTGGCGCGTTTGCAGCCGAAAGCCTGGCCAACGGCATCAAGCGCCGTGCGCCGCAAGGCATTTCCACCAAGTTGTATGCGTGCGTCGACAAGGCGCCGGACAATGCCGACGCTATCGACGCATGTCTCTCCACAGAAAAGACCGCGCAAGACGAGCGTCTGGACCGCTCGTACAAAACGCTCTTGAGCCGATTGAATGGCAAGCCAAAAGAGGCACTGGTAAGTTCAGAGCAGGCGTGGCAGGACTTTCACACCAAAACGGCCGCCCTTGAAACCGCCATCTACGGCAAGGACAAGCGCGACGATCTGCAGCGCCTCGAAAACGAAGTCTTCCGCCTGAGCGAGCGCGCCAACGCACTCGACAAGTATCTGGCCACGAAGGGGCAATAAACCGTTCAGGCCGCGGCGGTCGTCGACAGCCAATTACGCAGGATGGCCACGCTGTAGCGTGAATCCACCTGTGCGATGAACTGCGCGAAGTCGACGCTGGCGGCGTCATCGGCGCGGTCTGAAATCGTCCGGATCGCGGCAAACGGCACGGCCCACTCGTGACACACCTGCGCCACGGCGGCACCTTCCATCTCGACGGCCAGGGCATCCGGCAATGCCGTACGCAGCACCGCGCTTTCTGCCGAGGTGCACACAAAGCGGTCCCCGCTGACGATGAGGCCGCGATGCACCTGCGGCGCCGCAATCCCGAAGGCCCGCATGACATCCGGCCCCAGCAGCGCGTGCGGGTCGGCCAGCACGGTGCCGGCGCTTTCCAGCAGCCCGCTGGCGAGCGACACATCGGCAGGAAAACGCGCCATGCCGGTCAGCGGAATCTCCCAGCGCGGGAACAGCGGTGAGGCGTCGACATCGTGCTGCAGCAGTTCTTCTGACACCACGACGTCGCCCACGGCCACGCCCGGCGCCAATGCGCCGGCCACGCCGGCAAAAACCACCGCGCGTACGTTGAACTGCGTGATCAGCACCGCCGTGGTTGACGCCGCCGCGACCTTGCCGACGCGCGACAGCACCACAACCACCGCGTGGCCGTCGAGCCAGCCCGTCCAGAAATCGCGGCTGCCGATGTGGACGCACTGTGCATCTGTCAGCCACGTCAGCAGCTCGTTGATCTCTTCATGCAAGGCAGCAACGATGCCGATCGGGCCACGGGCGTTGGACTGGGAAGACGGAATGTTCATGCAGGAGGCGGCGCCCGCTTGGGGCGTGGATACGTCGAAAGACGCCATTGTCGCCGTAATCCGGCCGCCCGCCGGCGCCGTTGCTCAGGGGCGCTGCGCCGCCCGCTGCACGGCGTCGTGGCGATCGGCCCGCAAACGATCGAGCCGCGAGGTCACCGCTTCGAGAATCTCCGGTGCTGCGCGCTCGGGGCGGCCGCAATCGAACGGCGGCGCCGGGGCGTACTCGATACCGAGCTGCACGGCCTGCGCATGTTCGGCACCGGCAATGTCCGCCATGACGGTCAGCGCCATGTCGATGCCGGCCGTCACGCCGCCGCCGGTGATGAGATTGCCGTCGCGCACCACACGGGCTTCATCTACGGTGGCGCCAAACGCCGGCAGCAGGCTGCGCCAGGCCCAGTGGCAGGCCGCGCGCTTGCCCTGCAGCAACCCCGCCGCGCCCAGCACCAGCGAGCCAGTGCAGACGGAGGTGACATAGCGCGCGCCGTCGGCCAGTCGCCGCACCTGGCGCACGAACTCGGCATCTTCCATGGCTTCGATCACGCCAAAACCGCCGGGCACGCAGATCAAGTCGGCATGCGGAATATCCGCCAGCCGCTGCACGTTCGAGATCGTGAGACCGCCATCGGCATGGATCTCGCCACCGGCTGCGGAAGCCACCACGCATTGCGCGCCCGGCAGCCGCCAGAACACTTCATGCGGGCCGGTGAAATCCAGCTGCGTGACGCGGTTGTACAGCGCAAAGACAACGATGAACGGGGAATTCGTCATGGTTCGGCTCTCCTGAGCGTGATGCGGTGGTGGTTGACGCTTCACAGGATCGCGCTCTATCGTGTTGGCAGCAATGACCAGTCTCCCACTTTTTCTGCCATGGCCCACCGCATCGCTGTGCTGATCTTTCCGGACTTCCAACTGCTCGACGCCGCCGGGCCGGTGGCGGCATTTGAAGTCGCCAGCCGGTATCGTGACGACCACTACGCACTGCGCATGATTGCCGCGCAGGCCGGCCTTGTTCGTAGTTCGTCCGGTGCCCGCTGGGATGCCGACGCCCTGCCCCCGGTCAGCCAGGTCGACACGCTGCTCATTGCCGGCGGAGACGGCGTGGATGCAGCCATGGCCGATGCGCGCACGCGCCGCTTTGTGCAGCGCTGCGCAGCCCGCGGCGCGCGCGTCGCCAGCGTGTGTTCGGGCAGCCTGTTGCTGGCCGCCACGGGCTTGCTGAATGGCCGTCGCGCCACGACCCACTGGAGCCGCAGCGAGCAGTTCGCGCGCACGTTTCCGCAGGTGCAGCTCGAACCCGACCACATCTACGTGAACGATGGCCCGATCTGGACCAGCGCCGGCATCAGCGCGGGCATCGACCTGGCGCTTGCCCTCATCGCCGAAGACCTGGGCGAGCGCCTGGCACGCGCGGTGGCGCGGCAGTTGGTCGTGTACTACCGCCGGCCCGGCGGGCAGTCGCAGTTTTCAGCGCTGAATGAGATGGATTCGGCACGCGGCCGCTTCAAGCCGCTGCTCGACCACGTGCGGCGCAACCTGGGCGCACCGCATCGCGTGGGCGATCTGGCCGAGCACGCCTGCATGAGCCCGCGCCATTTCGCACGCGCGTTTCAGGTTGAAACCGGTCTCACGCCTGCAAAGGCCGTGGAAAAATTGCGCGTGGAGGCTGCACGCGCCGCGCTGGAAAGCGGTGCCGTCTCCATGCAGCGCGTGGCCACCGAGTGCGGTTTTGGCGATACCGAGCGCATGCGGCGCAGTTTCCAGCGCCTGTTGGGTGTACCTCCGTCTTCATTGCGCGCACGCTAACTTCACTGAAACCCGCACCGCTGCGCCATTCGCCTTCCTCAGGCCCAAACTTTGCGTCCGAGCTCCGGCGCCGCCCAACCTCGACAAGAAAGGGCGAGCAAAACGGACACCGGGAACGCAACGAGCGAAGGAGGAGACGCGTATGAACACTCGGGAAATGCTGGCCATCGTGGGCGTTACGCTGGCCGTGATCACAGCCTATTCGCTTGCCCTCGATCTGACCGACGAGCCGCTGGGCCTGCGGGCGCCGCAGACCGGTCTCGTGTACGTGCAAGCGCAGGTGAATGCGCCGCATCAGTGACGCGCATGGCGCGCAAAGGCCGCCGCACCTCCCTGACCGAATGACCGCCGCGGCTGGTGGAAGACATCGCCCGCGCGGGGCACAGCAATGACCGTGCACATCGGCATTTCAGGGTGGCGCTACGCAGGCTGGCGCGGCGTGTTCTACCCGGAAGACCTGGCACAGCGCCGCGAGCTGGAATATGCATCGCGCCAGTTCGACACCATCGAGATCAACGGCTCGCACTACTCGCTGCAATCGATCACAAGCTGGCAGGCCTGGCACGACACCGCGCCCGACAGCTTTGTTTTTGCCGTCAAGGGGCCGCGCTACCTGACCCACATGCTGCGCTTCCGTGACGAGACGGCGGTGCCGGCGCTGGCCAATTTCTTCGCGTCTGGAGTGCTGGCGCTGCGGCGCAAGCTCGGGCCGTTCCTGTGGCAATTTCCGCCCAGCTACCGGTTCGATGCAGAGCGGTTCGAGCGTTTCCTGTCACTGTTGCCGCGCGACACGGCAGCCGCCCGCGCGCTGGCCCGACAGCACGATGGGCGCGTCAAGGCACCCTGGTTTGCCACGCGCGGGCAGCAGCGCCTGCGCCATGCGGTGGAAGTGCGCCACGACAGCTTCTGCACACCGGAGTTTGCCGCGCTCCTGCGCCGGCATCACGCTGCGCTGGTGGTCTCACATGCCGTCGCAGACTGGCCGTACCTTGAAGACGTGACGAGCGATTTCGTCTACCTGCGCCTGCACGGCGCCGATGCGCTCTACAGCGGCGCCTATGCCGATGCCGCGCTGGACCGCTGGGCCGACCGCATCCGCCAATGGGCTGCGGGGAGCGAGCCGGCCGACGCACATCGCGTTGGCGCGCCCGCCAAACTGCGGCGCAGCGGCCGCGACATCTATTGCTACTTCGATAACGATAAAAAAGTCGAAGCGCCTTCCGATGCGCGACGCTTGCTCGAACGGCTGCGTGCCGAATGAGATGGCGGCTCGCCTCTGAGCGCTAGCGCTCAGCCCGTCTTCACCCGCTGGCGCTTCGCCTGCTTGACGGCTGCGGGGTGGACGACCGCCGTATCCTCCGGTGCCAGGGCGCGCCCGTCTTGCGCACGGAGTTCAAGGCGGGGCACCGGCTTCCCCGTTGCCTTGTCGACGAGGACAACGTGCGCCTCATCCGACGCAAAGCAGAACGCTTCACCCCATTGCCGCAGCGCCACGAGCAATGGAAACAGCGCGCGTCCTTTCTCGGTCAGCACATAGTCCTGATACGCGCTGCCGTCTGACGCCGGCACCGTCTCGAGAATGTCGTGCGCCACGAGGTTGCGCAGGCGCACCGCCAGGATGTTTTTCGACAGGCCCAGACTGCGCTGAAACTCGCCAAAACGGCGCAGGCCATCGAACGCATCCCGAACGATCAGCAGCGACCACCAGTCGCCAATGGCATCCAGCGGCCTGGCGACGCCGCAAAGAGACTCCGCGTGGCTCGTACGTTTGACCATCTGTATCGCGCTTGCTGTGCGCGTCCTCATATTCAATGTGGTTGCAATATAAAACCTCGACTGCTATAACGCAACGGTTTCATATTGCAACCACTTAAGGCAAGGAGGAAGCACGACATGCGCGTTGATACGTTCGATGGGATGTACCCCTATACCCCCCGCTTTACCGATGCACCGGGCTTCTCGATGCATTTCGTGGACGAGGGCCCCGCCGATGGCGAAGTCGTGCTGTGTCTGCATGGCGAGCCCACATGGGGTTTCCTCTTCCGGCACCTGATCGCGGCACTGCGCGGCGCCCACCGCGTGGTGGCGCTCGACCACATGGGCTTTGGCAGGAGCGAAACACCGCCATCTCGCAGCTACTGGTTGCAAGACCACATCGACAACCTTGAGCGCTTCGTGCTCGCGCTGGACCTGCGCGGCATCACGCTCGTCATGCACGACTTTGGCGGGCCAGTCGGGATGGGGCTCGCGTCACGGCATCCGGATCGCATTCGGCGCATCGTCAGCGTCAACGGGCCAACGCCGTTCGGGCAGGCGACGTTGGGTGAACGCCTGGCCGCCAACGCGGCAGTGTCGCCATGGTTTCAGTGGATCATGCGGGCCGAATCTGAGGGGCGTCTTGAAGCCGTACTGGGTGAACTCGGCTTCAACATCCTCAGCACCTTGAAGCTCAACGGCTTTGAAGACCACGGGCTCATCAACGATGCGTGGTTGCAGGCGTACGGCGCGCGCTTTGCAACGCCGGCGGACTGCGCTGGCGCCATCGGTTGGGCCAAAGGCTTTGCGACCGGCGCCCATCGCTTTGAAGTGCCGGACGCTGCAGCGCGCCGTGCCATCGCCACGAAACCCGCCATGGCGATTTGGGGCATGGCAGACCGCACGTTGCATGCAGTGCATTTCCCGCCGCTGTTCAGTGAGCTGTTTCCGGACGCGCCGGTGCATCGGTTGCCCGGCGTTGGGCATTACAGCTTTGAAGATGCGCCCGGTGCGATTGCCGATCGCATCGCGACGTTTCTCGCGCAAACGTGAGGGCGTAGCATCCGCCAGCTACCACGCCGCATACATGCACAGAACACAGCGAACGCGAAGCCGGCGCCCAAGCGCAGGCTACGCTTGCTCGCGCTGCCCTGGCGCGGCCGCCTGGCCGAGCCTGACTTCCGCCACCAGCCCACCGCCTTCGCGATTGCGCAACGTGAGCCCGCCGCCTGCAGCCACAGCCAACTGCTGCGCGATCGCCAGGCCCAGCCCCGTGCCGCCCGTCTCGCGGCTGCGCGAATTCTCCAGCCGCACAAACGGCTGCAGCACCGCATCGAGCTTGTCTTCCGGAATACCGGGCCCGCGGTCGCGCACTTCGATCACCACGGCATCGCCGTCGCGGCGCACACTCACTTCAGCCGCGCCACCAAACTTGATCGCGTTGTCGGTCAGGTTGGTCAACACGCGGCGCAATGCGTGCGGGCGCGTGACGATCGCACCGGTAGCGTGCTGCTCCAGCGTGACGGGCTTGCCGGTGTCCTGGTAGTCGTACACCAGGCTTTCGACAAACGAGCCGACGTCGATGCGCGAGGGCTTTTCACCATCGCCATGCGCGCTGCGCGCATAGGCCAGGCCCTCGCGCACGAGCGTTTCAATCTCGGCCAGATCGTTCAACAGCTTGCGCTTTTCTTCGGAGTCTTCCGCCAGTTCTGCGCGCAGCTTCATGCGCGTGATGGGCGTCTGCAAGTCGTGCGAAATGGCGGCCAGAATCTGCACGCGCTCTTCGACAAAGCGGGCAATGCGCTGGCGCATGGCGTTGAACGCGTGCGCGGCGCGGGCCAGTTCGGTCGGGCCGTTCTCGTCCAGCGGGGGCGTCTGCGCGTTGGGGTTGAGCGCATCGGCGGCGTCGGCCAATGCCACCAGCGGTCGGATCGACAGGCGCACCGCAAACCAGCAGCACACGATCAACAACAGCAATTGCACCACCAGCACATACGGCAGCCACTGCGCAATGGGCGTCATGCGTGGATGCACGTCAATGGTGAGCGTGCTGCCGTCGCTGAGCGTGAGGTGTGCCTGCAGTTGCTTGCCGTCGCCCGGTATCGACTCCACCGTCACGGGAAAGCGGCCGCCGCTGGCCTCGCTGATGCGGGCGGCGATGTCCTTGCCACGCTGCGTCATCTCAGGAATACCGGGCAGGCCGGGGCCGAGGATGTACTGATAGTTGCCTCGGTTCAGACGCGGCAGCCACTGCGGGCGCTCTTCCGCGGGCAGGCGATCGAGGATGGCGATTGCTGTGGACACATCGGTTTCCAATGTGCCGAGCATCACCTCGCGCGCGCTCATGTAGCGCTCGGAAAACAGCACGGCAAACGACAGCGCATACGCCACCACCAAACCCGCCAGCAGGATCACAAAGAGGCGCGAGCCCAGCGTGCGCGGCCATGCCCAGGCACGCACGCTCATGGTTGCGGTCATTGGCGGGCCTCCTTGATCTCCACCGGCTTGGCAAAGACATAGCCCTCGCTGCGCACGGTCTTGATGTACGCCGGATCGCGCGCGTCGTCGTTCAGGCGCTGGCGCAGGCGGCTGACGAGCAGATCGACGGATCGCTCGAACATCTCGGCCTCGCGGCCCTGCGTGAGGTTGAGCAGTTGATCGCGGTTGAACACGCGCATCGGGTGATCGACAAACACGCGCAGCAACCGATATTCCGCGCCGCTCAGCGCAACGATGGTGCCCTCGGCGTCGATCAGGTGGCGCGCGGTGGTATCGAGGTGCCAATCGCCAAAGGCCAGCATCTGCCCAGCTTCGGAGATCTGCAGGTTGGGCGGCAGCATGCGCGTGCGGCGCAGCACGGCCTTGATGCGGGCGAGCAACTCGCGCGCGGCAAACGGCTTGGCCAGGTAATCGTCGGCGCCCATTTCCAGGCCGATGATGCGGTCGGTCTCGTCGTCACGCGCGGTCAGCATCAGCACGGGCGTGGCCTTGTGCTTGCCGGCGCGCAGTTCGCGGCACAGCACCAGGCCGTCGTCGCCGGGCAGCATCAGGTCGAGCACGATCAGGTCGACGGTGTTGGCCTCCAGGAACGCACGCATGTGGCGCCCGTCGGGGGAGGCGGTCACCCGCAGGCCGTTCTTGGTGAGATAGGTCGAAACGAGTTCGCGAATCTCGCGGTCATCATCGACGATCAGGATGTGGTCGACGTGGGCGTCCATGGGGGTGACCTCGGCACGATGGAAGGTGGAAGGAAGGCGCCATTTTGCGCCTCTCCGAGTGACGTCGCGAGCCCGTGTTGTATCGCAGTGCATCTGGCGGATGCGTTTGTACAGTCCGATACAAAGTCGCCCCCATGGCGATACATGCCAGCTACGCGCGCGGCGTCTGATGGAGGCCATCCCGATCCCTTGCCAAGGAATGTCGACCATGAGCCTGCTGATACTCGCCTACCTGGGCGGCGCGCTGACCATCCTGAGTCCGTGCATCCTGCCCGTTCTGCCGTTTGTGCTGAGCCGTACCAACCAGCCGTTTGTGCGCGGCAAGCTGCCGATGCTCGCCGGCATGGCCCTCACCTTTGCCGGCTTTGCGACGCTGCTCTCGGCGGGCGGCGCGTGGGCGGTGCGCACCAATGAAGTCGGCCGGTTTGTGGCGCTTGCGCTGCTGGCCGTGTTCGGGCTCTCGCTGCTGTGGCCCAGGCTGGGCGATCTGATGGCCCGGCCGGTTGTGGCGCTGGGCAACCGGCTGGCGGGGCAAGCGTCGACCGGCAGCGCCTCGGCAGAACCTTCGGTGGCGGGCTCGCTGTTGCTGGGCGTCGCCACGGGGATGCTGTGGGCGCCGTGCGCGGGCCCGATCCTCGGTTTGGTGTTGACCGGCGTGGCGCTCAATGGCGCGAGCGTGTCCAGCGCGCTGGCGCTGGCAGCCTACGCGGGGGGTGCGGCCACATCGTTGGCGGCAGCGCTAGGACTGGGCGGCCGCGTGTTCGCGGCCATGAAGCGCTCCATGGGCCTGGGCGAGTGGGCGCGTCGCATCATGGGCGCAAGCGTGCTGGGCGGCGTGGCCCTCATCGGGCTGGGCGCCGATACGGGCCTGCTGGCGCGCCTGTCTTCCGGCGGCACCACGCAACTTGAACAGGCACTGGTCAACGGGTTGGGCGTGACTCGGCCGACACCGCAGGCCAGCCTCAACGTGGTGTCCGAAGCCAACGCCGCGCCAGTGGCGAAACCCAGCGGCTTGCCCGTGGAAGGCCGCCTGGCCTCGTTCGACGGCGCGGTGCAGTGGCTCAACTCCGCGCCGCTCACGGGCGACCAACTGCGCGGCAAGGTCACGCTGGTCTATTTCTGGACGTACTCCTGCATCAACTGCATCCGCACGCTGCCGTACCTGCGCGCGTGGGCCGACAAGTACAAGGACCAGGGCCTGACCGTGGTGGGCGTTCACACGCCGGAATTCGCCTTTGAGAAGTCGCCCGAGAACGTCGCCCGCGCCGTCAGCGGCTTCCGCGTCAATTTCCCGGTGGCCATCGACAGCAACTACCGCATCTGGAACGCCTTCCACAACAGCTACTGGCCCGCCGCGTACTTTGTCGATGCCCAGGGCAACATCCGGCACCACCAGTTTGGCGAGGGTGATTACGCCGCCTCTGAGCGCGTCATCCAGGCGCTGCTGGCGGAGGCAGGCAACCAGCAGGTGGCGGGCGGCGTTGTCGTGCCCGATGCGCCCGGCGCGCAAGCCGCACCAGACCTGGACAACGTCCGCTCACCGGAAACGTATGTCGGCTACGCGCAAGCCGCGCGTTTTGCATCGCCCGGCGGCGCACAGATCGGCACGTCGCACGCATACCGCGTCGGCAAGCTCGGCCTGAACGATTGGGGCTTGTCCGGCCAATGGACCATCGACGCCGAGCAGGCCACGCTGGACCGCGCTGACGGCAGCATCGTCTACCGATTCCACGCGCGGGACCTGCACCTCGTGCTCGGGCCCGCCGCCGATGGCCGTGCGGTGCGCTTCACCGTCACGATCGACGGCAAGGCCCCCGGCGCCAGTCACGGTGCCGACACCGATGCAAACGGCAATGGCGCCGTCACGCAAACGCGCCTCTACCAGCTCGTCCGGCAAGCCGGCACGGTGGGCGAGCACACGTTCGAGATCCGCTTTCTCGATGCCGGGGCGCATGCCTACGCCTTCACCTTCGGCTGACCGCGCGCCGCCGTTTTGTACGCGTTTGTATCCAGCCGCGACGCAGATACGTACCCAGACAAAACGGCCCTTCCGCGCTACGTCTGGGATACGTCGGCCTTCTTTAATACGTCTCGTGGCCCCGGCAACCAGCGAACACCAAGCCGCTGACGCCGGGACGCAAATCCAACCCTCGTCTTCCCCCTTCATCCAAAAGGAGATCACCATGACCCGCATCGAAAACGTTCTGTACACCGCCAAGGTCAACGTCACCGGCGGCCGCGACGGCCAGGCGCACAGCGATGACGACCGCCTGAACCTGAAGCTCTCGCCCCCGGGCAGCAACGGCCGCGGCACGAACCCCGAGCAACTGTTTGCCGCAGGCTGGTCGGCCTGCTTTATCGGCGCGATGGGCCGCGCGGCCAGCCAGATGAAGATCAAGCTGCCGGCCGATCTGTCCTTGAACACCGAAGTCGATCTCGGCACCACTGACGACGCGTTCTTCCTGCAAGCGCGGCTGAACGTGAGCCTGCCCGGCCTGGACCGCGACGTGGCGCAAGCCGTGGTGGAAGCGGCCCACCAGCTGTGCCCGTATTCGAAGGCCACGCGCGGCAACATCCACGTCGAGCTGAACCTGATCTGACGCATCGCATGGCCCGCCGCACGCTGCCGGCGGCTGGCGGGCCTCACCAGTAACCTTTCACGGATTCCACATCATGCGCACGACCCTCCGCGCCGCGCTTGCGGCACTCGCCATCGGCGCCGTCTACTTTGTCGGGACTGGCGTGCCCGCCTTCAGCCAGACCGCCGCGACCGGCGCGGCGGCACCCGAGTTCACAGGCATCAACCAGTGGCTGAATTCGCAGCCGCTGTCGATGAAGGACCTGCGCGGCAAGGTCGTGCTGGTGGATTTCTGGACGTACTCGTGCATCAACTGCCTCAACACGCTGCCGCACGTGAAGCAGTGGTACGACAAGTACAAGGATCAGGGTCTGGTCGTGGTGGGCGTGCACACGCCGGAATACGCGTTCGAAAAATCGACCGCCAACGTGCAGGAAGCGCTCAAGCGGCTGGACGTGCGCTACCCGGTCGCGCAGGACAACAGCTACGCAACGTGGTCGGCCTTTCACAACCAGTTCTGGCCGGCGCTGTACCTGATTGATACCGAGGGGCGCATCGTCTATCAGCACTTCGGCGAAGGCCGCTACGCCGAGACGGAAGCCGCCATTCAGAAGCTGCTGGCAGACCGCAAGCCACAGAAGCCTGCGTGATCAGGCTGCGTGAGAAGTCCCGCCCCGACGGCGCTTATGAACGCCAGCGGGCGGGGCGCTTTTCCAGGAAGGCGTCGATGCCCTCGCCGGCGTCTTCTTCCATCATGTTGCGGGCCATGACATCGCCCGCGTAAGCATAGGCATCGGCAAGCGGCATCTGCCGTTGCCGATAGAACATCGCCTTGCCATAGCGGATTGCGGTGGGGCTCTTCGACACGATGTCCGCCACCTTGCGAGCCACGGCGGCATCCAGTTCCGCCGCGGGTACGGCCTCGTTGATGAGGCCCCAGTCCGCGGCCGTAGCCGCATCGATAAAGCGGCCCGTCACCAGCATGTCGAACGCGCGCTTCGCAAGCACGTTGCGCGACAACGCCACCGCAGGCGTCGAGCAGAACAGGCCGACGTTGATGCCCGACACCGCAAACCGCGCCGTATCGGAGGCAATGGCCAGGTCGCAACTGCCAACCAACTGGCAGCCCGCCGCAGTCGCCACGCCATGCACGCGGGCGATAACCGGCACCGGCAGCGCCTGAATCGCCTGCATCACCACGCTGCATCGCGCAAACAACGCCTGGTAATACGCAAGTTCAGGTGTGCCGCGCATTTCCCGCAAGTCGTGTCCGGCGCAGAAGGCCTTGCCCTCGGCGCCGAGCACCACGCAGCGCACCGTCGCGTCTTGCGCAATGTCGTCCAACACGCGCTGCAGCGCATCCAGCATGGCTTCGGATAACGCATTGAACTGCAGGGGTCGATTCAGCCGCAGGGTGACGACACCGTCGCGGTCATCGCGCAGGACGGGTGCGTCGGCGGCGGCGTTGGTGGTGGGGTGAGGTTGCATGCGCGCGCTCCTTTGCAGGCAGGTGCCCTGGGGTGGGCACCAGTCTATCCCTGCAGCGCCCGCGTCGCACTCAGGCGTTGCCAGTAGGGGCCGGTTGGCCGTCGGCGACGCCAGACCTGAAAGGCCTACCCCTTCGCCGCTTTGACATTGGGCGGGCGGCTGACTATCACGCGTCTATAAGAGATCGGGCGGCGCCAAGTGACACAGTCAGCGCAAAAGGGGGCCAACGTGATGTCGGAAACGCTGGACATGCAGCGGGGCTTGTTGCTGAGCCTCTCTCCAGGACGCCGGACGTACTGGATGGCGCAGGCGGTGGCGTTGCTGTCGCTGGTGGTTTTGGTGTCGGCCGTGCCGTTCGCCAAGGTGCAACTGGCGCATCTTCCCTCGTTCGTGCCGCTTTACGAATCGGCCCTCATCCTCAATGACCTGATTACCGCCGCGCTGCTCTTTGGGCAGTTCGCCATCACGCGGTCGCGCGCCATGCTGGCCCTCGCCAGTGGCTACCTGTTCACAGCGGCCACTGCGGTGGGGCACTTGCTATCGTTTCCGGGGCTGTTCGCGTCCGGCGGCCTGCTCGGCGCGGGGCCGCAGAGCACCGCGTGGATCTACATGTTCTGGCACGCGGGCTTTCCACTGTTTGTCATCGCTTACGCCGTGCTGAAGGCGCGCGAAGAGCAGGAGCCCGACCGCTTCCCGGCTCATACGCTCACGCGACAGACGGCGCTGGGCACGATGGCGGCCGTGCTGGGCGCAGCGGCCGCCTGCGTGGCGCTGGCCACCGCCGGCGAACACCTGCTGCCCGCCATCATGACCGCCAACCGCTACACGCCGACCATGTGGATCGTGGCCGGCGGCACATGGTGCTTTTGCGTGGTCGCGCTGGTCGTGCTCTGGCGCAGCCGCCCGCACCTGACGCTCGATATCTGGCTGATGGTGGTGCTGTGCGTGTGGATCTGCGATGTCGCGCTCAGCGCCGTATTCAATGGCGGGCGATATGACCTCGGATTCTATGCCGGCCGTATGTTCGGGCTGTTGGGGGCGAGCTTTGTGCTGTTGCTGTTGCTGATCGAGAACACGGTGCTGCACTCCCGATTGGCAGCGGCACGGGCAGAACTCAGGCGGCTGGCGGCGAGCAATATGGGGGATCGGCAAGGCTGACAGCCGCGCCGCACCGAGTTGGCGTGGAGCGAAGTGCGAGTGACCAGCGGAGGTGCTTACTTCTGCAACGTCCTCTTTGCTTCCTGGCCGCCCCACCGCATCGCATAACGCGTCAGCATCCCACGCAACACCCCCACCATGTACTCCTGGTGCCTCGCCTCCTGCGTAGGATCGCTCCAATGCGGCACCGGGTACCGCTCACCCTGCAAGTTGACGCGCTGCGCATCGGCCATCCGCTGACGCCACTCCTGCAGCACCTGGTCGAGTTGCGCGTCGTCGTTCTGATACCAGGCCTGCACCACCCGATCGCCCAGCAGGCGTTGCCGCAGGCGGTCGCGCTGTTCGCGCCAGACGGCGATACGTTCGATATCTACAGTGGCGGCCTGCATGTCGCTGCTCAGGTGCTGGGCTGTCAGCAGCTCGTCATGCGCGTGCATGTACGCCTGATAGCGTTCGGCCAACCGGACGGCCTCTGCCGACGCAGTGGGTGGAAGTTTGCTGCTGAGATAGGCCTTCAACTGTTCAGCGCGATCATCGTCGTGCTTGAGAAGGAACGTGTTGAACACGTTCAGCAAAGCGGTGTCCACGACCAGTGTCTGCTGCGCTGTGATGGTGAGCGCAGGAGCATCGCCCCCTCCGGCTGACGTTGTGATCGGCATGCGGTTGGGTGCGGGCGATATGAGATCGGCGCCAGATGCGTGCGGCTCAACCGCTGCAGGGTTTTCCGATTCTGGCAGCCGCGTCGTCATTACGCCAATCGACAAGCCGACGACGGCCGCACCGACCGCAACGGCGCTCAGATGCCAGGTGCGCCGGTCGCGCAGGGGTTCAGTCTGGATTCGCATTGAAGGCGCCCGCGCCATGCAGGACCGTAAGACGCCACTGCATGGCAAGGTACGTGCGGCCGATCAGAACGAACAGCTCGGCACACTGCCCGACATCGTGAAGCTCGACGTAGTCACGCCGGTGCCCGACGGCACATCGTTCGACTTGTACAGGCCGACATTGGCGTACTGGTCACCGCTTTGCGCCGTGGCATCCAGGCTGACATTGGCCAGGTACGCGTTGACCGGGAAGCTCGCGTTGCGGCCGTCGATCTTCGTGTACGCACCCGACACCGATTGCGTGGAGTACGCACCGTTGACCACGATGTTCGACAGCGACGGGCTGCCGCCGGTCGTGCACGCGTTGTAGTTCGTGTCCATCACAATCAGATGCTTCACGCCGGTCATGCAGGTGTTGACGTAGCTCACCTGCTTGACGGTGAGCGAGCACGGCCCCGTCTTCACGTTGATGCCGTTGTTGTTGGTGGACTGCGTGCCGCTCAGGTCATTGCCGTACACGTAGTTGTTCGTGAACAGGATGTTCGACACGGTGTTCTGGTCGATGCTGCCCACCGACAGGCCATGCGTGCCGTGCAGCCGCGTGTTCGACACCGTCACGTTGGAAATGTCGCCCGAGTTGGTCTTGACGGCAATGCCATCGTCTCCGGCCTCGATATCGGATCGCGTGACGGTGGCGTTGGTCAGGCTGTCGATGTCGATGCCGTCTGCGTTCTTGCGCGTGGCCGGCGTGCGGATGGACACACCCCACGCGGTAAAGCCGTTGCCGCCTTCCACATACAGGTTCGGGTGCGCAGCCTGTGCCAGCGTGACGTTGTAGACGGTGAAGTTCGTGATGTTGCTCGCCTGCACGAGGCGCGGCGTGCCGGTGATGATGTCGCCACGGCCATCCACCGTGCCCGGACCCATGAGCGATGCATTGGTGCCCGTAAACGACAGCAAGTTGGCGTTGCCGCTGTAGCTGTCGTTGCCGAACAGCGTCACGCCGGAATTGATGACGAGCCCCGCTCCGCTGATAGACAGGCTGCCCGTGTAAAACGCGTCATTCGAGCCGGAAGCGGCCAACACCACGCTCTTGCCGGTGCCTTTGCAGTTGGTCAGTGCCTGCTGAATGACGCTGGTGTCGTCAGCCGAAGACGATGGCGGCGACGTGCGCAGCGCGCTTGAATACCGCGCGTTGATCGTCGTGCAGATACCCGGATACGTCGGCTGCGTGACAGTGCGGCTGTCTCCCGTGGCCAACGTCTGCGCACCGGCGGAGCCCGCAGCGCCGGCAGCCAACAAGGATGCGGCCAGGATCAACCCGACCTTGGTTTGCATGTTCATCGATGTCTCACTCCTGTCTTGGTGTTCGGCACCGGAAGGGCAGCGTGTCGGTGCCACCTGGGCAAACCGCACCCTCGATTCACGATATATCAATGCATATTCATTGGTATATCAGTGAGGAAAATTGAGGATTCAACCGGAACCCGGCTCGATTGGCGTTTTGCCGCCGAAGACCTGTTCACAAATACGAAAGCTCACCGCCGTATCGCCCGGCTGAAGGGTGACGCCACAGCGCCAGTTACCTAAGATGCTGCGCTCCCGACGGGTTGCTACAAGCGGCCATGCCGGGTCCGACGGTCATGCGCAACACTACGTGCATGGCCGTCAACCTCTGGCCACCACTCAGTGCAACCCACTCCCGATGTCGAAGATCAGCAGCGCGAACGGTATCCCAAAGCGGCATGACAGCCCGCATGACGGGCCGCACGCAGGGCGCCCGACGCGCGTTGCACCTTCGCCCGCCTCCATCCCCCGGGCGCCGGGCCCTGGCCTCACGCAACTGCCCAAACCCGCCGCTGCACGCCAACCCGCCGCGCCAACCCGCGTCAAAGCCTTGCGGACACTCGAAACGCGGCAGCGCCTGCACCGCTTGCGCAAAGAACTCGGCAAGATCGACCCACCACCCGGCTGCGCCCAAGACGCCCATGCCGACATCCTCGCGGCCATGGCACGCGCGGGCTTGGGCGGCTGGACATTGCCCGCCCTCACCGACCCCGCCAATGCGCGCCATGCAGATGGATCGGTGACGGTGTCGCTGGTGTCGCACACCATCGTCTTCAACGCCGGGGGCGCGTTCCGCATCATCGACCTGCTCCCGCCTGGCAGCGTGTACTTCGAGTTGGCCGGGCGCGACGGCGCCGCGTTTGTGCTGCCGTGCGGCTGTGCCCCCGTCGCGGCCCATTAACGCACGGCACCACTGCGTTTAGAGGCTCGACCCGATATCTCAACAATTCTCGCCTCAGGGTTATCCGCCATTTCGGCCGGCCCTCACCTTTTCGACACTCCTGCCACACCACCAATAAAACAAGGGGCGGAGACAGGTATGGACCGGAGGCAATTCGTACGGAGTTCAGTAGCACTGGGCGGCGCAATGATGCTGTCGCCCACGGCACGCGCGGCGGAGGCCGGCGTGTTTGCAGACAAGATCGTCTTTGGGCAGACGGTCGGGTTCGACAGCGTGTGGGGCGGGCTGTACAAGAACTACACCAATGGCCTGCTGGCCGGCTTCGAGCAAGTCAACGCCCAGGGCGGCGTGGCCGGCCGCAAGCTGGTCGTCAAGCGGCTCGAAGACAACTACCTGCCCGACAAGGCCGTGGCCAACGTCAAGACGCTCATGCAGGACGGCGTGTTCGGGCTGGTGTGCATGGGCGGCACCGGCAACACCATCGCCGCATTGCCACTGCTGGAGCAATACCGCCTGCCGATGGTGGGCGCCATGACAGGCGCCACCGCCGCGCGCAAAGCCAGCGCACCGCTGTTCCACACGCGCGCCAGCTACGCCGACGAAGTCACGAAGATGGTGCAGCACGCCACCACCATCGGGCTCAAGCGCGTGGCCGTGGTCTACCAGGACAACCCCTTCGGCTCCGGCAATGCCGACGCTGCCAAAGCCGCCGCCAGCAAGTTCGGTGCGCAGATCGTTGCGCTCATTCCGCACAACGCCAAGGGCGACGATATCGACATGGTGGTCGACAAGATTGCCGCCGCCAACCCGCAGACCACGCTGCTGTTTACGTCGCCCGCCTCCGTGGCCGACATGCTGATGCGCTATCAAGCCAAGCACGGCCCCGTGCCGTTGCCGCAGCCGTGGATCCTGTCTGTTACCACGCCCAAGACCGTGTTCGAGAAGGCCGGCACGCTGGCCCATGGCGTGGCTGTCACGCAAGTCATGCCGGGCCCCAACGTGCGGACCCAGCCGCTGGTGCGCGCGTTTCGCGAGGCCAATGACAAGTTCGGCGACCACAACAACCAGACCTACGAAGCGGTGGAGGGCTTTCTCACCGCCCGCGTCATCGTGGAGGGCCTGCGCGCCTGCGGCAGCAACCCCACGCGCGAAGCCTTCATCCAGGCGCTGGAAGGCTTCGGCACACGCGACTTTGGCGGCGTGCGCGTCCATTACGACCGCAACAACCACGCCGGGCTGGATTACGTGGACGTAACCATGATCGGAAGTAACGGCCACCTGGTCGGCTGAATCATGCGCGGCTTGTGCCGCTGCGCACACCGATGGCAACATGGCGCCATGCACCGCGTGGCCGGCCAGCCAACAGAACCCGCCCCAGAGGCGGGTTTTTTATTGCTGGCCGCTCACACAACCAGAAGGACGTGAAGCCCATGACAGAGATCCGCCCCGCGCAGTTTCCTGACGACATGGCCGCCGTGCAGGCCATCTTCCGTGAATACGTTGCCAGCCCGAGCGTCAGCCTGGATTTCCAGGACTACAAAGCCGAGTTTGCCGACCTGCCCGGCAAATACGCCGCACCGCGCGGTCAATTGCTGCTGGCATGGAAAGCCGACGCCGTGGTCGGCTGCGCCGCGTTCCGGGAGGTGGATGCAACCACGTGCGAGATGAAGCGCGTGTACGTCCGCCCCGCCGCACGCGGCGAACAGCTCGGCCGCCGCCTCGTCCAGCATCTACTACAAGACGCCCGCGCCGCTGGCTATGCCCGCATGTGCCTGGACGTGCTGCCCGAGTTCAAGGCCGCCCAGCAGCTCTACCTGTCGCTGGGCTTCACGCCCGCACCACCGGCCACGTTCAACCCGGTGCCAGGCACGCTGTTCCTGGGTCGGGCGCTGTAGCGCGCGGTTGCTAGAATCCTGGGCCGCCCTTTTTGAAGACGACCGATACAACGCGATGACGGCATCCCTTAGCCTGGACCCGCAGTTCTTCCACCTCCTTGCCGACAGCCACCAACGGCTGGTTGGCGCGCCGCTGTTCGACAGCACCATCGCGCGCGCTGATGCGGCCCGGTGGCTTTACGAAGACGCGCCGTTCTGCGTGCTGGCACACAACACCGATGCCGACCCGCGCTTCATCTATGCGAACCGCGCCGCGCAGCGCTGCTTTGAATACGATTGGGACGGCATCACAGCGTTGCGCTCGCGTTTTTCGGCCGAGCAGCCGAACCGCGAAGAACGCGCGCAATTGCTCGAATCGGTCCGCACCCGTGGGTTCGCCACTGGGTATCGCGGCGTGCGCATCTCGCGCTCCGGCAGGCGGTTCTGGATCGAGGGCGGCACCGTGTGGAATCTCGTCGACAGCGACGGTGTGTACCACGGGCAAGCTGCCACCTTCCACCAATGGCATGACGTGTGATTTGCGGGGCGAAAGCGCACGCGCAGATCGGCTTAGCATTCACCACGCGATACAACAACAACGTACGTTTCAAAGGGGTAGGAGTTGTCGAAAAAGATCCTCTCGCTGGTCTTGGCCTGCGCTTGTAGCATGAGCCAGGCGGCCTTCGGACAAATCTCAATGGCAGCGCCCCTGACGGACGCGCCGCAAAGCGAAGCGCTCCAGGCTGAAGTCATTCAAGCGGGCACACCTCAAGCGGAAGCGCCCATGCCGGAAGCCCCGCAAGCCGAAGCGCCCGCCCCCGAGCCCACCCCAAAAGCCGAGCCCATCGCCAAGGTCGAACAAAGCTATTGGGAAGCGGAAGGCCTCAGCGCGCGAATGCGCAAGGCGCGTGCGATCACGCTGTATCTGCTGGACCCGGCAATGGCATCGCTCAAGGCCGTGGACGAAGCGCAACTGAAAGACACCGGCTGCGAATACAGCACCGAAGACGCCACGCTCATCGCCAACTTTGTTGATTCCATCGAGCGCAACGGCGTGCGCAGTAATTCGTTCGCTCTGCAGTTCGAGCCTCGCGAAGCCGTCTACCTGGCACTCGGCGGCGGCAGCGAGATGAAGCTGCTGTTTGAGAAGCCCTACCAGAACCAATCGGAAGTGCTCGGGCAGATCAACGGTCAGCCGGTCACGGTCGGCAAGAGCCTGGTTGAAGGCTTGTACCGATGGGCCGCGAGGGTTGACCGCGTCCGTCGCTGCGAAAACTTTGTCGGCAAGTACCGCTAAGCCACACACACGCCCTCAAAGCACAGGCGCCAACGCCCGCAGATTGGCATCCAGCACAAACTGCTGACACACGCTCGGCGCCAGCGGTCGGCTGAAGAAATACCCCTGAAACCGATCGCACCCGAGGGCTGACAGGCGCTTGAGCTGCTGTTCAGTCTCCACCCCTTCCACCACCGTCGACAGGTTCAGCGTACGGCTCAGGCTGGCAATGCTGCGCACGATGTGCTCGTTGACGCTGCCCGCGCTCACGTCGGCCAGAGAGCGGTCGATCTTCACGGTGTCCAGCGGCAGTTCGCGCAGGTAGTGCAGCGACGTATGGCCCATCCCGAAATCATCGAGCGCGACTTTCACACCGGCCTCGCGCAGCTGCTTCAGGTTGCCGATGGCGTTGATGTCCGGCAGCAGCATCGTCGATTCAGTGATCTCCAGTTCAAGCTGCGTGGCCGACAACCCTTCGCGCTGCAGGATGTCGAGCACGTTCCGGTACAACCTGCAGTTCAGCAACTGCCGTGGCGACAGATTCACGGCGACCACGAAATCGTCCGGCAAGATATCGCGCCAGGCAGCGCGCTGGCGGCATGCGAGCGACAGGATGCGTAGGCCGAGTTGGTCGATCTGGCCGATGTCATCGGCCAGCGCCACGACGATCGGCGGGGCCACGCGCCCCAGCACCGGATGCTGCCACCGCAGCAGCGCCTCGGCCCCAAACACGCGCCCGGTGGTGCAATCCACCTGCGGCTGAAACTCCAGAAAGATCTGGCCTTCCTTCTTGATGGCGGCTTCCAGGTCGCTGGCCAGCGCCACCGCCATGCGGCCTTCGTCGCCGGGCAGGTCCAGACAGCGCCGGCACTTCAGGCTCACTTCGGGGGACTCGACAATCCGCAGCAAAGACGCAAGCACATCCTGACTGCGCCGTGCGGACAGCACATCCGCCATGCGCACAAACGGCAGGTAAATGACCGCGCCCACCGCCAGGCCAATGAGCTGGACGACCGCCCCAGACACCGACCCTGTGGCCGCGTAGCCGCTGAACAGCGCCGGGGTGGTCCACGCTACGGGGTAGCCGGTCTTGGGCATCAGGTCGGCAATGGTGGCCGCATAGGCAATCAGGATCTGTACCAGCGGCGTGAGCAGAAACGGAATTGCATAGACCGGGTTGAGCACCAGCGGCAACCCGAACAGCAAGGGTTCGTTCACGTTGAACAGCGCCGGCAGCATGACGACCAGCGCCATCTTGCGGCCGCGCAGGGTGCGCCTGGACATCAGCAGTGCCAGGATCAGGCTGAGCGTGCCGCCCGAGCCGCCCATGCGCGCGAACACCGCGAAGAAGTGATACGTAAAGATGAACTGCGGCTGGCCTCCACTGGCAACCGCCGCCGCATTGGCCTGCGTGGCCGGCTCCAGGATGTGCTGGTGCACCGCATACAGCGCGTTCGGCCCATGAATGCCGAACAGCCAGAGGACCTGCGCCACGGTTTCGTAGCCCAAGCCAAACAGCAGGCTGTTAGCCACTTCCGAATACGGCGTCGCCAGCAGCGCGCCCAATGCCGCCGTGAGCTGCGGCCAGCCCGCCCAGGCCATGCCGGCTTTGAGCAGGGCAAACGTCAGGATCGTCAGCATGCCGGCCGGCATGACCGACAGCACATCGCCCACCAGCAGATCGTTGCTCAAATGGTGAGACGGAATGCGCAAACGGCGGATGCCGCACAGCTTCAGAAACAGGCTGCCGCCCAGCGACGCAACCAGCAATGCGCCAAACAGCCCCTGCCCCAGCGAGAGCGATGCCATCAAAGACGCATCCGCATCCGGCGCAATGAGCGTAAAGAAGCACGACACCACCACCACGGCCGCCACCGTCGGGTTGACCACGCGATGCCCACCGCGCTGGTTGTACAACTGCGCCAACACATCGGCAAACCCGAACAACGCAACCAACGAACCGATGCCGACCGTGCCCGCCAGCACGCTGTCGCAAAACGCATCCAGCCGCGCGCCAAAGGCCTCCATCAACACCTGCCGCATGCCGGCGGTGGGCGGATTGCGCAACAGCAGCGCCAGCGCGCCCACCATGATGAGCGGCAAAGAGAGCGCCAGCCCGCGCCGAATGGCAATGAAATACGGCCCACGGTCGAAGCGCTCGGCAGCGCTCAACAACCTCAGCCAGGGCGATAGCGCATGCGTCGTCATAGGACTGGATTTTGTTCGAGGTGAGTCGGCAACATCCCCGGTCGCCCGGAGCGTTGCCTATCGGGCTATGCATCGTAATCGACACGAAGCGGCGTGCGCTGAAGCGAAACCCCTTACGCAATACGCAAAAATGCTCACCCGCCCATGGCAAGCTTTGTGCAATACCTAGGGGAAACCCGAAGCCATGACGCGCCACTTGCACCAGGCGCGCACCACATCAAGGCATCGGCACCAACATGGCGCCCGCCCTATGTACGGCGCGCCCCAGAATCTGCAACGATCTTGCTTATGTCGATTTCCCTTCGTGCGCCCCGCACCGTGAAACTCCCTGCCCCCTTGCTTTCCCTGCTCCGCCTTGTGCGCGACCCGCACCGGCGCTATCGGCATGCCCGGTACATCCACGCAACGCGCGTCGGCCTGGGCGTGCTGCTCTCCATTGCTGTCACGTCGGGCTTTGGATGGCCGCATGGCGAGTGGGCCACCATCTCGCTGCTGATCGTCATTGCCGGCCTGCAGCACCACGGCAACATCCGCAAGCGCGCGGCAGAGCGTGCGTGGGGCACCCTCATCGGCGCCGTGGCGGGCCTGTTGATCATCGTTCAGCAGACGTGGCTCGGGCACCTGCCGCTCACCTACGCGCTCACGGCCATCGCGTGCGGCGTCTGCGCGTATCACGCCATCGGCAAGGGCGGCTATATCGCGCTGCTCGCCGCCATCACGCTCGTCATCGTGGTGGGGCATGGCGACAACAACCTGCTCGACGGCGCCTGGCGCACGCTCAACGTGCTGGTGGGGATTGCGATTGCGCTGCTGTTCTCGTTTGCGCTGCCGCTGTATGCCACGTATTCGTGGCGCTACCGGCTGGCCGATGCGCTACGCGAATGCGCCGGGGCGTATGCCAACCTCGGCCACACCAGTGAAGCCCCGGGCGAGCGCAGCGAGCAGCTCGGCAAGCTCAACACGCTGCTCGTGCAACTGCGCTCGCTCATGCCGTCGGTGTCCAAAGAGATTGACGTACCCGTGGAGCGGCTGGAGAACATCCAGCGCAGCCTGCGCATCTGCATCAGCACGCTCGAACTGCTCAATGCAACCCACGGGACGATGGGCCAACCCAGCGGCGGCGCACTGCCCGGCGTGGGTGCGCGGTGCATCCGCGACACGCTGATCGGCATGTCGCGGGCACTGCGGTTCGGCACGGTGGCGCGCCTGGCTCGGCCACGCGCGGCCGACCGCGCCGAGGTAAGCCCCGCACCCGGCACGCCCACGGTGGAAAGCGCGCTGGCCGAAGGCTTTGCCAACGAGATCGAGAACCTCCGACGGCAGCTGCTGGCGATTGCGCCGCAGTGGAATATCGGGTGAAGCGGGGGCGCCCGCCTAGGCGCTCCCCTTGCGACTTGCCTCGGCGGTGTTCGCCACCGGCGTCGAGCAATGTCGCATCACCTCACTTGGCCAGCGCCGCAACCTCCGCGGCACTCAATGCGCCCGCCTGCACGCGCAAGCCCTGAATGCGCCCGTTGAACGATGGATGCGCCCAGTTGCGGCCCAGGAAGGTGACCTGATCGCCCACCTGCCGCGGCGACAGCAGCATGTCGTCGGTCTTGCCCACCTCGGTGCCGTCAACGTAGAGGCGGCAGGTGTTGCCCTGCAGCGTGACGGCCACATGGACCCAGCGCCGAATCGGCATGGCCCACGGCGCTGCCACAACCTGCGCGTCGTTGGCTCCTGCGCCGAAGATCCCGAAGCGCAGCACGCCACTACTGCCAGACTGTGGGGCGATGAACATGGAGCTGAATCCATCCTGCCCTGAGAAAAACATGCAGGTGTCCCAGTGCAACCCGTTCGCGTAGGCCCAGAAAGACAGGCTGAAGTCGTCGAGGTCACTGAACACCCCGGACGGCAATTGCAGGCCGGCCTTCTGGCCGTCGAACGCGATGGCCTTGTCGCTGACACGCCCGTCACCCCAGGTCGCGCCGTCCAGCAGCGTGCCCTGCACCAAGGTCGTGGTGCCAGCGGGGGTGAGTAGCGCGCCGACCGTGCCGGTGCCGTTCGGATCGTTCAGCGGCAGCGACAGGCGGAGCTCGCCAGGAACGGCGATGCGGGCCACGTTGGAACCGGCGCCCGAGGCACCGGCGCCCTGGGCGGTGATCTGGTAGAACCAGACGCCGTTGGGCGGGATATCGGTGTAGGTCAGCAACTCGCTGGCCGAAACGGTGCCCAGCAGGTTGAAGGGGCCGCTGGCCTGGCTTGCGCGCTTTACCGCATACGCGGTCGCCCCGACGCTGCCCCACCACGACAGCACGACGCGGTTGCCGCGCAGGTTGGCCGTGAGGCCAGACGGCGGCTTCATGGGGCCCGCATAGTCCACGCGACGATGGATCAGCGTCGGCCACATGACGTCGTCGCTGCTGCCGCCGTACTTGGGCTCGACCAACTTCACGATGCGCGAAACGTTGGGCGCCGCCAGCCCCATGCGGTTCACGTAGTGGTTGTAGATCGGCTCCCAGGCGTTGCGGCCGTGCTGGAACGACTGGTTCACCTGCGTCCACAGGTTCGTGTGCGGTTGCGACGGATCCTGTTCACGCGCATAGGGCATGGGATAGGTCTTGCCGTTCTCGTCCAGCAGGTTGGAGCGCGCCACGTATTCGGCGGCGGCGAGGAAGCGGTTGTTGTGCATCCCGTAGAGATCGTCGCCCTGGTTCCACGCCATCTCCAGCAGGTCGCCGCCCAGCGACATGCCCAGCGTCGAGTGCCCCTGGTCGCGGCCGCTCTCCTCCCACTGCCCGAAATGGCCCGGGTGCATGAAGTACACGCTATGCACGATGGAGCCATTGCCAAACATCTTCAGCGTGCCGCGGTTGTTGCCGGCGTAGTAGTCAACGGCCAGGCGATAGAGGTCAGGCCGGTCGCAGAACACGCCGATCGACAGCGCACCGCACAGCGATGCCATGTCCCAGTTGGCGTGAGATCCCAGCGCTGCGTTGTTGAGACGGTTTTGCGAGATGCCCGCAAAGACGTTGAGCAGCATGTCCTGAAAGCGCTTCAGGCTCGCCGGCGCCCAGCCGGAGTAGGTACGCAGGATCTCGCCGATCTGCGCCAACTGGTGGCCTTGTATGCCCGCCAGGATGATGAAAGTGTGGTCATCATGGGCGGTCGAGCCGGGCGGCACCGTTCCAACCTCCTTAAGCGTGTGCGCCCAGGCATCCAGGAACTCCACGGCCTTGTCGGCATAGCGGTTGTCCTGCGGGTCGGACAGCTTCCAGCGCAGTACCAGGGTCCAGGCGTGCCAGATGTCGCCGTACAAAGCGTACTTGGTACTGTCGGCCCGGTAGACCGCGGGCTGCGGATTCGGCTTGGCGGTCAAGGAGGCGTTGGGCTCGGCGCACAGCTTGTTCCACCAGCCCGTCCACGGCTCCTGGCCAGCCTTGATGAGCGCGCGGATGCGGGTGGCATCGTCTTCGGTGACCAGCAGCCCCGGGTGGCGGAAGACGCCGCTCTCTGAAGCCGGCACAGCCTCAGGCGCGGGCGTCGCAGGTGCCGGGGCGGTCGTGGCCTGGCCTCCTCCGGTCTTTTCCTGCGTCGGACCCAGCCCCTGCGCAGAGGCGTCATCGACACCGCCGCCGCACCCCGGCAGCAGCGGCAGCATGGGGAACAACCCCAGCCCCAGTGTCAACGCGCGACGTACAGGATTGGGTAACTCGCTAACGTTTGCGTACTCCACCGACTTTTTGGACATATTGATTGACCCGACTGTTTTTTGTAGTGGCGCAACCGTAGGTCAGTGTGCGAATGCGCGTCAACGCAATCTCCAAAACGATGAGGATTTTTGAGTGTTCGGGCGCAATCCTTCGCGCTCTTAGCGGGCCGCCATCACACGACGCGCCCTCCAGCGCCATGAAGCCATCGAGGCCCACCCATCGAAAGCAGGTGGGCGCTGGCATGCGGGTCAATCCACGAGTTCTGCAATTTCGTCGACTTCGAGCGTCTTGCCGAACTTGTTCTTCAAGCCGTGCCCCCACGCATGAACATGCGCGCCGGGTGTGAGG
Organism: Ralstonia wenshanensis; assembly: GCF_021173085.1. Classification (NCBI taxonomy): domain Bacteria; kingdom Pseudomonadati; phylum Pseudomonadota; class Betaproteobacteria; order Burkholderiales; family Burkholderiaceae; genus Ralstonia; species Ralstonia wenshanensis. The sequence goes on from NZ_CP076412.1 coordinate 894,011, forward strand.
TATGAAGCCAGTTCCGTCGCAGCATGGGGCGGCATACGCAACGAGGTGCCGTCATCGAGCAACGCGCCGCGCAGCTCACCCTTCGGCCCGAACAGAGAGAGCTTGACCTCGCCCGCGGCCTCCATCGGCCGACGCGCACCGGCGCGCTTGGGCGGCTTGTCCCCCTTGGCGGGCGGACCTTCATCGAGGATGACCTTGCCGCTCTCAGTGGTGAGCGAGATGGCCGCGATCATGTCGGCGCCTCTGGGCTTCACCCCGCGTATGCGGATCTTGTCGCCCAGCGCAACATACCGGGCAAGGTGTCGCGACAGATGGGGCGGCACGTGAACTTGCCGAGGTGTGCGACCACCCAGCACAAAGCCATCGACGTCCCCTTCCGGGTTCAGAAGGAAGTTGCGTACCGTGCCGCGGACTTCCGGAAGACTCTCAGGATCGATCCAATGCATTGCATGTCCTCGCTGTGGGTTGGGTTGGAGAAAGGAAATGGGCGCGATACCGGCGTGGCATTTGGCCAACCGCGCCCTTCTGCGGCGGCGCAACGATCATGCCCATGGGCTATCACTCGCCGATGTCGGAGTCGCATTCACTGCCACCGGCGGCAGTGCACCGCTTCCTCAATAATTCTCAGCAACGCGTGCTGGTCCAGGGCCACGTGAGTAGACTTGCCCGTAGCCATAGTTCACGAGCCTATGTGACGAAAGTGGTCGGGAAGCCCCGGGGATTGACCACCTCGGGGCTTTTTTCTTTTCAGGGGGTCAATATCCCTCCTCTCTTCCCGCCGCTCCGCCTGTGCCGGAACGCCGTCGTTGCGCAAAGGCCGTAGCTGCCCGATATGCCCATGCCCACAACACGATCTGTGCTCGATACCCACTGGGCCAAACGCCGTGGCCTGAAACAGCTCCGCGCGCTCGCACTTGCGCTGCCGCTGGTCTGTCTGCAGATTGCCGGCGCCGAGCCTCTGCACAATCGCGCGGCCCCCTGCCGGGTCGGCAATGACGCACCCATCGACACGGATCACGGTGCCCGACCGAGCTGGCACCCCGTGCCGGCCGGCCAATTCGGGGTCAGCGCCGATGCCAACGCCTACACCGTCGACACTGGCGCCGGACTGGTATTCAAGATCCGAACGCGAGGCGCCAACGGCGGTGACCGGGGCAAGGGCGACATCGTCTCGATGCTCTGGCATGGCGTGCAGTATCAAGACCCGCGCAAAGGCAGCCAGGTGAACTCCGGTTTTTCCGGCCTGTATGACGGGGATGACCGCGTCAATGTAGACGCCGCACGCGTGGGCAATGACGCCATCAAGATCACCGTCAGCGCCGGGGCATTGACCCACGTCTACATGGCGCGCCGTGGGCAGCCCAACATCTACATGGCGACGTATTTCACCGCCGAGCCCAAACCCAACCTCGTGCGCTTTGTCGTTCGGGTGCCGCACGCGCGCCTGCCCGATGGGCCGCCATGCGCAGACATCACCACCGCCGTGCGCGGTGTGGAAGCCCATGACGTCTTTGGGTTGGCCGACGGCCAAACGCGCTCCAAGCATTACTCCAACATGCGCCTGAAAGACTGGCAGTACTTTGGCGCCACGGGCCCAGGCGCGGGCATGTGGATGGTGCGCGACAACAACGAGGGCGGGTCGGGCGGGCCGTTCTACCGCAGCCTCCTCGACCAGGGTGCTGAAGACCAGGAGCTGACCTATATCGTCAACTACGGTGAGAACCAGACCGAGCCCTACCGCATGGGCGTTCTCAACAGCTACGTTCTGGCCTTTACCGATGGCGAACCGCCCAGTGAAGTCGACACCCACTGGTTCAAAGACATGGGCCTGCCCGGCTACGTGCCCGAGAACGATCGCGGCGCACTCGAAGGCCGCTTTACCGGATTGACTGAAGACGCGCCGTACACCCTGGCGCTCAGCAACGCGCATGCGCAGTACTGGGGCGATGTCGCTGCAAAAGACGGCCACTTCCATGTGCGCGGCATCCTGCCAGGCCAGTATCAGGCGACGCTGTTCCGCAATGAGCTGGAGGTGAAACGCTTCAACGTCGATGTGCAGCCCGCCCGCACGACGCCTTGTGCATGCGGCGGTGTCGACCATGACCCGCAACACGATGCCGCGCTGTGGCGCATCGGCACCTGGGACGGCACCCCGCGCGAGTTCCGCAACGGCGACAAGGTCACGGTGATGCATCCCTCCGACGTGCGGATGCAGCCGTGGACCGGCCCCGAATACATCGTCGGCCGCTCCACCCCCGCCAACGATTTCCCCGCCTACCAGTGGAAAGCCGTCAACGGCACGCTGGTTGCGCGCTTCAACCTCAGCCAGCGCGACATTGCCGATCACCGGCTGCGCATCGGCATCACCACGGCATTTGCCCACGCTCGCCCCAGCATCACCGTCAACCAGTGGAGCGCGCCCGCGCCGCAACCCGCAGTGGAACCGGCCACGCGCAGCCTCACAGCCGGCTCCTATCGCGGCAACAACGCCACCTTTGCGTTCGACATTCCAGCGTCGGCCTTTGTGGCGGGCGTGAATGAACTCAAGATCAACGTCGTCAGCGGGAACGCCGGAGAGGGCTTTCTCAGCCCCGGTTACGCGTTCGACGCCGTCGATCTGCTGAAGTAGCAGCACACACGGGGGCCGCCAACAAACCGCGGCGGCCCACCGCTGCACGCAGGCCTTACACGACGCTGTCTTCTTCGGCCTCGTCTTCGGGCTGCTTGGGTTGCACTGGCGGCTGCATGGGCGGCTGTGAAGCGGACGCATCCACCGTCGCGCCGTCCTCGCCAACCTCTTGCGAATCATCCTGCCCAGCAGGCGACTGCGACGGATCTTCCAGGCGCGCCTTCAGGCCTGCCAGATAATTCTCGGCGTGGTCCTGCGCTTCTGAAACGCCCATATTGATACCCGCGTTGATGGCCTTCTCGGCAACGATCTTGGTGATGCCTTCCTTCATTGCCAGCCGAACTTCCGGGCCGCCGATGTTGCCGATGGCCGCGGCCGCCAGGTTGAGGCCCGCCTCTTCCAGCGCCTTCTTCACATTGCCGCCGCTGACCATTGCATGCAGGACGTTGCAGCCTTGGGACTCTGCCTCCAGCGCCGTGGATGCAGCGTCCGCAAGCTCGCCAATGCCGGGAATGAAGCTCAGTGCGCCCACCGCCATGGATGCCCAGTCCAGCAGCTTGCCTTCCACCTTGAGCGCGGTATCGATGGCGTGCATCAGGAAACCGCCGTTGTGCTTGGGCGACTTGATCTCGGGCTGGTCGGCCGTGCCCATCAACATGCAGGCCACGGCGTTCTTGTCTGCGTCGGTCTTGGGCGTGTGGGTCTGCGGCTTCTGCACGGTCTGGTTGGCCTGCGACAGGTTGCCGTAGAACTTCTGGAAATCGCGGCCGGCGATATTGCCGGAATCCACCGTATGGCCGCCGCCGAAATCGAAGAAGCCGTGGTGCGTCTTGTAACCCGTGATGGCGTTGTTCATCAGGCTGAACAGCACCGGGTCTTGCAGCAGATTCTTCGCTGCCTGCCGGACATTCGGGTCGAGCTGCTTGTCGTTCGCCATGCTCGACAGCTTGTCTCGCGTGAGATCGCCGTCGCCAAAGAACGCTGCCTGGTTGCCGTTCATCGTCTTGAGCGTGTTCAGCTCGGCTTGCGTCAGGCTCATGGATGAGGACGCAGCTTGCAGGAAGTCTGCCTTCTTGACCTCGCCCCCGCCCGTCAGCCGGTTCCAGGCGTCCTGATGGTCGAGGAAGTACTGCGCCGCTGCAATGACCTGCGGCGGAGTCTTGCCGGTCTTTGCGTCGCCATCAACGATCTGCTGGAACTCGTCTTTGCCCAGATTCTTCGTGAGGTTGTCGGAATACTTGTAAAGCTCGCGCAGCGCATCGCTTTCCGACATGACGGAAGGCTGACCATTCGCATTGCCATCCGACGGGATGTAGTTCTGCTCGAAGCTCTTGGCCTGTTGCTCGTTGAACGCGCTCACCTGTGCGTGTTCCGCCGTGAAGGCATCCAGGTCCTTGGCCTTGATCTTGCCGCCGCAACGGCCATCACCTTGCGAGCCGATGGCGGTGAACAGGCGCTGGTCTTGTGCCAAGCCCTGCAGCGCCGCTTTCAGGTCGGGCGGCGTCGCGGGGTCGTTGATCTTGTCCTGCAGGCCATCCCAACTGATCGGGCATTGGTCTTTGTGCCGATCCAGCACCGACACGATCTGCACTTCCGATTGGCTAAGCGTGCCGCCGTTCCACGTCACGGTGGACTGCGGCGACCCCGCTTGCTGTGAAGACGCTGCATTGCCCTGCTGGGGCGCCGCATTGGGCTGCGTCACCGCATGCCGGTTGCCGCTGTTCTGCGTGACGTCGTCGTCATCGCCGTCATCCTCATCGTTGTTTTGAGAAGCGAGCGACGCAGTCAACTTGGCGCTGATGCCTTGGTAAAGGCTCAACTGCGTCTGGTCGCTGGGGCCTTGCTGGCCCGGCAAACCGCCCATGCCCGCGATGGTCGTTGCGGTATCCACGGCCGCGTCGGCCATATCGCTCCGGCTTGCGTGCTTCGCCTCGCGGCTGGCAGTGTTGGATGAAGACATATGAACGGACATACCTGCTCCCACTTGAACACTTGAACGTGTCGTTGCGACCTGTGGCAAAGCCGGTATTTCGCGATCAAGTACGGATCACGCATGCCGTCATGCCTCGTATGGATCGCGTTTCCCTTCAACAGCCCGCCGACTCAGCACAACAAGGCTGGCCGAGCGGGCACGAATTGGCGCCCCGCATTGCAAGCGGAGGCCTGGAAAGCCAGCGTAAGAGTGGGAAAGGTCAGCAGCGGCTGCCCGACCGAAAACATGGCGCGGCATGCGAAGTGGTTGGAACTCGAAACTGCAGGGGGTGCGGCGGGATCAGCGGTTTTCGGGAGATGTTGGCTGGTACCTCTCAGGGTGGTGAGCGCCTTGCCGCACGATCCTGCGCAATGCGTGCACCGTTTCTGCCGAGCGTGATGTTGCGCTTCGCCAGGGCGTCGCATCTTTCGCACGCCGTGAATTCAGCAACGCTTCAGGGAAAGACCATTACAAGCTCCATCAATAACATCAACACTTCAAAATGGATCCTCGATTCAACGCTGCCCTTTACGACCCGGCCGCATACGCAGACATGCAACGCAGGATGAACGAGTTGCAGGTCGACCAAAGTCCTCAGCATCCTGCCCAATCTCCGCAGCCTGGCTGGGAATCGCAACGCCCTCGACAGGCACTGCGCAGGCCTGATGGAATGCCGGCGGGGCGGCGCGAACGTAGAAGCGCCAATACGGAAGGGCGCACCCGGCGCCGTGCGGAGTTGCCCGCGAGCACGCAGACCAGTGCGGCACGGGGCCAGCGAAGCAGCGCGGGTGCGTCTTCATCGTCGGCACAGTTTGCGCCGCCCTCCCCCGTGTTGACCCACAGCACCCACAGGCCGCTTCACCCCGCGTCCGACTTCAGGGGCTTTGAGGGCGTTTCAAATATAGTCGGCGCAATGTATGAGAAGCCGTCTGCTGCCTACGGGATTCCCGCGAACGTGAAGTATGGCCCGCTAGCCGAGCCGATGGTCCGCTGCAGCGATGGCCTGGTTCGCCGCTTTCCGAGCGCTGGCGACAGTAGCAGCAACTATATGGCGCAGGTTCAGAAGGGCCTCATTTACGACGCCCCTGCGGATCGGGTGACCAAACGCATTGGCGGCTTCAGCGTGTCCGGAAACGGATCTCATGCAGCATTCGAGGTCGACGGCTATGCAGTGAGCCCGATCAAGGTCGGCTGGCAGTTCCAGGCGTACCCCCTGCCAAACGGAAAGGTGCTAGTCCCTCAGCCTGGTTTCCGCGATTGCACGAATGCTTGCGAGCTCATGATGATGTTCGATCACGGGCATATCGGGTTCCATAACGCTGATCGCTACGAAGGGGAGAACATGGGTAATCGGCGCGAGCTGTCCGACCTCATGGCCTCGCTGCAGCACAAGACGGGTTGGACTCCTGTCATGGTGGAACACGACATCAGCTACAAAAAGGGCACTTTCGGTTCTGCCCATCCGAGCCGCAAGCAAGCTTGGCGGGATCTTGCAAAGAAGATCAACGAGATGGGGCCGTGCATTTTCGCGAAAGGCGGCCACGTGGTCATGTTGGACGGCATTCGCGAATCGCAAGGGAAGTTTCACTTGACGATTCGAGAACCGTTTCACGGAACATCTTTGGAGTTCCGCGACACCGCAAAATTCTTCGCTGATCAATTCCGGACGCCTGACCGGGTGCACCTTGAAGCCATCTTTTTGAAGCGGCCAGACTGATCATCGGACTGTCTTTCCTTCCGAAGCCAAGCGCATCCTCGCTTGGCTTCTCTTTGGCTTGGCAAGACCCGTTCAAGCATGCCGGCACACACACATCAAGCTGCCAGCTTCGCGTTCGGGTCGATGCCCTCCGACTGCTCGGCTGCGGGCTGCACGGCCAGCTGATAGCCGCGCGAATACACCGTCTTGAGCTCGACGCCAGTCGCCTGGCCGAAGCCTAGCTTCTTGCGCAGCTTATAGATGTGCTGTTCGATCGAGCGCTCTGCAATGCTGGCGTCTGTGCCCCATACGGCAGAGGCGATCTGCTGGCGTGACAGAAACGACCCGGACGAAGAGAACAACAGCCACGCCGTGGCAAATTCGCGTGCGGTCAGGCGGATCGGTACGCCGTGCAATGTGGCGGTGCGGGTCAGGCGACATAGACGGTAGGGCCCGGCCGCCAGTTGTGTATCGATGGCGACCTGCGTCGACTTGCCGGCCCCGCGCAGGATGCGCTGCACGCGCGCGCATAACTCTTCGGCAGTGAAGTGGCCGGAAATGATGTCGTCGATGCCGGCATCGAAAGCGCCGAGGATTTCGTGGCGGCTGGCAAAGTCGCCAAACACCAATGTGGGCCGGCACAGATTGGCGTTGCGCTCGCGCCCGGAGAGCAACAGCCGGGCGGCAGAGCCGAACTGCTGCGCATCAATCATCACCACCTGGAACGCCTCGGTATGTCCGATGCGCATCAGGGTCAATGCGTCGTCGAACCGCACGCAGGTTACGCCCTGCGAAGACAGGCATGCTGCTATGTAGGTGAAACTGGATGGGTTGGTGGTGAGTACGGCAAATTTCATGGCAAGCCCCGACGGTGCGGGGTCGATCAACACGTCTACCCCGCTGTTGTGTTTCGCCACAGGATAGCGATCACAGTGTGTTCATCCATCCCTATGACTAGCGATGCGGCCGCGGTGGCGGCCCACCCTCGACCATTGAGCGGCAGCCCATGTGATCCGCTCAGCACCACCCAGGGGCAGCCTTGACAGGCGCCAAGGGTCAAAGGATCAGGATGAGAAATCCGTGATCACCGTCACCCCGGCGGCTTCAAACCTGTTCATGTTGGTCAATGCCTCGATCGAGGCGCTGAGGCTGATCTCCCTGCGCACCATTCGCCCCGGCTGCAGCTTGCCCGTGCGGATCATGTCGAGCATGGGGCCATAGCGATGGGCCTGCATGCCGTGGCTGCCCAGAATCTCCAGCTCATGCGCGATGACTTTGCTCATGGGCACTGCGGGTGTCGTGTGATCGCCCAGCATCAGGCCAACCTGCACATGCTTGCCACGCCGGCGCAGATTGCTGATCGAGTTGAAGCAGGTGGCGGGGTGGCCCAGCGCGTCGAGCGACACATGCGCACCGCCTTGCGTGATGCCCCGCACGGCCTCAACCACGTCAGACTCACGCGATGCATTGACCGTGGCGACGGCACCGAGCGCGCGCGCCAACTCCAACGCGCTGTCAGAAATGTCGATGGCCACGACATTTGCGCCGATGGCGTTGGCGATCATGATGGCCGACAGGCCCACGCCGCCGCACCCGTGCACCGCAACCCATTGGCCGGCCGAGGTCTTGCCCTGGTCGACAACCGCACGAAACGCCGTCACGAAGCGGCAACCGAGGCTGGCCGCCGTGGTGAAGTCCAGGTCATCAGGCAAGCGCACGAGGTTCAGGTCGGCATAGCCAATGCCGACGTATTCAGCAAACGAGCCCCAGTGCGTAAAGCCAGGCTGAAACTGTTGTTCGCACACCTGTTGATGCCCCGCGTGGCATTCGGGGCAGTGACCACAGCCGGCCACGAACGGCACCGTTACACGGTCACCGACCTTCCAGCGCGTCACATCCGCGCCCACCGCCGCAACCACGCCGGCCAGCTCGTGACCCGGCACGTGCGGCAGTTCGATATCGGTATCGTGGCCCATCCAGCCGTGCCAGTCGCTGCGGCAGACGCCGCTGGCCATGACCTGCACGACCACGCCATCCGATGCCGGAGTCGGGTCGGGAACGTTCATGTGCTTCGGCACGGCGCCGAAGGCTTCGTAGACAATGGCTTTCATGATTGCAACGCTTGGCGGATAAGCGTTGCAATATAAGCCGCAGCAGCCGAAAGTACCTTTCTAATTTGAGGGCGTTTCTAGAGTCTTGCGAAGCGCCCTTTCCAATTCCGACACGCCGTGGAAAGGAGATTTCATGGAAGCACTCGACGCCATCGATCTGGGCCTTTTGGATCAGCTCCAGCAGGACGGACGCGTCTCCAATGCCAAGCTGGCGGAGCGCTTTTCGTTGAGTGAAGCGTCATGCTGGCGGCGGCTCAAGCGCCTGGATGATGCGGGCCTGATCGAGGGCTATCACGCGGCGCTCGACCGTCGCAAGCTTGGGATGGGCGTGATGGCCTACGTGCAGATCATGTGCACCCAACACACCGAAGAGGTGACGGCGGAGTTCGAACGGCTCATCCTGGCCAGCCCCAACATCCTGGCCTGCGACAACACCACGGGCGAAGCCGACTACCTGCTCCAGGTGGTCGCCACCGATCTGGACGACTACAGCCGCTTCGTTGAAAAGGTCTTGAGAAAACTGCCCGGTGTGTTTGGCATCCGCTCGAACATCTCGCTTCGTCAGGTGAAGTCGACCAAGCGGTTGCCCATTGTCTGAGGCTTTGATGCTCTGCTGCTCTGATGCGGCGCAGCATCACCCGACCAACGTCTTTTTAAAAAACCGATTTGAGGATGTTTGAATTTCCGGCAACCAAACTGTTGCCCGCGCGGCACACATGTGCGTGCGCACATACATTATTTCGGTAGTCCGCCGACTGTGATGGCCGCAAGGCCGATTGCACTGCGTGAATCCACGCCCACCTTTCTCATGATGTGCCCCACATGGGTGCGTACCGTCCAGTAACTGATGTTCAGGGCCAGGGCGATCTGTTTGTCTGACATGCCCTTGAGCATCAGGTGGCAGACTTCGCCTTCGCGTGCAGTCACGCCAAACCGCTGCTGGAACCACGCAGACGACCCCACCACCCGCGCGATCAGGTGAACCCGATACACCGGCGCGGCGCAGCTGTCCTCACCCGGCCGCTCCACGCAAAACTCGAAGCCGTTCCACTGCGCGTCGCGCGATCCGTTGGCGACTGCAGCCAATTCGACATAGAGCGCATCACGCTCCTCACTGCTGACGCCGGCCATGATGGCGCGGGCCTTTGCGTTCGGCTGGGGTGGCGACGTGCCGTTCAGCTCAAACGTGGGCACGTGCATCTCGGTATCGGCGCCGACTTCCTCCGACTCCTGAATCACGCGAAGCTGCTGGGCATTCAGCAGATGCGGCTTCAGGAGGTTGAGCAGCAAGATCTCTCGCTCGCCGAAACGCTTTTTTGGGTCACTGGTGCTGAATCGATAGTCCAGCAGCATCCCGTTGGCGTAGGGCAGGCGCAGGCTGACGCCCGGATACGCCTGATGCCGGCAGAGATAGTCGGTGAAGTACTCCGACCGGCTCCATTCCGCGCGGGAGATCTTCCGCTCGATCACCACGGGTTCAAAGCTGTCTTGGAGCAGCTCCGCGATCGGATCGAGCGCATGGAAATAGTGTCGATACTCCGCGCGCATGCCCTGGTCCCGGCCCCACAAGGCGCTGGAATGTGGATGGTGGGCACCGCCCGGCCACCAGAACAACTGCGCCATGAGATCGACATGCAGCAGCGACCCGAGCTTTTGGATCAGCTCGGGGCGTTCGACAAGGCTGCCGCTCGAGGGCTCATGAAGACGCCCCGTGATATCGAGCAGTGCGCGCAATTCTGCAGTGGAAAGATCCATCAATGGCTTGGCCGGCCTACTACCGGGTGCTGAGTCTGGGAATTCGGTGTGGTGATCTGGTCACGCGTGTCAGCACCAATACAAATAAGACTATCGGCATAACGGCGCTGGGCTATAGCCGGTGCACCTTAGTGGTGCCGAGCGCTGCTGATTTCTGGTCAAAGCAGGATTTGGCCCACCCCGCGTAACGCACCCGCCCCGCACTGACCATCGCTATCCATAGCGATGGTTGCCGGCCGCCCGATTTTGCGATAGTGCGCCTGCGGAGGACTGTCTGTTGGCTTTGAACCGGCACCCCGCGGCCTTAACCGAAGTTGCATCGTGCTTTTCTGGGGGGAACCCGCATGCCAGCGCCACTACTATCGTCGACCAGCCTGCCGGACTTATACCGCACCAGCCTTCCATCAACCGCCATGGTTGCGCGTTGGGACGCGGCGCCCGCACCGCTGGCCGTCATATTTCTGGACACCTCGCTACTGAACGACTCCACCTGGCTGCCATCGCAGACCACGTTGCAGCCGATGGCGCTGAAAGACGTGCAGCAGATGCTGAACGGCGCATTGCAACCGCCCGTGCCGGCCGGCGGCGTGGGTGCTGACACATTGCTCGTCCATGCGGAGCCCAGGCCCCTTACGCGCCGCCAACACGACATTCTTCAAGAGGTGGTTTGCGGCCGCTCGAACTCTGAGATTGCGGAACGACTGCATATCAGCGTCGAAACCGTCAAAACCCACATGCGCCAACTGCTTGCGCGGCTGGGTGCGCGAAACCGCACGGAACTGGCGACGATTTATCAACGCAGCCAACAGGTGAGCTAAGCGGGGCATCTAACGGCGCACCGGGTTCTGAACTCCACCTTCCGAGCTCCGAGCTCGGCGTGTCGAGTTCTGAACCCCACCTTCCGAGCTCCGAGCTCCGCGTGTCGAGTTCTGAACTCCATCTTCCGAGCTCTGAGCTCGGCGCGTCGAGTTCTGAACTCCATCTTCCGAGCTCCGAGCTCGGCGTGTCGAGTTCTGAACTCCATCTTCCGAGCTCCGAGCTCGGCGTGTCGAGTTCTGAACTCCATCTTCCGAGCTCCGAGCTCGGCGTGTCGAGCTCTGAACTCCACCTTCCGAGCTCTGAGCTCGGCGCTCGGCTCTCAAAGCTCCGATGTATCGGACCTTGGACAGCGGCGCTCCGCCCTCTGTGGGCGGCATTCGACAGTTTTAGCTCGGCAGTCGACCCTCTAACCTCGGCACGCGAGTGTTTGAGCTCGAAATTTTGAATGTCTGAGAGCGGCGCTTGGGTGTTGGCGCTCGGCGTATGGGCCTCGGACCGTGGCGGTCGGGCCTTTGAGTGTCGTGCTCGGCCTGCTGGGCTCGGCACATAAAGGGTTGGGCGTTGCGCCCGACGCTAGCGCCCCCGCCCGTCGCGGGTTCGCCTGTACTGCTGTTTTAGTTATTTCTTCTTGCGGTTCACGCGGTCCAGCACTTGCAGCACTTCCCACCGGTACAGGTCAACTGTCACGCCATCGAGCGTGGTCAGCATGTAGGCCCCAATCGCGTCCATAAACCCGGCCTGGTAATCGAGGGCCTTGTCCTTGACTTGGAACTGAAGCTCAAAGCGCAGCGTATGCGGCTCGAACTGCCGGTGCATCTTCATGTGCATCTGCGTGCGCCGCAGATAATCCCGCGCGCTCAGGGCGCCTTGTGCATACAGGATGTTGGTCTCAAGGCTCATCGGGCACCTCCGGACGGAGGACGTTGCGCGATGCAGGTGGAACAGCAATTTGCGGGGCGATGCCCGCGTGGGATGGGTACGGCTTGGGTCGGTTGATCCATTGTCTTGCCTCTGGTTGAGTGAGGAGCCACCCACCTGGGAGGGTGGGCGGGCACACGACAAGGTCTGCAATACCGATTGTGACTACCAAGAACCGGCAGGGTCGAAACCCTCCCTGCCGAGGCCCGCCCGCGAGCGGACGAACGACAGCAGCCGCGAAAACTGAAGGCGTTTTCGCGGGGTAGTCACAAATTCGGGATTGCAGTCCCGGCTGCGCTTGTTGGCGCAGCGGGGGGAGTTTAGCGGGTGCGCGTGTACCGGGGCAAGGCGTGCGAAGCGGTAGCAACCCAGTTCAACTTTTTTCCAATTGTTGAACCAGCGATTTGCGTACCGTAGCCAAAATGTCAGTCGCAGCATCGGCATCGATACGAGCCGTTCCAGAACTCGACAGAACAATCGTTGCTTTATGTGTTCCGATGAGCCTCAGTTGGACCTTTTCGATGACGTGTCGTCGCTCTTCTATAAGGTCTTTGCTAGCGACCAACACGTCGGATGAGCCTCTGACCAGCATCTTGGCTACGATGCCCGGAGCTAACTCAACAGAACCCACCTGCAACGAGTCGACCATGCCCGTGATATTCAAGTTCCGTTGCAAATTCCGCGCCCAAACCAAGGTGTCAATGGTCAGCGGGCTTATTGCAAGCCCAAAATCTGTGACCTCTGACAAGCGGCTAATCATGGCTTGAACAGCTCTCGGCGCATCAATAAGTTCCAGGCCAGGCCCATCGACAGATGCGCGAAACTCGCATTGTTTGTATTCAATACGATGGAACGAAAGTTCTTTTCCGAAGGGATCAGTTACTTTATCGTCATATTCGACACGCTCGATAAATCTCGCTTCAATATAATCGTCCCGAACACGATCGATTACAAAACCTTCTGACAGTCCATCCTCGAAACTTCTCGCTTTCAAGCGCTTTGCAAGAACTCTCATTGATACCGGCCACTTCGCTTTTAACCACCGGTAGCGCTTCATTGCCCTGCCTCCTCAGCGACGACCGGCGACGCCTCCGTCAAGAGTTGCGCCAGCACTTTTCGTGCTGTCTCCTCGATCATGGTCAGCAGCTGGGCCTTCTCTGCATCCTCCACATGTCGAAGGTTCTTTGTATAAGCCCCATGTTTCAATCGTAGTGCTCCACGAACTGAATAACGAAACCCCTTCGCTGCTTGGCGATCCTCAAACCCCGCATCAAATTCCACCATGGAGTAAGGGTCTACCGACTGGCGAGCCCTCCAGGTGATCGAAGTAATAAAGAACCCTTTTTCCTTCAACTCTTGGTACATCTCAGATGCAACAAGATTTTCTCCTGATAACGCGACGTTCTCTACAACACCAAGCATTTTATCAGCAGCGTCTTCAATCTCATCATCCTCAATATCGATCCCATCTTCTTGATCACGACCAGCATAAGCTACCCGGAGTCGCGAAACGTTCTCAAGCGGAAACTGAGGAAGTTGAGATATAAGCCGAGTGAAGAATGCCGTTCTATCCTCGGGGGAAGAGAGTCCCGTCAGCTCAATCTCATTAACTCTAACGTCCTTCCTTTTTTTCGCCTCAATCCTAGACTTCAAATTTTGGACAATTGCCCGAGCCTTCTCAGTAGCAGGTAGCCGCAACTCCGTACGACCGTCCTTATTTATAAATTCAATTGTTGCATCCCGATCCTGCCGCTGAAGGAGCCGAGTTTTTGAATAATCGAACTCCGAATACTCAACGCTCATTACGAATCCGTTGGCTCCGCGCTGATGATGCCTCACTCGCTCCTGCACCTCATCTCTCTGATATTCGTCGACTATTTCTTTAAGCTCGGCAGGGGTCACACTCACATCTATACTTATCGTTGACGTTTTCTCAGATCTTTTTGATGACTCACGACGCTCGATGATTCCGCAGACATCCGAATAATCGTGAATCAGCATTGAAAGACGTTCCACAAGCGTTTCACGCTCCTCGTGGGGCGAGCAAAATATCCCTCTATCTCGCATGAGTTCATGCAGGACACTTTCCGTAATCCTTTGCTTCGCAGAAAGCAGAAGATCCCTTATTTCTCGGTTAGTCGCATAGTACATCTGGCCCAATTCACGCATAATCCATCCCAATATCTATGGAAGAGAAATCGGTAATAATCTGCGTCATCTTTGCGTACTTTATCTCTTTTATTTTTCGCGCAAGCTCCGTAGCTTCCGCCCCATCACTCAAACTTTCGATATAGCGCTGCTGAGCACGTTGGAAGCGAGCTGATGCCGCCGCATCGCCCTCTAACATTCGCACATCTATTTTTTCCGCCTCATCAAGAACCTGGTAATGACGCAGATAGTCCAGAAGATAAATAAACTCTTCTTCAGTTTCCCCTGTACGTCGATAGTAGATTATGAAGCCCCTCTGGCTATGATTTGGGCCGTGCTTGTATTCAAGCACGATCCATGGCGACGTGAGCATTTCCAGAGTTGCAGCGCGAGCCCTATCCGACTGCAGATTTGCTCGCCCATCAAGCTGTGGATAAAAGTACTTGCAATATTGAGGTAATGGGAGTCGAGTTCCGGCTGCAGCCCCTCTCAATTGGCGTATGTCATATCGAACATTGTCTAGCCAAAAAATATCAGCGGGTCCGAAGACGAAGAGTCGTGATCCTTTCGCGAGCGGCAATCGATCTTCTTTTATGGAACTCAGATGCGCGGAGAAGTCTTTCTCATAGCCACCATCGTGGTTATAAACGAACAGGAGACCGCAAACATCTGGAGTAACGTTACCGTGCATATACAAATCCCGCCAAGTGTCGCTCCTCTCTGCGCACGCCACCTGCTTGGCAAGACTTTCTATAGCCCCATGGACAGTACTGGCTGTGATTGTTTTCTTGGCATAACTTTTCAGATCACAATGAACAAAAGTTCGCCTCAGTGAGTAAGGTTCGTCGTAGTAGAAAACAACGTCTGCAGGATGCGTTTGCACGTCGTGGCCATCTGGATCCTCACATGGCCAATTCTGATCTTCAGGACCAACTTTTTCCCAAAAAAACTCCGAAAACACTTCCTCCGATAGCTTTACCGCCATCTGAGCTATCTTGCTCGTTTCTGCCACGACAACTCCTCGGTTCTCTGTAACTAAATTGGCATCGATTAGTCGCTACGCAGTGCAGCTTTTCCACCTGTTCGCAATCATTGACTGCGTGATTGGCCTAAGCAGAACCAACTACATCGCCCGCCCCATCTGCAACGTATACCGACACCCCTTCCAGTAATTGCTACACCCCCAAAACGCCCCGCTCTTCCCATTCCGCGCCACCAGCTTCACCCCACACGCCGGGCACGAGGGCGTCCGGTAATCCCCCTCAAACACCTTCGCCAGCAGCGCGGCCTGCTTGTCTTCGGCCAGCGCGCGAATGCGCTCCCGCACCGCCGGCCCGTCCAATAGCTGGATACCGGCAAGCTCTGAAAACTCCTGCACCGGGTTGCCGACATAACCGGACAAAGACCAGAACACGCCCCGCTTGACCTTGTGCGCCAGCATGGAGCCGCCCAGCGCCCGCACCTGTTCCACCTTTACGGGCTTGGACCACGCCTTGCACTGGACCACCGCCACGGGCGCATCCAGGCCGGCCTTGTACAGCGTGGCGTCAATGCCGCCGTCCGGGCCGTGCGGCACGGTCTTCACGGCAAACCCCATCTGCTCGTAGTACTGCACGCACAGCAGCTCAAACCGCTTCCACTCAAGCGACTGGATGGCCTCCAGCGTCCAGCTTTGGGGCGTGGCGGGTTCTGCCGGCGTGGGGGCTTGCGTGGGCGTGGGCGTGGTGGTGTTGCGTGTGGTGTTAGGCGGATTAGGCGGGTTGGGTGTGTTGCTGCCCGCTGCGTTGCGGGCGGGCTGGGGCGGTGCCTTCGGCGGGCGGGCTCGCCCAGTCGGTTCCGTGCGCGGGGGCCCTAGCCGGGCATCGGCCTGCCGGCTGCGCTCCCGCAGGTATGACAGCACGGCAAAGAAGCCGAGCAGCAGCGCGGGCATCCAAGCCAGCCCGCGCGCCAGCATGCCGATGGCGCTCAACAGTGGGTTGGCGCCAAACGCGGCCGGGAGGATGTTGTGAAGAATCAGGTAACTGGCCGCCGAGCCAATGGCCAGCATCCACCACGGCAGCGCCAACAGCATGTCGCTGGTGGATGCTTGTTTTCTCCTCCGCCCCATCTACCGCCCCCGGCCTAATGCTTTTTAGATATTTAGGACTAGGCGCTTTCTCTGATAATCCGATTCAAATCAGGGCGCCGGTTTTTAATTGGGAAATAGCATAGGCGATGCATCGGGATTGCGCTGCCCCCGTTGGTGGGGTTCTGGGTGGTTTTTTGGGCGGGGGTTGATAAAGATCGAAACGGAGGGGCTGATTTATATCCCGTGAAAAACTGAATTAAGAATTGAACATATCCGGGACGCGGGGCTGGCGGCGCGCTTTCACATCTGCCATTGGCTGCGCGGCCGCTGCCACTTACCCGCGCAAATTCTCTCGGGTACGATGCGGCACCTCTTCCGCTCATCGTTATGGCTACCCGCTTCCAGACCACTGAACAAGACATGGTTGCCGCGTACCGGCTGCACTACACGATGAGCCGCAAGAGGGCCGCGTGGGTATTCGGTGCGTTTGTGCTGGGGCTGGTGAGCTATCTCACGGCTCAACGCAAAACATCCCCATGAGAATCGCCGCCCTGTCCGATATTCACGGCAATCTGGCCGCGCTGGACGCCGTGCTGGAAGACATCCAAGCCCAGGGCGTCGATCTGATCGTGAACCTGGGCGATATCGCATCCGGCCCGCTGCAACCGCGCGAAACGGTAGATCGGTTAATGGCGCTGAACCTGCCGACCATTCGCGGCAATCATGAACGGCAGGTTCTTGCTGGTGACCCCTCACGCATGGGAGCGTCGGATCAGTACGCGTTTGCGCAGTTGAGGCCGGACCAGCTCGCGTGGTTTGCGAGCCTGCCCGTGCTTCGGTACATCGAAGACGATGTCCTGCTCGTTCACGGGTCTGCCCAGCACGACCTGACTTACTTTCTGGAATCGCTTTGCGAGCAAGGATGCCGCGCAGCGACGCACGATGAAGTGCTCTCTCGCGCAGCAGATGCCGACGCAAAGCTCGTGCTGTGCGGGCATACCCATATGCCACGTGCGATGAAGCTGGTGGACGGCCGCTTTATCGTCAACCCGGGCAGTGTCGGCCTGCAAGCCTACAGCGATGCCTACCCCGTTGCCCACACGATTGAAACCGGCAGCCCGCATGCGCGCTATGCCATCGTGACTGAACAGGAAGGTGAATGGGCTGCGGAGTTCCGTGCGGTTGAGTACGCTTGGGACGATGCGGCGGCAATTGCGGAGCAGCGGGGCCGGTCGGATTGGGCGGTTGCGTTGCGCACGGGCAAGGTGGACCCACGGGGTTAGCCATGCTGAAAGCGCTAATGAAACCGTCGCCAGCGATGCCCAAGATGACGAGCGAGCAGTCGCGCATGCTCGATCGCTCATAAAAAAACCCGAAAGCCGGCAACCAGCTTTCGGGTCACGTAATGACTGATCGACGGATCGTTGATCGACCAGCCGCCCCACGCGCTTCGATAGCGCCGTGTCAACTGCTCGTGGGATTCAGGGGTATGCCGGCAATACCCGTAACTCCGGAACCGGGAATCTGCTGGAGTACGCCTGGATGATGCTGCGCAGGCCATCCTTGAGTTCGGAGTGGCGAAGACGGTACTCACCGTGATTGGGGTCGAACACGTGAACATGGTTGCCCGATTGATGCGTGGCAATCGCATGGTTATCGCCGTTGGTTCGCATGATGACGAACACGTGGGATGCGTTGGCTTGGGCGAACATGTTTGCCAAGGTCTGCATTGCCTGATCTTCGTGACTCATCACATCGACAACGACATCGGCCCCAAGCCGCACACCGTAGTGCTGGAACGCAGGCGCAAACCACTCGCTGTATGGCCGGCCTTGGCCGCGAATCGCCAATTCATGCTGACGGTAGCCTTGTTGTTGCGCGCTAATGCCCTCAAGCGTTTGGACCTGACTGAAATGCTCCATTCTTCCGGTGCTTGTCAGCGACTCATTGGCAATCGAATGAAGCCAAGCGGCGGAAAATACAACGCAAGCGGCTCTCGACTCCCCGACTTGAGCAAGTGCAGAGGCTTGTTCAAACGGGGCATGCCTTACGCGCTGGCTCCTGTCCGACGGGGCAGAAGCGCAAGCACCGCCTACTGGAAGCTTCGCCCGCAAGCGAAGTCCTGGGCTGCTCACGTGGTGCACAGCCCGGCTGTCGCGAAATGGCGCTTTGGGTAGCGCACCACGCTGCAGATTCGGGGCGTGTGCAATCCGAGCGGACACCTCTGACGGCATGTTCGATTGCGGCTGGGGCTGTGGTGAATCTAGCGACGGCATCGGAGTGCCGTTGGCGGTGGACTGAATTTTCATTGCTTTGATGTCGTGTGTTACGCCAAACAAAGAATTTTCGCCACACGGCGGCCTGTTGCCCGGCCAGGTGCGAAGCGGCAAACCCCGATACGAATCAACGCATTGGGCGATTCAGGTTTAGCGCCGCTAACCAGACCGACCGACGAATTGGCCGCAGACATCGCCCCGATACGCCTCTGGCCTCTGAACACGATCCCTAGGCGTCAGTTCAGGATTCCGAACTGTTGCTTCTGGAAGCATGCACGATGGCCTCCTGAATCTTGTGCATGCGGGAAGCTTCGATAGACATGCTGTACGCGAGCGCATCGCGTTGGATGCGAAACGCGTTGACTCGCTCTCTCAGTGTCTCGGCAGGACCGTTGTTGCTCGTGCTGACATTTTTATGCGCCAGGCCCGGCTGCTGCTTAACTACCGTGTCGACGGTGCCGCGTGATTCAGCGTGCTTGTAGAAGACCGCTGGCAGGATCTTTGTTCCGTCGATATATTCCGTGCCATTCACATGCGCAGATTTATTGCCGCTCTGGAAACATGCCCCTTGGTCATGCAAGCGTTGATGCAGATCATCGAAGAATTGAGAGTGATGAAATGCATGTAATGCGAAGTTGAAGCAAAAGGGTTGGCAACCAATTTTGGATTTTTGCGCTTTAACATCAATCACCGCCATCCTGGCGGTGGCGCCGAATTCATGATCTAGAGCGTCGATGAATTCGTGGTAGCCGTTTTGAAGCATTGGCTGCCCATGCTGGTCATGCTTGAGTGCTTGGGTCGTTTCCATGACAAGCAAGGATCGACGGCCATCGTCATGTGTGCGGACGTCAATTGCGATTCGGTGCGAGCCTCGCGGGTCCAGAATGGCAATGGAGCGCCAACTCGCTGCATGGGTGGTAGCCAGAGCAGCCCTGAATTCCGTCGGCGTTCTCGCACACTGCAAGTTCAGCCCCGGATACTTATCGTTATAGGTATCTGCCAGGATCGCTAGGTTCCGTGCGTCGAGGTTGCTGATTTCTCGGGTAGTTTGGCTCGTGGTGACCGTGTCCAATACCCGTTGTGCATAGTGCGCTAGCTGGGGGTTGACGTTGTTTGCAAGTCTGAGCGTATTGGCCAAGCTCTCGGCTTTTCTGCGAGCTCGGCGCGGCAATTGCGAGAAGGGGGACGCATGCGTATTGACCTCCGCGCTAGTGGAAGGGCTGACGGCTGCATTCTCGCGTTGCGTGTTGTTGATCGAGTCGTGCCGGTCTACGTAGGTGCTGCTTTGTTTGGATATGCAGAGTCCCAAGGTTCGTTCTCTTTTGCGAGGGAGGGTAAGTCCCTAGCATAGTGCGGCTCGCGCGTGGCTCAGAAACCGAGGCGAAGTCATTGTGCGTCTGGCGAAGCGACCCTATGCCCCTGCAGAGCCGAGTGAATCTCAACAATGGCGTTGGCTTCGCGGGCAGGGTGAAGCGCCTTCTTGATGCGCGGGACGGACACACCTGGCGGGGGTGACGTGTCACCGGACAAACTTATAATGTCGCCCGGTCACCCGCCTAAGCCGCCACCGCCTGCCGCGCACAAAACTTGCGCCGCACCTGCGGTGGCCACCGGGTCGCAACGTCACCCGGCCAAGCCCTTTTACCCAACGCCATGCCCTACCGCTTCCGTCCGTTGTCCGTTTTGTGCGCTGCTGCCAGCATCGCTGCCGCTCTGGCTGCGTGCAGCTCTGCGCCCACGCCGCTCTATCAGCAGGAGCAGTTCGATGCGGCGGCAAGCCCGTATGCGCGCACCTTCCACGCCAAGTCCGACGCGACGTGCGAGGCGGCACGCCGCGCGCTGCTGAGCCAGGGGTATGTGTCGAGTTCGCCGCGCGCTGACACGATCGACGGCAGCAAGAATTTCCAACCGAGCAACGATTCGCACGTGGTGATCTCCTTCCACGTGGTGTGCGCGGAGGCCAATACGGAGGGCACGTCGAGCACGGCCTATGTGAACGCGGTGCAAGACCGCTACACGCTCAAGAAGACGAGCACGTCGGCAAGCGTGGGGTTGAGCATCCTGGGGTCGGTGTCGCTGCCCATCGGCTCAGGTGACGATTCGATGGTGAAAGTGGCAAGCGAGACGATTCCGGCCGGCGTCTTCTACGAGCGCTACTTCAACCTGGTCGACCACTTCCTGAAGATCGACCCGGCCCGCCATGACCGCAAGGTGGCCAAGGCGGCAGAGAAGGAACACGTGGCCCCGCTGCCCGAGCCCGCCCCCACGCCGCAGGGCGAGCCGATGAAGATGACGACGCCGGTGGTGCCCACGCCGGCCGCGCCGCCTGTGCCAGTGGCGGCGCCGGCTTCGGCTCCGGCTGCTGCGCCGGCGTCTGTGCCCGCTTCAACGCCCGCGGCGGCGCCTGTGGTTGCACCGGCTTCTGCACCGGCATCGAAGGCGCCAACTGAAGCTGCACCGGCATCGGCTCCTGCGGTGACCACGCCGCCTGCACCCACGCAGGGCCCGGCCCCCGCATCCGCACCGGCTGGTGCAACAACGGGCGGCGCCAACTGAGCACGACCGACCAGCCGACCCTCCCTATATATAAAAGGGCCATCGAGGAATTCCGCAGAACGCAGCGCGATCGCCGGCCAACGGCGCTGCTGTAGAGCGCGTGGCGGCATCGGGCAGGCGTTTGCCTTCAGGCGGCCAGCTGTAGTGCAGACGCAATAGTCGTCGCCTGCCTCTCTTCCTCATGTACCGCCAGCTGATAGCCACGCGCATAGACCGTCTTGAGCTCGACCCCCGTGGCTTTTCCGAAGCACAGCTTCTTGCGCAGCTTGTAGACGTGCTGTTCGATGGAGCGCTCTGCAACGCTGGCGTCCGTCCCCCACACTGCGGAAGCGATCTGCTGGCGTGACAGGAACGCCCCGGAAGACGAGAACAACAGCCAGGCCGTGGCAAATTCGCGGGCGGTCAAACGGATGGGGGTGCCGTGCAACGTCACCGTCCGGGTAAGCCGGCACAAACGGTATGGCCCGACCGCCGCACGCGTGGCGGACTCGGTTTGCTGCGTGCCGTGCTCGGCGCTGCGCAGGATGCGGCGCACACGCGCCTTCAACTCCTCGGCGGTGAAGTGGCCGGTGACGAAGTCATCGACAGCGCTGTCAAAAACGGCCCGCATTTCGGCGCGTTCGACAAAATTGCCGAACACCAGCGTTGGCCAGCACATGTCGGCGTTGCACTCGCGCCAGGACAGCACGAGTTTGCCGGCCGTGCTGAATAGCTGTGCATCGATCATCAGCAAATCGAAGACCTCACTGCGCCGCGCGCGCAGCAACGCCAATGCATCGTCGAATCGCTCGCACGACACGTCTTGCGCTGAGAGGCAAGCCGTCACGAACGCAAAGTTGGAAGGATTGCTGGTAAGGATGGCGAATTTCATGGCGTACCCCGACTGATGCGGTGCCAATCAATGTGTCGGCCCCGCTTGTTTTCTTTTACCCCAGCATAACTTTCACAATTCCTTCACACATCCCTCCGAAGAGTGATATTCCGGTGTGGCAGCAATTCCTCTGCGAATCGATGCATTTGTCATCAAATTGACATCCATTTGAAATAGTTAGGCGCGGCTTGCGATCACGGCCGCCACAGGCCCCGGATGCCGCGCGTGTCGACGGACAGGACGCGGCCAGCGCCAGATCGGCGGCCTGGTTGCGTACTACGGCATCCTCCCGAAACTTCACCCGCGGCGCATCGAAGAACACGACCGGATACGAGATTTCGCCATACCGGATCGGAGAGTTTCGTCACGTTCTCCTGCCCTTCGCGTTTTCCGAGACCTTTATCGACGCTCCAACGTACTGTGGAACGTTCACTTGCCATATGGCGCATACCTCGACGCCGTAGGCAGCGCTTGCCGCAGTCACGGTGTACGGAATTGGAGTCTCGAAACGATGAAAATCAATCCAACCGGCAACGTCGCCATGCCGACAGTTGCTGAGCAGAGTCACACTCCCGGGAATGAAGTTCACGTCGCATCAGCGGGTGCATCACGGTCTTCCGTGGCGGAAGGTAGCCCGTTGCATGGGCTTCGCCGCACGCGTAGCCTTCCGGCGCGGCTCGGTGCCGCTTTGTCCGACGACTCAACAGAGACGAAAACACGCCGAGCGGCCGGCCGAAGGCTGGCAACAGCCAGTCAACGCTCCGTCGCGACGGGACAGCACGCTCGTAGCCCCGGCGTAAGCGAAATCAGGACACCCACCTCTGGCGCCAGGAGCGAACACAGCGTCGACATCGGTGATGCGCACGGGCCAGTCCCGCCGGGTGGCTCGCAAGACGCGTCGATGCCATTGGCAGCATCTTCGCAAGCCGGCGTCATGCAACGGCTATGGAACATGGCCGACATACGCACACTGTTGAGCCAAGCCGACGATCATGAATTCATCGGGGCATTGCGGGCCCCCACGGACGAGGCCAATGCCGATGGCGATGGCGCCCGGCTGGATCGCTTGGTCAGCCACGTTTCGGCGTTGAAGACGCACCTGGATAGCGCGGGGCTCGATGGCGCGCTGGCAACGCGATTCAAAGCGCGCCTTGATGAGGTGGGGGTCACGCTTAAAGCACTGCAAACGGATAAACCGCTGGGCGAACGTGCCGCGAAGGTTGTTGGCCTAAACGCCTTGCTCGCGCCGTTGCCGTTGATGATCCCGCTCATGACGAAGCCACGGCAACAGAAGACTGAAGCGGAAATTGTGGCGCTGATGGCCAAAGCAATGGTCGAAGCCATCGGCATGATTCGCACGCCGACGACAGACAACAATCTCCTGAAAGACCGGGCGATGGCGCGCTACTACGCGAACACGGTGCAAGCGGTGGAGTTTGCCCTGCCTACGTTTGTCAGCAGCCTGCGATTCCTCAACGACAGTCCGGCGTTCAACATTGCGGCCGGCGCCGTATCGACCGGTGCACTGTTTGGCGGCTTTCTCTCGAAAGAAATTCGGGACAAGTACAACGTCTGGCGGACCGGGTCGAAACATCCAGACTTGCGCAAGGCAGGCGTGGCGCTCTCTTCCGAAACGAAAGCCGCGCTGGATGCAGTGAAAAACGCGGTCGAGATGGACCAGCAGATGCTCAATGGCGCCAAGGATAGGTTTATAACGGAGCACGGCCGTGAGCTGAGCCCCCACTTGAGCAAGCAGGTGGCGATTGCGGTAAACGCCTATCAGCGCATTGCAGACGAACTCGCCGAGTG
Source organism: Ralstonia wenshanensis (assembly GCF_021173085.1). Classification (NCBI taxonomy): domain Bacteria; kingdom Pseudomonadati; phylum Pseudomonadota; class Betaproteobacteria; order Burkholderiales; family Burkholderiaceae; genus Ralstonia; species Ralstonia wenshanensis. The sequence goes on from NZ_CP076412.1 coordinate 917,639, forward strand.
CATCGGTCTTCCGGCCGCCGAGGGGCACGCAGAGAATAGCGACCGCTCCGCAAAACTCGCGCTCGCTCTATTCTCGACCGCGGTTTGCACAGCAACGACGGTTTTGATGCTTCCTGACAAGATTGGAACTGTGGACCTCGCGTCAGACGCTGCCTTTACCTCCGCATTGATGTTCAGCTTGATGGCGGACAAGAACGTAAGCCGCAAAGACGCCTTGGAAGAGTTCAAAACGTTTGTTGGACTGAGCCTAGTCATGCTGGCAGTACTCGCGGCCAACAAAGCAGCGAATGACTTCATGGAGCGCGGCGTAAGTGGACTGTTGGTCGGTTCGATCGCGATGAGCGCACTGAATTTGACGATGCCGGGGCCAGTCGGGCATGCCGCTGCGCGTGGCATCGAGGCACTCATGAGCATGAGCCCGTCGGACATGTTGAACGGACTGAAAAGCATTGGCGATCGCGTGTTCCAGATGTTTGCTGGCGAGCAAGCCCGACCCCTTCCTCGAAGCACTGTGAGGTTAGAGGAACTGGACCCCGACCTTGAGGGGGCGCTACCAGCCCGATAAAGGGCTCGTCGTTCCGTCCAGCGCGATGATCTCGTAGGCGTACCTCGCGCTGGAGCAAGTGGGCGAGGCGCCCTACCCCACGCTCACAGGCATTGGCGTGACGTGGCTTTTTGGTTTCCAGTTCGAGATCAAGGTGATCGCCAAGCTGCCCGAGCCGGCATGAAGGATGCGTCAGTCCTACGAGAATCCGTACCCGCCTCTGCCGTAGGAATGTGCGAGAGTGCAAGCCACGGCAATGGCATCCACTTCACCTCACGGGCACGCGCACCCTGTGGAATGCCTCCACCGCACACGCCGATGCCCGCCCCTTCAGGAGACACGCATGGTCAGCAAGAACACGATCTGTCTGTGGTACGACCGCGATGCGCTGGACGCGGCCAACTTCTACGCCAAGACCTTCCCTGACAGCAAAGTCACCGCTGTGCACCGCGCACCGGGCGAGTACCCGGCCGGCCAGGAGGGCGATGTGCTGACGGTGGAATTTACCGTGGCGGGCATTCCGTGCCTGGGGCTGAACGGCGGCCCGCAGTTCAAGCACAGCGAAGCATTCTCATTTCAGATTGCCACCGACGATCAGGCCGAGACCGATCGGCTGTGGAACGCCATCGTCAGCAACGGCGGGCAGGAAAGCGCGTGCGGCTGGTGCAAAGACAAGTGGGGGCTGTCGTGGCAGATCACGCCGCGCGCGCTCACCTCGGCCTTTACTGACCCGGACCGGGCAGCGGCCAAGCGCGCCTTCGACGCGATGATGACGATGGGCAAGATCGACATCGCCACGATTGAGGCGGCGCGGCGGGGCTAAGTTCATCGGTCATCGGTTGCAGCATCTGCATTGCCGGGCGCCAGCGGCTCGGCAATGCAGACCGATGCCTGAATCAGACGGACCGCGCTGGCGTCTGGGACCACGCGGTCACTTCTTTGCCTGCGTCTCGGCCTCCTGGTTCTGACGCGGGTCATAGCCGGTGAAGTACCAATGCCCGTCTGCTCCTAGCTGGAAGCTCACCTTCTCGTAGATGACGCGGCCATCCGTCAGCCGTGTTGCGTAGTCGACGTTCGCATACAGGCCATCGGGAACATCCTTGACCTTCGTATAGGTGAGCCGCGTAACGGATGCCCAGCCGCGCTGGCTGACCGCCCCGACCGACTTGCGCGCTTGCGTGAGCCCGCTGGCAAAGCGATCAGCCGTGTAGAAGCCACGCACGAAAGGCGCGGTCTGCTGCCAGAGCGCGGTGTAGTCGCCCGCGTCGATGCGCTTGAGCGCGAGCGTGGCGTTGCCGAGCAACTCATCTGCGGAGTCGCCCGCTTCCGCACCGTGTGCCAACACAGAAGCGGCGGCAAGCGCGCACGCCGCAACCGTCTTGAATGGGCCGTTAAGACGTTTCATCAACCACTCTCCGTCTGATCTCGATCTGTCTGGTTACTTTGCGGGCTTTGCCGGTGCAAAGGTCTCGCACTGCGGGTCGGCCCATCGCGTCTTGGTCACGCGGTTGTCGTCGTCAAACTGGATCTGGTACTGACACGTGACAGGCTTGTCTGCGCTGCGGAAGTGGAACAGGTAGTTCCACACGCGCACGCGAAACACGCTTTCATGAAAGTGCGGCACGCCGATCAGCTCATAGACCTGGCCCTTGGTCATGCCGGGCTCGACCATGCGCAGATGGTCAACGTTGGGGAACGAACCCTCGGGCGTCATCGCCGTGTCCGGTTTGGGAAACGCGGTATCGGTGGGGCCGGGGCCCGCACATGCCGCAAGGGCGAAGATGCACGAGAGCGTTGCGATGCAGGCTGGGAATGAGCGCTTGTTCATATCAGGTATCCGAAAGAGTCACGTTGCGGTTGTGCGGGGCGCCTTACCACTGATACCCGGCACCGACCACGGCGCCATAGGTGCCGCGCGTGTTGGTGGATACGGCGGCCTTGTAGATCCAGCGGTTGTTTTCCGACACCGTCGAGATACCGAGCGCCTGCCCCGATTGGCCGTTGTACACACTGCCTGCTACGGCCACCATGCTCTTGCCGGGGCCGGTCGGCTGCGGCAGGCCGGCCATTGCCATGGCCATGGCGGTGCCGCCTTCCGCATCGCGCCGGTACGAATCGATGCTGTTGCGCAGGCCCGCGACCTGGTTGTCGGTGTAGTTGTTGGCTTGCGTCACCGCGTTGTTCAGCTGTGACACGTTGACGGCATCGGTGGGGGCCGTGCCGGCGGCCACGTTGATGACCTGACGTGACAAGGTGGACGAGCCCACCGACACGACATCCGTGCGGCCGCCGTCGTTGCTTCCGGCACCAATGGCCGTTGACCCGCTGCCCGTGGCGACTGCGCCGGTGCCCACGGCGGTGGTGTTGTTGCCGGTGGCTTGCGAGCTGTTGCCCAGCGCCGTGCTGTTGCTGCCCGACGCTACCGAACCCGTGCCGCCTGCCGAAGAGTTCGGACCCGGAGTGGCCGGTGGCGTGTTGTTGGTGGTGCCGTTGGGCGAGGTAGAGGTGAACGGGCCACCGTTGTTGCTGATGAGCGTTGAGAGCTGCTGCTGAACGGCCTGCAACTGCGACACGTTGACCGCATCCGAACCCAGGCGGCCGGCAGCCACGCCCGTGATCTGGCGGTTGCCGACGTTCAGCTCACCCGACGAGGTTTGCGGCGCCGTCAGCCCAAAGGCCATGTAGTTTGTCAACGCGCCCACCGAAGTGAGCGAGCCCGCGCCCAGCGCAACGCTGTTGGCAAACGTGGCGGTGGCGCCGGAGCCCAGGGCCATGGCATCCACCGCGTTGCTCTTCGCGCCCGAACCGATGGCGATGCTGCCCGCCAATGCCGCGTTTGCGTTGGCGCCTTGCGCGATGGACTGCGCGCCGTTTGCAGTCGACCCGCTGCCCAATGCAATTGCATCGGCCTGGCCGGAGGTCGATGCCTGGCCGATGGCAATGCCGCCCGGCGCGGTTTGCTGGACGATCGCGCCGTTGCCGATGCCGACGCCGTTGTCACCGTTCACCACCGTCGTTGGCCCAACGGCCACCGACTGCGAACCGACCGCGAGCGAATCGGCCGCCGTCGAGTTGGCGTGGAAGTACAGCGTGGGCGTGACCGCGAACGATTGCAGCGCGCCGGTCAACTGGCGGATCGTTACCGCATCGTGCTGGCCCGTGCCGTCGGCCACGTTGGTCAACTGGCGATACGTATTGCCCGCAGCACTGCCGAACGACACGGCGCCCAGCAGCGTCCCGTCAGACGTGTTGAACGGAACGGCCTGGCTGCCCGCGGGAATCGACCCGACACCGGAGGCAATGGCCCGATCGGAAATGGCACCCGAGCCGATCGCCACACCGCCTGCCACCGACACCGTCGACAGTGAGCCGAGCGCAAGCGCGTTGGCCGTTTGCGCCTGCGCACCATTGCCGGCTGCAAGGCTGGTGGCGCCGGCTGCAACCGCAAGTGGCCCGATGGCCACGCTGTCCGTGCCAGTGGCCTGGCTGTCCGCCGCCGTGGAATTGGCGTGGAAATACTTGATGCCACCGCCGTTCTGGATGCTGGTGATCGTGTTGCCGAGGTTCGTGACGTTCTGGTTGGTCGCGAAGAGCTGCGAGCCATTCACCGCGTCTGTGCTCGTCGCATTCAACGCGCCCGGCGCAACGTTGGTGATGATGTTCGGCCCCGTGCCGCCGTGGTTCGCGCTGAAGGCGCCCGTGCCACCATTGGCGGTCGGATCCCACAGCAGCGCGTCGTTCTTGGTTTGCGTCAGCTCGGTTTGCACCGACTGCAACTGGCTCACGTTCACGGCATCGGTTGCGGCCGAGCCGGCTGCAACGTTGGTGACGCGGCGCTCGTTACCGGCGGAGCCCACCGAGACCTCGCCCACCGGCGAGGTGCCCGCAAGCGGTGCCGTGCCAGGGTTGTAGGCGGCGGCGCCCAGGTTGGCGGTGGTGGAGGAATTGGCGCCGAGTGCGACGGAGTTGGCTGCCGTGGCCTGCGCGCCATTACCCATGGCCACGCTGTTTGCGCCGCTTGCCACTGCCAGCGGCCCGACGGCCACGCTGTCCGTGCCGGTGGCCTGGCTATCCGCCGCCGTGGAGTTGGCATGGAAGTACTTGATGCCCGCGCCACTCTGGATGTTGTTGACCGTGGTGAAGATGCCATCCACTGCCTGATTGGTCGCGAACAACTGCGAGCCGTTGACCGCATCGGTCGAGCTGCCGCTGATCCGTCCGGCTGCGACGTTCTGAATCTGTCGCGGCGCAGCGGCCGAGCCGACACTGACGACGTCGCCTGCCGCCGGCGCGCCGCCCGCGAACGTGCGGGTCGTCCCTGCGACCACGGCGTTCGGCGTCTGCACGGCGGCCGACACGGTCGACGCATTGCCAAGGACGACCGCGCCGTCCAGGCCGCCGGGTATCGTCACGCCGTTGCCAACGACGAACGCGTTATTCGCATTGATCGTGTTGTTGTTACCGAGCGAATACGAGCCCGAGCCCGTGATGGTGCTCGGATCGCCGATCGCCCCGGAATTTGCGCCGCTGACGACGTTGCTTGTGCCAATGCTCAGGCTATTGGCGCCCGTAGCCTGCGCGCCCAGACCCAGCGCAACAGCGTTCGTGCCAGATGCCACCGCGTTGTTCCCGATGGCCGTGCCCGATACACCGGACGCTGTTGCACCGCTGCCCATGGCAGTTGCACCACTTTGAGAAGCCGCTGACGCGTTGCCCACCGCCACGCTAAAGCCGCCTGAGGCCGTCGACAGAACGCCGATGGCGATCGAGCCGGTGGCTGATGCCTTGGCGTTCAACCCAACCGAAGTGGTGCCGTTTGCAGTCACGCCGATGCCCGCGTTCGTGCCGATCGCGATGTTGTCGTTGCCGGATACCAGGCTACCTGCCGAAGCGGCCAGCGTACCGTCATACGTGACCGTGCCGTCGCCCGTGCCGAACGCGACGTTGCGCGTGCCCGTGACGCCAGACCCCGCGCCACGCATCGCACTCGCGATACCGCCGCCGACTGCGGTGTTTTGCGCACCGCTCACGAGCGTGCCGGTGGCAATACCGACGGCGACCGAGCCGGTGTTGCCGGTGGTTGAGCCCGCGCCTGCACCCTGGCCCGCCGCAACGGTGCCGTCGCCGATGGCGAGCGCCTGCCCGCCGATTGCGAGTGCCGTGTTGCCGCTGGCCTTCGCGCCGTTGCCAACAGCGGTGGCGGCGGCATTCGTCGCCTGGGCGTTTGCCCCAAGCGCGACGGCGTTGTCTGCGGTTGCCTTTGCCAAGGATCCGACGGCGGTCGACAAGTTGCCGCTGGCAACGCTTTGGACGCCCATACCAATGCCCGCCGTGCCGCTGGCAGTGACGTCCGTACCGATACCGATCGTCGAATCGGCAGTTGCACCGGTACCCGGAGCGGTGCGCGCACCCACATTGATGGAATTGGTTCCGGAGGCAATGGATTGGAAGCCGACAGCCACTGCGTTAAGGCCCGTGCTGTTGGCGCCATAACCCACCGCCGTGGAGCCGCCTTGCGTGGCGATCGACATAAAACCAACACACGTCGTGCTTCCACTGTAGAAGTTGTACGGGGCCGTAGAACAGTTCACCTGCGCATATGCCTGCCCAGAGAACGCGGAACCCAGGAGCGCCACTGCGGCTGCAACCAAGGTCATCGCACCGCCAGCCGCGTTCCCGCTGGCGCGCCGCACAACCGAGCCACCCTTTCCTTTTGCCTTGTCCAGCTCCGACGCCGCCACCCAGGCGCTCAGCGCCTCATTCCATATCGATTTGTATGATTTGTTCATATTGATTCCATCGTGCTCGCCATGAGCTTCAGAAAAGAAACGGAAGAACCGGGTGAGCCATCGCGCGGCACACATCACAAGGACGAACGCGCCCTAGGCGCCCGCAAAAACTGCGGGTTCCCGATTGATTGGAACTGCCAGAAATTAAAAAAGCCGACCATCAAACGGCTTTAAAAAGGACGCAGCAACTCACCGCCCCGATAAGGAGCGTCATCAATACAGCAGGAGTTAAATTCTGGTCCGCTGAGCCGAATATTCAGTGGTCGACGGCTTGGCCCGTGAAGGGCGCGGGGGATCAGGGCGGATCAAAGGGCCACTTGATAGCGACATGAATGGCGTGGGTTGGGCTTGGATCGACACGTCGTCGGCGCCTTGTATTTGCCCAAACGTTTGCCCTGACCGTGTAGCTCGTCGTATTCATTGCTACCGTACCCCCGGCAGTGCGGCTTTCTTATTGACGAAGGAGCGCTATCTCATGCACAGACCCGTCTTGATGTGCAGGGGCTGAGATAGGCGCAGAGGGAAAAACTTCAAAGACTGAAGAAAAATAGTCGAACTTGAATATTGTGTCTAGATATTTAGTACTAAGAAGCGCGTGATTTTTACAATTGGAACGACCGATCATGCGTATTTCGGCGAATACGTTGGTTTAGACATACCCAACTACGATCCATTGTTAACGTATTGAAATATTTGCCGCATACTAATTAATAAATCCACACGCATGCAGTGGTTAATATCGACAATTCTATTTCAAATAAATTTTGCGCAAAGAACAAAAAAAGAGCGGCACGCCTCATGTTGGGGCGTGCCGCTCTTTAATCGCGAACACATTCGGGGATTTGGCCTGTCGCTGCGCCGAAAGTGTGCGTTCTGTGCGTTTGTGCCGTTAACGAGCGCACTCACTGCGCCGCCGGGCGCGGCACAGACGCCCGGAACCGGTGCGCAAGCGTGTGATAGAACGACGGGGTTAGCGCCTTGGAGACCTGGCTCGACAACAACGCCACGGCCATGAGCGGCAAGACCATCTCGTGGCCGTCGATCATCTCCATCACGATCACGAACGATGTGATGGGCGACTGCGTGACTGCCGCCAGGTAGCCGACCATGCAAAGCGCGGCAAGACTCGGCAGCGGTATCGCCGATGTCACCAGCGACATGACATTGCCCAGCCCCGCCCCAATTGCCAGCGACGGCGCAAAAATGCCACCCGGAATGCCGGACAGGTACGACGCGATCAGCGCACCGAACTTGAGCACCGCATAGAACGGCGAGAGCGCCTGATGGGTCTCCAGCAGGCCCCGCGCTTCTGCATAACCGCTGCCGAACGTGGTGCCGCCTGAAACGAGGCCGATCAGCGCGATTGCGATGCCGCACAAAAAGGCAAACCACACCGGTTGCCCTTGTTTGATGTCCACCAGCCGCGCAGGCATCCAGCGCGGTATGTTGAGCAGCAGCCAGCAGAACGCCCCGCCCGCCACGCCCGAGATGATGCTCGCGGCAATCACCACGGGCACCAGCGCCAGATGAAACTGCCCAATGGCCTGGATGCGCCCGAAATACAGGTAATTGCCTTGCAGACCCAGGGCGACCACGCCGGAAAAAATGATGGCGGTGATGAGCGTGCCGCTGTTGCGGGCCACGAAACTGCGCGTGAGTTCTTCAATGGCAAACACGACGCCCGCCAGCGGCGTGTTGAACGCCGCCGCAAGCCCGGCCGCTGCGCCTGCAAGCGCAAGCTGTCGCTCGATGTGCTTGCTGCTTCGACGATAGCCCCGCCGCATGGCGAACATGAGCGATGCGCCAATCTGCACCGTGGGGCCCTCGCGGCCGATCGTAAAGCCACAGAGGATGCCCAGGAACGAGACCACGATCTTGCCGAACATGATGCGCAGGGAGAGCAGCGCACTGGACAGCCGCCCGTCCTCCAGCGTCGCAATGACCTGCGGAATGCCGCTGCCCTCGGCACCGCGAAAAAACTGGCGCGTCAGCCAGATGGCAAGCGCTGCGCCAAGCGGTGTGACAACGATCGGGAGCCAGAACGCGTGCGACACCATGCCGCGAAAAAGCTCGAAGCCCAAATCGATGAGCTTGGCGTAGGCGACGGATACCAGACCCACGAGAACGGCACCGAGCCAGAAGATGCCGTAGTTTGCCCAGAGTCTCCTGGCCCGACGCACTGATTGATCTGCGATGTGGAGAGGAGAAAACATGGGGCCGGGGTGTCGAGGCTGTGAAGCGGAGATTATAAGACCCGGCATGAGTCGGCCTCTTCGTGCGGCCTCTTCGTGCGGCCTTGATTGCACGCGGCAGTCCAGGCAGCGATGCCGCGTGATAGAGTCGTCCGCCCCTCCCCGGATCGTGTAGCCCTATGTCGACATTCGCGCTTGTTCCCAAGCAAACGGCGTTGTTGGTCATGCACTACCAGACCGACATCATGGCGTTGTTTCCGGCCGTCGCACCCACGTTGCTCTCCAACACCCGCAAGCTGTGCGACGCCGCGCGGGCCAAGGGTGTGAGCGTCTATTTTGCGAAGTTCCACTTCAGCCCCGGCTATCCGGAAGTCAGCCCGTTGAACAAGAACGGGCAAGGCGTGAAGCAACTGGGGCTGTTCGTTGAAGATCGCATCTCGCCGGAGCTCGGTCGGCAGCCTGATGAGTCGATCATCATCGCGCACCGCGCCAGCGTGTTCTATGGCACCGATCTGCAGGTGCGGTTATCCGCCAAGGGCATCGATACCTTGATCATGGTGGGGGTGGCGTCGACGGGTGTGATGCTGTCGTCCATTGCCCACGCGAGCGATGCGGACTACCGGCTGTTCACCGTGAAGGACTGCTGCTACGACCCGGACCCGGTCGTGCACGACCATCTTTTTGCGACGGCGTTTGAATCGCGTACGACGGTGCTATCGCTGGCGGATGCGCTATCGATGCTGGAGTAAATGGCGAGAGGTTGTCGGCGCGCTTCAGACGCTGACGACCTTGTTCTTGCCGGCGCGCTTGGCCTGATACATGCCGCGATCGGCGCGATGGATGGCCGCCACGGGCGGCTCGTCCTTGCCGACTTCGGCCACGCCGGCAGAGAAGGTGATGAACAGGCGGGTGTCGCCTGCCGCAAAGAAGCGCTGCGTGAGCGCCCGCTGCAGGCGGACGATGGTCTGCACGCCTTCTTCCAGCGGCGTATCCGGCATCAGGATCACGAATTCCTCGCCGCCAAAACGGGCGAGCGTGTCTTGCGGGCGCATCGATTCGCGGGCCACCTGGGCCAGGTGCGACAGCGCATCGTCGCCAAAGCTGTGGCCATGCGTGTCGTTGATCGACTTGAAGTCGTCGATGTCCAGGAACGCAATGGAGAGCACGGTGTTCTGGCGCGCCGCACGGGCAACTTCGCGCTCCAGCGCTTCTTCCAGACCCTTGCGGTTGAGCGCGCCGGTCAGCAGATCGTGGCGCGCCGACGCCGATGCCATGTCGAGCGCCTTGCGCAATTGCGCCACCTCGGCGGCGGCCTCTTCGGCCTTGACCTTCATGGCCGACAGCACGTCGCGATTGCGGGCCGACTCCAGCGACATCCAGCGGGTGGCTGACAACGCATCCTGAATGGCCGGCGCGATCTCTGCGATGCTGTTGGCCGATTCGATCTTCTTGGCGCAGGCTTCCATCTGGCGATGATGCTCGCCCGAGGTTTCAGCGGCAACGGACAGGCGCTCCATGAAGGCAGCCAGCAGCCGCTTCATCTCTTCCTGGGCCTCGATCGACTTCGACTTCAACGAGCTCTGCTTCTGGATCACCTCCATGAGGCGACGCCGCAGGTCATCCAGCCGGCGCAGGCTCACGGGGGCTTCGCTGGCTTTCACGAGGGCGTCGATCTGGCCGCGCAGCCAGTGATCGTCCAATGACAGCTCGCCGATGTTCTCGAACACCAATTGCAGCAGGCCCAGCAGCGCCCGGCGGATCTCGTTCTGGTCTTCGGCCGCAAGCGACAACCGGTGGTTGAACGTCGAGAGCTTGGCGTTCAGATTGGCAAGGTTTTCAAATTCGGAGCGGCAGGCCCGGATCAGCGCCCAGGCGGCGGGGCCGATGCTGGCATCGTCTTCACCAAGCACCGGCAGGCAGCATTCCACCGTGCACGCGAGTTGTTCGCACAACTCGCGTACCAAGGCCATCCGTTCGGCGTCCTGGGCGTCTCCATTTGGCTTGCTGCCGGCGATTTCGTAATAGATCGAGGCGAAGTTGTCTGGCGTGGGCGCCAACCTGCGTGAGGCCAGCAGCTTGAGGGCGTGCCGGGCGGTCTCCGAGGGATTGTTTTCTGTCATTCCGAACTACAGGTTGGCGAGCAGGGTTGGAGCGCGATTCTCCACGGTTCCGGCCTCACCGAAAAGCCGTCCAAAGGGTTGTGTGGGCATTGCGCTGCATTGCTGCAGCTCGCCAAATTTGGTGTCGAGGCAAACATCTGCGCCAAGAGCGTGATCCCGTTTGGCATGACGGGCGCGCACGGCGTTTCATCGCCCCGGCATGTGCCGCCAGCAATGACGTGCTGCGCCGCGCGCCGGTTATCCAAGCGTCTGGATATACCTCAAGAATGAAGGGGATTGACCTCGCGCTCCGTAGAACCGGATGACACCCGACACGTCGCCGTACTGCTGCACCAGGCTTTCTGCAGCAGCACGAGCGCGCCGAACCCCTGCCACGTTCTTCAGGAAGCATTCCGCCAGCGTCGGGTCAAAACATCGGCCGCTCTGGTCGGCCACCACATCGAGCGCGTCGTCTTCCGGCATCCCCTGGCGGTAGACGCGTGGCTCAAGCATGGCGTCGAACGCATCGGCAATCGCTACGACCCGCGCGGCAAGCGGAACATCGTCACCCGCGAGGCCGCCCGGATAGCCGCTGCCGTCAAAATGCTCGTGATGATGGCGCGCGACGCTGGCTGCCAACTGCAGGATCGGGTCGGGCGTTCCGGCCAGCAGGTCGGCACCGATATCCGAGTGCCGCTGCATGACCTCTTGCTCTGAGTCGGTCAGGGAGGCGGGCTTGAGCAGCACGTCATCCGGAATGCCCAGCTTGCCGATGTCGTGCACGGGCGCCACAAGGTAGATGCGCCTCTGCTCGGCGTCGTCCAGCTCCAAAACGTTTGCCAGGTATGCCGCAACAGCAGCGGTCCGGATGAGGTGGCCCAGAGCCGACGGATAGCGTGACCCGCCAGCAAGCGTCAGGCTGGCGAGGATGATGTGGGGGCGGCTTTGTTGTGCCATGGTGTTGACCTTCTTGGTAGCGCGCCTGCCAGCACGCATTGAGGCTCGATGGAGGATTGCACGATAGTCATCGCGGCAGTCGACCGCAACCACCTACGCGGGGCATTTTTGATCTAACCCGCCTGCAACCGCCGCCACAGCGTCGTCTTGCTGATGCCCAATGCCGCGCACACGGCGTCGCGGTCGCCGTCGTGGGCTGCCAGCGCTGCGCGTATCTCTTCGGCTTCCACGCCACGGCTGCGCTCGCGCAGCGTCAATACCGCCGCTTTGCCGGGCGTGGCGTGGGCAAACACTTCCGGTGCAATCAGCCGCAGCACGTCTTGCGTGACGGCGCTGGCGTCTTCGGTGTAAGCCAGCTCCACGGCAATCCGTTCGATCACGCTCTGCAGTTCTCGCACGTTGCCGGCCCAAGCGTAGCGCCGCAGCGGCTCGGCAATGCCGGCCAGCACACGGGCGGCCTCTTCGGTATCGGCAATGCGCAGCAGCAGGCGCGGTTCGCGGCGCGCGGCTTGCACGAGCAGTTCAGCGGCCAGGGGCATCACGTCGTCGGGCCGTTCTCGCAGCGGGGGCAGCGCAATGCTCAGGATGTTGAGCCGGTAGTAAAGGTCGGCGCGGAAGGTGCCGGCTTCTACCGCGTCTGTGAGCGCGCGGTGTGTGGCGGCCACCACGCGGATGTCAACGCGTGTGGGCTCGGTGGAACCCAGCCGCACCACCTCGCGCTCCTGCAACACGCGCAGCAGACGGCTTTGCAGCGGCAGCGGCATCTCGCCGATTTCATCAAGAAACAGCGTGCCGCGGTGCGCGGCTTCAATCAACCCGGTCTTGCCACCCTTGCGCGCGCCGGTGAAAGCGCCCTCTTCGTAGCCGAACAGTTCGCTTTCCAGCAGCGCCTCGGGAAATGCGCCGCAATTGATGGCGACAAATGGAAAATCGCGCCGCGCGCTGAGCTGATGCATGCCCTGCGCGACCATCTCCTTGCCCGTGCCGGATTCACCCAACACGAGCACGGTGGCGTCGGATTTGGCATAGCGACGCACCAGCGTGCGCACACGCTCCATCGGCAGCGATTCGCCCACGAGGTCTTCGAGCCTGTAGCGCGCGCTGAACTGCTGCGGGCGCTGGCGTGAGCGCAATGTACGGTCCAACCGCTCGACCGCACGGGATTCCTGGAAGGTGAAGACCGTGCCTTCAGAGGCACCGGCGCCGGTGCTCGTCAGCGGGCCACGGTGGATGACGTAGTTCACGCCCCGCACGGTGCCGAGCGTGTCGCCGTCGGCATCGGGCAGCAAGCCGAACAGGCTGGGCGCAATACTCAGCAGCGGTTGTCCGATTGCCTGCTTGGCCTCGATGCCCAATGCAGTGGCCAGCCGCTGGTTGATGGCCTCCACGCGGCCCTGCGCATCCAGCGCGACCACACCGTCACGCAGATGCTGCAGCAGGTTGTCCAGCCGCTGGCGGCGCAGGGTTTCGCGGCGTGTGGCCTGTACGACTTCCAGCGCGGTATCGAATGCCGCACGCACGGAGTCACGCGAATACAGGAACACGGCGTTCATGCCCGCCTGCGTTGCCAGGTCCGTCACCAAACCGGGGCCGACCACCACGCCCACGCCGCGATCGCGCAGGTCCAGCACGCAGCTCTCTGCGCCCTGGCGCGAGGTGTACGAGGCAAACACCACGTCCATGCCATAGGCGGCGACAAAGCGGCGCACCTCTTCGGGCGTGTCGCCGTGGGTGACGAGCGCTACCGATTCTGCATCGCGCCGTGCGCGCGCCAGCGCGTGCATCACGTCAAAACCTGTCGGGTTGATGACGACCACGGGCAGCGACAGACGCGGCTTCAAGTAGGCGCCGTTGGAACCGCCCGCCACCACCACGTCGGGCCGCTCTGTGCCGGCGGCCTCGATCTCGCGCACGATGTCTTCAAAGCCGCGCGTGATGACGCGCAGCTCGGCGCGGTCGTTGTACTCGGCGGCAATGTCGAGAAAGAGATCGCTCAGTCGGCTGATACCGCAGGCCCAGATGCGGGGGCGGTCGGTCAGGTCGGTTCCAGTGGGGCTCATGGTGCGGTGCGGCCGGAAAAACAGGGTTCACACATTATGCGCCGGCCTTTTCCATATTGAAATTGCAAATTTCATTTTTGAAATGGTGTGCGCCCGGGCGTCAACATCACATTCATACAAATCAAGGAGTTACAGCGGCTTGCGTGGGTGGCCCGCTTCCTGCTCTCTTAGGCCGATCTTTCTGGAGCCAGACATGAGCACAACGCAACGACACCCCACCAGCGCCGGCGCCAAATTCCGTGCTGCGGTGGCTGAATCCCAACCGCTGCAAGTGGTGGGCGCCATCACCGCCTACGCTGCCAAGATGGCCGAGCAGACCGGTTTCAAGGCCGTGTACCTGTCGGGCGGCGGCGTGGCTGCCAACTCGCTGGGCATTCCGGACCTGGGCATCAGCACGATGGAAGACGTGCTGATCGACGCCCGCCGCATCACCGACGCCGTGCAGATCCCGCTGATGGTCGATATCGACACGGGCTGGGGCGGCGCCTTCAACATCGCACGCACCATCCGTTCGTTCATCAAGGCCGGTGTGGCCGCCGTGCACCTGGAAGACCAGGTCGGCCAGAAGCGCTGCGGCCATCGCCCGGGCAAGGAAGTGGTTTCCACCGACGAAATGGTCGACCGCGTGAAGGCCGCCGTGGATGCCCGCACCGATGACGATTTCGTCATCATGGCCCGCACTGACGCAGCCGCCTCCGAAGGTATCGACGCGGCCATCGAGCGGGCCGTTGCCTACGTGGAAGCAGGCGCCGACATGATCTTTCCGGAAGCCATGAAGACGCTGGACGACTACCGCCGCTTCAAGGCTGCCGTGAAGGTGCCCATCCTCGCCAACCTGACCGAATTCGGCAGCACGCCGCTCTTTACCACCGACGAACTGCGCAGCGCCAACGTGGATATCGCGCTGTACTGCTGCGGCGCCTACCGTGCAATGAACGCAGCGGCACTCAACTTCTATCAAACGGTGATGCGCGACGGCACCCAGAAGGCCGCCGTGGAAACCATGCAGTCGCGCGCCGATCTGTACCAATATCTCGGCTACCACGCGTACGAAGACAAGCTCGACGCGCTGTTTGCCGCACAGAAATAACGCTACAAACCCAACGCATCCAAGGAGACCACACCATGAGCGAAGCCGATAACAGCACGCCGAACACCGGCGCCTTCAAGCCGAAGAAGTCCGTGGCCCTGTCGGGCGTGACGGCCGGCAACACCGCGCTGTGTACCGTGGGCCGCACCGGCAATGACCTGCACTACCGCGGCTACGACATCCTCGACCTGGCCGGCGCGTGCGAGTTTGAAGAAGTCGCCCACCTGCTGGTGCACGGCAAGCTGCCCAACAAGGCCGAACTGGCGGCCTACAAGGCCAAGCTGAAGGCGCTGCGCGGCCTGCCCGCCAACGTGAAGGCCGCCCTGGAATGGGTGCCCGCCTCCGCCCACCCAATGGACGTGATGCGCACCGGCGTGTCGGTGCTCGGCACCGTGCTGCCCGAGAAGGACGACCACAACACCCCCGGCGCACGTGACATTGCCGACCGCCTGATGGCATCGCTCGGCTCGATGCTGCTGTACTGGCACCACTACAGCCACAACGGCAAGCGCATCGAAGTCGAAACGGACGACGACTCCATCGGCGGCCACTTCCTGCACCTGCTGCACGGCGTGGAGCCGCCGAAGTCGTGGGTTGACGCCATGCACGTGTCGCTCAACCTGTATGCCGAGCACGAGTTCAACGCATCGACGTTTACCGGCCGCGTGATTGCCGGCACGGGCTCGGACATCTACTCGGCCATCACCGGCGCCATCGGTGCACTGCGCGGCCCGAAGCACGGCGGCGCCAATGAAGTCGCCTTCGAAATCCAGAAGCGCTACGACACCCCGGACGAGGCAGAAGCCGACATCCGCCGCCGCGTGGAAGCCAAGGAAGTCGTGATCGGTTTCGGCCACCCCGTGTACACGGTGTCCGACCCGCGCAACAAGGTCATCAAGGAAGTCGCGCGCAAGCTGTCGAAGGAAGCCAGCAACACCAAGATGTTCGACATTGCCGAGCGCCTGGAAACCGTGATGTGGGACATCAAGAAGATGTTCCCGAACCTGGACTGGTTCAGCGCCGTGTCGTACCACATGATGGGCGTGCCGACCGCGATGTTCACCCCGCTGTTCGTGATCGCGCGTACGTCCGGCTGGGCAGCGCACATCATCGAGCAACGCATCGACAACAAGATCATCCGCCCGAGCGCCAACTACACCGGCCCCGACGACCTGAAGTTCGTACCGATCGGCAAGCGCCCGTAAGAAGGCAAGAAAGGAACGTCAATCACAAACCACAGACGGTTTGGCCGTTGACGTTCCGGCCCTAGATGGCGCCTTGAATTTTTGTTGCAGAGAGGAAAAAGGAAGGGGAACTGTCTGAGCGAAGCGAGTTTTCCCCTTCCCCTCTCTGCGACATAAATTCAAGGAGTCTTTCGCCATCTCGGGCGCGCCTTTCTTTGCTTACTTTCTTTGGCAAGACAAAGAAAGTGAGTCGGCCCCGGCAGGGGACGAAACCGGTGGATGCACAACAGCATCAACCGCAGACCGAACACCAGGCAGGCACAAGCACCATGAACACCACCCACAGAAAGCCCCTCCCCGGCACAAAGCTCGACTACTTCGATGCTCGCGAAGCTGTAGAAGCCATCAAACAAGGCGCCTACGACAAGCTGCCCTACACGTCACGCGTGCTGGCCGAAAACCTGGTCCGCCGCTGCGACCCCGCCACCCTCACCGATTCACTCAAGCAACTCATCGAACGCAAGCGCGATCTGGATTTCCCGTGGTTCCCGGCGCGCGTGGTCTGCCACGACATCCTGGGCCAGACCGCGCTGGTGGATCTGGCCGGCCTGCGCGACGCCATTGCCGACCAGGGCGGCGACCCCGCCAAGGTCAATCCGGTGGTGCCGGTGCAGTTGATCGTCGACCACTCGCTGGCGGTGGAATGCGGCGGCTTCGACCCCGATGCCTTCGCCAAGAACCGCGCCATTGAAGACCGCCGCAACGAAGACCGCTTCCACTTCATCGACTGGACCAAGCTCGCGTTCAAGAACGTCGACGTGATCCCGGCGGGCAACGGCATCATGCACCAGATCAACCTGGAGAAGATGTCGCCCGTCATCCAGGCGCATGACGGCGTGGCTTACCCCGACACCTGCGTCGGCACCGACAGCCACACGCCGCACGTGGATGCACTCGGCGTGATCGCCATCGGCGTGGGCGGCCTGGAAGCCGAGAACGTGATGCTCGGCCGTGCATCATGGATGCGCCTCCCGGACATCGTCGGCGTGGAGCTGACCGGCCAGCGCCAACCCGGCATCACCGCCACCGATATCGTGCTGGCGCTGACCGAATTCCTGCGCAAGCAGAAGGTGGTGGGCGCGTATCTTGAGTTCTACGGCGAAGGTGCATCCAAGCTGACGCTGGGCGACCGCGCCACCATCTCCAACATGGCCCCCGAGTACGGCGCCACCGCGGCGATGTTCTCGATTGACGACAACACGCTCGACTACCTGCGCCTGACCGGCCGCACCGACGAACAGGTCAAGCTGGTCGAGACGTATGCCAAGACCGCGGGCCTGTGGTCCGACACGCTCAAGCACGCTGAATACGAACGCGTGCTGCGCTTCGATCTGTCGAGCGTGGTGCGCAACATGGCCGGCCCGTCCAACCCGCACGCGCGTGTGGCAACGACGGACCTGGCCGCCAAGGGCATCGCCGGCAAGTGGGAAGAAACGCCGGGCCAGATGCCCGATGGCGCAGTCATCATCGCGGCCATCACGAGCTGCACGAACACCAGCAACCCGCGCAACGTGATTGCCGCCGCGCTGCTGGCGCGCAACGCCAATCGCCTGGGCTTGACGCGTAAGCCGTGGGTGAAAAGCTCGCTTGCGCCGGGCTCCAAGGCCGTTGAGCTGTATCTGGAAGAAGCCGGCCTCAAGCACGAACTCGAAAAGCTCGGCTTCGGCATCGTCGCGTTTGCCTGCACCACCTGCAACGGCATGAGCGGCGCACTGGACCCGAAGATCCAGCAAGAGATCATCGACCGCGACCTGTATGCCACGGCCGTGCTGTCGGGCAACCGCAACTTTGACGGCCGCATCCACCCGTATGCCAAGCAAGCGTTCCTCGCATCCCCGCCGCTGGTGGTGGCCTATGCGATTGCGGGCACGGTGCGTTTCGATATCGAGCGTGACAGCTTCGGCACCGATGCCAACGGCAAGCCGATCCTGCTGAAGGACCTGTGGCCGACCGACGAAGAGATCGACGCCATCGTGCGTGCGGCCGTCAAGCCGGAGCAGTTCCGCAAGGTGTACATCCCGATGTTCGAGCAGCGCAGCGCGTCTGTTGCCAACGTGAGCCCGCTGTACGACTGGCGCCCGCAGAGCACCTACATCCGCCGCCCGCCGTACTGGGAAGGCGCACTGGCTGGTGAACGCACGCTCAAGGGCCTGCGCCCGCTGGCCGTGCTGGGCGACAACATCACGACCGACCACCTCTCGCCGTCCAACGCCATCCTGGCCAGCAGCGCCGCCGGTGAATACCTCGCCAAGATGGGCCTGCCGGAAGAGGACTTCAACTCGTACGCCACGCACCGCGGCGATCACCTGACCGCGCAACGCGCGACGTTTGCCAACCCGACCCTCATCAACGAGATGGCCGTGGTGGATGGCGCGGTGAAGAAGGGATCGCTGGCGCGCATCGAGCCGGAAGGCAAGGTCACGCGCATGTGGGAAGCCATCGAGACCTACATGGACCGCAAGCAGCCGCTGATCGTGATTGCCGGTGCCGACTACGGCCAGGGCAGCTCGCGTGACTGGGCCGCCAAGGGCGTGCGCCTGGCTGGCGTGGAAGCCATCGTGGCCGAGGGCTTCGAGCGCATCCACCGCACGAACCTGATCGGCATGGGCGTGCTGCCGCTGGAGTTCAAGCCGGGCACCACGCGCCTGACGCTGGGCATTGACGGCACCGAAACGTATGACGTGATCGGCGAACGCAAGCCGCGTGCAGACCTCACGCTCGTCATCCACCGCAAGAACGGCGAACGCGTGGAAGTGCCCGTCACGTGCCGCCTGGACAGCGATGAGGAAGTGTCGATCTACGAAGCGGGCGGTGTGCTGCAGCGTTTCGCACAGGACTTCCTTGAGTCCTCGAAGGAGGCAGAATGAGCCACCCCGCGCAAGTGAAGATTCCCGCCACGTACATGCGTGGCGGCACCAGCAAGGGCGTGTTCTTCCGGTTGCAGGACTTGCCGGCGGCCGCACAGCAGCCCGGCGCGGCGCGTGATGCGCTGCTCATGCGCGTGATCGGCAGCCCCGACCCGTACGGCAAGCAGATCGACGGCATGGGTGGCGCCACGTCGAGCACCAGCAAAACGGTGATCCTCAGCAAAAGCACGCGCCCGGACCATGACGTGGACTACCTGTTTGGCCAGGTCTCCATCGACAAGCCGTTTGTCGACTGGTCGGGCAACTGCGGCAACCTCTCCGCAGCGGTCGGCCCGTTCGCCATCAGCAACGGCCTTGTCGATGCGAGCCGTGTACCGCAGAACGGCACCGCCATCATCCGCATCTGGCAGGCCAACATCGGCAAGACCATCATTGCGCATGTGCCCATCACCAACGGCGCGGTGCAGGAGACGGGCGACTTTGAGCTGGACGGCGTGACCTTCCCGGCGGCGGAAGTGCAGCTCGAATTCCTCGACCCCGCAGCCGAGGAAGACGGCGACGGCGGCGGCGCGATGTTCCCCACCGGCAACCTCGTCGACGACCTGGACGTGCCCGGCGTGGGCACGCTCAAGGCGACGATGATCAACGCGGGCATCCCGACGATCTTCATCAACGCAGAGGCCATCGGCTACACGGGCACCGAGCTGCAGGACGCCATCAACGGCGATGCGAAGGCGCTGGCGATGTTCGAGACCATCCGCGCGTACGGCGCGGTGCGCATGGGGCTGATCAAGAGCATCGATGAAGCCGCCACGCGGCAGCACACCCCGAAGGTGGCGTTTGTCGCACCGCCAAAGGACTACGTGGCGTCGAGCGGCAAGCAGGTCGGCGCGGGCGATGTGGACTTGCTGGTGCGCGCGCTGTCGATGGGCAAGCTGCACCACGCGATGATGGGCACGGCGGCGGTGGCCATCGGCACGGCGGCGGCCATTCCGGGCACGCTGGTCAACCTGGCCGCGGGCGGTGGAGAACGTGGCGCGGTCCGCTTCGGGCATCCGTCGGGCACGCTGCGCGTGGGCGCAGAGGCCAAGCTGGTGGACGGCGAATGGACGGTCACCAAGGCCATCATGAGCCGCAGCGCACGTGTGCTGATGGAAGGCTGGGTGCGCGTGCCGGGCTGAACCCGCGAGCGGCGCACGTTAACAAGACCGCCGCATCCGGCTGATGGCTGGATGCGGCGGTTTCTTTTTTTCTCTCGGAACTCAGCTTGCGCCGGTGTTCTTCATGCCGAGCACCTCGATGGGCGCGATCTCGGGCGGTGAGGCCAGCAGCTCGGCCGCATTCGCCATGAGCGCCTTGGCAATCGGGCCGTCGAGATGTGCCTGGCGATCCTGCTCGCTGGCAAACGCATCGAAGATGCCGAAGACGTTGGGCGCAATGCGCAGTGCAAACCAGATGGGTGTGGTTGCTTCCTGGTTGGCCATTTGCAGACCCGCCGACAGAAAATCGGCGACGGCCTGTTCCTTGCCCGGTTTGGCAGTCAGCCGGGCAAACAATGCGTACTGAATCATTGAAGTCTCCTGATACGCGCGCAGAGGGGGTGGCGCGGTCAGGCTTACTCTATGCCGAAAACCGGCAGGCCGCGTCATACGAACACGCGTACGAGCCGTTCCGCACACGGCGGTAACGGCTCGATGACGGGCCAGACGCACAGACCGGCCCGCCGTGGCTGCATGCGCTCAGTGGAGCAGCGCGCCGCCCACGGTGGTCAGCGCGCCGCCGACGGCACCCGTGACGGGCGAAAGCGGCGTGGTCGCCCCGGTGGATGTGAGCGAAGTGCCGACGCTGGTGACCAGCGAGCCAACCGGCGCCGTCGTGCCGCCGCCGGCTGGACCGCCCAATGCGCCCGTCACACTCCCCAGCGGATTGCTGCCGCCTAGTGCGCCGGTAATCGGTGCCAGCGGGTTGGCCGACGTAGCACCCCCCGGTGTGGAGGTCACCCCGCCCAACGCGGCCACCGTGTTGCCCGTGGCCGTCACCACGCCACCAAGGCCCGACACGACCGGCGTGTTCGTCGCCGTGAGCGACGTGCCCACATTCGCCACCCCGTCGCCCACGGTCTGCAGCAGATTGGTTGCCGGCGCGCCCAAGCCTGTCGTGTTACCCAGCGTCTGCGTGGCCGTCGTCACCTGCGAGGTGAGCGGCACCACCGCGGAACTGACCTGTTGCGTGACCTGCTCCACCGGCCCGGTCGACAGGGCCATGCCGAGCGTGCCACCCGCGCCGGCCACCGCCTGCCCCACCTGCGAAACCGCACCGCCCACCGGTGACGTGACCGGCGACAGCGGTTGCAGCGGTCCGGTGCCGAGACTGCTCACAAGAGCGCCCGTTGCATCGACGGTGTTCCCGGCCTGTGTCACCACATTGCCGGTGCTCGATACCGTGGTGCCGACCGGGTTCGGGTTGGTGCCGATGCTGCCCAGGCCGGACTGCACCCCCGTGCCGAGTGCCGACACCGTATTGCCTACGTTGTCGACCACGTTGCCCAGCGCCGACGCACCCGGCAGATTGCTGCCGCCGACAGTCGACCCCAGGCTGCTGATTGCGTCCCCCGTGGCCGTCACCACCCCGCCGCTCTTGTAGGCGATGTCGCCGGTGGGCGTGGTGGATGCAGTCGTTGTCGTGCCGCCAGAACCGTTGGAACCGGAGCCGCCGCCGTTGCTGGCGGAGCTGCCGTCGCTGCCGGAGGTACCGCTCATGTCGCCCGAGCCGGAGCTGGCGCAACCGCCCAGCACAAGCAGGCCCACCAAGGCCGCCGACACCAGTGTCCCTCGTTGCAATGTCTTCATGTCTGCCTCCCGTTTTAAAAATGCGCTTGATAATGCGCACTTTTGCCTGATTCGATCTTTATCGGCGCGCTATCCGAATCACCGCATAGCGCTTTCAAATGCAGTCTATTAACCGAGTCGATGGCAATTGCAAACATTGTCAAACGCCGGCGATCCCTGCTCTGAAGCCATTTGCGGGCAGGAAATCGCCGCCAAGCGCAGTGCCACCGTGGCGCAAACGTTCGCTTGGCGGCAAGCGTTTCTGATTATGTTTGGAGGCAATGCTCCAAATTGGCGTTGTTGCATAAATCGAATTTGAAGGCGGAGCTCTCCCTGGTGCCCTTGGGCTCGCCTCGCTCCGGTGTGTCCCTGTGCATCTTCCCGGCAAAAGTCGAGAATCTACGCAGCCAGCCGCATTGTTTACAGCTCTATCTGTCCGCACCGTTGTGCGTAAACATCAGCTCGCCGCGTGGCGGGCGGATTTATGCAACAACGCCCTCCAAATTACTCAAATTGAGTTAAATCCAGGCCCACGTTATCGGGCAGCCGTTCGCACAAATGGCAGGCGCGGCATGCGAAGCCCAGGAGCACGCTGTGGCACGGTCGCATCAAAGTGATGGCGCTCGATCACCATGCCGCGCGCCGGTGCCGCCTCGATGAAGTGCTCGACCATCTCGCGCACGTCGGGGTCGATGTAATCCGCGCGGGCACCGTCGACGATGAGCGTGGCGTGATCCGGCACCTGCGCCAGATAGCGCTTGAGCGGCACCTTGCCCATGAAGGACACGTCCTTGCGGAACGACAGCAGGAAGTGGTCGTGATGGCGCGCCATGACAATCGTGCGGCGCAGGTTGGCGCGAATCGCCAGCGCGATGCTCAGCGCAATGCCGATCACGATGCCGATCAGCAAGTCCGTCAGCAGCACGCCGACGATGGTTGCAATGAACGGTGCAAAGCGGTCCCACCCCTGCCGCGCCACCGCCACGAACAGTGACGGCTTGGCCAGCTTGTAGCCGGTGAAAATCAGGATGGAGGCCAGGCACGCCAGCGGAATCAGATTGACGATGGCGGTGAGCGCAAACACGCTCGCCAGCAGCAGCGCGCCATGCACGACCGCCGACCAGCGGCTCTGCGCGCCGGCGTGCACGTTGGCCGAACTGCGCACGATGACGGACGTGATGGGCAGCCCGCCCAGCAGGCCTGCCACCATGTTGCCCACGCCTTGCGCCTTCAGCTCGCGATCCGGCGATGCGGCACGTTTCTTCGGGTCGATCTGCTCAACGGCCTCCAGGCATAGCAGCGTCTCGAGGCTGGCCACGATGGCCAATGCCATGGCTACGCGCCAGACATCGGGATTGCCCAGTGCACCGAGCGTGGGCGACTCAAGCGCATCGAGAAACGCTCCAAACGACGCCAGCGACGGTAGATCGACACGATGCTCGGCCGGTACTGCAATGCCCGGCGCCACCACCTCCAGGAGCAACGTCACGCCAATGCCGAGTGCCACCACAACCAGCGGTGAAGGCAGTGCGCGGACCAACGTGAAACGGCGCAGCATCGGCGTGTCCCAACCGATGAGCACGGCGGCTGACAACAGCGACACC
Organism: Ralstonia wenshanensis; assembly: GCF_021173085.1. Lineage (NCBI taxonomy): Bacteria > Pseudomonadati > Pseudomonadota > Betaproteobacteria > Burkholderiales > Burkholderiaceae > Ralstonia > Ralstonia wenshanensis. Next base: position 940,913 of record NZ_CP076412.1, read on the forward strand.
AGCAACGCCGGCAACGAGACCGAGCCCCACGGCGTGGCGATCATGCCCGCGCCCACGACGCCTGCAGCGCCGTCCTCGCCTGCCAGCCCGAACGCCAGCGGCATCTGCTTGATGATCAGCAGCAGCCCGATCGCCGCGAGCATGCCCTTGATGACCGACGACGGCACATACGCCGCAAAGCGCCCAGCGCGCAGCATGCCGAACACAAACTGCAGCGCGCCCGCCAGCGCCACAGCCACCAGAAACGCCGAGAAGCCGCCCAGCTTGGCAATGCCATCCACGACGATCACGACGAGGCCGGCAGCCGGCCCGCTCACGCTCAGTTGCGAGCCGCTGAGCAGCGCCACGACCATGCCGCCGATCATGCCGGAGAGCAGCCCGGCAAGCGGGTCAACACCCGATGCATTGGCAATACCCAGGCACAGCGGCAGGGCGACAAAAAACACGATGAGCCCGGCGAGCATGTCGCGCGGGAAGAAAGCCGGTGAGGTTGGTGTCTGCATGGTTGTTGGAGTTGTAGGAACTGCGCACGCGCAAACGCCTGCCTGCGGGCGGGGGCACCGCCGGCATGCGTGAGGAGAGAGAAAACGTCGGGAACGGGCGACAGCCGCGAAAGCCACCGCCGATAGGGTTAAGCGATGGCCTCTGCGGGCATCAGGATGTCGCCGCGGGTGGCGTGTTCCGCATCGGGATCGCCCGACGCCAGCACGCGGATATGCCCATCGGCCAGGCCGAAGATCCAGCCATGTATGCGCGGCGGACGTTCCGCCTCGCGCACGATGGGGCTCTCGCGCAGGCAGCGCACCTGTTCGAGTACGTTGAGTTCAGCCAGGCGGTTGACGCGCGCGTCCAGATCGGGCATGGCATCGAGTTCTGCACGGTGGTGACCTGCCAGCGCGCACAGCGGCGCAATGCGGCGCGCCACGTGTGGCAATCCGTCAGGCGGCGGCAGCAGCGATGCACGGACGCCGCCGCAACCGTCATGCCCGCACACGATCACGTGCGCGACCTTGAGCACGCGCACCGCATATTCCAGCACGCTCATCGTGTTGTCGTCCGCCGGGCAAACAAGATTGGCGATATTGCGGTGGACGAATAAATCGCCCGGGTTGGAATGGGTAATGGTTTCAGCCGGCACGCGGCTATCTGCACACCCAATCCATAACACCTGGGGTTGTTGGCCTTGGGCCAAACGCGAAAAGAATTCGGGGTCGCGCGCGGCTGTTTCGTGCGCCCACGCGACATTCTCGACAAGCATGCGTTTCGGTCGATGCATTGGTATGGCTCCTGCGGAATCTGCGAAACCGCTGCTGCCAGGAAACCCAGCTGGGCTGGTGTTCTCGTCAAACGTTGCAGTGCAGCGGAAACGTTACGAAAACCATCGTATGAGAAAGGTTCCCGCTGTGCCAGTGAGGGTATCGACGCCTAATTCAATCGAATATGCACCGATAATGCGCATGCCCTGCGCGACTGTGTCGCACCCATTATCTGCAATCGGGAAACTGCGTGCAGTTATTGCACTGCCCGAGTTATCTATCCGAAATATTTAATCCCTGGATCGGAAAATATTCCATCACAGGTGAATGACCAGCATGCTGGATCGACCGAGCGGGTGCCCGCATTTGGGGCACATCTTCTAAGCCGATCAACAGCTTGCGCGTTAGCCCAGACGAACTTGCGCAACGGCTTCGCGCCATTGCGTGAACCGCCGGGCACGCGCTTGCGCATCGCCATCGTCACGCCCATAGCGTAGGGCGACATAGCCGGCGGCGGCATCGCGCAACGCCTGTGCCGCTTGTGGAAACTGCGTGGCAGCGCGCTCGGCATAGGCCATCGGGCCTTCGGCAACGCCACGCGTGCAACCATGCCGCGCCAGCCTGTCACACAAGCGCTGCCACTGGGCTTGCACCGGGTCAGGCTTGGGCTTGCGTTGCTGCCACAAAAGCGGCAGCGCCGCGAGCAGGAAGAGGCCCGACACGCCCCACAGCACCGCGCGGGGGTCCGCCGCATCGAGCCCCAGCCACGCAAACAGGCGCGCCTGGCGATTGCGGTCGTAGCCGAGCACCCAGCTGTTCCAGCCGCTGATGAGGCCATCGAGCCCCCAGCGCACGCTGCGCAGCCAGCCCGGTTCTTCCGCACGGCGCGAGCGGAATTCACTCGCCGGCACAGCGGCGGCCAAGCCGCGTTCAACGCGTTGCGGCGCGACGGCGGCGGTCGGGTCCACACGCACCCAGCCGCGTCCGTCGAGCCACACCTCAGCCCAAGCATGTGCATCGGACTGGCGCACGATGATGTCACCGCTCATGGCGTTCACCTCGCCTCCGAGGTAACCGACCACCACACGTGCTGGCACGCCCGCCGCGCGCATCAGAAAGACGAAGCTGCCCGCGTAGTGCTCGCAGAAACCACGGTGCGTGCGGAAGAGGAAATCGTCAATCTGCTGATCCTGCAGCGGCTCCGGTTCAAGCGTGTAGGCAAACGGTGCGCGGCCGAATAGCTTGAGGGCTGCCGATACGCGCTCGGCCGGCGGCAGCGGTGCCCACTGCGCTGCCAACGCACGCGCTTGTGGATTGCCCGGGGGCAAAGCCAGCGCCATCTGCTGCGTGAGCGGGTCGAGGGCACCCGCGTCATCCGTGCGATTGCGCCCGGGCAACCACGACCGCGCGTGATAGCGCACGCGCTGGTCGAGCAGTTGCGTGCTGAGGAACTCGCCGTCGATGCTGCGGCCGGTGCCGTCGCGCGCCTCGATCGACTGGCCACGATCAAGCGCAAACAGCCAGCGCTGGCGCGTCGGTTCCAGCGTGATGTTGTAGTCGAACACACCCGGCGCGCCGCTGATTGCGTCCGCAGAATTGGGTACGCTTTCCGGTGCGGGACGTTGCCGCATCGACGCAGCCGTCCATGTCTGGCCATCGAAACGCCACAGCACCATGCCACGCCAGTAGAGCGTATCGAGCGGTGGCGGCGCGCCGACAAAGTCAACGCGGAAGGCAAGATCGTCCGACAGGATCAACTGGCCGACAGAGCCGGGCGCCATGCGATCAGACAGGCCACTGACTGCGGTGTCGGCTGTTTGCGGCAGGCGCCACAGCGGATGATCGAGCCGCGGAAACAACAGGAACAGCACGGCCGCGCACGGCAAACCCATGAGCACCAGGCGCGCCAACACACGCGCCGGCGACACGCGCGCACGCGCCTGCGGATGCAGCAGCAACAGCCAGTTGCGCAACAGCAGCGCCACGGTCGCCAGCATGGTCGCCGCAAGCCACGGCGGCTGGTCGAACAGCACCTGCGAGAGCAGCAGGAAGCAGCACAACTGCGTGACGAGCACGCCGTTGCGCACGGTGTGCGATTCCATCAGCTTGAGCACGAGAAACGCGCCAAGCAGCGCCACCGACAAGTCCCGGCCGATGTTTCCGCCGGTGCGCATGGCGAGTGCCAGCGTCACGACCAGCGTGGCCACGCCCGTCAGCCCTAGCACCCACTTGCCCGGCAATGGCGCGCCCCGCACCCACAGCAGCGCGCGCCAGAGCAGCAGCACGCCGAACACGGCACACGTGACGAGCGGCAGCGCACGCAGCAGCGGCGCGAGCACGACGGCAAGCTGCGCAATGAGCCAGCCATGCTCGCGGTGCGTCAATGCGCGGGCCGAGCCGAAGGCGGCCGCTTCGGTGCCGATGGTGGCAGTCGTCGTCATGCGGTTTCGCCTTCCGGCATCGCAGGCTTGCCCCACAACGCCAACGCACGCAGACACGCATCCCGATGCGCGGCACCTCTCGCCGGGCCGATGACAACGCCCGGCAGGCTCAGCGTGTATTCGGGCTCATCACCGGCGGGCGCGTGCTCGGCGGCCAGCACCCAGGCGCACAGCCGCGACAGGCGTTGCTCCACGTTCATCGAGGGCGGCAATGCTTCCCACGCAAGCACGCATTGCGCGTGACGGACTTGCTGGCCGGTGCGGCTCATCCAGGTATCGAGCCGCGCGCTGTGTTTCCAGGCAATGCTGCGCAGTGCGTCGCCGGGGCGGTATGTGCGCAGTTGGTCTGCGGCTTCTTCGACATGGGTGCGGGCGGCGCGCGTGTCGTCTTCGTCGCCGGGATCGGGCGCAAAGCTGGCGGGCAGCGGCGGCGCGGAGGGTTCCGGTGCCGGATAGACGAGCACGGTCAGCGGCGCGTCGGCGTAGCTCCATGCGCGAAAGAGGCCAAGCGGAAAACGCGTCGACACCGTCAGGCGCGGCAGCTTGAACCAGCCGCGCGGCTGATCGGCGAAAGACAACGCGGCCACCACGGCGTCCTGCGCGTCGAGCGACGTTTCCACCGCGGCGGCTTGCGCGGCGCTCACGTCCACCCCCACACGCGCCCATGGCGTGACATTGGCCAATGCCACGCCCACATTCAACGCATGCCCGGCAAACACGGCATCGCCCGCCGCGCCGCGCACTTCCAGATCAACGAGGTTGCGATGGGTCTGCCACATGGCCGACGCCGCCACGCCAGCCAGCACGAACGTCAGTAGGAAGCCCAGGCTCACGTTGTAGTTGAGCGAGGTGAGCAGCATCACCACCAGCAGCAGCGCAAAGCCGCCGCCGGCCGCTGTGGGAAGGATGTAGACGTGATTGCGGTCCAGCCGGATGCGGCCTTCGCGCGGCTTGCGCGGTCGCTGCAGAAAGCGTTGCACGCGTGCCCGCACAAACCGTATGCCGGGCAGCATCGCCAGGCCCGTACCGAGCAGACGCAACGGCGCGAGCAGCAGGGATCGCAATCGCGCCATGGCGCTGCCTACTTAGGGAATGGCAACCGTATCGAGCAGCCGCTGCGCCAGTGCGGTTGCCGACAGCGTGCCGCCCGTGGGCAACAACCGGTGCGCCGCCACAGCCTTGAATACGGCTTGCACGTCTTCGGGCAGCACGGCATCGCGATCATCGATGAGCGCCCAAGCACGCGCGGCCGCCAGCAACGCCAGCCCGGCGCGCGGCGACAGGCCCATCTGCACCTGAGCATCGGTGCGCGTGGCATTCACCAGTGCGAGCACGTAGTCGACCAGCGCCGGTGCCACGTGCACGGCATCGGCAGCCGTCTGCAAGGCGATGACCTGTGCGGCGCTCAACACCGGCTCGATGTCTTGCGGCGCACCGCCGCCGAGGTACAGCGCACGTTCGGAACTTTGATCGGGATAACCCAGCGACAGCCGCATCGTGAAGCGATCCAGTTGGGATTCCGGCAGCGGATGCGTACCGATCTGGTTCAGCGGGTTTTGCGTAGCAATCACGAAGAACGGCTCGGGCAGCGGATACGTCGCCCCGTCATGCGTGACCTGCCCTTCGGCCATCGCTTCGAGTAGCGCGCTTTGCGCCTTGGGCGTGGCGCGGTTGATTTCATCGGCCAGCACCACCTGCGCGAACAGCGGCCCCGGGTGGAATTCGAATGCGCCCTTCTCTTTCACGTAGATCGACACGCCGATCAGGTCGGTGGGCAGCAGATCGCTCGTGAACTGCACGCGCTGATATTGCAGGCCGAGCGTGCGGGCCAGCGCATGCGCCAGCGTGGTCTTGCCCACACCGGGTAGGTCTTCCAGCAGCAGATGCCCGCGTGCGAGCAGACACGCCAGCGCCAGACGGATCTGCAGCGGCTTGCCGAGCACGATGCGATCGAGCGCGCGTTGCGCCTGCGACAGCGCAGCCGGCAACGTGAGCGGCGTGGCGGGTGTCGTACGAACGGGAGACAGCGGGGCTTGGTTGGGCGTCATCAAGGTGCAGCCGAAGCAACAATGCCAGCGAGTGTAGCGGCATCCCACGACACCCGCGCGCCCATGTCTTGTCTGCGTGAGCGCGCTACAACATCAGTCCGGTTTGCGCGCGGGGATAGCCGCATCGAGCAACACGCGTGCCGTGCGCGGCAGGCTCTTGATCAGGCGCGGCGCATCGGTGCCGAAGGTCTGGCTGGCGGTATAGGCGCCTTCGATGAGGAAAGCCAGGTCATCTGCCAGCGCATCGGGATCGGCCGCCCCGGCGGCCTGGGCGCGATCACGCAGGCGAGCGAGCAGCAGCGCCTTGTTGCGCTGGACAAACTGCCGCGCCGGATGCGTCAGGTCCGGAAACTCCGCCGCCACATTCACGAACGGGCAGCCGCGGTAGCCGGGGCGTGAGGCGCGTTCGGAGACATCGATGAAGAACTGCAGCAGTTGCGCGCGCGCGTCGGCCGGGTGCTTGGCCATGCTGGCGTTGAAGTAGCCCCAGAAGCTCTCGTCGCTGCGCTCCAGGTAGGCGATGACGAGATCGTCCTTCGACTTGAACTGACGGTACAGGCTCATCTTGTTGACGCCGGCCTTCTCCACCACGGCTTCGACACCAACGGCCCGCACACCTTCGTAGTAAAACAGTTGACGAGCCGCTTCAAGCAGGCTGGCGTGCGCGTCTTCGCCGCTGATGCGACGCGGCGTCGGCTTGGGCTGATCAACGGTGGTGGAAAGTGCGCGAGGTCCGCGACGATTGAGCGTGGCCATGGTGATGCTCCTGCAAGCGCGGTGGGAGGCAAACCCCCAGCCACGCCGGTGTCATTCGAATGCAGCTTGACATGTTACCGATCGGTACCTACTATCGCAACCACGTTGTTACCGACCGGTAACGAATGCGATATTGTCGCCCCAACAAGAATCGAAAAAGCATCGAACAATCGGACGCCCCATGCAGCGACTTGCCCGCCTCATCGCCCCCCGTTTCCACTACAGCTGGCTTGCGCTCGCGGTGGTATTCCTGATCCTGCTGTGCGCGGCCGGCACACGCGCCACGCCCAGCGTGATGATGCTGCCGCTCGAACACGAATTTGGCTGGAGCCGCAGCACGATCTCACTGGCCATCTCGATCGGCATTGCGCTGTACGGCCTGACGGGGCCCTTTGCGGCGGCATCGATGCAGTATTTCGGCATCCGCCCGACGGTGCTGGGTGCGCTGGCGGTGCTGGTGTCGGGCACGGCACTCTCGGCGATGATGCATGAGCCGTGGCAGATGGTGCTGCTATGGGGCGTGATGGTGGGCGGCGGCACGGGCGTGGCGGCCATCACACTGGGCGCGACGGTGGTCAACCGCTGGTTCACTTCGCATCGCGGGCTGGCCATGGGCATCCTGACGGCCAGTTCGGCCACGGGCCAGCTCGTGTTCCTGCCGATGATGGCCGCGGTGGTCGAGCATTACGGCTGGCGCCCGGTGGTGCTGATCGTGGCCGGCGCGCTGGCGCTGCTGTTGCCGGTCGTGTGGCTGCTGCTGCCGGAATCGCCCAAGAGCGTCGGGCTGCGCACCTATGGCGAACCCGCCGATGCGCCGGAAGCCGCGCAAGGCCCGCGCGCCAACCCGATCACCCTGGCCATGCAGACGCTCCTACAGGCGGCACGCAAGCGCGATTTCTGGCTGCTGTTTGCCAGCTTCTTCATTTGCGGTGCGAGCACCAACGGCTACATCGGCACGCACTTTATCGCCATGTGCGCAGACCACGGTTTCTCTGAGGTGAAAGGGGCGAGCCTGCTCGCCGCAATGGGGATTTTCGACTTGGTGGGCACCACGCTGTCGGGCTGGCTGTCCGACCGCTACAACAGCCGCGTGCTGCTGTTCTGGTACTACGGCCTGCGCGGGCTGTCGCTGATCTACCTGCCGTATGCGTTCGGCTTCGAGTTCTTCGGCCTGCCGGTGTTCGCCGTCTTCTACGGCCTGGATTGGATTGCCACCGTGCCGCCCACCGTGCGCCTGACCAACGACGTGTTCGGCAAGGCCGCCGCGCCCATCGTGTTCGGCTGGATCGTCGCGGGGCATCAGTTGGGCGCGGCGTTTGCCACGCTGGGCGCGGGCATGATGCGCGCTTCGCTGGGCAACTACACGCTCGCTTCCATGATCTCGGGCGGGCTGTGCGTGGCGGGTGCCTTCCTGGTGCTGCGCATTCACCGCACGCCCAAGCAGGATGCCGAGCGCGCGGGTCAACCGGCTACCGCGTAATCAAGGTTTCAGAAAACCGTACCGGGCCAGCACCGACTGGCCCGCCGGCGACAGCACATACGCCACAAAGTCGGCCGCCGACTGCGGCTGCTTCGTGCCGGATGTCACGGCGATCGGGTACGTGAGCGGCACATTCAGTGGCACGGGGCTCGCCACCTTCACCTTGTCGGCGGCGATGGCGGCATCGGTGGAAAACACCAGGCCGGCCTCGACCTCGCCGCGGGACACATAGTCCAGCGCCTGCCGCACGTTCTGCGCCAGCACCGCCTTGGCCTCCACCGGCTCCCACAGTTTGGCCGCTTCCAGCGCACGCTTGGCGTAGCGGCCCACCGGCACCGACGCCGGATTGCCGATCGCCACACGCTTCACGTCGGGCCTCGTGAGATCGGTCAGGGCATGCACGGGCACCGTGCCTGAGACCGGCACGATCAGCACGAGCTGGTTGGCGACAAAGTCGTGGCGCGTCTCAGCCTTGATGACTTTCTCGGCCACGGCCTTGTTCATCGCTTCCTGATCGGCAGAGGCAAACACATCCGCCGGGGCGCCCTTCACGATCTGCTGCATCAGCACGTCGGACGCGCCAAAGTTGAGCACGACCTTGGTGTCCGGATGCAGCACTTCGTACTGCTGCGCAATCGTCTTGAAGGCGTTGGTCAGGCTGGCGGCCGCTGAAACAACGAGGTCCGCCGCATGCGCGGGCGCTGCCAAGCCCAGCGACAACGCAGCGACCAGACCAATGGTGCGCACGTGCGCGCGCGGCAAGAAACGTTGCATGACAGACCCGGGAAAGTGGATGGATGACCGGCCGTAATATACGAGCCGATATAACGCCCGGTCAATGAGCCGCGGCGTATGTCCGGCATCACCGATGCCGGGCCTGTGTCTCGTCACTTCGTTCCCTTTCCGGACTGCTCAGCGATTCACAAGCAAAACTCAAGATTCCTCAGGCCCGCCCAAAGGCGCCGATGACGATGCTAGCCTCTCGCTCACCGATTGACGGGCGCCAGAACGGCGCCGGAATCGAGACACAAACAACAGCAGGCAGCGCACCAGTGGCTTGATCAAGCCCCGGCATGCATGCCGCATCTCCACGCAGAAGTACCGCGCAATGCGCCGGCCGTTCTCGTGGTTCGGGATATCTGAATTGGGGGGAACAGGCATGGAGCCGCTCGCACCGAGCCACGCGCGCGTGGATCATCGACGTGGCCGCATCTCATTGCAGCATCTTGATGAAGGTCTGCAGCGCCGGCTGCGCTCAGGCATCGGCGCGCTTGTCGGCCGCTCGCTCTATCAATGGGATGAAGTCCTGCCCGGCCAGGCCGATGTGGTGGTACTCGCTCCCGGGTCGGCCGATGCGGTCGCTGTAGCTCCCATCAAGATCTGGCTCGACGAGACACCACAATCCAGCCACGGCGACGACGCGTTCCACTTGCCACTCGGGTTCAGCCTGCCGGACCTCTGGGTGACGCTGGATCGCGTCGCGCTGCGTCTCATGGACAAACCCGCGCGTCCGAGCACCGCACCCGTCGAATCTCTCCCCACGCAAACAACTGAGGCCAGCCCCGAGCCGACCTACCGCCTGCTGCGCTGGGTCACGCTCGAGATGCATCTGCAGGCGCTGCGTTTCCGGCGGGCGATGGCAACCATGACCAATCGCGCGGTCAGCCTGCGTTGGCTGACCACGGACGGCGGACTTGAACAGGAAGAGGCCCGCCTGCTGCTGCGTACGCTAAATCGGCTTGGCGCCCTGCAGATCGACGTGCACCGCGATGCCCCCGCGGCGACCACGCCCGCCAACGCAAGTGTTTCGCACAGCCGCTTCTTCGACGTCGTCGGGCGCTGGCTGCGGACGTCTCGCCATCAGCTACAAGGCCGACACTGAATGCATCGCATTGGAATTTTCGGCCCGATGGGCATCGGCAAGACAACAGCCATTCGCACGCTATGCGGTGAGGTGACCATCGATTGCGATGTGCCCAATCTTGATCGCCACGCGTCCGCCAAGGCCACCACAACCGTTGGCGTCGACTTCGGCGAGGTGGACCTGGGCAATGGCGAACTGCTGCAGGTGTACGGCAGCCCCGGGCAGGACCGTTTCGATTTCCTGCGGGATTGGCTCATCTCCGTCATCGCCGGCGCGATCGTCATGGTTGACGTCAACGCTCCCGACGTCGGCGAGCGTTGCATCCCGCTGCTGCGTCGCATCGCCTCCGAACCCACACAGCCATCCACGCTGGTGCTCGTGGCGCGGCCGGCCACGCCCGCTCAGGTCGATGCGTTTTCCGCCCGGCTCAGCCAGGTGCTCGGGCGGGCCATTCCGGTGGTCATGGCCGATGTCCGAGAGCCGGCACAGATGCTCGATATCGTCGAAATCATGCTCTACACCCTGCAAACATGAACGCAGCAGCATCCCCCGTTCCAACCGAACTCACGCACGCCGCCACGGCGGTGCTGACGAGGTACGCCGATGCGCTACCCGACCTGTCCGCCGCGACGCTCTGTACGCTCGACGGCTTCACGATTGCCTTTGCGCTGGACCCAACGCGCTATAGCGCGGCACGCCTCTCGGCCATGACCAGCACGGTCATGTCGGTGGTGCGTGCGCTGGGGCGCGAGATGCAATTCAACACCTGCCACCGCATGGTGCTCGAAACCGACATGGGGACCATGGTGTTCCAGCCCGTGCGCCAGTCCGCGATCGTGCAGGTGTGCATGGCGAACCGGCACGATGCCGTGCTCGGGCGCGCCCTGTGGGAGGCCAAGCGCATCGCAGAAGAACTCGCTGCGCTGCCCGCCATGTCTTTGCTGCACCGACCCGCCTAGCCGCATCGGCCGTGGTCGCACTGATTTCATCGCCACAACCTACTCACACCATCGGGGGAGTCCAATCATGAGCAATCTCAACAGTTCCATTACCCATCTCGCAACCTTCGACGGTGCGATGTGCGCCATGCTGGTCGACAGCGCCAGCGGCATGATCCTCGCATCGGCAGGCGATGGCATCGATCTCGAACTCGCCGCAGCGGGCAATACCGAAGTGGTACGCGCCAAGCTCAAGACCATGCAGGCGCTCAAGCTCGACGACGTCATTGACGACATCCTGATTACGCTCAGCAAGCAGTACCACATCATTCGCCCCGTCGCGAGCAAGCCCGGGTTGTTCCTCTACGTCGTGCTCGACAAGAACAAATCGAACCTGGCGCTGGCGCGGCGCAAGGTTCAGGAAATCGAACAGAGCCTGAGCTTTTGATCGGTTGAGTGCCCGCGGCACACCGCATCACTGATGCGGACGCGCGGCTTCGTCAATGCAATCGGCAAGCCGCCCCGCAATGGGCTGGCGACTGTGGCGGGGGCGCTCGATCAGGCCGATCTCGCGGTAGAAGGTGGCGTCGCCCAGGCTGATGGCACGTGTGCCGGACGGCCACCCGTCTTGCGCGGCGGTCTGCGGGGCGAGTGCGACGCCCTGCCCGCGCGCCACGAGCTGCGTCATGCCTTGCAGCTCGTCGAGTTCGATCACGTCGTGCGTGGTGATGCGCTGGTCGCGCAGGAACTGGTCGACGCGGCGGCCGCCGAACGAGCGGCGGTCGTAGCGGATGAACGGTTGATGCGCGAGCAACGCGCGCCAGTCGTCGCCGGGCACGCTTGCGGGCACCAGCAGCACGAAGGGTTCGGCCACCAGCGTGCGCCATTCCAGATCGGCCGGCACCGCAAACGGGGGCCGGATCAGCACGGCGAGGTCGATCTCGCCGGCATCCACCAAGCCAAGCAGATCAAGCGAGACGCCCGGCACGATGCGCGCACGGCAATGCGGAAACTCGCCGCGAAACTGCACCAGCGCGTCCACCAGGAACGACGTCTGCACCGAGGCAATCGCGCCGATGCGCACCAGGCCGCGCTGCTCGTTGCCGCCGGCCTGGTCGCCCAGACGGTCATACAGCGTGACGATGTGTTCGGCCAAGGCCAGCGCATCGCGCCCGGCGGCGTTGAGCGTGGCCGAGCGCCCCGTGCGATCGAACAATTGAAAGCCGAGTGATTCTTCCAGCCGCTGGATCTGCGCGCTCACAGCCGACTGCGTCAGGCCGATGCGCTCGCCCGCGCCCGCAAAGGTGCCGTGCCGAGCGACGGCGATGAAGGTCTTGAGTTCTCGAAGCATGAGGCGCGCGGATCAGAAGAGAAGCGCAAGGATACGCGCGCCGCGCCGCCTTATTTGGCAAACAGCGATGCCATGTTGGCAAACGCCTTCATCTCCATCGCATTGCCCGACGGGTCGAGGAAGAACATCGTGGCCTGCTCGCCCACTTCGCCCTTGAAGCGGATGTGCGGCTTGATGATGAACGCGATGCCGGCGGCGCGCAGCTTATCGGCGGCGGCTTCCCACTCGGGCATGGAAAGCACCACGCCGAAGTGGCGCACGGGCACGTTGTCGCCATCGACGGCGCTGGTCTTGCGGTGGCCGATTTCGTCGGGCGCGAGATGGGCGACGATCTGGTGGCCGTAGAAATTGAAATCCACCCAGTCCGGCGAACTGCGGCCCTCCGGGCAGCCGAGGATGCCGCCATAAAAGGCGCGCGCCGCGGCAATGTCGTGGACAGGAAAAGCCAGGTGAAACGGTGCAAGCACGGGGGTGACGTCGCTCATGGTCGGGGCAAAGGCGGCAGGGATTGAACAAGGCAGCACCGGCACGCAGGTGGGGGGCACCCACGCACCAGGCCACGCGGGATGAGTCTATGCGCATCCATTCATCCGCAAAAGCGATGATTTTTTGCTGTGAGCACCGTCAATATCGATGAATCAGCCAAAAAAGAAGCCGCCCAACGGCGGCGAAAGAGACACACGGTCAGCGCGCCTGCATGGGCGCAGGCACGCGAAACTGGGACGGTTCAGGCGAAAACGAATGGCGTCATGACGGCTTCGGCCGCCGCCAGCGGCAGGCGCACGGTGCAGACGGTGGCGTCGCCCGGCACATTGGCCACGCGGAAACCCGCATCGCGTGCGAGGCTGATCATGCGGCGGTTGATGGACAGCACTTCACCGAAGACCTCACGCGCACCGGACACCCGCGCAGCGCGGACCAGCGTGGCAAACAGGCGCCGGCCGACGCCCTTGCCCTGCCACGCATCGGCCACCAGCATGGCGAACTCGGCCACGCCGTCTTCCACCACAAAGCGGCCGTCGGCGATGAGGTCTTCGCCGGTGCCGTCGGGGCGCGCCACGCTCACGACCAGCGCCATGTGGTTCACGTAGTCGATTTGTGTATAGGCGGCGAGCATCTCGTCGGTCAGGCGGCCACCGCCCACTAGAAAGCGCGCGTAGCGGGACTCGGACGACAGGCCCTCGACCAGAGCGGCCTCAAGCGGGGCGTCTTGCGGCAGAATCGGGCGCACGGTGGCGATGGAGCCGTCGTGCATGGTCCAGCGGTCGATCCATTCGGCGGGGTAACGGTGGATGGTGTAAAGCATGGGGATCTCCTCACGCGATGGATCGTTGTTATTGGCCGCCAGCACGGGATCACCGCCTGACTTTCTAATTTGAAGCTAGATTAGCAGAAACCCTGACTTTTGCAAGTAAAGTCAGAATTGACTATGCTTTTGCCATGAGAATTCCGGAACCCTTTCCCGTCCCAGCGGCGTCGGAGCTTGTGACGTCGATGGAAGAGCCTTGCTCCATCGCGGCCGCCGTGTCGATCGTCGGCGAGAAATGGACGCTGCTTGTGCTGCGCGAGGCTTTTTCGGGCGTGACGCGGTTTGATGAGTTTTTGCGCCGCACCGGGTGCTCGTCGGCGATCCTGTCGTCGCGGCTCAAGGCACTGGTGACGTACGGCATCCTGCGGCGCGTGCCGTACCAGGAGCCGGGCGACCGCGTGCGCGACGCCTATCGGCTCACGCGGGCGGGCGTCGACCTGCTGCCCGCCATCGTCGCGCTGATGCAATGGGGCGACCGCTACCTCACGCCCGACGGCGAAGGCCCGATCCTGTTGCGCGACCGCGAAAGCGGCACGCCGATCCACGTGGCGCTGGTCAATGCGCTGGGCGAGCCGGTTGCGCCCAAGAATTCGATACGCGAGCGCAATCCCCGTTATGGGCAGGGGGAAAATCCCGCTGCAACGGCTGCGGATACGCCTCCGGCCAACGGGTAACACACAACTTTACAGGCCCGGAAAAACGCCCTATCGTCGCGAATGAAAGGGCAAACGGCCGCGTTCAACCCGGCTTTCCAACGCATCCCGCGCCTTCCCACCATCGGCTGATGGTTGCCCCTCCTGACTTCGCCCTCGACCTCGCTGCTCACGCCCGGAACCACGACTGCCATGCCTGATGCCGTGGTACCGCTCTACCACCAGATCTACGTCGTCCTGCGCCAACAGATTCTTGAGGGCCGGTTTAGTGACGGCCCGATGCCGGGCGAAATCGAGCTGGCCCGCCAGTTCGGGGCCTCGCGCGTCACGATGCGGCGCGTGTTCGACTACCTCGTCAAGGAAGGCCTGGTGCGCCGCCATCGCGGCATGGGCACGTTTGTCGTCAAACCCGATGATCCGGTGACGATGGGCGGCGGCGCCCAGACGCTGCTGCAGAACATCATCGACGTGGGTGAGCGCACCTCCGCCGTCGTCGTCGAATTTGAAGACGTGCTGGCCCCGCCCGACGAGGCCAAGTGCCTGGAAATCCCGCCCGGCACGCCGATCAAGAAACTCGTGCGCGTGCGCCATTTGGAAGACACGCCCATGGCGCTCATCACCACGTGGCTGCCGCTGGACGTGACGAGCAAGCTCACGCTGGACCGCCTGGCGAACCAGTCGCTGCTGCGGCTGATCGAGGGCTCGGGCGTGCGGATCGACCGGGCGTCGCAGGTGGTTTCCGCGCGATTGGCCGATGTGGCGACGGCGCAGTATCTGGATGTGTCGGTGGGCGCGCCGCTGCTTTCCGTCCAGCGCATCGTGCGCGAAATGAGCGGGCGACCCGTGCAACTGCTGCAGGGCCTGTACCGACCCGACCGCTACGAATACCGCATGGAGCTGTCGCGCGTGGGCGAAGACCGCGCTCGTCTGTGGATCGACAACGCTGGCCACGACGTGCAGGGCGGCCATAGCGAAGACGTGGAAGAGACCCCCGCCGCAGAGCCCGCCCCCGCCGGACAGCGCGCCTGACACCACCATCAGCAAGGTTATTGGCCGTCAGCAGGCCCAGAGGAAAGTTGTTAGGATCGCCGCTTCGCTGCGATGCAGCAATCTCCTCCATGAGGTTCCCATGTCGACCTCGCCTGCGTCCCCAACGCCTGCCAATACCACCACAGCACCCGCCGCACCTGACACCCAAGGGCTGATCCGCCTGCTCACCGCCGGCGCGGGGATCAGCGTGGCGTGCATTTACCTGAACCACCCACTACTGGGCCTGATCGGCCACGACCTCGCCATCGCGCCGCAGTCCTTGGGCGTGCTGCCAACGCTTACGGCGGCGGGCTACGCCAGCGGCATCTTTTTCTTCGGCCCGCTGGGCGACCGCTACGATCGCCGCATCGTCATCCTGTGGAAGGCGGTGCTGCTCACGCTGGCGCTCATCGCCAGTTGCCTTGCGCCCAACCTGCCCCTGCTGGCAGCGGCAGGCTTTGCGGTGGGGCTGTCAGCCACCATGGCGCAGGACTTTGTGCCCAGCGCCGCCGCCATCAGCACGGACCACAACCGCAATCGCAACATCGGCACGGTGATGACGGGGCTGTTGATCGGCATCGTCAGCTCACGCGTGTTCAGCGGCATCGTGGCGGACCATTTCGGCTGGCGCGCGGCATTCGGCGTCTCAGCGGTGGCGATTGTCGGACTGGCAATTGCCGTACGCGCTGCGCACTTTGGTGTGGCGCCGCCCTCCGCCACCACGAGGCAGCCTTACCTCGTGTTGCTGCGCTCGCTCGGTACGCTGTTCGCGCAGCATCCGCGGCTGCGCGCGTCGGCCATCACGCAAGCGTTCATCGGCATTGCGTTCTCGGGCTTCTGGTCGACTGTGGCGTTGCACCTGACGGGTACGCTCGGGCTCTCGACCGGGCAAGCGGGGCTGCTCGGCTTTGCCGGTGCCGCGGGCGCGCTGGGCGCGAGCATTGCCGGGCGATTGTCGGGCCGCGTTGCGCCCGGCCACATCGCAGCGGGTGGCGCGTTGCTCATGGCAGTGACGTTTGCCGCGATGGCGCTGTTCCCGCAATCGCTGATCGCCATCGTGATCGGCACGCTCATCTTTGACGTGGGCGTGCAAGCGGCGCTGGTCTCGCACCAGACCATCATTTATGCATTGGCACCCGAAGCGCGCAGCCGCATCAACGCGGTGTTCATGACGGCGCTGTTCATCGGCATGTCGGTGGGCGCGTATGGCGCGAGCCTGGCGTGGACGAGCGCGCGCTGGACGGGACTGATGACGTTCTGCACGGCGGCGGCCCTGGTGGCGCTCGGGCTGCGTGCAGTGTTCAACGCGCGGCAGGGGGCCCGTTGACAAGCCCGCTCGGCATTGCGGTTGTGACCATTTGTGAACTATAGTTTACAGGTCGAAGTGCGACCCTTAGCATCCCCGCATGCTGACGATCCGCACCACCAACGCTTTCGACACCTGGTTTTCGAGGCTGCGTGACAAGACTGCGCAGCGCCGTATCCAGGTGCGCATCGACCGCTTGCAACTGGGTCATCCAGGTGATGTGAAGGCTGTCCGAGCTGGTGTCAGTGAACTACGCATCAATCACGGCCCCGGCTACCCGGTGTATTTCGTCCAGCGTGGCGCAGTACTGATCATCCTGTTATGTGGCGGTGACAAGTCGACACAGGAAGCCGACATCCGACGCGCGATTGAGTTGTCGCGCCATCTCGACGTGGAGTGACCATGCCTAACGACAAACCCGTCAAAACCCGCCCGTGGGACTCCGCCGAGCATCTCAAGACCGAGGCCGATATGGCCGCATATCTGGACGCGTGCCTGGAGGAAGCGGCCGACGACCCCGCCTTTATCACCCATGCGCTGGGCGTGGTGGCCCGCGCGCGCGGCATGACACAACTTGCGCGTGATACCGGCATGACGCGGGAAGGGCTGTACAAGGCCTTGTCCGAAGAAGGCAACCCGAGCTTTGCCACTGTGCTCAAAGTCATGCGGGCGTTGGGTATTCGCTTGCATGCGGTCGCGGTGTAAGAGGCCGGGCGTACCCGTTTCTGCGTAACCTCAGCACGCCGGTTCTACACCTCCCGCAACACACCATCTCATCCATCGGGGCAATTCCGGGGCGCGACAATCTGCGACATGTCGCTACAATTCTGACGGTCAGCTTAGGCTGCCCACAGAACAACCACACCGAGACGCCCTCATGGATAGCACTGCCACCCCGCATGCGGTTGACCCGCACGACACACGCCGCCGTATCTTTGCCATCGTCGGCGCGTCGTCGGGCAACCTCGTCGAATGGTTCGACTTTTACGTCTACGCATTTAGCGCGCTGTACTTTGCGCCGGCGTTCTTCCCCAGCGGTGACCGCACGACGCAACTGCTGAACACGGCGGGTGTGTTCGCGGCGGGCTTCCTGATGCGGCCGATTGGCGGCTGGCTGTTCGGCCGCATTGCCGACAGGCACGGCCGGCGTACGGCGATGATGATCTCCGTGCTGATGATGTGCGGCGGCTCGCTGCTCATTGCTGTACTGCCGACCTACGCGCAGATCGGTGCCCTGGCCCCGTTCCTGCTACTCGTCGCGCGGCTGTTCCAGGGCCTGTCAGTGGGTGGCGAATATGGCACCAGCGCGACCTACATGAGCGAGGTGGCGCTGCAGGGGCGGCGCGGCTTCTTTGCTTCATTCCAGTATGTGACGCTGATCGGCGGCCAGCTGTGCGCGGTGCTCGTGCTGGTGATCCTGCAGCAGCTGCTCACGACGGCCGAGCTGAAAGCCTGGGGCTGGCGCATTCCGTTTGTGGTGGGTGCGCTGACGGCGCTGATCGCCCTGTATCTGCGCAAGTCACTGCACGAAACCCAGACCGCCTCTGCGCGCAAGGCAGAGCACGCCGGCACGATCCGCGGCGCGTGGCAGCACAAGGGCGCGTTCCTGCGCGTGATCGGCTTTACCGCCGGCGGCTCGCTGATCTTCTACACGTTCACGACGTACATGCAGAAGTACCTCGTCAACACGGCGCACATGGAGACCAAGACCGCCTCCAACGTGATGACAGGCGCCTTGTTCGTCTACATGGTGTTGCAGCCGGTGTTTGGCGCGCTGTCCGACCGCATCGGCCGCCGCAATTCGATGCTGCTGTTCGGCGCGCTTTCGGTGCTGGGCACAGTGCCGCTCATGAAGGCGCTGGCCACGGTGTCGAGCCCGCTCGCGGCCTTCGGCCTCATCACGCTGGCGCTGGCTATCGTCAGCTTCTATACGTCGATCAGCGGTCTGATCAAGGCCGAGATGTTCCCGCCCGAGGTGCGCGCGATGGGCGTTGGCCTGTCGTATGCGATCGCCAACGCAGTGTTCGGGGGCTCGGCGGAATACGTGGCGCTGTGGTTCAAGCAGGCCGGCACCGAATCGACGTTCTACTGGTATGTGACAGCGCTGTGCGCGGTGTCTCTCGTTGTGACGTACTTCATGCCCGACCCGAGCAAGGAAGGGTATCTGCGCCACGAGCCGTGATGGCTCGTCACTGATCGATGCACGCTGGGGCGCTCTGATTTGGTAGAGCGCCCTTTTTCATGTCCATTTCAATGAGCGGTCTTGCCATTCGCCTGGGGTGATTTGGCACGCAGCTCCTGGACAGGATGTCGGCAAGCGCATTGGTGAAACCGACGCCGCTGACGCTGCGATGGATTCGGCGTCCTACCCTTAGACTGCAGCGTACGCGCCAAACCGCTGGCGAATCAGCTCCGGCGAATAGCGATAGTTCCAGCGCAACTCAACACCGGCGGCCACGCGCTGTGTGGCAAAGAAGGCGCGGATGGCAAAGCGTCGTCCGCAACGTGAAGTCGCCTCAAACACCGCAGCCTCCATGTTGTAGCCCGACTCCGCCTGCCGATCCGCCTTGCCGCGTTCGTAGGTAAAGATGGTGTTGGCCATCGCCAGGATGTTTTCCCCGTCGACCCAGGAATCGACGCCGCCAGCGCTGGTGCTCAGCACGAAGGAATCGTCGAGACAGGTGTAATAAGTGGCGGGCGTCAGGAGCCTGCCGCCGTAGACGCCGAGGCATTCGCCAACGTCGATGTCCCGCACCGCAAATACACCACGCTCGCCAATGAGTGCCTCCTCGCGCGCGTCGCGTAGGTCAGCGCGCTGCATCCGCCGGCACACAAGCGTGCGTTGGTACAGCGCGCCACGCAGGGGGGGCGCCACATCGGCCTGCAGATACGGCCATACGGCGTCTGCCGGGTAACGCTCGAAGCGGTCTCTGGATCGACCGGTCGGCTCCAGCGTGGCGATAAGAATGGGCTGCTCCATTTCGTCGCGAAACGGATAGCCCTGGTCGACCTCGGGCGAATACGCGAGTCGCGCAATGGCGTGCGACTGCTTGAATGCCTGCGTCTCTTCTCGAAAGGCCTGAACGCACTTCAGCACGGCGAGGTCGTCCGGCTCTTCGGACACCAATTCCAGAATTTCGGAGCGCAGCGCCTGGGCGGCGGCATAGAAGCGCTCGTGCCGCGCGGCAAGTCCACGCGTTTCAGCGGCCCTTCGAAGCGACGAACGAATGCGCTCGGCCAGCGCATCGGCAAGGCAAGACGTTGATGACAGCATAAACACCACGGCAGCAGGACGAGTCAGGGACGGCCACAACCATAGCGGCCGCCCGGCGCATGGCAGCGCCACAGCGCGAAAGGAACTGTTGCGGCGCGAAACAAGGTCGCGCCCATCATCCAATGACGTTCGTCCAAAGGACGCGCTCAACAGATCAGAGACTGCGTTGCGGTGCGCCGAGAGACTGCGTCAAGCGGCTCGAGAAAAACCGCCCCCCTCTTCGGAGGGGAAACGTGGCATGGATCGTGCGTTATTGGCGCCCGTTTCACGCCAATAAAAATACGGGTGGGGT
The DNA here is from genome assembly GCF_021173085.1 of Ralstonia wenshanensis. Lineage (NCBI taxonomy): Bacteria > Pseudomonadati > Pseudomonadota > Betaproteobacteria > Burkholderiales > Burkholderiaceae > Ralstonia > Ralstonia wenshanensis. Next base: position 960,910 of record NZ_CP076412.1, read on the forward strand.
ATGAACAAGAAGCGGATCCTGGCGATCGCGCTGGCGAAAGGCAGGCGCCAGTTCGGCATGTGTGGACTGGACCATCGCGCCAGTCTGGACCGGGGGTGCGCCTAGCAGGCAGATCCGCCTGTTTCTGCGACGCGGCAGAGCGCCTCGGAAGTTTCAGGCGCAGGGGGCGCGAACGTCCTGCGTTCTCCGTCCTTTCCAGACCTTCACCGCACGGTGACAGCGCTGCCCCTCATGACGCCCTTGCCTCTTACCTGGTTCCGCCTCCCTGGCCTGGCTGCCGTGCTGATCGGACTGTCGATGGCACAGCAGGCGCATGCCATGGCGGCCGACGAGCCGCTGCAACTGCATATCGAGCGCTCGACGCTCGAGCATGTCCTGATGGAAATCACGCGATTGAGCGGTCAACCGGTGTCGTTCGCATCCAGCCTTGTGAAGGAGCGCTGGGCAGGCCCGATCGACGGCAAGATGACGGCCGCAGACGCGGCCCGGTTGGCACTGCAAAACAGCGGGCTGGCGCTCTCCGTGCTGCCTGACGGCACGCTCACCGTTGTGGCGGCCGACAACGCCGGCGCGCCCGACTCACCGCGTGACATCGGCTCACTACCGCCATCGGAAGTCCATGGCGCGGGCGACATAGGATTCGCGGTGGGCTCCAGCAGCGCCATCACCCGCGTTGAAATGCCGATGACGAGCATGCCGCACGCCGTCAATACGGTCACGCGCGGTCTCTTGGCCAGCCAACAGCCGACCTCGTTGAATGCCGCATTGGCGCAGGCCGGCGTGGCATCGGTATTGGCTGACCCCACAGCACCGCCCCTCTATGCCATCCGCGGCTACCTGACCAACACAATTTCGGTGGATGGGTTGCCCGACAAGCTCGGCTCCTTGCGGCCCGTGGATGCACTTGAAGAGATCGACGTCATCAAAGGACCGAACGCCGACGTGGCAAGCGTCACCATGGCCGGTGGTGCCATCAATGCCAGCCTGAAAGCGCCGACCGCTGCCGCGCAGCGCAGCATCGCCATGGAGGTCGCCTCGCATGCCGGCCGTAAGGTGGTCGCTGACCTGGCCGGGGCCATCGGGGCCAACGGGCTGTCATACCGCTTCGTTGGGCTCAATGACACGACGACCGACAGCGACGCCGGATACGCGGGCCACCGCGTCAGCTACGCCCACGCCGCGCTGGGCTGGAGCGACAGCGCAACAAGCATTACCGCCGGTATCGAATCGCTCACCAGCCGGCAGCCCGTGCCGCCCGCCACCTTCGCACTGGGCGGCGCACCTGCCCGCGTGCCCGCGCAGCTTCCCTTCGGCAACGTAGACGATCGCGTGGAAGGCAGCGGCACGCGCGTCTACTACACGGCCTCGCACAACCTGACCGATGACTGGGCCATCCATTCGCGGGCGAGCTATGAATCCGTGAGAGAGGAATCGGCCCAGTGGGACCTCGGCTCCGCCTCGTCGTATCGCGCCATGCCCAACAACACGATCTGCGGGCTGCGCCACACAGAAAGCCACTTGTGGGCCATGTCGAACGAGTTGACGGGCACCTGGTCGCACAACGCCGTGCGCCATGCATTCACGCTCGGCTGGGAAGAGATCCAGGAACGGCAGAACCTGATCAAACCGGGGTCCATCGCCCAGGTCACGCAAGACCCGTTTGCGCCCGTACCGCTGCCGCAGGCAACGTTCGTTCCGGGCAACGGGTTGTCGCAAACGTTGCGGCAATCGATCTTTCGGCTGCGCGACCACGTCGCCATTGGCGACAGATGGGAGATGTCCGGTTCCATCCGCGCGAACAACTACGTCGCCCTGCTGCCCCATACGCAATTGCGAGGCGTGGCCTGGACGCCCGCCGTCGGCGTGCTCTACAAGCTCACCCCCAGCACGGCGTGGTTTGCCGACTACATGCGCGGCTTCCAGATCAACACCGGCTACTTCTATGACGGCACCGGCACGCAACCCGAGCGCAGCCGCCAGGTGGAAACCGGCCTGCGATGGGAAAACGCCCACCACACGCTGACGGCACAGGCAGCGCTCTATCGCATTGATGCCAAGAACGTGAGCCTGGCCGACGTGTCGCACCCCGGCTACTACGCGCAACTGGCCGAACAAACCAACCAGGGCGTGGAACTGTCGATGCAGGGCACGGTGGCGCGCGGCTGGGAGGCCTCGTTGTGGTTGTCGGCCTCTCGCATGTCGGCAAGGCTGCCGGGCGGCTACGCACCCGGCGTGCCAGCCCGAAACGCCGCGCTCTGGACGACGTACACCATACAAAGCGGCGTGCTCGCAGGCGCCGGCATGGGGCTTGGCATCAGCGCGCAGGGCCGAGCCGATGCCCATGGTGACGCCCCTTTTCGAGTACCCGGCGCCGTGCGCGTCGACAGCAGCCTCTTCTGGCACCAAAAGCGTTGGCGCATCGATGTCTTTGCACGCAACCTCTTCAACGTGCGCACATACGGCAACACGCTCAGCAGCAGCTACATCCCGATCCTGCCCGGCCGCACACTGGCGCTGCGCGTCACGCACAACTTCTGAAACCCACTCCCGATGGGTCCGCCGCATGCCCTGACACGGCGGCGCGCGCGTGAGCCTGCCTCCTCTCACATCTCTCTGGCCTGCGATTTCGTCTCGGTGATCAGCGCTTCGGCCTCGCAGCATGGCCTGATGGCCGACATTCCCTAACGTTCCACCAAAGTCGCCCGACATGCCATTTCGCTCTGCGATCGGCGTGCCGGCACGCGGCTGCCCAGGGCTGCGCGGCCCGGCACGGGCAGAACGCGCAGGGCCATGCCGGCCCCGCGACCCGAACCGGAATCGGAAGCGATTGCCGTGCCGCCGTTTCTCTGCAGAGGCCGGTCGCGCGGCTTCTCTCCTCTCTGTATCGGCATGCGCCCTGTCAGCGGCCTGGGCGGTGCCATGCATCACGCCTGCCCACTGAGGTGACACATGAATATGAAGGTCCAAGACAACGCTTCACTGAATATCTCGACCCAGCTCCAACTGGATCAGCCCGGCAAACAGAACCAGGCCGACAGCCCGCTGCAGCATCTCGTGCAAGACATCCTGAAGGTGCTTGAAGCCATGCTGCGCAACGCCACCGCACAAGGCGGCGCCAATGCAGGTGCCGGCAGTGGCTCGGGTGGCCCCGCCGGCGGTGGCGCCCCGGGCGCGGGTGCTGCGCATGGCCCGTCGGCAAGCCAAGGCGCACAAGGCGCCCAGGGTTCGCAAGGCGCGCAGGGTGCCAGCAAGGGCCAGCAAGTTGGCGATGACAACGGCGGCGACTCCAGCAGCCAGGACCCGATGCAAGCGCTCATGAAGCTGCTGGAAGACCTGCTGAAGTTCATGACGCTCAGCGAGCAGATGCAGCACAAGCTCGACACGGGCGAAGGCACCAAGGGCGTCGATGGCGCAGGCGGTGCCAACGGCGGCAAGGGCCTCAACATGGACGACATGCTCCAGATGCTCGACGACGCGCTGCAACTGATGCAGCAGCAGATGATGACGAACGCGTTCGGCGGTGCGGGCGGCGCAGGTGGCGCTGACGGTGGTGCCGGTGCAGGTGGCGCTGATGGTGGCGCTGGCACTGGCGACGCTGGCGGTGCTGACAACGCAGGCGGCGCAAACGGTGCTGACGGCACGGGCGACACCGGCGGCGCAGACGGCACCGACAACTCGGGCGACACCAGCGGCGCAAACGGCACCGACAACTCGGGCGACGCCGGCGGCGCAAACGGTGCTGACGCCACAGGCGATGCCAGTGCCGCATCGGGCGCGGACAACGCCAACGGAGCCGAGGGCAGCGGCCAAAAGAGCAACGACGCCATGATCGAACAACTGCTGAAGGTGTTGGACGACCTGGTGAAGATGCTGGCGCAACAACAGCAACAGGCGCTTGGCGGCGACCAGACGCAAGGTGGCAGCGCTGGCGCGGGTGGCGCAGGCAACGCGGGCGCGGCAGGTGGTGCGCAAGGCGCGGGTGGCGCAGCGGGCGGCACGGCAGCCGGTGGCGCAAACGGCCCGTCCGGTGCCTCCGGCACGCCGAACACCACCACGGCCGATGGCGCGAACGGCGCAGACGGCACCGGAAACGGAGCGAACAGCCCCATGGCGCAGCTCGAAACGCTACTCAAAGACATGATCAAGGTGCTCGAGCAACTGCAAGCCCAAAAGGCCGGCGGCACGCAACAGCAGCACTCCCAGGTGCAGGGCGCGTAACGCCAGGCCACTTAACCTGACGGCCGGCAACGGTCGTCATTTTTGCTATCTCAAGCACGGAGACTCACCATGAGTATCTTCAGCAAAATCAAGCACGCCTTTCAGCACTTGGGCAATGACATCGCCAAGGTCGGCAAGGGCATTGCCCACGCCGCCGAGAGCGTAGGCAAGAACCTCGTCCACGATGTGGAGGCCGTTGCAAAGCAGACGGCAGCCATGACCAACGACCTGGTGCACCTGCGTATTCAAAAAGCGCTGCACGATGCGGTAGGCGTTGGCGAAGCCACCTTCAAGGGCATGCGGGATCTGAATACCGCCGCCTTTGACGTGGCCGAAAAATCGCTGGAAAACGCCCACCTGAGCAAGGGCCTGGACAAGGCTCTGAGCAAGGTCGACAAGGCCCGGGGCTTCGTCAACGATATCGCCGACCGCACGGTCAAGAGCATCGGCGATAGCGTCAACGGTTTCGCAGACAGCACCATTGCAGCCGGCAAAGCCGCCGCGCATGGTCACTTCGGTGAAGCGCTGGGCGACATCGGCTCAGCCGCTGGTAACGCCGCACAGTTGGCCTCGGACCTCACGCCGGAAGGTCTGGCCGCCAGCGCCGCCGTGGCAACGCTGCAGAAGACGCACCTGGGCGGTACGGTGGTCGACTCCGTGGTGGAAGGTGCGCTCACGGGCGGCCGCAGCGGCCTGAAGGATGCAGTCAAGCTTGCCGCCAAGGAAGGCACCAAGGCGGAGGCCGGCGTGCAGGCGCAGAACCTGTTCGACAAGGTGAGCGGTAATGGCAACGGCAACGGCGACATGCTGCTCGGCGCTGCTGCCGCGGGCGCTGGCGTGGCAGGAGACTTCCATGCCTCGCGCAAGAACCGTCACGCCACGCCGCCTGAAGCCCACCACACCGGCACGCAACATCAAGCCGTCGCGGACGACCACGAAGGCGCAAGCCGCAAGGGCAAGAAGAAGCACGAGGCCGAAGTCGACTCCGGCAACGGCAACGGTAATGGCACCAGCAAGACGGGCAACGGCAACAACAACGCTCAACCCAACGGCGCGGACCCCACCGGGCAGGATGCGCTCCTGCAGCTGCAACTCCTGCAACAGCAGTCTGCGCATCAACGCATGCTGAACGCCATCAAGTCGAACGGCGATGACGACGACGATGACGACGGCGACGACGTCACCTCCAAGGCACCCGCTTCGGCACCGCAGTCCTCCGGCTCGAGCCAAGTGAGCGCTAGCGCCAACGTCAGCACGTCGACGCATAAGAAGGCCGCGTAAGCCAGCGCCTTCGTGTGCTTCACGTCGGCCCCACGCGATGTTTGCGTGGGGCTGATGCTTTCCATCATCGGTGCGACGCCACCGCGGTGCACCTCTCGACGCGAACTTCAATGCATTCGATCAACCCATTCCGCCGCACTTCGCAGGCTCAGGCCGCCGATTCCACTCCAGCGCGCAGCAACGTCCCCGCCTACGCCACGCCCCGCGGCAGGAGCCTGCACGGCAGCCACGGCGCAGCGGCATTGCCGGATTGTTCGGGCTGCGCCGCTCGCCCGCCAATGCCGGCGGGCCTGCCGCTGCACGCCCCAACATCCGTGCCGGCACGTCCACTGGCCCATCGCGCACGGCGCCAAACAGCCCACTCCATGTACACGCCCCCGCGCTGGAAAGCCCACTGCACGGCGCCGCCGCCGTGAATGCGCGCATCGCCGGTTCCGGTGTCCGCCTGGCCCTGGAAGCGTGGCACGCGCAGATGCTTACCCGGATTGCCGACTACCGCCCGGCAAACCCGCCTGCCCACTTCAATGCGGAACGACAGCTCAACGTTGCACTGACGCACATCGAAGACGTAGCGCGAGGGCGTCGAGAGCCCGCAGACAAGATCGAACTGAAAGCGACGCCCGTGCTCCATCTGCCGGATCTCGTCTCCGAAATCGCACACCTCAAGACGCTCCACCTGTCGGATTGCGACTTGCGCGAGTTGCCGCATGATCTGGGCAACCTTGGCCTGCTGGAGACGCTCAAGCTGCACGACAACCAACGCTTGCATGCGGTGCCCGACACGCTCGGGCAGCTGTCGAGCCTGAAACATCTTGAAATCGTGGGAAGTGGCGTGCGCGAGTTGCCGGCCATGCACGGTCTGGCGAACCTGGAGCACCTTGCCATCCAGCATTCACCGCTCACCTGGCTGCCGCGCGACATCGGCAACGCACGCAAACTGAAAACACTGTCTCTTGCGCATACCTATCTCCGCGAAATACCTGCCAGCATCGGCAATCTGTCGAAGCTCACCGAACTGAACCTCCACAACAACGTAGGCCTGACTTCGGTGCCTGATTCCATTGGGCAACTGCGTCATCTGAAAACGCTCGATCTCTCCGACTGTCCGCAGCTCCGTGCCGTGCCGGCGTCGGTCGGAAAACTACACCAGATCAAGACCCTCGATCTGCGTGGCTGCACGGGCCTCACCATGCAGGGTCTGCCGAAATCGCTCATCACCCCGATGCCCGGCCGCAAGGTGCACTTCCCGGAACATCTGCGCACCGAAATCGGCAAGGTGCGTGAAGAATGGGCGATGAAGAATGCGCCGCGCCTTCAACTGCTGCAGGCCGACATCGAGCGCAAGAACGAAGAGATGGAAAACGCCGTCTTCGGTTCGGCAAGCGACATGAATGACGGCCAATTGTTCTCGGTCGCGTTTCGACTGAAGCATGCCCATGACAAGTTGCCCGAAGTGAGGAATCAGGCCCTGCGCAATCCGGCAGCCCCGCAGGCCGATGCGTCTGCCGCCATGCGGCAGGCGTTGGCCAACGCGTTCAACGTTGAGCCCGATCGCGAGGTGTTCGCACGTTTGGATATCGCTGCACGTGCATTGCCGCGCGCCCTGCAGCATGAACTGGCCGATCTGGTGGCCTCCAGCTCGGGGCGTCAACTGGTGATCGCCATTGGCGAAGGTGCATTTGGCGTGCGAGGCTCCAGCCGGCTGCAGCAGATGCTTCCCGCGTTCGCGCAGAAGATTGCCAACCACGCGCAGATCCAGAGTCTGCGCGAACAGGCAAGGCGTCCTCTGTCAACCAGCCCTGCGCACCAGGTGGCTGCACAGCTGGTACCGATTGTTCAGCAGTTGTGGACCGCCACGCAGGCCCAGGCCGCACTCGCGGCGCTTGCACAACCATTGCAGACTGAACTGAAATCGCTGCTGGCCTCAGAAGCTGGCCGCCAGTTCGTGTTGGACCTCAGCAAGGTGGCCGAGGGTGCCAAGGGAACGAGCACGCTCAGGCGGCTTCTGCCGCAATTGGCCACGCGGATTGCGCACGACCCGAAGGCGCAGGCCCTTCACCGGCTGGCACGGCAGGATCAACACGGCACTGCAGACGAACGCCGGGAAGGCCTTGCGCTGGCACTGCTTCCCATCGCCCAGCACCACTGGAATGCGCTTGCGCAGCAAGGCGTCGCCGAGCCGTCAAACCGCCGTTGACCGCGTTGCCGCGAGCACAAACAGAAAAGCCTCCCGACGGGAGGCTCTTTTTCTGCTGCATTGGCAAGTGGCCTTACAGCGCCACCACACGCGGGGTCAGCAGAAACAAGCGCTGGAACCGCTGGCCAGTCGTCTGGTCATGCCGGAACAGCGCCCCCAGCAACGGGATCTTCGAAAGCCCGGGCACAGCATCCACACCCTTGGTCTGCTGGTCAACCGAGTAACCGGCGATCAGCAGGCTTTCGCCTTCGTTGATGAGTGCCTGGGTGTCGATCTCGCTCTTGTTCACCACCGGCAGGTTGCCGACCATCTGACTGGTGATCTGGCCATCCTCAATATGGATGTTCATCCGAATGCGCGACGTGCCGCCATCGGTCACCACCATCGGCAACACGCGCAGCGACACGCCCGCCGAAATACTGTACAGATCCGCCGACTGATACCCCGCCACCGGCACGTAGAAATTCTGCTTGCTGTCCATGATGGCCTCGGTGTTGTCGAGCGTGGCCACCTTAGGGCTCGCGGTAATGTGCGCCTGGTTGGTCTGCTGCAACGCGCTGATACGCGCCATCAGGTAACGCGATGCCCCACCGATCACGGCGGTCAACACACCCCCCGTTGGCGTAGCGGCAATGGCCGCAGCGGCATTGGCCGTGGTGGTGACCGCATCGAGCGAGCCCGGATTGGACAATTGCGTGTTCGTGCCAGAACCGGTCTGCAAGTCGACGTGGCTGTTGTGCAGACGCCAGTCAACGCCGAGGTCTTCCAATGCGCTCTCGCTGATCTCGATGATATTGGCGCTGATCTCCAGCACAGCCGGGCGTGTGTCCAGCGATTCAATCAACGATTGGTGGGCCGCCATGCGGTCTGCGCGGTCTCGTACGAGCACCGAGTTGCTGCGCGGGTCTGCATGGATGATCGGGGCGCTGCCGCCGTCTTCCTGGAATGCATCCGTACGGCTGCGGCCTTCGCCGCTGGGCAGCGGTGCCACAGCGCCACCACCGGCATATTGGCCGATACCGCCAGGCGGCAGAGGCGCCTTGCCGCCACTGCGATCATTACCGCCCAGGCCAGAAAGCGCACGCGTGCCACCACGGCCTGCGTTCGCCTCGCCGGGGGCGACGCTGTCGACGCGACGGTCACTGCCGCGCTGCGGGGTGTTCTCCGTGCTCGGTGCGTTGTTGCCGTACATGCTGTTCAGGATGGACGCGACACCGCGGATGGTGATGGACTGGCCGTCCACCATCATGGTGTGGTCCGTGGCCCAGGCATAGCGCAGCGGGAAGGAACGTACGACGGTGCGGTTGGCGTCCTCGCGGCCGCGATCGATCAGGCGTGCGATGTCCTGCACGAGTTCGACCAGACGCGGCGGCCCGGATACGACCACACTGCCGGTTTCGTCGTCGTACAGCACGGGAAAACGTGGGTCGGTCACGCCCAGGCGCGTCAGCGCACGCTTGACTTGCGCAGTGGACGCGCGTTGCAGCGCAATGGTCGCGCTCTGCGCCTCGTTGGCGCCCGTCACACGCAGCACGGCGCCGTCGTAGTACCACGCAAAGCCGAATGTGGCCGCCATGCGATCGAGAAAGCGCTGCGGTGTTTCATTGAAGTTGCCCGTCACGCTGCCCTCGACCTGCGGCGAAATCCACGTCATGACGTGCTGGCTGGCGCCGAGGTCTCGCAAGACATCCTTCACGTCTTTGCGGTCGGCCACGTATTCAAATTTTTGCGACTGCCAGGGGATCACCGCTGCAGCGGCACTTCCGGCCAGCGACAGCACTGCGATGGCCGCGGCCATCAGGCACCGGCACGCGGCCAGCACGCGACCTTTCCGGCCCGCAATTCGAGTCAGATGCATGGTTGCACTCGTGAGAATGAAGAAGACAGACCGCACCAGCGCGCGGCCACGCGATACAGCGCCCGCGAATTAACGCCAGATGGTTTCCGACGGCGCTTCGTTGAACTGCTTGCGATACCCCTTGACCAGCGCCGAGCGGCTGCGGATGCCCCAGCGCGATGCCGTATCGATGATGTTCGACGGCCCGCGTCCCTCGTCCAGCAGGTCGGAGCGGATGCCCTCCAGACGCAGGCGCCGGATGACCGAGCTGGGCGACATGCCCACCGCGCTCTTGAACGCAAGTTGCAGCGCACGCTCAGTCACGTTGATATGCGCGGCCACCTCACGCGTGGTCAGGTCGCTGCGCTCAATGTTGTCCAGGATGTAGTGATACGCACGCCGGTACTTGGCAGACAGCCGCGCGCTCACATCATCGGACGCACGTGACGCGGCGGGCGTGGTCTGGCTGACACGGCGCACGCCGGGCGATTCGGTGCGCAGGCAGCGCAGGGCGTCTTGCATGTAGGCGGTGTAGTACTTGAGCGCACCGGCTGCGTCGCCGCGCTGCGCGGCCATCTTGGCGCGGCAGTAGAGGTAGTCGAAATTCCAGCGCCGCGCGCCGAAAGACGTATCGCGGTTGCAGATCTGGTCATAGACCTTGCCGGCCACGTCGTGCTGCTCGCCGCTGAGCGCTGCCAGCACCACCTCCACCTTCGTCTGCATCAACAGGCGGCTGCCCATGCGGCGTGACTGCCCGATGATCGCCATGAGCGGGTCGATTGCGGTGCGATCGCCATCGGCCATGCGGCGCAGCAGGCTCAGGTACTCGGCGCGGCGATGGATCATCGCGGGCACACTCGCATCGTGCTTGCCGTTGGGCGCCCATCCGTCGCGGCCGCCATGGTGGTGCAGCATCGCAGCACCCACTTCGGCCGACTGCCAGAACGCGTGTTCGAGCAAGCGGTTGGAGCATCGGATACCAGCCTGCACCGCAAACTCGTACACGACAAGATCGAGCGTGGCGAGCCAGCCGGCGTCGTTGCGCTCCGTTGCAATGGCGCGCGCCGATTGCAGCGCCTCGTCTGCTGCGTCCTGCTGACCAAGCTGGTGATGCACGAGGGCCAGGCCCATCATGCCTTCGATGCGCTGCAGCCACGTCGCGCCATCGTCTTCGGCCATGCGGGAAAAGCAGCCCGCCGCGGCCGAATAGCGATCGCGCAGCAACGATTGCCAGCCCATGTTGCGGCACGAGACCACGCGCAGTTGATCATCCGAATGGCGAATCAGACGCTGCGCGGTGCGGAACGCTTCTTCGGCGTCTTCATCGCATTCCAGCAGCATCGATGCATCGGCCATGGCCAGCACCCCGGCGTAGTCGCCAGCGTCCTTGCCGTGCAAGCCGCCATGATCATCGACCAGTTGATACGCGCGGTCGAAATCCTCCGCGAAGACGGCCTTCGCATAGTCAGGCAGACGCTCACGCGCTGCCAGTCCGGAGGCCAAGGCAAAGTAGATGTTTCCCAGCATGTCGACGCTCCCGTGTCAGAGATTGCGGCTCGCGAAGCGCGGGCCGCTTGGTGTTGGATTTCGTAAGGACATCCTAAGAAATCGCCGCACCCACAATCTCAACAAAGCTTCGTCAGGCGCTGAACAATCCTCACCGCATATTCTTCGGTTTTGACGACGTGTCATCGCCCACCAGTCCGCTCTTGACCCGCTGCAGCAACTGGCTATAGGTGAGGGTATCCCGCACCTGGCTGGACATGGCCACGACCAGCGCCGTGACCATGAGGATGGCCACCGCACCCTTGATGGGCTGGCCAAGCGAAGCGGGTTCGAGCTTGTCTGCCGCACGCGATAGCAGGCCGATGCCGGCATCGATGAGGAACAGCGTCATCATCACCGGCGCTGCGAGCTTCACGGCCGTGGAGAAAATGGAATCGGTTTGCTGCAGCAGAAAACTCTCGGCAACAGCGCTCATGTCGGGCAGCGTGGCACCCAGCGGCCACCAGTGGAACGACTCGAACACCACGCCCAGCAGGAACAGCATGCCGCCCGCCGCATAGAACAAGGTGACGGCCAGATTCAATAACGTGTTGCCGATCGGCGTGTTCTGGTCGCCCTGCAACGGGTTGCTCATCTGCACGTTGTTGAAACCCGCCATGTTGTCGACGATCGTGCCCGCCGTCTGCGCCACCCAGAACACCGTGGACGCCGCATAGCCGAGGCACGCGCCCAGAAAGATCTCCTTGCCGGCCAGCAGGAACCATCGGGCCGCGCTCAGGTGTTCCGCCACGGCGGGCGGCTGCGCCGCTGCAACGATGATGGCGAGCGTGTAGACCACGCCATTGCGCGCGGTGCCGGGCACGGACTGGTCACTCGTGGCCGGCAGGATCGCGAAAATGGTCATGATGCGCACGCACGACAGCGCGAGCAGCGCAAGGATGACCTCCGCGCTTTCATCAAGATCAAACCAGGCGTGCAGAACGGTATCGATCGCTTCCATATGAGGGCGTGAATGTCGTCAGAATGTTTCGCCATCAAGCCGCTGCGCGTGGGCGCGGACGCGCCAGGATGGCCTCCACGGCCTCTTCCTCGGTGGCAAGCTCGCGCTCAGTGGCTTCCTGCTGGTCGATCCGCTCCGCAGTCTTACGGCATTGATCGAGCATGGCATCGAGCCGCGCCAGTGCCTGGCGGCGCGCCTTGAGTTCGGCCTCGCGTTCGGCCACGGCGGCGTGCGCGGCCGCCACGTCGTGCTCGGCCCGCACGACCGCATCATCCAGCTCGCCGCGAAACGCGTCGTAGCGCAAGTACGCATCGGCCAGCAGCACGGGGGCGGCGATCAGTTGATCCATGCGGCCGATATGCCCGCGCAGCCGCTCATGCGCGCGCTCGCACGCGTCTTCGCTGTCTTGCGCGGTGGCCTGTGCTTCCGCCACGGCTTGCTGTGCGGCAGCAATCTCCGCTTCGACACGACGGCGCTGGCGCGTTTTGGCTTCGATCAGCGTGTGCCAGACAGCGGAGCGCTTGCGCTTCATGTCTGGCCCACCTCGCTCAGCAGCCGATACGTCTCGTCTGGGCTGCACCACTCGTCGGTGCGCTGGCGCAGGAAGTCTTCCATCCAGCCGTTCCATTGCACGGCGGTGTCGGCCACGGCATCGCTGCCTTCCTTGTATTCGCCCATCTGCAGCAGCGTCTCAACTTCGTTGTACTTGGCAAGCAATTGGCGCATGCGGCCGGCTGCTGCGCAGTGGTCAGCCGGCGCGACTTGCGTCATCACACGGCTCAAGCTATTCAGGATGTCGATGGCCGGATAGCGATTGCGCGCGGCAATGTCGCGCGACAGGATCAGGTGGCCGTCCAGAATGCCGCGCACTTCTTCGGCCACGGGGTCGTTGCCGGATTCGTCTTCGGCCAGCACGGTGTACAGCGCGGTGATGGAGCCCGTGGCGCTCATGCCTGCCCGCTCGAGCAGGCGCGGCAGCTCAGCAAACACTGACGGCGGAAAGCCACGCCGCGTGGGCGGCTCGCCCGCGGCAAGGCCGATCTCGCGCTGCGCCCGGGCAAAGCGCGTGAGCGAGTCCATCATCAGCAGCACACGCAGGCCCTGGTCACGGAAATACTCGGCGATGGCGGTGCCCACGTGCGCCGCCTTGGCGCGCTCCACGGACGAACGATCGGACGTTGCACACACCAGCACGGAGCGGCGCATGCCTTCCTCACCCAGAATCTGTTCGATGAACTCGCGTACCTCGCGGCCGCGCTCGCCAATCAGCACGATCACGTTGACGTCGCATTCGGTGCCGCGCGCCAGCATGCCGAGCAGCGTGCTCTTGCCCACACCGGCCGGCGCGAAGATGCCCATGCGTTGCCCCTCTGCCAGCGTCGCCAATCCGTCGATCACGCGCACACCGGTGGCTAGCGGCTGCTCCACCAAGCGGCGCGACATCGGGTCAGGCGCCTGCGCAAACACCGGCACGTAGTCGTACACATCCAGCGGCGGTCCACCATCGGCGGGTCTGCCCAGGCCATCCAACACGCGGCCGAGCAACCCGGGCCCGATCCCGACCGAAAGCGTGCGCCCGCTCGGTACCACGCGGGTCGAGCGCGATAAGCCCACCACGCCGCCAAAGGGCGCCAGCAATGCAAAGTGCTCGCTAAAGCCGACCACCTCGCCTTGCTGAAGCTCCGTGCCGTCGGGCGTGGCGAGCGTGCAAAGCTCGCCAAGCTTGACGTCCACGCCGCCTACGCGTAGCAAGGTGCCTGTCACTTCCACGACTTTGCCCAGGCGCTGGACAGGCGCCACGCTGCGGATGGCTTCATCCATGGCGTCGATCAGCGCGGCCTTGGTCATGCCGCATCCTCGTCAAATCCGGCGTCGTCATCTGCGTAGCCTTCGTGCGGATCGGCATGTTCAACCGGCTTGCGCTTGCGACCGGAAAGCGCCTGTCGAAGCGCGGCCAATTGCACACGCAGGCTCGCATCGGCCACGCCGTGGTCCCATTCGCATTGGCAGTGTCCGGGCTCGGCGCGATCGTCTGCCAGCACCTCGAAGGCGGCATTGAGGGACCCCGTCTGCACGGCCCTGGCGAAGGCGGCGCGAGCCGGTTCGATCTCATCTGCGCACACACGCACTGTCAGCCGAGCCTGGCTTTGCAGCACGCGGCCGAGCGTGGCGGCCACACGCGCAAACAGTGCCTGGCGGTCGGATTCCAGCACCACATGTTCGACCGCCTGCATGACCGTGGCGATCAGGCGGTCCTCCTCGCGGCGCGTGGCTTCGTCATCGTCGTACGCGCGCGCAGCCATGGACGCGTGAAAATCCTCCAACGCACGTCGCTGACCAGCAGCATAGCCAAGCTTGGCGCTGCGCTGCGCGCGCTGCTCGGCTTGCCTGAGCAACTCGTCGGCATTGGCCTGGGCTTGCGCCACGATGGCTTCAGCCTCGGTGTGCGCCTTTGCCAATGCAGCTTCGCGCGCCTCGTCCACGGCCCGCCAAGCGGCATCCAGTTCGACCACTTGCCCGTAGTCTTCAGCACGGATCACGTCCGAGCCAATGCCAAGCGGAGCATCGCGCCTCAACCAAATAACCATGCCAACTCCGGAAAGAGAACAGGCAACGCAGCCATGAAGGATTCGGCTGGCGTTCCATCTGAAGGAGTGCCGACACACGGCGGCAACGGCGCTTGCATGCCGATCGTCAGGCGCATCAATTGCGCGAGCGACGGATCCGACACCGTACCGTCGGCAATCAGCGCATGCAGGCCAGCCTCGGCAAGCTGCGCCAAGTCGAGCGCAGGCAGCGGCCCACTGGCGTCTGGCGCCCAGTGCTCGCGTTGCGTCAACGCCGTGAGCGCTGCCTCCCCCAACAGACCGGCAAGACCGGCGAGGTAAGCACCGTCGATGCATCGCGCCAGCGCGGCACGCCTGCCGATCAGCATGCGGGCGGCCAGCACGCGCTGGAGGTCGTCTTTATCGAGCACGGCGAGGCGATGCCCGCGCGAAAGCAATGTCGGCAAGCCCACCTGACCCACGCCAAGCGCGATACAGACCTGGCGCCAGTCTTTGGTTGCGCCTGCCGGTACACCGTTAGCCTGCGCGGCGCATGCGGATGCATCGAACACATGCACTAGCCCACGCATCCGCTCTTGATACGCGTGCAACATGCGCAGGATCATGGCGGCGGCCGGATCGGGTGCGGCGCTCGTCTCGATCATGCTGTTGCGCGCTTCTTCCAGCGTGCCGGCAACTTGTCTTCCAGGCGCGCACGCGCTGCGTCAAGCCGTGTCCGGACGGCGGACAGCCGGGTTGCGGCACGCCACAGCAGGACGATCACGCCCAGCGCGCCCACCACGGCGCCGAGCGTGGCCCACGACACACCAGCCGGCGCGCGGCTGGCGACATCGGCGGTGGGCGCATCCACGGTGCCGGGCACCAGCGTGACGCTGACGTTCTCGTAGGTAAGCCCCTCCACGCTATGCACAACCAGGTTCTTGATGCTCGGAACCAGCGAAGACACATTGGCGCTCGGGCGGTATTTGATGAACACCGATGCGCTGGATGGCTTGACCACGGTGGCCAGCGGATCGTTGTTGGGCAGCACGATCTGCACATTGGCTACGGACACGCCGTCGATGCGCGAAAGCGTTTGCGAAAGCTGCTGCGATACGCCGTAAATGAAGCGCACCCGCTCTTCCGTGGGCGTAGAGATGAGCCCGTCCTTCTTGAAGATGTCGCCCAGGCTCGCGTACTTTTCATGCGGCAAGCCGTGGCTGTGCAGGACTTCCATCGCGCGGGCAAAGGCATCCTGGTCGACCATCACCGACCAGGTCTTGCCGTCACCGGGCGAATTCTTCTGCGCGTCGATGCCGGCCTGCAGCAGCACGGTGAGCATGTCGTTGGCGTCGGCCTCGCTCAGTTGGGCAAAGAGCTGCTTGTTGCAGCCAGCCAGCAGCGCAGTCAGCACGAACAGCAGTGCGAGTGCGCCGCGCCGCATGCGGCAGGATGGAAGCGCGGTCCGCATCATTGGTTCCGCATCAGGGTCTGCACGGCGTTCTTGCCGGAATGCGCAATGGTGCTGCCCAGGTGGATCTTCGTCATGGTGGCCGCGCACTCCATTTGCACGCGCACGCCTTCGGCCACCACTTCCTGCACCGACATACCGCGTTCGGCCTCGGTCATCGCCTCCACACGCGCCATCGACGCCTGCACGGCGGCATCCTCTTTCTTGACCAGTTCGCCAACGGCTGAAGGCCCCTTGCTGTGATGCTGGCTGTGCTTGGCGTTCTGCAGCATCGATTCGAAGCGTGCAACAAGCTCGGGCGCGGGCGCGGCAGTTTCAGCCGGGGCAATGCCGGCGCCCAGCGTGCCGGCAGTGACCGGCGGAATGGCAGTCGGACCTTGGATCATGATGGACTCCCGGGAGGATGGTTAAGCGCGGGTGAAGTAGTGCGCGCTGTGGTAAGCGCTCAGATCCACGCTTTCTGCGGCCGGCGCGGCAGCGGCGGTGGTGCCGAACGTGCCGGCATCCATTTCTTCCTGCACGCCGATCAGCGTGCGCACCAGCGCGACGGAATCGGCGTCTTCGTTGCGGGCGAGCACCTCATTGGCATACACATGCCACTCCTGATCGCCCAGGGCGTTCAGGCACAGCGCCATCATGGCCGAGGCAAACGGCACCACGCTCTCGGCCCGCTCGCCGTTGTGCAGCTCGCGCAGGATGCGCGCGGCATCGGCGTATTGATGGCGGCCCACCAGCAGCCAGCCTTCCACCAGGTCGAGTTCGCGAAAATTCGGGCGCAGCGTGCGCAATGCAGTCAGCAGCGATTGCGCGTTGTCGAACTGGCCGCTGCGCGTTGCATACATCAAGACTTCGAGCAGCCCGCCCAGCAGGCGGTTGCTACATTGAATCGGTTCCATATCGCAGGGTTCTCCGTGTCGGGTCATGTCGATGCCGGCATTGATAGACCGGCCGACCTCGGGTGGAACCATAGACGCCCGCATGCCGCGCGCCAGCCACCCACCCCGAAAAAGAGCGCCCCGCCCCGAAGTCGGTCAGCGCTGTGCGCCCCCATGCACAACGCAGAACCGCCTGTTTTCGTCCGACCCGCACGCCGGCTTCGGAACGGCGCATCCGCCTTCGCTCAAGCGCCAAGCGCGTAGCGCCCGCGTCTGCACAATGCCTCGCATCGCTACGGCACCGTACGCCGCGGCCTCCTCCGTCGACACCCCAGGGCACCGCCATGTCGGACGAAAAAACCGAAGAGCCCACAGACAAGAAACTCAGAGACGCGCACAGAGACGGCGAAACCGCCAAGAGTGCCGACCTGATTGCCGCCGTCGTGCTGCTCACGGGCTGCCTGCTGCTTGCCATGACGGCATCGCTGCTGGGCGACCGCTGGCGGGCGCTGGTCGACCTCGCGCTCGATGTGAACAACAGCCGGCACCCGGCCATGACGCTCAAGCAGACGCTCGGCCACGTCGCACTTCAGCTGGCCCTGATGACGCTGCCGCTGAGCCTCGCGTTTGCGCTGGTCGCCTGGATTGCCACGTGGGGCCAGACGGGCATCGTGCTCTCAACCAAGCCGCTCGAACTGAAGATGAGCGCCATCAACCCCGCATCGGGTCTGAAGCGCATCTTCTCCATGCGTTCGATGATTGACCTGCTCAAGATGGTGGTGAAAGCGCTCGCCGTTGGGGCCGCGCTGTGGAAGCTCGTCCTGATGTTGCTGCCGACCATTGTGGGCACGCCGTATCAGCCCGTCATGGATATCGCGCAGATCGGCATGTCGATGCTGGTGAAGCTGCTGGGCGCGGGCGGCCTGCTGTTTCTGCTGCTCGGCGCGGTGGACTTTGGCATCCAGCGCTGGCTCTTCATCCGCGACCACCGCATGAGCAAGGACGAAGTCAAGCGCGAACACAAGAACAGCGAGGGCGATCCGCACATCAAGGGCCAGCGCAAGCAGCTGGCGCGCCAGATGGTGGACGAAGCCAAGCCGAAACAGACTGTGGCCGGCGCGCAGGCCGTGATCGTCAACCCCACGCACTACGCCGTGGCGATCCGTTACGCACCCGAACAATGCGGCTTGCCGTGCATCACCGCCAAGGGCGTCGACGACGAAGCCCTGAGGTTGCGCGAAGAAGCGCAGGCGCTAGGCATTCCGATCATCGGCAACCCGCCGCTGGCACGCGCGCTGTACCTCGTGAAGCTGAATGATCCCGTGCCCGAGGCCCTGTTTGAAACCGTGGCCGAAGTGCTGGCCTGGGTGGGCGAGATCGGCGCGAAAGACCCCGGCGCCAAACACTCGGGCGCAAGCCCTTCCATCTTGAACTGAGGCATCCGATATGGCCAAGAAGACCGCCTTCTCTGAATTCAGCGGCGAAATCGGCATCGCCGCGTTGGTGGTTGCCGTCATCGCGTTGATGGTGCTGCCGCTGCCCACCGTCCTGATCGATTCGCTGCTGGGGCTGAACATCACGCTATCGGTCGTGCTGCTGATGGTGACGATGTACATCCCGGCGGCAACGTCGCTGTCGGCGTTCCCGTCGCTGCTGTTGTTCACCACGCTGCTGCGGCTCTCGCTGAACATCGCATCGACCAAATCCATCCTGCTGCACGCAGACGCCGGCCACATCATCGAGAGCTTCGGCAAGCTCGTGGTGGGCGGCAACCTGGTGGTGGGTCTGGTGGTGTTCCTGATCATCACCACCGTGCAGTTCATCGTGATTGCCAAGGGCTCTGAACGTGTGGCCGAAGTTGGCGCGCGCTTCACGCTCGACGCCATGCCCGGCAAGCAGATGAGCATTGACGCCGACCTGCGCGCCGGGCACCTGAGCGCAGACGAGGCCCGCAAGCGCCGCGCGTTGCTGGCCATGGAAAGCCAATTGCACGGCGGCATGGACGGCGCCATGAAGTTCGTCAAGGGCGATGCGATTGCCGGCCTGGTCATCACGCTGGTCAACATCCTCGCAGGCATCGTGATCGGGATCACGTACCACGGCATGACGGCCGGTGAAGCTGCCAACCGCTTTGCCGTGCTGTCCATCGGCGACGCCATGGTGTCGCAAATTCCCTCGCTGCTGATCTCGGTGGCGGCCGGCGTGATGATCACGCGCGTGTCAGACGACGACCACGGCGCCAAGCCAAGCTCGCTCGGCAAGGAGATCGTGCGGCAGCTCTCGACCAGCGCACGGGCCATGTTCACCGCCAGCGCGCTACTGGCCGGCTTTGCGCTGGTGCCGGGCTTTCCGTCGTTTCTGTTTGTCGCGCTGGCAGGTGTTGTCTTCACTTTTGGCTACACGCTGCGCAAGCGCCTGAACACGGGTAGCGCGACCGACACCGATACCCTGCCTGCGCTGCTGCGCGAAGGGTCCAAGGATAAAGCGCCGACCATTGCCGACAAGGCCCCGTCGTTCACGGCGCCTCTGGGGGTTCGTCTGGGCACACGGCTGGCAGAGGGGCTCGACATTCCCAAACTCGATGCCGCGTTCCAAAGCGGGCGGCACGCCTTGGCTGAAGAACTGGGCCTGCCCTTCCCCGGCATTGCGGTCTGGAAGAGCGCCGCGCAACCCGAAGAGGCGTACGAAGTGCTGGTGCACGACATCCCTGGCCAGCCGGTCGCGGTGTCTGAGGGCAAAGTATCGGTATCCGATCTGCCTGAACCATTGCGTGCGCAACTGGACGCAGCGCCCGATGCAGCAACCCACGCCGAGCAGGTGATTGCCGACCACGTCGTGCATGTGCTGCGCAAGCACGCACATCTGTTCATCGGCCTGCAGGAAACGCAATGGATCATGGAACGCGTGACCACCGAGTACCCGGGCCTGGTCACCGAGGCGCAGAAGGCCGTGCCCG
The DNA here is from genome assembly GCF_021173085.1 of Ralstonia wenshanensis. Classification (NCBI taxonomy): domain Bacteria; kingdom Pseudomonadati; phylum Pseudomonadota; class Betaproteobacteria; order Burkholderiales; family Burkholderiaceae; genus Ralstonia; species Ralstonia wenshanensis. Next base: position 980,797 of record NZ_CP076412.1, read on the forward strand.
CACAGCGCATGGCCGACGTGCTGCGCCGCCTGCTGGAAGAGCAGGTGCCCATCCGCAACATGCGCGCCATCCTCGAAAGCCTTGTCATATGGGGCCCGAAAGAAAAAGACACGCTGATGCTGGTGGAGTACGTGCGCGGCGATCTGGGGCGACAGATCGCGCACCAGGCCACCTGTGGCTCACGCAAAATGCCCGCCATTCTGCTGGACCCGACGGTGGAGCAGACGGTGCGCCAGGCGATCAAACCCACGCCGGCAGGGAACTTCCTGACGCTGGACCCGCAACAGGTTGACACCATCGTCACGCGGCTCGAACACATGAGCCGCAGCGCGCCGCAATCGGGTGCGACGCCGGTCGGTGCGCTTGCCATCGTCACGTCCATGGACATCCGACGCTATGTCCGCCGCATGATCGAGCCGCGCTTGCAGGCGCTGAACGTGTATTCCTTCCAGGAGCTGGGCGCGTACGTTGATCTGCAGCCCGTGGGCAAGCTCACGCTGTAAGCCGCCATGACCACGCCCGTACGCCTGTGGCGAGCCCCGCCCATCGTCCATCCGGCCACGCCCGTCCGGCGGCCCGTCGCGCAACGCAGCGCAGACGGGCGAGCCGGCATGCAGGCCGAGCCCTGCACGGATGAAGCTACCGCCTGGATACCGCTCGATGCACACAGCGACGCCGCATGCGAGGACACCCCAGAGCACGAACCACCCACGCAAGATCACGCCGATGCGCGGCCCGATGAAGCGCCGCCCGACGCCCCGCCGCTTCACACGTCGGCCATGGCCAGCCGCCTGGTGCGCACGTGCTCAGAGATCAGCGTGGGGAGCACCGTGACGGAACATCTCGCGCAGCTGCTTTCCAGGTTCTGCGGCTCCTGTGTTGTGAAAGCCAACAGCGAATGCTGGGAAGTGACGCTGGACCTCGACCCGCGCGTGCTGCCCGACACCCGCCTCACTCTGCGCCTTTCGCCCCACACGCTATGGCTTCGCTTCCTGGCGGCACACCCGCGGGCGCGCGACTTACTCTCCGAGCATGGCGATGCACTGCGCCAACGCATTCACGTTTTGCTGGAGCAGCGCATCGATATCGAACTCGAAGTGTGGTGATCGTTCCCACGCCTCACCCGACACCTTCCGCCGACTCGCCATGGACACCGGGCTCACGCCATCCCCGCTCGATGCGCACCTGCGTGCGTTCACGCCGGCCCAGGCCGCGTTGACACGGCTGACCGGAACGCCGTTCCCGGATGACCACGGACGCCGCTGGCAACTGCACGCCGTAGACCACGCCGCGCCCATGCAGGCGCCTATGCGACTTGGCATTCGCTCATCGCTGTGTGCTGTCGACGTTGTTGTTGAAGGCGCCAACCACCCCGCGCTCCACGCCATCGCACACGAAGCCGATGCGCAACGCCGCACGGCGCTTGCCGGGCTTTGGCTCGCGCCAATGCTCGACACGCTGTCTGCGGCAGGGCTGGGAGACGCCACCTTGGCGACATTCACGCCCGAACACAACGATGCGCAACGTAGCGATCAGCCGGAATTGCCGATGCGGCTGGATGGGCCACACGGTGAAACGCCATGCCGCATCGCCACGCTCGATTGGCATGCCGCGCCGCCCGCGCCACCCGTGGCCGATCGCAACGCTGTGCTTGCACAACTCGGCGTGGTGGGACTGCCGATGGGCGTTCGTATCGCCAGCCGTCGATGCCCAACGCACACGCTTTCTTCGCTCGCGGCCGGCGACGTTCTGCTCGGCTGGGGCATGCACGCCTATCGCCCCGACACCGATGAAGGCGCCGTACGCCTCACATGCGGTGATAGCCGACGCGCCCACTTCACTGCCCATGCTCACTACAAGGAAGGCACCGTGACGATTCTCGATGTTCCCGCGCTCGCAGACGACGACACCGCCGCCACGCACGACACCACACCCGACAGCACTGACGGCATCGCAGTAGAAGCACTGGAGGTGCCCGTACACCTTGAGGTTGCCGTGATGAGCCTGCCGCTGGCCGAGCTGGCTGCCCTCGCGCCAAGCCACGTCCTGCAGTTGCCCGTCCTGCTGCGCGATGCCACGGTCCGCCTGGTCTGCCACGGCCAGACGCTCGGCCACGGGCAACTCGTGGCAGTGGGCGAGCATCTGGGCCTGCAGATCACCGCCATGAGCGCGCGCCATGCAGAACATTGAATTCGCCTCGCTCATCATTGCGGCGGTTGCCATTGCGCTGCTGCCGTTTGCCGCCATGGTGGTCACGTCGTACACCAAGATCGTGGTCGTGCTCGGGCTGCTGCGCAATGCGTTGGGCGTGCAGCAGGTGCCGCCCAGCATGGTGCTCAACGGCATCGCGATGATCGTGTCGTGCTTCGTGATGGCGCCGGTCGGCATGGAGGCCATGCAGCGCGCCCACATGCAACTCAATGATTCCAGCGCGAACGTCAGCCAGGTCATGCCGCTCCTCGATGCCGCGCGCGAGCCGTTCCGGCAGTTCCTGGACAAGCACACCAACGCACGCGAGAAAGCGTTCTTCATGCGCTCGGCTCAGCAACTATGGCCACCGGCCAAAGCCGCACAGCTCAAGGAAGACGACCTCATCATCCTCGCGCCCGCCTTCACGCTGACGGAGCTGACGGCGGCGTTCCGCATCGGCTTCCTGCTGTATCTCGTCTTCATCGTGATCGACCTGGTGATCGCCAACCTGTTGATGGCGCTGGGGCTATCGCAGGTGACACCCAGCAACGTTGCCATTCCGTTCAAGCTGCTGCTCTTCGTGGTGATGGACGGCTGGTCTGTGCTGATTCACGGCCTGGTCAACACCTATCGTTAAAGGGGCCGCCATGGACTACGACAACATCACGCGCCTGACCAGCACGGCGCTCATGCTGTGCCTGCTGGTGTCCTTGCCCGCTGTGGCGGTGTCCGCCATTGCCGGGCTGCTGATCTCGTTCGTGCAGGCCGTGACCTCGCTTCAGGACAGCAGCATCTCGCATGGGCTGAAACTCATCATCGTGTCCGTGGTGATTGTGGTGGCTGCACCGTGGGGCGCGGCATCGATCCTGCAGTTCGGCAACACGATCCTGCAATCGCTCTTCCAGTAGGACGGTGTCATGACACGCATCTCCGCCTCGTCGCCCAGCGTTCTCTCGTTGCCCGATCCGGTACAGGCACCGCAGAACACGGCCGCGCCGCACCATCGCAAGCATCATCGGCATAGTGCGCACGGACACCACCACTGGGCCGACCAGCTGGTCGAAGACCAACTGCACCGCCACAAGCACGTCGCACAGGTTGCGAAGCGCGTGCGCCGCCCGCGCACGGGCAAGCGCAGCGCAGCGGGCTCGCCCGAAGAGCCCATCACCGACAGCACGTTCGAAGAATTGCTCCTCATGCTGGAGGAGCATGCGCGCAAGGTCGAGCCGATGGTGATTGGCCTGTCGTCCCGGCAAGACCAAAGCGACGGTGACGACGACCAGGCAAGAGACCGCCGCAGCGCCCAGGGCCGCCGCGCCCTGCTGCTGCACTACTTGCAGGAACAAGCCGCAGAGACCGCTGCCGCCGCACCACAGAAGACAGCAGCCACAGAGGCCGGCGCGTTGCCGGCCGACACGCTACTGGCCGAAGTGGAATCGCCCAGCTACCAGCGCCTTGAACAGGAGCTGCTTGCCGTGCGGCACGCCATGCACACGGGCCACCCGATGCCGCTGCGCATGGCGTTCGACATCCTGCGCAGCTATTTGAAGCAGACGCCCATTGAAGGCACGCCCGGCACGCTGGCCGCCGTAAAAGACCGGCTCCTGGCGACCACCACGCCGCAACACGCCGCCAGCGCGCTGACCGACCGAGAAAAGACGTTCAACCTACTGTTTCCGCTCTTGCTGCTCAGTCCTTCGCGGCCGCGCATTGGCCGCGAGCGCGGCGAGAGCATCGCACGCAGCAGCGCCGTCGCGCGCCGCTGGACAACCGAACTCTGGTCTTACCGGGCGGGGCTGGGTCTGGCCCTGCCTCCGCTTCCTGATCCTTCCCCGCAATCACCATGAACAAGAACATTCGCGTGTTGGCAGGCGCGCATGCCGGCGCCTGCCTCGACCTGACGCCAGGCCGCTGGACGGTCGGCCCCGACGCACAAGCCAGCATCCGCATCTCTGATTGGGCGGGCGATCCGATCGCGCTGCTTGTCGATACGGAACACGGCGTCCTGATTGAATCCGACGATGGCGGCAGCACCTGGGACGACCTGACCCCTCGCCGCTTTGGCGAGGTCATTCTCTGTGTCGGGCCAGCCGGTGAGGCATGGCCATCCGACCTTGCACTGCTGGAGCGGGTGCTATCGCCCGCAGCCACGGACACCGGCAGCCACAGCGTTGCCGCTGCGCAAGCCCCCGCTTCCGAAACGCCCGCGCCCACCCGGCCTCGCGCACGCAAAGGCTGGATGGGCGTGACAGCAGTCGCGCTGCTCACGCCGTGCGCGCTGCTGCTGGCATCGACACGCGAGCCATCCTCCGCCGCGCATTCCGCAGCCACGGCACAAGTACCGCTAATCGAACGTGTGCGCACATGCCTGGCACTGCACCGCATCGACGGCTTGCAGATCGAACAGCACGACAACGAGATCATCGTGCACGGCATCGTGACGTCAGCCAACGAAGAGCTTGCCACGCTGCGCGATCTGCGAGCGGTGTCAGCGTCCGTCCGCACCGATCTTTCCATCGCGCAGGAGGTCATTGAAAACCTGCGTGAATCGCTGCAGGAACCAGGGCTGCGCATCAGCTACCTGGGCAGCAACCGGTTCTCCATTACGGGCCCAGCCGTGCACCCCGAGCGGGTTCGCGCAACGGCAGACCACGTGCGCAGCGACCTCGGCGGCAACATCAAGGACATCGCCCTGGACATCACGCAGGCACGCGTGCGCGACCCCAAAGCCGATGCCACATCCGCGCTTTCGGTTGACGAACTGAGCTACATCGAAAGCTCCGACGGCACCAAAGATTTTCTCGCTGCGCAGCGTTAAGGCGCCTGTACGTTCTTGCCAATCCCTTTTCTGGAGACCCACATGTTTGACCATTTCTCGCTCGACATCATCGAAACGTTTGACGGCATTCAGGCTTTTGCCAAGCAGGAAGGCCCGAAGGATTTCGGCCCGCTGAACAAGGCTATCGAAGCGCTCAAGCACACCGCCATGGACATGGAACAGCACGCCATTCGTGCGACGGACGTCAACAACCGCGAGCAGCTTCGCGTGCTGTCGCATGGTTTTTCCAGCGCGGCACAAGTGTGCTCGGGGTTGATCCCGGCATAACGCGCGCAGCGCACATACGGGCTTCGCGAGACGACATCACATTTCGCTTCCTAGCCGGCCCGGAGCGCAGAAATCCACGATGATGACTTCACGGCGAACACAACAGCAGCACGTTCGCTAAACCGAATCAGCGGCATCCCATACCGGGGTGTTGTTGAAAAACCCGGCTCTCACCCGAGACCACTCATCCACTGCAAAGGAGTTTTCCATGACGACCCTGACCAAAGCCTCTTCCCTCGGTGACACCGCTAGCCGCCTGTCGTTCAATGTCCAGCAAGAAGGCATCACCAAGCAAGGCGAGGCAGACATGCTGAACGCGGCCCGTCTGCAAAACGAACTGAACCGCACCAACATGTTCGCCAAGCTGATGGAAGCGGGCCCGAAGGCCGCCAAGGACCTGATCTCGTAATGATCGGTTCCGGACGGCACATTCTGTGCCGCCAACGTTCGGGAACGGGGCCGCGCCGTTCCCGAGCGGTTTTTTGAATGGTTCGCCCGCGCGCTTCTGCTGTTCTCCCCCGGCCCATCGCGCCGCAGCCCGATTCACCGAATCCGACCCGCTACCGCGATCCCGACATGACACCGATCCACCGCAACGTTTCTGCAGCTGCCGCAACTCCTGCGCAGGATCCGTCTGCATCGCACCGTGCGCACGGCCACACAGGTGCGCACGCATCCGGCACGCTGCATGCCGTGGTATCCGCCGGCGCGGAAGACATGCTGAACACAGCCCATCTGGAGGATGAGCTGAACCGCACACAGGCATTCGCCAAGCTGATGGAAGCGGGCCCGAAAGCGGCCAAAGATCTGCTGGTGTAAAGCATGAGCATCGAACGGCGCGACAGCCTCATCCGCGACATGTGCATGCATCTGCAGATTCCGGATGCCGATGCCATCATCGCCGCCGGCCGGCTCACGGTGGAGGGGTTCGAAGTCATCATCGATGCAGTCGAAGAAGACATCGATGCGTTCTACCTGAACTTCGACTACGGCATCGTCACAGGCGGCCGCACGCTGCGCGTGTTCCGCCTCATGCTTGAAGCCAACGTCACCATCTATGCGCAAGACCATGCCCAGTTGGGGTTGGATGGCGATACGGGCGGCATCATCCTGATCGTGCGTGTGGCCTACGACCCCGACATCGACGGCGAGCAACTGGCCGAACTGCTGGGCCACTATGCCGAGCACGGCCGCTACTGGCGCGACAACATCCTGCAGACGACCGACGACATGTTTGAAAACCTCGCGAACGGCACCTACGTCTGGATTCGCGCTTAACGCGCAAGGCCTGGCGCGCACGAAAGCGCAGCCACCGGACCGGCTTCGCAGTACCCGTGATGATTTCGTGAACGCAAACGTCTGCTGTCATATAACGCCGTACGCTCGCGGCATTACATGCGAAGGTGCTCGTTGAAGCTGACGCGTCGGCTCGGCGGCATCGCCAATCCAAGTTCATGTCCGCCTCACGCACACCGTATCTGCCAACCATAGACATTCCGCTTCTGCGCGCCGGCGAGTTCTTCCCCTTCGCTGCGCACCCCATCCTCATCGGCGCATACCAGCTCTGGTTCACCTGTGATGCAGATGCAAATGCCGACCATGAGTCGGTCACCGTTTGTATCGACCTAGGCAAGCCGCTTGAGATCAACGTTGACGAAGCACTGCACGTGATCCTCGGGCTCTGCCTCGGCCTGCCTGCTTCGTCGCGGGGCGTGGTGGCGCAGCAGGCGCACACCGGCACGCTGGTCTATCGCTTCCCTTACACGCTTCACGACGACCCGACGGGCGCTTTGCTCATTGATGCAATGACCGGGATTGCGGCGTCAGCCACATCGGTCTCGAAGTGGTCGGTGCACTAGCCGATTGCGCCTGGGCCGGTGGCATGCAACTTCGCCATCGTCACGGCGGATTCGCATTGCGCGCGTGTTTGTCATTCGGCCGCATCAAAGTGGTATGCCGATTGACCAGGCCAGTGCCTGAACATCTCGCGCCATGCCACCTTCACGCCTATTGCCCGTCAACGTGCCGACATCGCCGTCGGAGTACGAGACACTCCACGACTTCGCCGCGCGCACGCCATCGCCATCGGCCGATGGCGGCGATGCTCTGCAGCCCCGCAAGAAGGGTGGCTGGCTCAGCAACCTGAAATCGCGCGTGCGCGAAAAGCTGCCCAAGAGTGACGAGACAGAACTGGCCACGCTGTTAAGCGACCGCAAGCGCTCCGGCACGTCGTTCAATACGGTGGACAACTACAAGGCACCCACGCGCGGCACGTTGACGACCACGCCCGAGGCAACGCCGCAGGCCACCGAAGGCACCCCGCACCCTGCCACACCGCAGGTGCAGGAACGTCAAGAAACACGCCGCGCGGCACGTTCGCAGCGCAAAACGTCGTCCATGATGCAGCGTGCTGAACAGGGTGCGCAGCGCTTGCGCCAACGCGGAAAACCGCCGACACCCCAAGCGGCATCGCCCGCCGCAGCGTTGACGGTTCCGGCTACGGCCGAAGCGTTCCGCCAGAGCATTGCGCAGTTGTTCCGCATGGCGGGCAGCGCAAGCGAACGTGAGCTGCTGGCCGATCGGCTCGGCGTCTTGGCGGCTCCAGCGCAGGGCACCTCGTCGGCCGCAGGCAGCTACATCCGCCCGATGTTGGCGGCACGCGCGCTGGCGGCCACCAGTGGCGGCAATGCAGGCGATGCGCTGCGGGTGCTGCAGCACGTCACGCATGCGGTGCACTTTGATGCTGCCGCCTTTGCGGCACCTGTTTCGACGCCGAGTAATGAGGGCTCAACACATTCCACGAGCAGCTCCTCCTTGGGCATGGGCCGCCTGTTCAATGAGACGGCATCGGCAACGGCGTCGCACCGTTCCAGCACGTCGGACCTGGGCTTGTCTCATCTGTTTGGCGAGGGTGAAACGTCGCCACAGCGCAGCGAAACCGGCGCCAGCCGAACCAGTGACGAGCAAAGCCCGCGTTCGCTTTCCCGGCAATCCAGCCTGTTGGCCCAGTACGGATCAAGCAGTTCAGACGGGTCGGGTGGCTCCGGTCGCTCCGGTCGCTCTTCAAGCAGCCTGGCGGTCCCGCCAATGCCGCAGGGCATGAGCGATGCGGGCGTGGCAAGCGCGGCCTGGCGCACGGCGCAGTTGCTCTCGCGCAGCCATCACGGCTTTGAAGCGCTGACCGGCCTGATGCAGACTCCGCCCACACCGGAGCAGGCGCACACCGCGCGCGCCTTCCTGCAGGCGGCCGACCATGTGCATACGGCCGCCGCCACTGCGGCCGACCCCACCGCCCTGCTGCACGCGCGTCCGGCGGGCAGCGGCACGCAAGCCGAGTCACTCGCCGTCAACGTCATGCACGCCGCTGCGCTCAAGCTGCGCGGCGAGCCCGTCAGCGCGCAACAGGCGGGGGTCCTCTTTGCGTGGCACCAGGGCTTTCGTGAAGATGGTCTGGGCTCGGATCTGGCCAACACCAAGGCACGCCTGGCCAAGTTTGTCGGGCGCACCATTCCGCGCGTAGAGAAGCAAACCACGGGCAGCCATTTCTGGCAGATGATCGGCAAGAAGAAATCGCCGCTGTCATCGGCTGCGCTTGGCATGCACGGCGCACAGCGGCCGGGTCTCGTCAAGGAAATGGACGCCTATACGGCGGCGCTACGGACGATGATCGACACGCTCGCGCAGGCAGGCAATGCACCGCCGCTGCACTCCCTCGCCCACCCGGGCGATCTTTGGCGCGGCGCAATCCTTGCACACTGGGCCGGGCTGACAGCTGCCAACGCGCCGTTGAGCGACTACGCGCTCACGGCAGAGAAGCTGCGTGCGCTGCAACCGGAAGTCGGCGCAGCGGTCAGCCGCATGCAGCGCGAAAGCGCCGAGCCGACTGCCGTCGCACGCACACCGGGCAGTTCGCCGGCCCATCAGGAATTCGCGCAGCTCGTGGCCGCGGCCGGACTGACCGACGATGCAGACACCCGGGCGTGGGCGCAAACCCGCCTGGACACGCTGACCCTGCCGCAAGTCAACACCGCGCAGGCTCACGTGACGCAGCTCATCGACCACGCCGGCCTGACGGGCGAGCCGCCGGAATACCTCGTGGGGCTCCAGCCGTCGGCCACGCTGTTGCGCTACTGGAGTGCCCACGCGGGCGAGGCCGCCGAGGCGCCCGCATTCCGAAGCGCACTTGAGCGTGCCGACAAGCTCGAGCACCCGGAAGACCTCAAGATGCAGGCGCCGACCATCGAAGACGCGCGCAAGACCATCGAGACGCTGCTCACGTCCATGGAATCGGGCAACAAGGTGCGCCTGTCCAACGGTGGCTGGATTGGCGGCAGCACGGCCGGCGTATCGACAGGCTTGTCGCACGTCGGCAAGGCGCTGCCGGTGCCCGTATCCGTGCAACTGGACGCCAATTACGGCAGAGGCCGCCAGGCCGTGGTGGAAATCGGACGCAGTTCTCATGGGCGCGACGTGTTCGTCGGCACTGACCGCACGATGCGCGCCTCGGTTGGCGTGGGGGCCTCCGTTGGCTACGACCTCAAAACGTGGGGCAAGCGCCTGCGCGCCAATCTGCTCGCCGTCAAGGTCACGCCATTCGATCTGGAGACAGGTGAGCCGCGCGGCGTGGTCATCCGCGCCACGCGGCCCACGCAGCGCCCCGTAGAGGGACACGACGACTGGGAACCCATCAAGTACGACGACAAAGCCGCTGCGGATGCCATCGTCAAGGCCACCAACCTGCTGTTCGAGCACGCGTGCGCCGCGCCCGAGCACCGGCCCGATGCCGATACGCTGTGGAATGCGCTGGCTCAGCACTGCGGCGAAAGCGGCGGCAGCGGCGGCATTTCGATCAGTTGGGTCGACCAGACCAAGAAGCGCTGGCGCGCCTCGATGGACGCAAGCGTCGGCATGAATGTACGCGTGAGCAGCCCGCACACGCCGGTGCGGATCGGCCCGTCAGCCCGGCTGCGCGGCGAAAAGACGCTCAGCAACACGGCGACCCTGCAGGAGAAGACCGGCACGATGCGCGTCGAGCAGTTCAGCGTCGCGACGGGGCACAAGGTGACGGCCCGGGGTGGACTGGCGTTCTCGGTGGGCCGCACCTTCTACACGGCGGCTCCTGACGACAACGCCTCGGCCAAAGCCGGCGAGAGCGGCAAGTTCACACAGTCGTTTACCGGCGGCATGCCGCTCGGGTTCAACTGGAAACTCTCGGAAGGCGGCCATACGACGAAGGTGAAGATGGGCTACCAGAACGGCAAGATTGCCGATCGCGTCAGCTACTTCGACACCGAATACCGCAGCGTGCGCGAATACCTGGCCGTCGTGCGCAGCGAACGCGATGCATGGATCAACATGCTTGCGCACAAGCCAGGCGGCACACCGGAACAGGCCGCGCGCGAGTTCGAGGCCTACTGCGAGACCGTTGAAAAGCACGCACGCCCCAACCAGCGCTACCTGAACCGGCATCGGCTCCGGCCGTCCGCTGCTCGCGAGATCGAGGGCCACCTCGCGCTGGCGGACCTGCACCGGAGCATCGACCCGAATTCTGCCGACGCGCAAGCTTCAGAAGCGCTTGCGCAGGCGCTGCTCGAAGCGCCCACATCCCGCGTGCCGGAGAAGCTCGCTATCGTCGAACAAGTGTCCACCAGCCGCAGCCGTGGCCTGACGAGTGCGCTGCAGCTGCGTGCCAGCAAGGAAGCCGAAGGCACCCGTGAACTCGCCGCCATCAAGTTCGGCTAGAGATCCTTTCATCAGATTGTCATATCAGCCGCCGAATTAATGTTCTCGGCGGTTTTTTAATTTGCATATGCGCATAATCGTTCACTCATAATGCGGCATGTGCATGCTCAACTTACATTTGCAGAGTCAACAAAAAAAACTTAATCAGATCTAAACGCGATTTCACTCTTTATAGGGATGTGTGAGAAAATTGTGAACGTTATGCTTGGCCTCAGTTTGAAGCGCCATCTGCAACGATTCGATTCTGTAGTGCAGTGGCTTGAAAGGGGAGCGCCATGAAGTTCGCCGTATTGACCTCGAACCCATCCAGCTTTGCCTACGTGGCGAGCTGTCTATCCACCCAGGAGGCGGAGTGCGTCCGCTTTGACGACGCCCTGTCGCTGCTGCGCGCGCGCCGCACGGAAACGTTTGATCTGTTGATGATCGATGCCCAGCATTTCCGTACGGCCGGGCAGCTGGTGCTGTCGTGGCGGGAGTGCAATGCCGACATGTGTTGGCCCACCCTGGTGTTCGGGCAGTTTGTCGACCGGGGGGACATGGCGTCGGCCTTCGATGCCGGCGTGGACGACGTGCTGACCGGACACTTCACCGCTGAAGAGCTGCAGGCCCGCGTGCAACGAGCGCTGCGCCGAGCCGAGCCAGTGCGCCAGAATGCCGGCATCCACGTCGTGGTGGGGCCATATCGCCTTTGCCGCCTGACCCGCACGGCCACCGTCAACAGCATCCCCATTCGCATGACCGCGCGGGAGTTTGCGACGGCATGGCTGCTGTTCTCGTCGCCCGGGTCGTTTCTCTCGCGCCAGCAGATCGCATCCGCCGTGTGGGGCGCAGACGCCAGCATCGTCGAGCGCTCGATCGAGCAGCACATCTACAAGCTGCGCAAGAAACTGCAGTTCGGCCCCGAGACCGGCGTGGAACTCAAGACCGTCTATGCACGCGGCTATCAGCTCGCCGTGCAGGCTGCCAGCAACGAGCCCGCCGGCCCCGAGGCGCGCACCATCCTGGCCGCCTAAGCGGCCTTTTTGCGCAAACGATTGCGCCCCGCAGCGCCCACTGCACCCACGGCAGATTGTTTTAGCATTTCTTAATAAAACGCTTCAAGGCAGATAATTTCAGTGTCGGCTTAAAAAATTCAGTGCCGGTTTAAAAAATATTGCCTTGTTAATGGTTATCGCGTTAGTGATTTTCGTGCGAGCGGCTTTCACCCGCACATTGCTGATATAGCGCTGCCAATTCGGTCCGATTGCGTGCTTGTAAGCGCATCAGGATTTGGCGCACGTGCGATTTCACGGTTTCTACGCCGATATGCAGCGCCTGCGCGATTTCCACATTGGATTTTCCCGATGCCGCCTCTCGCAGGATGTCGCGTTGGCGTGGCGTCAGCGCGGAGAGCAACGCCCCCTTGCCGGACGATCGGGCAGGCGCCTTCCGCCTGGATTCCAACATCCGCCCAAGCATCGCATGCGCCTGCTCCAGCGTAACCGGCTGGGCGGGCGGCTCTTCGCCGACGGCCTCGGCCAGTTCGGTCAAGTCGACCAGGATCCCACCGTTTGGGGCGGGCGAAACCTGCCGAACCGCGATCGTGAGAGGCACCACCGCCTGCGCCCGCCAAGCGGCAGCTGCAGGGAAAGGGGAGAAATACCGGCTTTCTGCCGTGCTGTCGGCTGCGTGTAGCAGCACGTCGTTCTGGACCCGGGCGTTCATGTCGTCCTTCGCTCTCGTGAAAGCTATGCATCTGGATGCAGTGGCGCTCGCGGATGGGTACCGCGGCAGCCTCTTACTCTCTCTGTGCAACGAGAAAGAAAAACCGGAACCCCAATCGCAAAAAAATTTTTGCGGCAGACGAGCGCTCAGCGTGGGCCGATGCGCACCCACACGCCGGCAAGCTCCTTCACCTGGATGGGGAGTGTTTCGGCCAGCATGTGCAGGGCACGACGTCCGTCCAGCGGGAACCGCCCGGTCACGCGCAGATCTGCCACGTCAGGGAGCAGCTCGATCAGGCTGCGGTGGTAGGGGCGCAATGCGTCAATCACGTCGGACAAGGGCTGGTGTTCGACCTCGACCATGCCGCGCGTCCAGGCCGCCACGTTGCGGGCCATCAGCGTCAGTTTTTCGATGCCGCCGTCACCAAGGCGCCGTACCTCGCCCGTACGTGCCGTGGAAACGGCACCGGCCGGCGTCGACAACGCCGCGGTGCCTTCGAGCACGGCAACCTTCATCGCGCCATCGGGCTCCAGCGTTGCGCAAATCATGCCGCCCGTGCATTCCACCGCGCCCGCGGCAGACCACAACCGCAACTGACCCGACGGCGACCCGGCGACGGCCAGCACGCTGCCACTGCGCAGACGCACGTCGTAACCGCGCGCAACCGCAGAGGCATCGACCGCGCTGCGCGCATTCAGGCGTAGTTGATAGCCGCCAGCCAGCGTGAAGTCGCGACGCTCCGAGGTCGCCGTGCGCATGTCGGCAGCCAGGTCGGATAGTGGAATCTCTCTGTCAACGAGGGCGGCAACGCCCAAACCCAGCCCGCTGAAGATCAGCGCGCGGCGCACATGCCGTGCTGTCGACGAAGGCGCATCGAGAAGCCGTCGCGCGGCGCGCCGATGCGGTTCTGCCACGGACGGCAGTGCCATCGAGCCCAACGCGCCTTGCAAACGTTGCACGGCGGCGGCGTGCGCGGGATCGGCCTCCTGCCAGGCGGCAAAGCGCTGGCGCTCCATCTCGGACGCCGTACCCGAACGCAGTATGACAAGCCACTGGATCGCCTGCTCGGCAATCCGATCGTCCAGCACGTGCTTCACGATGATTCGGCCAAATAGCACAGGCGCAAGGCCTGCGTCATGTATTTCTGCACCATGCGAACAGACACCTGCAAGCGTTCGGCGATCTCCGGGTACGTGAGGCCATCGAGTTGGCTATAGAGAAAGGCGCTGCGCGCCTTGGGCGGCAACCCATCGAGCACGCGATCGATGGAGGTGAGGGTCTCGAGGATCAACGCGCGCTCTTCCGGCGATGGCAGCGTCGCTTGCGGTTGCGTGGCGGCCCAGGCCATATAGGCCTCTTCCAGATCACGACGACGCCAGATGTCATAGAGCAGGCGCTGCGCAATCGTTGTCAGCAAGGCGCGCGGCTCACGGGTGTCTTGCCACCCTGGCCTCTGCAGCAATTGCGCAAAGGCTTCCGCCGCAATGTCTTCGGCGCCAAAGCGGCAGCCTGTCTTGCAGCCCATACGGCGGGCGAGCCAAGCATAGTGTTGTCGGAACCAGTCAGAGGCCAGTTCGGTAACTGGCTGGCAGGTTTGCGTCACGGTACCCTCCGCGAAAATCTGTGCTGGCCGTCCGTCGGCAAACGGCCCGATCTGTTGGCGAGAAAGCCCACACCCAGATGTCGAGATTTTACCTACCGCTGATATTTCAGGGGCGCATTTTTTCGGCTTTTATCGCAGTTTTTCGGCACACCCACGACATCCGGAAGCCCCCTGCTGGCATCGTTGAGCGGTGCAACCCGGTTGCTGCAATTCGTTGCAGCAACAACCGCCACGGCGCCCGCCCATGCCCCCCGAAGAATTGCCCCAACCCCCGTTTGACAACGACGCACTGCCCGCGCATGCCCTGCGCATTGGCAGCCGCAACGTCTGGCTGGCTTATGACAGCTACGCCGAGCCCGACATGCTGACGGCGTATGTCGAGCTTGGCCCGCGCGACACGTTGGACGTGGCGTTGACGCTCAATTTACTGCTTAGTCTCTGCCTGGAAGTGGACGGCGCGGCACGTGGCAGCGTCGTGCGACACCCGCAGACCGGCCAGATGATCTATCGCTTCCGCTATGCGCTGGATGACGATCCCGAAGCGACCGATTTGCTTGACGCCATCGCTGCGCTCACGGCTGAGTTGGACGACGGCGGCGCGCCCCCACGATATTGAGCCGCCGAGGCGGTCGCTTCGGATGCCGACGCAGCACTTCGGCGCCCGCAACATTGGCCGGCGGGGGCTGGCTACGCTTGCAAGGTTCAATTGTGCTCGGGCGAAACCGCGTTGCCCCGGCATGCCAACCTTCGGAGCCCTCGCCCGTCATGAAGATATTCTCCCGCCACTCCAGTGCGACGCCTCCGGCACAGACGTCGTCCAGTACGTCGGCATCGCAGTCCTCGCTGCCAAGCGTGCGCAAGACTTCGCAGTTGCCTGGCGGCCTGCGTGACCTTGCTGACATGGTGACGGCGAGCCGCCAAAAGAAAAGCGCCGCATCGCTGACGAACGAGCAGCTCAAGGTTGCGCTGTCGAGCACCACGTTGAGCGGACGCGGAACGCGCGCCGCGCACCGGGAAGCCCAGAAGCGTATTCGCAACGGCAAGCTGCAGTGGCCGCCCCAACAGCCGGCGCAACCGCCGTTGAATCCCTTGTCCAGCGAGCGCGAGCACGGCCGTCACACGCCGCCGGATGCGCCCGTATTCGATCCCGATACCGGCGCGCTGAACAAGCCACAGTTACGCCAGATGGCGCTGGCGCTCAAGGATGCGCTGCCTAGGGTACCGGTGGAGCTCATGCACTCGCACCCGCAAAGCGACGGGCTGCTCGCCAAGCTCCAGCATCAGTTGGGCTCCATCCAGACGATTGCCGCAGACAACACCCGCAAGGCCCCGCATGAGGTCGGCATGGCCGTGCGTGATGCATTTGCGTCGGCGGCCAAGACCGCGCGCCAGCTTGCCAAATCGTTGGGCAATCATGATCCGGCTGATGCATACAAGGGCATCGCGGCGCTCCTCACCGAGCTCAAGCGCACGCACCTGAGCGGCAGCGCGCACGAGGTCATGAGCCACTATGCCGAGAAGGAAACCGCCAACCTCGAAGCCAAGGCGCCCGGCATCAGCACGGCAAAGCCCGGCTCCAACGTGAGCACAGGCACGTCTGGCAGCGTGGCAGTGTCGGCCTTCCCCACCAACCGCTACGCCGGCGCGCACGTGTCGGTGGAAGCGGGTGGCGGCAAGGGCCGCATCTACTTTGCCGACGACGACGGCGACGTGGATTACTGGCCCTCGGCTCAAGCCTTTGCCAAGGTTGCGCTGGGCGGCAAGCTGGGCGAGTGGGCCGCCAAGCTCACGGGCCGGCTGGACCTGTCCGGCGGCAATGTCTTCCTCGAACACGAGGATTTGCGCCAACTCGTCAAGCTCGTTGCCAATCACGATGCCAACCATGCCTGGGTCAAGTCTGCCGGGCCGCATGCGCGCCAGGCGACGCAGCAGTTGGAATCGTTGGCCAACCTCGTGTCTCACGCGCTGGGCCGCAACTACACGGAAGCCGCCGGCAAGCCCTACTTCCTGAACGACGCCAAGATTGCCAAGGGCTTCAACACCTTGAAGATGACGCTGCTGGCGGGCGCCATCGACCAGAAAGTGGGCGGCGAGCACTTCAGCACGCTGATGAAGGCCGCGTATCCGCCGATCACCGACGTCGTGACGGACCGCATGGGCAGCGGACAGCCGCTGCCCGCACAACCGCGACGCGACGTGCCCGATTCGGTGGCCTATGGCGACCGCATCCTGGCCTATCGCCAGGTGACCGGCAGCCTGGATGCCAACGTCGGCAACGAGACCCACGGCGGCACCAACCTGGAAGCCGCCGGCAGCTTTGATGTGAATCTGCGCGGCAACGTCGCGCAGTTCTTCACAGAAAGCGCAGCCGCACCGCACACGCTGCTGGACCCCGGCTATCACAAGGATTACCAGTCCACGTTCAAGCTGCATCAGCAGCTCGATGCGGCCTGTGCCGAACCGCCGCCCGCGCAACTCCATCTGTACAACGAGACACGCAAGGCACTGACGCAGGAACTGCATGCGGGACCCGCGCTGCCCTTCACCGAAACCGAGCGCCTGCACTACGGTGAAGAAGCCAGCATCCCCGCGCAGTTCCGCAACGCCATCACGCACGCCAGCCCGGAACAGCTCAATCACGCGACGGACCAGCTGGAGCATCTCATCGGCACGTATCTGCAATTTGCCAACCAGGCCGGCGCCGTGCTCGCCAGGAATGATCGCTTCATGCCTGCCAGCGAGCGCAGTACGTTGACCCAGCATCGAGAAGCCGCCTTCGCACACATCAACCAGACCGTGTGGCAGGGCCGTTACCCGCAGAAGGATGCGCTGGCCCACCCCGAAGCGTTCGTCGCCAAGAGCCACGCTGCCATCAGCCTGGCGCTGGGCTGCGTGGGTGCGCATATCTCTGTCGTCAAGCAGCAGATGGCGCAGCGCGAGGAGCACGGTATGGCGGCGGCCGAAGCCATCTTGACCGCGGATTCGATGTACAAGACCGCGCGTGAAATGCTGGACAAGACGTACCTGCCGCTCAAGAACTACGACGTGCAGAAGAACGGCCCGCTGAAAGACAAATCGCTGTGGCAGCGCTGGGATGCAGCACTGAAGGCAACGGTTTCCGGCGGCGCGCAGAGCAGTGCGCTCAACGCAATCGTCAACCGCTTCGGTCGGTCCACCGGCAAAGTGCAGCTGGGGCCTTTCACGGGCTCCATCTCGGTCGGCAATAGCGCGGGGCAAATTTCCCTCTCCGCCGAGGCACGCCTGATGAACGCCAATAATCAACCCAACCCCAGCCGTACCGGCAAGTTCTTGCAGTTGACGTTCACGGCGCAGGGCGGTGCACCCATTACCGGCGCGATACTGAACAAGGCCATCGAAGCGGCCATCGAGAAATTCGCGCCGAACATGCGGCTGCAGGACGACAAGTTCGATCCGCAGGAAGTGATCCGCCAGACGCAGGGCCTGCTGCTCAATGTGACCGACGGCACCAGCCTGGTCGTCAAGTTGCGTCAGGCCCCTGACGTGCAGAACGCGCCGATGGAGCTGCAATACGCGCGCGTCCTGCGCAACAAGAACAGCGGCATGAGCCTGGCGGTAACGGTACCGACACCGCACGGCACGTTCACGCCGTCGGTCTCGCATACGGACAGCACGCAGAGCTACGCTGGCGAGGTGATGGGCTCCGACACGAGCTACCTCATCATGCAGCACCCGTTCCTGGCCAAGATCGTCGACGCAGAAGCCCACCAGGAAGATGCCGCGCTACGGCAGGCGTTCGATGCGAATCCGGTACAACGTGATCGCTACCTCGCCAACCCGAACCTGATGGTCGACGTGGTGGCCAAGTACGCTGCAGCCACGCAGGAGATCAACGCCGCGGCGGCCGAAAACCGCCCCGTCCAGATCAAGAACGAGTTCGTGCGCTACCACGCTGCAACACCGTTTGCACGTGCGGCCCAGGTGTCAACGCAGGTGGCTGCGCATGCCCCGGGTTCCACCGCCAACGGCGAACCGCTGTTCAAGCTTGCCGAACCGCTGGCCAAGCCGATCGACGTGAGTCACATCGACGTGAACGCGATGCGTGCGCGCCTGCAGGCCATGACGACCATCGAGGAACGCGCCGACTATCTGTGCGACTCCAACCAGGGGCGTCCGCTGCTCGACGCGTTCTCGAAGATCATCGGCAACACGCGCGCCATCAACTCGGCCGCGCTGTTCCATACCGAGGAGCGCAACACCGGTATCCAGTCGCTGGTGCGCAACCCCAAGGCGCTGCAACGCGAGAACAACCGAACCCAAGCGGCCCTGCACGGCAAACCACAACCCACGGGCACCATCGGCCAACTGCGCACGCGCCTGGAGCCGACCAGGGCATCGGTCAAGCAGGCCAACCTGGCAGATCTGCAGCGGCTCGCCGCTATGAACCTGCCGATCAGCCAACAGGCGCAGCAGGAGCTGCAGCGCCGCAAAGCGGTGCTCGGCAACGCATTCCCGACCAACGAGGGCGAATCGCAGACGTAAGGGCTGCTGACTTCACGTTCCACCGCCAGCTCGCGATGCGCCCGGGCTGGCTTTTTTTTACCTGCCCGCAAGCATTCTGGTTTCGTTGCCAGGCTCAAGAAGACAAAGGCCGGCATCGAGCCGGCCCATGGAATACACAATTGAACGGCCGTATTAGCCAGCGTGCAGCCAGTCGCGCGCGACGGCAACGTGCCGCTGGGCCACGCCCTCGCCGGCCCTGACGTAGCGTGCAACGTAGCTCTGCAGCGGCGGCCAAGCCGCGAGCTTCTGGACCGCCTCGTCGATCGATCCGCCAGCGGCGCCATATTCGAGCAACGCTGCGAAAGCCTCGGCGCGCACCATTCGCGCGGCAGCGTCTTCGGGCAACCCGGGCTCGCGCAGGCGCTCACTCACCAACAGCGCCATCAGCGCGTCAAGCGGCAGGGCCTCTTCGTCAAGGCAACCCAGCGCATAGCGCTCTTGGGCTCGCTGAAAGACGGCGCTGCGCAGCGCCGGCAGGTCGCACAGGCCATCCACCAGTTGGCCGAGACGGCGGCTGTCGCGGTATGCACGCATGGCGTCGGGCGCGATGGCGTTGATATAGCGCTCCATCCAGATGCACAAGGCATCGCTGCCATATTCGGCGTCATAGGGCTGCAGGCGCGCACGCCAGCCCTGGCGTAGCGCCATCCAATCTGGCGCAATGCTGGAACCTGCCGTCGAGACGGCACCGGCTGCGGGGCGCAATTCGTCCAACCGTGCGGACAAGTGCGCCGGCACATCGACGCGGCACGCTGGCGGCAGATCGCGCAGCGTATCGGGCAAGCCCGACAAGGCGTAACAGCCACGCAAATCGAGGTGCGTCAGCGCCTTCAGGTCACCCACGGACGCAGGCAAGCAGCGCAGCGATCCGCAATCGCGCAGGCGCAGCGTACGGAGTTGTGTGCAATGGCCAATGCTTTCCGGCACGGCCACGAGGCTCGCCATGCCGGAGACATCCAGATGACGCAGCTTGTGCAGTCGCCCCAAGGACTCCGGCAGCGTGGTCATGGCGCTGTTCTCGCGCAGGTCCAGCCGCTCCAGTTCGGCCAGGTTGCCCAGGGTATCGGGCAGCACGGAGAGCAGCGGATTGCCGCGCAAGTGAAGCTCTCGCAGTTGCGCAAGCTGGCCCAGGCTGATGGGCAGTTGCACGAGCAGCTTGTTGGAGGCCAGCGTCAGCGTTTGCAATGCAGCCAGCGTGCCAAGCTCGACCGGCACGATGCGCAGATCCGTGCCCTGCAGAACCAGTCGCTCCAGCTTCGGCAACTGCGACAACGACGACGGCAGCGCGCGCAGCGGCGAATCGAGCACGACAACCTCCTGCAGCTGCAACAGCTTGCCGATCCGCCCGGGCAACGCTGACAGCCGTGGGTTGCGCGCGAAATGCAGCGCGCTCAGGTTGACCGGCAAACCACCAGATGCCGGCCACTCGAAGAGATCGCAATCGTGCACGGTCAGCCGCTCCAGCTCTTCGGCCAGGCATAGGGCCGCTGGCAGGCGCATCACCGGAATACCGTCGAGCACGAGGTGCCGGCTCTTCTGCTGCATGGCCAGCAGCATGCGCGTGGCCGCCAGGGCCAGGCCTTGCTCCGTGGGCCGTGCGGTGTCGGTCAGCAACGGGCCGCTGTAGCGGTGCAAGCGACGCGCCATCTCCTGCTGCCAACCCGCCACCGCCTCGCATACGGCCAGCCAGCGGCTGGCATCAGTAGGAGGAACGGGGGCACGCAGGCCGTGGCCTTGTGGCATGGCCTGCTGGATGCGCAACGCATCGCGCGCCGCGCCTGCGCGCTGTTGATGCTGTGTGCGCGAAGCAGTCGCCGCGACCTGTCGATCATGATGCGGTGTCGGCACGTGAAATCGGCTGGCGGCTGGCGACGGCTCGGCGTGTCCGGTCCGCACACGTTGCAGCACGCGCCGCAATGCACGCGACAGCTTGTTGGTCACCGACACACCTGCATCCGCCTCACCGTGATCGGCACGGGTCTGCGCGAGGGTATCGGGCGGCATGGGGGCACTACCGTAATGTGATTGCATGATGGGCCCAAGAAAAGATGAAGTGGCAATCGGCGGCGGGCCACACGCCCTTTCCGCCTGTTTGCTGATCGTATGGACCACCGCGCAACACGACTTGTGGCCGGACGAACCCGTTGCGCCCGCGGCGAACCATCGTGCCCATGCACGCTCTCGATCCGGTTTCGCTGCAAGCCCGGCAAATTCGCACGGCGCGTGCGCACCGCCCGGCACGCGTTTCTATGATGCGCGCATGCTCGTTACCGGAGATCCGCAATGCATGCCCCATCGTCTCGCATCATGGCTGCGCGGGAGCGTCGCGCAACTACCCATGCAGCCCCGCCCACACGTCGCGAAACACGTCACAACTGGCAGCAGCAACGCCTGCAACAACGCCACCCCGTGACGCGCGCCTGCGCTGGCAGGCAAGACCATGCGCGGGCGTGACCGGCTTGCCGCGGTGCTGCGGCGGGGACTGGTTTTCGCCATTGCGCTGCTTGGCTGCCTGCCTGCCGCAGCCCTGGCAGATTGCATCGACGATGCCGCCGCGTACCACGGCGTCAACGCCCAAGTCTTGCGTGCCATCGGCTATCAGGAATCGCACCTGAATCCGCAAGCGCACAACCGAAACCGCAACGGCAGTGAAGACCTGGGCATGTTCCAGATCAACACCATCCACCTGCCGGAGCTGTCGCGCTACGGTATCGGCCGCCAGATGCTCTATGACCCGTGCGTCAGCGCCTATGTGGCCGCCTGGCATCTGGCGCGCAAGGTGCAATTGCACGGCAACAGCTGGCATGCCATCGGCGCCTATCACTCAGAGTCTCCAGGGGAAAACGGCATCTATGCCCGGGCCGTGGAAGGCATCCTGAACCGCAAGCTCGCAGCACGCACGCCGCTGCCGGTTGCCGGGCAAACGCGTGCCCAAGAGCCGGCGCCGCAACCCATGCAGGATGCCGCCAAACCCATGCACGCCGTCGTTCTCAAGCACGCGACAGATGCGCCACCCGAGCACAGCAGGCATGTGTTGAGCGCCCCGACGGCAGGTGAAGATGAACATTGGCTCGATGCCATGCTGACCAGCCTGAACCAGAGTGCAAGCTTGCGAGACCGGTTCAGCCGGTAAGCCCGGGCGCCATCGCTTGCTTGCGTGGCCCGACCGGCCCTGCATGCCGCGTTGCGTTTGCCGCCCCAGGGTCCGAACAGGCACGACGCTCGAACTCTGAATTTTTCTCAACTGCCCCGTCGTCCATGGCGGTCCGCAGACGAAACGCTCTATCCTTCCCGGCCACCCCCAAACCAATAAATCGGGTGTCAGTAATACAAGGGGAGCATTCAAAATGAACAAGCGATTTCGTGGAGGAATTGCGCATGGGCCAGTCCGTCGGTCGCTAGCTGCAGGGGCGGCCGCCGCCCTTTGGGCCTTCCTGCCGGCTGCGCACGCAGTCGAGCTGGGCGTGCTACATCTGCACTCGAACATTGGCCAGCCGCTTGAGGCTGAAATCGACTTGACGGGGTTGCAGCCGCACGACGCACAAGCGCTGGTGCTGCAGCCCGGCACCCGCGAAAGCTACCTCGCCGCCGGCGTGCCTTACGGCGCAAGCGCTACTTCGCTGCATACGACATTGGTACAGCGGCAAGACGGCAGCTATGTCGTTCGCGTGTACTCGACCGTTCCGCAGGCAGACGCCATTTCGGATATCGTCGTGCGCCTTGCGGGGCCAGGTGGAAACACGCTGGCGACTTATACGGTGTTGCTCAGTCCGCCGGGCGCGGCAAGCGCCCCCACCACGTTCCTGCAGACGCAACGCAAATCGGCGCCCGCTTCGGGAGTGTCGCCGCCCAGCAGTGCACCGGCACACCGCCCGCAGACGCAAGCAGTGGCAGTCGCATCGGCTCCCGCCGTCAACACGGCAGACGGCGCGCATCCATCGGCTGCCGCCACGGCGCCGTCTGCAGGTGAAGACGACAGGCACGCCGAAGCCGTCTATACCGTCAAAGCGGGCGACAACCTCTCACAGATCGCGCTCGGCACCGTGCAGAATCGGGCGTACGTGTCCGCCGGACAAGCCGCGCTGGCGCTTTACCGCAGCAATCCGCACGCCTTCATTGGTGGAAACATCAACCAACTGCGCGTCGGCGCCACGCTACGTGTGCCCACGGCAGAGGAAGCAACGGCGGTGGCGAGCGTTGAAGCCGAACGGCAGCTCCGCTTGCTGACGCAGACTGCGGCTACCGACCGCGCACCGCCTGTGCCCGAGGTAAATGCCAACGCCATCGCCGGCAGTCGGCCACCTTCGGTGCCAGCCGATGCGGCGGACAAAAACGCGCTGCGCATTTCCGCTACGGGCACGCAAGAGCAGGCGAAGGTGGAACAGCTCAACGAGGAGTTGGTTGCAGCCCGGCAGGCGATCCATGAGCTCGAATCGCGCCTTGCGCAAGTTGAGCAGAACCTGGCCGATATGCGGCGGCTCGCAGCCTTGAAGAATGCCTCGGCACAGCCTGCCGCAGCATGGGCGACGGCCGGGGAAGAGGGCCACACGCCAGACGGTGGGCTTGCAAGCCGCAGTCCGATTACGACCGATGACCCGGCACCCTGGAAGCGTGCCCACATCATCGGCCCAGTCTTGGGAGTCTTGCTGGCTTTGCTGATGGCCGCCTTGATGCTCTACCGAATGCGCATGCGCAAGGTTCAATCTGCGCTGGCTGCGATCTACACCCAACTCCACGATAACGGCGATCCGCTGACCGAGCGCGGCCCGCGCGCCCGACGCAATAACGAGACGGTGTCATCACGGTAGATCGCAGAGGACGTGGAACTTGGGAGGCAACGGGAAGCGCACGCACCGCGAGCCCGCCGCATCACGCATGCCGCAGCATGTGCAGGATCGTATGTATACGGCGCCCTCACATTGGACGCCCAGGCAGTGGAAACCCGCACGCAAACGTTTTTTCTAGAAAAAGCCGCTTCAGATCGTCTGATCCGCGTCGATGTAAAACGAGCCCTGATACTTCCAGCCAAGCGTCAAAGCGAGGGGGGCACGCAAATGCTCGATCGTTTGCGTCACATTGCCGAGTCTGGCGTCATATCGGAGATGGTCTATATGGCGGCGCAAAAGGCACATGCCGCGCCCCTGATCGCTGGGGTCGATGGCCCAATCCAACCTGATCGACGTCTAGCCAGCACCAAGCCATGCCCTCCGCGTGCCCTCCGCTTCTGAAAGCCATCCCGATTTGCCTGATCCTGGCCGCATGCGGCGGTGGCGGCGATGCGGCCACCACGCCACCCCCCAGTGCAACGCAGCCGGGCGCGCCAATTGGAGCACCGGTCGGCCCGGTGGCCCCAACGGCCCCGGCCACTTACTCCATTGCGGGAACGGTCACAGGCTTGCTCGATTACGGCAGCCTCACGTTGCTTAACAACGGTGCGGATCCGATTGTCCAAGCCACCGACGGCGGCTTCAGCTTTTCCGTTTCCGTAGCGGCAGGCAGCGCCTACGCTGTCTCCGTCAACGCCGAACCGCTTTGGCAGTCCTGCTCCATTGCAAACGGCAGCGGGCTGGCCAACGGTAATGTCAATAACGTGAGCGTGAACTGTGCAGTCGCACAATCGATGGTGTCCACCATCGCCGGTTCGACCACTGCGGGGTATGCGAACGGCACGGGTTCGGCTGCGTCGTTCCGACAGCCGAGCGGTGTTGCACGGGACGCCTCTGGCAACCTGTATGTAGCGGATTACGCCAACCACGTCATTCGCAAAATCGCACCGGGCGGCGTCGTCACGACCCTGGCGGGCACGGGCAGCCCGGGCCACGTCGATGGCATGGCGGGCAGCGCCAAGTTCGCGACGCCTGTCGGCATTGCCGTGGCGGCCAGCGGCAACATCTATGTGACGGAGTTCTACGGCAACGATATTCGAATGATCACGCCGGGCGGCATCGTGACGACGCTTGCCGGTTCGGCAACTGCGGGGAGCGCCGACGGCATCGGCGCAAGCGCCTCATTCAACAACCCGCTGGGCATCGCGGTGGATGCCAACGAAAACGTCTACGTGGCGGATTACAGCAACAACATGATCCGCAAGATCACGCCAGCCGGCGTGGTGACCACACTGGCCGGCACGACAACAGCGGGCAGCAACAATGGCGCGGCCGCGCTCGCCACCTTCAACGGCCCGTCGGGCATCGCGCTCTCTCCGTCTGGCGCGCTGTATGTGGCGGAGTGGTTCAACAGCGATATCCGGCAGATATCGCCGGCAGGTGTCGTCTCGACATTGGCGGGCTCCGGCGCGGCCGGCAGTGATGACGGCGTGGGTACCGCGGCAACGTTCTCGCTCCCGGTGGGCCTCGCGATCGGTACCAACGGCGTGCTTTATGTCGCCGACGACGGCAACAACCTGATCCGCATGGTGACCCCGGCGGGCGTGGTTGCCACCCTGGCGGGCTCCATCAACGCGGGCAGCGCCGACGGCCCTGGGAGCACCGCGATGTTCAATCAACCCTCCGGGATCGCGGTCGACACAAACGGCAACCTGTACGTTGCCGACCTGGCAAACAACATGATCCGCTACGTCGCACCCACCCCATAGCGAAGCTCGGCGTACCGCTGCGCACGCCCGCCGCGACTTGGAACGTGTCACGCCCGGCGTCGCTTGGCCACGCCGGGCGTGCTGAACCGCACTTGAGACAAAGGATGTCTCTGGCGGGCACCTCACTTACTGCACGCCAACACCACCGTACGACAGGTACTGGCCGAACAGGCGCGCAAACTGGCCGCCATCGGTGTTGATATTTGTCGAATACGTGCCGCCACCGCCGAAGACGATCGCGAACGTATGCAGGCCGCCGTATTCCCACGGGTTGCGCAACATGTAGTCGACGTGATTGTCACGGTAGTGGTTGGGGGTGCCACCCGGCGTGTCGGACGGCACACCCAACGGCGTCTGCCACCACAGGATCGGCAGCCCATTGCCCAGCGCATCGCGGTAGGCTGCGACCTTGTTCTGCTCCTGGTGGAAGTTCGGCGTCTGCACGTTGTTCTCGTCCAGATAGAACGGGCCGGTGCGGCCCATGCATTCGCCAACTGCGGCGGCCTCGAGGCAGCCGGCATCACGGTCGCCAGCCTGGGCGACGATGAAGTCAGCCTGGTTCGCGCCGACTGCCTGCATTTCCTTGCCGATCACGTCGGGCGTGCCAGTCCAGAACGAGGGCGGGAACCCGAGCAACGCCTTGGGTGCGTGCCAGCGGCCCATCGACACCAGGCACATGCCGATGCCAGCTGCGGTATTGGGCAGCCAGCTGCATTCCTGCTGGTTGTTCACAGACGCAGCAAGCTGCGCCGGATCATGATTGGGCGCCTTCGACCACACGTAGCCCCAGAAATCCGGCTCCAGATTGACCAGCACCGGCGTACCCAGTGCGTTGATGCGGTCATACATCATGCGCACTTGCGACCAGTAGCTGTTCATGAACGTCGCGTCGTTGATGCCGCTGATGTTGCCGTCGCCATTGGAGGCCATCTGGTAAAGCGTGAACATCGGCGTTGCACCCATGCCCTGGACGCGCTGCGCGGTGTAGGTCACGTAGGCGCCGTCCGTGTTCCAGTTAGGCCAGGCGTTTTGTCCGACGCCAACCAGGTAGGTATCGACGATGTCGGGGCGAATATTCTGCGCTTTCATGTCATCGGTGGACTGACCGGAACCCAAGCCGACCTGCAGGCGCGGCACGCGACCCATCTTGTTGAGGATGGCGGTTGCGGGGGCGCTCTCGGTGCCCTGCGTGTGTTTGAGCCCCCCCTGGCTGGCACCCGGCCGGGTCGTTGCCGACGCACTGCTCGTCGCCTGCGTGCCCGCGCTACCACCGCTCGTGCCGTCGCCTTCGCCCCCGCAACCGAACAGCGCAAGCGAAATCAAAGCGGCCGCCGCATACCGATGAGAATATCCGCGCCCCTTCCTGCCCGAATCTGCCGCATAGCGCGCTTCTCGCGCATTGCCTGCACCACCCTCTTTTTTCATGATCCCGACCTCGCCAAATTTGTTTAATATTTGAATCCAGCGGCGCATACATCCGCCCTTCAATTACTTACAAAATACGCAAGCATAACAAACATCAAAACTTTTAAATAAAGTTGATGTTCCATATAAACATGATCAGAACGTATGCCAACCACCATGGCGAGACTACCATCGCTTTGTGCGCATGAATGACGGGTGAGGTTAATTGAAGTTTTTTTTGAAGGAACCAATGCGATACGAAAGTATTGATTGGTATTTTTTTCAAAACTCGGTTCACCGCGATTGCTGCGACAATATGCAGAAAGAGGGCGAACGTTCTTCGCGTGATCGACGTGGTGCTGAAGGCCGGAGCGTTGGAGCTGCGCCATCCAAAGAAAGAAAGCCCCAGGCAGCTTGTAACCGCCCGGGGCTTCTTGACCGCTCTTCACGGAGGCACGTGAATCATGGCTACCGGCTAGTTTATCGGAGCATTGCCTGCGAACGAACGTCGATGAGATTAATTGAACAATGGGAGCATCACCGTCATGAAGCATTCATCATTTAATTCACCAAGCGATTTAACAACGCGATCGTAATGTTGAATGACCGTTGACCGGACAAGAAGAGCGCATACCAAGGCCGGTTCAATACGGAGGGCGCCCAGCAGCATTCGATGTGTTATTCCAGTCAGGTGGACGATGTCTCGGATGCCTGTGGTTTGGCGGTCGAAGTCGTCGCCGCAGTCGCTTCCGGCAACACCACCGCCTTTTGACGGCTTGAGCCGGAGCCCGTGCTGACCGGCCGCTCCTGCACACGGGACCCGACCGATTGCGGCTTGGGCTTGCGCTGCCCAAACAGCTTGCTGGACAGACTGCCGGACTTCTTGGGAGCGGAAGCAATGCCGGCCTTCGCATCCATTTGCTGTTTCAACCGCTCCAGATGCGCGCGTGTGTCGTCGGGTCGCGAACGCGGCGGAGACATGGCCAACATGTCGGCAAGCGACGAAGACCGCTGCCCGCGCGGCGGGACGGAAGCCGATTCGCGGTCAACCTCTTCGTCCGCAGGTTCGATTTCGGAACGCGCACCTTGCACGCTCTGATACAGCGGTATGTCCGAAGAACCCTGGCGCTGCAGCGGGCGAGTCGATGGCGGCACGCGGGGCGGGTCTTGTGTTGCCGCTGAATGAGGCGGCGTGTTCTGACCTTCTTTCAACTGCGCTTCGTACTCTTTCAGCAGCTTGGCATCGATCGTATCGAACACGATCTGCCGCTCAACCTTGAGCCCGGTGTTCTGCGTCAGGCGCAGCCCCGCATTGACGTTGAACCCGTCGGCCTCGCTGTATTTTTCGTAAGCACGCAAGCCGATCGGCATCCAGGAATTGGGGGCGTTGATGGTCTTCGTGTAGGACGCAGCAAGCTGCTCGTGCAGCTTGGTCTCGCTTTGCGGCGTCACCAGCGAAAGCTGCTGCAGATCGTTGAGCGTTTTCGCAGCATCCGCGGTGAGGGCGCGCCGCACAAAGAAGGCGTTGTAAGGGCTGTCGAGCAGCCGCGCCGTATCGAGGTTGTCGTTGACCGCCTTGAGGCCCTTCGCCAGGCCGCCATCCGGATCGTTCCGGTGCGGATAGGCAAAGAATTTCACCCACTCCTGCTTGGTGGCTTCAACATACCGGGCGTAATCGTGGAAGCTGTCGAACTCGAAATCGGCCACCGACTTTGTCGGCAGCACGTTGTCTCGATCGATCGCCAGGCGCAGCTTCACGTTCGTGCCTCGCTCCTTGACCACCGCGCCCCCACCGAAGAGATCGGCCGACGTATTACCGGTCGTGCCAGTCACTGCCGATGTGGTGAGCCCGAGGTTGACCTTGTGCCGACTCAGCTTCTGCTCGCGCAGGTTGGCAATCCGGTAGGTGCCGGTGGCGTCGAGCTGCTTGAATGTCGACAGCCATTGCTTCTCGAACGAGTAGCCCAGGCTCGTGCCAAGAGCGCCAGTCTCTTGCTGGCTTTTACGGTGCTGGCCGGGGTTGAGCAGCTTGGTGACGGACACACCGATCCCGACCGACATCTCGCTGCGATGCGCGCGCGTCTTCTGGTTGATCCAGCTGAGCGAGAGATCGTGCTCGGCATAGAACTCGCTGGCAAAGGCGTGGAAAAGCGCGTCTGCGTCGGGCATGCCCTCAGGCGAGCGGCGCCGGGCATCCGCGGCCGAGAACATGAAGTCGGTGACGCGCGAGAACAGCGCGCGGACTTCCGCATCTTTGGCCGCCGTCCGACGCGGGATGCGGACCATGATGCCGGTGGCATCCGTGCGCTCGTGCTCGTACGGGTTCACGTCGACGTTGGCACCCGTGCGGCAGCATTTGAACAGCTTGGCACCAAAGAAGCAGCCCGCGCCGATGCGGCCACGGTGGCGCTTTTCCGTGCCGATAAACAACTCGGCGGCGTGTACGGGGTACGACATGGAGACCGCCGCTTCACGCCCTTTCTCATAACGCAGATCGACACGGGCATTGCCGGCCACCGGCACGCCCAGCAGCCGCTTCTTGGCGTTGACGAGCGCCTTGGTAATGCCCTTGGTACTGAACCCGCCGGTGGTGCCGCGGCTGAACCGCACCGTGTTGCCACCCGGAATCGTCTTGAGGTAATCCACCAGCATGGCACGCACGCTGTGCTGTGATCTGTCTGCGGGGGCCAGCGGCGGCGCCGTGGCAATTTTTCGGGCCGCCTCCATTGCCTTTTGGAAGGGCTCGGGCTGCTCGACATTGAGGAAATTTGCAAGCGCATGCACATCTTCAAAGCCAAGGCGCACATTGCCAAGATGCTGCCGGACGTTTGCAATCGCCTGTTCAAGGGCCTCGGGCGAGCCCGATGTCACCTTGTGAGCAGCATCCTCCGTGAACTTGCGAATACGCTGCTCGACCGCTTCCGGCAACGCTGCTGGCGAAAATTCGCGGCCCAGCACGAGCTGATGCCCTTGGCGGGCGGCCTGGTGTTCGGGCATCCAGTCTTCAAGCGCGACCCGCAGCGCGATCCACTGGCAATGGGTGTCGCTCAACGTTTCCGGACGAGTGGGCGCCCCCTCTCCGGAGGCAACCTCAGCGGGCGGGGTGCTACCGCAAAGGCGTTCCATCTCGACAGCCACCGCCTGCACCACTTCATTGACCGCCGGCTTCGCCAGCTCGGCCATCAACGCTTTCTGCTCGTTCGCCAGGACGGCGCGATCGCCCTGCGCCATACCAGAGCGCGCCGCAGAGAGCGGCGATTTGTGGTGGCTTGGCAATGTCGCGCGCCGGTCGTCGTCCATCCGGTCAACCCAGGCAAGCGACTTGAACATACGCGCCTTGAACTGGCTCAGGTCGGAACCCGGTGCGTCATCGGTGAAGCCGTTGCGCCATGCGACCAGATCACTCTTGTCGGCGGCGCTCAACGTCGACGGTCCTACACCGTGGATCAGCTTGGCGCTTGCGTCGCTGACGCGCTGGGCGAAATTCGTCGCGCTCGACACGGCCTCGTGCGGGGCAAGCCGCGCTGCAATCAGTGCCTCCGGGGTCGGCTTGGCCTTCAGCGCTGCGGCAATCACAGCGCCAGCCTGCAGATGGACGCGCAGGTTTCCTTGAGCGGTTGCGTCAAGATTGCGGTTGCCGGTGGCGGCGAGCATTGCCTCGAAATTGCCGGTAGTCGCGGCGTGCTGCAGGGCGCCCCACGCAACGGCTCGCCCCGTTTCGGCATGCTTGAGCTGCTGGTCGTGTGCGTGCAGGTGAGCCGGCGTCGAAACCACCGAGATCATCGCCTCCTGCGCCTCGCGTATTTTCTCGGCGGTGTGGGCGGAAACTTCAACCGCACCCTTTTGCGCGTGCGCAGGCGGTTGCGAGCCGATTTCATCGGCCACCGCTTCGAGCGTCGCCAAGCATGCGGCAGCCGCCTCGGCGTTGCGCGCATCGAACTGCGCGTGGCTGTCGCGCACACCCGGCCAATCGGCAAGGGCCTGCGGCGCCTGTCGTGCCGCCCCGCGCATGGCGATGGGGAAATCGCGCACCGTCTGGATGAAGGTCTGCAGCGCCTTCACGTCGATCGCGTGTGACGGCGCGGAAGACTCGCCGCCCGAACCGGCCCCCGTGGTGCACCGGCTTGCCATCAAGGCATCGCGCGTCTGCTCCATCGCGCCACGCAGGGCAAGGATATGGGAGTCGCGCGATGTCTCGGAATGCGTTTTCGCATGTCCGATTTCGGCGCCCAGGTCCGCATGCTTCAGATAAGAGAAGACGTCGCCATTGAGCTTTGTGGCGTTCTCCGGGTCGAGACGTTCCTTGGCCGACACGAGCGCCAGCGATACCGCCATGGCGACGGCGGGCGAATGCGCCGCAGCCATCTCCTGCACCCCAGCCACGAATGCCGCCGGTTCGCTGCTGACTTTCGCGGCAAGCGCCTGCCCTTGCGCCGTCTCCCAGTAGGCAATGACATCATCAACGTGCTGCAGCGCTTGCGCCCCCTGCATCTGGCCACCGTGGAGACTGGCGCTGGCATTGGTGATCGCCGAAATCTGGGTGCGCAGTCCCGTCATTGCCTGATTGAGCGCCTGCTCCGTTCTACGTGCCGAACCCGAAGGGCTGCCGGGCTGGGGTGCGTCCTCACGCGCGGCGGCGATCCGCGCCGCAGCTTGCTTGACGTGCGCGAAATCACGCAACGTAGTGGGCCTGCCGGCCCGCGAGTGGGCGCTAAACGGCGTGTTCCAGTCGAGCCGGCTCGCACCGTCCTTCGTCACGCCACTGAATGTGCTTTTGACTTGCGCACGCATTGCCTTGCCTATCCGCTTCGCTATGCCGACGTTGGCCTGCGGTGCGCCCGGCAGCGCTGGCGGCGCTGGCGGTGCCTTCTTCAACCCGTCAAGTTCGCCGCGCCGGCGAGACGCCTGTCTGGCAGATGTGGATGGCGTATTCGTCTCGCCGCCAGTCGCTTGGGACGACGAGGGATGGGCGGCAGGCGCACTGGACGAGATGCAGGGCAGTTTGAGTGGCATGGGGCGGCAGAACACGTTGAACCAGGTTGGAACGCGTTCAAGTCTGCTTGCACCAAGGTGAGGCCGACGTGCACCGTCCGAACCCGCGGCATCTAAAGCGAAGCTTGGTGGGCCGCGCGAATTCATCTGCACAGGCCACGTGATCTTCGACCATGCACCGCGCACCTTCAATCATCCGCTTCAGCAAGTCAGGAGATTCCTCGCCTCGAATCTGTCTTCCGGATGGCGCAAAAAGCCGCGTCAGGCGTGGGGGTGGGATACCAGGGAATGAACCTGGCCGGGCGCCGAAAATGTGCGAAGTCCAACGCGTGCAGCCACCAGGAAGCAAACGCCCGACAGGATGGCCAGCACGTCGGTGCCCAATAGCACGAAGGTCAGGGGCGCTGGGGCTCCCGATCGGGCGAGCCGATCGCTGATCAGGCCGACCACAAGGTTGCCGAGCGTGATGGCAAACACATTGATCAGCAGCATGCTCAAACCGGAGATCGTCCCACGCATGTGCACAGGCACCTGGCTCAGGATGACCGTGTTGGTCGGGCCATACAGTGCCAACGGCAGGAAAAAGCCAGCGCACATACAGCCAGCGCGCTTGGTAAAGAATGATCGACCGAAGCAAACCGGACGATCAGAGAGAAGGAACGAAGCGGGAGCGTCCCGACTGCACTTTCATTTCAGTGCAATCGGGCACCGATCACGGCCAGTGAAACGCCAGTAATGCGCTCCTTCAGGAAGAGAACGCCCAAGGCGGGCGCTTAGTGACCGACTATCTCGGTTGAGCGAATCCCTGTTGGCTCCGACTTCTGCGGAAGCGCGCGCTGTTTGATGAAGAGAGCGACACACGCGATCAAGCCCGCAATAGCAATGATTGAGAAGATGCCGCTGAACCCGACTTGTTGACGGGTGAGCTCTGCCACAAGATAGGAACCGGCTATGCCACCAAACCGCCCAATTCCAAGCATCCAAGCAACGCCTGTAGCCCGACCTTGCGTCGGGTAAAAAGCGGCGGCCAGCGCGGGCATAGACGACTGTGCTGTGTTCATCAGAACGCCGGCAGCAAAAACAACAACAACGAGCAGTCCGACGTTGCCAACGGCCTGGCCAATGCCATACACGGTCAGGGCAGTCAGCGCATAGCAAGTTGCAATCACCCGATTGGCGTTGAATCTGTCCATTAGGGCGCCGCACAGAACGGCCCCAATGCCGCCCAGCGGGAAGAGCGCAGAAATCAACGTTGCAGCCTTTGGCGTGAGCCCGGCCTCCTTCAAGAGAATGGGCATCCAATTGATAGAGGCATAAAAGATCACCAGCCCCATAAAGTACGCCAACCAAAGCATGATCGATCCGACAACATAGGATCGGGACAGAACCAACGCAATACCGCCTTGGCCCGATGGAGCCTGGGTCTGCTCGGTCATGAAGAACGATGACGCGTCGTGCGCGGCCACATTGATCTTCGCCAACGTACGGCGAATCTTCTCCACGGATTGGCTCTTCGCAATCATGTAGCGAACTGACTCCGGCAAATGCGACACCAGCAGCAGGAGCAACACTAGCGGCGCAACACCGCCCAGCATGAGAACGCTACGCCAGCCGAAATGCGGAATCATCCAGGCGGCCAAGAACCCTCCGAACGCGGCACCTAGAGGGAAGCCGCAAAACATCAGGTTCACAATGACCGCGCGGCGTTTGTCAGGACAGAATTCGCTCATCAGGGTCACTGCGTTCGGCATTGCGGCACCAAGCCCGATACCGGTTACGAAGCGCAACGCTGTCAGGTTCGTGATGCTGCTCGCATACGCAGATGCGAGGCAAGCGACACCGAAGACCAGCACAGAGACGATCAACATAAGGCGGCGCCCGATCCGGTCTGACAGTGGTCCGGCGACGAGAGCACCCACTGCCAAGCCAAAGAGCGCGGCACTCAAAACGGGGGCCAGAGCTGGGCGCGAAATGCCCCACTCCGACACAAGCGATGGCGCAATGAAGCCTATGGCTGCTGTGTCAAAGCCATCCAACAGGACGATAAAGAAACACATCCCAAAGATAAGCCACTGGAACGGGCCGAACCGGCTGCCATTGATGATGCTCTGTGCGTCGACGTTAGATTGACTCATGGTGTTTCCAAGAGATAAGCCGCAACAATCCGTGCCGACTTTCAACAGGCTCCAAGGAGCGCTATGGCTTGAACGGACGGTCAATGCTTCATAGGAATGGACCAAGGCATACCGCCTCTACCAGCACCATCCCTTCGCTTCACTGACAAGCGAGAAGTTCTAATTGCGAACAATTGTTCTCAAAATGAACTTCATGCTAGGGTAGGCATGCGTCCATCGAAACTCGGGATAACCCGCACAGGGAACGCTCCCCATTGGAATGGGCACTGCCTGGAAGGGGATATGTCCGGTGCCGTTGATTCGTCCGTTGAGGCGTTTTCATTGCCCGACGTGCAAACTCGAAGGATGTCACCCAGCATCGGACTGCAGATGATCGCCCTCTGAGCAGTCATACCGGCGCGGACGAGAGGCCGGCACAACGTTCCTGTTTAGGGAAAAGCCTGCTTAAGCCTGCCCGGCTACCGGACGCCTCCTGCATCTCATCTTTGATTAGCCCTAGCAGGGAAGAAAAAGCCGGTCGAAGATGACCGGCCATCGCGATCCGCGGCGGCAAAGCGCGCGCCACGGCTTCCAGGGGGCACCAAAAACGGCTAATCCGGCACCACCGCCGTCACCTCAATTTCCACCTTCGCGCGGTCTTCCACCAGCGCGGCCACTTCCACTGCCGTCATCGCAATGCTGAAGCTGCCGATCAGCTCGCGGAACGCCTTGCCGATCTCGGGATAGGCCGCCACGTAGGCCTTCTTGTCGGTCACGTACCACGTCATGCGCACGATGTGCTCGGGCTTGGCGTCGCCGGCGGCCAGCACCTCGACGATGTTCTGCAGCGCCTGGCGGACCTGACCGGCCAAGTCATCCGTGTGGAACACGCCCTGCGCATCCCAGCCGATCATGCCGGCCACGAACACCATGCGTCCGCGTGCGGACACACCGTTGGCATAGCCCTTCGGACGCGGCCAGTTGGGAGGGAGGAGTACTTCCATGATGCAATTCCTTCTAGTTCGATTGCGACTACTGTTGAACGCTCGCCTCGATCGCCTGCCGCACATCGGGCGGCATCGGCATCGCGCGATGCGTGTTGAGATCGGTAAATACCAGCACCTGCTGCGAGCGCACGCGCTGTTCGTCGCCGGCCCAGCAATCCAGGTCTAAGGTGAGCGACGCATTGCCCAGCCGCTCCAGCTTCAACTTGAACTGCACGTCGTCACCCATGCGGCTGATGGCGCTGAACTCGCAGTGCAGCTTGACGATGGGCAGGCCGATGCGGCGCGGGCCAAGCATCTGCGCATACGAAACACCCAGGCCGTCGGTAAACCAGTCTTCGACCAGGCCGTTGAGCAGCACGAGGTACTGCGGAAAGTAGACGATGCCGGCCGGGTCACAGTGTGCAAAGCGGATGCGGGCGGCACGCTCGAAGTGGTAGTCACTCATGATTTGACGTGTTCGCGCAGGCGGTAGCGCAGCAGCTTGCCGACTTCACTGCGCGGCAGGCTCGTACGAAACTCGATGGCACGCGGATACTTGTACGGGGCCACGGTCTGCTTCACAAAGTCCTGCAGCGTCTTGACCATCTCCGGCCCCGCCGCGTGGCCGGGGTGCAATACAACGAAGGCCTTGACGATCTGCCCGCGCTCTTCGTCGGGCTCGCCGATCACGCCGCACTCGGCCACCGCCGGATGCTGCATCAGCGCGTCTTCCACCTCGGGCGCGGCGATGTTGTAGCCGGAGGAGATGATCATGTCATCGGTGCGCGAGTGGTAGTGGAAGTAGCCTTCCTCGTCCATCACATAGGCATCCCCCGTGAGGTTCCAGCCGTTGCGCACGTAGGCGCGCTGACGGTCATCGGCCAGGTAGCGGCAGCCGGTCGGGCCTTGCACCGCCAGGCGGCCCACGGTGCCCGGCGGCACGGGGTTGCCTGCGTCATCCACGACTTGTGCGACATAGCCGGGGACAGCCTTGCCGGTGGCGCCGGGGCGCACGTCGGCATCGGCAGCGGAGATGAAGATATGCAGCATCTCGGTCGCGCCAATGCCGTCAATCAGCTCGATGCCGGTGGCGTTCTTCCACAGCGTGCGCGTGGCCACCGGCAGCGCTTCGCCGGCCGACACGCAGCGGCGCAGCGGCGTGGCACGCAACTCGTCTCCGCGCGCCGCGATGTTGCGGTACGTGGTCGGGGCGGTAAACAAAACCGTCGCGCCAAACGTGCGGACGCCATCGACCAGATCGTTCGGCGATGCCTTTTCCAGCAGCACCGTCGAAGCACCTACGCTCATCGGAAACAGCAGCAGGCCGCCGAGCCCGAACGTGAACGCCATCGGCGGGCTGCCGATGAAGATGTCGTCCGCGCGCGGCTGCAGCACGTGCGGCGGCCAGCACGCGCAAATGGCGAGGATGTCGCGATGAAAATGCATCGTCGCTTTCGGCACGCCCGTCGTGCCCGACGTGAAGGCGAGCAGGCACGTGTCATCCGCCGCCGTATCGACGTTGGTGAAGGTGGCCGGCTGGCGCACCATGGCCGCCTCCAGCCCTTCCGGCGTGTCATCGTGAAAGCACAGCAGTTGCACGGGCTTGGCCGCTTGCGCCACGGCATCGCGTAGCTCGTCGACGAGCCGCGCATCGCACAGCGCGAAGCCAATCTCGCCCTTGCCCAGAATCTGCCCCAGCTCTTTGGCGCGCAGCAGCGGCATGGTGGTCACCGCAATCGCGCCCACTTTCATCACGGCAAACCAGCAGGCGGCGAGCATCGGGCTGTTGGGCGAGCGCAGCAGCACGCGGTTGCCCGGCACCACGCCCATCTCATTGACCAGCACGTTGGCGATGCGGTTGGCGTGCGCCTGCAGGTCGGCGTACGTCCAGCGGATGCCGGGCGCCTGGATGCAAAGGCGGCCGCCCTCGCCCGCGGCAACACGGCGGTCGAGCAGTTCGGTGGCGCAGTTGAGCTGCGGCGGAAACTGCAGCGCCGGCAGGTCGAAGCGATACACCGGTTGCAGCTCCGCCGGCGGCAGCCGGTCGCGGGCGAAGGTGTCGATATGGGCGCTGGGCATGGAGGACTCTCCGTCTCTGGCGTGGACGTGGCGTATTCAGGACTTGGCGGGCGCCGCCGCACGCAGCAGTTCGCGCGCGATGATGAGTTGCTGCACTTCCGTCGCGCCTTCGTAGATCCGCAGCGAGCGGATCTCGCGGTACAGGCGCTCGACAGGCTGCTCGCTCACCACGCCCAGGCCACCCCACATCTGCACGGCGGCGTCGATCACCTGCTGCGCGTTCTCGGTGGCGGTCAACTTGGCCATGGCGGCCTCACGCGTCACGTTGCGGCCCTGGTCGCGCTGCCACGCGGCGCGGTACGTCAGCAGCGCGGCACTGTCGATGGCAGTAGCCATCTGCGCGAGCTTGGCCTGCGTGAGCTGGAAATCCGCAAGCACACCGCCGAACATCTTGCGGGTGGTGGCGCGCGCCAGCGCTTCGTCCAGCGCCCGGCGTGCAAAGCCCAGCGCGGCCGCCGCCACCGATGTGCGGAACACATCCAGCGTGCGCATTGCCACCTTGAAGCCCTCGCCTGCCGCGCCCACGCGCTGGCTGGCCGGAATGCGGCAGTTGGTAAAGCGCAGGCGCGCGAGCGGGTGCGGCGCAATCACGTCGATGCGCTCCGCAATCTCAAAGCCCGGCGTACCGGCCTCGACAATGAACGCACTGATGCCGCGCGAGCCCGGCGCCTCGCCGGTGCGGGCAAACACGACGTAGAAGTCTGCGATGCCGCCGTTGGAAATCCACGTCTTCTCGCCGTCGAGCACATAGTCGTTGCCGTCTTCACGCGCGGCGCAGGCCATGGCGGCCACATCGGAGCCAGCATCCGGTTCGGACAGCGCAAATGCAGCGATAGCCTCGCCGCGCGCAACCTTCGTCAGATAGCGTTCACGCTGCTCCGGCGTGCCGTGCAACGAAATGGCGCCCGACCCCAGCCCCTGCATCGCAAAGGCAAAGTCGGCCAGGCCGGAATGGCGCGCCAGCGTCTCGCGGATCAGGCAGATGGCCCGCGTGTCGATGGTCTCGGCCGCGCCGCCGTGTGCGGTGCCGCCCACGGCGTGGCGCAGCCAGCCGGCCTGGCCGAGCGATTTGACCACCGCACGGCATTCGGCATCCACATCGGGGCCGTGGTCGTGCGGGATGTGCTTCGTGGCCCAGGCGTCGAGTTCGGCTTCGAGCTGGCGGTGCTTGTCTTCAAAGAAGGGCCATTGCAGATAGTCTTTGTCGCTCATCTCAGTTCCCCTCGAAGACCGGTTTCTGCTTGGCGACAAACGCGTGATACGCGCGCGAGAAGTCTTCGGTCAGCATACAGATGGCCTGCGCCTGCGCTTCTGCCTCGATGGCCTGCTCGATCGTCATCGTCCATTCCTGGTGCAGCATCGTCTTGGTGATGCCGTTGGCGAAGGTCGGGCCGGCGGCCAGGTCGGCAGCCAGGGCTTGCGCTTGGCTCAGCACCTCGGCCGGTTCGCACAGGCGGTTGAAGAAGCCCCAGCGCTCGCCCTCTTCGCCGCTCATCGAGCGGCCGGTGTAGAGCAGTTCGCTCGCGCGGCCCTGACCGATGATGCGCGGCAGGATCGCGCAGGCGCCCATGTCGCAGCCGGCCAGGCCAACGCGGTTGAAGAGGAACGCCGTCTTGCTGCGCGCCGTGCCCAGGCGCAGGTCGGAAGACATCGCCAGGATGGCGCCCGCACCCGCGCACACGCCGTCAATTGCCGCGACGATCGGCTGCGGACACGCGCGCATGGTCTTCACCAGCTCGCCCGTCATGCGCGTGAACATCAGCAGTTCGGGCGCCTTCAGTTGCACGAGCGGGCCGATGATCTCGTGCACGTCGCCGCCGGAGCAGAAGTTGTCGCCCGCACCGGCCA
Source organism: Ralstonia wenshanensis (assembly GCF_021173085.1). Taxonomy (NCBI): domain Bacteria; kingdom Pseudomonadati; phylum Pseudomonadota; class Betaproteobacteria; order Burkholderiales; family Burkholderiaceae; genus Ralstonia; species Ralstonia wenshanensis. The sequence goes on from NZ_CP076412.1 coordinate 1,019,702, forward strand.
GCACGATGGCCTTGACGTCGTCCGCCCACTTGAGCTGATGGAACAGGTCGCGCAGCTCGGCGTACGAATCGAACGTGAGCGGGTTCTTGCGCTCGGGCCGGTTGAGCGTGATGGTGGCAACGCCGCCGTCCACGCTCCACAGGAAATGCTTGGCTTGATAGCCCGCCAACGGGCGGCGGTTGCCGGCCAGCAGGGCCGGGTCAATGCGGTCGGTCATGGTTTGGTCGGGTTCGTTTGAAGTTGATCGTCGCGGGCGTCCAGTTCGGCTTCGCGCTGCGCAAGGTGTACGCGCAGGTGGCCGAGCTGCGCATACAGCGCGTCTTTGTTGGCAATGCCCAGGCCGTCGAACATCTCGATCAGCCAGCGTTCGTGCTCGGCGGCCATCTCGGCAAAGTGGCGGCGACCGGCATCCGTCAGCAGCACGCGAAAGGACCGGCGATCATCCGGATCCGGCTCGCGTTTGACAAGCCCTTCCTTCTCCAGCTGGTCGGTCAAGCCGGTGACGTTGCCGCCGGTCACCATCAGGTAGCGCGACAGCACGTTCATGCGCAGCCCGTCGGGGTGGCGATCGAGTTGGGCCAGATAGTCGAAGCGCGGCAGCGTGGTGTTGAAACGCGTGCGCAGGCGCTGGCGGATCTGCTGTTCGATCTGCGTGCTGCACGCCAACAGGCGCAGCCAGATCTTGACGTCCATGTGGTCGTCCGCATGCGCACGGGCTTCCAGGCCGATACGTTCATCGCCCAGCGCATGCACGACGGCGTGGTGGCCTGAGGCGCGCGTGGCGAGTGCGGTTTTGCGCCGCGTGCGTTCGTTGCTCACATCACCTCCCCGCCGGATACCGAGATGGCCTGCCCCGTGATTGACGACGCGCCTTCGGAGCACAGCCACACCACGGCGTTCGCCACTTCGTCGGGCGCGATCAGCCGACCCTGCGGGTTGCCCTTCACCAGCTCGGCGCGGGCCTCTTCCGCGCTGCGTCCGGTACGGGCAACGATACGATCGATGCTCTCGCGCACGATGTCGGTTTCCGTATAGCCGGGGCAGACTGCGTTGACAGTGACGCCGCGCGCCGCAAGCTCCAGCGCCAGCGAGCGCGTGAGCCCGATCACCCCATGCTTGGCCGCCACATACGCCGACACATACGCATAACCGCGCTGCCCCGCCGTGCTGGCAATGTTCACGATGCGGCCGCGGCCCGACGCCTGCACATCGGCCAGCGCCGCCTGCGTGCACAGGAACGTGCCCGTCAGGTTCACGGCCAGCATGCGCTGCCATTGGTCGAGCGTCGTCTTGGCAAACGGTGCGCTCTCGGCCTGGCCCGCGTTGTTGACGAGGATGGAGATGGGGCCAAGCCCCGCGCGTGCAGATTCGAATGCCGCCGACACACTCGCCTCGTCGGTCACGTCGCACGTCACGACTTGCGCGCGGGCGCTGTCGGGCAATGTCTTGGCAGTGGCTTGCAGTGCATCGGCGTTGCGGCCCATCAACGTGAGCGTGGCGCCTTGCGCCGCGAGTTGCGCGGCAATCGCAGCGCCAATCCCGCGCCCTGCGCCGGTGACGACGGCGTGGTGCCCGGTGAGTATTGCAGGCGTCGCCATCTCAAACCCCCTGCATGCGGTTGGCCTGCTCCAGCGGAGACAGCCCCGCTGCCTGCGCAGCCATCGCGCGCTCGCGCTCCAGGTTGCGCTCCAACTGCAACTTGCCGGCGCGATATTGCTTGGGCCACGGCATGTCGAGGTAGCCGATGCGCGCCGCTTCGTTCAGCGTCCAGGCCGGGTTGGCCAGGTGCGGGCGCGCCACGGCGCACAGGTCGGCACGGCCGGCGGCGATGATGCTGTTGACGTGGTCCGCCTCGGAGATGGCCCCCACGGCAATCGTGGCGATGCCCGCCTCGTTGCGCACGCGGTCGGCAAACGGCGTCTGGAACATGCGGCCGTACACGGGCTGCTCCTTCTTGCTGACCTGGCCCGATGAGCAATCGATCATGTCCGCGCCTGCGGCCTTGAAGATGCGCGCGATCTCTACCGCATCGTCGGGCGTAATACCGCCCTCCACCCAGTCGTGCGCGGAAATGCGCACCGACATCGGCTTGTTGCTCGGCCACACTTCACGCACTGCGTGGAAGACTTCGAGCGGAAAGCGCAGCCGGTTGTCCAGCGTGCCGCCATATTCGTCATTGCGCTGATTCGTCAACGGCGAGATGAACGATGACAGCAAATAGCCATGCGCACAGTGCAGCTCCAGCCAGTCGAATCCGGCTTCAGCTGCCAGGCGCGCGGCGTGAACAAAGTCGTCACGCACGCGGTCCATGTCGTCGCGCGTCATGGCGCGCGACCACTGGCTCACGCCATCCAGGTACTGCTGCGGCGATGCCGAGATCAGCGGCCAGTTCTGCCCGTCTTCCAGCGGCAGATCGATGCCCTCCCACGCCACGCGCGTCGAGCCCTTGGCTCCGGCATGCCCGAGCTGGATGCCGAGCTTCGCATCGCTGTTGGCATGCACGAACTGCACGATGCGCGCCCAGCCGTCGCGCTGGTCGGTGTTCCACAAGCCCGGGCAGCCCGGCGTGATGCGCGCGTCCGGCGACACGCAGGTCATCTCGGCCATCACCAGGCCGGCGCCCCCCATGGCGCGCGCGCCCAGGTGGACGAGGTGGTAATCCGCCGGCTGACCGTCTTCGCACGAGTACTGCGCCATGGGCGACACCACCACGCGGTTCTTGAGCGTGACGCCACGCACCGTGAACGGCGTGAACATCGGCGGCACGGGGCCGTGCTGCGGCCCGCGCGGGGCGCCGGCCTGCTCGGCAATCCAGTCTTCAAACTGTTCGAGATAACGCTTGTCGCGCTGACGCAGGTTTTCGTGGCTGATGCGCTGGCTGCGCGTGAGCAGCGAATACGCAAATTGTTCGGTCGGCAGGTTGGCGTAGCGGTCTACGTTTTCAAACCACTCGGTCGAGTTGCGCGCCGCGTTCTGGATGCGCAGCACTTCCACGCTGCGCACTGCCTCGTAGTGCTCAAGCGCGGCACGCAAATCGCCAGGGTGCTGGCCGATGCTGCGCGCCAGTTCAATCGAATCTTCCAGCGCCAGCTTGGTGCCCGACCCGATCGAGAAATGCGCCGTGTGCGCGGCGTCGCCCATCAGCACCACCGGCGTGCCGTGCGCGTTGGTATGCACCCAATGCCGACAAACCACGCGCGGAAAGCGAATCCACTGCGCAGAGCCCCGCAGGTGCGTGGCGTTGGAAATCAGCTTGTTGCCGTCGAGGTACTTGGCGAAGAGCCGCTCGCAGTACGCGATGGCGTCTTCCTTCTCCATCGTTTCTAGCCCGGCAGCGCGCCACACTTCTTCGGGTGCCTCGACGATGAAGGTGGAGGTCTCGTCGTCAAAGCGGTATGCATGCGCCTGGAACCAGCCGTGCTCGGTCTCTTCAAACGCAAACGTGAAGGCCTCGAACAGCTTGTGCGTGCCCAGCCAGACAAAGCGGCAGCGGCGCGTGTCGATATCGGGTTGATACGTGGCGGCGTACTTGGTGCGGATGCGGCTGTTCAGGCCGTCACTGGCGATGATGAGGTCGGCATCGGCGTAGGACGTGTCGTTTTCCAAATCCTGATCTTGCACATCGGTTTCAAAGACGAGCTTGACGCCCTCTTCCTCACAGCGCGCCTGCAGGATGTTCAGCAGGCGCTTGCGCCCGATGCCGCAGAAGCCGTGCCCGCCCGAGCGCACGACCTGCCCGCGGATGTGCACCTCAATGTCGTCCCAGTGGTTGAAGGCGTCGAGGATCTGCGCGGCGCTTTTGGCGTCGGCGCGCTGCAGGTTGCCCAGCGTCTGGTCGGAGAACACCACGCCCCAGCCGAACGTGTCATACGGCCGGTTGCGCTCCACCACGGTGATGTCGTGCGACGGGTCCTGCAGCTTCATCAGCAGGGCAAAGTACAGGCCGGCCGGCCCACCACCAATACAGACAATCTTCATGACAACGGCTCCGCGTTTGATGCGGTATTACCTTAGTCATGAATAGTTTAGTTGTAAAGCAATTTGCTCAGACGTCGCCCCTGGGTTTACACCGAACCGGGCGGCGCCGGGCTCACACCCGCATGTGAGTCCCCACTCAGGCCAGACGCTGCCGGAAGAACGCCAGGATCTCGTCGCGGGCCGCCAACGTGGGCTCGCCGGCGGCGTCGATCAGGTGGGCAGTCACCACGCTGTGCGGACAAGGCACGTGCTGGGCAAAGAACGGCGGCGGGTTCGGGTGCGCAGCGCTGTCGGGCAGCACGCGCGCCACAAAGCGGGGGCCCAGCGCCTGCGCATACGCAGCAAAGCGCTCGGCACGGCAGAAACGATCACCCTCAAAGCGGTAGGCCAGCACGGTCAGGTCTTCCTGCTCCAACCGCTGGCGCACGGCGGCCGCATCCTCAGGCGCGATCTCGATCCCGTCCGGCGCGCTCAGCGGCGAGGACGGCTGACACAGCACCGGCGCCAGCATGGCCGGCTCCAGCATCATGGTCAGCGCGAAATTGCCGGTGAAGCACATGCCGATGGCGCCCACGCCCGGGCCGCCGCACTCCGCATGGGCCAGCCGCGCCAGCGCGCGCAGCCACTGTGTGACCGGGCTCGACTGGTTGGCGGCAAACGCACGAAACTCCGCGCTCACGCACGCATGGCGGAACACCTCCGCACCCGGCTCCGCTTCGGGCACCGCGCCATCGCGCCCGAACAACGACGGCATGTAGACCGTCAGCCCCGCATCGCGCACCCAGCGTGCAAACCGCGCCACGTGCGGGCTGATACCCGGCATCTCGGCCATGACGATCACGCCCGGGCCGGTGCCTGCCACGTACACGGTCTTGGCGATGCCATCCAGGGTGATCTGGCGGCGCGTGAAGTCTTCCAGGCTGTCATCCTGCTGCGTGTGCTGGCTTGTCATGCGTGGGCTCCGTTGGAATGGCCTGGCTCAGGCGGCGAGATGCTGAAGATGCGCATAACCGGCCGCCCTGGCGAAATCGGGCAGCGTCCACAGCGCGCCGTTCACGCCCCAGGTGCCGTCGGGCAAGTCATGCACCATCACCGAGGTCACCACGCGCCGCGCGTCGGCCGCTGGAAACGCCTGTGCAAACGCTTCGTGCATCTGCTGAACGAAACGCGTACGCGCAGCAGCATCCAGCACACCGGCCGGCACATGGGCGACGACCAGACACGGCACCATTTGCCTTGTCACGTCCGCCCCGCCGCACCACCAGGAGGCGGCCGGCACCTCTTCCACCATTACCCAGGTGGTGGCGCGCTTGCGCGGATCATCGGGAATCTGCTCGGCCTGCGCAGCCGCCTCGGTGATGCGGCGGGCAAGCGTCGCGCGCGCGTCGCCGTCAAAGGTGTTTGCAGGAATCTTGACGAGGATGTTCGGCATGTGGGCACTCGTGAGCGTCGTTGACATGCCTGCATTGAACCCGCGCAGCCGCTAGACTGGCAGTGTCGATTTCGACATCTTTCGGGCAACTTCGGTCATGGCGGATTTCACCATCCTCGTACTCTCCGGCGCGTACGCCACCAGCGTGGCGGCCACCTTGGACATTCTGCAAGCCGCGTCGACACTCGCCCCGCGTGTGAAGGCCCCGCGCGCAACCTGGCGCGTACTGTCAGCCGACGCGCCCAGCGTGCGCCTTAGCAACGGCATGCAGGTGGAGACTGCTGCGCTGCCAAAACGCCCGCGCCCCGATGGCAGCACCTGGATCGTGCCGGGCGTAGGCCTAGACCATGCCGGCGTCATAGCCACGCGCCTGGCGCAGGACGATGCGCAGCGAGCAGCGCGCGCCCTGGCCGCGCAGGTCGCTGCGGGCGGGCAGGTGGCCGCATCGTGCTCGGCGGTGTTCCTGCTGCAGGCAGCCGGCGTGCTGCCCGGACGCTGCGTCACCACGTCTTGGTGGCTGGCCCCGACGTTGCAGCAGTGGGAGCCCGCATGCACCGTCGACGCAAACCGCATGGTGTGCGCCGACGGCCCGATCGCCACCGCCGGCGCCGCCTTTGCGCAGACGGACCTGATGCTGCATCTGCTGCGCACGCGCTTTGGCGTGGCGCTGGCCGATGCCGTGGGGCGCGTGCTGTTGATCGACGGCCGTCACGCGCAAGCGCCGTTTGTGGTGCCCGCCATGCTGGCCAACGGCAACGCGCTGATTACCCGACTGGTGGCACGCATTGAAGCCGCCCTGCCCAACCCGCCCAGCGTGCAGACGCTGGCCGACGAGCTGGCCATGTCGCAACGCACGCTGTCGCGGCACGTGCGCGAAGCCACCGGCAGAAGCACTCTGGCCCTCGTGCAGAGCGTGCGCCTGAACCGCGCCCGCATGCTGATCGAATCGAGCCGCATGACCATCGACAGCGTGGCCGAAGCCGTAGGCTACGAAGACGCCACCGCGCTGCGGCGCCTCATGCGCAAAGTGTCGGGCGCCAACCCCAGCCAATATCGCCCGGCCGCCTAGGGGTTAGGGTTACAGGCCGTTACACAAGAAGCTGCCGGGCCTTAATTTTCGTTTAAGACTTGACGCCTACCTTGGTCACGTCGCACCCACCCAGACAGGACCCCACACCATGTCCCCGCAAGAACAGCAAGCGCTGGAAAACTTCCTGGCCCAACTGACGCAAGCCCGCGCCGCAGCCAAGGACCCGCAGGCCGAAGCCCGCATCCTCGACGCCGTGGCCCGCCAGCCGGACGCGGCCTATCTGCTCGTGCAGCGCGCCATGCTGCTCGACCAGGCGCTGACCTCGGCGCAGGCGCAAATCGCCACGCTGCAGAACCAGTTGCAGGCGGCGCAAGCCGGCCGCAGCGCGTCGTTCATGGACTCGGCCAACAACTGGGGCAGCCACGCCGGCAGCCCGACGCCCACGCCCGCATACGCTCCGCAGCAGGCCGCCCCGGCGCAGATGCCGCAGATGCCGCCGCAAGCCCAACCGGCGCCGGCGCAACCGGCGCGCTCGGGCTTCTTCAGTGGCGGCCTGGGCAGCACGCTGGGCAGCGTCGCGACCACCGCAGCTGGCGTGGCCGGCGGCGCGCTGCTGTTCCAGGGCATCGAGAACATGTTCCACCACAACAGTGGCGGTGGCGGCTTCTTCGGCCAGCAGCCGGTGATGGGCGGCGCCACGGAAACCGTCATCAACAACTACTACGACAACGACAGCGGCACGACCAACACCGCGTCGCGCGACGACAGCCTTGGGCTGATCGACGACAGCGACCTGGGCGGCAGTGATTACTCGGATGACGATTCGATGTTCAGCTAATCGCCACAGCTCAGGGTTCAAGCGCCAGCGTCGTCTCCTCAATCCGGAGGAAACGTCCGTCGGGGCCGCGCTTTGCAAAGAGAGACACCTCTTGGCAAACGCGTGCCCCGTCGCGCATGCGCAGCTCGATCACGTGTCGCTCGGCGTAGCGGCTGCCATCGGAAAATTCGTCCAACACGGTCATCGTGGCCTGCGCGCCGGCACCCCGAAGTTGGTCGATACGGGCGACAAACGCCGGCCGGTCGCTCCACGTTCCATTCACCCGCTGACGAAATGCGGAATCGAAGTGCCGTTCGACGGCGGCTTCTGTTGTCAGCATGGGGTTGTTGAAGAGATCGTCGATCGCGTCTTTGATGGTGGTCATCGACGTTACTCCTCAGCGAACCTGCAGCACCAGCTTGCCCTGGATGTGTCCGCGCGCCGCCCGCGCGTGTGCCTCGCTTGCCTGCGCCAGCGGATAAGCGCTGTCGATCACGACACGAATCGCGCCGCTGTCGAGCAGCTCGGCGAGTTCTCCGAGCTGCTTGCCATTCGAGCGGACCTGCGTGGCCGAAACCGTCACGCCGCGCTTTTCTGCCTCCTCGGCATCGGCAAAGCCCAGGGGGAAGATCGGGAACAACGCCCCGCCGCGTTTGAGCGTGCGCAGGAATCGCCCCGCGGTCGGCCCGCCCACCGCATCCACCACGAGATCGACATCGCGGACAACGTCCTCCGGCGCTGACTTCGTGTAATCGATGACTTCATCCGCACCGAGCCCGCGCAGCAGCGCCTCGTGCTTGCCCGAGGCCACGGCAATCACCCGCGCCCCCTTCAACTTGGCGACCTGCACCACAAAGTGGCCAACACCGCCTGCGGCGCCGTTCACGAGGACGGTCTTGTCCGCCAGTGCCACGGGCACATGCTGGTTCGGCTGCAGCGGATTGGGCGCATCGTGGCCCAGGTCGACCAGGAACTGCCATGCGGTCAGCAGAGACATCGGCGCAGCCGCCGCCTGCATGTGGTCGATACCGGCTGGCTTACGTGCCACTTCAGACGCCGGCACGCTGACATATTCCGCATAGGTCCGGCTGCCGCCCGCGAGGCCGGTCGGGAACCGCACCATCGCGTACACCTCATCGCCCGCCGAGAAGCCGTCCACATCCTCGGCCACGGCCTCGATCACGCCAGAAATGTCCGTCCCCAAAATCAGGGGGAAGTCGACCTTCGGCTGCCACTCCGGCGGCAGCATCTTGTATCCGTCGCGAAGGTACCAATCGGGCGGATTCAGACCCACCGCATGCACACGCACCAGCACTTCGCCCGCACGCAGTTCGGGCACCGGGGCGTCTTCGTAGCGCAGCACGTCCGGACCGCCGAACGTATGTTGTTGGATGGCTTTCATGGTCTTGGGTGACATGTCTTTCTCCTTGAGCCGAAATCGGCTATCGTGACCGGAACAGTGCTCCGTATAATTGGAGCGGTGCTCCGCTTTGTCAAGGAAAACCATGCGCGCCGACGCAAAGAAGAACTACGCCCAGCTGCTTTCCACTGCCCGCGACGTCTTTATGGAACAGGGCGCCGAGGCCTCTTTACGTGATATCGCCCGCCGGGCCGAGGTCGGGCTGGGCACCCTGTACCGCCATTTCCCCACGCGCGAAGCCCTGCTCGAGGCATTGCTGCGCGCAAGCTTCGAGGCCCTGGCGGACAGGGCCAAGGAACTCGAAACGTCGGCAGCTTCGGATCAGGCCTTGCTCGCCTGGCTGCAGGAAATCGTCGCCTTTACGCACGAACATCGCGGCATCCTCGGGCCGATGATGGGCGCCATCGAAGATCCCGACTCCGCGCTGCATGCTTCGTGCGTCACCCTGCGCAGTGCCGGTGCGGCACTTCTTGCCCGTGCGCAGGCCGACGGAAAAGCGCGGCCCGATCTGGACGGCGCCGAGCTGTTCGACCTGATCGCCGCGCTCGCCTGGCTGCGGGAGCAGCCTTCGCACGCCTCGCGCACCGATCGGATCTTCAGCATCATTGCCGGGGCGATTTTGTTGAATCGAGCGGGATAACTTGAATGGCAGCGCGGCGGCGCGGCAACGCTCAATCCAGATAGGGCTTCAACAGCCCTTCGATCCACGCCATGAAGACCCGGACGCGCGGCGAGAGGTTGCGCCGATGCGCCACCACAAACGACGCAGGCAGCGGCTCAGGGCGCAGGTCTGGCAGCACCTCAACCAGCGCACCGCTCTCGAGATGGGGCGCGAGCGCGGTGTAGCCCGCCTGGATCAATCCAATGCCCGCCAACCCGGCCGCGTGATACGTCTGCACGCTGTTGACCTGCATGGCGGCGGGCAGCGGAAGCCACGCATAACCATCGCCGTCGGGGTATTGCCACCCCGCGTGCCTGGCGCCAAGCGTGAGCGTGTAATGCACCATCTGATGCCCCTGGCGGACCAAGTCTTCCAGCGTATGCGGGACGCCATACCGCGCCAGATACGCGGGGCTTGCCGCATTGGTCATGCGCAGCTTGCCCAGCGGCCGCGCAATCATCGTTTCATCGGTAATCGGCCCGAAACGGATCACGCAGTCGAACCCTTCCTGGACAAGATCGACGCGCCGGTCTGTGCTGGAAAGCTCCAGTTGCAGCTCCGGGTGCGCCGCCATTAGTTGCGGCAGCGCCGGGACCACGACACTGCGTGCCAACTCGGTCGGCAGATCGACGCGCAGCCGGCCACGTAACGGCCCGCCGTTCGCCAGGAACATCGATTGCAATTCCTGCGCTTCGGCCAGCAGGTCGCGGGCGCGTGCATAGAATTCGCGGCCGTCTTCTGTCAGCTGCACGCTCCGCGTGGTCCGGTGCAGGAGCGCGACACCCACATCCCGTTCCAGCGTGCGGATCACCGTTGAGACACGTCCCTTCTGGATGCCGAGGCTTTCCGCCGCGCGCGTAAAGCTCGTCATTTCGGCCACACGGGCAAAGATCAACAGCGCGTCGAGGTTTTGCATTGTTCATCCGGCGAAGAACAGAACGTTCAAATTGGCGTCGTTTATCACGCCGTCACAGCTCAGTAGAGTGGCCTCCCATGTCGTCCGCAGCGGACCACGTTCACGATAGGAAGCCACCATGACTGAAACCACCACCCAAGCAAAAACGGCCGTCGTCTATCACTCCGGCTATGGGCACACCGCCCGCATGGCAAGCGCTGTTGCCGAAGGCGCCGGCGCAGACCTCGTCGCAATTGATGCCGAGGGCAATATTCCCGAAGACGCCTGGGCCACGCTCGCAGCAGCCGACGCCATCCTGTTCGGCTCGCCGACCTACATGGGCGGCCCGAGCTGGCAGTTCAAGAAGTTCGCCGATGCATCGTCGAAGCCGTGGTTTGAAGGCGCGTGGCAGAACAAGGTCTTCGGCGGCTTTACCAACAGCGCCAGTATCAATGGCGACAAGCTCAACACGCTCGAATACTTCGTTCTGCTCACGGGGCAGCACGGCGGCATCTGGGTCAGCATGGATATCAAGCCTGCGAACGTAAAGACCTCCAAGCGCGACGACCTGAATCGCATGGGATCGTACATCGCGCCGATGGCGCAGACGCCCGCCGATGCGTCGCCGGAAGAAATGTCGCCAGGAGATCTTGAAACCGCACGTCGCTATGGCGCACGGGTGGCGATGGTTGCGGCGCAATTTCGCGCGGGGCGGGCGCAGGTGCGTTGAATTGATCGAAGCGGACCTGCCGCCAATGACGCGCTCCGGGCCAGTCAGCGAGCGGTGTGGCCCAGGCTACAGGGAAGTTGGTATGGAACCCACGCCCAGACACTCAAGCTCCACCCTCAGACACGCAAGCACCAAGCTCCGAGCCCCACGCTCGACCCTCAAACACTCGATCTCGACCCTCCGAGGGTCGCGCATCACCGTCAGACACTCGCGCGCCGCAGTCTACCCCTCACGCCCGGCTCTTCGAGCTTCAAATTTTCGACCTCGGAGAGCCGCGATCCAGCCTCAAACAGTCGATCGCCACGGTTTGACGCTCGCGGTCGACAGTTTGACCCTCGCGCACGACTCTCGGAGGTCGAAAATTTCGAGCGAAAACTGCGGCGTTCCACAGTCTGAGTGCCGTGCGTGCGCCTCCGACTGTGGAAGACGGGTCTCCGAGGGCCGAACGCCGCCCTCAAACCCCGGCGCTCGGCTATGTATCGGTGGCGGACCGCTCTCGCGCCATCATCGATTGCAGTGCGTGCTGCAGCTGATCGAGCGTGTAAGGCTTGCGTAGCGCAGTCCACCTGAACGCAAAGCGGTCGTGGTTGGGAATCGGGTTGCCGGAGGCGAAGACGACGCGGAGTTCCGGATGCAGTGTGGACGCGCGCTGTGCGAGTTCAATGCCGGACATGTCGGGCATGACCACGTCTGTGAACAGCACGTCGAAAGACCCCGACTTCAGCGCGGCCAGCGCCTGCGCGCCGCTGGCCGCCTGCTGGGGTGTGATCCCGATCAGCATCAACAGCTCGCACACCGCACCACGCAATGAAGCGTCCGTCTTCCACCACAAGGACGCGCAGGCGCGCAGGCTCCCATACCGCGCCCGTGTCGAGCTTGGGCTGCGCGATTTCCTCATCGCGTCGCGTTGCCTCCACTGCATCGTTTCCGAGCACGTGGCGAAGCTTTGAATGCAACTGCTGGCGGCTGTACGGCTTGCTCAGCAACTCGACGCCCGGATCGAGCCGCCCGCCATGCACGATGGCGTTCTGCGTGTAGCCGGAGGTGTAAAGCACCTTCAGCGCGGGCAGCGTCCTGAACGGCTCTCTGCACCATCTCCGTACTGCGCAGGGCGCCGGGCATGACCACATCGGTGAACAGCAGGTCGATATGCACGCCGCTGTCAATCACCGCCAGTGCCTGCTCTGCATTGTTGGCCTTGAGCACGGCATAGCCGAGGCCGCTCAACAGATCATCCACGGTCTCGCGAACCTTTGCGTCGTCTTCCACGACGAGGATCGTCTCATCGCCATGCTTGAGCGCGCCAGCTTTGACGCGTGCGGGCTCGACGGCCGTGCCGGTGGAACGGGGCAGATAGACACGCACCGTCGTGCCCTCACCGACCTCGCTGTAGAGCCGGATATGGCCGCCGCTCTGTTTGACGAAACCGTAGGCCATGCTCAACCCCAGGCCCGTGCCTTCCCCCTCGGGCTTGGTGCTGAAGAACGGGTCGAAGGCCTGCTCCATGACGTCGGGGGCCATGCCCGTACCGGTATCCGTCACCGCCAGCATGACGTACTGCCCGGCCGGCACATCGGGCAGCGCGACCACGTAGTCGTCATCCAGCGTGGCATTCGAGAGTTCAAGCATGAGCTTGCCGCCGTCCGGCATCGCATCCCGCGCGTTGATGGCCAGGTTCAGGATGACGTTCTCGAACTGATGCGGATCGACCGCGATATTCCACAGTCCGCCCGCCACCACTGATTCGATCTCGATCGCCTCGCCCAGCGCCCGCCGCAGCAGATCGTCCATGGCGCGCAGTTGCCGCGCGGGGTTGATCACGACGGGCGCAAGCGGTTGCTGACGGCCGAAGGCAAGCAGTTGGGCGGCCAGCTTCGCACCACGGTCGACGGCATCGATGGCGTTAGTCAGCCGCTCAGCGCTCCAGCCATCCCGGCCATGGCGGCTTTCGAGCAGTTCGAGGTTGCCCCGCAGCACCTGCAGCACGTTGTTGAAATCATGCGCAACACCGCCCGTGAGCTTGCCCAGGGCCTCCATCTTCTGGGCCTGGAAGAGCGCTCTTTGCGTTTGCTCCAGTTGCTCGCTCGCGCGCCGCCGCTCCGTGATGTCGCGCGTGACCTTTGCGAACCCGACCAATTGGCCGTCTTCGTAGATGGCATCGATGATGACGTGCGCGAAGAAGCGGCTCCCATCGCTGCGCACGCGCCAGCCTTCAGCTTCAAATCGCCCTTCGCGCCGGGCCGTTTCCAGGCCACGGAACGGCACACCGGCCGCAACGTCCTCGGGGGTATAGAACCGCGAAAAATGCGAACCGATGATCTCGTCTTCGGAATAGCCCTTGATGCGCCGCGCGCCGGCATTCCAGCTCGTAATGTGCCCGTCGGGCGACAGCATGAAGATGGCGTAGTCCGTCACACCCTGAACCAGCAGCCGGAAATTCCGCTCGCTATTGAGCACGGCGTCGTGGGCGGCGTTCTTCTCGCTCATATCGCTGATCACGGTGCCGAACCCGATCAGCGCGTTGTTGCTGTCGCGCAGTGCCGTCATGGCAACGTTCGCCCAGAAGGGCGTGCCGTCCTTGCGGATGTGCCATCCCTCCTCGACATACCGCCCTGACTCTGCGGCGGCACGCAGCGCGGCCTGCGGCGCACCCGAGGCTCGGCTCTCTGGCGGATACAAAAGGGCGAGCGGCTGGCCAATAATCTCGTCCGGCCGATAGCCCTGCATCCGTTCGCCGCCAGGGTTCCACGTGGCGACCACGCCAGGGCGCGACAGGGCAAAGACGGAGAACTCCGAGGTGGATTCGGCCCACAACCGCAGCCACGCAAAACCGGATTCAGCAGACAAGGGGTCGTGGTTCATAGGATTGGCAGATCAGTCCCGATTCCGCAGGGTGTCGGGCGCGCTTAGCAATTAGTGGACCGCGCCCGCATCTTTACCGAAACCAGCGCAATGGGCGACTGAAACGCCACTCCTTCACACCGGTATGGCTGGCAAGAGGAACGCCGTTTGCATACCTTGTAGCCAAAAGCGCAGCATGGGCCGTTCCCGCAAACGATCGGGATGACAGCGGCGCGGCGCACGAGCCGGCTCCCGACCATGGCTTTCGCCACCATCAAGGAAACCCATGAACCTATCCGACTTTATCGAGGCAAACCTCCCGGGCCTCATCGACGACTGGACGGAATACGCACGCAGGCTCAACAGCGGCCGCTCTCGTCTGTCTGAACAGCAGCTGCGCAACTCGGCGCGTGACCTTCTCCTGCGGATTGCTGCCGATATGCGCGAGGGGCAGACGCCTGCACAACAGCACGCCAAATCGTGGGGCGACCGTGCGCCGTCCGATTCGGGCTTCAATGAAGCCGCCCACGAGCATGCAGACGACCGCCTCTCGCACGGGTTCGACATCAACGATCTGGTGGCGGAATACCGCGCGTTGCGCGCCAGCGTGCTCCGCCGGTGGCAGCAGGACCCGCAGGCTCATGCGCTGGCGCTGCAAGAGATGATCCGGTTCAACGAGGCCATCGACCAGATGCTTGCGGAATCGGTGCGCCAGCACGCCCAGCAGACCGAGCGCATGCGCGACCTGTTTGCCGGGGTGCTAGCGCATGACCTGCGCTCCCCCCTCGGCGCGATCCTGGCTTCGACAGAAACGCTGCTGCACGACGATGGCCTGTCTTCGCGCAGCGTGCGAGCGGTCGCGTTCATCCAGCGCGGCGCGATGCGCGTGCAGCAGATGATTGACGACCTGCTCGTCTTCACACGCACGCGCCTGGGCGACTTCCTGCCCACGAGTTTCAGTAGCCAGGATATGGGACGGCTGTGCAGCGATGCCATCGACGAAGTGTGTGCGTCGTACCCCGACGCGCAGATCGACCTGCGCCTGGCCGGCGAACTGCGCGGCAAGTGGGACGGCAGCCGGATCGGCCAGTTGCTGGTCAATCTGTTGACCAACGCGGTGCGCTACGGGTCGGGGCGGGTCGCCGTTGAAGCGGCCGGGCGCGATGGGCAGATGACGATTGCCGTTTCAAACGAGGGCAACCCCATTCCGCCCGCCGCTTTCCCCACCCTGTTCGATCCGCTCACCCGCGCGACGCAGCCCGACCAGAGGGGAAGTGCTGCCGGGATCGGGCTTGGCCTGTATATCTGCCGCTGCATCGTGCAGGCACATCGCGGGACGATCGATGTGCAATCGTCGGAACACGGTACGACGTTCACGGTGCGGATTCCTCTTTTGGCGTCTGCTTGAACCTCGTCGGCTGCGCGGCGTGCCGGTCGCCCAAAGAAAAAGCCGGCACCCTGAGGTGCCGGCCCTTTCTCGTGTTTCTGCGAGTTGCAGCGTCGCTCAGCCTGCCTGACGCAGCGCGGCCGTTTCCTGCCCGCGCTTGCCCATCAGCAACTGCACCACCACCGCAACGATGATGTTGAAGGCCAGTGCTGCCAGGCCCGTGTAGATGGTGTACTTGTCACCGCCGATCACGAAGGTGTGCACAGGCTTGATGCCATCGGAGAACGCCAGCCAGCTGCCGGCGATCATGCCCGCCGCCCAACCGGCCAGCAGCGCCGGTGCGCGGAAGCGGTTCGAGATGTTGAACAGCCCGAACACCACCGACGGGAAGGTCTGCACGATCCACACGCCACCCAGCAGTTGGAGGTCCAGTGCGAACTTGGTCGGCAGGAACAGGATGAACACCAGCGCGCCCGCCTTGACGATCAACGAGATCACCTTGGCAACCTTTTCCTCGCCAGCGTGCGTGAGATCCGGGGCCACGTAGGGCTTCCAGAAGTTGCGCGTGAACAGGTTGGCCGCACCAATCGACATGACCGCCGCCGGCACCAGCGCACCAATCGCGATGGCCGAGAACGCAAAGCCCGTGAACCAGCTCGGGAACAGCGCGTTGAACAGCGCCGGCACGACGTCGTTGTTGTTGGTGACCTTGATGCCTGCCGAGTAGGCCATGAAGCCCAGCAGCGCAATCAGGCCCAGCAGCACCGTATAGGCCGGGAGGAAGACAGCGTTCTTGCGGATGGTGTCTGCACTGCGCGCGGCAAAGATGCCCGTGAGCGTATGCGGATACATGAACGCCGCCAGTGCCGAGCCAATCGCCAGCGTGGCGAACGGCAGGAACTGCGCAGGCTTGAGCGTTAGGCCCGTGGCGCCGCCCTTCAAGGCAAACGCATCATGCGCGGTGGCAAACACGGCACCGTAGCCGCCCAGCTTGGCCGGCACCAGCACCACCGCCACCAGCACCACGATGTAGATCATGATGTCTTTGACGAAGGCGATGAGCGCAGGCGCGCGCAGGCCGGCGGAATACGTGTACAGCGCCAGGATGACGAAGGCGGCCGCCAGCGGCAGCTCACCCGTCAAGCCCAGGGCCTTGATCACGACTTCCATGCCGATGAGCTGCAGGGCGATGTAGGGCATCGTCGCCACCACGCCCGTCAGCGCCACCGCAAACTCCAGCGGCCGCGAGCCGTAGCGGCCGTACACGGCATCGGCCGCCGTGACGTGGCCCTTGGCATGCGCCACCTTCCACAGCTTGGGCATGATCAGGAAGACGATCGGGTACACCAAGATCGTGTACGGCAGCGCGAAGAAGCCATACGCACCCACCGCATACACGAGTGCCGGCACGGCGATCACGGTGTAGGCGGTGTAGAAATCGCCGCCCACCAGGAACCACGTGATCCAGGTGCCAAAGTTGCGGCCGCCCAGGCCCCACTCTTCAATGTGGGCACCCTTGTCGGAGTTGCCACGCTGCCAGCGCGAGGCGATGAAACCCATCACCGTGACCAGCGCGAAGAAAAAGATGAAGACCGCCAGCGCAGTCCAGTTGATTTGTCCGTCCATCATTCTTCTCCTTTGCTCTGACCGTTCTTGAAGACGATCCAGATCAGCAGCGAGGTGATCGGCACCCAGAGGAACTGGTACCAGTAGAAGAAGGGAAAGCCGAAGAGCGCCGGCATTTCCTGGTTGTAGAACGGCACCCACAGCAGGCCGATGAAAGGCAGTGCGAGCAAGAACTTCATGGGTTGTCTCCTAGTTCGGGGACTTCGGATGTTGTTTTGAACAGGTGAGGCGCCACGCCCGATGCGTGACCAGACGGATGTCTGACGGATTGCTTTCCGCCTTTGTAGTTATCCGGCGCACTGTGATCGAGCGCCTTCTGGAAAACCATCCGCACCTGTACGCAGCAGCCACACGTAGTACTACGTAGTAAGCGTAGGCTTTTCGCATGAAATAACCAATCGCTAAGGTGGGCGCGGGTTTCCTAGGGTTTTCACGAATTCCTGTCATGACAGACAACTGCAAAACGCGTGAACAAAACTCGCAAGCGACCACGGTGCCGCATGGCGCCAAGCACCGAGGGAAACCGCAGGGGCTGGCCCTTGTTTGTTGTGATGCAGCATAAGCCCTGGCGCGCCCAGGGTTTCTGCAGCGTGCCGCACTGATACGTTGCTGCCGGCTTACCCGTTCCAGCGCATGCCGGGCTTGCCGACGTAGCCGCGCAGGCGCTCGTGCGAGCGCTTCCAGCTGAGACCCCCGGTGCTGGACAGACACACAGAACCCCCGAATTCCTGACGGCTGACGCGCCCCGAAATTCGATCAATGCAAATGCCTGCCCATGCAGTGGTGTGCGTACCGACGGCGACTGGCGGCCAACATACCCGGCCGAAGCGACAATTCAATTCGGAAAGAATTGAATTCACTCGTCAATTCATTTCAATCCAATAACGTCTGTTTCATTTGGCATTTTTTAGATTCCTCTTTTATTGAAAGGTACCGCCATTGGATTTTCCATTTCAAAAAGAAATCGTTTGCCATCCACCCGCAAATGGCGCAGCCATCAGGAGAAACCCGCACATGCATGGATATTCAAGCGCCCGTTTCTTTAGAGCAAACCCTCAAAAACGTGTGGTGTTTTGAATTTGTTTTCAATCTGATTGAAGAAATACTTGTAAGGTGGTTCTATCGTACGAATTCAGATCCCACTTTGCCCGGCAATCCCCTCGCTGGGCATTTTTTTGGCCGCGCGTCAGATGGCCTTGCCTGCGCCAATCTGCCGTAAAAGCGGGGGACATTGCGGAACCCTCAGCGGCGATCAGCGCCATGCCGCCACGCCACCGCAGCGCACGCAAGCTGTACCGCGCCACCGCACAACATGGCCACGCGCAACCCCGATGCGCCGCTGCCGCACACGGCATATACCGCGCCCAGGATCGCCACGCCCAACGTCGCCCCTGTCATGCGCGCCACGTTGACGAGCGCCGATGCCGTGCCGGAGCGCTCCGGCCCCACGGCGCCTACCGCCGCCCCCATCAGCGGCCCGGTGGCAAAGCCCATGCCGAGCCCCGTGAGTGCCAGCCCGACGGCTGCCGGCACCACCGATGCCGCGCCGGCACATACCCCCAACGTGAGCAGCCCCAGCGCGATGATGCCCACCCCGCCCGCCGTTGCCAGCCGCACGCCATGGCGGCGCGCCACCGTGCCCGACATGGGCGACACCGCCATGAAGACCAGCGCCATCGGCATCAGCGCAAGGCCCGCGCCAATGACGTTGAAGCGGCCGGTGCTCTGCCACATGAGCGGCAGCAGAAAGAGCGCGCCGTACATGCCGAACGTCATGCCGGCCGTGGCGACGATGGCGCCGCGGAACGCGCGCACGCGAAAAAGATCCAGTGGCACCAGCGCCGCGCTGCCGTGGCGCGCCTCTACGCGGATGAACCACGCCAGCGCGACGAGCGCCACGGCGAGCACAGCCGCCGCCACAGCAGGCGCGTGATGCGCCTCGATAGCAGCAAAGGCCAGCCCACCCAGCGTGATCGCGCCCAACACCTGGGCCAGCGCATCGAAACGACGATGCGCGGCGTCAGACGATTCCGGCACCACACGCACGGCCAGCACCATGATGGCCACGCTGGCCGGCACCACCACCCAGAACACGGCGCGCCAGCCGAAGTGCGTGACCAGCACGCCGCCGGCCGTCGGCCCGATCGCCATGGCCAGGCCGTTGCATGCTGCCCAGACACCGAGCGCATGCGCACGTTCGCCTGCGTCGCGCCACACCACCCGCAAGATCGCCAGCGATGCCGGCAGCAGCAGCGACGCTCCCACACCCGCCATGGCACGCGCGCCGATCAGCCACCCGATCGACGGCGCCAGCGCGCACAGCACCGATGCCACCGAGAACACCGCCGCACCTGACACAAACGCCCGCCGCCGGCCGTACAGGTCCGCCAGCAGGCCACCACTGAGCAGCAGCGCGGCATAGGCGAGGTTGTAGGCGTCGATCACCCACTGCAGCGGGCCGACCTGTGCGTGGAAGAACTGGCCTATCGGGCGCACCGCCAGGTTGACGACGGCGGTGTCGATCTGTGCGACCAACACGGCCATCGACAGCACGCACAGCACCAGACGCTTATGCGTCGCGGTGTTGGCATGCGTTGGTTGCATCGTGATTCCATCCATCTGGGAGCCTCTGGCTTTTGCTTTAGCAAGCGAAGGCCCCAGCGTAGTGCCGGCACCCTGGGCAACGCTTCGATGCGTGTCGAAGCATCGCGGCGCGCGGCTCCCTAGAATGGCCACATGACGAGGAGCCCGACATGTCGCATCCGAACAGCTTTTCCGGCACGGCCTTCCTGATCGCCGACCCGGCACGGGCAGCCATGCTGACGGCGTTGCTCGATGGGCGCGCGCTGCCTGCTGGGGAGCTGGCGCATGCTGCGGGCGTCACCGCGCAGACGGCCAGCACGCATCTGGCCAAGTTGCTCGACGGTGGCTTGGTGGTGGTGGAAACCGAGGGACGGCACAAGTACTTTCGGCTGGCCGGGGCACATGTGGCACAAGCGCTGGAGCACCTTGCCGCCATCACGCCCGCCGCGGCCGTGCGACGCACCACACCCAGCCCGAAAGCGCGCGAACTGGGCTTCTGCCGCTGCTGCTACGACCACCTTGCGGGCCAGGTGGGCGTGGCTGTCACGCACGCGCTGCAATCACGCGGCTATCTGCTGCCGATGCCCGACAAGCAATACGAGATCACGCCCGCTGGCATTACCTGGTTTGGCGATGTGGGACTCGATGTGCGTGCCATTCGCCCCACGCGGCGCGGTCTGGCGCGGCAATGCCTGGATTGGACGGAGCGCACGCATCACCTGGCGGGTCCGCTGGGGGTGCAGTTCCTGCGGCGCCTGTGCGATGCCGGTTGGATGCTGCGCGCACGGGATTCACGCGCGGTGCTGGTCACGCCGAAGGGCTGGCAGGAATTGCATCAGCGCCTGGGCGTGGATGAGACGACGGTGCGCAGCGAAGCCGAACACCGTCATGCATGACGCCGTTGGTCAGTGCCCCGCGAAGGCCAGCACTTCCGGCAGGCGGGCAAGCAGCGCATCGCGCGAGCGGATGCCGCCCGAGGTCGGTTCAACCTTGTCGTCCTGGATGAGGTTGGCAAACACATACGTCTTGTCGCCCTTCTTGGCCCAGCCGACAAACCAGCCGTAAGCGTGCGCCTGGTCCCACGTGCCGTCGGGCGACGTATTGCCCGGCGCCGGGCCGGCGGTGCCCGTCTTACCCTGCACCGCCCAGCCGCCCGGCACCTGCCAGGTCTGCACGGTACGGTCGACCATCTCGTAGGTGCGTGCAGATACCGGCAACTGCCGGTTGACGATCCGGCGCATGAAGTCGACCTGCTCCTCCGGGGATATCTTCAGCGACGAGGTGATCCACGAGCGGTCCATGCCGTTGTTCTTGCCTGGGTCGCCGCTCACGTCCATGTTGCCGTAGCCGAGCTTGCGCACGTACGCCTGGAAGGTTTGCGCGCCCATCGCATGCGTAATGCGCTGCGAATACCAGACCACCGAATATTTGAGCCACAGCGCCGGGTCGATGGGCTGGTGCCAGGCTTCGCCGCCCCAGTCGGGGTCGCCGCGCTTGAAGTGCTCGACGGGGGTGTGTTCGTCCTTGAGGAAGCCGTGGTCAAACCCCATGACGGCCAGCGCCAGCTTGAAGGTGGAAGCGGGGGTCACGCGCTCGTCGCACTTGCCTTCGTGCAAGACGGCCTTGCCCGTGGCGGCATCGGCCACGATCGTGCAGATCGGGTGCTCGGCGTGGGCAAAGGTGGCAAGCGCGGCCAGCAGGGCGCCGGTGGCGGCGTGGCGGAGTTTCATCATCAATCAACCTCATGTTGGGGGGAATGCAAATAGCTGCGTGGCAGCGTAGCAGCGAGGTTGCCGTCCTGCGGACCGCCACACGCGTAACGGCTGTAACGCAGGCGCGCCGGTGGAATAGCCGATCAGAAAAGAAGGGCTTGCAAATTTTTTGGCGGTCGGTAAAATGCGCCGCTCACCTAGCCCAGGTGGCGGAATTGGTAGACGCACTAGTTTCAGGTACTAGCGGGTAACTCCGTGGAGGTTCGAGTCCTCTCCTGGGCACCAAACACAGTCCCAAGCAGTTCAGGGGCGACAAAAAACCCGCGTGGCAATGAGCCTCGCGGGTTTTTTGTTGTCCGGACGGGTTCGGCATGCCGAGGCTTGTGCTCCGCAGCGATGCAGCGACGAGGCACCGCCGGCCACCCGCTCTGTTCGCGTCAAGCCTGCTCCTGCGCGGTTTCATGCTGGGCGCGGCCGCACCACTCACCACCCGTGGAACCGCCCCCACGTCTGCACCATGCCCCGCGACGACACCGCCTGGTACTCCGGGAACTGGGCCCCCGTGGCGCACGCATGGTTCGGCAGTACACGCAGCTTCGTGCCGACCGGAAAGCGCGCCACCAGGTCGTCTTGTACCGAGCCATCGCTCGCTGCCAGAATGCCGTGCTCCTGGTTTGCGCCAATCAGCATGAGCCCGTCGAGCGGCGTGCCATCGAGCGTGCACGGCTGGCCATAGCCAAAGTCTTGCGACTGCTTGGCCGTGCCGCGGTCACGGCTCATCGCCATCCATCCGGCATCCACAATCACCCAGCCCTTGTCGGGCTGATGGCCAATCACCGTGGTCAGCACGCTCAGTGCAATTTCGTCCAGCGCGCACACGCCCACGTTGTGCATGACCAGATCGAAGAATACGTAGACGCCCGCGCGCACTTCCGTCACGCCTTCGAGGTGCTCGGTGGCCAACGCGGTGGGCGTGGAGCCCACGCTCACGGCCACGCACGGCACCCCGGCTTCGCGCAGGCGCTGCGCGGCGCGCACGCAACCGGCACGCTCCTGCTCGGCCAATGCCGCCAGCGCGGCGCGGTCGCTCAGGTCGTAGCTGGAGCCGGCGTGCGTCATCACGCCGCCCACGTCGATGCCGCCGTCTTTCAGGATGCGGCCGACTTCCAGCAGTGCATCTTGCTCGGGCGTGATGCCGGAGCGGTGGCCATCGGTGTCGACTTCGATCCACACTTCACAGCGCTCACCGTGCGCGCGGGCGTAGTCGACCACAGCGTGGGCGGCCTCTGCGTTGTCGACCACGAGCTTGAGATCGCAGCCCCGCTTGCGCAGCGCCATCGCACGCGGCAGCTTGGTGGCGACAATGCCGACCGCGTAGAGGATGTCTCTGATGCCGGCGGCAAAGAAGGCTTCGGCCTCCTTCAACGTGGATACGGTAATGCCCTGCGCGCCGGCCGCCACCTGTGCGCGCACCACGTCTAGGCACTTGGTGGTCTTCACGTGCGGGCGGAATTTCACGCCCAGCGCGTTCATGCGGTGCTGCATGCGGGCGATGTTGTGCTGCATGCGCGGCAGGTCAATCAGCGCAGCCGGCGTGTCGAGGGTTTCAAGCGTGTGCGTGTCGGCGGTCATGGTTTGCATCCTCATGCGGCAAAACGGCGGGCCCAGGGCAGCAGATCGTCGAGCGTGGGCGAGGTGATTTCCGGCAGCTGCGCGCCCTCCACCGGCGTCAGGCCGACGCGGTTGTGCCAGTACGTGCGCAGGCCGACGGCCGCTGTGCCGAACATGTCGTAGCTGGAGCCCGCAACAAATGCCGCGTCAGCCGCATCCACGCCAAGCTGTTCGAGCGCCATGCGATACGGTTTCGGATCGGGCTTGTACACGCCCGCCTGCTCGGCCGTGACGACGACATCCCAGGTAACAGGCAATAGCGCAGCGGCTTGCCGGCCCAGCCGTTCCGAGCAGTTGGTGACGATGGCCAGCTTGCAATGCGGCTGGAGCTGGGCCAGCGCTTGCGCTGCGCCGCTCCACGGTGCGAGATGCAACCAGTTGGCTTCCAGTGCTTCCGGGGCGGAAGCCGGCAAGCCAGCGTTCTGCGCGGCCCGCCGCACCATCGCTTCATACGGAACGTACGCGCCACAGCTGTACGTCAGCCGCAGATACTCGGCGCGCCACGTGCGGCCTGCCTGCTCGGAGCCCGCAGCACGGTTCCACAACGACCACGAATCGAGTAGCGCGGTCAGCAGATCGAACAGGATGGCCTTGGGATAGCGGGCGTCGGGAGAAACCGTGGAAGCGTTCACGCTTGTCACCTGCAAATCGGTGGAGATCGATGCCACCGATTGTAGGTACCGCGCAGCGGCTTTCGGTGAAGCCAGGTTGAATCAAAGATTCAGTGACGCTGCATCATGCGCGCCACGGCGGCTGCGGCTTGAAGCGGTTCTGCAGCGCCTGCATGAAGTGACGCGTACGTTGCGGCAACCCCGCGCGGTTGTGCGTGAGCGCGATCACGTTGGCATCCGGCGCCTTCCAGCTGGGCAGCAATCGCACGAGGCGGCCCGCACGCAGATCATCGGCGACATCCCATTCGGAGCGCAGGATCACGCCGCGCCCTTCGCACGCCCACTGGCGGATGACATCGCCGTCGTTGCAGATGAGTTGCCTCGGCACGCGCACGCTGCGGCTCGTGCGGCCCTTGCTGAAGTGCCAGAGCGACACATCTTCCTTGTTCTCGCGCAGCACGATGCAAGGCAGCGCGGCAAGGTCATCGGGCGTTTCGGGCAAACCGAAGCGCTTCACAAATGCGGGCGACGCGCAGACAAAGCGTGCGTTCGGTGCAATCGCATGGCCGACCAGGTTCGACACCTGCAGCGCGCCAATATGCACCACCACGTCAAACCGGTCCGCCGCTTCGATAAGGGGTGCATCGGACAGCGCCAGTTCGATGTCGACATCAGGGTGCTGCTGCTGGAAATCGGCAATGACGGGGGCGACGTAACGTCGCCCAAACCCCAGCGGCGCATTCACCTTGAGCGTGCCGACCAGACCGCCCCGGCGCGTGTGCAAATCCTCTGACAATGCGTCGAGCTGGCGAATCAGCTCTGCGCCGCGCTCGCACAGCAGCGCGCCCTCTTGCGTAAAGCGCAGGCTGCGCGCGGTGCGATCGACCAGCCGTGTGCCCAGCTTCTTCTCCAACTGCTGCAGGCGTTGCGACACGGCTGAGGGCGTCAGGTCCAACGCGCGCGCCGTCGCCACCAGGCTGCTGTTGTCCTGGATGGCCAGCAGGAAGCGCAGGTCGGCGGAATCCGTCATGGGTTACTTGCCGGCAAAGCGATCCGTTGCGGCCAGCAGCTGATCGAGGATGCCCGGTTCAGACCACGCATGGCCGGCACCTTCGATCAGGTGGAAGTCTGAATCGGGCCACGCCTGATGCAACGCATACGCATAGCGCGCGGGGCACGGCATGTCGTAGCGGCCATGCACGATCACGCCGGGAATGCCCGCCAGCTTGTGCGCCTCGCGCAGCAACTGGCCCTCTTCCAGCCAGCACTGATGCGTGAAGTAGTGATTCTCCAGCCGCGCGAAGGCCAGCGCGAAATGGTCGTCGGCGTGCTTGGCGCTGTTGCTCGGGTCGGGCAGTAGCGTAATGGTCTCGCCTTCCCACACGCTCCAGGCGCGGGCGGCTTCGATCTGCCTGGCGGTGTCGTTGCCGGTGAGCACCTTCCGATAGGCGGCAATCATGTCGCCGCGCTCGGCCTCGGGAATGGGCGCCTGAAAGCGGGCCCATTTCTCGGGGAACATCTCCGATACGCCGTACTGGTAGTACCAGCGCAGCTCGGCCTGCGTGACGGTGTAGATACCGCGCAACACGAGTTCGCTCACGTGCTGCGGATACTTCTGCGCGTAAGCGAGTGCCAACGTCGAACCCCACGAGCCGCCAAAGACAAGCCAGCGCTCGGCGCCGGCAATGGCGCGCAGGCGTTCGATATCGGCCACGAGATGCCACGTGGTGTTGGCCTCCAGCCCCGCGTGCGGTGTCGACCGCCCGCAGCCGCGCTGGTCGAACAGCATCACGTCGTAGCGTGCGGGATCGAACACGCGGCGATGATCAACCGAAACGCCGCCACCCGGCCCCCCATGCAGGAACACCGCAGGCTTGGCACCGGGCGTGCCAACGCGCTCGTAGTAAACCGTGTGGCCATCGCCCACGTCGAGCATGCCGGTTTCATAGGGCTCGATGGGCGGATATAGCGTGCGCAATGCAGTCATGGTCGGTCCTGTCAAAAGGTTGCCGGAAGAATGGGCTGATTCTACAGAGGGGCTCTCGCTTGCACATATTTTTGAACGACGTATAAAATTGAACATCGTTTAAACAATGGTGTGCCCATCATGTCGTCCAACCCGATCCCCATTGAAGCCGGCCGCCGCGAGCGCAAGCGCAACCAGACGCTGGACCACCTGGCGGCCACCGCCTTCTCCCTGTTCGAGCAGCACGGTTACGACACGGTGACGATGGAGCAGATTGCAGCGCAGGCCGATGTGTCCAAGGGCACGCTGTACAACCACTTTCCGGTCAAGGAAGCCCTGTTGGCGCACCAGTTCCACGCCGAACTGGCGGCAGGCGGCGCGCAGTTGCGTTCGCAGATCGAGGCGCAGCCGGATTTCGCCTCCCGCCTGGCGGTGCTGCTTTCCGCCTCGGCCGATTGGTGCAACGTGCGCCGGCCCTATCTGGCCGCGTATTTCCGCTACCGCTTTGCCAGCGCCGACCTGGCCGCCCGCAACCGTGACCCGGAGAAGCGCAGCGGGCTGGAAGCGGTGTTCATGGCGCTCATCGACGCGGCGCAGCGCTCGGGCGAGCTCGACACCCGATTCGATGCCGAGCAGCTCGCGGGGCTGTTCGAGTATCTGTATCTCGGCGCGCTCATGCGCTGGCTGGCACGTCCCGAAACAGACCTGCACGCGGGTTTCTCCGCCGTCATCGACCTGTTCCTGCACGGCATGGCCCGCAAGGAGGCTTGATGAACCCGCTCGTGCTCGATTGGCCGGCTGCAGCGGCGGCTGGTGCCGCTGTGGCGGGCGGCAAGGGCTGGCAGCTTGGCCGGATGTCGAAACTCGGCGTGCCGGTGCCCGATGGTTTCGTGCTGGCCGCGGACGCCAGCCTCCGGCGGAATCACGGAGAGGCGGTGCCCGATACGGTGCTGGCTGCCATCGCGCAAGCGCTGGCCGCGCGCGGCTGGCAAAACACGCCGCTGGCTGTGCGCTCTTCCGCACCGCAGGAGGATTCCGCGCGACGCTCGTTCGCGGGCATTCACGAGACGCGACTGAACGTGATGGGCATGCAGGCGCTGGCGGACGCGGTGCGCGCAGTGTGGGACTCGGCGCATGCACCGCAAGCGCTGGCATACCGCGAGCGCTTTGGCATCGACACCTCCGACCTGGCGATGGCCGTTGTCATCATGCCGATGCTGCCGGCACTGGCCGCAGGCATCGCGTTTACGTGTGACCCGCTGACGGGCCGCGACGACCACATCGTCGTCAACGCGCACTGGGGCCTGGGCGAAGCGCTGGTGGGCGGCCATGCCGATGGCGACGTCGACCGGCTGGAAGTTGCGCCGCAAGACGACACGCTGCATGTGGTCGGACGCCGGATCGGCACGAAGCACCGCATGACGCGGGCGCTGTCCGAAGGCGGCACCGCACTCGCAGACACCGCCACTGCGGACGCCCGCCGCGCCGTGCTGGACGACGCGCAGCTCATCGCCTTGGCCACGGTCGCGCGCGACACGGCCCGTGCGCTCGACTTTGCCCAGCCCCGCTATGACATCGAATGGGTCTGGGACGGGCAACGCTTCTGGATCGTGCAGGCGCGCCCGATCACCACGGCCGCCCGCCAGACTTACGCCGCACTCCAAACCCAGCCGACGTTCTGGACGCGCGGCAACACGCGCGAGGTGTTTCCCGCGCCGCTGTCGCCCATCGACTGGACGCTCTATGGTCACGCGGCCAACCGGATGCTGATGCTGGCGTACTCGCTGGCAGGCTATGCACTGCTGCCAGGGCTGGAGCGCGCCAGGCTGTTTGGCGGCCGCGTGTACCTCGATGTCTCGTTGATGCAGTGCGAGGCCTTTGACGCGTTCGGCATTGCGCCAGAGGTCATCAACCGCATGCTGGGCGGCGCGCAGCCCGAGATTGCGCTGCCGCGCGCCACATGGCCGCAACGGCTGGCGCGTGGCGCGCGGCTTGTGCGTTATCTGTGCAGCGCCGGCGCCGCGCGCCGCCATGCACAGAGCGATCTGAACCGCGCCCGCAAGCAGGCCGCGCAATGGCGTGAAGACGCCTGGCCGGCATCGACCGCGGAGCTGGCTACCTGCCTGCGCGACCGCTTCAACATCGCGCGCCGCGCAGACGGCCTGTTCTTCCTGCAAGGCTCGGCGGGCGGCTCCGTTTCGGGCCTGGTCGACGTGATCGAAAAACAGTGCCCTGGTGAGGGCCACGCCCTGGCCGCCGCGCTCATGGCCGGCGCTGAACCCAGTGTGACTGCGCAGCAAAGCTACGAACTGATGGCCCTGGCGCAAACGGCCGCCGCCGATGCCGAGGCGCTCGCCTGGCTTCGCGCCGACAACCGCATCGGCACGCAATGGGCGCTGCAACTACCGGCGCACAGCCCGTTCCGCCAGCACTTCAGTACGTTTCTGGAGCGCTACGGGCACCGCGCCATTGAAGAGAGCTACTTCCGCCGCCCGCGCTGGCGCGAGCAACCCGACTATGTGCTCGACCTCGTCGTCGGGCTGATCGGCAGCGACGCGAATGCCGTGCGGCAACGGCAGTTGGCTGCCTCCAAGCGTGCGTGGGCGCGCCTGCCGTTCTGGCTGCGCCCGATTGTGCGGGGGATGCTCAAGGGTGCCGTGCGCGATAGCAACCAGCGCGAAGCCGCGCGCAGCGCGCTGGTGGCGTATCTGGACGCGCTACGCATCGGTCTGTTGAAACTGGCTGACAGGCTTGTCGGCGAAGAAGGACTCGATGCGCCCGAAGACATTTTCAACCTGACGTTGGACGAATGCGTTGCCGCGGGCACCGGCGCGCTGCCTGTGCGCTTCGCCGCCCAGCGCGCGCGTGAACGCCGCCAGCAATTGGACGATTGGGCCGCCGCGCAGGAGCCGGACATCCTCACCGAACATGGCGAGGCACGGGTCGGGACCAGCGCGCCAATCGCCCTCACAGGCGATGCGTGGAGCGGCACCGCCGTAGGCGCAGGCTCGGCACGGGGGCAGGCTCGGCTCGTCGATCACGCGGCTGCCGGCACGGCGCTGCAAACGGGCGATATCCTGGTCGCCCCCAGCACCGACCCCGCCTGGACGCCGCTTTTCCTGAAGGCCGGCGGGCTCGTCATGGAAACCGGCGGCTACCTCTCGCACGGCGCCATCGTGGCGCGGGAGTTCGGGATTCCGGCGGTGGTGAACCTGCCCGGCATCCGGGCACAGTTGGAAGACGGCGAGACGATCTGCGTGGACGGCAATGCCGGCACGGTCAGCAGAGTGGCGGATTAGGCACGCATATGTGGTGATGAGGCGACACTGGCAAATGCGATTTGCTGCGCCGCAATATTCGGACTAACATTCGGGTATTCCCTACTAGGGTTATCCCTAAATCAGTCCTCAGAAGGAATCGCCATGAACACCGTCGCTCTCCAAGCCGCCCCCGCCTCGCGCCTCGCCCGTTTCTGGCAAATCGTGCGCCGTGAAGCCAGCCGCGCCGTTGCGCTGCACGTGGAAAGCTGCGGCATGATGGCCGAGCTGTATCGCCGTTCGGGCCACTAAGCCGAAGCGCACAGTTCGTGCGAATACTGCGCCGCTCCATCTCGGGTGCGGCGCTGCAGACGCTGATCAGGTCTCGCTCCACTGCCGCATCAGGTTGTGATACACGCCGATGAGCGTGCGGCGCGCGGTGGCATCCGCGTCGGTCTGGTTGAGCGTCTGGATGGCGTTGTCCAGGTCGAACAGCATGGCGCGCTGCGCGTCATCGCGAATCAGGCTTTGGATCCAGAAGAAGCTCGCTACGCGCACCCCACGCGTGATGGGCGTCACCTGATGCAGGCTCGTTGCCGGATAGATGACCAAGTCGCCGGCATTGAGCTTGACGCTGTGCATGCCGTACGTGTCTTCAATCTGCAGTTCGCCGCCGTCATAGCTGGCGGGGTCTGACAGAAACAGCGTGGCCGAGATGTCAGTGCGCAACTTTGTACCGTTGTGCGGGTGGATGCGCACGCTGCCATCGACATGCGCGCCGAAGGTCATGCCCTCGCCGTAGCGGTTGAACATGGGCGGGTACACCACGTTCGGCAACGCCGCGCTGATGAAGCGTGGGTGCCGCTCCAGCACGCTCAGGATGAGCTGCTGGCACTGCAGGGCCACTTCTGCGCCCTCATCAATCTGCTGGTTGACCTTGACCGGCGCCCCCGAATATCCAGCCGACACGCGGCCATCGACCCAGGCATCGCCCGCGTTATCGAGCAGATCGCGCAGCGCAGCCACCTGCGCGGCGTTGAAAACGTTCGGAATGCAGACAAGCATGGCGCTCGAAAGAAACGGGGATGCAGCCGGGGGCCCATCCCCCAGCCATTACATCCGATACACCACCGAGAGCATCGCCGCACGGCCGGTGCCCGGCACGGCGCGACCGCCATCGGACGGAATCAGCGCATCGTAATACGTCTTGTTGAACACGTTGAACAGGTTCAGCCGCACGTCGTATTTCGGCTGATGGTAGGCCAGCATTGCGTCCCAACGCACGAAGCCGCCCGTCTGCACGGTGTTGGTGTTGTTGGCATACCGCTGGGACATGTAGAACGCGCCCGCACCCACTTCCCAGTTCGGCACAAAGGCGTAGCTCGTCCACACTGTGGCCGAATGCTTGGGCGTGTTGGCCGGCGTCATGCCCTGCGTGCCCGCGGCAATGCCATTGACGATCTGCGCATCCAGATACGTATAGCCCGCGAAGATCTGCAGCTTGTCGGTGACATGGCCCGTGGCACCCAGGCGCGCACCGCGCACGCGGATCTTGCCGGCCGACGTGTAGGTCGTGCTGTCGATCTGTGTGCGGGCGTTGTCCTTGGTGATCTGGAACAGCGCCGAGCTGACCGACAGATCGCCGTTGAGCAGATCCCACTTGCCACCGGCTTCATACGACTTGTTCTTCTCCGGGTCCAACCCCTGCTGGCCCGTGGTACCCACGAGTTGTTCCAATGACGGGTTGAACGACGTGCCGTACGACACGTAGTACGACTGCCAGTCCGTCGGTTGCCAGATGCCGCCCAGGCGCGTGCTGACAAAGTTCACGCTCTGCTGCGCATACGGCAGCGCGGTGATCTTGGCCGACGCCGGCGTGTTCGCTGAATTCAGCGAGTTCGAAATGCTCGCCACATAGCGGTCGTAGCGCAGGCCCGCCACCGCCTTCCACTGCTTGGTGAATTCGATCGAATCGTTGAAGTACGCAGCCACCGTGTTGGCCGAGCCGCCCTGCAGGTTGCCCAGGCTCGACGGCGTGCTGGCCGGAGACGTGGTGTAGCTCGGGCTGACCAGTGGCTCGCACGAGACGAAGCCGCTTGTCATGCTCGACTGCGCCAGCGGCGTGCCGTTGCACGAGCCGTTGCGGTAATAGTTTTGGTTGTCGTAACCGTCGTGGCCGAACTCGGTGCCGACCAGCAGCGTGTGCTTGACCGAACCCGTATCGAACTTGGCTGTCAGCTCGGTCTGATTGAACAGCGAATAGTCACGGATGCGGCGGTCATGGCTTTGCAGGCGCACCGACAGCGCCGAGAGCGGCAGATTGCTGTTGGTCAATGCCGTGAACACGCCCGACGAATTGACCGTACCCACCGCGTTGGGCGCCGTCTCGCGCGCATCGGTCTGTACGTAATTGAACTGCGTCTGGTTACGCAGGCGCAGGTTGGGCGAGAACTTGTGATCGATATTCGCCGAGAACGACGCCACGTCCTGCGTGGTGCGGTCATCGGTGTAGCCGTAGTACGTCTTGGGGCTGACGTTGACCGGGTGGCCGTTGAGGTTGGGCAGGCCGTAATCGGGCATGTCGCGGTTGTGCTGCAGCAGCGCGGACAGCGTCACCTCGGTTGGCGTGCCGATGCCGAAACGCCACGACGGCGCGATGCCGAAATCCTGCGCGGTCATTTCGTCGCGCGTGCTCGTCTTGCCGTTCTGCGCCATCGCGGCGATGCGGAAGGCGGAGGTATCGGACGTCGGCGTGTTGACGTCGGCGGTGGCGCGCACGAGGCCGTTGGTCGTGACCGAACCGGTGATTTCCGTGGCCGCCTTCAGCTTCGGCTTCTTCGTCACCTGGTTGATGACGCCGCCCGTTGAACCGCGGCCAAACAGCATCGACGATGGGCCCATCAGCACTTCCACCGAATCGAGGGCGAACAGGTCGCGGTAGTACTGGCCGCGATCACGGAAGCCATCAAGGTAGATGTCGGTACGCGCCGAGAACCCGTTCAGGTTGATGTTGTTGCCGATCTGCCCGCCTTCGGCCGCACCGATGGTGATGCCCGGCACGTTGCGTAGCGCATCGGCCAGCGAGCTGCCGCCTTGCGCATCGGTCAGCGCCTTGGGCACGACCGTCACCGATTGCGGCACATCGCGCAGGTTCTCGGGCAGCTTCGAGATGGAGCTTTTGGCGGCGTTGTAGTCGTCGCGCGGGGCAGACCCCTTCACAACGGCTTCCGGCAACGTGGTGGTGGCCGGTGCCTGGGCTAGCGTGGCCTGCTGGGCAAGTGCGACGGTGGGGGTGGCAAACAGGGCCAACAGGGCGCTGGCGACGGGCGTGCGGCGGTTCATTGCGTGGTTTCTCCGGCGGCGCTCTTCTATTGAGTGCCAGCCGCTCCGGAACGCCCTCCTGCGCCCGTGCCGCCGTGCACGAGAGCGCACTACGAATTGCGGACGCAAATATAAATGATAACGATTCGCAACAGCAACAAAATGTCGCAAAAACTCCTGAAAGTTCCCGGAAACGCACAATTCAAAGAGGCTTATAGAGCGCTTTTCCTTGGATTTAGCTGACTTGGCAAGCTTGCCCTCAAGGAATATCTGTGGTCAGGCGCCTCCCCAACCAGCAAAGCGTACCTATTTCTGCGTGCTCGGTGAGGGCGATGGAAGGTGCTGCGCATCGTCGCCAGCATCTGCACGGTTGCGCGCCAGCGCACGCGCATACACCGACGGCGCACCGGCTGCATGTGCCGTCACATAGCCGGTAATACACGCCAACATGAGTGGCAGCACCACCTGATACGACAGCGTCATCTCGAAGATCATCAGGATCGACATGAGCGGCGCATGGGTGGTGGCTGCCAGCAGCGCACCCATACCGACCACCGCGTAGCTGACCGGCACCGGCGCAGCACCCGGCAGCAGCGCGTGCATGCCCGTGCCGTACAGCAAACCGAGCGCAGCGCCACAGAACAGCGTGGGTGTGAACACGCCACCCACGGCGCCAGAGCCCGCGCTCGACGCCGTCGCCACCACCTTGCAGATCAGCACCAGCGCCACCGTCTGCCAGAGCCACGGCTCGTGCAGAAAGCTATTGACCACGCTGTAGCCGTTGCCCCAGACCTCGGGCACGCCCGTGGACAGCGCACCGACAATCAACCCGCCGGCCGCCAATCGCAGCGTGAGCGGCAGCTTGGTCTGTGCAAACGCATCACGCGCGCGGTCGATCAGCCCCAGCAGCAGCGGCCCCACCATCCCCGCCGCCAAACCAAGGCCCAGATACGTCAGCACTTCCCAGCCGGAGACGAAATCGAAGTGCGGCATCTCGTAGACCGCCCCGTACCCGAAGAACTGGCGCACCACGATATCGGCGGTGACAGCCGCCACCAGCAGCGGCCCGAGCGTTGCCGTGGTGATGACGCCGAACACGATTTCACAGACAAACACGGCGCCCGAGATGGGCGCGTTGTAGGCAGAGGTGATGCCAGCGGCCGCACCGCAGGCGACCAGCAGACGCAGTTGCTCGACCGGCACCGGCGTCCAGCGCCGCAGTACCCGGCCGACCAGCGAGCCGCACATTGCTGCCAGTTGCACCATCGGCCCTTCGCGCCCGATCGACGCGCCGCTGGCCACGGAGCACAACGACGACGCACTGCGCACCAGGCTCTGGCGCGCGCTGAGCACGCCATGGCCCACGGCAATGGCTTCCATATAGTCTTCCGAGCCTTTTCGGGGGATCCACTTCAGGCCCACCTGCAAGGTGATGCCTGCCAGCAGTCCACCTACCGTCGGCACCAACAGACGCGCCCACCATGGCAGCGCGCGTGCCGTGGCCACCAAACCCTGGTCCGTACCGGAGAGCCACCATTGCAGATGGCGCAGGCACTCGCGAAACAGGATCGTCGACAAGGCGCCTGCGCAGCCGATCACCCCGGCGATCACGAACACCAGATGCTCGCGACCGAACGGCAGCCGGGCAGTCGCGCGCCGCCACCATGGCTGGCGCGGCACTTCAGATTGAGGCGGCGGCGTGTCGGTCATGTCGGTTCGCGCAAGGACAAGCCGACATGATAGCGGCGGCGCCGCACCGGTTTTAAGTCGACGTCGCGACCAGGGCGTCTGGCAACCACGCCTGCGGTGTATCAGCACTCCGACGATTCGGGCCCCAGGCAATGACGCGCGCCTGCACGAGGTTTTCGATGACGAAAGGGTCGCGCGCGACGATGTCGTCGATCTCTTCGCGGGATTCGGCACGCGCCAGGATGCCGCCGCCCTCACGCGGGAAGAACGGCCCCGACATCAGGAAGTGGCCGCTCGCATAGTGCGCGTCCAGATGCGCGCGGTGCGCAGGCAGCACCCGATCGAGTGCTTCGAGCGGTGCGGTGTAGTTGAAAAGAATCAGGTACAGCATGCGATGGCTCCTTGTGGGATGAGGTCAAACCTTCGAAACGCGAGACCTGGCAGCGTGAAGCAACGATGCTGAGTGTCCCGCAGAAATGGGTACGCTTTGTACGGAAACCCTTCGGCGCGCGGGGTTCTCAAGGGCGCAAGAGCAACGCCCCTGAGGTCTGTGCGGCTTCCAGCGCGGCGTGCGCGGCGGCCGCATCTTCCAACGCATAGGTACCGCCCACCGGCACGCGCACGCCATCCAGCATGCGTTGCAATGCCGCCTGCGCTCCAGTTCGGTAGTTCGACAGTTCGGCCATGTAGCGGAATACGCCCGGCCGCGCCAGCGCGATGGAGCGCGACGGTCCAAGCGCCGCAAGATCGACGACATCCGTTTGGGCGTTGCCGACATCGCCCGCCTGACCGATGCTGGCCACCACGCCGAACGGCCGCGTCACCGCCAACGAGGTCTGCAGCATCGCGCCGCCAATGCCGTCGATCACGTAGTCGACGCCTTCCCCGCCGGTAAGCTGCAGCACGGCTTCGCGCACATCCTGCTGGCGATGCAGCACAACGTGGTCTGCGCCGTGGCCCAGCGCGACGGCGGCCTTGGCTTCGCTGCCAACCGTGCCGATCACACGCGCACCCTGGCGCTTGGCCCACTGCACCAGCAACACGCCCAGGCCGCCGGCTGCAGCGTGTACGAGCAGCGTATCGCCGGCGCGCGTCTGCCGTACCCGCGTCAGCAGCATGTGCGCGGTAATGCCGCGAACCAACGTGGCCGCGACGGTTTGGTCATCAAGGGCTTCCGGCAAGGCAATCGCCCGTTCGGCCGGGATGTTGCGGTGGCTGGCGTAGCCGCCGGGCGCGCCGTCCATCAGGCCGGCCCAGGCCACGCGCTGTCCAACGACAAAGCCGCGCACTTCCGACCCCATCGCTTCCACCACGCCAACGCCCTCTACCCCGAGCACCGCTGGGAATGCCGGCACCGGGTACAGCCCGACACGGTGATACACGTCGACAAAGTTCACGCCGATGGCCGTGTGCCGCACCGTCAACGCGTTCGGCGCAGGCGGCGCCAACATCAGGCTGGCGGGCCGCAAACCCAATGCCGGACCGGGTTCGCGCAGTTGGATCACCTTGGCATGCATGGCAAAAGTCCTCGCAGAAATAGGTACGCTTTTCGGTTTGGTGGATGACGGGTACTGCGTTCGTCACGTTGTGAAAGAAGCGTAATCCGTTCAGAATCACCCGGGAATTCACAAAAACCGATCAGCTTCTGTGCAAAAAAGCCCAGGTTGGCCAAAAAATGCGCGCGCCCCGGCGCGTGCGGCGGCGGCCGAACCTTCCTCTTCCTTGCAGTGGGATGACGTGCGCTACTTTCTCGTGCTGGCGCGCGAGGGCAGCTTGTCAGCTGCTGCGCGGCGGCTGGCGGTGGAACACACCACGGTAGCGCGGCGTGCCGATGCCTTGGAGCAATCGTTGGGCGTGCGCCTGTTCGACCGCCTGCCGCGCGGCTGGCGCCTGACCGCTGAAGGCAACGCACTGGCCGAGCGCGCTGAGCGCATGGAGCAGGAAGCCGCCGGCTTTGCGCGTGCGGCAGCGGGCGCGGGCAGCTTGCGCGGGACGGTGCGTATCTCCGCGCCACCCACGGTGGCCAGCCACATCATTGCGCCAAACCTGGCGACACTGCGCCGGCAATGGCCCGGCATCGACCTCGTGCTGCTGGGCGAAAAGCGCAACGCCAACCTGATGGCGCACGAAGCCGACCTGGCAGTGCGCTTGTCGCGTCCGACGTCATCGACCTTGGCGACACGGCCATTGGGCGACCTCGGCTACGGTCTGTACGCCACCGCAGAAGTGCTCGCACGCCCCGAAGCCGAATGGGAATTCATCGGCTACGACGAAAACCTGCGCCACGTCCCGCAACAGCGCTGGCTGGACAACTACGCAGGCGAACGTCGCGTGGTCTTGCGCTGCAGCGATCTGGCCGCGATGCACCAGGCAGCGCTGGCCGGACTGGGTGTCGCGGCGCTGCCTCACCTGCTTGGTGCGCCCGCAGAAACGGGTACGCTTTTGCGCCGATTGCCCATCGACGACCCTGCGTTGCATCGAGAAATCTGGTTGGTGATCCACCCCGACGTTCGACGATCACCGCGCGTGCGGGCGGTGGCCGACGCATTGATCGCGCTGTTCGACGCACAGCGCCACGTCTTGGCAGGGATTTGAACGTACGCAGAAACGGGTACGCTTTTGGATGAAAATGAACCGCAAACCCAATGGATATGCGGTTCTTACGCCTCGGCAATATTGCATGCCGAGGCGTGTTCGGAACGCTCAGCCGCCCAGGTAGGCTTCGAGCACGCGCGGATTGCCCAACAGGTTTTTGCCGCTGTCAGCCAGCACGATCTCGCCGGTTTCCAATACGTAGCCGTGCTGCGCGATCTTCAACGCCTGACGCACATTCTGCTCGACCAGGAAAATCGTCAGACCCTCGGCATTGATGGTGCGCAGGATGCGGAAGATTTCCTGCACGATGATCGGCGCGAGGCCCATCGAGGGTTCATCCAGCAGCAGCACGCGCGGGCGAGCCATCAGCGCGCGACCAATGGCCAGCATCTGCTGCTCGCCGCCCGACAGGTTACCCGCCAGCCCGTCGATGCGTTCCTTCAGGCGCGGGAACAGGTGGAACACGCGCTCCAGGTCCGAGGCGATCTGCCCTTTGTCCTTGCGCGTGTAGGCGCCCAGCTCCAGGTTTTCGCGCACCGTCATGGTGGTTAACGTGGCGCGCCCTTCGGCCACCTGCACGATGCCCCGCTCCACACGCTTGTGAGCAGACCACTGCGTAACGTCTTCGCCCTCGAACAGGATCTGGCCGCGCACGTCACCCTGCGACTTCGGGATCAGGCCCGAGAGCGCCAGCAGCGTGGTCGATTTGCCCGCACCGTTTGCGCCCACCAGCGAGGTGATCTCGCCGGCCTTGAGCGCAAAGTCGATGCCCTTGACGGCTGCGATGTGCCCGTACGACACATCGAGCCCTTTGACTTCCAGCAACGTGGTCATGCCGTCTCCTTCTGCGCGGCATCGCCGTTCGCGTCATCGTCGTCATCGCGGCCCAGGTAAGCCTCGATGACCTGCGGGTCATTGCGGATCGCCTCGGGCGGCCCTTCGGCGATGATGCGGCCGAAGTTGAGCACCGCGATGCGCTCGCACAAGCCCATCACGAAACGCATGTCGTGCTCAATCATGAAGATCGTGTAGCCGCGCGCCTTGATGTTTTCGATCTCGGCCATCAGGTCGACCTTCTCACCGGTGTTCATACCGGCGACGGGCTCGTCGAGCAACAGCAGCTTGGGTTCGGTGGCCAGCGCCCGCGCGAGTTCGAGCTTGCGCTGGTCGCCGTACGAGAGGTTGTCGGCAATGTCATGCGCCTTGTGATCGAGCTTGACCCACGAGAGCAGCTCCAGCGCACGGTCGCGCGCGCGGCGCTCGGCAGCGCGGTACTTGGGCAGCGACAGCAGCAGGCCCGGTGCCCCGTAGTCCAGATGCCGGTGCATGCCCACCACGACGTTCTCCAGCAGCGTCATCTCCTTGAAGATGCGGATGTTCTGGAACGTGCGTGCGATGCCCATCTGCGTGATCTGGTGCGGCTTCTTGCCGACAAGATTTTCGCCGTTGAACGTCAGCGAGCCGCCCGTGGGTGCCAGCAGGCCGGTGATCAGGTTGAAGACGGTCGTCTTGCCGGCGCCGTTCGGGCCGATCAAGCCGAAGATGGTGCCTTGCGGCACTTCAATGTTGACGTCCTGCAGCACCGACAGGCCGCCAAAGCGCTTGGAAATGGAGGTGAGTTTAAGCATGGCGGCCTCAGTGCGATTCATTGGAAGCAGCCGGGGTGTTGCCCGTGCCCGGCATGGTGCCGCCGCGCTTGATGCCGAACCAGCGCGCGAAACGCGCCGGATCCCAGATGCCCTTGGGCAGGAACAGCACGATCACCATCAGGATCACGCCGTTGACGACCAGGCGGAAATCCTTGAACGCACGCAGCAACTCGGGCAGCAGCGACAGGATCAGGCTGCCGAGCACCGGGCCTGTCAGGCCGTTGGTGCCGCCCAGGATCGTCATCGTGAGAATCTCCACGCCGCGATCAAAACCGAACTCGTTCGGGCCGATGAAGAACGTCAGATGCGCATTGAGTGCACCCGCGAGCCCGGCGATGGCCGCACCCAGCGTGAACGCCAGCAGCTTGGTGCCGGCCACGTTGATGCCCATGAGGCCAGCAGCGGTTTCGTCTTCCTTGATGGCCTCGAAAGCGCGGCCAACCTTCGACCGACGCATGCGCGCCAGCACGAACAGCGTCGCCAATACGGCCAGCGCCACGTGCCACCACTCGGTCAGCTGCGGAATGCCGTTCAGGCCCAGCGCGCCGCCGGTCCAGTCTTCGGTGTTCAGGATCAGCACGCGCACGACTTCGCCAAAACCAAGCGTGGCCATGGCCAGATACACGCCGGAAAGACGCAGCGTCGGCCGGCCGATGACAACGGCCACCACGGCCGGTGCCACCATGCCGCCCAGCAGGGCGACCGAAAACGGCATCTCGGCATTCATCGTCAGCAGCGCCGCCGTGTAGGCGCCGATGCCCATGAAGGCCGCATTCGCCATCGCCAGCAAGCCGCACGACAGCGTCAGGTAAATGGACAGCGCCAGCAACGCATTGATGCCCAGCGTGAGCACCAGGTTGCTGTAGACCGACCAGAAGTTGTCGAACCATTCCATGTCGTCGGTCTCCTTATGCCTTGCGTTCCAGCACCTTGCCGAACAGGCCTTGCGGCCGCACCAGCAGGATCAGGAACAGCAAGCCGAACGCCACCGCGTCGCGCATGGTCGAGCCGATGTAGGCCACCGACAGCACTTCGGCAAAACCGAGGAACAGGCCGCCCAACATTGCGCCGCGAATATCGCCCAGGCCACCCAGGATGATGACCGCGATGCCCTTGTGCAGCATCGGCTGGCCCATCAACGGGAACACGGCGTTGGAGTACAGGCCGATCAGCACGCCCGACAACCCGCCCAGCGCCGCGGCCGCAAACGAAGTCAGCAAGAACAGCCCTTCGACATTGATGCCGAGCAGCGCCGCCGCCTTCGGCGACTCTGCAATCGCGCGCAGCGCGCGGCCGAGTTGCGTGCGCTTGAGCAGCAGCATGAGCGCGCCCATCAGCACGAACGACAGCACGATGATGCTCAGCTCGAGCGGCGTGAGATGAATGCCGCCCAGGTCCAGCGAGGCGTCAGACACAAGCCCCGCCGGGAATCGCAGGTTCTCCGCCCCGAACACGCCTTGCATGGCGTTATTGATGGCGATGCCCGCACCGATGGTGCCGATCATCGGGATCAGGTGCGGCGCGTTGCGCCGGCGCAGCGGGCGCAGCAGCAGCACATCGATGATGAGGCCGGCCACGCCGCTCACGGCAAAACCGACGGCCAGCGCCGCCCACAGCGGCAGATCGAAGTGGAGGACGACCTGCAGCGCCGCATAGGCACCGAGCATGAAGACCGCGCCGTGCGACAGGTTGATCACGCCCAGGATGCCGAAAACCAGCGTGAACCCCAGGGCGAACAACGCATACACGCAGCCGAGCGACAGCGCATTGACGAGTTGCTGTTCCAGCATGATGAATCAGAGTGAGGTGCGGCCGAAGGGGACCAAAGCAGTCACCAAAGCAGCCGCAAAAAAAGCGATGGGGCGTAGGTTTAGCTACGCCCCGCCTGTCTCGTTCAAAGGGTTTCAACGAGAACCGAAGATTACTTCTCGATGGTGTACTTGCCGTTCTTGGTCACGCTCACGATCGGCGTCTGCACGGCGTCGTAGCCGGCTGGCTTGCCGCGTGCCGTCACCTGGCGGAACGCAAACGCCCCGGTCGCCCCAACGTGCTTGACTGCCGGCAGTGCATCGCGGATTGCCTTGCGATCGGCTTCGAGGTTGCCGCTGAACTTGACCGTCTTCAACGCCTTGCTCGCGATGTACATGGCGTCATACGCCTGCGCGGCGAACTGGTCCGGCGCGGCCTTGTACTTGGCGGTGTAGGCGGTGATGAACTTGCTGTTCTCGGCCGTGTGGTTCTCGATCGACCACGGGCTGCCCACCCACAGGTTGTCGGACTTATCCTTGGCCAGGTCGAACACCTTGACCGAGTTCATCCCATTGCCGCCGATGACCGGCACATTCAGGCCGAGCTGACGCGCCTGCACCATGATCGGACCACCTTCGGCAATCAGCGCCGACAGCACGATCGCATCCGGGTTCGTCGCCTTGATCTTGGTGAGCTGGGCTTTGAAGTCGACGTCGCCCTTGGCGAACGTTTCGGTGGTCGTCACCGGGATCTTCAGATCTTCGAGCGCCTTCTTGAAGTTGTCGTAGCCGCTCTTGGTGAAGACGTCGTCGTTGCCGTAGAGCACGGCCACTTTCTTCACGCCGGCCTTCTTCACAACGGTCTGGATCGTTGCCGGCAGCACGTCGGCTTCGGTCACGGAATTGCGGAAGACGAAATCGCCGATGCTGGTGATGCCGTCTGCGGTGTTGGAGGTGCCAAAGGCGACCGTCTTGGAAGCCTGCGCGATCGGGTCGGCCGCCTGTGCCGAGTTCGACAGCGTGGGGCCGAACACCATCGCCACCTTGTCCTGGAAGATCAGCTTCTTGAAGACGTTGATGGCCTCTTCCTTCTTGCCCTGCTCGTCTTCGATCACCAGTGCGATCTTGCTGCCGTTGATACCGCCCGCGGCGTTGATTTCGTCAGCGGCCAACTGGAAGCCGTTGCGGATGGCCACGCCGTACTGAGCTGCGCCGCCCGACAGCGCTTCGGCCACACCGATCTTGATGTCCTGGGCCGCAGTTGCCGCGCCCGTTGCGATTGCCGCCCCCGCAGCCACTGCCGTCAACAGCAGCCGTTTGATCATTTTTTGCATGCGAACCTGCTCCTTGTTTGTCCGTCGCGATTGCTTGAATGCGATGCGTCTCGAAGATGCGCTGGCCCAACACCGTCGCTCCCCCCGCATGCGCCCTGCATCGCGTCCGGACGCTCGCCTGCCGGGTTTCGCGCCACGAAGACAAGACAACGTTGGCGAAACGGCGGAAGACCTGCCGGGCGAGCGATGCCGGATCGGGCATGCGTGCACCGGAAGTGCGTCGGAGTGTGAAGCGAAGGCGCCATGGGTACAGCGCTCTTGTGCGACGCGCCGGGGTGGCCGGCGCGTGCAGTCAGTCGCG
The DNA here is from genome assembly GCF_021173085.1 of Ralstonia wenshanensis. Lineage (NCBI taxonomy): Bacteria > Pseudomonadati > Pseudomonadota > Betaproteobacteria > Burkholderiales > Burkholderiaceae > Ralstonia > Ralstonia wenshanensis. The sequence goes on from NZ_CP076412.1 coordinate 1,060,956, forward strand.
GGACTTTACCGGAAAGCGCACGACCGTGCGATAGGGGATTGTCCGCCGCCCGGCCTGGGGGGCGGTCATTGCGGCGCAACATTGCCTGCGCAACACCGTCAGATCGACGTGGAGCGTACCCGTTTCTGCGTGCCTTGCCGCACTGCGAAATCAGCCCGTGGGCAGCTCGTCGGCGCTGACAAACAAGCCCTTGCCACGCGATTTGGCTTCGTACAACGCCTCGTCGGCGGCTTCGAAGACGACGCTCTGCGCCAGCGTACGCGCGTCGAAGGTTGCGATACCGATGCTCGCGCCCACCTGCACCATCGCCTCACGCAGGCGAAACGGCTTGTTGCATGCGGCAAGGATATTCGCGGCAACCGTCTTTGCGTCGCCCGGGTGCGACAGGTGCTCCAGGATGACGGCAAACTCGTCACCGCCAAAACGCGCCACGCCGTCATACGGGCGCACAGCACGCGCCAGCCGCTGCGCGAAAGTACGCAGCAGCGCATCGCCAACGGCATGCCCGTGCGTGTCGTTGACCACCTTGAAGTGGTCGAGATCGATCAGCAGGAGCGCTCCGGTCGATCCATTCACACGTGCCTGGTCCAGCGCCCCCTGCAAACGCGCTTCAAAGCCGGCACGGTTGGCCAGGCCGGTGAGGTGGTCGGTGGTGGTCAGCGCGCGCAGGCGCAGCTCCTGCTTCTTGCGCTCCGTAATATCCAGCGTGACCGAATGCACACCCGCCACGCGGCCTTGCGAGTCGAACTGCGGAAGGTAGCTGACCTCTTCACACCGGTATTGATCGAGGGCCCCGGTCTCGCGCTCGAAGACCATCGTCTCTCCGCCCAGCGCACGCTGCAACGCATCGCGGAGGTTGCTGTAAGCGTCGTCCCCCACGACTTCGCGCAGCGTCTGCCCGAGCATGCTCACGGTCGATCGTCCATACGCTTTCTCGTAGGCGGCATTCAGGAAGCGGAAGCGCTCCTCGGTGTCGATGAAGGCCACCAGCGCGGGCAGCGCATCGGTCACGGTCTGCAGCGTTTCGCGGCTGCGCTGCAGCGCTTCCTTGGCGGCCTTGTCCTGCGTGATGTCGCGCATGACCGACGAGAAATACTCCATACGCCCGGCAGGATCGCGGTGCGCGATGATCATGTGGTTGATCGGCACGACCTGACCTTCGGCACCTCGCGCGGTGGTTTCGCCAATCCATACGCCATCGCGCGAGGCTGCGGGTACGGCCACCTCGCGCAGCCAGCCCATTGTCTCGGGCGGGTAGAAATCCGCAACCGTCAGGCCTTGGAGATTGGCACCCGGCGCAATGCCGGCAAAGCGGCGGCCGGCCGGATTCATGTAGGTGACGTTGCCCTGTACGTCGCTTTGCGCAACGAAGTCGGTGGTGGAGTCGAGGATCTTGGTCAGCACGCGCGAGGCTTGTTGCGCCCGCGCCCGCACGGTGATGTCTTCCATCGCCCCAACGTGGCCGACCACCTCGCCGTCCACCCGCACCGGCGCTGTCGTGACCACCAGCAGTCGCTCACCCAGGCCTGGCACGATCACGCGCTGCTCGGCGTTGTAGCCGGCCCCGCGTGCAACCGCGTCGCGCCAACCGGCCATGGTGGCATCGCGGTCGTCCGGATGCAGACGTGCAAGCCACACGTCGGCCAGCGCCTCTTCATGCGTTGCACCGAGCAGCCGGCGATACGCCTCGTTGGTATAGACAGTCCGCCCCTCCGCATCCGAGCGGAACAACCCGAGCGGCGACGCATCGTTGACGGCTTCGAGTTCGGCGCGCTGGCGGACGACCTCGTCCATCAGCTTATGGAACGCCGTTGATACTGCGTCGATTTCCGCAGAGGTACTGCCCAGCTCGAGCGGAGGCGCGTTGCGCAAGTCCGTGGCCGAAAGCTGCGTCATGGCTGAATGCAACCGGCCAAGCGGGCGCAACAGCCACAGCATCGCCGCCCACACCGATGCGCCGATCATCGCCGCCAGCACCAGGAGCGACCAGCGAAAACGCTGGCGCATGAGGAAGAGCTGCCGGTTGGCCTCGGCGCCGGGCAACACCGCAGCGAGGGTCCAGCCGGCCGAGGTGATGTCTTGCGTGGTGACCACGTCGCCACCGCGATCAGGCAGTGCGTCCGGATTCGCGTAAAAGGCTGCGGCCACCGCCGGATCGGCATCGAGCGGCGCCAGCGTCTTGTCGGCCTGGGGGTGGACGATATAAACGGGGTTGTCACCTCGCGTAGCCAGGTAGACATGGCCGGTCTGGCCCACGCGCATATCGCGCATGTCGCCCAGAAAGTTCGGCTTGAGCAGGTACAGCGACGCGCCGATCAGCCCGACGAGATTGCCGTCCTGATCATGCACGGGCGCGGCCATGATGACGATGGGCTCGCCGCCCACACGGTTGCGCAGCGGTGCGGAGATGGTCGGCTGGTCGACCACCATGACCTGCCTGAAGTAATCCCGATCCGAAATGTCGATGCCGACCACGCCCGCGCGGTGCGGCGAGGTGGCTGTCACCTTGCCGTCAGCCGAGGCCAGGAACACGCCGTCGAACAGGCCGCTGGCCGGCTGGATGGAGCGGTAGAACGCCGCTTCTTGCGCCGGCGTGTCGAAGTGTACGGTGCGCATCTGCTGCGCAGTGCGCTCGAGCACGCCCAGGTATGTGTCCAGCCGCTGCTTCAGGTCTTCCGCCGACTCCTTGACCATGGCCGTCTGCTGCGCCTTGATCTGCGCCATCACCTCGCGGCGGATCGGCTCGCGTTGCGACCAGCCGAACACGCTCACCACCGTCACGCTGATGACGGTCGCCATGATGGCCGCCTGCGACTTCAGGGTCAGTTTCATCAAACGGTCGGCTGGCGCCGGCGCCCCTCGCGGCCGGCGTCTTGTTGTGGTGTGAGGGCAGACACCATAGTGCTATGCCCGCCGGTCAATGTCGAGTCGCCGCGGGGTCTAACGGCGGCCGCAGACATAGGCGGCCGAGCGCGCCGCGAGCGTACCGGGGCGGATGCGCATCCAGTGCGCGCCGGCTGCGGTATCGGTATCGAGCGTGGCGCCGTCGGGACCGCGCACCACGTAGTCGACCAGCCGGATGCGCTGGCGATGGCAGTCGATCTCCTGGCGCGAGAGGATCATCGTGCCGGGCCGGTAATGGGCGCCATGGGCGCGGCGTTCACTGCGCTTGAGCACCGTGCGCGCCAGAAAAATTTTGTGACCGGTACGGTTGGAGCGCAGCGACGTGCGATCGATGGAAGCCACGACGGACGTCGTCGTCAGGTATTGGTGCCAGCGTGCAGCCTGGGCAGGCACCGCCATGCCGAAGGCGCCCACGCCGACACTGCATATCCAGATCCACCGCCACATCATGCGTTTCACGACCGTCCGTCCTGCCATATCAAGAAGCCAAGAAGCGGCATTGCTGCCGCAGGTACGTATTGTAACAATCGGCCCGCAAGACTCGCGCCAGCACGCTCAGGTAGCATGCGGCCAACTCGATTGCCCGACTGTCTCCATCCGCCATGTTCACCGTCGCCATCCCTGCCCTTGTTGCCCACGCCATCGCGGCCTTGCTCATCGCAAGCGTGCCCGTCGTAGCGTGGTTCTGGCTGCGGCGGCGCTTCGACCTGGCATGGCGCGACATCGGCGTGGGCGCGGCGGTGTTTGTGGTGTTTGCGTTGGTGCTGGAACGCACGCTGCATTTGTACCTGCTGCAGCTCAACCCGACCACGGCGCACTGGCTGCGCATGCCCGTGCTGTTCGTCATCTACGGCGCGCTGATGGCCGGCTTGTTCGAGGAAAGCGGCCGCTGGCTCGGCCTGCGTTTTCTCGTGCGCAAGCCGGGGGGTGCCGCCACACCGGTGGCGTATGCGCTCGGTCACGCGGGCATCGAAGCCTGGCTGGTTGGTGCGGCATCGCAGGCCCAGATGGTGATGTTCGGCATTGCCAGCAACCGCGGCGAGCTGGAATCGCGCCTCGCGGCCAGCGGTGCCGATGCCATGGTCGGGACCATCCATGCCATGCTGGCGCAGCTGTCGCCGTGGCTGGCGCTCGGTGCGGTGAGCGAGCGCATTGCGGCGATGCTGATCCAGTTCACGCTCACGCTGGTGGTGTGGCACGCGGTGCGGCAGCGGCGGTTTGTGATCGTCGTGCTGGCGGTGTTGCTGCATGCGCTGGCTGACTTGCCCGCTGCGCTGTACCAGGTACATGTGCTGCCCCTGGCGGTGACCGAAGCGATCTACGCCGTGGCCGCCGTGCTGCTGGCAGCAACGTGCTGGCCTCCGCAAGGCGGCCGCAAGATCGGCGAATCCTCGCTGCGCTAACTGCTGCGGAACTTGTCCGGCTCGATGCCGTGCCGGTTGAGCTTGTCGTATAGCGTCTTGCGCGGCACGGCGAGCAAATCTGCCGCACGGGCAACGTTGCCCTCCGTGGCGCGCAGTGCTTCTTCGATGGTGGTGCGTTCGACCGCCATCATCCGACCGGCCAGGGAATGCTGGCTCGCCTCTGAAACCACTAGGCCGTCGTCCAATCCGAGGCAAAAGCGCTCCGCCACGTTCTTCAGTTCGCGCACGTTGCCGGGCCAGTCGTGGTGCTGCCAGCGCATCATGTCTTGCGCAGACCAATCGGGCGCCGCACGCTCGTAGCGCACCGCAGCCTGCTGCAGAAAGTGGGCCATCAGCAGCGGAATGTCTTCGGCACGCTGGCGCAGCGCCGGCAGCGCAATCGACACGACGTTCAGGCGGTAATACAAGTCCGCGCGGAACTGCCCGTGATCGGATGCCTCCTTCAGGTCGACCTTGGCGGCAGCCACCACACGGCAATTGACCGGAACGCTGGCGTTACTGCCCAGCCGTTCGATGCTGCGTTCCTGCAGCGCACGCAGCAGCTTGGCCTGCAACGCCAGCGGCATCGATTCGATCTCATCCAGGAACAGCGTGCCGCCATCTGCATATTCCATCTTGCCGATGCGGCGGCGGTTGGCACCTGTGAAAGCGCCCGCCTCGTGGCCGAACATCTCGCTCTCGAACACGGACTCCGGCAGCGCCGCGCAGTTCAGCGCGACGAACGGCCCGCGACGTCGGCTGCCTTCGTGAATGGCGCGCGCGAGCACTTCCTTGCCCGAGCCGGTCTCGCCCGTGACGAGGATGTCGGCATCGGTCGGCGCCAGCGCGGTGACGAGCCGGCGTACGTTCTGCATGACGGCGCTCTGGCCGATCAATGGGTACGCCTGCCGGCCCTGCAGCGCTTCACGCAAACGCAGGTTTTCGAACGTGAGCCGGCGCTTCTCCAACGCACGCCGCACCACGTCGACGAGGCGCTCTGAGTGGAACGGCTTCTCCATGAAGTCGTATGCGCCCGCGCGCATGGCGGCCACGGCCATCGTCACATCGCCATGACCGGTGATGAGGATGACGGGCAACTGGCGGTCGTGCCGCAGCATCTCGCGCAGCACAGCCAGGCCGTCGCGGCCGGGCAGGCGCACGTCGGTGACGACCACGGCCGGCGTTTGCGCAGCGAGTGCGGCCAGCGCGCTTTCCGCGTCGGCAAAGGACTGCACCGGCACGTCGGCCAGCGAGAGTGCCTGCTCGCAGCCCAGGCGCACGACGTCATCGTCTTCGATCAGGAAGACGGGCGCGTGGTCGATGGGGGAAGGGTCTGGCGTGCCGTGTTCAGTCATGTGGGTTTCACAACGCGTTCAAGCTCGATGATGAATTCTGCGCCACCTGCATCGTCACCCGCATTGCGGCCTTCGAGCCGGCCGCCAAAGTCTTCGATGATCGCCAGCGAAATCGCCAGCCCGAGCCCCAGGCCCTGACCATCGTCCTTGGTAGTGAAGAACGGCTCGAACAGGCGCGGCAGCACATCAGTGGAAATGCCCGGACCGAAGTCGCGCACGGTGATGCGTACCCATTTCTCGATGGGCTCGACGCTCACCCGCACGGTCGCGGACTCGGCGACCGGTCCCTCGGCGGTGGCATCAATGGCATTGCGGATGAGGTTGACGAGCACCTGCTCAAGCCGCACGGCGTTGGCCCAGACCGCAAGATCAGCTGGGACGGGTTCGGTCACCACCGTCACCCCGGCCTGGCGGCGACGGGTCTCGACCAGCATCAGCGCCTGGCGAATCGCTTCGTCCACCGACACGGCCGCGCGTGCCGCATCGCCCTTGCGCGAGAACGCCTTGATGTGCGAAACGATGCGGCCCATGCGTTCGGCAAGCTGGCTGATGTGCGTGAGGTTGCCGCGCACTTCGTCGATGCGGCCGCGCTCGGCAAGCTGGTTGGCGTTGTCCGACAGCGTGGTCAGCGCGGTAAGCGGCTGGTTGAGTTCGTGCGTGATGCCGGCGGCCATCTGGCCGAGCACAGCGAGCTTGCCGGCCTGCACGGCAGCATCGCGCGTTTCGCGCAGGATGCGTTGCGCGGCATCGAGCGCTTCGACCTTGCCGGCCAGCGCGGTGTTGGCGGACGTCAGCTCCGCAGTGCGCTGTGCGATCCGTGCTTCCAGATCACGCTGGATTTCGCGCAGTGCGGCGCGCGCGCGGTGTTGCTCTTCGCGCCGGCGCGTACGCAGGCGCAAAGCCACGAGTACGGCGAAGATCAACGCCATCGCAAACGCGGCACTTGCACCGGCCACCAGCGCGGTACGCTGCTCGTCGCGCGGGTCGATCAACACGGCGACCTGCCAGCCGAGCAGGCCCACCGGGCGGTACTGCACACGCAGCGTCGACGCCGATTTTCCGGGCAACGCCACGCGCACGGTCTGCGGCGGGTGGTCCGCAGAAAAGGGTACGCTTGCGGCTTGCCCGTCGCGCATTCCGAGCGGCGTGAGGTTGTGGGGGGCGTACTGGCGCGTCGCGTCGAGTGCTGCGCGCTGGTCCGCGCTCAAGGTGCCGAGTGTGCGGTATTTCCACTCGGGTACGGACGACAGGAAGATCACGCCGTACCGATCCACGAGCAGCACCGTATCGCCGCTGCGCGACAACGTGGCCTCGAATGCATCGAGGTTGACCTTCACGACGACCACGCCGATCGGCTTGTTGTCTTCGCGCACGGGGGCGGCCACGAAATAGCCCGTCTCGCCGGTGGTATTGCCCACGCCGTAGAAGCGACCCAGCCCTTCGCGCATGGCCTCGACAAAGTACGGGCGGAATGCGTAGTTCTGGCCGACGAACGAGGTCGGCAGATCCCAGTTGCTGGCCGCAATCGTGAGGCCGGTCGTATTGATCAGGTGCGCAGCGGCCAGATCGGTGGCCGCCTGCACTTCCTTCAGATAGGCATTGGCTGCGCGGCGCATGACAGCGTCGCCAGCCTGGGGATTCTCTTGCAGTGCGACGTGCAGCACATGCTCCAGCGCCGCCAGCCTCGGCAATGATTCATAGCGGGCCAGCGTGCTGCGCAGGTTCTGTGCGTAGAAGGTGGTGCGCTGGCCCGCCTCTTCGGCGCGCGTGGCAACGTAGCGTTGCAGGGCGATGGCGTAAGCGCCCCACCCCGCTGCCGCACAGCACGCCGCCATGGCCAGCGCGACGGCCATGCGCCAGCCGCGCCCGTGTGCGGGGTGGGCAAGGTCGGCGTGGCCGTCGGTTGGCGACATGGGGTCAATGTTCGATGCGGGAATGCTCGCGAGTATCGCGCATGAACACGTACACCAACAGCGACAGGAAGATCGTGCCCGTCACATACCAGTAGAACAGCGACTCGTGACCCGCCTGCTTGAGCCACAGCGCGATGTACTCGGCCGTGCCGCCGAAGATCGACACCGTGAGTGCATACGGCAGGCCCACGCCCAGCGCACGCACTTCCGCGGGGAACAGCTCCGCCTTGACCACCGCGTTGATCGACGTGTAGCCGGAGACAATCACCAACGCGGCCATGATCAGGAAGAACGCCGTCCACACGTTGGTGGTCTGGCTGATGCCGGTCATGATCGGCACGGTGAACAGCGTACCCAGCACGCCAAACGCGATCAGGATCGGACGGCGGCCAATGCGGTCGGACAGCCCGCCCACGATCGGCTGCAGCATCGCGAACAGCAGCAGCGTGGCACCGGACACCAGCGTCGCCGTGTCCTTCGACAGCCCCACCGTGTTGGCCAGGAACTTCTGCATGTAGATCGAGTACGTGTAGAACGCCACCGTACCGCCCGTCGTCAGGCCCACGACCGTTGCAACGGCGCGCGGATGCTTGGCCAGTTCCGACAGCGTGCCGCGCTTCTTGTTTGTCTTCGCGGCGGTAAAGGATTGCGTCTCCTCCATGTGCGAGCGCATGACCATTGCCAGCAGCGCACACAGCGCGCCGATGAAGAACGGGATGCGCCACCCCCACGCCTCAAGCTGCGCCGGCGACAGCACGAACTGCTGCAGCACGATCAGCAGGGCCAGCGCCGTCAGTTGCCCGGCGATGAGCGTGACGTACTGGAAGCTCGAGTAGAAGCCGCGGTTTTCCTTGTTGGCGACTTCGCTCAGGTACGTGGCCGAGGTGCCGTATTCTCCGCCGACCGACAAGCCTTGCAGCAGACGCGCCAGCACCAGCAGCACGGGTGCCGCCACGCCGATGGTCGCGTAGCTCGGCGTGAGCGCAATGATGAGCGAGCCCGCGCACATGAGCACCACCGAGAAGAACAGCGCGCGCTTGCGGCCGTAGCGATCGGCGTAGATACCCATCAACCACCCGCCCACCGGACGCGCCAGAAAGCCGACCGCAAACACCGCCGCCGTATTGAGCAGCTGCGCGGTCTGGTCGCCCTTCGGGAAGAACGACTTGGCAAAGTACAGGGCAAACGCCGAGTAGACATACCAGTCGTACCACTCGACAAGGTTGCCAATCGAACCGGAGAAGATGGAACGCAGACGACGGCGTACGTCTGCGGGAGTGTCTTTGGTGGGGGCCTGCGCGGGCGAAAAGTCGCCCGTGACCGCACCAGCCTGAGGCTGCGTCATGGTGTCTCCTTGGAGCGTTGCGGCGGCCTTTGCTGGTGACAGTTCGCACACGGAGCTGCGTGTGCGACGTCCAAGCGGTCCGCCGGTTTATGGGTGGTCGCTCTTACTCAAGAAGCATTCCATGCAGAAAACAGGCGTGTCGACCCGCCACAAACGCCCATGGCACCAGGCTTTGCGGGGAATTGACCGAACAACGGGAGATCGGAGAGGTGTGCGGTTTATCAGAATCGGCCGGGCGGCCTGTGCGGAAACCCGCACGACCGATTCTGAAAGGGACGAAGCTCAGGCAGCCACGCTCAGCGGAATGGTGTCGCGAACCAACGACTCCATCTCGGCAGACACATCTTCATGCGTTTGGGACAGGCCCAGACGCTCATGCAGATACGCCTCAAAGTCAGCACGCACTTCCGGGTGGCGCAGCGCAAACTCGACCGTCGCCTGCAGGTAACCGAACTTGCTTCCGCAATCGAACCGCTGACCACGGTAGCGATACGCCAGGATCTGCTCTTCGGCCAGCAGGCTCTGGATGGCGTCCGTCAACTGCAATTCGCCGCCTGCGCCAGGCTTCAGATTGCGCAGATGATCGAAGATGCGCGGCGTCAGAATGTAGCGCCCGACCACGCCCAGGTTCGACGGCGCATCCTTCGGCGCCGGCTTTTCGACGATGCCATCGAGCTTGACCAGCCGATCATCCCATTCACGGCCGGCAACCACGCCATACGACCGCGAGGCTTCCGGCGCAATCGTTTCGACGCCGACGATGGAGCACCGGTAGTGATCGTAAAGCTCCGTCATCTGCTGCATGACGGGCGGCTGGTTGTCCAGCAAGTCATCGGCCAGGATCACGGCGAAGGGTTCGTCGCGTACCAGTTTCTGCGCACAGAGCACGGCGTGGCCGAGGCCCAGGGTCTCCGGCTGACGCACATAAAAGCACTCGACGCCGGACGGCTTGATCGACTGCACCATCTCCAGCAACGCCTGCTTGTTCTTGGCGGCCAGTTCGGTTTCAAGCTCGTAAGCCTTGTCGAAATGGTCTTCGATAGCGCGCTTGGCGCGGCCCGTGATGAAGATCATTTCCGTGATACCCGCGGCGGCAGCCTCTTCCACCGCATATTGGATCAGCGGCTTATCGACGATCGGCAGCATCTCTTTCGGGCTGGCCTTGGTGGCGGGTAGAAAACGTGTGCCGAGTCCCGCCACGGGAAACACGGCCTTGGTGATCTTCTCGTTCATGACAACTCCATTGGTGAGACGTAGCGTCATGAGCAAGTCATATGCCAGCGTAAATTAAAGGGGGTCGACCCTTTGACGGAGCACCATCTGGCGCGCCCCGCGCAACGTTGCAGGCACTGCATCGGCACCTTTCCTACAACGGGTTGAAACTCCGTCGCACCAACTTTCAGCGCCGAAAGTCGAAAAGCGTACCCAATTCTGCGTGCCGTTCTGAGCCAACTCGCGCTCGGCCAGACCAGTAAGCACCCGCTAACAGTGGGTCGAAAATCAGGAAGATGGCTTGACCCAGCCGCGCGAGACCGGCGCGGTGCGCTCGGGCGTGCGCCGGTAGGCATCGATCTGGGCGTTCAGTTGCGCGACCTCGGCTTCCAGGGTGCGGATGCGCTGACGCAGTTGATCGGCTTCGTTTTGCGTCTGCTGGCGCACCGCATCGTTCTGCAAGCGTAGAAAGCGCTCCGTACCCGCCAGCGCGCTGGCCGCGCCCTCCAGGCGGGTCACGGTTTCCATGGTCTGCTCCAGGCGCTCGAGGGTCGCGTCGGTCAACTTGGGCGGCACGGCCGGCGCCGTGGCAAGCGCTTCGCCGAGACGCCGCTCCAAGTCGGCCATGGCGGCCTGCAATTGCCGATTGCGCGCGGCTTCGTGTTCCAGCGCGCGCTCCGCCACCTCGGCTCGGATGCGCGCTTCCATCCATTCGGCGCCCGCACCGGGCGCGCCAATGGCGCGCCCGGTGCGGTTGCGTTCGTCGCGCGCAGAAAGCGTACCCGTTTCTGCGTGTGCCAACGGGATCGGCCAAGGCTCAACCGCATCCGTAGCGATACCACTTGCAACCGGCCCACGCCCCTGCGCCCGGTCGATCGCCTTCTGTAACGTCGCATTGCTCGGACGCCGGCGTACTCCGGCTTCCGCCAACCACTGCACGTAACGCCGAACGCCGTAAACACGGCGCGTCACCGCCTGAACGGCTTCGATCACCTCATCGAGGAATACAGCGTTGTCGTGCGGGAAGGCGATATCCAACCGTCGAATCGCTTCAACGATTCGTTGCTGCTGCTCAGCCGAGAAATAGAGACCGGGGCGTGCCATAGGGGCTATCGAGTGTCCATATAGTGTACATAAAGGGTTAAAAACCTCAAGCAGTGTACGTTGCATATCATTATTTACATTTTGCACAGTTGTACTTGCAGTCCAATCGTGAAGCATAAACATCCCCTTTGAATGGCAAGCCCCCTCATTTCGGCGCCGGGCGGGCCGGGGAACGAGTCCTTCGATGGGGTGCACCGGACACCGCTGAGCCTGCGCAGAAACGGGTACGCTCCACGCGCCGATATGGCCCTCGTGTCCGAAATCAGGGCAAAAAAAAAGCGCCCCATGGGGCGCTTCTTGTGGACAAATCTGCGTCGGAACTACAGTAGGGCGACGTCCAGGCCAAATCGGCTTTTCAGCGCTTCCACCAGCGATTCCCGGGCGGCACGATCTCCGAGCTTCACATCAAGCATCACTCTTCCGGAATCCCACTCCTTGATTGTGCCGAGAAGATCACCTTCCGCGCTTCGAATCTTGTATTGGCGGCTGACTTCCTTCACCTTGCGAGTACGCCCTTCTTGAGCCACCTTGCGGATCTGCTCCACGTCGCGGCTTGAGAGCCCCTCTTCCAGTACGCGATGTACCAGCTCACGCGTACGGTCTTCGCCCGCGCTCTTGAAGTACAGCGTCAGCTCGTATCCGGTCGCGATACCAATACCAGCCGGTCGCTCCTTCATGACTTCGAGCACTGACTCCGGCAGTTTCAGCAGCGCCAACGTCTTGTTGACCGTTCCTGCGGATACGCCGGTAATCTCGCAAATATCTTCTTCTTTTTTAACTTTTCCTTCATCTAGCAGCTGCCGCCAAGCGATGGCGTTGTCCAACACGGATTGGCCGGAACGCTGCTCGTTCAAGACGAAGGACAGCCGATAGAAATCGATATCCGACAGGCCGTCCTCGATGAAGCAGTCCATCTCGGCCTTCCCAGCGGCGGCCAAGGCACGCTTCCGGTAATGGCCGTCGATCAGGACATACCAACCTGGGCGTGCCGGGTCCGGCGCCGCCAAGCCTGGCGTCTGCTGACCATGCGTAGCGATGGACGCCGCCCGCTCCTGGACGATCTGCGGATCGTAGATGCGGCGGGCGTTAAGCGGATTTTCCTGCAACCGTTCAAGCGGAACCTTGATCACCCGGCGTTCAGACGTATTCGCGGGCACCGGACTTTCAGCGCTGAAAGCAGCGGCGTGGGTAGCTTGGCCAAGCAGGCCGCGAGGGTGCGAGGTAATCGCTTTTTCTGCTAGCGCAAAACGATCAACGGGTGTCGCCTTGGTCTTCTCTGCGGCAATGCCGGCCAGCATGCCGTCTTTGAGCGATTTCAACTTCGCGCTCATACACGTTCCTCCTGCAACAACTGCAACACCTCGTCGATCAAGATGTCGACTTCACTGACGGCTTCCCGGGCGCCCGACACACCATGCACCGTCGCACCGATCGCCTGACACTCCCGAAATGCAGAGCGCGAACCGATCATGGAATCCATCAAAGGAATATCACCATCATCACCAAGAATTTCAATTGCTTGCTTCGCGAGCGAAACCCGCCGCTGGACCATGTTCGCCAGTACGCGAATGCGCAGCGTTTCGTTGGTTACCTGGGCCTGCTGCGCGAGGGCTTTGGCGGCCACGGCAGCCCAGAGATCCGGAGGCGACGGCACTACGGGAATCAACGCAATGTCGGAGATCAGCAGCGCGCTTGACGAAGACGGCGAGTGGACCGCTGGAGGGCAATCGACGACGATGTAATCGTAGTCCGCCACAAACTTGCGCACCTCTCTGTGCATGGCGCCGCCAGACGGCGCTAAACCGATCACCGAAGCTGGAAAGGGCTTGTCTTCGGGCGCTTGAGCGGCCCACCGTGTGGCCGTTCCTTGCTCGTCCATATCGACCAGCAGCGTTTTACTCCCCCGCAAACCAAGGGTTCCGGCGATGTGCATGCTGACCGTGGTCTTGCCGCATCCGCCTTTCTGATTGAATACCGTTACGATCTTGGCGCTCACTGGTCCTCCACTTTCAGCGCTGAAAGTCAGCAGCGCTCATCTTAGGGAAGACAGCATAAAAACACAAGTTCGATAAATTTCAATTCATACAAATTTCAACGGATAGGCGCACCCGAAAAAGAGGCCGTCTAGGTGGTTTTCAATTCACCTAAATTGAGATGTAAATGCGGCCTTTAGCGCATAACTTTCTGCGTTCAACCCAACATTTACGGGCTTTGTAGGTGTTTACCAGTGGGATGCATAAAAGCGACATTTCGCGAAAATACCGCCCATCGACACTCTGCCTCAAACTGGTTATGATGCTCGGACAGTCGTCTGAAGACTTTGTCTACGCAAGATTCGGAATCAGCCGGTTCTTCGTGCGATGTCCGGATCGGCTGGACGACGTGATTTTTGTTTTTTAAAGGAATTTTTGCATGGCCACGGGTACTGTCAAATGGTTTAACGAAACCAAAGGCTTCGGCTTCATCACTCCGGACGGCGGCGGCGCAGATCTGTTCGCGCACTTCTCCGAAATTCAGGGTTCGGGCTTCAAGACCCTGAAGGACGGCCAGAAGGTCACCTTCGAGGTGAAGCAAGGCCCGAAGGGTCTGCAAGCCTCGGCGATCAAGCCGGAATAAATTTCAGGCTGATCGCCTGAGATGAAAAAGGGGAGCATCTGCTCCCCTTTCTTTTTGTCCAACGCTTTTGCGTGCTTCAGGCCAGCTTCCGCACGCTGGTACGCGATGGCTGCAGAATCAGCGCCTTGGATGAGTCAGCATCGACTTTCGCGTCTGGATAGACAACCAGCACGTCCTTCAGCGCCTTGCGGAACAACGCACGGAATTTCCGCTCGCTTTCGGTCTCGGTACCGAATTGCATCTGCAGCGCTTCCCAAGGGATCTCCGTACGCTTCTGGATCGTAAAGAAGCGGTATGTGAGCCACGAATACACATCCAGTGCAAACGGCGATTGCTTGAGCGCCTTCAACGCACGCATATCCACCGGCACAGGACGATTTACGAGCTCGTTGAAGAACGGTTCGGACAGCACCACGAAGCTCTCAAACATCGAGCCCTGGCCCGGCTGCATTGGATCCCACCACGTCGACAATTGATCGGCCAGGAGGTAACCGATGCGATCGATCGACAGTGGTTCCTGGTTCTGATTCTGGCTGCTGGGCGCCGACTTGTTCTGCACGATGGCAATCGTGGCAGAGAACAGGCGGATCATCTGCTGGCGCACCAGCGTCATGGTGCCCCGCTTGCCGCCGGTGGCCATTGGGATGCCCAAGTTGTACATGAACTCGGACAGCGAGTTGCCCAGCGAAATGCGCCGGTCTTCCACCGTGCCCTGGAATTCGCCGCGCTTCTTCTTGGCCATGATCTCCTTGCCGATCCAGGCCAGCATCAGCCGAGGATACGAGCCATAGGGATAGCCGAAAGAGACCGTCTCGGAGACGATGCGCTGCCGCCCATTGCTGGCCCGCTCAGAACGCTGCTGCGTGAAGTAGCCCGGCTGGATCATCAGCGAAATGTTGCCGCTGGAACGCGTCCAGACTGGCGGTGCCCCCTTTGGAGCGCGATAGGGGAGGGTGACCTGCACGCTGGCGCGGCTGAGAAAGCCAACCTCGCCGCTTTGCCAGGCGTCTTCCCGTTCCATCGCCTGTGCTTCGTCGAACAGGCGCTGAAACTTCTCCGGCGCGGCAATGACTTGCCCTCCCGAGGGGACGATGATGCGGCCGGGCGACTCGTCGGCCGGTTTCCCATTGGGTGTAAGGCGTTTGGTGACCATGGTGGGCAAGAATTGTTCAGAGCCTTTGTACTAAATCGCCTTCGCCTTGTCACGCAGAATTGGGTACGTTTTCTTATTTTCGCTCGTTGTCGCGGGAAGGGCATCGGTGGGCAACCGTTAAGGTTGTCCACGGAAGACCTTTCCTCACTACAAGCTATATATACCTTCTACGTTTACTACAGGTAAACCGTATACGCGCCCCGCAAAGCCTTGTCACAGCTGGGTTTAGAGGGGTAAACCGAACCAGATTCTGCGAACGCGCGAACCAGATTCTGCGCGATGGCGTACCCGCTTCTGCGCGAAACCGTACCCGCTTCTGCGCATTGGGCGTACCGGAATCTGCGGGGACAACATCATGTTGTCCACAGTGTTATCCACAGAAAACCGGGGTTGGGCGAGGCCGTTCGGTGCGTTTTCGCATGCGCGTACCCGTTTCTGCGGCCGATTTGACGATTTTTTAGACCGGCTCACCCTGTTTGCCGTCGAAGCGTACCTGTTTCTGCGTGGATCAAGGGGATTTCGGCACATGTTGGCGTACCCAAATCTGCGCGCTTGCCGATTCCGGCGATTTCGTGGTGCTTGTTATCGTTGGCTGTTCGCTGAAAGCGAGCGCACGCTTCGCACCGTCTGAATAGGACCCACGCGTACCCGTTTGTGCGTGGCGGCTAGAAAACGGCATATAGCTGCAGATCATCAAGCCTGCTGCCTAAGACGGATGAATCCTGAACTTTCATCGCTGAAACCTGGACGAGGGGAGACCGTTTGGCAATGTCTCGCGGCATGACGTTCCAGCGGCCGTACCTGTTTCTGCGGGTAAAAAGCCTTATTGGCCAAGGGCTTGGCGAGGCGGGGTGCAGATAGGGCGTACCCGTTTCTGCGGAGGGCCGCGCAGAAATGGGTACAACCCACCCCGGGCTTCTTGCGCAGAAACGGGTTCGCTTTAGAGGGAACCTTGGGCGCGACCATGCGCAGAAACGGGTACGGCGTCGCACTTCAACGGCTCGCAGAAACAGGTACGCCTTTACCTGTCAGTACGCCCTGTGTATTCGTGGAAATTCGTACCCGTTTCTGCGCTTGCCTGCGCAGAAACGGGTACGCCCGTCGCCACGCAGGCCGCGTAGCATCGGGCTTTCGCAGAAACGGGTACGGTTTGTCGGTGAAGTCGTGTCCTGCGCTGCCTGGACGATAGGGCTCGCCAGGCGATGTGCACACGCCCGGCGTTTCGGGCATCATGCGCATCCCGCGCACCGGGTTGGCACTCGGCCGGCGCGTTTTCCATCATTCGATTCGCATGAACGGCATTTCGCACGCGCCGCCTTGGGGCGCCGGAATCTTGCTAAGAGTAGCCTCGCCCCATGGTGGGCGTGCATCGGGGGAGCCAGGCGCAGGACGGCGTCGGCCAGCCATGACACTTCACAACAAGAGGAGACAACCTGAATGACCTGGCTCGCGCGCACCTTCAAGCTCGAGGAACACCAGACCGACGTCCGCACGGAAGTGCTTGCCGGGCTGACGACGTTCCTCACCATGGCGTACATCATCTTCGTCAACCCGAACATCCTGGCTGACGCAGGCATGCCGCACGACGCGGTGTTTGTTGCCACCTGCATTGCCGCGGCAATCGGCACCGTCATCATGGGGATGTACGCGAACTACCCGATCGCGATGGCGCCGGGCATGGGCCTGAACGCCTACTTTGCGTACGCGGTGGTCAAGGGCATGGGCTTTACGTGGCAGGCGGCACTGGGCGCGGTGTTCATTTCCGGCTGCCTGTTCCTGCTCGTGAGCGTGTTCCGCATCCGCGAGATGATCGTCAACGGGATTCCGCATTCGATTCGCGTGGCGATCACGGCGGGTATCGGGCTGTTCCTGGGCATCGTGTCGCTGCGGGGCGCGGGGCTGATCGTCGGGAATCCGGCAACGCTCGTGACGCTGGGCGATGTGCACCAGCCTTCCGTCATCCTGGCGGTGATCGGCTTCTTCGTGATCGTGGCGCTGGACCACCTGCGCGTGAAGGGCGCCATCCTGATCGGCATTCTGGCCGTGACGGCAGCGAGCTTCTTCTTTGCCGGCAATACCTTCCACGGCGTGGTGTCGATGCCGCCGTCGCTCGCGCCCACGCTGATGCAGCTCGACATCATGGGTGCGCTATCGGTCGGCATCCTGAACGTGGTGCTGGTGTTCTTCCTGGTGGAGCTGTTTGACGCGACGGGCACGCTGATGGGGGTGGCCAACCGCGCGGGCCTGCTCAAGCAGGGCAAGATGGACCGCCTGAATAAGGCGCTGCTGGCCGACAGCACGGCCATCATGGCGGGCTCCCTGCTGGGCACGTCGTCGACCACCGCCTATATAGAAAGCGCTTCGGGTGTGCAGGCCGGTGGCCGGACAGGGCTGACCGCGCTGACGGTGGCGGTGCTGTTCCTGCTATGCCTGTTCTTCTCGCCGCTGGCTGGCGTGGTGCCGGCTTACGCGACGGCGCCCGCGCTGCTGTATGTGTCGTGCCTGATGTTGCGCGAACTGGTGGATCTGAACTGGGAAGACACCACCGAAGCCGTGCCGGCCGTGCTGACAGCGCTGATGATGCCGTTCACGTATTCCATCGCCAACGGCGTCGCGTTCGGCTTCATCACGTACTCGGGGCTGAAGCTGTTCACGGGCCGCATGCGCGAAGTGCCGATCATCGTGTGGATCATCTCGGCGGTGTTCCTGTTCCGCTTCTTCTATCTGTCGGGCGGGCATTGAGCGCCAGGGTCTTCAAGCAACACACAATGAACGCGGACTCTGGGGTCCGCGTTTTTTTGGGGCATTTGAGTCAAAGCGTACCCGTTTCTGCGTGCAATTTCGGGGCCGAGCGTACCCGTTTCTGCGTGCCGCCGTCGACAATTTGGCGGCGAAGCGTACCCAATTCTGCGGACGAGGTAAGCGACAACTGTCGCGCAAATCGCGCCGACAATTGATTTCGACAATGCGTGAATACGGCATCTGCGCAGGCGGTGCGTACCCGTTTCTGCGCGATGTGTGGAGGACTGTCAGGCGGACGGCAGGGCCAGTTTGCGCGCAGCGTCAGCAATGCTGGCGGCCAGATCGGCTTCGCGCGCACGCACGGAAGCACTCGGCAGGGCGGTAAGACCGAGCGCATGGGCGATGTCGGCGGCGGCTTCGCCAGCGGCAAGCCGCTCGCGCAAGTGAGCCCCGCGCACGCCGCGCAACGAGGCATTCGCCAGGCGTACTGCCGCGTCGGCGTGGCCCATGCCACGAGCATACTCAGCCGCTTCACCGAGCATGGCCTTGACGATGAGCAGCAGTTGCGAACGCGAGGCGATGCCCTTGCGCTCGCCGAAGTCGCGGCGCAGGGCGGGGGAGTCGATGATGGTGCCGTCTGCGCGTCGTGGCGATCGCTTGCGCACCGACAGCAGCAGCGGCGTAGCTTCATTCGGCAACGGCAGCGGCGACAGGCCAAAGGCTGTGCGGTACTCGCGCAGCGCAGACATCAACGCATCGCATGGCAGCCAGCGCTGCGAGCGGCCTGTGCCGATCGCCAGCAGCCAGACCGACGCGGGCAACAGTGCGTCGGATGTCGCGTGGCCGGTCGGCACGGCGTGCAGCGCCACGTCGCCCATGCGGGCGGACACCAGCTCCGATACACGTATCCCCGCCTGTGCGAGCAGCACGGCGAGGAAGTGATCGCGCGCCTGGCGCAAGCGCGCTTCACGGCCCAAGGCGACACGCGCACGCACGGCATCGATCATCAATGCCATGTCGGATGCGCTCAGTGCCGAGTCCGATTCGGATGCCCCGACGGATTTGGGTGCAGGCGCGCTTGGCGCCGGCACGGTAATGACGATCGCATCGTCATCGAGAAATGGATTCGCGCGCAGATAACCCGTGCGCTGCAGCCAGCCGCAGAGATTCGCCGCGATGACGCTGCTCTGCCGAGTGGAACGTGCCGAGAGCGGGCCGCGCAGCGGCGTCCAGTTGGCATCGTCGCGTTCGATGCCGCGCGCACTGATCGCCCATGCAGGCGGTTCTTGCAAAAAGCGCAAATAGGCCGACGCGTCGTCGCGCTGCCAGCTTGCGATCGGCTTACCGAATGTGCGCGCGTACCAGCACACGCGCTCCGCTTCCACGCGGTACTGCGAGAGCGTGGAAGCACTCACCGCACGGGCGCCAGAAGCGCGCGCAGCGAGCCACGCCTGCACGCGTTCGCGCTCTTGTGCGAAAGCCTGCAGGTCGGCCTGGGAAGCGGCGTTATCGGGAAGGGGCACGGCATCAGCCGGGCGCGGTTCGAGCATGCGAAGCGTGTGTGAGGCACGAAGACAAAACAGATCGCGCAAGTATAGCGATCCGCATTCACGCCCAGGCCGCGAGACCTGATTGGAGTGGTCATTCAACTGCGATGGGCACGCGCCGTGCTCAATGCGGGAACGTCGCTTCGTATGTCGGACGCATCCGACAAAACGATCGGAACCGGTTCGATAGGCGCGCGGAATGTGCGCGTTTATCTTCGGCTCCACAAGTTGACAACAACGGACATGGGCGTGCGATGGTTGCGGCCCGATTCATGAAAGGACTCTCCCTCCGAGGTGCAAGATGAAGATACAGATCAGGAAGATCGTCGCCGTGCTGGCGCTGGGTTCGTTGGGCGTGCTTGCCGGATGCGGCGGCGGTGACGACGACATCGGGCAGATCATCGGCACCAGTTCGCCGCAATACCGCACGGTGCACGCCAACCCGTTCATCGGCAACGTTGACTTTGGGGTGAACGGCACCACGAAGATCACCAATGTCGGCTTCAAGAACGTCAGCAACTATTTCGGCATCGACGCGACGGCCAGCACGGCCACGGTGTCGAACACGGGCAGCAGCACGCCGCTGGCCTCGACCGGTTTCACGCCCGCAAACGGCCACCGCTATACGGCGCTGGCCATCGTGGCCGCCAACGGTTCGGCGACGAGCCTGGCACTGATCGATGATCCGTACAACAAGTCGATCCTGTCGGACAAGGCGCGCGTGCGCACCTTCAACGCTTCGTACAACGCCCCCAATGTGGACGTGTACGTGACCGCGCCGAACGTGGATCTTTCCGCCATTGCGCCGACCATGAGCGGTGCTGCGTATGGCGGCGCTGCGCCGGCCAGCACGCAGGATTCGATCTACGTCGATGGCGGCACGTACCAGGTGCGCGTGGCGACGGCGGGAACGAAAAACATCATCTTCACCTCGCAACCGTTCAGCCTGGCCAACAACGCCGACTGGCTGATCACCACGCTGCCGGCAGGGGGTGTTGGCGCAGTGACACCGAACGCGATTCGTGTGCTGGTGGCACAGGCTAACGGCGCTTCGCAGACGGCCTCTGAATTGCCCTCGCAGTAACGTCGTTCCACGCCCTATGATGCGGTGCTGCGGCACCGCTTTTTTTTGGGCGGCGCCTGCCGGGAATGAAAACTGCTAACGAAGGGCGCAATGAGTGAATCCGTAACGGGCTGGTCGGCACCCGTGCGCGCAGCGCGCGAGACGCGTGCTGCACTGGCCGCCAGGAAGCAGGTTGATGTGTTCTGGGTAGACGATCCGTTGACGGGTACGCGTCTGCACGTGAGCGCCGGGGCGCAGACGTGGGGCGTGCAGCCCGATTCGTTGTGCGGTATCCGCGACCGCTGGCTCGTCCATGTGCATCCGGATGACCATATGGCCCTGCGTGCCGCCTGGGAGGGCTTGGCGCGGGGCCAGGAGTTCGTCCTCGAATACCGCTGGCTCGGTCCCGACGACGGGCAAACGCGCGAATACCGCGTTCGGGAACGCGGCTACCTCATGCCAAGCCTCGACGGTGCATCCGCCCATGCCGTCGGCGTGGTCGAAGACGTGACGCAGGGCCAGCAGACCCTGGCGGTGCTCGCCGAGTCGGAATTCCAGCTGCAATGGCTGACCGAAAGCGTGCCGTTTCCGCTTGTGCAGATCGACCCCGAGCACCGCGTGCGCTTTGCAAACCGCGCCTATGCAGAGCGCTTTGGCGCTCGGCACGAAGACGTGCTGGGGCGCCATCTGCGCGAACTGATGGGCGAGGCTGCGTATGCGCGCGTCCTGCCATACCTGAGCGATGCATTCGCTGGGCAGCGCGTCGAATTTGAAATGGAGCTGTCGTACCCGGCCGATGTTGGCCGCCGCTTCGTGCATGCCGCGTATTCGCCGCAGCGTGGTCCGGACGGCAGCGTGCAGGCGCTCGTTTGCGTGGTGGAAGACATCACCGAGCGCAAGGAGGCCGAGCACGAGCGCTTTCGCCATCAGCGCGAGTTCGTCACGCTGGTCGAGAACGCGCCCGACGTGATTGCGCGGCTCGATCGCGAACTGCGCTGCGTGTATGTCAACCGCGCCGTCACCGAAGCCTTTGGTGTGACGCCTGCCGGGCTGATCGGAAAGACGTTGGCTGCATCGCCCCTTTCCGCCGAGGTCACGTGCCCGCTGGAGGACGCCGCGCGCCGCGCCTTCGCCTTGGGCGCTGAACAGACGCTTGCATTGCATCTGGACGTGCGGGACGGACGCCCGCGCATTGCGCACTACAACGCGCGTGTCATTCCGGAAGCCGACCGGAATGGTGCGATGGAATCGGCGCTGCTCATCATTTACGACGTGACCGAACGTACCGAGGCCGAGCGCGAGCGCGATGCCTTGTTGTTGCGTGAACAAGCCGCGCGTGCACAAGCGGAGGCCGCAGCGCTGGCGCGCGATCAGTTCCTGGCGGTGGTGTCGCACGAACTGCGCTCGCCGCTCAATGGCATCCAGAACTGGGCGTATGTGCTGGAGAGCCAGATCGCAGGTGGTGCGCCGCTCATGCAGCGTGCGCTCGCCGGTATCAAGACTGGCGTCGAGCAGCAGGTGCGCTTGATCGAAGACCTGCTGGACGCCACGCGCGTGATGAGCGGCAAGCTGCGCCTGACACGCGAGCCATTCGTGCTGCGCGCGGCGCTGGAGAGCGCGCTCAACAGCGTGCACGCGCTGGCAGCCGAACGCCATATCACCCTGCACACCACCATCGAACTGAACGATCACGAGATTGACGGCGATGCCGATCGGGTCGAGCAGATTGTGTGGAACCTGCTGACCAACGCCATCAAGTTCACGCAGGAAGGTGGCGAGGTCTGGCTGTCAGCCGATCTGCTGGGCGAGGTGGCGCGCATTGTCGTGCGCGATAACGGCCGCGGGATTGCGCCGGCGTTCCTGCCGTACCTGTTTGATCCATTTCGCCAGGCTGACGGCGCGCACACGCGGCGCACGGGCGGCCTCGGACTGGGGCTGGCCTTGGTCAAGCGCCTGACCGAACTGCATGGCGGGCGCGTTTATGCGCGCAGTGAGGGTGAACAGCAAGGCACCACCTTCACCGTATATCTGCCGCTGCATGCTGGCGCCGATCTGATCACGCCGCTGGCTGAAGACCCCGATCGCACCGGGCCATTGCCCTCACTGGCGGGCCTGCGCGTGCTGCTGGTCGACGATCAGCACGATGCCCGCGACGCGCTGGCCACACTGCTCACGCAAGTCGGTGCGGAAGTCGGCAGCGTGGGCTCCGGCCACGAAACGATGGCGCTGCTCGACGCCTGGAGCGCGCGGGGCGAAGCAGGTCGCCCGCAGGCGGTGGTGTGCGACATCGCGTTGCCCGATGAAGACGGCTACGCGATCCTGCAGAGAATTCGAGCGTGGGAACACGAGCATCTGCCGGCAGGCACTGCGCCGATGGCCGCCATTGCGCTGACTGCATTTGCACAGCCGCACGATCGTGCGCAGGCGTTGGCCACGGGTTTTCAGGAACACCTGATCAAGCCCGTGTCGCCGTACGATTTGGTGCGCACGTTGCGCATGCTTGCCATGCCTGCTTCCACGCCTTCATAGGCGCACCAAGGCACAACTTTTGCGCAGAGAACGGTGAACCACTTTCTCTGCCATGCCAGCTGAACTCACACCGCCTCCCCCGCAGCCGGAACCCTTGCACGGCAGCCTTCTCGACGGGCTGCGGCAGCCGGCTTGGCGCGTGGCAATGGTGCTGGTGGCCATTGGTGGCACCCTGGTATTTCTGCAATGGGCACGGGCGTTTCTGGTGCCGTTCACCCTTGGCGTGGTGCTCGCGTTTGCGCTGAACCCAGTGGTCGTGTGGTTGCGGCGTTGCTATGTGCCGCGCCCCATTGCAGCGGCCATCGTGGTGCTCGGTCTGTGGATTGCCGGTGCAGTGCTGGTTTTCGGAATGCAAGACGGCGTCTCTGCCATGGCGGCCCGGCTGCCGTTGGCCGCGGAGCGCATGGCAGAAGCCGTCGATGGTATGCGCGGGCACATGGGCGGCGCATTCGACAAGATGCGCGAGGTGACCGTCGCGCTCGAGCACGCCGCCGAAGGCGTGCAGGGCAAGCCTGCACCGGTGCCTGCCAAGCGCTCGCCTGCAGCTGCTGCACCTGCTGATCAGGCGGCCGCACAGCCCGTCCTGCCTTTGCGCGAGTTCCTGTGGACGGGCTCAGCCAACCTCTTCGCGCTGGCGGGCCAACTCGTCGTGGTCTCGTTTCTCGTCTACTTCCTGCTTGCGTCTGGCCAGGCGCTCAAGCGCAAATGGGTGCGCGCGGTGGGCAACACGCTGAGCGAGAAAAAGCGCGCGGTGCGCATGATGGCGGTCATCGGCACGCAGATCCAGTATTCGCTACTGGTGCTGTTCGCGACCAACATCGTGCTGGGGGTACTGACCACCGTGGCCTTTGTGCTGCTCGGTATGGAAGACGCGGCGGTCTGGGGGCTCGCGACCGCCGTGCTCCATTTCGTGCCGTATCTCGGTTCGGTGGTGATTGCCGTGGCCAGCGGCATTGGCGCATACCTGCAGATGGGCGCGTGGTCAGATGCGCTTGTCGTGGCAGGCGTCACGCTGCTGCTGGCCACGCTGGTCGGCACGCTGCTCGTGACGTGGCTGCAGAGCCGGGCGTCCAAGCTCGATCCGTGCGTGGTCTACATCGGCCTGCTGCTGTGGGGCTGGCTGTGGGGCCTATGGGGGTTGCTGCTGGGGACGTCGATCACGGCGATGATCAAGGTGGTATGTGATCACGTCGATCGGCTGCGTCCGCTCGGTACGCTGCTCGGCACCACCGATGCGCCCGCCGGCGTGTCGCAGCGGTTGCTGGACCGACTGCGCGGCCGCCCGACACGTCGCTCGGAGCGCGTGCGGCTTCTCCGCTGATTGCACAAGCGTCACCTTGCGCAGCAAGCGTTACAAGCGTGCATGTAACGCTTACGCAACGAACACGCCGCGACGCCAGCGCATGCGTCGGCAGGTTGTATCGTTGACGTCGCGTTGTTGTGCAGTAGTGGTGCGGGTCTTGTCGATTGAACGTGGTACGCGTGCGCTGTGGGCACGTCGGTTGCGGTGCGCAAGGCAATCAGATCACGTCCGCAGGAGCGCGCCATGAACCGACTACGCCCCACCTTACGTGGCCCGCATCAGCGCAGCGAACGGCCGGCAGGTACGACACCGCCGCGTGCGCCAGGGGCGGGCCGAAACGCTGAAAGCATCGACAAGATGCTCGGCAAGCCCGAGCAAGGCAAGTCGGAGTCGGGCTCGGAAGATCGGTTGCCGCACGAGCGCGACCAGCAACTTGAAGAGCAACGTTCCGCCCCGCGCAGCGATGTCGAGCAGGCCGCGCGCGACATCGAAAGCGGCCAGCTCGACACCGATCTGCACAACACCCCGGGCGTAGAACGCGTCGTGCGAGAACGCCATGCGGCCAACCGCAACGACAGCGATCGCCAAGTCGCCAACCGCAGCGCAGACGACCTTGCTGACAAGCGGGGCCAGGCAGGTGGCCCTTCGCGCAGCCGCGACGAGCACAAAGGTTGATCGGCCCATGCGCATTGCCTATGTGACCGAAACCTGGCCGCCGGAACTCAACGGCGTGTCGCTCACTGCCGCGCGCACCGTGGGATTTTTGCAGGCGCGCGGGCATGACGTGATGGTCGTGCGCCCGCGCCAGGGCGCCATCGACGCCGGCCAGCCTGCGTTGGCGGACGACACGTTGCGTGTTCCTGGCGTGCCGATTCCCCTGTATCCGGATTTGCGCATGGGCTTGCCCGCACGGCGGCGCCTGCTTCGCGCGTGGGGCGTCTATCGACCCGACCTGGTGCATGTCGCCACGGAAGGGCCGTTGGGCTGGTCGGCCATTCGGGCTGCGCGGCAACTTGGCGTGCCCGTGACTTCGGATTTCAGAACGCGCTTTGACGAGTACGGCCGCCACTACGCGTGGGATGGCGCAGTAACGCTGGTGCGCGCCTATCTGCGCACGTTTCACAATCGCACCGATCGCACCTTCGTTCCCACGCGCGAGCTGCAACGGCAGTTAAGCGACCTCGATTTTGAGCGCCTGACCGTTAGTACGCGCGGCGTGGACGCACACAGGTTCACGCCGCAAGACCGCAGTCACGCGTTGCGTGCGCAATGGGGCGCCAGTGCCGACACACCGGTCGTGCTCACGGTGGGGCGTCTTGCGTTGGAAAAGAACCTGGGTGTCGCGCTGGATGCATTTGATGCCGTGCGCGAGCGCGTTCCCGAGGCCCGCCTCGTCATGGTGGGCGACGGTCCACAACGCAACGCACTGCGCCGTCGTTGCCCCGATGCCATCTTTGCAGGCACGCAGCACGGCGAGGCATTGGCCGCGCACTATGCATCGGCGGACGTGTTTCTCTTCCCAAGCCTGACCGAGACCTTCGGCAACGTGGTGGTCGAGGCCATGGCCAGCGGCTTGCCCGTGGTGGCGTTCGATACTGCCGCGGCCGGCATGCACGTGCGCAGCCACGAGAACGGCTGGCTTGCGCCTGTCGGCGATTCCGCGTTGTTTACGCAGGCGGCCGTCGCACTCGCCACCAATGCCGGTTTGCGGCAGCGCCTGGGCCAAGCGGCGCGGTTGACTGCGCAGGCGCTGGATTGGCCGCGCGTGCTCGAACGCTTTGAAGCCGCGCTCATCGCCGTGCACGACGCTGCCACCAGCGGGGAGGCCTACCATGGCGACCCACGCCTGGCCTGACTGGAAGCGCTGGCGCGAGCGCGATCGGCAGCTCGCCGTGGCGCTCAACCACGTGGCGGGCGATGCGTCGGCCATGCGCTTCTATCGCGGTGTCAGTCGCCTTGGCGACGGCATGCTTTGGTATGCGTTGATGGCGGCGTTGCCCGTGGTAGGCGGTGACACCGGCTGGGAATGCGCCAAGCAGATGGGCCTGACGGGGCTGCTCTCGCTGGTCATCTACATCCTGCTCAAGCGCGGCGTGTGCCGGCCTCGGCCCTACCTCTCTTGCGAAGAGATCCATCTGTGCGGGCGCGTGCTCGACCAGTTCAGCTTTCCATCGGGCCACACGCTGCATGCGGTGTCGTTCAGCATCGTGATGGCGGCGTATTACCCGCGCATGGCACTGGCGCTCGTGCCGTTCACGCTCATGGTCGCCGTCTCTCGCGTCGTGCTCGGTCTGCACTATCCGAGCGACGTGCTGGCGGGTGCCGGCCTCGGAATGTTGATCGGCGGATTGTCGGTGTGGTTGTTCTAGCGCCCGCGCTCAATACGATGTTTGTGCGTGCGCGGCGACGGCGGTTTCCGGGCCGCCCATCCACGCCTGGGCCAGCACCTGCGCAAAGCCGTTCTTCGTGACGGGCGTGCGCGTCTCCAGGCACGCGGCGAGCAGCTCTTGCCAATGACGAATGACGTCCGGATGCGCCGCGTCGGCCGGATGCAAGCCAAGGCGCACCAGTGGTGCCTCTGTGTGTTGCTGCGCCAGCCAGCGCAGGTAATACCGCGACACCAGCCGGCGCGCCGGCGACCGCACGCTGTACGTCAGACAGGGCGCCTTCAGCGGGCGCCGGGGGTGCAGCAAAAAGAAACGCCGCAGCGTGGTCGTATAGCGCAGCGGCAGTCCGTCGAGCGCCTCCCAGGTGGCGGGGTTCATCAGCCACGCCGGGGCGACGAAGCCATGTAGCGGCCAACCGTTGGCGGCAAACCATGCGGCGCCGGCTTCAATGCGCGCACGCGCCGCTGCCAGCGGGATCGCAGAGAATTCGCCTTCGCCGGCGGTATAGCGCGTGCGGATCAATTGGTCGATCACGCCGCCGGGGGGCTGGTCGTCCAGGTGCGCATAGCCGTGCAGGACAAGCTCATCGCCCTCGGCCAGGCATTCGCTCATGACGCGGCAGAAGCGCTCGCTGCTGCGTGCGGTGGGGCCGCGATAAAAGTTCGGAATGACCAGCAGAGACTTTGGTACGCGCGCCACCTCATCCAACGCGGAGAGCAACACCTTGCACGCAGGCCAGGTGGCCGGCGTGACATCGTGCATGGCAAGAATGAGATGGCGCGACATGATGAACAGGATCGGTCAGGGCTACCGGCCGCGCGATGCACGCACGCGCTCGCGAGCCGGTTGTGGGGTGGTGGTTTCCGCAGTGGTGCCGGTTTGTCGGCCCAGCAGCATCAGATAGCGTTGCATCAGTTGCGGCAGCACGGCCCGCCAGTCGTATCGCATGGCGTGGCGTCGCGCCGCGTGCGCCAGTTCCACCGGATCGCGTTGGCGCAGCGCCTGAAGCGCCTGGGCGAAATCGTCGGCGCGGCAACGCGGCACGGCATAGCCGACGCGCTCGTTCACCAGCTCGCTCAAGCCGCCGGCCGCGCAGGTGACGACCGGGACGCCGCTGGCCATCGCTTCCAGCGCGACGAGGCCAAATGTTTCCTGATCGCCCGCGTGCACAAACGCGTCGGCACTCGCCATGGCCGCGGCCAGGTGCTGCGGATCGCCTTCATAAGCGAGCGCGCGCACGTGTTTGCCACGTGGCGGTGTCGGACCCGAACCGATGGTGACGAGCACGCTGCCGTCGTCGAGCTTGTCCACTGCATCACACAGCACGTGCAGATTTTTCTCGGGTGCATAGCGGCCGACGTACAGCAGCACGCGAGCATCGCGCGGCAGGTCAAGCTGTTCGCGCCAGCGCAGCGAGCGCCGCGCCGGGTGGAACAGGCGCGTGTCCACGCCCAACGGTTGCAGTTCAATGCGTTGGACGCCCAGGTCAGCCACTTTTTGCGCGATGTAGCGGCTGGGCACGAACACCGTATCGAAGTGCGGATACAGCTTGCGGGCGTACGCCGCTGCGGCCAGCTCTGCGGGCGGTCCGCCCAGCCGGCGGAAGAACGCGGGCAGATCGGAGTGATAGAAGGCCGCTACCGGCACCTGCAGTTGCGCGCCAGCCTGCACCGCCGCCCACGACAGCCGATAAGGATCGCCGGCTTCAATCAGATCCGGCGACAGCGCACACAGCGCCCGCATGGCCGGCCCGGTCCGCAACGGAATGCGATAACCATGCGACAGGGGCAGCGGCACGCCTGGTACCACGGCGATCTCGTTGCTCGCGTCGTCCGCCGTACCCGGCACGACCAGCGTGTGCCGCCAGTGCGTGGAGCGCAGGAAGTCGTGCTTGGCGCGCAGGTAGCGTTTGACGCCACCGCTTTCCGCTGCCCAGAACATCGTCACGTCGGCCAGATGCAATGACGCGGTCATCGCATCGTCGACGCGGTGTGGCGAGTCGTGATCGGTGGGAAGCTTGCGCACGGGGCTCCTGTCGGTGGCGGGCGCGTCAGACCTGGCGCCGCATTTCGGCCGGCGCAATGCGCATCAGCCCGCGATACTTGGCCACGGTGCGGCGCGCAACGATCACGCCCTGCTCGGCCAGCATCTTGGCGAGCGATACATCGGAGAGCGGCGCGTCCGAATCTTCGGCTTCGATCATCTCCTTGAGCAATGCCCGCACCGAAGCGGCCGAGCATGCGCCGCCGGTGTCGGTGGCCAGTTGGCGCGAGAAGAAGTACTTGAACTCGAAGATGCCGCGCGGCGTGGCCATGTACTTGTTGCCCGTGGCGCGCGAGATGGTCGATTCGTGCAGTCCCAGCTCTTCAGCCACGTCACGCAGCACCAGCGGCTTCATGGCCACCTCCCCGTATTCCAGGAAGTGCTTCTGGTGCGCGACGATCGCCTCGGCCACGCGCTGGATCGTGGCAAAGCGTTGTTGCGCATTGCGGATCAGCCAGCGTGCTTCCTGCAGTTGGTGCGCCAGCGGCGTGCGATTGTGGCCCCGTGTCTGAGCAAACAGCTCTGCGTAGACCTTGTTGACGCGCGCGCACGGCGCCACCGCCGGGTTCGTCAGGGCAACCCACTTGCCCTTGATCTTGGTGACGATCACGTCCGGCACGATGTAGCCCGCATGGGCCTGCGAAAAGCGCAGCCCAGGGCGCGGGTCCAGCATGCGGATCAGTGCGCAGGCGTCGCGCAACTCCTCTTCGGTGCAAGCGAGCGCGCGACGCATCTGCGTGAATTCGCGCTTGGCCAATCGGGGCAGGTGGCTGCGCACGATGTCTTGCGCGATCTCCTGGATGCGTTCTTCGGCTTCGGTGTCGGCGGGGCGGGCTTCGATCTGCAGGCGCAGGCATTCCGCCAGATCACGCGCAGCCACGCCCGGCGGGTCCAGGCTCTGCACGAGCGCCAGCGCAATCTGCATCTCCTTCTCGGTGGGTGGCGGTTCCACCGGTGCGAGCGGAATCAGCTCGGAGAGCAACTGGCGCAGGTAACCGTCGTCGTCCAGCGCTTCAATCAGCGTCTGTGCGAGGAGGCAGTCGCGCTCAGACAGGCGATAGCTGCGCAACTCCTGATGCAGGTGCTCGCGCAAGCTCGGCGTGGAGTGGACCCATTCGCCGATGTCGCTGTCTTCACCGTCGCCATGGTGGGCGCCGCCGTGGCTGTAGTAGGTGCTGAAGTCGGTCGGGAAATCTTCCGATGCGGCCAGCGTCGCGTCGGTTTCAATGGCGCTGGTGGTGGTTTCCAGCGGGGCATCGTCTACAGGCGTGTGGTCAGCCGCGGCGCCGTCGAGATCGGGCGCAATGGCAATGTCGCCGGTGCGTGCCGCATCGGGCTGCGCCCCCGCTTCTTGCTCGACCTCTTCCAGGAACGGATTGCTTGCGAGCGCTTCTTGCATTTCCTGCGCAAATTCGGTTGCAGACAACTGCAGCAGCTTGACGGATTGCTGCAGTCGCGGCGTGAGCGCGAGATGCTGCTTCGCACGCATTTCCAGAGCGGCCTTGACCATTCGCCTTGCCTCCTTTGGTGAGTGGGCGTCGACATTTCCGTCGACCGGTCACCGCATCGATGCAAAGGGTATGCCATGTCAACAAAGCCAGTCGCCACAAGGCTTTACGGGCGGCTGGCACGCCGTTTCTACATGGTCATGTCGTTTTTATATGCGCATTGTTGCCGGCACATGACAGCACAGGAGGTGGTTGCAGAGTGGGCCGGCAGACGCAGAGGGGTGGCATCGCAGGTACATGCGTTGCTGCGCTGGAGGGCGGGAGACGCGCCGCAGTGCGCTTCCATCTGCCTTCTTACCGCACATCACATCCCAGGAGAAACCACATGCGAACACGTTTCCTGACCGCTGCCCTCGCCAGCGCCATTGTCGGGCTTGGCATCGGCACGGCCGTCGCCCAGACGACGACCCCACCGGTCGACAACCAGGAATCCAGCAACCCCACCAAGGCGCCGGGCAAGCGCACCGACCCGCCGTCTTCGACTGCCGACCGCACGGCCAATACAGCGATGCCCGGCAGCGAGGCGGCCCCCGCCGCAGGGAGCGGCAACGACACCAGCAAGCCGATGCACAAGAAGCATCGCCATCACAAGAAATCGAAATCGAATTCGACCGTGCCGGGCGGTACCAACAGCGCGGGCGACATGTCGCACTCGGGCGTGCAGGCCGGGGGCAATGAGGCCGCAACGACCACCGGGAATTCCTACCCCGGTAGCTCGAAGCAAGGTCAGTAACGTTGAAAGGGAAGGGCTCGCCATGCCGATGACACTCACCACCGCCGTCCGCACGGGCCCGCGCGCCCGCGCGGAGACCGAACCCGCTCCGCGCCGGCCGACGCCGGAACCGCAGGAGCGCCGCCGCCACGAGCATCCGGGCGAACGCGCGCACGCGCATCCGCGCTAGAACGTCAGCGCGGATGCTGTGGGTGCGTCAGAGCCGGGGGGCGGTTGAGCTTGAAAGCGCGCGGTCAAGCCGCCATGGCGGCGGCCGCGGTGCTTTGGTAGAGGTCGAGGCGGTTGTACAGCGTCTTCAGGCTGACACCGAGCGTCTTGGCGGCTTGGCGCTTGTCGCCATGAAAATGCTCCAGCGTGGCCAGGATCATTGCGCGCTGCGCATCGGCCAGCGTCACGCCCACGGACAGGCTGAGCACACCTTCCTTGACGGTCGGACGGGCGGGGCCGCGTGCGGGCGCCAGTGGCGCAGCCAGTTCGACGGTTTTCTCGCCGAGGATGTAGCCGCGTTGCACAGCGTTGCGCAACTCACGCACATTGCCAGGCCACGGCTGGCCACGCAGCGACGCCAGAGCTTGGCGGGAAAACACCTTGTCGGTCTGGTGCGCAGCGTTGAACTGGGCAAGGAAGTGCAAGGCCAACTCTTCGATATCGTCTTCGCGATCGCGCAGCGGCGGTACCTGCAGCGGCACCACGGCCAAGCGATACATCAGATCTTCGCGAAAGGCACCTTCACTCACCGCTTCCAGCAGGTTGCGGTTGGTGGCCGCGATGATGCGCGCACGCGTCTGGATCGGCTCGGTGCCGCCCACCCGCATGAACACGCCGGTCTCCAGCACGCGCAGCAGCTTGACCTGCATCTCGACCGGCATCTCGGTAATTTCATCGAGGAAGATCGTGCCGCCGCAGGCATGTTCGAAATAGCCGATATGACGTTGGGCCGCGCCAGTAAAGCTGCCCTTCTCGTGGCCGAACAATTCCGACTCGATCAGGTTGGGCGAGATGGCGCCGCAGTTCACCGCAATAAAGGCCTGGTCTGCGCGCGGGCTCATGTCGTGCACCGTGCGCGCGATCAATTCCTTGCCCGTACCCGATTCGCCCATGATGAGCACCGTGGCCAGGGTGCCTGACACCTTCCCAATCTGGTCGTACAGCGCGCGCATCACCGACGAGCGGCCGTAGAGGTGGCCGAAATCCGGCTCGGCAATCGGTTGGGCGGGGGATGTTTCGGCGTCCGACGGCACGCGCTCGGTGTCGTCAAAGTCGGCCAGGGCAGGGGGATAGCTCAGGCGCCCAACGGTCACTGCACGTTCGTCGGCGAAGGCTTCGCTCAAGGACATGGCTCCCTCGTGGTTGGTTGCGACGGGGACGTCCTGGCGAGCGGCTGCATCGTCAGCGATGCAGTCTTCGGAAGGCAGGGTACGTCGTCATCCCGTCACATTGTGTTGAAAAGTTGAGCCATTATCAGGTCCGCCCAAGCGCGTTGTATGTCGGGCATGCGCTGACGTTTCTTCCATCCTGTCGGCCAAACGCTGACAAGAAACGGGCCTGAGACGCAGATGCCGTGCGGGTTTCACATTTCAAAGCGGCGTAAGGTATCCATTTCAGCCCGCAGGTGGCGAAGCGCCGACCATCTCAACTATGCTGACTCGTGCGTGATACCAACGGCTCGCCGTGGTGTGATGCATTCGTTCCATTTCTTGCATGCGTGCGTGTAAAAATTACCGACGCCAACATTGCCAACGCGGGTTTTCGCACGCCATCGCTGAGGTTGTATTGGATGGAATACTTTTTGCACATGCCGCCGGTTCTGCCGCCCAGCGCACCGTTGCGCCATGCATGATTGCCGGCACATACCGGTTCATCCAACCAAATCGAGATGCCACATATCCTGATTGTCGAAGACGATGCCAACGCACGTGCCGCTCTAGGTGAGCTGGTGGGCGCCGAAGGCTTCACCACCGCGCTGGCCGGGTCGCTGCGCGATGCGCGCATTCAGATGTCGCGTCATAGTCCCGATGCCGTGCTGATCGATCTTGTCCTGCCCGACGGCAATGGCATGGATCTGATGGAAGACATCGCGCCGCATTCCGGCACCGAGATCATCGTCATGACGGGCCACGCCAGCGTGGAAACCGCCGTCGAGGCGCTGCGCATGGGCGCGGCCGACTACCTGGTCAAGCCCGTCAATTTCCAGCGCTTGAAATCCGTACTGGCGCGCATCCCGCGCCCCGGCGATCTGAAAGCCGAAATCGGCAACCTGCGCGGCGAGCTGCGCCGCCTGGGCCTTTTCGGCCAGATGCTCGGCAATTCCACGGTGATGCAGACGCTGTATGACCAGGTCAGCCGCGTGGCGCCCACCGAGGCGACCGTGCTGTTGATTGGCGAGTCGGGCACCGGCAAGGAACTGGCCGCGCAGACCATCCACGACCTCAGCCTGCGTCGCAAGCAGCCGTTCCTGCCAGTCAACTGCGGCGCCATTTCGCCCAACCTGATCGAGTCGGAAATGTTCGGCCACGAGCGCGGCAGCTTTACCGGCGCAGACCGTCAGCACAAAGGCTACTTCGAGCGCGCGAACGGCGGCACGCTGTTCCTCGATGAAATTACCGAGATGCCGATCGAGCTGCAGGTGAAACTGCTGCGTGTGCTGGAAACCGGCGTGTTCATGCGCGTGGGCACCAATCGCGAAATCGACTCCGACGTGCGCGTGATTGCCGCCACCAACCGCGACCCCGAAGAGGCCGTGGCCGATGGCAAGCTGCGCGCCGACTTGTATCACCGCCTGAACGTGTTTCCGTTGCAATTGCCGCCGCTGCGCGAGCGCGGCAAGGATGTCGAGCTGCTGGCCCAGCATTTCCTGGATCAGCTCAACGCGCAGAGCAATACCAAGAAGGCATTCCTGCCGCCGGCCATGGACACGCTGCGCGGTTATCACTGGCCGGGCAACGTGCGCGAACTGCGCAATTACGTGCAACGCGCGTACATCCTGTCGGACGACGCCGGCATCGATACGGCCAACGTGCCGCTGCAGGTGTCGAGCACGCAGGTTTCGTCCGGTTCCACGCTGACGATTTCGGTCGGCACCTCACTGGCGAGCGCCGACAAGAAGATCATCCTCGCCACGCTGGAACAGTGCGGCGGCGTGAAAAAGCGCGCGGCTGAACTGCTCGGTATCAGCCTCAAGACGCTCTACAACCGGCTGGAGGAATACGGCAACAGCAACGCCGACGACGGCGGCGACGGCAACAGCGCGGGCTCCGGCCGCGCGCATGCCACCGAGGCATAACCCGACATCCTGGCGCGGTACGCGGCTTGCTGAACCAGTGGGGTATCCGCCCCATGGCGGCAAGCTCACTCAACTGCACAGGAGGTCACCATGCTGCGTTATGCAGTCGTCTTTTTCATCATCGCCCTGATTGCGGCCGTGCTCGGGTTTGGCGGCATCGCTGCCGGCGCAGCGAGCATTGCCAAGATTCTCTTCATGATTTTCGTGGTGCTGTTTGTGGTCAGCCTCATCTGGGGTCTGGTCGCGGGCAGAGGATGACGCCGGGATGAAGCGTACAGCTTTCAACCCGGCTCTCACGATGCCATGCAACTCCAGGAGCACCGACTGATGGAACCGTCTCAAACCAATCCTTTTCCCAAATCGGATGCCAATGGCAACCTCATTCGCGGCGACGTGGCGCAAGCCGCCGAGCGTGTGAAGGCGACCACGGCACAGGCCATCGACCGCACTGCCGACGCTGCGGCCACCGCACTTGACGAGGCCGCGGCCAAGCGCGATCAGTGGCGCGCCTCGCAGCAGCGCTTGATGAGCGACGCGGCGGACTGCATGCGTTCGCATCCGCTTGCGACGATCGGCTTGGCGTTCGGCGCAGGCTTTCTGATCAGCCGGTTGCTGGGCAGCGGTAACGACTGAGGGCGTCAGCCCTCAAGACTCCTCGCAGCCACGGTCGCGCTTGCGCGCGTGCCGTGCGCTGACTAGGCTCAAGGTCGAGGCCGGCACAGCGCTGGCCGCGTCGCTTTGCAAGGATCCCCCATGCGCCTGGCTGCCTTCTTCGACCGCGACCTGCTCAAGCGCTCTGCCCAAGTGCTGATGGGGGCGCTGCGGCAGTGGTCTGCGCACCGCGCTGCGAGCAAGGGCGCGGCGTTGTCGTTCTACACGTTGTTCTCGATGGCACCGGTGCTGGTGCTGGTCATTTCCATTGCCGGCTTGTTTTTTGGCGAACAGGCGGCGCGTGGCGAAATCTTCGGGCAGATCCAGGGGCTGGTGGGCGCGCAGGGCGCCTCTGCGGTGGAGGCCGTGCTCGCAGCCACGCGGCGCTCGGGCAGCGGCCTCTTCGCGGCGGTCACGGCCGTCGCGCTATTGCTGGTGGGCGCCACGACGGCCTTCTCCGAACTCAAGGACAGCCTGGATGAACTCTGGGAGGTGCCGCCCCGCCAACAGGCAGGGCTCTGGGGGTTGTTGCGTTCGCGCCTGCTGTCGTTCAGCCTGATCCTCGTGCTGGCGTTTCTGCTGCTGGTGTCGCTCACCATCAATGCGGCGCTAGCCGTGGTGGAGCGCTTTTGGGGCGCGTTGTGGGCGGGCTCCACTTCGGGCATTGCGTTGCTGGTGGCGCAGGTGCTGTCGTCGGCGTTCTCGTTTGCCGTCGTTGCGCTGCTGTTCGGCACCATTTTCAAAATGCTGCCCGAAACGCGCGTGGCTTGGCGCGACGTTGCCCTGGGCGCCGTCGTCACGGCGCTGCTCTTCACGCTGGGCAAACACCTCATCGGCCTGTATCTCGGCAACAGCGCTGTGGCGTCGTCTTACGGGGCAGCGGGTTCGGTGGTGGCGCTGATGCTGTGGATCTACTACTCCGCCCAGATCTTCTTCTTTGGGGCGCTGGTCACGCGGCAATACGCGCTGCGATTCGGCAGCCGCCAGTACGAAGCGTCAGGTCAGACCGGTGCGGCCGCGCAGGCGGCCTTGCTCAACCCAACGCTGGCGGCAAATCTGTCCAGTGGCGGGACGGGGGCAACCCGAACCCCCGCGCGCAACAGCGGCTAAGCCCTGAGACGCCAACTCAATCCCGCGTCAACTGCTCCAGCAGCATTCCGGCCACGAACGCCAAGCCGATCGTAATGACCGGATGCTGGCGCACGGAGCCGCTCGCCTGTTCCGAGACATTCGCGTGCAGGTTCTTCAACTGTTCGGTGCGTTTGTCGAATTGCGTGAGCGCCGTGGAAAGAACGCTCGCCAGCCGGTCGATGCCTTCTGCCGTGGCATCTTTGACGCGCTGCGCGGTGTGATCGATCTGCGGATGCAGCGTGGTGATGGTCGCACCGTTGGCGCCATGTGTGCCGTTGGTGCCATTGCTGCTGGTGGGCGGCTTGGGGGTCAGTTCGGTCATGTCGGCCTCCTGAGCTGAGTCATGTCAGCCAATCACAAGCAACCGCCATGCCCCCTCTCATGCGACCCCGCGGCCGTATGACGCCCAAAAGAAAAGGGCCACGACTGTGGCCCTCGACACGGTGAGGAACTGCGCGGCTAGCCGACCGTCACCACGGTCTTGCGCACGGCCCAGATTTCAGCTTGCAGGGCCAGTGCGGCGAGTGCCTGCAGGCTGTCCTGCGGCAAAGCCTTGATCCGTTTGCGGCGATTGGCGGCACGCTGCTGACGCGCCGCGCGCACGCTTTGTTCGTCGAGTTGCCACGCCTTGCGGGTGGTCTCGATGATGCGTTGCACTGCCGGATCGACAGGGGTTCGACTACGCACGATGTTGGACTCCTTGCTTCTTTGCTTCTTTCGACGTCGCGGCGTACCCAAAGGCGGGTTTCGCGACGGCCTCCACAATACGGGAGCTTCATGACAACTTCGATAACATCGACTCCGAAAGGGTTGTCAGCGCATTCCCACAACGGGTTGGTCTCCTCCGTCCGGGGGACGGTTCCTAGGGGGTTTCCCCTGTTTGCCGCTCGGATCAGTCGATCTTAAGCAAGGGCGCCGATCGCGTACAATCTCGGCTGCCCCGGATTGACAACTCCGTTCGGGCAGTCCATCGGCCGCCGGGATGACCCCGCCAGCCAGCGCCCACGCCATGGGCGCATTCATCACTTCTCCCTTTCGGTTTTTGCCCGTGAGTACGCTGCAGCAGGAGATCCGGCGCCGCCGGACGTTCGCCATCATTGCCCACCCGGATGCGGGTAAAACCACGCTGACCGAGAAACTGCTGTGGTTCGGCGGCGCCATCCAGATGGCCGGCGCCGTGCGCGCGCGCAAGGCCAACCGCCACGCCACCTCCGACTGGATGGAGATGGAAAAGCAGCGCGGTATCTCGGTGACGTCGTCGGTGATGCAGTTCCCGTACCGGAACGAGGGCGGCGACTACATCGTCAACCTGCTCGACACCCCGGGCCACGAAGACTTCTCGGAAGACACGTACCGCACGCTCACGGCCGTCGACTCCGCCGTGATGGTGATCGACTCCGTCAACGGTGTGGAAGCGCAGACCATCAAGCTGCTCAACGTCTGCCGCCTGCGCAGCACGCCCATCCTCACGTTCATCAACAAGCTCGACCGCGAAGGCCGCGCGCCCATCGAATTGCTCGATGAAATCGAAAGCGTGCTGCAGATCCAGTGCGCGCCGATGACGTGGCCGATCGGCATGGGCAAGTCGTTCAAGGGCGTGTATCACCTCGTGAACGATACGGTGCAGCTGTTCGACCCGAACGCCGACAGCGAGAAGGGCGCCACCGCCGGCCTGATTCAAGGCCTGGACAACCCGGAGCTGGATCGCGTGCTGGGCTCGCAGGCCGAAGAACTGCGCATCGACATCGAACTCGTGCGCGGCGCATCGCATACGTTCGACAAAGAGGCGTTCCTGGCCGGCAAGCAGTGCCCGGTGTACTTCGGCTCGGCGGTGAACAACTTCGGTGTGCAGTCGTTGCTGGACGCGCTGGTGGACCAGTCGCCCGAGCCACTGGCGCGCCCCACCGAGACGCGCGAAGTCAAGCCGATGGAAGAGAAGTTCACCGGCTTCGTCTTCAAGATCCAGGCCAACATGGACCCGAAGCACCGTGACCGCATCGCCTTTGTGCGTGTGTGCTCGGGCCGCTTCGAGCGCGGCATGAAGCTGCTGCAGGTGTCGACCGGCAAGACGGTCGCCATCAACAACGCCATCACGTTCATGGCGCAGGACCGCAACACCACGGAAGAGGCGTTCGCCGGCGACATCATCGGCGTGCCCAACCACGGCACGATCCGGCTGGGCGACGCATTCACGGAAGGCGAGACGCTCAAGTTCACGGGCATCCCGTCGTTTGCGCCGGAGTTCTTCCGTCGCGCGCGCTTGAACAACCCGCTGCGCCTCAAACAGTTGCAGAAGGGTTTGCAGCAACTGGCCGAAGAAGGCGCCACGCAGATGTTCCGCCCGCTGGCCTCGAACGACCTCGTGTTGGGCGCCGTCGGTATCCTGCAGTTCGATGTGGTTGCGCACCGCCTGGAGCACGAGTACGGCGTCGATGCCATCTTCGAACCGCATGAGTGTTCCACGGCCCGCTGGCTGCGCGGCAAGCAGGAAGATATCGACAAGCTGATCGACAAGGCCGGCCACAACGTGGCGCTGGACGGTGCGGGCGACTACGTGTACCTGGCGCCGAGCCAAGTGAACCTGCGGCTGACGCAGGAGCGGTTTCCGGACATCCAGTTCATGGAAACGCGGGAAATCGTTTAAGCGGCGAGGGGCAAAAGGAAACGGGGCGCGAAGCTCCGTTTCTTTTATCCGCTATCGGCTGTCCAAACGCCGCTGGCGTTGTATCCGCACCCGCACCGCATCGAGCCCATTGCTCGCATCCAACACCGCGTCACCCGCAAAGACGGGCTGTGCGAGGCGCTTCAGCGCACCGTTGCCCGCAATCTCCACGGCCATCCGTGCGCCGCGCTCAAACGCATGCCGCAGCGTGTCATGCCAGAGCACCGGTCGCGCCATGTTCCAAGCCAGGTCTTCGACGATTAGGTTTGCCCGGAAGACCGCTCGCGCCCGGCTGCTGCTGACGTAGGTGAGTTGCGGCGTGTGGGCCGTGACCTTTGCGGCGGCGGTAGCCAGCTCGGCAGCCTGTGCGTCAAGTAGAGGACAGTGCGACGGCACTGCCATGCACAGCCGCGTTGCCGTCGATGCGCCCGCCGCATGCGCGCGCGTAATGACTTGCGTGAGCGCCGCATCGCTGCCCGCCACGACAATCTGCCGTTCCGCATTCAGGTTGGCGACATAGGCTGGCGTTGCGGCCGAGTTGACCTGCGCCACGATGGCGGCGACCTCGGGTTCAGTCAGTCCGGCCGTGACGGCCATGCCGTAGCCGCTGGGGTACGCGTCTTCCATGAGTTGCCCGCGCAGGCGTACAAGACACAGCGCGTCGCTGAATTCCAGCACGCCTGCAATGACGGCTGCAGGCCACGCGCCAATCGATAGGCCCGCCACCATGTCCGGCCCCGCATCCTGCCGAGCCAACGTGCGTGCCACAGCCACACCGGCAATCAACAGGCAGAGCTGCACGGCCACGGTCGAACGCAGCGCCTCTGCGGTGTCGAGGGTGAGCGGATCGACGCTCAGCACGTCGCCCGCCTCGCTCAATGTTTGCGCCACGGCCGGGTCGTCAGGCAGCGTATGCAGCATGCCCACGCGTTGGCTCCCCTGGCCAGGAAACATGAAGAGCACGCTCATACGCATTCGCTCCACGGATCTGCAACGAGGTGTGGGCCGTGATCGGTCTTGAGCAACGTTTGATGCGGCGACGCCAGCCAATCGCGTAACGCGAATCCACCGCGCCCGGTGTCGATCTGCAGGTCGACGCGGCATTCGGTTTCGGCCAGCACTTGCACGAGCTGATTGCGCTGCGCGGCCGACGGGGCATGCGGCATGCGCAGCACGAGATCGAGATCGCTATCCGCATGCAGCGCCGGCAAGCCGCTGGCGAGCGCAAAGCCCGCGCCGCCGGTCGGGCCCCACGCCCAGCCCAGCGCGTCGAGTTTTGGCGCAAGCGCACGCAAGGTGCGCAGTGCCGCAAGCGGCGCGTCGGGTGCGATGGAGGCCGTTGTGGCGGCCAGCGCCTCGGGCGAGACCACACGCGTGATGCTGCTGGCATACACCGTCGCTGCGCAGCGTTCATGCCGCGCACTCCCGCGCAGTCCGACCGGCACTGCACCATCGCTGCCGCGCGGGGCCCGGCGCACAACGACTGGCGCGCCTTGCCGGCATGCCGTGATGGCCCAGTCCGGCAGGGGAGTGCCATCCGTCGCTGTGGGCATCTCCGACACCCACAGCAGATCGTGCGCGCGCAGCGGCGTGGGTGTCATCGCAGCAATGCCTGCGTGGCCAGGAACAGGATCGACGGCCCGAGCAGGCAGCCGATACCCGTATGGAACGTGGCCACGAGCGAGCCGTAAGGCACCAGGCGCCGATCCGTGGCCGCCAGACCCGCCGACACCCCGCTGACCGTACCCGCCAATCCGCCGAACACCATGGCCGCGCGCGGGTTGTTCAAGCCCAGTGCCTTGGCAGCGAATGGCGTGCCGACCATCACCAGGATCGCCTTGACGAGCCCCGTGGCAATCGACAGCGCCATCACATCGGAGGTGGCGCCCAGCGCTGCACCGGTCACCGGCCCGACGATGTACGTGACGGCACCCGCGCCGATGGTGGTGACGCTCACCGGATCGGTGTAACCGAAGGCATAGGCAACACACGCGCCGACGATGAACGGCAGCACCGTGCCGAGCAGCAGCGAGATGGCGCCGATCATGCCCGCCTTGCGTGCCTCAGTCACCTGCACTTCAAAGGCCGTGGCCACGATGGCGAAATCGCGCAGCATGGCCCCGCCCATCAGGCCGATCCCGCCGAACAGCTTCAGGTCAGCCAGGCCGCGTTCGCCGCCGGTCTGCATACCGCCCCAATAGGCGAGCACCAGCCCGATCATGATGGCGATGGCCGAGCCGTGCACGCGCCCAAACGTCAGCTTCTTGGACACCCACATCGACAGGCCCATGACGATGCCGACCAGCGCGAACGCCGCGACCAGCCCGTTGTGCTGCAGAACTTTCTCTAGCATTGACAGCATGGTGCGGCTCCTTAAGCGCGGGCTTGTTCGGTTTCAGGCAGCGGGGGCAGGGGGCGCCGGTCTTCCGCGTTGCCTGTGCGGTTGATGACCGCGATGCACACACCGCACACGATCACCGCGCCGATGGCACCGAGCAACGCAACGGGGCCGCCGCGCAGTGCCGTCACCACGTTCTGCGTGGCCGCCATGGCCACTACCACCGGGATGTACATCGCGCCCCAGAACGAGACGCCCGCCTCGGTGGCGGCGGGCATGAGCCCGTGCCTGTGCAGGTAGAGCCGCGCGAAGATGAGCAGCAGCATGGCAATGCCCACGCCGCCGACATTGGCCTTCACGCCGATGGCCTGGCCGAGCAGATCGCCCAGGAAGAGGCCGGCGAGATGACATAGCGCCAGCAGGGTTGTACCGTAAATGATCACGTCTTTGTCTCCTGAAGGAACGGCGATGGGTCGCCTGTTGTGTGGTGTTTTGGTGATCGAGGGGTGAGGACTGGTTTTTTGCGTTGCCTGCGTTGATTGCGTTGGTGGTGCATCCCTTGTTTCATCCCCTGCCGGGGCTGACTTACTTTCTTTGTCTTGCCAAAGAAAGTAAGCAAAGAAAGGCGCGCCCGATGCGGCGAACCCCTCCTTGAATTTCCATAACCGGGCGGAGAAGGGGAAAACTCGCTTCGCTCAAACAGTTCCCCTTCTTTTTTCCGCCCGCTTACAGAAATTCAAGGCGCCGCATCGGGCAGGGCACGGCCACACCATCTGGTGCTTTAGGTTCGCGCCGTGATGTGCTTCCTATTCGTTATGCGCTTTCCGGCTGCGCGTTCCATTGCTCGCGTAGGCGTTTGCGGACTTCTGACGATGCGCTGCGCAGGGGTGCGCCCAGGCGGCTTTCCAAGCCGCGCGATGGATCAGCCGCGATGTTGGCCAGTGCTGCGGCGAGTGCGGTCTGCACGGTGTCGACGTCTCCGGCGTCGGGTGCGTCGGCGGATTTGACCTTCAGCAGTTTCCACAGCAAGCCGAGCGACGCGAAGCTGGCGATGTCGTACGCCATCGGCGGAATCTCTTGCGCGAGGCGTTCCAGGTCGGCGACCGAGCGCAGCGTCACGCGCGCCGCTGCGGCCTTGCCCATCGCGTGCACCATCACGTCGGCATCGTCCAGGGCGAGCAGGCGATTGGCCTGATAGCCGTGCGCGAGCAATGCTCCCGACATGGCGCGACCGACGATGAGGCCGATGACGGGGTGACCGGCCAGGCGGGCGGCAGCGTAGGCATCCGCTGCTGCAGCCAGGGCGAGGTGGATGCCGTAGGCCTCCTCGCGGCGCCCGTAGGCTTGGCTTGCCACATCGATGACGGCGACGATGGCGCGCTTCTTTTCCTGCGCGGCATCTGCTGTCATCACATCGCGCACGGCACGCGCAAGCTGCCAGCCTTCGATGAGGCCCACTTCGCCGTTGCGTGCGCGAGGAAAGCGGTTCTCGGCATCGGGCACGACGGCGATGTAGCGCGCGGGCTGACCTGCGAGCGCCGCATCGACGACTTGCAGCGTGCTGCCGTAACCCGGCACCGGTGTGCCGTCGGCAAGCGCACGCATCCAGGTTGCGCCGCGCGTGGAAAGTTCGTTCTGGCTCATGCGACGTCCTTTGCGTAGTGCATGCGCACATCTTCTGCCGTGGCTTGGCGTGATGTGTCGACGGCGGCAAGTTGTGCGAGGTAGTGGTCGATCTGCTCGCTGCGCTGGTGCTTGGGCGCGCCGGCGCGCAGCCACTCGATCACCTGTGCGCGGATGGCGACGGAATCGTCTTCGATGCAGACATCGGCCAGGCCGGTGGCGGCGCGCTGCTCTCCGCCGGTCAGGCTCCAGATGAAGGGGCGATCGCGCGAGTCGTATTCTTCAATGCCGGCCTCCTGCTCGATGACCTG
This sequence comes from Ralstonia wenshanensis, assembly GCF_021173085.1. Lineage (NCBI taxonomy): Bacteria > Pseudomonadati > Pseudomonadota > Betaproteobacteria > Burkholderiales > Burkholderiaceae > Ralstonia > Ralstonia wenshanensis. The sequence continues at coordinate 1,103,815 of NZ_CP076412.1, forward strand.
CGGGCCGTTCAGGCCGAGGCGTGCCTCACGCGTCATCAGCAGGTAGCTGCACAGGCCCGCCGCGATGCTCATGCCGCCAAAGCAGCCGACCACGCCCGCGGTGATGCCGATCACCGGCCCGTATTCGCGCAGCGCACGGATGCCTGCGTGGATCTCGGCAATGGCGGCAAGGCCCAGGTTGGCTTCCTGCAGTCGCACGCCGCCGGTTTCGAAGACGATGACGGCGCGTGTGGGAATGCCGTTGCGGTTGTCTTCTGCCGCCAGCTCCAGCGCGCCGGCAATCTTGGCGCCGGACACCTCGCCCATGCTGCCGCCCTGGAAGGCGCCTTCAATGGCGAGCACCACCGCAGGTTGCCCGCCCAGCGTCCCGCGGGCCACCACCACGCCATCATCTGCCTGCGTGACGATGCCCTGGCGCGGCAGCCACGGCGAGGTCAATTGCTCGAATGGGTCGAGCAGCTCGCGGAAGGTGCCGGGGTCGAGCAGGGCAATCGCACGTCGGCGCGCGTCGCGTTCGATAAAGCTGTCGCGTTCAATCGGGTTGCGTGACATGGCTTCTCCTTATGACCCGAGCGTGTTAAGCGATTCAAGCGCCTGCTCAAGCCGCAACCGCACCACGGCCGGTGTCGCGCCGAAGTCGTTGATGATGATCTTGGCCGCCGGCCACGCGTGCGAGCCGAACACACGCGCAAGTTGCGCCTGCCACGTCGCGCTCATGCCATTGACTGACGTGGTGATGGCCACATCGATCTGGCCGGCGTTGCCCGGCGTCAGCAACACCTCGAGGTCGCCCGAGCCGACCACCCCTGCATACGCACGGCGCGCGGCGGGTGCGCCGCCGGTGAACTGAAAATCAAGCTGCTCCATGTTCGGTTTCCTGATGAGCGGATTCGGTGTCGGACGCTGCGCGCGCGCTTGCGGGCAGGCGGTCGAGGAAGAGTGCTGCAGCCAGCAGGTCGGCCGCGCCGCCGGGCGACACGTGCAGCGCCAGCATGTCTTGTTCAAGCGTACGGAAAGCGCGGCGGCCTTGCTCTGTGGCCAAGCCGCCTTCTGCGCGTACGGTGGCTGCGCCGGTCTGCACGATGTGCAGTGCCTTGGCGCCGCCGCGTGCGAGCACGCAGGTGTCGTCCAGCGCAGCTATGACGGCAAGCAATGCATCCACGCGCGCATGGTCTTCGCGAATGCCTGCAGCGCGTGCATGGTGCAACGCCGGCAGGGCGACCTTGATCACGTGCGGAAAGCCGGCACAGGCCTGGCCCTTCGCACCGCCCACGCCGTAGTCATTGCAGGCGCGCTCGCCCTTGTGGCCAGTGGAGACAGGCGCAAAGCGATCCGGGATGTTGGCCAGGCGTGCCGCGCGGCTTGCAACAGCGGCCGCACCCAATGCATGCGGAGCTTGGCTTGCAGCCGTGACCAGCAGGCCGAGCGCCCAGATGGCACCACGGTGTGTGTTGATGCCGCCGGTGGCATCAAGCATGGCCGCTTCGCCTTCGCGGCCGAGGCGGCCGATGCGCTCGCGCAGCGCGAGTTGTGCACCGGCCTGCATTTCGATCTGCGCGCCAGCCAATGCCATGGCTTCAAACGCCGGGCGCAGGGTCTGGGCGGAATGCGCCATCAGCGTCCAGTCCAGATCGTGATGTGCGCCGTTGCCACGCACATCCACCAGACCGGGTTTGGGCGACAGCGTTACCTCGTCGATGAGGGCAGACTCGACTAGCGCGGCCAATCGCTTCGCGCGTGCTTTCGGGCTGGCCGGCAGGGGCCGTTGCAATGTCTTCTCCATTACCAGCTCCGGAAGCGTGCAGGCGGGTCGTACAGGCCGCCGGACCATTCGACCAAGTCGGCGATGCTCTTGGCGGCGAGCAGCTCGCGGCTGGCATCGCTGCGGCGCACGTCGAGGTCTTCGGGCAGGGCGATCAGGCCGTCGCGGCGCATCTGTTCGGTCTTGGATGGGTCGTGCCGCAGGCCGATGGATGTGACGCCCGCTACCGCTGCAATCATCGCGCGCCGCTCTTCCAGCGAGCGGGCCTTGTAGAGATACGCGATGCCGTCTTCGGTCAGCAGGTGCGTGACGTCGTCGCCGTAGATCATGATGGGCGCCAGCGGCATGCCGCTTTGCTTGGCGACGGCCACTGCATCCAGCGTGTCGACGAAGGTCGGCTTGCCGCCTTCCTGGAACGTCTCGACCATCTGCACGACGAGCTTCCTGCCGCGCTCGAGCATCGTCACGGGTTCGGTCATGTCGAGCCACGCAGGCGTGGCGTGGCGGCGGCCGCGCGGGTCGTGGCCCATGTTGGGCGCGCCGCCAAAACCGGCCAGCCGACCGCGCGTGACGGTGGACGAATGCCCGTCGCCATCCACCTGCAGCGTCGCGCCAATGAAGAGGTCCACCGCATATTGGCCGGCGAGCTGGCACAGCATGCGGTTCGAGCGCAGCGAGCCGTCGCGGCCGGTGAAGAACACATCGGGGCGTGCGGCTACGTAGCGCTCCATGCCCAGCTCGGTGCCGAAGCAGTGCACGCTTTCCACCCAGCCGGATTCAATGGCGGGAATCAACGTCGGATGCGGGTTCAGCGTCCAGTTGCGGCAGATCTTGCCCTTGAGGCCCAGGCGTTCGCCGTACGTTGGCAGGATCAGCTCGATGGCAGCGGTGTTGAAGCCGATGCCGTGGTTGAGCGACTGCACGTTGTGCCGCTGGTAGATGCCGCGAATCGCCATCATCGCCATCAGCACGTGCACGGGCTTGATGAGGCGCGGGTCGCGCGTGAACAGCGGCTCGATGTAGAACGGCTTGTCGGCCTGCACGATGAAGTCGACCCACGAGCCGGGAATGTCGACGCGCGGCAGGTCGGCCGGGTCATCGACGATCTCGTTGACCTGCACGATGACGATGCCGTCGGAAAACGCAGTGGGCTCGACCAGCGCGGGCGTGTCTTCGGTGCTCGGGCCGGTGTAGATGTTGCCGTCGCGGTCGGCCTTGAAACCGGCCACCAGCGACACGTTCGGGATCAGGTCCACCACCAGCCGTGCATACAGCTCGATGTAGGTGTGGATGGCGCCGACTTCCAGCAGCCCGTCGGCCAGCAACTGGCTGATGCGCAGGCTTTGCGGCCCGGCAAACGAGAAGTCGAGCTTGTGCGCGATGCCGGCTTCAAAAATGTCGAGATGCTCGGCGCGGCTCACGCTGGGCATGATCATGTGCAGATCGTGCAGGCGCTCGGGGTTCACCTTGGCCAGCGAGCGAGAGAGGAAATCCGCCTGCTTCTGGTTGTTGCCTTCCAGCACGACGCGGTCGCGCGGGGCGAGCAGCGCTTCGAGCGCGGCGACGATGTCGCCAGTGGGAATGACCTTGCCGTTGGCAATGCGGCGCGCTGCAGTCAGGCGGCGTTCCTTCTCGTCGCGCCGCCGGCGCCATTGCGGCGGGATGGGTGCGTTGATCCCGTTTGCCGATTGGTTGGGCATCGGTTGCATTGGGTGGCGTCTCCAGCCTTGATGGATTTGATGCCCTGTACCGTAGGCTGTAAAAAGGTGCACTTCAATCAACCTAGGCGCGGTTTCATTAACTTGAAGTTAATGAAACAATGGCCGATTCTGATAGCAGCGCGCAGACAGAACGCGCCCGGAGGAGACCCTGCCATGGCAATCGATGAAGACATCACCCTGAAGAAGCTCGAGGTGTTCCAGTCGTTCATGACGCTGGGCAACATGGCGCGCGTGTCGGAAGCGCTCGGGCAGAGCACGGTGAGCGTGCATCGCGCGCTGCATTCGCTGGAAGAAGGCCTGCGCTGCCCGCTGTTCAAGCGCGATGGCCGCAAGCTGATTCCGCTCTCGACCGCCTACGTGTTTGCCGAACACGTGGAACGCATCCTGGCCGAGTGCGAAGCCGGCGTGCGCCGTACGCGCGAAGCGGCGGGGTTCTCGTCAACCACGCTGAAGATCGGCGGCCTCTATTCGATGACGGTCGGCACGTTGCCGCGCATCTTTGCGGGGCTCAAGACGCGCCGCTCCGCACTCGACATCGAACTCACGCTGGGCTCGAACCGCAGCCTGCTCGCCAAGCTGGAAGACGGCCAGCTCGACGCCATCGTCATCGCGCTGGGCGAGCCGTTGCGCAATTCCGATCTGCTGACCGTGCCGATGTTCGACGACGAGATTCTGTTTGCCGCGCCGCTCGGCTCGCCGTATGCGTCGTCAGCGGAGATCGACTTGCAAGCTGTACGCGGCGAGAAGTTCGTTGCGCTCGGCGACGATTTTGCGACGTACCACGACTTCATGGCTGCCTTTGACAAGGCCGGCTTCGCGCCGCAGATTGCCCTGCGCGTGGGCGATATCTTTTCGCTCATGAACCTCGTGAGCGGCGGCATCGGCTACGCGCTGCTGCCCCGTCGAGTGGCGGATTTCAGCCCTAAGGTGCAACTGATTCCGTTGGCGGCGCGCTATGCGATCAGTCAGCACATTGTGCTGGTGATGCAGCGCAATCGGGAGCGCGATCCGAACCTGCTGGCGTTGTCGGCGGAGTGTCGGTTGTTGGGGGCACGGTGATCAATGTGGCGTACCGTGTGGCCGCTGAAGTCGCCCACTGGTCTGGCTTGGTACTGCTGCGCGCGTTTCGCGCCGACCAGCGGTGGGGACGAGCGAGCGATGGATGGTGGCAGCGCGAACCTATGGCGCTGTGGTGTCAATCCACAATGGCGCAGCCGTTCCCGATGAGCATCGCGCCACACTCGGTCTCGTCCCCATGCGTGGCAACGGGCTCGCCGTCCACCTCCATATCGCAGCGCACCTTGATGATCGTGTTGGGCCCGTGAATCGGGCAGTCCACCCAGTCTGTGCGCCGCGCGATGGGTTTGCCATCGAGCTGGCTGTCTGGCGAGCCCGTTGTGACATGGCCGCCATGGGAGTGGCGGCAACCGACTGTGATCATGCTTCCGTCCATGCTTGCGCTGTCCTTAGTTTCTGTCTTTGATTTTTCCTTCGCTGGTACTTTCGGGGAATAGGCTCTTAGGCGCGGCTGCCAATGCCTTGCTCAATGCAGCCAGAAACTCAGCCTCAAATTGCTCCGACACATGCCATCGACCGAGTTGCCCCTTCTTTTCAAAGGTAAATTTCTCATCGATTTCAAGCACGCCATTTTCCGAGAGTTTTGCAAGTAGCGGATCCTCGTATGCGATGCGCAAAGGGCATGACAGTTGGGTGGGCGATTTCTCGGTGCAATCGGCCGTGGGGCTCACGGACATCACGCGCTGGCTCAATGTTTTTGAATGGCTGACGCCGAACCGGTCCTGCCGATTATTTGTGGGTGAGGCTGAAACGTCTTTCTTTTGCAGCACTTCCAGGCCGTTCATGAATGCCTTGCGAAGCCTCTCGTTTCCGATCGGCGCCCCCAGGGATTCGCTATCTCGTTCGCCACCGTATTGGGTCTGAACAAACTCCGCGGGCACCATGGCGACCTCAAAACCAGACCCCCCCTCGGCTGCTGGGCGAATGACAAAACCAACGGTCGTCTTCAAGTTACCGATCTTGAGATCAACCGTGCATCCACGGGAGCGTGAAGTTCTTTCGTATCCGATTTCTCGAATGTTAGACAAATCAGGAGGTCCTGCCTGTATTGCATCGATGGATGACAAGTACGAACTCATCGATATATTGAATAAGGATGCGGATGCCCCCTTCGATTTACAGGCTGGCGTGGTGGGAGGGGCGAGGTAGAAGGCTGCTGCCGCCGCCACAACGCCAAGCCCTGTCGCCCACCCGCCAAAGCGCCACAGCCTTTTACGCCGATTCATCCGGATCGAAATCGGTCGGATTTTTTCCAGAAAACGGTCTGGATCCAGCTCACAATAGGAAATTAGCCGGGTCTCGGCCACGAGGTCTTCGTCGCTTTCGGACGTCTTCAAGACCTTGGATGCAACCTCATCCAACATCTCGTTAGGCACGAGACCATGCTTGACCAGCCAATGCATGGCACCACCAGGGCCTGCAAATAGTGGGGCGTCAAGGAGAATGCGCTTCGTGCTGGCGGCCTCCGTGTCTTGAAGCAATTGGATCGCTTGATCATGGACGGCTTCGGTGATGAAACCGTCCATCAGCAGCGCTCTGAGCTTCCATTCGTCCGTGTGCTGCTCAATCTCGATTGCTCGCCAGGCCAACGGGCCCGTACTGGTTGTTGCGGAAGCGGTGGCGATCGTTTGTTCGTGAGTCATGTTGAATTTTTGACAGGGGAATCGAGCGTTGGCGCGATCATCGCGTTACACCACCGTCTGGGATCTCTGTTGCTTGAGGATGGCTTCTGCCTCGGATCGGGTCGGGGCTTGTGCGATTGAAGGCTTGGCGGGCGAGGCGATACGAGCCAGTACCTGTTCGATATCGACCACATGCTCGATCGATGGCCACTGCTTGGCATCCGGCCACCATGGGCGTGGATCGGTGTTGTCCGATTGCGCAGCCGCTCGGTGCCGGAGAGCTTGGAGAACAGCAGCGCCGGTTTGCCCAGAATTTCTGGCAGGCCGTGGCCCGTGACGGACACTGTGCGCGTATTCAGCAAAGCAAGACGGTTGCCCATGGGCGGCGTTCCAACAGAAGTCATGGAATCCGCGCTTGGCAATGAGCCGACCGGCAGCCAACGCGGGAGAACTGGCAAGGCTAGCTTGCGCGGTCTCCGACTTCTATCAACCCAACAAGAATTCACATGTTGATGGCGAGTCGACGGACTCCTTGCGGTCGAACGTTCAATCCGCGGCGAGTATCGACGTTGTCTGCATTACGACCGAAGTCGTGGATGCGTGACGTGCTTCACAGCGGGCAAAGGGTGGGCGAGCCCAGGCAAGCCCCGGCACCGATGCTGCAACATCGGTGCCAGCAGACCTCATGTGCCTGGGTCGCCCATGAAGTCAGCGTTGTTGCTGGAGGTGTTCCGGCGTATAGGCCGCGCTTGTTGCGCATGCGTTGCCGGCAGCGTTGCGGTTGAACACCGCGTGTGAGCTGGCGGCGTGGGAGATCGAGCGGGTCACGGCATTCCTCTTCATATGATGAACGGAACCGCGCCCAACCCTTGGGAGGGGTGGGCGAGCACAGGCAGGTTTGGAACACCGAGACATAACGATCGGCACGGCCGAAGCCGTACAAGCCTGGCTCGCCCAATGAGGGAGACGAAGCCAAGCCATAGCGGTTGAGGACAAGCACCTATGCTCGGCGCTTGCCCGTTACGTCCGAGGGTTCCAAGCCTCGATCGCTTTCTCTATGGCACGGAAAACGATGGCGCAGAGTGTACCGATGGCTGCTTCGTCTGAGCAGGGGCGAAACTATAAATCAGAATTGGCGTATGTCGGGCAGTCCGTCACCGACTCCGTCAGTCAGACATCTACCCTCACAGACTGCTCCAATGTCGCGGTCCCTCCGGCCATCAATCCAGCGATCGTGCCTTCCTGAATATCGAGAATTACTTTGATCGCACTCGGAGATGGCGGCAGCATCAGTTGTCCTTGTTCTATTGTCATCACCCGGTGCTTGACGCCCATTTTCTCGTATAGAAAGCAAGCCAAAGGGCCTGCTGCTGTGCCGGTTGCCGACTCTTCATGAATCCCGAATCTTGGTGCGAACATGCGCGCTCCTGCTTGACGATCAGCAGTCCGCGTTGATGTCGAAAAGAGGTAATAGCCGATCAGGTCGAGTTCCTCGCTAATCGCTTCGATCGCCCGCTGATCCGGACGGATTGCAGCGACGGAGTATTCGTCGGGCAACCCAACGATAAGAAAGCTGTTGCCCGTGTTGACCACGGTCGGTTCTGCCAAGCCATAGATGTCCTCCAGCTTCATCCCAATCGATCTTGCAATTCGCGCAGCGAGATCGGATTCCTGCTTGATTGGGTGATACACGGGAGGCTGCTGTTGCATCAAGATAACGTCACCGTCAACGAGAACGGTCCTGCAGCCATCGATCGTCTCTTTTGACAGACTTCCATCGGCGACCCTACCGAGCTTCCTCAGCAGCGAGAAGGTCGCAATCGTCGCGTGTCCGCAGTGAGCAATCTGGCGCGTTGGCGTAAAGAACTCGAGTTTGATCGTCGCTATGCCCGACTTCGACACGAAGGCTGTTTCTGATAACCCGACTTGCCTGGCAACTTCCCGCTTCTGGTCAACGTCGAGCGCATCAGCGTCAATCACAACCCCCGCGGGGTTTCCCCCGCTCTCTCCGTCAGTCAACGACCTGACGATCTGTACATCGATTCGCATTGATTCTCCACATGCCAACGGCACGCAATAGCAGCCGAAATATCGCCCGGATTCTCAACGATATGGCCGGGGCCGTCGAGTGCCCGACATGCTTGATCGCCGCCACCATTTGCAAGTGAGCGGTGGCCGCGCATTCGATTGCTTTCTCTACGCGTCGTCTGGCATCTGCAACTATTGCCGCAGACCAAACAACCCTTGCCAGAACGACTCGAACGCGCTCGCGTGCCGCTGGGGCGAAGTCGCCTCATCGGGTTGGGGCGTCGCTTCGCTGGCGGGCGTGTCTGTGGTGGCCGCGGTGTCGCGCCGTGCTTCCTGCAAAGCCCACACGCTGTCGGCAATGCGCGCGGCAAGTTCTGCATCGCAGTCCCGGCCAAGCAGCACGCCGAACAGGACGTCGCGATTGTGGCCGTCGTCGGCAAAGCCCATCGCGATGGCGACCATCTTTTCGTAATGCGCCTGCGCAAGGCGTTCGCGCTCGCGTTGCGCTTCCCGCTCCTGTGCTTCCTGTGCCTCTTGCTCGGCTTGCCAGCGCTGCATCTCCTGCGCGAATACCTCGTCGTAGACCCGGCGCTGTTCAGCATCGGAGAGGATGGCGTAGGCCTCGCGGATTTCCTGGAACGCCGCATAGGCGTCGGCTTCGCGGCCGGGGTTGCGGTCTGGGTGCCACTTCATTGCGGCACGGCGGTAAGCGCGCTTGATTTCGTCCAGGGTCGCGTCCGGCTGCACGCCGAGGGTCGCGTAGATGGTCGTCATGTGCGGTCTGGCGGCTGCCGGGGGGGGGGGGAAGGTCATCCTAGCATGGGAGTGTGTTCATGCTGACGGGCCGACCACCCACGTCACAACGCGCTCTCGAACCCTGTTGCATCAAAGCATTCTCACGTATATAGTTAGCCAAATGGATAACAATGGAATTGCGCTAGACGCGGTATTTCACGCGCTTTCGGACCCAACGCGCAGGGCGGTTATTCAGCGGCTCGGCGAAGGGCCCGCGACGGTGAGTGAACTGGCAGAGCCATTCGACATGGCGCTGCCGTCATTCATGAAGCACATGCGGGTGCTGGAAGGCGTCGGGCTGGTCAGCTCGCAGAAGAGCGGCCGCATCCGGACGTGCACGCTCGAGCGCAAGAAGCTGGCTGCAGCCGAGCGCTGGTTTGAGAAGCAGCACGCGATCTGGGCGAGCAGGTACAGCAATCTGGACAACCTCTTAGAGAAACTCCAAGGAGAAAGCAATGAAGGCTGATCTTCGGTTTGATTTCGTGGTCGACATGCAAAAGAGCAGCCTCACCGTGAGGCGAGAGTTCGCGGCGAAGCGCCAGCTTGTGTGGGATTGCCATACGAAGCGCGAACTGCTCGATCAGTGGTTTGCGCCCAAGCCGCTGACCACCAAGACCAAGCATATGGAATTCAAGGAGGGCGGCTACTGGCACTATGCCATGATCACCCCTGATGGACAGTCTTTCTGGAGCCGCCTGGACTACCAGAAGATCAACCCGATCGACAGCTATGCGGCCCTCGATGCTTTCTCGGATGAAACCGGCGCCGTGAATCCTGATATGCCCCGCGCCCGCTGGGATGTCACCTTTACCGATGCGAACGAACGCACCCTCGTCACGACTGTGGTGCTGTACAACTCGCCGGAGGATGTGCAGAAGGTCATCGACATGGGTATGAAGGAGGGCATGACCTCCACCCTGGAGCGACTCGACGAGCTGCTGCTGACCTTGGCCGAGCGCGACGCGCTGGCCTGAGGCAGCGCTCGCAGATGAAAACGCCCCGACTTGTTCGGGGCGTTTTGCGTTGGGCGTCGGGCGCTGGCCGCTGCGCTTCAGGTGACGGTCAATGTTCCATTCATCGTCTCGTGGCCCGAGCTGCCTAGCGCGCCTGAATCTGCACCGCAGTCCCAAGCTTGCCGGACACCACCGGTGCAATCACAAGATACCGGCGCGTGTTGCCGGCGTCCGCGTTGCCAGGCATGACCACCTGCCGAATCCGCCCGATCGAGTTGACGATGGCGCCACCGGCCGGGTTGGTCATGAAGCTCGCCAGAGTCTCAAGCGGGCCGCTGCCATCCGCATGCTGTGACAAGGCAATCGCATAGGGCTGCTTCGGCTGCAATCCGGTCACCGATGCCTGAAACACCTGGATGAGCCCCTGATCGAACAGCGCCACGCTGGTGGGGGCGGCCGATGCGTCGGACTTGTCTGCGGCGGCCGGTACGAGTGCGAGAGGGCTGACCTGCCCCGCTGTGCCAAGCGGCTGCAGGTTCTCCGTGCCGTTGCCTTCCGGCACAGCGTTCGGCACGTACGTCAGCGCCTGCGGTGCCTGCCCAATCGGAACAGTCGATACGACCTTGTTCGTCAGTGTGTCGATGACGGCCAGTGCGTCGTCATTCTCCAGGCCGACATAGATGCGTGTGCCGTCACCGGACGGCCATAGACCGTGCGGAAGTTTGCCGACGGGAATCGTCGCGACCTGTTCGAAATTGTCGGTCCTGAATACCTTGACCTGGTTCGTGCCGCCGATCGTCACATAGGCAAACGTGCCCTTGGCGTTATGCGCGAAGTTGACGTGGTTGGTGATGGGCCCGGTCTCGAACGACGTGATCGCATTGAACGGCGGGCGGGCGTTGAATACCTGCACCTTGCCGATGTCCTTCAATGTGAACCACACCTGCTTGCCATCCGGCGTGGCCGCAATGTTGGGACAGAACGGCGATTCCTGTTTGATGTGTCCCACGATCTTGTGATCGGCCGTCGAGATCACGACCGTTTCCGGATTGAACGACGAGCACACGTAGCCGTACTTGCCGTCCGGCGAGAAGATCTGCATGCCGGGGCCCGCCGGTACGGTAACGCGCGTCTTCTCTGCATAGGTATTGGCATCGAGCACGGCGATGTAGTTTTCGCCGCGCACGGTCACCCAGACCTCGCTGCCATCCGGCGTGTAGAACGCTTCGTGAGGCGAGCGGCCCACATACGTGGTGTGTTTGACGGCGTTGGTCTGCGTATCGATGAACGTGACCGAGTTGGAGCCGATGGAGACCACCGCCAATGTCCGGTGATCTGGCGAGAAGCCCATGCCGTGCACCAGCACCTGTCCGCGATAGAGCGGGCTGAAGTTGCCGGGCGCAGGATCGCCCAGCTTGATCACACCCAGGAGCGTGTTGCTGGCGGGGTCCGTGACGGACACCGTGTTCGAGAATTGCTCGGCCGCGTAGACGCGATCCCTGTGGCTGATGGGAATGTCAGGCGAGGCAAGGGATGCGGGTGCCTGCCCGGCGCTGGCGCTCGCGGCGCACGTGATGGCCGCTGCGGCAAGCGCCGTGGCAACAAACAGTCGGTTCTTCATCGGTCTTCCTGTTGGGGGGTGGCGGTGTGGGCGTGATGCGCCGCATGGGATGCGGGCGCAGTCGTTGCGGAGGCCGGGCGGAGCTGCGTGGGGACCGGTGCCGACGGGGGCGGCGGCTGGCCAAGCGCCAAGCGCATCGCGGCAATCTCTTGCTGTTGCGCGACGACGATTTCCTGCGCGATGCGGCGCAGTTGTTCGTTTTGGCCGTAGCGCAGGTAGGCCACGGCCATGTCGATGGCGCCCTGATGATGTGGCGTCATCATCGCGACGAAATCCTGATCGATGTTGCCGCTGGGCTTCGGGGCCATGCCGTCCATCATCTTTGTCATGGCGACATCGTTTTCGGCGAAGAAGGCCTGCTCGCGATTGGCCTGTGGCGGCGCCTCCTGCGCAACTGCAGCGTGCGTCCCGATGCCTGACATGAGTGTGAACACAGCAAACAGCAACGTGCGTAGACGACGCTTCGAACGTGACGACATGTAGGTCCTCCTGAGTGCGGGTCGATGGCGTGCTATCGGAGTAAACACCGTAGGCCGACGGTTTATTCCCGCGCGTCGTAAAGAATCTGTATGCCGCTGCACGCACGTCATGCGTGCATCCCGTCAATGAAAACGCCCCGAACAGGTCGGGGCGTTTTGCGTTGGGCGTCGGGCGGTGCGCTTCAGGTGACGGTCAACGTTCCATTCATCGTCTCGTGGCCCGAGCCGCAGAAGATGTCGCACAGGAAATCGAACGTGCCTGTCTTGTCGGGCGTAAGCGCCAGCCGCACGGTTTGACCCGGCACCACGTCGGCCCGTACGTTGAAATCCGGAATCGAAAAACCCATCAGGATGTCCTGCCCGGTCAGCTCGAACACCACGGGCACGCCACGCTTGAGCGAGATCTTGTCGGGCGTGAAGGTGAACTTGCGCGCGTGCACGCGGATGACCGTCGGGCCCTCGCCGTGCGCAACACAGGCGAGCGCCGCACCCGCGGCGAGCACGGTGAACTGGCGCAGCGCCAGCCGGCGCTTGGGGTTGTGTGCAATGAGAGGGCGCATGTCAGGTGGTCTCCGGCGTCTTGGTGATGGTGTTGGCTTTGGTGTTCGCCTGGATTGGCTGTTCGGCGAGCGCCCAGGTGGCGGCGTCCTGCTTGCCGTGCTCGGTGATGCTGCGCCAGCCCAGGCCCCGGTAGGGCGCGGCGGCATCCCACGGGACCGGGTTGCGCTTGGCCTGCGAGCCTGGCGCGGGTGGCGCGGGTAGCGGGAACATCAGCGAGCGCGCCGAGTGGTGCGCGATATGCCCGGTCATGTGGTGATGCTCCTGATGGATGTGGCCGTAGAACACCGTCACGTTCGGGTGCGGCATCAACAGGTCGATGACCTGCTGGCCATCGCGCGTGGCCCAATCCCATTGCGGGTACAGATCGAACAGCGGCCGGTGCGTGAACACGACGATAGGCGTGTGCTCCGGCACGGAGCGCACATCCGCCGCCAGCCACGCGAGCTGAGCTTCGCCCACACGCGCCGATGGGTCGGACACGTTGTCGATGGCGATGAAGTGCACGCCCTTGTGATCGAACGAATAGTGCGTGCGGCCGAAGAGTTCGATATAGGCCTCGCCGTTGTCGAGCGAGGCGTCGTGCTCGCCCGGCATGTAGTGCACCACCGGCACCTTGATCTGCGCGGCAATGTCGCGAAACTCGGCCAGGCGTTTGCGGCGCTCGGCGGGGTCGTCGCTGATGTGGCTGAGGTCGCCCGTGAAGATGACGAAATCCGGCGCGGGCGACAGCGCATTCACCGCCGCAATCGCCTTGGGCAGCGTGCCTTGCGAATCCGGGTTGGGCGCGCCCTTGAAACCCCAGTGCGTGTCGGATAACTGCACGAAGTAGAAATCGTCTGGCTTGGCGCCGGCGGTGCGCGCGGTGGCGGCCATCGCCTGCCAGCCGGGCAGGCCCGATGCGTACACCAGACCGCCGACCGCGGCCAGTTGCAGGAACTGGCGTCGTCCGGGTTGCTTGCTCATGGGTGTCCCCTGCAATAGATGACTGGGTTGGGTAGCAGTCCAGCGCGAGGGCAATGACGGAAGCGCCGGTCCTGTCTGTCATACCGGCCGGGGTGCCCGCGTATTCCACAAGATTGGCGTTTCCACAAAATTTCTTCGGGGCGGGAATAAACTGGATTGCGCCCCGGTATACGGAGGTCAACTGCCTCCAGGCCGTTATGCCCGACCTGTCAGACCCCACGCTCGATCTGCCCACCGACGCCCAGCGCTTTGCTCAGGCGGTGTTGCCGCATGTCGACGCCGCTTACAACCTGGCGCGCTGGCTCTCGGGCGACGCGCAAGACGCCGACGACATCGTCCAGGAAGCCTGCCTGCGCGCATTCCGGCTGTTCGGCGGGTTTCGCGGCGGCGATGGCCGCCCGTGGCTGCTGGCCATCGTGCGCAACACGTGGTTCTCGGAATGTGCCCGCCGCAAACAGGCCCCGGCCCAGCCGTGGGATGACGACGCGGCCGCCTGCCAGAGCAACGACGACAGCACCAGCTACGGCGTCGACCCGGCCGCGCTGCTTGCCCGCATCGACGACGTGCGCCGCGTGCATGCCGCGCTGGCGCAGTTGCCGGTGCCGTATCGCGAGGTGCTCGTGCTGCGCGAACTGGAGGACCTGCCGTACCGCGACATTGCCGCCGTGGTCGACGCGCCCATCGGCACGGTGATGTCACGGCTGGCGCGTGCTCGGCAGCAACTCGCCCGCCTGCTCACGGAAGACAACGCGCCGCTGCGCACCAATGTGACGCCCATCCGCGCATCGGGCGGCCTGGGAAACAGCACCAAGGAGTTCCGCCATGAACTGTGACGACATCCGCGCGCTGCTGGCTGCCCGCGCCGATGGCGAACTCGGTGCGGCCGACAGCCTGCGCATCGAGGCGCATCTGGCCACATGCGCCGCTTGCACCGACATCGCCGCGCGTCACGATGGCGTGGTGCGTGCACTGCGCCAGGGGCTGCGCGCGCCGGCGTTGTACACGAAGGCGCCCGCAGGTTTGAGCCAGCGTGTATTGCAGGCCGTGCGAGCGGAGGCTGGCGTGCAGGCCGAATCGACTCGCGCGCGCGCGCCGCGCCGCATGGAATCACCATGGCAGCGCATGGCCAACTGGTTGGTCACGCCATCTCGCGGGCTCGGCTTGGGACTGGGCGCAGGCGCGCTCGCAGCGGTAGCACTTGGTGTGGGCGTGCTGGTTGGCCGGCCCGATGCGGCGGCGCTCACAGCGCACGACATCACCGCCAGCCATGTGCGGGCGCTCCTGGGGGCGCGGGAGACCGATGTACTGTCGTCCGATCGCCACACGGTCAAGCCGTGGTTCAACGGCCGTATTGACTATGCGCCGCCGGTCGTCGACCTCGCCGCTCGGGGTTTCCCGCTGATCGGCGGCCGGTTGGACTACATCGACGGGCGTCCGGTGGCGGTGCTGGTCTACCGCTCCGCGAAGCATCCCGTCGACCTGTATGTACGCCCCGAGGCCGGCAGCGACACCGAGCCCACGCTGCGCACCGAGCGCGGCTACCAGTTGATGGTCTGGCGCACTGCCGGCATGGGCTACTGGGCCATCACCGACGCCTCTGCCGACGTGGTGCAAGCGTTTGCGCAGGCCCTGCGGGGCGGTTGAGACCACCGCGCAGACGCCGCCCATGTGCGCGCCTGTGCTCAACGGGGGCGGCGCGTCAATCTTGTCTCGGCACGGGCTTCCCCTTGTATTGACGCGGAATCACAAAGGTTTCGGTTCCGGTGACCGATACGTTCCTTTACCATTCCAAACAGTCCTGTGTGGCGCGCTCCGTGCCGCTGTCACGTCTTTTTCGCCACGGCTTTCTTGTCGGTTTCTTCTAGGTTTCAAACATGGTCTCTGCGACGCCCCGCATCAGCAACGCAACCCTGTCAGGCATGCTTCGCGGCGGCCGCTTCTCACTCGGCAACCGCATCGTCTTGAGCTTCGGTGCGCTGTTCGTTTTGATGGTCATCATGGCGGCGGTGTCGTACACGCGGCTTCGCGCGATTGACGAAGAGGCGATGAGCCTGGAGCGCGACTCGGTACCGGGTTTGTATTTGTCGACATCGCTGCGCGCGGCCACGCGCAACAGCCAGGCGATGCTCGAACGTGCATTGTTTGTCGATACCGATGCAGATGCCGTGCGGCGCGACCTGGACCGTGCGGCCAAAAGCGTGCGGGAGCTGGATCAATACGCGACCGCCTACGAGGCCACCATCTTCCGCGAGGATGACCGCCAGCGGTTTGGCGTGTATCGCGCCGCCATCGACAAATACCTGGCCATGTTCAACGACGCTGTGCAACAGGCCGCCAAATCCAGGCCAACTGCACAGGTTGTGGCGCAACGTGCCATTCCTGCCTGGGAAGAGGCCGTGAAGGTTGCCGAGCAGCTCGTGACGGACAACCGTGCGGCGGCCGACCAATCGGCGCAGCAGATTCGCAGCTCCGTACAGAGCACCGAGGTGACGCTGGCCGTGGCGCTTGGCGTGGTGTTGCTCGCCGCGCTGGTGTTGGGCTATGCGCTGTTCAAGGCGATTACGGTGCCGATGGCCCGTGTGGTGGATGCGCACGATGACATGCGCACCGGTAACCTGTCTGGCCGGCTCGATCTGCGCCGCAACGATGAATTCGGCACACTGGAAGAGGGCTTCAACCGCATGGCCGAAGAGCTGGCGAGCCTGGTGTCGCAGGCCCAGAAATCTTCCCTGCAGGTGACGACGTCCGTGGCCGAGATTGCCGCCACGTCCAAGGAGCAGCAGGCCACAGCCGCCGAGACCGCCGCCACCACCACCGAGATCGGCGCAACGTCGCGCGAGATCTTTGCCACCTCGCGCGACCTGCTGCGCACGATGAACGAGGTATCGAGCGTGGCCGAGCAATCCGCCACGCTGGCCGGCGCCAGCCAGAGCGGCCTCACGCGCATGGAAGACACCATGCGCGGCGTGATGGAAGCTGCAGGTTCGGTCAACGCCAAGCTGGCGATCCTCAATGAAAAGGCGACCAACATCAACCAGGTGGTCTCGACCATCACCAAGGTGGCTGACCAGACGAACCTGCTGTCGTTGAACGCGGCCATCGAGGCGGAGAAGGCCGGCGAATACGGCCGCGGCTTTGCGGTGGTGGCCACGGAAATCCGCCGACTGGCCGACCAGACAGCAGTTGCCACCTACGACATCGAGCAGACGGTCAAGGAAATCCAGTCGGCCGTCTCCGCTGGCGTGATGGGTATGGACAAGTTCTCGGAAGAGGTGCGGCGCGGCATGCGTGATGTGCAGCAGGTCGGCACACAGCTCTCGCAGATCATTACCGAAGTGCAGACGCTCGCGCCGCGCTTCCAGATGGTGAACGAAGGCATGCAGACGCAGGCCACTGGCGCCGAGCAGATTACGCAGGCGCTGTCGCAGTTGTCCGAAGCCGCGCAGCAGACGGCGGAGTCGCTGCGCCAATCGTCGCAGGCGATTGATGACCTGACGTTGGTGGCCAACCAGCTTCGTACCGGCGTGTCGCGTTTCAAGATCGAAGCCTGATCCGAAACGCATCCGCATTGAGGTGTTTTTGCTGTAGCGAGAATCGCCATGCTTTATCTCCTGTTCCAGCTCGATGGCGACCGCTATGCGCTCAACGTGGCGCAGATTGCCGAAGTGCTGCCCTTGGCGGCCACCAAGTCGATTCCGGGTGCGCCAGATTGGGTGGCGGGCGTGATCGAACGGCATGGCGCGCCTGTGCCGGTGATCGACGTGCCTCAGCTTGCCTTGGGCCGCCCCGCGCGGCCATTGCGCTCCACGCGGCTGGTGCTCGTGCGCTATGAATCCGGCATCCGTGGCGACGAGGCGCCGCTGCTGGGCCTGATGCTTGAGCACGCAACGCACACGCGACGTATCGACGAAGTGCACTTTGCCGACAGCGGTGTCGCCACGCCCAATGCGCGCTGGCTCGGTCCCGTGGCAAGCCTGGACGACGGCCTGGTGCAGCGGGTCGATATCGAGGCGATGCTCGACGCGCACGTGCGTGCGTTGCTGTTTCCGGCAGCCGTTGGCTGAGCATCATGGTGGCCGTTGATCCCCGCTTTGAAGCCTGGCTCTCGCACGAGACGGGCATTGACGCGCCGTCGCTCGGTGCGAACACGCTGGATCGCGCGGTGCTGGACCGCACGCGCGCAATGCTGGCCACGCGCGGCATGCCGAACACCGTGGACGCAGCGGCGCTGGACGCGTACTGGCTGCGCCTGAACACTGTGCCCGAAGAACGGCAGGCCCTGATCGAAGCGCTGGTGGTGCCCGAGACGTGGTTCTTCCGAGACCGCGAGGCCTTTGTCACGCTTGCCCGCGTGGTGGGCGAAAAACTTGCGCGCGAGCCGATGCGCGTACTGCGCATTCTGAGTGCGCCGTGCTCGACGGGGGAAGAGCCGTATTCCGCGGCAATGGCCTTGCTCGATGCTGGCATCGACCCCGCGCGCTTCACCATCGACGCGATCGACATCAGCGTGCGCGCCATTGAACAGGCACGGCGTGGGGTGTACGGGCGCAATGCATTCCGAGGCCATCCGTTGACCTTTCGCGACAGGCATTTCACTGAAGCCGCCGGCGGCTGGCAGTTGAGCGATACCGTGCGCGGGCTGGTGCGTTTTGCACAAGCCAACCTGTCGGACGCACCGGCCGATGACACGCGCTACGACTTCATCTTCTGCCGCAACGTGCTGATCTACTTTCACCGCGATGCGCAGGATCAGGCGATTCGCCGGCTCGATTCACAACTGGCGGAAGACGGCATGATCTTCGTCGGCCCGGCGGAAACGGGCCTGATGATGCGTCATGCGATGAGCTCTGCGCGCATTCCGCTGGCGTTTGCGTTTCAACGCACGGCGGCCGGTGAAACTGGCGTGCGGACGCCGTTGCCGTTTCGCTTGCCACTGCCGCCCGAGCATGCAGCTCCGGTGGTGGGATTGCCCGGCGTGGCATTGCCATCCGTACCGGTGCGTCCCGTGGCGGCGCGCGTGTCTGCGCCACCCAGACCGAACCCGGCGCCGAGCCTCGCCGCACGCCCGTTACTGCCCGCCATTCCAGAGATTGAGGCCGCGCTGCGCGAGCCGCCCACCGTGGCCGACGCACGGCGGCTGGCCGACGCTGGCAATCTTGATGAAGCCGAACGTGTGGCGCTGGAGATCGCCAACCTGCGTGCCCCCGAGGCCGATACGTTCTACCTGCTCGGCCTGATTGCCGATGCGCGCGGGCGCCAGGCCGATGCAGGGGATTTCTACCGCAAGGCGCTGTACCTGGAACCCGCGCATTACGAGGCGCTGACCCACCTGGCCGCGCTGCTCGACGTTGCCGGCGATACGGTGGGCGCACGCCAGCTCATGCTGCGTGCGGAGCGCGCCCTGGCGCGCCAGGACAAGACCCCATCTGCACTCTCCGGAGCCCCGGAGCACTCACGAGGAAGACATGGCGCACGCCGTCCATGACCACGCGGGCGTTACCACGCTCGTAGATGACTGCTGGAACCGCATCGGCACGCGTGGCGATCAATCCTGCCCGCGCCTGCCTGAGTACGCGCGCTGCCTGAACTGCCCCATCTTTGAAGAGGGGGCTGCGGCGCTGCTGGATCGCGCGCTGAGCGATGCCGACCTGGAAGCCGCGGCGCTGGCGCATCGCACGGCCGCGCCGCTGCGTACGCTGGAGCAGGCGGGCGCGGAGTTGGCCGTACTCGTATTCCGTATCGCCGATGAATGGCTCGCGCTGCCGGCCACCGCACTGCGGCAGATCGATACGCCGCGCGCCATCCACACGTTGCCGCATCGGCGTAACCGGGTGGTGCTGGGGCTGGTCAACATTCGCGGGGCACTGACGGTGGCGGTGTCGCTGGGTGAGCTGCTGGGGCTGGATCAAGCGGGCAGCAAGCACGCCGGGCGCAATGGTTATGCGCGGCTCTTGGTGACTGCGCACCGCGATGAACCGGCCGTCTTCCCGGTGGATGAAGTGGAAGGCGTGCTGCGCTTTCCGGCCACCGCGCTGCTGCCGGTGCCGTCCACCCTCACGCACGCGACCACGGCCCACGCACGCGGCGTACTGGCGTGGCGCGATGCCACCATTGGCTTGCTTGATACCGACCGCGTGTTCGACTCGATTGCCCGGAGCCTGCGATGAGCATGGATGACGATCTGGGCCGCCAATCGTTGCTGGCGCTGTTCCATGAAGAAGCGCAGACGCAGACACGTGTGCTGTCCACCGGACTGCTGACGCTGGAGCGTACGCCCGCCGATGCCGCCGCGCTCGAAGCCTGCATGCGTGCGGCACATTCGCTCAAGGGCGCGGCGCGCATCGTCGGCCTGCAGGACGGTGTAGACGTTGCACACCGCATGGAAGAGTGGTTCGTGGCAGCGCAGAACGGCACGCTGGTACTAAGCGCTGCGCATATCGACGTGCTGCTGCGTGGCACCGATCTGCTGCTGCGTGTCGGCCTGCCTGCTACGGGCGGGCAGGTGCCGCGAGCGGAGGTCGATGCCGTTCTGGCTGCGTTTTCCGCGCCGGAGGGCGCCGCCGTCGCACGCGCAGCTACAACGTTTGCCGAACCGGAGCCCGCCACCGAAGACGCCACGCTGCAGGCCGCGATGGCGCTGCTCAATGCCGAGGTGGCGGCGCTCTCCACGCCTGCGGTGCCGCCGCCCGAGCCCGCTGCACCCGCACCGCAACGTGCGCCCATCGGCAGCACAAGCGATCCGCATCGCATGCTGCGCGTGCGCGCCGACAACCTTGACCGTCTGCTGAGCCTGTCGGGTGAATCGCTGGTGGAGTCTCGTTGGCTCAAGCCGTTTGGCGAATCGATGTTGCGCGTCAAACGCACGCACCGCGCGGCAGCGCTGGCGCTCGACACGCTTTACGAAACGCTGGTCGAGCGGCTCGACCGGCATGCCGACGCCGACATGCACGCTGCGCTGAACGACGTGCGCCAGATGCTCAGCCACATGCAGCAGACGCTGGGCGAGCACATCGACGATCTCGACCGCTTCGATCGTCGCAGCACACACCTTGCTCAGCAGCTGTACGACGAGGCATTGCAATGCCGCATGCGGCCGTTCGGCGATGCGACGCATGCCTATCCGCGCGTGGTGCGCGACCTGGCGCGCTCACTGGGCAAGCAGGTGCGCTTGACCATCGTCGGTGAGGCCACGCAGGTCGATCGAGACATTCTCGACATGCTTGACGCACCGCTTGGCCACCTCCTGCGCAATGCCGTCGACCATGGCGTGGAAACGCCCGCAACCCGCGAGGCACAAGGCAAGCCAGCGGAAGCCGGCATCACGCTGGAAGCGCGCCACAGCGCCGGCAAACTGCTGATTACCGTGGCCGATGATGGTGCCGGTATCGACCTGGAGGCGGTGCGCGCAGCAGTGGTGCGGCGCGGTCTGTCCGATGCCGACACCGCCAGCCGCCTGTCGGATCACGAGTTGCTCGACTTCCTGCTGCTGCCGGGTTTCTCGATGCGCGAGCAGGTCACGGATGTGTCCGGACGTGGTGTCGGGCTCGATGCCGTGCACGAGATGGTCAAGGCGGTGCGCGGCACCGTCCGCATCCACAACGAGCCGGGGCACGGCACGCGCTTCATGCTGCAGTTGCCGCTCACGCTGTCCGTCATCCGCAGCCTGCTGGTGGACGTGGGCGGCGAGGCGTATGCGTTTCCGCTGGCCTACGTGCGGCGCACGCTTGAGCTGGCCCGCACCGAGATCGACATGCTCGAAGGCCAGCAGCATTTCCGATTCGAGGGCCGCCCGACAGGATTGGTGACGGCGCACCAGTTGCTCGGTACGCAACCCCCGGGCGAAGCGCGCGAGAGCGTGCCGGTGGTCGTGATTGGCGAGGGCGCTGAGACATACGGCATTGCTGTCGAGCGCTTCCTGGGTGAGCGCATGCTGGTGGTCCAGCCGCTGGATGCTCGGCTAGGCAAGGTGCGTGATATTGCCGCCGGTGCGCTGATGGAAAACGGCGATGCGGTGCTGATCGTCGATGTCGACGACCTGCTGCGTTCAGTCGACAAGCTCGTGCGCGGCGGCCAGCTCGACAAGGTCCAGCGCGGGCAGGGCGTGACCGTGCAGCAGCGCAAGCATGTGCTGGTGGTGGACGATTCGCTCACGGTGCGTGAGCTGGAACGCAAACTGTTGGAAAAACGCGGCTACGCCGTCACCGTGGCCGTAGACGGCATGGACGGTTGGAACGCCTTGCGCGGCGCAGACTTCGACCTTGTCGTTACCGACATCGACATGCCGCGCATGGATGGCATCGAACTGGTCACGCTCATCAAGCGCGACGCCGCGCTCAAGGCGCTGCCCGTGATGGTGGTGTCCTACAAGGACCGCGAGGAAGACCGCCGCCGCGGCCTGGATGCCGGCGCGGATTACTACCTCGCCAAAGGCAGTTTCCACGATGAAGCGCTGCTCGACGCAGTGCGCGACCTGATTGGAGAAGCGCGGACATGAATATCGGTATCGTCAACGATATGCCGCTGGCTGTTGAAGCCATGCGCCGCACGATCGCACGCCGGCCCGAGCACCGCGTGCTGTGGGTGGCGACCGATGGGGCGCAGGCCGTTGAATTTTGTGCCGCGCAGCCGCCCGACGTGGTGCTGATGGATCTGATCATGCCCCGCTTTGATGGCGTGGAAGCCACCCGACGGATCATGGCGTCGCGCAACCCGTGCGCGATCCTGGTGGTGACCAGCAGCGTGGGTGCCAACGCGTGGCGCGTGTACGAGGCGATGGGCGCCGGCGCGCTGGACGCCGTGGATACGCCCACGCTTGGCGGCGGCGCGGATGCCGAGGCCAACCACCCGTTGCTCACCAAGATCGACCAGATCGGCCGCCTCCTGGATAAACCAGTGGCGCCGAGGCCGTCTGTGGGCACCCCCGCGCGTGACGGCGCGGTGCCTTTGGTGGCCATCGGCGCCTCTGCCGGTGGGCCCACCGCGCTGGCCGCCGTGCTGGGCAAACTTCCAGCGGAGTTTGCCGCGGGCATTGCCGTGGTTCAGCACGTTGACCAGGCCTTCGCAGCCGGGATGGCCGAATGGCTGAACGGCCAGACCGCCCTGAAGGTGCGCGTGGCCGTGGAAGGCGATCGCCCGCATGCAGGCGAGGTGCTGCTCGCGGCCACCAATGACCACATGCATGTGCTGCCCGGCGGTACCTTCGGCTACACGCATGAGCCGGCCAGCACGCCCTATCGGCCGTCGGTCGACGTGTTCTTCCACAGCGTGGTCGAGCACTGGCGGGGCAGCGCCATCGGTGTGCTGCTTACGGGCATGGGCCGGGACGGCGCCATCGGCTTGAAGGCAATGCGCGCCAAGGGTTACCACACCATCGCGCAGGACGCTGCCACCAGCGCGGTGTATGGCATGCCCAAGGCTGCGGCTGCGCTGGATGCGGCGCGCGCCATCCTGCCGCTTGACCGCATCGCCGACGAACTCATCGCGCTCGTGCGCGCCTGAAGCACGCACGAGCCATCGCCATGACACACATAACCAGAAACG
Organism: Ralstonia wenshanensis; assembly: GCF_021173085.1. Classification (NCBI taxonomy): domain Bacteria; kingdom Pseudomonadati; phylum Pseudomonadota; class Betaproteobacteria; order Burkholderiales; family Burkholderiaceae; genus Ralstonia; species Ralstonia wenshanensis. The sequence continues at coordinate 1,126,937 of NZ_CP076412.1, forward strand.
GGGAGCATCACATGACCAACCAACCTGAGATTCCGGATCATCCGGATGGAGCTGACCAGAATAAGCCCATGCCTGCAGCGGAAGCCGCATTGGAGGCCGCACGCGCGCTGTTGCGTACGCCGGCAGCTGCCGATGTACCGGTGATGGTGCTGCTGGTGGACGATCAGGCCATCGTGGCCGAGGCCATCCGTCAGGCGCTGAGCAGTGAAGATCGTATTGATTTCCACTACTGCGCGCGCTCCGACGAGGCGATGATCGCCGCCATCCAGACGCGCCCCACGGTCATCCTGCAGGACCTGGTGATGCCGGGCACCGACGGTCTGACGCTGGTGCGCGACTATCGCGCCAACCCGGTGCTGCGCGACGTGCCGATCATCGTACTGTCGACCAAGGAGGAGCCGGTCATCAAGAGCGCTGCCTTTGCAGCGGGCGCCAACGATTACCTTGTCAAATTGCCCGACCGCATCGAATTGCTGGCGCGCATCCGTTACCACTCGCGCTCGTACGTCAACCTGCTGCAGCGTGACGAGGCGTACCGCGCGCTGCGCCAGTCGCAGCAGCAGTTGCTCGAAGCCAATCTGGAACTGCGCCGCCTGACCAACTCCGATGGCCTGACGGGACTGGCCAACCGCCGCTATCTCGACGAATACCTGAGCGCGGAATGGCGGCGCGGCGCACGCGAGGGGACGACGTTGTCGTTCCTGATGATCGATGTCGACAACTTCAAGCTCTACAACGATACCTACGGCCATGTGGCCGGGGACGAGGTGCTCAAGCGCATCGGCAGCACGGTGGAAGCGTGCCTGGGCCGCCCCGGCGATCTGGCAGCGCGTTTTGGCGGTGAGGAGTTTGCTGTCGTGCTCCCCGGCAATAGTGCCGAGGGGTTGAAGCTGCTGGCAGAGAAGATCCGCGGTGCGATCGAGACCCTGCGGGTGCCGCACCTGCATTCGTCCACCGGCGACTACGTAACGGTCAGCATCGGCGGCGCGCTGGTGCATCCGGTGCACGACGTGCCGACCACCACGCTGATCGAAGCCGCCGACCTTGCGCTGTATCAGGCCAAGCACGAAGGCAAGAACCGTACGGTGGTCGGCGCGGGTTCACGTGCGGCCCGGGGCGTCTAGGTGCTGCAAGCCATGCGGGCCGAATGATCGAAGCGGCGCGCGCCGTGTTACCTAGGTTTCGGCAAGCTGGCTTTTGGCCACAAAGGCTTCAAACGCGGCGGGCGGCACCGGCGGGCAGAAGAGGTGGCCCTGGCCGTAGTCACAGCCTGCCGCCACCAGGATCGCCTTCTGCTCCTCGGTCTCAATCCCTTCGGCAATGACCTTGATGCGCAGCGCGTGCGCCATGCTCACGATGGCGCTGCACAGTGCGATGTCTTTTGGGTCGTGCGCGAGGCTGCGCACGAACGACTGGTCGATCTTGATGTAGTCGATATCAAAGCGCTTCAGGTACGAGAGCGACGAATACCCCGTGCCGAAATCGTCGAGTGCGATGTCCACACCCGCGCGCCGGAATTCGTGCAGGTGCTCGATCACCTCCGCGCTGTCGGCCATCAACGAGCCTTCGGTTATTTCAACGACCAGACTGTGCGGCGGGAGCCCCCGGCGCTCCACCACCTTGGGCCACGATTCGGTGCCCGACTGGTGCGCGCGGAACTCCAGCGGCGACTTGTTCACCGACACCTGCATCGTGGTGTCGAGCGTGGCCTGCCAGTGCGTGAGCTGGTCCAGCGCCTTGTTCAGCACCCATTTGCCGATCTCGACGATCAGCCCGGTGTCCTCGGCCACCGGAATGAAATCTCCCGGATCGATCTCGCCCCGCACGGGGTGGGTCCAGCGGATCAGCGCCTCTGCCTTGTGGACCTTGCCCGTGAGCAGATCGACGATGGGCTGGTAGTGCACCGCAAGCTGCCCGTGCGCGAGCGCCACGCGCAAGTCGCTGGTCACGCGCAGGCGTTCCTGTTCGGCACGCTGCAAGGCCGGGGTAAAGACGGCCCATTGATTGCGCCCCGCGCTCTTGGCCGCAAACATGGCTTGGTCGGCGCGCACGAGCAGCGATTCCGCGGTGTCGGCGTCGCGCGGGTACAGCGCCACCCCGATGCTGGCCGACACTTCCACGCTTTCCTGGCCAAGCGGCAGCGGTGCGGCAATGCGCGCAAGCAGGCTGCGAATGATGGGCGTGACCGCCCCGTCATCGGACAGGTCCGGCAGGATGATGGTGAACTCGTCGCCCGCCAGCCGCGCGACCGTATCGGTGCCGCGCACGATGGCCGAGATGCGCCGGGCAATCTCCTTGAGCAGAACGTCGCCTTGGTCATGGCCGAGCGTGTCGTTCACTTCCTTGAAACGGTCCAGATCGATGAACAGCAACGCTAGTTGTGTGGACGTCTGACGCGCCCGCGCAATCTCCTGGCGCAGGCGGTTGTAGAACATATGCCGGTTGGGCAGATCGGTGAGCGCATCGAAGTTGGCCTGCCGCCAGATGACCTCTTCGGCGCGCTTCTTCTCCGTCATGTCGTGGATGAGCGCAACCCGGCGCGGCTCACCCAGCGTGCTGTCTGCAAAGGTGTCGATCGTGAGCAGGGCGGGGAACTCGCTGCCGTCCTTGCGGCGGATCAGGTATTCGCCGCTCCACGACCCCTTGGTTGCAACGCCCTCGCGCATGGCTTCGATCACGGCCCGCTCGTTGCATTCGGAACGGATGGTGTCGCTGGACTGGCCCTTGAACTCCTGCGCCGAATAGCCCGTGGTGACGGTAAACGCCGGGTTCACGTCGATCACGCGGCCGTCGAGCGTCATCACCATCATCGCTTCGCTGCTCGATGCATAGACCATGGAGGCCAGGCGCATCTCTTCGATGTGCCGCTTGCGCTCGGCACCTTGGTGGCGCAGCGTGAAATACAGCAGCGCGAGCAGCAGGGTGGAGCCGGCTGCCTCCACCAGCGAAGTGCGCCGATAGCCGTCGTAAGGCGCGAGCACCGAGGCCACCGACTCGCCCACCAGGAAGTACAGCCCGATCTCCGGCACATGGTGATAGCCGATGATGCGCTCCACGCCGTCGGTGCCCGACACCACGCGGTAGTTGCCTGTTCCCAGCGCACCCGGCTTGTTGAACTGCCGGGCGCGCGGCGGCTTTTCGATACCCGCGGTCGGATTGGGCACGCGTGCCAGGACCTGCCCTGACTCGCGGATGATCGTGGCAGCCCCGTCCTTGCCAATCGCAAGCGTATTGGCAAAGCTGGCGAACTGTTCCGGGCTGACCGACACCACCACGACACCGGCAAACTGCCCAGCCCTGAGGATGGGGCGTGTGAACTGGATTGACCACTTTTTCGAGACCTTGCCCTGCACCGGGTCGCTGATGAACAGCACGTCACGTCCGCCGGATTCCTTGTGCACGCGAAAGTGCTCGCGCTGGCTCAGGTCGAGGCGTTCTGTCGTGGGGCCGATGCTGGAGTAGACCAGCATGCCGTTCTCGTCGATCACGGCCACCTGGAAGGTCAGATCGCGCACGGCTTCCTGCCGCTCGTGGATGACATGCTCGAACACGTCGCGACCCGACAGCCAGCTCGCGCGCAGATCGAGCAGGAACTCCGACACGCGCCGCACGCTGCCGAGTGAGTACTCACCAAATGCCCGTGCTTCAACCTGCGTGCGCGCCTGCGCATCGCGGATCAGCCTGTCGTGCTCCAGGGTGAGCTGATGGAATGTGAACGTCCAGATGAACAGCAAGACCACCGCCGCACCAACATTCAGCGGCGACAGCAGCCTCTGCCCCCATCCGTGCCCGGGCGTGTTACCGGTCGTGCCATCAGAAGAAGCCTTCGATTGCTCTGCGGGCATCCCCACTCCAGCGTTTGCGTGTCCAGTTGTCTCGGGCACGCGCGCAGCGTGCCTGACGTCGGCAATTTTATGTGCCTTCCACTCTATATCGGAGCGAAGCACATGTGTCTTAAGCCGAACGGTCAGACCGGCGCATGGATGCGCAATCGTTTGCTTATGGGTGAGCAACCCCGGGCGGCACCCGGGTTGGTGCTTGGGCGCAACGCTTGCCGAGTGAGGCGCCGCGCGAACTTGGCTCGCGCGGCGCTGGAGAGGTCAGCGTTCGTAAAACGCGGTGCCTTTGTCTGCCATGTCACGCAACAGGGCGGGCGGCGCGAAACGGCGGCCGTGCTCTGCAGCCAGCCGGTCGCTCAGCTGGACAAAGGCGCCCACCCCCACGCGATGGATGTGCGACACCGGCCCGCCACGGAATGCAGGGAATCCCCAACCGAGCAGCGCACCCACATCGGCATCGCGCGGATCGGTCACCACGCGTTCATCCAGGCAACGTGCGGTTTCTACAGCCTGCACGGTGATGAGGCGATCGACCAGCGTCTGAACGTCAGGCTGCGCGGCGGCTTTTGGGTATTCGGTCGTCAGCCCGGGCCACAGCGTTTTCTTGCCGCTCTCCGGATAGTCGTAAAAGCCCTGGCCGGCTTTGCGGCCGATGCGGCCCAGCGCGACCATGCGCTCGGCCACGGCTTCACCCGGGCGCTCGATGTAGGCGACACCCAGGTCGGCGCGGGTCTGCTGGTTGACCTTGTGGATCAGCTCGCTTGAGACTTCGTCGATCAGCGCAAGCGGCCCCACCGGCATGCCGGCCAGCAGCCCGGCGTTTTCGATCAGCGCAGGCGCCACGCCTTCGGCGAGCATCGCCAGGCCTTCGAGCACGTAGGTCGAAAACACGCGGCTCGTATAAAAGCCGCGGCTGTCATTGACCACGATGGGCGTCATGCCGATGGCCTTGACGTAATCGAGCGCCTGCGCCAGCGTGGCCCGCGTGGTCTGTCGGGCGACGATCACCTCCACCAGCGGCATCTTGTCGACTGGCGAGAAGAAATGCAGCCCGATGAAGTTGCCCGGCCGCTGGCTTGCTTCGGCCAGCCCCGTGATCGGCAGCGTGGACGTGTTGGACGCGAAGATGGCATCGGGCGACAGCACGGCCTCGGCCTGGCGCGTGACGTCGGCCTTGATGTCGCGCTGCTCGAACACGGCTTCAACGACGAGGCCCGCGCCATCCAGGTCGGCGTAGGACGTGGTGGGCTGAATGCGCGCGAGCAGCGCTTCAGCCTGGTCGGCATGCTGGCGGCCGCGCTGTACCTGTTTCTCGACGAGCTTGCGCGAATAGTCCTTGCCGCGTTCGGCGGCTTCCCGCGTGGTGTCGAGCAGCACGACGGGCAGCCCCGCCTTGGCCGTGACGTAGGCAATGCCCGCGCCCATCATGCCGGCACCAAGCACGCCCATCTTGGCGTAGCGCCGCACCGGCACATCGGCCGGGCGCGCGGCCAGCTTGTTGGCGGCGTTCAGGCTGAAGAAAAGGGTACGGATCATCGCGCGGGCCTCCGGAGACAGCACCGCCTGCACGAAGTAGCGCGCCTCGGTCTTGAGGCCCGTATCGAGATCAGTGATAAGCCCTTCATACACGCACGACAGGATGCTGGCCGCGGCCGGATAGTTGCCGTAGGTTTTCTGCCGCAGCATGGCGTTGGCCGCCGTGAATAGCTGCTGCACGGCGGGGCTGGCGATGCCGCCCCCGGGCACCTTGTAGCCCTTGATGTCCCACGGCTGCTGCGCGCGGGTCTGGCCTTCGCCCAGCAGCCACGTGCGCGCGGCATCGGCTTCCTCGCCCGCATTGACGACCGCATCGACAATGCCGAGCTTGAGCGCGTCGGCCGCCTTGATGCGCTTGCCTTCCAGCAGCATCGGCAACGCTTTCTGCACACCAATCAAGCGCGGCAGACGCTGCGTGCCGCCGCCACCCGGCAAGAGGCCCAGCGTGACTTCCGGCAGGCCAAAGCGCGCGCGGGCGTTGTCGGCCGCCACGCGGTAGTGGCAGGCGAGCGCAATCTCCAACCCGCCGCCCAGCGTGGAGCCCGGCAGTGCGGCGGCCACGGGTTTGCCGCAGGTTTCCAGCTTGCGCAGCATGCGATGCAGCTCGCACGTGCGATCAAACAACGTGGCTGCGTCGTCGCTGGCCTGCAGCCATTCGAGGTCGCCGCCGGCAATGAAATCCGCCTTGGCCGAGGTGACGAGAATACCCTTGACGCTGGCATCGGCGCATACGCGGTCGATGGCGGCAAAGAAGGCGGCGCAGGTGTCGCCGTTGAGCAAGTTCTGCGCGCGGCCCGGCCGGTTCCACGTGAGCGTGGCGATGCCGTCGGTGTCGATGGTGATGTCGATCATGTCAGCACGCTCCTTAAACGCGTTCGATGATGGTGGCGGTGCCCATGCCGGCACCGACGCACAGCGTGGCCAGGCCCGTGCTTGCGCCACGCCGTTCCAGCTCGTCGAGCAGCGTGCCGAGAATCATGGCGCCCGTTGCACCGAGCGGATGGCCCATCGCAATGGCGCCGCCGTTGACGTTGATGCGGTCATGAGGCACGGCCAGCACCTCCATGAAGCGCAGCACGACCGAGGCGAAGGCTTCGTTGAGTTCGTACAGGTCGATGTCGGATGCCGACATGCCGGCGCGCTTGAGTGCCTTCTCTGCTGCATACGATGGCCCCGTCAACATGATCGACGGCTCCGAACCGATGCTCGCAAAGCTGCGGATGCGCGCACGCGGTTTGAGGCCCGCGCGCTTGCCGGCCTCGCGGCTGCCGATCAGCACGGCCGCGGCGCCATCGACGATGCCCGAGCTGTTGCCCGCGTGGTGCACGTGTTCGATGCGTTCCAGTTCCGGATAGCGCTGGCGGATCACCGCGTCAAAGCCGTATTGCTCACCCAATTCCGCGAACGAGGGTTTGAGCTGCGCGAGTGTGTCCACGGTGGTCTGCGGGCGGATCATCTCGTCGCGGTCGAGGATGGTCAGGCCGTTCTGGTCGCGCACCGGCACGATGGAACCCGTGAACCAGCCCGCCGTGCTGGCTGCATGCGCGCGGCGGTGGCTCTCTGCGGCATAGGCGTCGACGTCATGGCGGCCGTAGCCCCACTTGGTGGCGATGGTGTCGGCCGACACGCCTTGCGGCACGAAATACAGCGGGATGGCTGCTGCGGGGTCGACCGGCCATGCGCCACCGCTGGCGCCCATCGGCACGCGCGACATGCTCTCCACACCGCCGCCGATGGCGAAGTCGCTTTGCCCGGCCATCACCTGCGCAGCGGCCATGTTGCAGGCCTCGAGGCCCGAGGCGCAGAAGCGGTTGATCTGCACCCCGGCCGTCGTCTCGGCATAGCCGGCGGACAGCACTGCCACGCGGCCGATGCACGCGCCTTGTTCGCCCACGGGTTCCACACAGCCGAGCACCACGTCGTCCACGAGCGATGTGTCGAGCTGATTGCGATCGCGGATGGCGCGCAGTGCGGTTGCGGCCAGGCGCAGCGGCGTCACGCCGTGCAGGCTGCCGTCCTTCTTGCCCTTACCGCGCGGGGTGCGCACGGCGTCGTAGATGTAGGCTTCCATAGCGTTGCGTCCTGAAGGTCGTGCTCGTTAAAGGGTGCGGGCGATCAGCTCTTTCATGATCTCGTTGGTACCGCCGTAGATCTGCTGCACGCGAGAATCGGCCCACGCGCGGGCGATGGGGTATTCCCACATGTAGCCGTAGCCGCCGTGCAGTTGCACGCAGCGGTCCATCACCTTGAACTGCAGGTCGGTGGTCCAGTACTTGGCCATCGATGCGGTGGCGGCATCGAGCTTGCCGGCCAGCTTGAGCGCGATGCACTGGTCGACAAACACGCGGCCGATCTGGACTTCGGTTTTCAGTTCCGCCAGTGCGTGCCGTGCGGTCTGGAAATCGAGGATGGATTTGCCGAAGGCCTGGCGTTCGCGCACGTAGCGCAGGGTCCATTCAAGCGCGCCTTCGGCCGAAGCGATGGCGCCGATGGCGATCTGCAGGCGCTCCCACGGCAGCTCCTGCATCAGGTAGGCAAAACCGCGATGCTCCTCGCCGAGCAGGTTGGCGGCCGGCACCCGCACGTTGTCGAAGAACAGCTCGGCGGTGTCCTGCGCTTTCATGCCGACCTTCTTCAGGCGCTTGCCCTTGCTGAAGCCCTCCATGCTCGTGTCGACCACGAAGAGGCTCGTGCCCTTGGCGCCGCCTTCCGGCGTGGTACGCGCCACGACGATCACCACATCTGCGTGCCAGCCGTTGGTGATGAAGATCTTCGAGCCGTTGAGCACGTAGTGGCTGCCGTCGCTGCTGCGCGTGGCGGTGGTGCGCACGCCTTGCAGGTCGGAGCCCGCGCCGGGTTCGGTCATGGCAATCGCGCCGATCATCTCTGCGCTCGCCAGCTTGGGCAGGTAGGACTGTTTCAGCGCCTCGCTGCCGTAGTGCAGCAGATACGGCGCGACGATTTCGGAGTGCAGGCCGAAGCCCAGGCCGGTGGCGCCTGCCCGCGCGATCTCTTCCATCAGGACCGTGCTGTAGCGGATGTCGGCACCTGCGCCGCCATACGCTTCGGGCATGCTGGCGCAGTGGTAGCCGGCCGCAGCAGCCTTCTCCCAGATGGCGCGATCGACGTAGCCCTGGTCTTCCCAGCGCTCGTGGTGGGGCAGGACTTCGGCCTCGATGAAGCGGCGGACGGAGTCTCGGAAGGTGTCGTGTTCAGCGTCGAACAGCGTGCGGGCAATCATGGCGGCTCAGGATCGGTGGCAGAGGGGTTGCCGTATTTCAACAAGGCCGCGACAATTCCGGTTGATCGGAATCGCCACTTTATTGACATGAAGCGCCAGCCGAAAGCAGCCTCCAAACGCCACGGTGTGCACGCGCGGGCGCGCATCGCCATCCTGCTGCCGCCTCGCTTGTTTGCCGGTTACGTGTTTCTCACTCAAGAGATGCTGCTCATTGCCGGCACCATGCAGGCGCGCAGCGTGGATGTGATGGGCAGCCGGCTTTTCGACATCGATCTGCTGTCCACCGACGGTGGCGCCGTATCGAGCTTTGGTGATATGCCCGTGCCCGCCACCGCCGCGTTGATCGAGGCGGCCTACGACGTCGTGATCGTGCCCGCGCAGTTCGCCCCGGAGGCGGCATTGGATGCGGAAGAGGCGCGTATCGCCGATTGGCTGCGCAGGCGCTATGAGGCTGGCGCCCTGGTCGTTGGCATGAACGCGGCGCCGCTGTTCGCCAAGGCGGGGCTGCTTGATGGCTGCCGGGCGACGGGGCTGGCGAGCGAGCGCGCCTGGTTTGCCCGGCATTTTCCCGGCGTGCGTTACACGCCGGATCAGCCACTTGCGGTGGATGGACGGATCATCACCGTCAGCGGTATCAACCCCGCCGTGGACGCTTGCGCGTACGTCATCGATCACTGCTGCGGGGCGGGTGCATCGCGGCGGATGCTGCGCACGGCGCTCACGCAATCGCTGCCGTCATACGAACACATGGCCGTGTGGACCGCGCAGTTCAAGCGCCACGGCGATGCGGCCATCCTGGCCATCCAGGACATCGTGGAGCGGGAACTGGCAGCGCCCCCAGCACTTGCAGAACTGGCCGCCCAGGCAGCGATGAGCGAGCGGACCTTGACGCGCCGTTTTGCCGCCGCCACCGGCAGCAACCTGAGGCGTTACGTGGCGGCGCTCCGTGGGGAGCTCGCGGCGTTTTTGCTGCGCACCGGCCGCCAGCCGCTCGATCACATTGCCGATGAATGCGGCTACGGCAGCGTCAGCGCACTGAGCCGCGCGTTCTCCGCTGGCCACGGCTGCAGCCCCTTGCAATACCGGGCGCAGCACCGCACCCACTGAAGTTTCACGGACGCAGCAGATCGAAGCCGGCCAGCAGTACCACACCCGACAGCGCGGTCAGCGGCAACGAATGTTGGCCAAAGTACAGCAACGCGGCGGCCAGCCAACTGGCCGCGAAGAATGCGCTCATGCGGTTCATGATTTCACCTGATCGTTGTTGGGTCTGGAGCGACGCGGCCGGCATATTTACGCGTGCTGATAGCGGTATTCCTGCGTCTTGCCGCCGTAGCCGTAAGCTGCGGCGCGAACGTCCTGCACATAGATATAGCTCTCTTCGTGCAGATTGCCGAGTAGCTCAGCAAACGCCGCGAACGCCTCGGCGATGTACTGCGCCTTCTCCGCCTTGGTATTCGTTTCGTCCGTTACCTTGATGTCGAAATAGACGCTGTTCTTACCTTGCGCGGCCAGCGTCTGCCCGCCGACGATCCAGTCTTCCGGGTCGACATAGTCGATGGCAATGGCCGTGACCTTCGGGTCCTTGCCCAGGATGCGGGAGGTAAGGTCCAGCAAGGTGCTGGCGATCTTCTGCGTCATTTCTGCAGAACGTTTGGCGCTGACTTTGACGTTGAGAATAGGCATGATGGTTTCTCCTGTTAGTTAGCAATGCAACTACTTGGTCAAAAAAAATGGACGCTTATGTCAGGGTGGAGCGCACACCGCGGATCTTCGTCACCGTATCGGTGAATTCGGTACTGCCCAGCACGCGCTTCAACCTTGCGGTCACGGCGCCGCTTGCCTCGTTCAACGCGGCGCCGATCTTGACCGCTTCCCGCGTCGGGAAGATGGCGGTCTCGCGGCCGTCGGCTTCCGTTTTGCGGCGTTCGATCAAGCCCTTGGCCTCCAGTCCATCTAGCGCGCGCGTTGCCGTGGGGCGCGTGACCGACATCGCTTCCGACAACTCGCTTTGCAGCATGCCCGGGCGATCGACGATCGCACGGAGCATGAAGCCTTGCGGCGGCGTGAGATCGAACGGCGCAAAGGCGTCTGCCCAGACTCGGTCGAGCTTGCGGGCCAGGGCGGTGGTGTTGAAGTAGAGGCAGTGGTCGAACATGGTGAGGTGGATGGTAGGGGATGATGGTTAGATATGCAACTTGTTTTTTTGTGTGTTGGTGGTCCACCTCTGTTTCGTTCCCTGCCGGGACCGACTCACTTTTCTTTGTCTTGCCAAAGAAAAGTAGGCAAAAGAAAGGCGCGCCCGAGATGGCGACCCCCTCCTTGAATTTGTGTCGCGGGAAGGGAGGGGAGGCAAACTCGCTGCGCTCAGACAGGCCTCCCCTCTTTATCCTTCCCGCAACAAAAATCCAAGGCGCCATCAAGGGCCTAACGTCAAAAGAAAAAGGCTAACCCGTCGTGAGGTTGGCCTTGTCGTTTGGGCCTGCGCTTAGATGGTTTGGCCTTTGACTTCCCCTGCCCTAGATGGCGCCTTGAATTTCTGTAAGCGGGCGGAAAAAGGAAGGAGGCTTGTCTGAGCGCAGCGAGTTTGCCTCCTTCCCCGCACGGTTACAGAAATTCAAGGAATGGGTCGCCATCTCGGGCGCGCATTTCTTTGCTTACTTTCTTTGGGCAAGACCAAAGAAAGTGAGTCAGCCCCGGCAGGGGATGAAACAAGGGGCGTACCAACAACACCAAACAAAAGCAAAAACAGAAAAATCAAAAATAAACCGTAGCACTAGCCCTAAACGTCCGAGGCGCCCCCTGCACCAGAATGAACCCCCAGCTCGGCAACCAGTACTTCTCATTCGTCAGGTTGTCGACGTTGAACCGCAGCGTCACCGGCTTGCCGCCCATCTTGGTCGAATACCGTGCCCCCACATCAAACGTGTGATATCCCGGCACGATGTTGCTGTTGTTTGCTTCCAGCGCCGAGTTGCCAACGTATTGGCCGCCCGCCGACAACACGAGCCCCGGCACCGGCGGCACCGCATATTCCACATAGGCCGTCGCCTTGAAGCGCGGCGACCCGTAGGCGCGCTTGCCCAGCACGGACGCATCGGACTCCGTGTTCTCTGAGTTCATGAACAGCACCCCGCCCAGCAGCGTCCAGTCACGCGCGAGCTTGCCGCGTGCACTCAACTCCAGCCCGCGATAGCGCGTCATGCCGCCTTGCGTATAGACGTTATCCGGCCGCAAATACGCCAGCCCGCGCTGCACCTGGAACAGCGCCGCGCCGAATGTCCAGTCGTGGAGCTCAGCCTTGGCGCCCACCTCAATCTGCTTGCTCTTGAGCGGCCCGAATACCGTGCCCGCGTTGAGTGCCGTGATGGGTGCGGTGGCGCCGGCCTCCAGCGATTCCACGTAGCTCGTGTACAGCGTCACCGGCTGCACGGGTTTGAACATCACCGCCAGCGTGGGCGTGATCGGCTCGCGAGTGTATTTGGCGGAGGTGCTGCCGTCGGCGTGGTAGCCGGTCTGGTTGAAACGCGTATAGCGCAACCCGCCAAGCACCGACCAGTGCTCGTTGAACTTGGCCGTATCGCTGGCGAAGATGGCGGTCTGATCGATCCTGGATGTGCGAGCCAGACCGTCGGACGCAGGCACCCGCATTGGTGTCGCCCCGGACGACACGAACGCCGACGTGTCGTACAAGTTGCCCGTGCCGAGCAGCGTGGAAGCAAAGCCGCCCGTGGCTTGCGTGAGACTCTGCCACGAGGTGCCGAAGACGAGTTCATGCTCGATCGAACCCGTGCGCACCTTGCCGTTGGCCATCACCTGCGCCTGGCTGTACTGGTAGCGCTGGTACGAGCTGTACTGCAGCTCGCTGAAGTTGCCTGCGTTGTCCGTCAGCTGGATCGCGCTGTCGGCGTTGCCGCGGTTTTGCTGCGTGTAGCGATAGGCGGCGCGCACGTTCCAGTCGGGCGTGGCGGCCCAGTTCAGTTCGGTGCCGACGGATTTGATCTCGGTCTCGTAATACGAGCCTGGTGATGACACACGCTGGCTGCCGTCAATGGCGCGCGGCGTGCGCACGAACTCCGTCACCGGCACACCAAAATCCTGGCCGGGGATGATGCCGTAGTACGCACCCTGCACGTTGCGTTGCATGCACAGGCCGTCGAACGACCACTGCAGATCTGGCGTGATGCGCGCATCCAGCGCCAACGATGCGGAGTCGCGCTTGATATGGCCGCCGTCGACGAAGGTGTCGCCTTCCTCGTGCACCACACCCAGGCGCGCGCCCAGGGCCTTGGTCGGGCCGAAGCGCCCGCCCACATCGACCGATTCCTTGAGCGTGCCGCCGCTGGTAAAGCCGAACGTGGCGCTGCCGCCAAAGGTGTTGGTCGGGCGCTTGGTCACGAAGTTGGCGATGCCGCCGGGCGTGCCGAAGCCATACATGAAGCCCGACAGGCCCTTGAGCAGTTCCACACGCTCGAAGTGTTCGAGCGGCATATCGCTGCCCCAGTTGGGCACGGCCAGGCCGTCGACCTTGTAGCCCTCCAGTAAGTCGAGCTGCAGGCCGCGGATGGTGATGTTCGACGCCTCGCCGATGTAGCCGTCGTTGTTGGCGGTGACCGCCGGATCGCCTTTGAACACCTCGCCGATGGTCTGTGCCTGACGGTTCTGGATCAGCTCCTGCGTGGCAACGTTGATGGTGAACGGCGTGTCGAGCACAGCCTTGTCGCCCAGTGCGCCGGTGCTGGCCTGCTTTGCGCCATAGGCAGCAGGTTTGCCGGCAGTGACTTGCGTGGCGGGCAGGTCGACCTGCGTGGTGGTCTGCTGCGCGTACGCCGATGCGCCTGCACCCATGGCGACGAATGCCAGCGCGAGCCGCCGCGCCAGCGGCGTTGGGCGAAGGCGGTTGATGGAACGACGTGAAGCGGGTGGTAATGCAACGGCTCGCATGATCAAGCTCCCCTGGATCAATGTTGTGGACAGGCGTGCGCAGTCCCGCGCGAGCCGACGTGCGGCATGCGCGGAGTTCTGTGCGGGTGTTGTGGTTTCTTGGTGCGGAGCGTGTGGAGCTATGGCTCTCTGGCGCCGCTCGGACGCAGGTCATTGCCGACGCGCGCTTCACGCACCGGTGTGGCCCAGACAGAATCAGGCGCACCGTGGCGCGCCCGGCGCAGCGTCGCACGCGCAAGGCCGACAAAGCCGCACGCAAGCGCCAGTGCACCCAGGTCGAAACCGGCCACCATCCAATCGCCACGCGCCATCGTGCGCAGCAGGTGGTCGCCGGTCACGGCGGCGTTGGTGACGGGCGCAAGCACAGCGGCGATGGCGGCGGCGCTCAGCAGTTCGACGGCGCCGCGTGCAGGCGGTCGCAGCATCGCCCACGCAATCGCCGCGAAGAACACGGTGTAGTACGTCACGCCCGCCGAACGCTCCGGCCACAGCAGCGCCACCGGGAATGTCGCCATTACGCCGACGCAGCATCCGATGCACACGCCCACCGTGGCGCGGGCCAGCAGTTGATGCAGGCGCGGTTGCTCTGCCTTGCGCTGCTTGCGGCGCGATTCGATCCACAGCAGGTTGCCCGAGTAGAAGACAAAGGCCCCCGCCAGCCCCATCACGAGATACGCGAGACGCAGCGCGATGTCGCCGTATGTGCCGAAGTGCAGGCCGTAGACGAGGCTGTAGATGGCGTGGTTGGTGTCGCGCGCATCGGGTGTCTGGTTGCCGATGAGCTTGCCGCTGTTGGGTTGGTTGGCCGCTGCGTGAATCGCCACGGAGCCGTAGTCGCCGACCGCTCGGGTGCTGCTGCCGCGTAGCTCCGCCACGGCATTCGCATCGCCAATGTGCTGGTAGTGAATCGACTTGATGGTGAAGTTCGGGTCGGTCAACTCGCGTGCACGGTCCAGCAGTTGCTCGGCTGGCAGCATCGGCGCTGCGCGGTTGGCCGTAACCACCGTGCCCGCCGCCGTGGTTACACGCGGCACCGCGTCGAACAGCTTGCCGTTGAGCGCCACCGTGTTGAACACGGTCATCAGCACGATGCTCAGACACAGCACCGGCGCTGTGATCGCGAAGATGAGGTGGAAGGGCAGGCTGAACAGTCCGAGCACGTTGTGCATGTCCATCCAGAAGCGCTTGAGATTGCGCCCTGGGCGCACGGCCAGCAGATCCTTCTTCAGGCGCGGCAGGTGCAGCAGCACGCCTGAGATGAGCGCCACACCGTAGAGCACCGAGATCACGCCCATGAAGTACATGCCCGGCGCGTCCAGACCCAGCGAGTAGTGCAGCCGGTTCAGGAAATTGGCCAGCTCGCCCCTCGATGGCTCGATCGACAGGTCTTTCGGCGAGGTCTTGCCAGCCGCCAGCCCACTGCCGGTCGTCATCTGCCAATCGCCTTTGCTGGTCTGCCAATACGCGGAGAACTCCGGTTCGCCCTCGTTCGGGAAGATGACGTACGCGCTGGCCGCAGCGGCCGGATGCGTGCGGACCAGCGCGTTTACGAAGTGGTCGATATCGGCAGGGGTGGTGGCGACGGCCGCATGGCTGGCGCGCAGCGGGTTCTGCCACGCATGCAGTTCTTCATGGAACACGGTGAGCGCCCCCGCAAAGAACGCGATGAATAGCGCCCAACCCGCTATCAGGCCCACCCAGGTATGCAGCGTCTGATACAGACGCAAGGTCGTCGATTTCATGGCGAGGTCAGGTCACCATCAGGCGCGGTAGCCAGAGCACGCCGAACGAAACCGCGTTGGCGGCCGCCAGCACGCTCCACGCGCGGGCGCTGGTTGAAAACAACACGCTCACGCCGATGATCACCGCCCACAGCGGCAGGCACGCGAGCAGCGCGCCGATGACGCCGCTTTCCCAGCCGCCCGGCAGCCACAGAATCGACAGCGTGCACAGCGCGACCGACAGCGGTAGCCCCAGAACGGTACCGGCCAGCCACTTGGTGCCCATGCCGTTCATGACCGCGCCTCAACGCCTGCACGCCGTAGCTGCATCCACGCACCCACCATGGGCCACAGCGACAACGCACCCGTGACCACCAGCACCACCGCGATAACAGCCCCCGCCCAGCCGAGCACGTCGTTCCACAGCACCACGGCGATGACCGACAACGCAACGGCAACGCTACACAGGACGCGCCTGCGCAGGCGCGAAGCGGGCGCGAGCAACACCTGGTTGGGCGCGGCCGCATACAGGCAGCCCGCCGCCAGCAGCCCGAGCAGGAGGGCAATACCGTGCATGGCAGTGTTCAATTTATTTTGAGAACACAAATGATAATGATTCGTATTAAATTTAACAAGCCAGCCTTGTTCGCGCGTTGCGGTTGGGGGAATTGACGTACTGCGGAAAGGAGATGTTGGCCATGCCGCGCCCGCACCAAGGTGGCGGGCACGGCAGGCGAGAAAGGGGTTACTGCTGCAGGACCTTGTATTCGATCTTCTTGAGCACGCCGTCGGCATCGTCGAAGTAGAACGAGGCGATCTTCTTCGAACCAATCGGAATCCCGACAAACACGACGCCGATCGCCGCGTTTCGCGCGTAACGATAGTTCCAGATGTCGAGACCGCCGGCCGCCGCCTTGTCGCTCGGCGCGCCCAGCTCGAGCGCTACGTCCTCACGTTTGGCGACGCCTGGGACGAATTGCTTTTGCAACGATTCCTGCGTGGCGTCGGCAATCTTGTCAACGCCCGTTCCACTGCCGACGCTGACCGCGCAACCAGACAGGGCAAGAGAAAGGGCAATACCGGATACGAAAATGCGAAACATGAAAGTCCTTCTTATTGATGGAGTTTGGAAAGCCGCTTCGATGCCACAGCGCATATGGCTGACGCGCTGCCCCCGCATCGAAAGCGCGCCCGCATCGTAGAGAGGGCGCGCAGAAAGCGCATCCCCCAGAACGGCCCGTTCTCCAACAATCTGAGGTGAAACTTTCTAATGTCTCGTCTGATAGATGCTTAATTCGGCGCCGGGGAGCGTCTAGGCGAGTGCCGCGCGCGTGGCTGCTCAGCGCCGATGGAGGAAGCGCGCTACTGCAGGTTGCCCCAGCGCGGCACGGCGGGCTCGGCGTTGGCCCATTGCCATGTGGTGCCGTTCTGGCACGCATAGATCGTGTAACCGGCACCGGGCGCATTCTTGGGCGCTTGGGCTTCCTGAACGGTCAGGACGGCCTCGCGGCAGGTGGCCAGCGGTGTCGTGAACGTGCGCACCAACACGACCTGGCCGTGCGCCTTGGTCAGGCCCATCATGCGTTCGAGCGACCAGTTGAGCGAAGGCGTGCTGTCGCTCAACCGCCCGACTGCCATGGCCAGCGCATCCTGCTCGCTGGCGGCCCATTTGCGCGTTGCGTATTTGATCGACGCATCGGTCGCGGCGTTGACCGACACCGCCACGCCATAAGCCACTGCCGGGTTTCCCGTGACGGTGCCGGTGGCCACGCCCGCCGCGGCGCCGGTCAACGGCCCGACCGACGAGCAGCCAGTCATCAGGCCCGCACACGCTGCGGCAAACCAGCGCGCGCGGCTCATTGCAGCGATCCCCATCGCGCCGTGGCCGGTTCTGCCGTCGCCCACTTCCATTGCTTGCCGTCATGGCAGATCGACGCGACGAAGAAGTCGACCTTTGCGGCGCCGTCTTCAACACCGTCCACGGTGAAGAGGATTTCCTTGCAGTTGACGAGCGGCCCGTTGATCGAACGCGTGACCACCACGCGGCCGTGTTCGTCGGGCTCCAAGGGAATGCGGTGCTTGACCTGCCAGTTGCCGACAGTGTTGTCGGCCAGCGCCCCGGCAATCTGCGCGATGTGGTCTTGCGTTTCGGTGTGGACAACGCGCTGACTGTGCTGCAACGCGGCCCGTGCGCCGGCCTGTACGCCCAGGCCGATGCCGGTGGCCACCGCGGCGTTGTCGGTCACCTTGGCAGCGAGGGCTGCCCCCCCGATACCGGCCGCCGTGGTCGTGCCTTCCGACATCAATGAACTGCAGCCGCTGAGTGCCAACGTGCTCAGGGTGAGCGCGCTGCCCAGCATCCGGGCAGATGCGAACCGTGGTGTGCGCATGTGTGGACTTCCAAATCTGCAACAGAGCGAATTCTAAAGGACATGGCGGCCCGCAAACGGCGACGCGGCGCGGTTTCTCACAATTGTTTTGAGTTGTTGCAGCGAAGTGTTGCCAGTGTTCAGCCTGGGTAAAGCCCCTTCAACTGCGTGGCCAACGCATTAAAACCCTCCGTACCCGTGCCGATACCGGGCCCATTCGCTTGCGGTTCGAACCGTCGCAGCGCGCGCACGATTCCACGCGCTTCGGCACCTTGATGCCGATGGCCTATGCGCCGGGGCGTTCGGTCTCGCCGCACATCTGCCGGCGATAGCGCTCGGGCGAAAACCCCACCTGCTTGCGGAACATCGCAATAAACGCCGAGGGTGTTCCATAGCCGAGCGCGAGCGCAATGTCCTGCACTGGGCGGTCTTCCTTGAGCCACACCAGCGCCCGCAGCAGGCGCACGCGGTTGCGCCATTGCACGAAGCTCATACCCAGTTCGGTCTGGAAGCGGCGCGCAAGGGTACGTTCGGTGCTGTGCACGCGTTCGGCCCATTGCTGCAGCGTGGTGGCCTCGGCCGGGTCCAGGCGGATGGCGTGCAGGATGGGCTCGAGCTGGCGATCGGTGCTGTCGGGCAGGTAGCTGTCGGCGTGGCCGGCGCGCACCAACGTTTCAACCAGAAGCTCGAACTGGCGCAGGTCCCATTCGTCGGTCATGGTGGTGACGCGGCGCGTGGCGAAGTCTTCGAAGAGCGCGCGCACCAGCGGCGTCTGCGGAATCAGGCAGGCCATGGGCGGCAGCCGCTGCGCAAGCGGTTCGGCCATGTATACAGAGAGGAAGTCCGTCGCCTGCCGGATCGATGCCGAATGGGGCTGGTTGGCCGGCACCCAGATCACGTATTCGGCGGGTGCCGTCAGCCGGCGGCCATCGACCACCACCTCCATCAACCCGAGGCTGATGCGGTTGATCTGGCCCCACGGGTGCGTGTGCGGCTCGATATCGGTTTCGGGCTCGAAATGGTCGTAGCGAAAGTAGAACGGGGCTCCTTGCGGCACCCGTCGATCGGCATCGCGGTAGGCGGTGTACAGAGTGTCAGCCACGGTTGTCGCTTTCGAGGGGTGATGTTGTCCGGTTTGAAGTATATGTTTTGAACCGGACATTACTACACTGCCGTCTTCCAGTGTTCGAGGAGGCCGTCGTGCCTGTGCTGTATCCCTTGCTGGCGGTGCTGATCTGGGCCGCCAACACGATCGTGTCGAAGGCCGCGGCCGGGGTAGTGGACCCGGCGGCCATTTCGTTCTACCGGTGGTTGTTGGCGGCCATCGTGCTCACGCCGTTCTGCGCGCGGCCGCTGTGGCGTCAACGTCGGGCTGTGCTGGCGCAGTGGCGGCGCTTTGCGGTGCTCGCGCTGCTCGGCATGGTGATGTACCAATGCCTGGCGTATTACGCGGCGCACAGCACGAGCGCGACCAACATGGGCGTGATCGGCGCGCTGGTCCCGATGCTGGGCCTGATCCTGAACGTGGTGGTATTCCGCCAGCCGGTCGGTGCGCAGGCCGTGACGGGCGTGGTGGTGTCGCTCCTGGGCGTGCTCTATCTGCTGGGGCGCGGAGAGCCGGCCAACCTGTTCGATGGCGGCATCAATCACGGCGACGTGCTGGTGCTTGCCGGCGCCACTGCATATGCGCTCTACAACATCCTCTATCGTCGTTGGGCGCTGCCGTTCGGGCAGTGGCTTAACCTGTACGTGCAGGTACTGATGGCCGTCGTGATGCTCGTGCCGCTGGCCATGACGGCGCATAGCCTCGCCGTGCCGGCCAAGGGCATCGGGCTGGTGGTCTATGCGGGCATCGCCTCGTCGATCGCCGCGTCGTATCTGTGGATGCAAGGGCTCAAGCGCATCGGCAGCGAGCGTACGGCGGTGTTGATGAACCTGATGCCGGTCTTCACGGCCGGTATGGCTGCCGTGATGCTGGGTGAGACGGTGCATGGGTATCACTGGATCGGGGGCGGCCTCGTTCTGCTGGGCGTGAGCCTGGCGCAAGGCATCGTTCGGTTGCCGATCGGCCGTTCGGGATTGAGCGCCCGTTAGTTTTTTTTCGGCCGCGCCGCGTGGGGGTTGGCGGTAAAATCGAACACATTGGCGGGCGCGTGATGGCGCCCGTTCCGTGTTCCAGAACCACTCTCGCCAGACCATCGTCAGACCATGAAGCGCAACGCAGGAGCTGTCACCGTCGATGATGTTGCCGCGCATGCGGGCGTGTCCATCAAGACCGTCTCGCGCGTGCTGAATCACGAGCCCAACATCAGCGAAAAGACGCGCGCGAAGGTGGTCGAGGCGATGCAGACGCTCGACTATCGGCCCAACCCGGCAGCCCGGCGACTGGCCAGCAAGCGCGCCGACATCATTGCGCTGGTCTACGACAACCCCTCCGACAATTACATCGTCAACATTCAGCACGGCGCGCTCGAAGCCTGCCAGGCGCTCGATTACAGTCTGCTGCTGACCCCTTGCAACTACCGCGACCCGAACCTCGCCCAGCAGATCATCCAGAGCGCGCGCCAGCGTGCACTGGCCGGCATCATCCTGACGCCACCGGTGTCGGATGTGCCGTCGCTCATCACAGCGCTGGATGAAGCTGGCATCGACTACGTGCGCCTGGCCCCCGCCGACCGCGAACACAAAGGGCTGTCCGTCAACACCGAAGACCGCGCTGCCGCGCGCGACATGACGCTGCACCTGATCGGGCTCGGCCACCGCCGCATCGGCTTCGTGGTGTGCGACCCGGCCCATGGCGCGGCGTATCAGCGCGTATTCGGCTATCGCGACGCGATGGCGCAGGCCGGCATCGAAGTCGACGAACGATTGGTCGAGCAGGGCGAGCACTCGTTCGAGTCTGGCGTGGCCTGCGCTGAGCGGTTGCTGTCCTGCGAGCCACGTCCCACCGCCATCTTTGCAGGCAACGACGACATGGCCGCCGGCGTGCTCCGCGTGGCCCAGGCACGCGGCATCAAGGTGCCGGAAGAACTCTCCATTTGCGGCTACGACGACACGCCGCTCTCACGCCAGCTCTGGCCGGCGCTCACCACCGTGCGCCAGCCGATCCAGGCGATGGCGCATGCGGCTGTGGAACAGCTCATTGCGATTCATCGTCCGCATCTGCCGGGGCTGAAGCCGCATTCGGTGCACGAAAACTTGCAGTATGAGCTGGTGATTCGGGAATCGACTTGCGCGCCGGCGTAAGACGCGGCGCTACCACTGTCGCTTGGAAGACATGCCGGCTTGCATTTGCGTGCCTTATGCAAGTCACGCATTAGTCAACCCACACGTTGGAGGGTACTGGCCAAAAGCCTAAGCCATTATCGTTTCGTGCCCGAATTTTGCCTCGTCACGCAGCTGCGGACCTTGAAGTCGGGTGCAAAACTGCCGAGAATCACCTACGTTGACTGGGCAACCATTAGAAGCAGGGCGTGTGTATTTGATTTCGTCCATTTCTCATTCCGATTGTCCAGTTCGTCACTAAGCTGTAACGGTTCTTACAGCTTCATAGTGGGCAGCCGGGCTGCGACCCACTGCGCTGAGCAGAAGCCGGCGCAATAAGAATGCGTCAAGTGACTCCTGGTGCGCTTGCCTGCAAGCAATTGGAAATTTTTAGGACGGTAAAGGTAATGAAGAAGATTAATCCTGCGGCGTATGACGATGGCGATTCATTCGATGTTGATTTGCAAGCCTTCATTGCGCGCTGCTGGGAACTACGACAACAGATCATTCTGTTTGCGACCGTATTCTCCTTACTGATTTTTGCGCTCTCATTTTGGGTTGGCCGTCAGTACTCCAGCGAAGGGTTCATGCGCGCACCCCGCAAGTTTGCGGAATACAACGTCCAGAAGGCTGCGTTCTGGGATCGCGAGACGCTACAGCGCTATCTCGAAGACAACAAGAAAATTGGCGATGTCAACGGTCAGTATTTGTTGGGAAGTCTGAGCGAACGCTTCGTCCAGGCGCACGTGCAGGCGGTTCTGCCGCTATCGAAAGAGGACCTGCGTTACCTCACCGACGCGAAAGGGATGCTCGACGCCGTCGGGATCCTGGGGTTCTCGATTACGTTCAAGGATCGGTCGGCAGAGAACGCGCAAGCGCGTGTCCAACTGATGGGGGACTACATCAAGGACACCATGCTGAGTGAAGATCTCCTGGATACCATTTACACCAAAGCTGGCGAAGCCAAGGCGAAAAAGCAACAGATCGACAACCTGATCATCCAGAAGAGGCTGGCCCTGACCCAGGCATCCAGCCGGCTCGAAGCGGCCCGCTTGATCGCGGGCAAGTACCCTGAAGCATCGAAGATGGAAGCGCGTCAATTGCTTTCGACCGGCAGTGACGCCAACGCGTCGCGCTATCTGTCTCCCGTTGCGCAGCTCGTTGGCATTGAAACCGAAATTGCTGACCTGAAATCGCAACTCACATTGCTGGAACGCGACGCCGAGCAGAACGCTCTGCGCAATGAATTCTACGAACGTATCGACCAAGGTACCCGCCAAGCTAAAACAGGTAGCGCGTTGCTGACCGAGTTTGTAAAGACGGCTCAAGCTGTGTTCACGGGCAAAGATCTTAAAGACGACAAAACCCGCGAGATTTATAACCAGCTCATGGTGATTGCCGAGCAGATGCGCAACAAGCACATCACAGAGGCGCGCTTTGTTTCGGGCCCGACTTTGCCGGAATACCGTTCAGGGCCAAGTTCGCTGGCGCTGGCGCTGCTGTCGCTCATCGGTGGTGTCGCGCTCGGGACTCTGAGCGCGCTGCTACTGGAGAAGCTGCGTGCTTTTAAGGCTGGTCGTGGCAATGCCGCGCTCGATGAAGAGCCTGAATCGGAAGGAGAGAGCCTGCGGCCGGTTCAAGTCGCCTGATTTTCCTACGCTCCACGCAAAAGCCCGGCTCATTGCCGGGCTTTTGCGTGGAGCGCTATTGCCTTACGCCAATCAACCCATACAAATCATCCTGCGGGTCATACCCCAGCAACTCGCGCCCGGTCTCCAGGCCCCAATCCATTCCTCTGTTATTCGACACGCCATTCACGACGATGGCCGGTGCTGGCCAGCGCGCCGGGTCGGCCGTGATGGAGCACAGGAAAAGCCGGCGCAAATCCCCATTCGAGAGCCACATGTTGCGGAACCAGCGCAGTGCGACGCGGCTGGCCTCATCGGGCAACTCGGTCGGCACGGGTGTGCCGGCGGTGCCGGAATAGTTGATGTCGTTGGGGTCGTTCCCGTCGGGTAGCGCCCAGCCGATGCGCAGCGACACGATCGACAGCTTGCCGCCGTTGGCTGCGCAGACGGCGCCCACTGCCTTGCAGAGCCGTTCGCCCATTGCCTTGGACGTTCCGTAGGCGAGTGAGTAGACGTCTTCAGTGCCGTTATTCCAGCGCGTGCCTGGGGCGGGCGGCAGCTCGGCGGTGAGCTTGCCGGGGCCGATGGTGCCGGCCAGGGGTTGGTCCTTGTATGCGCCCATCGCGTGGTTGGACGAGGCGAACACGAAGCGGCGCACGCCGTGCGTGGCGGCGGCCTGCAGCACATTGAGCGTCATTCCGTAGGAGGCCAGCGCCTGCTCCCACGTTGCGTCTGGCGTGGAGTGGATGGCAGCCAGGTGGATGACCGCATCGACGTTGCTCAGCAGATCCGTCCATGCACCATCGGCTTGCGTCAGGTCGGCCTTGACCCATTGGAAACGTTGGGCCGCTTGCGGAGAGAACTCGATGTTCTGTGCAACCCAGTCGACACCGATGATGGAGGTGCACCACGGGGCGGAGGCCAGTGCCTCGACGACCTTGCGGCCTAGGTTGCCAGCGACGCCGGTCACAAGAACGCGAGCAGGGGTTTGGTAGTCAGCCACGATGTGGAATTCCGTTCGGGATGAAGGAAAGAAAGTCGCGACCGGCGGCTGGCGCTGCAACACCATCGCGCGCCGCCGTGTCATTCGAGATCAGGAGGGGGCCCAGACGGGCCCAGGAGTTGGGTGGCGTCTGCCGAGGTCAGCCGCCGAGGTCAGCCGCGATTGGAGCCCGACAGCACGTCGATCAGCACTGCGACCACCAGCACCACACCCTTGACGATCATCTGCCACGAGGCGTCGACGTTCATCTGCTGCATGCCATTGTCGAGGCTGGCCATGACGAGCGCGCCAATCAGCGCGCCGTACACCGTGCCCGAACCGCCGCGCATCGACGTGCCGCCGATGAAGCAGGCCGAGATGGCATCCAGTTCGCCGCCCACACCGGCGGAGGGCGAACCTGCGGCCGAACGGGCCGTGGTGATGATGCCCGCGAAGGCGCACATCAGGCCCATCAGCACGAACACCAGCAGCTTGACGCGGCCGACGTTCACGCCGGACAGGCGCGTGGCTTCCATGTTGCCGCCCACTGCATAGACGTGACGGCCGAACACGGTTTGCGTAGCGACGTACGAGAAGATGGCCAGCAGCACCAGCAGGATCAGCACGGGCAGCGGCACGCCGCTGGCGTCGTTGAGCACTGCGACAAAGCCAAACGATGCTGCGGCGATGGCCAGCAGCTTCAGCCCGTCCGCCCAGATCGGCGTGAGCGAGAGCGATAGGCGAGCGCGCTCGCGACGGCGGCGCACGGTCAGCACAACCGAGCCCACGACGATGACGGCAGCCAGCGACCACGACAGCCATGCCGGCACGAAGCCCTGCGCGAGGTTGCCGAGGTCGTCAGGCACCGGGGCAATCGTCACGCTGTCGGTGCTCCATTGCAGCAAGCCACGGAAGGCCAGCATCCCGCCCAGGCCAACGATGAACGACGGCACACGCAGCTTGGTCGTGATGAAACCGTTGACCACGCCGATGGCCGCGCCCGCCACGAGCACCGTGCCCACAGCCAGCCAGGTGTTCCATCCGAGGTTGACGGTCAGGATGGCGACCAGCCCGCCCAGCAGGCCCAGCAACGAGCCGACTGAAAGATCGATCTCACCTGCGATGATGACGAACACCATGCCGCAGGCCAGCATGCCCGTCACCGACATCTGCAGGAACAGGTTGGAGATGCTGTTGGGCTTGAGGAACGTGCCGTTGGTCTGGAAGTAGAAGAAGATCCAGATGAGTGCGACGGCCAGCAGCAGCGCCAGCACCTTGTAGCGCACGAACAGTTGCTGGATGGCGCGGCCATCCAGGCGCGGGCCGCCATTGCCGCCGTTTTGGCGGGCGAGTTGGGATTGCAGGATATTGGACATGGCAATTCAAGCCGCTTGGCGGCCGGGTTCAGCGTTGATTGCAGCAGCCAGGATGCGCTCCTGGGTCAGGCCTTGATTGACGAAGTCGCCGCGCAACTGGCCTTCGCCGATGACCAGGACACGATCGCTCATGCCAAGGATTTCCGGCATCTCGGAAGAAACCATGATGATCGCCACGCCGCTGGCGGCCAGGTCGGCAATCATTTTGTAGATGTCGTATTTGGAGCCGACGTCGACACCGCGCGTGGGCTCATCTAGGATGAGCACCTTCGGCATCGCCAGCACCATCTTCGTGACCACGGCCTTCTGCTGGTTGCCGCCGGAGAGGCTGGCAATCGCCAGTGCGGGGCTTGCGGTCTTGATGCGCAGGCGTTTGATTTCGCGGTCGACGGTGGTGAGTTCGGCGCCCTTGTCGACACGCAAACCGCGTGCGTACTGAGCCAGCGTGGCGAGCGTGATGTTCTCGCCCACGGCCATCAGCGGGACGATGCCGTGGCGCTTGCGGTCTTCGGGCACCAGGCAGATGCCGTTGGCAATCGCCTGCGCGGGTGTGCTGACCTTGACCGGCTTGCCTTCGATGATGATCTCGGCGCTGGAGCGGCCAGGGTAGGCGCCGAACAGCGCCGATACCATCTCCGTACGCCCGGCGCCCACCAGACCGGCAACGCCGAGAATCTCGCCGCGGCGCACGGCAAAACTCACGTTGTCGGTGCGCTTGCGGTTCGGGTTGGTGACATCCCAGCAGGTGACGTTGCGCGCTTCCATCACGACTTCGCCCACGGTGTGTTCCACCTTGGGGAAGAGCGATGTCATTTCGCGACCGACCATCATCGTGATGATGTTGTCGATGGTCATTTCGGCGGCGGGGCGCGTGCCGATGTGCTTGCCGTCGCGGATGACGGTGACGGTGTCGCACACGCGCTTGACCTCATCGAGCTTGTGCGAGATGTACACGCACGCCACGCCGCTGCGCTTGAGGTCGTCGATGATGGACAGCAGCACCTCGATTTCCTTGGCGGACAGCGAAGACGTCGGCTCGTCCAGGATCAACAGCCGCGCGTTCTTGGCCAGCGCCTTGGCAATCTCAAAGAGCTGCTGGTGGCCGCTACCGTAGTTCATCACGGGCGCGGCCACGTTCACGTCGGTCAGGCGCAGGCGGGCGAGCAGCTCTTCCGCCTTGGCGTGCATGGCGTCGTAGTCCATGCGGCCCCCCGGCTTGGTGATCTCGTTGCCGAGGAAGATGTTCTCCGTGACGGAGAGCTGCTGCACCAGCATCAGTTCCTGATGGATGATGACGATGCCGGCGCGCTCGCTGTCACGCACGGAATGCGCGTGCAGCGGCTCACCTTCCCACAGGATCTCGCCTTCGAAGGTGCCGTAGGGGTAGACCCCTGACAGCACCTTCATGAGGGTCGATTTCCCGGCGCCGTTCTCCCCGCACAATCCGACGCACTCGCCCGGCTTGACTGCCAGGCTGACGCCGTCGAGCGCACGCACACCGGAGAACGACTTCACGATGTTGCGCATCTCGAACAGGGTGCCGTTACTGCTCATGGCGTTCTCCTACTGACTACGACTGACCACTGACCGCCGATGACCGACGACCGACTGCTGCACCGGCTGCTTACTTGCCGAAGATCTGCTGATGCGTATAGAAGCCGTCCTTGACGACGGTGCTATCCAGGTTGTCCTTGGTCAGCAGCGTCGGGGTCAGCAGCACGGTATCGACGTCCTTCTTGCCATTGTTCAGCTTGGTGTTGAACTTGGGCGTGGTGCCCTTGACGAAGTCGACGGCCATCTCGGCGGCGGTGGCGGCAATTTCCTTGATCGGCTTGTACACCGTCATGGCTTGCGTGCCTTCAGCCACGCGGCGCACGGCGGCCAGGTCGGCATCTTGACCCGACACCGGCACCTTGCCTGCCAGCTTCTGGCGTGCCAGCGCCTGGATGGCGCCGCCGGCCGTGCCGTCGTTGGAGGCGACGATGCCCTGGATGTTGTTGTTGTTTGCGGTCAACGCATTCTCAACAATGTTCTGCGCCTTCGAGGGGTCCCACTCCGGCGTCCACTGCTCGCCGACGATCTTGATGTCGCCCTTGTCGACGTACGGCTTGAGGACCTTCATCTGGCCTTCGCGCAGCAGGCGGGCGTTGTTGTCGGTGGCGGCGCCGCCCAGCAGGAAATAGTTGCCCTTCGGTGCCAGCTTGACTACGCCCTGCGCCTGCAGCTCGCCCACCTTCACGTTGTCGAAGGTCACGTAGCCGTCGATGTCGGCATTCAGGATCAGGCGGTCATACGACACCACCTTGATGCCCTTCTTCTTGGCGCTGGCGATGGCGTTGCCCAGCACCTTGGAGTTGAACGGCACGATCACGAGTACGTCGACATTCTGGGCGATCAGGTTTTCGATCTGGGCGATCTGCTTGGCTTCGTTGGCGTTGGCCGACTGCACGTTCACGGTCGCGCCCAGCTTCTTGGCCGATTCGACAAAGTAGTCGCGGTCGTGCGTCCAGCGCTCCACGCGCAGGTCGTCGATCGAGAAGCCGATCACCGGGGCTTCCTTGCTGGCGTGGGCCGAGGTGGCTGCGAAAGTGAGGACCGCGGCAGCGGCAATGGTGTTCAGTACGCGGGAAAGCATGAATGTCTCCTTCTTCATTGATGTTGTCGTTCAGAACGCTATGCCGGCTGTCAGCCTGATCACGAACGCGTTCTTGTTCTGGCTGGTGCCGTCCGGATGCAAGATGTACTGCAGATTAGGACGGAAGTACATCGACGGCTCTGTGGCCAGCCGCAGGACGGCTCGCGCACATGGAGATTCGTCGCCATCACGCGCAAGGGCGTTTTGGCCGGCACCGGCATCCGGTTCACGGGCCGGTTGGGACTGGAGAATGGTCAAAATTGACAGCGCTGTCAATCTCGGGATTTGCCCTAGGTCCGAGGCACCACACGCGATTGTCTCCAACGCCTTGCAGTGACGTGCCTTGGCAAAGAACTAGGGCAACTCCCTACATTGACAGCGCTGTCAATTCTCCTCATTCTCCTGTCCGGGCCCGCCAAGAGACTCGGCTCGAACGAACAAAGACAACGCCAAATTGAGGAGACGAAAGCTATGCGTATCAAGAACCCATCCCAGCGGATTGCCATCGCGGCCGCTGCAGCCCTGCTGGCAGCGACCAGCGGCCTGGCTGCCGCGCAGAGCAGTGTCACGCTGTATGGCCGCGTCGGCGGCGGCATCGACTACACGAACAAGATCGCGACAGCAAACGGCACCGCCAGCAACCTGCAGTACGGCGGCAACCAATGGGGGACCAGCATGTGGGGCCTCAAGGGTTCCGAGGATCTGGGTGGCGGGCTGTCTGCCGTGATGAACCTCGAGAACGGCTTCAACTCGGGTTCCGGTTCGTCGGATGCGCTGTTCAATCGTTTCGCGGTCGTCGGGCTGTCGAGCAAGACGTATGGCACGCTGTTGCTGGGCCGCGCCATGGGCATCCCCGATGGCGAGACATGGTCGATTGACCCGATGGGTCTGCAGAACATGGGCGCCGAGACGCTGCAGGCCAATCGCACCTGGGGCTCGCGCCAGAACGCGATCACCTACAACTCGCCGACCTGGGGCGGCTTCTCGTTCCGTGCCCAGGCGGGCCTGAACGGAACCGCAGGGCATTTCAATGCCGGCAGGCAGCTTGCCGGTGCGTTGGCCTACCAGAGCGGCCCGCTGATGCTCAAGGCGTTCTACGAAGAAATTCGCGACACCAACGGCGAGTTCACCAACCTCTATACGGCTTCCCGCCTGTTCACGGCAGGTGGCACCTATCAGATCGGTGACGTCAAGCTGTTCGGCGGCTACAGCCGTATCCAGTCGGGCGGCGCCACTGTTGCGGATGCAGACAACCCGACCGGCGCGACCCACCAGCAAACCTACTGGCTGGGGGCCAACTATCAGATCACACCGGCTTTGACGCTGATCGGCGGTGCATACCGGGCGAACCGCAACCAGGGCGGCGGAAATGGCACGCTGCTGACGGTGGGCGCCAACTACTACTTCTCGAAGCGCACGCTGCTGTACGGCACCATCGGTACCGTGATGAATGGCAGCAACGCGTCTTTCTCGGTTGAGGCGGGCGGCGGCAAGCCGTCGCCGGGTTCGGGCCAGCAAGGCGTGTACACGGGGATCATGCACTGGTTCTGACGCGCTTCGCGTCACGCCTCAAAGCGCGATGGCGGCATGGCCGTCATCTGCGCAACCTCCGCAAAGCAGGCGCGGCGTTCCCTGGTTGGCATTGACCTTGCTCATGTCGCGGGCTGCACTTTCTCAGCCAACCCAGGGAGCCGCCATGCAACGCGAAGACGTAACGGATCTGATCGTCCTGCAGAAGATCAAAAAGAAACTGACGTGGACGCAGTTGGCCGAGCTCATCGGCCACAGCAAGGAATGGAGTACCGCAGCGCTGCTCGGCCAGATGACGCTGACCGAAGCGCAGGCAAAGGCCGTTGGCGCGGCGCTGGATCTGCCT
This sequence comes from Ralstonia wenshanensis, assembly GCF_021173085.1. Taxonomy (NCBI): domain Bacteria; kingdom Pseudomonadati; phylum Pseudomonadota; class Betaproteobacteria; order Burkholderiales; family Burkholderiaceae; genus Ralstonia; species Ralstonia wenshanensis. Next base: position 1,156,348 of record NZ_CP076412.1, read on the forward strand.
GAAGAGGCCATCGCGCTGCTGCAGGTGCCACCGTACAAGGGGTCGCTGCCCACGGCAGTGCCGACCGATCCGCTGATCTACCGCTTCTACGAACTCGTCAGCGTGTACGGCACAACGTTCAAGGCGCTGATCCACGAAGAGTTTGGCGACGGCATCATGAGCGCGATCGATTTCAACATGGACCTCACCCGCGAGCCCGACCCCAAGGGCGATCGCGTGCGCATCGTCATGAGCGGCAAGTTCCTGCCGTACAAAACCTACTGAGCGATCAGTCTTCGTGGCCGCCGTCGTCGTGTTCGTCGAGCACGGGACGATGGCGACGCGGCATCTCGGAATCGAGCACGAGACGGCCGTGCACCCGGCCCTTCATTCGCGTGACATGGTGGGTGCAGTCTTCCATGTGCGTGCTCATGAGTGCACGCACGGTCTCGGCGTCGCGCACGCGTGCCGCATCCAGAATCTGCCGGTGAAACTTGACGTTGGACGCGCCGAACTTGGCGTGGTCCTTCGGTGACGTTTCGTTGCCGAACACCACAAGCTGCCGAATCATTTCGTTGATCAGCTCGCAGCAGAACCGCAGCATCGGGTTGGGATTGGCTGCGGCCAGGATGTCGTGAAAGCTCAGGTCTTCCTGACGCTGGTCGAGCGGCGCGGCGGCCTTGGCAGAAGCCGGGTCGCACAGGTCGATGGTGTGCTCAAGTGCGCGGAAGTCGTCGTCCGTCAGATGCGGCACCGCCCCGGCGGCCAGCTCTGGCTCAAGCAGCCGGCGCACGGTGTAGACGTCTGCAATCCCGATGTCTTTGAAAAACAGATAGTTCTGCATGAGCTGGAACGTGCGGTCCAGCGGCACCTCGACGATGGTGCCGCCGCCGGCGGGCCCCGTGCTCACACTCACCAGGCCCTGCACCTCCAAAGACTTGAGCGCCTCGCGAATCGTGCCCTTGCTCACCCCGAAGGTTTCCTGCAGCTTGATCTCCTGCGGGAGCTTGTCGCCGGGCTTGAGGTTGCGCTGCGTGATCAGCCGCTTCAGTTCTTCTGCAACGAGGTCGGCGCGCTTCTGCTTGCGGATGCCGATTGACGCCGTCTTGCCTGCTCCGAGTGTGGCCATGAATGTCCGTTCCTAGTTGCGCGCATTCTAACTGCCGGGTTGTGCTGCACGGGCTGCCCGACGTGGTGCATGCATGCCCTTCGATCGTGCGCACGCACCGCGTTTCCGCATCGTCGCCCGGCACCTCCATCGCACACACCTTGGCGTAAACACCGACCTCGTCGTCGTTGACGCGGCGTGGACGCGGCTTCTATGATGATTTCGCCTATTTATCATAACAAATATAAGAAACTGGTCTGGTTCTTGCTCGACGTGATGGTCGGCGAAAACCTCGCCGGTCAAGGCTAGGAGGAAGCTGCCGTCGGTGGTGGCTCCGAGCGCTGTTCTGTCATCCACACGAACCCAAGGAGTGCGCTTTGAATCGTCGAGACTTGCTCAAACTGGCGGCGCTGTCCGCCGTGCCCGCCTCGCTGCTGCAGGCCCGTTCTGCGTGGGCGGCCGATGCCATCGAACTGGGCTGCCCGGTGCCGATGTCCGGTCCGTTTGCCGCCAACGGCAAGTTTGCCGACCTCGGCATGAAGCTGGCCGTGGAGCAATACGGCAAGGTGCTCGGCCGGCCGCTGGCGTATAGCGTGCTCGACACCGAAGGCAAGCCGGCCACGGCCGTGCGCAAGGTGCAGGAACTCGCGCAGCAGAAGAATGCGCGCTACTTCGCGGGCGGCATCCTGTCGTCCGAATCGCTGGCGATGGGCAAGGAGGCGGAGAAGTTTGGCGGCGTGTTCATCACCACCGCAGGGGCCGATGAAATTACCGGCAAGGACTGCAACCGCGCGACCTTCCGCTGGTCGGTGCCGACCTACGGCGCCATCGAGCGCACCGTGCGCCCGCTGATCGAATCGATGCCCAAGGCCAAGCGCTGGTACACCATCACGCCGCAATACGTGTTTGGCGACGGCTTGCTCTCGGCGGCCAAGAACATCTTCAAGGAAAAGGGCATCGAGCATGTGGGCAACAGCTATCACGCGCTCACCGAAAAGGAGTTCAGCGGTTACCTGACCAACGCGATGGCCGCCAAGCCCGACGTGCTGCTGATCCTGAACTTCGGCTCGCAATCGTCCGACACGCTGCGCCAGGCGGTGAGCTTTGGCATGAAGAAGAACACGACGATCCTGGTGGCGTGGGCGTCTGGCCTGGAGCAGTTCGAATCGCTCGGCGCCGACCTGTGCGATGGCGTGTACTTTGGCGCGCAGTACTGGCACGACGTGGATACGCCCGCCAACCACGATCTGGTGAAACGCACGCAGGCTGCGTTCAAGTCCAACCCGAACTACAGCCTCGCGGGCTCCTACACCTGCACCAAGATCCTGCTCGACGCGATGATCAAGGCCGGCAGCGTCGACCCGAAGGCCGTGATTGCCGCGCTGCAGGGCATGAAGTACGACGGGCTGACGGGCCCCGAAGAAATTCGTGCAGCCGACCACCAGGTGCTCAAGAACTACTACCTGCTCAAGGGCAAGCCCAAGAGCCGCATGAAGGACAAGGACGACTTTGCCGAAGTGGTGTCGGTGGGCAAAGCCTTCCTGCCGGTCGAACAGACGCAGTGCAAGCTGACCTGATGCGTCATACGCCCGCACTCAACGTAGGGTGCGGGTGCTCGTCTCTCCACCTGCGATTCCAATGAACGTCTACCTGCTCCAGGTCGTCAACGGCGTGGGGATCGGCATGCTCTACTTCCTGCTGGCGGTGGGGCTGTCGATCATCTTCGGGCTGTTGCGCTTCGTCAATTTTGCCCACGGCGCGTTCTATGCGCTCGGTGCGTATCTCTGCTTCCAGGCCCTGCAGATGGGCATGAATTTCTGGTTGGCGCTTGTGCTCGCGCCCATCGTCATCGGCGCGCTTGCCTGGGTGACGGAGAAGGTGCTGCTGCGCCACGTGTATGCGCAGGCGCACGAGTTCCACATCGTCGTCACCGTGGGGCTGGCGCTGGTGGTGCAGGAACTCATCATCGTGGCGTGGGGGCCGCTGGGCGTGGATGTGCCGGCGCCCGACGCGCTGCAGGGCGTGGTGATGTGGGGCGATTTCGTCTATCCGAAATATCGCCTCTTCGTGATCGGTTTTACCGCCGTGCTGGCACTCGGGCTGTGGTGGCTGCTGGAGGGCACGCGCCTGGGCAGCGCGGTGCGCGCAGGCAGTGAATCGACCGAGATGGTGTCGCTGCTCGGCATCAACGTGTTTCGCCTGTTCAGCCTGATGTTTGCGCTGGGTGCGGCGACGGCGGCGGTGGCCGGTGTGCTGGCTGCGCCCATTCGCGGCGCGGAGCCCTTCATGGGCGTGGAGGCACTCGGCGTCGCCTTCGTGGTTGTGGTGGTGGGCGGCATGGGCAGTTTTGCGGGAGCGCTGGTCGGCGGCCTGCTGGTCGGCATCGTGCAGAGCCTGATGAGCACGCTGTGGCCCGAGGGCGCGCGGCTGATGATCTACGTGGCGATGGCAGCCGTGCTGCTGCTGCGCCCGCACGGCCTGCTGGGGAGGGGATGATGCAAGCCGCATTCCAGGGATTGTCGCGTCACCGCTTCTGGTGGCTGGCGCTGGGCGTGACGCTGTTGCTGCCGCTGGTGCTGACGTCCGGCACGTTGGCCACCGAAGTGCTCGTCTATGCGATGGCCGTGATGGCCTGCAACCTGCTGCTCGGCTACACGGGGTTGCTGTCGTTCGGGCAGGGCATCTTCTTCGGGCTCGGCAGCTATGCCGTGGGCATCGGTCTCACGCAACTGGCGCTGCCGATGCCGGTGGCGCTTGTTCTGGCCGTGGTTGTCGGCGCAATCGTGGCGGCGGTGGTTGGGTGGTTCGCCATCCGCCAGCGCGGCACGTACTTCGTCATGCTCACGCTGGCCTTCTCGCAGATGTTCTATTTCCTGGCCTACACCACGCCATCGCTCACGGGTGGCGATAACGGCCTGCTCGACATCCCGCGCCCGGCGTTTGCGGCGTCGCCGTGGGCGTTCTACGCGTTCGTCGCGGTGCTGTTCCTTGTCGTGTTTTTCCTCGTGCAGCGCGTGACGGAATCGGTGTTTGGCCGCACGCTGCTCGCCATTCGCGACAACGAAGAACGCGCGCTCGCCGTCGGCTACAACGTGCGCGCCTTCAAACTGCTCGCGTTTGTCATCTCCGGTGCGGTGACGGGGCTGGCGGGCGCCCTGCACGCCATGCTCACGGGCATCGCGCCGCTGGCCAATATCGACTACCACGTCAGCGAGATGATCTTGGTGATGACCGTCATCGGCGGCACGGGCAACGTGTTTGCCTCGGTGCTGGGGGCGGCGTTCTATGTGCTGCTGTCGGACTGGCTTTCCAGCCTGTGGCCGCGCTGGCTGATGCTGCTCGGCTTCCTGTTGATTGCGGTGAGCCTGTTCATGCAGCGCGGGCTGTTCGGGCTCGGGCAGAAGCTGTGGCAGCGCGTGCGCGCGCCGCGTCACGCACCGGCGGTGCAGGAGGAGCGCGCATGACCACCACGCCCATCCTGCACGCCACGGGCATCGTCAAGCAGTACGGCAAGTTCACCGCACTGGGCGGCGTCGATTTGCGTGTGATGCCCGGCACGGTCCACTCCGTCATTGGCCCCAACGGCGCGGGCAAGACCACGCTGTTCCACATGCTCACGGGCACACGCATGATCACCAGCGGCACCATCGTCTTCGATGGCCACGACGTGACGCGCGAGGCCGACTACCAGCGCGTGCAGCGCGGCATCGCGCGTTCGTTCCAGGTGACGAGCCTGTTCCCGAGCCTGTCCGTGCGCGAGAACCTGCGCCTCGCTGCACTCGGTACCACGCCGCGCCGGGCCATGCATGGCTGGCGCCTGCCGCAGGGCGATCTGGCCTGCACCGATACGGTCGACCGCGTGCTGGATCGGCTTGAATTGCCGCGCCTGGCCGACACGCCGGCCGCTGCCCTTTCGCACGGCCAGCAGCGCCGGCTGGAAGTCGGCATGGCACTGGCCGCCAACCCGCGCGCGATCTTCCTCGACGAACCCACCTCAGGCATGGGCGTGGACGACCTGCCCGCCATGAAGGCGCTCATTCGCGGCCTGGCGCAGGACCACACCGTTGTGCTGATCGAACACAACATGGACATCGTGATGGACATCTCCGACACCATCACCGTCATGCAGCAGGGCAAGGTGCTCATGGAGGGCACGCCCGACGCCGTACGAGCGGACCCACGCGTGCGCGCCGCGTATCTCGGCAACATGATCACGGGAGGCAAGAAATGACGACGACGGCGATTCTCGACGTTGCAGACCTCCACGGCTATTACGGCAAGAGCCACGTGCTGCAGGGCGTGGCGCTATCGGTGGGCGAGGGTGAACTCGTGACGCTGCTCGGCCGCAATGGCGCGGGCAAGTCGACCACGCTCAAGGCGATCGCCGGTGTGGTGACGCCGCGTGGGCATGTGCGCTTTCGGGGCAAGGACATTGCCGGACAGCCGGCGCATCGCATTGCCGCGCAGGGTTTGTGCCTCGTGCCCGAGCATCGCGGCATCTTCAAGCTGCTGACTGTGGAAGAGAACCTCAGGCTCGGCGCGCGGCGGGATTCTCCGTGGCAGCTGGACGACATCTACCGCATCTTCCCGCGCCTGCACGAGCGGCGCCGCAACGGCGGCGCGAATCTCTCCGGCGGCGAGCAGCAGATGCTGGCCATTGGCCGCGCGCTGATGAACCACCCGCGCCTGCTGATGTTGGACGAGCCGGTGGAGGGCCTGGCGCCCGTCATCGTGGAAGAGATCGTCGCGCAGTTGAAGATGATCAAGCAGGCGGGCGTGTCCATCCTGCTGGTCGAGCAGAACCTGGAGGTCTGCACGCAGCTCGCTGACCGCCACGTGATCATTGAACAGGGCCGTGTGGTCTACACCGGCAGCAACGAAGCCTTCCGCGCCGACGACGCCATCAAGGACCGCTACCTTGGTGTCGGCCTGGCTGCATGAACTCGCGAGAAATGATGACGACAGAGACTCAACTCCGTATCAACGGCGCGCGCCTGTGGGACACGCTCATGCAGCAGGCCAGCATTGGCGCGACACCCAAGGGTGGCGTGCGGCGCCTGGCGCTGACGGATCTCGACCGCCAGGGGCGTGACTTCTTTGTCGCGCAGGCAAAGGCTGCCGGGTGCACCGTGCGCGTCGATGCCATCGGCAATCTGTTCGCACGCCGCCCCGGGCGCAACAATGCGCTGCCGCCGGTCATGACGGGCAGCCACATCGATACGCAGCCGACCGGCGGCAAGTTCGATGGCAACTACGGCGTGTTTGCCGGCATCGAGGTCGTGCGCACGCTCAACGACGCGGGCATCGAAACGGAAGCGCCCATCGAAGTGGCCGTGTGGACCAACGAAGAAGGTTCGCGCTTCGTGCCGGTGATGATGGGCTCCGGCGCGTTCATCGGCGAGTTTGCGCTGGACGCCGTGCTGGCCGCACAAGACCGCGACGGCGTGGCCGTGGGCGAGGCGCTGCGCAGCATCGGCTACGCGGGGAGCGAGCCGGTGGGCGGCCGAACCGTCGGGGCCTACTTCGAGGCGCATATCGAGCAAGGGCCGGTGCTAGAGGCCCACGCCACGACGATCGGCGTGGTGACGGGCGCGCTCGGCCAGCGCTGGTACGACGTGGTCCTGACCGGCATGGAGGCGCACGCCGGCCCCACGCCGATGGAGCTGCGCCGCGATGCGTTGCTGCCCGCCGCAGAACTGGTCGGCATTGCCAACCGCATCGCGCTCGAGCGCCCGCCGCATGCGCGCGCCACGGTGGGCTGTCTGAGCGTGCATCCGGATTCGCGCAACGTGATTCCGGGCCAAGTATCGATGACGATCGATTTTCGTGCCGCCGACGATGCGATGTTGTCAGACATGGACGCGGCACTGCATGAGGCAGTGGCCGAACTGCGCGCACGCAGCGGCATCGACATCGCCTTGCGCCAGGTCGTCTACTTCCCGCCGCAGCCGTTTGACGCGACGCTCGTGAACGCAGTGCGCAGCGGAGCCCGCAAGCTGGGCTTGTCAGAGATGGATGTGATCAGCGGCGCAGGCCATGACGCGGTCTACCTTGCCCGCGTGGCCCCCACCGCGATGATCTTCGTGCCGTGCAAGGACGGCATCAGCCACAACGAGATCGAAGACGCCCGCCCCGAACATCTGGAAGCCGGGGCCAACGTGCTGCTGCACGCGATGCTGCAGGCCGCCGGCCGCGTTTGACACCCTCACCCGACCGCCCATGCGTATCCTGATCGCCCGCTTCAATCACGAGACCAATACGTTCTCGCCGGTGCCGACGCCGTTGGCATCGTTCCATCCGCATTACGGCGATGACGCTTATCGCGCCGCCAAGGGCACGCGCACGGCGGCCGGTGCGTTCATCGATCTGGCCGAGGCGGCCGGTGCGGAAATCGTCGTGCCCGTCGTTGCCGGTGCGAACCCCAGCGGACGCGTGGCAGCCGACGCGTACACCACGTTGTGCGACGCGATTGTCGCGGCTGCGCCCGGGTGCGATGCGCTATTGCTCGACCTGCACGGCGCGATGGTCGCGGAGAACAGCGACGACGGCGAAGGCGATCTGCTCGAACGCCTGCGTGCGGTGGCGCCCGACGTGCCGATTGCGGTCGCGCTGGATTTGCATGGCAATCTCACGCAGAAGTTCATCGACCTGGCCGACATCGCAGTCAGCTTCAAGACGTATCCGCATGTCGACATGTACGAAACCGGCGAGCACGCCGGCCGCCTGCTGTTCGACAAGCTGGCCGGCCGCGCGAATCCCGTGCTCGCGTGGCGCCGCCTGCCGATGGTCACGCACACGCTGCGCAGCCGCACCGATGAAGGCGCGATGCACCGCGCCGTGGCGCTGGCCAGGCAGGCCGAGCAGGAAGGCATGCTGGCCGTGTCGATCCTGGCCGGATTCGGGCTGGCGGACATAGCCGCCCCGTGCCTTTCCATCGTGGTGGTCGGCAACGGCGACAAACATGCCGCCGACGCTGCAGCGCAACGGATTGCCGATGCCATCTGGGCCGACCGCGAAGGGTTCGTCTACCGCTCCGAACCGCTGACCGAATCGATTGCGCGCGCAGCCAAGTTGGCGGACGCATCGGGCAGCGGCCCCGTGCTGCTGCTCGACCACGGCGACAACTGCATGTCCGGCGGCACGTGCGACGACATGCACGTCCTGCACGAAGCGTTGAAGCAAGGCTTGAGCGGCATCGCTGTCGGGCCGGTGTGCGATCCGGAAGCCGTCGCGGCGATGATCGAGGCGGGCGAGGGTGCCACGGTCACGCTGCCCATAGGCGACAAGGTGCCGCTCACCCAACTGGGCATCTACCCGGTGCCGCGCGCGCTGACGGGCAAGGTCGTCGCCATCAGCGACGGCGAATACACGATCACGGGGCCCACCTATACCGGGCAACGTATCCGCATGGGCCGCACGGCGCTGCTCGACATCGGCGCGGCGCAGATCGTCGTCACCGAGACGCCGCAGGAGCATTGGGACCTCGGCATCTTCACGCACATCGGTGTGGACCCACGTGCGGCGCGCTTCGTCCTGTTGAAGTCGCGCATGTATTGCCGGCCCGTGTTCGTGCCGATTGCCAAGGCCGTGGTGGAGTGCGACGGCGGCGGCGTAACGAGTTCAGACTACGCGCGCTTTCCGTTTGCGAAGGTGCAGCGGCCCGTGTTTCCGCTCGATGCGGATGCGGCGACTGCCTGAGCGCTACGCGCTGTCGCGCTCAACGAGCGTGAAACCCACATCGACCGTGCGGCGTTCTTCGTCGCCGTGTTCGATGCGATCGATCAGCAACGTTGCCGCCAGCTTGCCGATGCCCGTTCCGTCGATGCGGATGGTCGTGAGCGCAGGCGTGGTGTCCTTGGCGAACACCTGGTCGCCGTAGCCGACCACGCGAAGTTGGCCGGGCACGGCAATGCCCCGATGTTCCGCTTCCATCAGCACACCGAGCGCAAGGATGTCGGCGCCGCAGAAGATGGCATCGGTGTCCGGATGCTGCGCGAGCAATGTGCCCAGCGCACGCCGGCCGTCGCCCAGGTTGGCGGGGGATTCGGCGGCAATCATGGGAATGTCGGCCCCTGAGCCGAAGGCCTTCACGAAAGCTTGCGCGCGTGCCTGCGCGCGGCGGTCGTTCGGCGTGATGACGGCGGCGTGCTTTGCGCCGCGCTGCTTCAGATAGCGCGCCGCCGCTTGCCCCACCTTCTGGTGTGAGAAGCCCACCAGCATGTCCAGCGGGTTGCGCGTGATGTCCCACGTTTCCACCACCGGCACGCCGGCAGCCTGCAGCTTCTGCCGCACGCTGGCCGAGTGCACCACGCCGGTCAGCACGATGCCCGCAGGGCGCCGTCCGACGATGGCATCGAGCAGCGCATCTTCGCGTGATTCGTCATAGCCGCTCTGGCCGATCAGCAACTGATAGCCCGCCGCAGCCAGTTCTGTGGTGAGCGCGGCCACCGTTTCCTGAAACACGCTGCCCGCAATCGTCGGGATGAGCGCAACGACCAACCGGCTGCGGTTGGATGCCAGTGATCCCGCCACAAGGTCCGGTGTGTAGCCCGTCTGCCGCACCGCTTCGCGCACGCGTGCCAGCGTGTCGCCCGACACCAGCTCGGGCGTGTTCAGCGCGCGGGACACCGTCACCTTGGTCACACCCACCAGCTTGGCAAGGTCGCTCAATGTGACGCGCCCGGTGCTCTTGCGCGCGCGGCGTGTGGCGGGGGGCGCGGTATCTACGAGGGACACGGTGGTGGGCTTGGTCACGTGATCGATGGGCCGATTAGGGAAACACAGGGAAAAAGGGGCTAGCAATTATCGCAAAACGCGTCTACGATTGCGCAAATGTTACCGGTTACATAAACCGGTAACATGAAAACTGACGATAAACGACGGCTGCACCAGAAGACAGCCCGGAGGAGCAAAGGATGTTGCAGGCAACCCCAACGTACGCTGGGCCGCTGATTCAGTTGAACGCGGCAGACGACGTGCTGATTGCGCGCGAAGGGCTGTCGCTTGGGGCGAACCTGTCGATCAACGGCACGACGGTGCGCCTGCGCGCGCAGGTGCCGGCCGGTCACAAGATCGCCGCGCGGCGGATCCCGCAGGGCGAAGCCATCCGCAAGTACGACACGATCATTGGCCGGGCAGCGCGCGACATCGAAGCCGGCGAGCACGTTCATACGCACAACGTCGAGCTGATCGATTACGCACGCGACCCCGGCTTTGGCCTGGATGTGCGCCCGGTCGATTACATCCCGGAGGCGCAGCGCGCAACGTTCAATGGCATCGTCCGGCACGATGGCCGTGTGGCCACGCGCAACTTCATCGGCATCCTGGCGTCGGTCAACTGCTCGTCCACCGTCATCAAGAACATTGCGGCGTGGTTCACGCCCGAGCGCCTGGCGCCGTTTCCCAATGTGGATGGCGTGGTGGCGTTTGCACAGACGAGCGGTTGCGGGATGTCGTCGCCATCGGAGCATTTCGATGTGCTGCGCCGCACGCTGGCGGGCTATGCGCGGCATCCGAACCTGGCGGGTGTGCTGATCGTCGGCTTGGGCTGCGAGCGCAACCAGGTGGCGGATTTGATGACGAGCCAAGACCTGGAAGCCGGCAAGCTGATGCACACGCTGGTGATGCAGGACACGGGCGGCACGCGCGCCACCATCGAGGCGGGCATCAGCGCCATCCAGAAGATGCTGCCGGTGGCCAACGACATCGTTCGCCGCCCGGTATCGGCCAGTCATATCAAGATCGGCCTGGAGTGCGGCGGTTCCGATGGCTTCTCGGGCATTACCGCCAACCCGGCGCTCGGTGCGGCGATGGATCTGCTGGTGCGCCATGGCGGCACGGCCATCCTGTCGGAAACGCCGGAGATTCACGGCGTGGAAACGATGCTCACGCGCCGTGCGGTATCGCCGGAGGTCGGCCAGAAGCTGCTCGACCGGCTCGCCTGGTGGGAGAACTACACCCGCGGCCACAACGGCCAGTTCAACGGCGTGGTGGGCCCCGGCAACCAGCAGGGCGGTCTGGTCAACATCTTCGAAAAGTCGCTCGGCTCGGCCATGAAGGGCGGCACTACGCCGCTGCAGGCCGTCTACGAATACGCCGAGCCCATCGACCGCGCGGGCTTTGTCTTCATGGATTCGCCCGGCTACGACCCGGTCGCCGTGACGGGCCAGATTGCCAGCGGCGCCAACCTCATCTGCTTCACCACGGGGCGCGGCTCGATGTTCGGCTCCAAGCCCGCACCGACGATCAAGCTCGCCAGCAACACGCCCATGTTCCGCAGGCTTGAAGAAGACATGGACATCAACTGCGGCCGCATTCTCGACGGCGAACGTTCGGTGGAAGAGATGGGCCAGGACATCTTCGAGCACATCCTGCGCACCGCCTCGGGCGAGCGCACCAAGAGCGAACTGCTCGGTCTTGGAGACCATGAATTCGTGCCCTGGCACATGGGCATCGTGAGTTAACGCCTCGACTCGAAGGCACGCATCACCTATTACAAAACAGGAGACAAACCATGCAGGACATATCACAGGGCGGCCCGCGCTCGAAAGTGCGCTGGGTCGTCGCCGGCCTCATGTGGGCGGCGATTGCCATCAACTACATCGACCGTACCGTGCTGTCGGCCGCCGCGCCGCACATCCAGAAGGAGTTCCACCTGAGCGCGGTGGAGATGGGCGTCGTCATGTCCGCGTTCTTCTGGTCGTATGCGCTGTTGCAGTTGCCGGCGGGCATTCTGGCCGACCGCTTCGGGCAGAAGAAGGTGCTCGGGTTTGCGGTGCTGTGGTGGTCCGTTGCGACGGCGTTGACAGGACTGGCAAACGGCTTCAAGTCGCTGGTGGGCCTGCGTGTGGCGTTGGGCATCGGCGAGGCCGGTGCGTACCCGAGCAGCGCGGGCATCACGGGGCGCTGGTTCCCCAAACAGGAACGCGCCACGGTGGCGGCCATTTTCGATAGCGGCTCCAAGCTGGGCAGCGCTGTCGCCTTGCCGCTCATCGCGTGGCTGCTGGTGATGTTCGATTGGAAGATCACCTTTGCGGTGACGGGCGCGCTAGGCATTGTGTGGGCGGTGGTGTGGTGGGCGGTGTTCAAGGAAACGCCCGAAGCGCACAAGGGCGTGAACGCTGCCGAGTTGGCCCACATCCAGCGCGGCCTGCCGCCAGCTCGTAGCAAGGATGAACCCAAGGTGCCCTGGACGAAGCTGCTGACGCACCGGAACATCTGGGCGATGTGCATCGGCTTCTTCATGATCAACTACAACTCATACTTCTTCATCACGTGGCTGCCGACGTACCTCGTCAAGGAGCGCGGCATGGGCCTGATGCAGATGGGCCTCATGGCGTCGCTGCCGCTGTTCGTGTCGATGTTCGTGGAGGTGTTTGCGGGCTGGGCGTCGGACCGCGTGTATGCCTCGGGCAAGCTGTCGCTCACGGCCACACGCAAGCTGTTCCTCATCATCGGCCTGGTGATGGCGTCGAGCATCGGGCTGGCTGCGTTCGCGCAATCGGCGGTGGTGGCGGTCATCCTGCTGTGCATCGCCAAGTCGGGCACGACGGTGGCGGCGTCGCAAGTGTGGGCGCTGCCGGCCGATGTGGCACCGGGCAACAACGTGTCGATGGTGGCGGGCCTGCAGAACAGCGTGTCGAACATGGGCGGCGTGGTCGGCCCGATCGTCACCGGCGCCATCGTGGGCGCCACGGGTTCGTTCATTCCGGCGCTGGTATTTTCCGCCGCGCTGATCGGCCTCGCGATCCTGAATTACCTCTTCCTGCTCGGCAAGGTGGAACCCATCAGCTTCGAGCCCATTTCTGAAACACTCCATTCGCATGACCAACGCAATGCAAACGCCCGCGCTTAACCGCCCGAACAGTTTCAAGGCCGCGCTGGCCGCCAGGCAACGCCAGATCGGCTTCTGGCTGGCGATGAGCGATCCGTACTTGGCGGAGGTGAGTGCCACTGCCGGCTTCGACTGGCTGCTGATCGACAGCGAGCACGCCCCGAATGATGTACGCACGATCCTCGCGCAACTGCAGGCGGTGGCGCCGTACCGCGCCGAGCCCATCGTGCGCCCGTACAACGGCGATCCATCGCTCATCAAGCGCTTGCTCGACATTGGCGCGCGCACGCTACTGGTGCCGATGGTCGACACGGCGGAAGAGGCGCGCGAACTCGTGCGCGCGGTGCGCTATCCGCCGCACGGCATTCGCGGCGTGGGCAGTGCCGTGGGCCGCGCATCGCGCTGGAGCGCCCGCACCGATTACCTGCAGGTTGCCGATGACGAAGCGTGTCTGCTCGTCCAGGCAGAGACCGTCACCGCGCTGCAAAACCTCGAAGCCATCTGCGATGTGGATGGCGTGGACGGCGTGTTCATCGGCCCGGCGGATCTGGCAGCGTCGATGGGCCACCGTGGCAATGCAGGCCACCCCGATGTGCAGGCTGCCATCGACAACGCCGTGCGCACGATTGTTGCGTCGGGCAAGGCCGCCGGCACGTTGACGTCCGATGCGGCGCTTGCACGTCACTATCTGGAGCTGGGCTGCACCTTCGTTGCCACCGGTGTTGATATCCTGATGTTCGCCAACGGCGCCCGTAAGCTCGCCCGCGAGTTCATCGCGCCGCAAGGTGCCTGATTCTTCTTCCTCTTCCTACCAGATCTGACATGACCCGCAAGACTTACCGGATCGCCGTGATCCCAGGCGACGGCATCGGCCGCGAAGTGATGCCCGAAGGCCTGCGCGTGCTCGAAGCCGCCGCGCGCCGTTTCGGCATCAGCATCGAAACCCAGCACATCGACTGGGCCAGTTGTGATTACTACCAGCAGCACGGCACGATGATGCCGGACGACTGGAAGCAGCAACTGCAAGGCATGGACGCCATCCTGTTCGGCGCAGTCGGCTGGCCGGCTACGGTGCCCGATCACGTCTCGCTGTGGGGCTCGCTGCTCAAGCTCCGCCGCGAGTTCGATCAGTACATCAACCTGCGCCCGGTGCGTTTGTTTGAAGGCGTGCCGTGCCCGCTCGCCAATCGCAAGCCGGGCGACATCGACTACTACGTCGTGCGTGAAAACACCGAAGGCGAATACACATCGCTCGGCGGCATCATGTACGAAGGCACCGACCGCGAGATCGTGATCCAGGAATCGGTCTATTCGCGCAAGGGTGCTGAGCGGCTGCTCAAGTTCGCCTTCGACCTCGCGCAGAGCCGCGAGCGCAAGCACGTGACGCTCGCCACCAAGAGCAACGGCATCGCCATCAGCATGCCGTGGTGGGACAAGCGCGCGGATGAAGTCGCGCAAGACTATCCCGAGGTCACGCTCGACAAGCAGCACATCGACATCCTGACCGCGCGCTTCGTGCTGCAACCTGGCCGCTTCGATGTGGTGGCCGCCACCAACCTGTTTGGCGACATCCTGTCCGATCTTGGCCCCGCAACGACGGGCACGATCGGCCTGGCACCTTCCGCCAACCTGAACCCCGATCGCACGTTCCCGTCGCTGTTCGAGCCGGTGCACGGCTCGGCGCCGGACATTTACGGCAAGAACATCGCCAACCCGATTGCGATGATCTGGTCGGGCGCACTGATGCTGGATTTTCTGACGCAAGGGCAGGGCGCAGGGCGGGCGGCGCACGACGCCATCGTCGCGGCCATCGAAGCCGTGCTCAAGGACGGCCCGCGCACGCCTGACCTGGGCGGCACCGCCAATACCACGCAGTTGGGCGAGGCGATTGCCGCGCACCTCGGTTGAGCGGATTGAAGGAATCGACGATGGCTTTCAGCTTTGACCAACTCCGCCAGACGGGGCTCGTCCGCACCGACAACCTGATCGACGGCCAGTGGGTTGCCGGCACCGACGGCGCACGCTTTGCCGTGACGGACCCTGCCACCGGCAGCCTCATCGCCAACGTGCCCGACAGCAGCGCCGCTGATGCGCGTGCCGCCACCGATGCGGCAGCACGCGCCTTTCCCGCATGGCGCGACACGCTGCCGGCGGAGCGTGCTGCCATCTTGCGCCGCTGGCACGCGGCCATCGTTGCCAATGCCGATGCGCTGGGGAGGCTGATTTCGCTGGAGCAGGGCAAGCCGTTTGCCGAAGGGCGCGGCGAGGTCGTGTACGGCGCGTCGTACGTTGCGTGGTTTGCCGACGAGGCCACGCGCATCTACGGCGACCTCATCCCGCAGCAGCAGCGCGGCAAACGCATGAGCGCCGTCAAGGAGCCCGTGGGTATCGTGGCGGCCATCACGCCGTGGAATTTCCCGCTGGCGATGATTGCGCGCAAGATCGCGCCGGCGCTGGCGGCGGGCTGCACCGTGGTCGCCAAGCCGGCGGAAGACACGCCGCTCACGGCGCTGGCACTGGCGCAGCTCGCGCAGGAAGCGGGGCTGCCCCCGGGCGTGCTGAACATGATTTCCGCCTCGCGTGAGCGCGGCATCAAGGCCGTGGCCGATTGGCTGCACGACAGCCGCGTGCGCAAAATCACCTTCACGGGCTCGACGCCGGTGGGCAAGTATCTGGCGCGCGAGTCGGCCGGCACGCTGAAGAAGCTGTCACTGGAGCTGGGCGGCAACGCGCCGTTCATCGTGTTTGACGACGCAGACCTCGATGCGGCCATCACGGGTTTGCTGGCGGCCAAGTTCCGCAACGGCGGCCAGACCTGCGTGTGCCCGAATCGCGTCTACGTGCAGGCCGGCGTGTACGAGCGCTTCGGCGCCATGCTGGCCGAGCGGGTTTCCGCGCTGAAAGTCGCGCCGGCCACCGATCCGGATGCGCAGATCGGCCCGATGATCAACGCCCGCGCCGTCGACAAGATCGAACGCCATGTGCAGGACGCCGTTGCAAACGGTGCGCGCGTGCTGGCCGGTGGCAAGCGCCTGCCAGAAGTTGGCGAACACTTCTATGCGCCCACCGTGCTGGCCGATGCCAACAGCGGCATGGCCCTGTGCGGCGAAGAAACGTTCGGCCCCGTTGCGCCGCTGTTCCGCTTCGTCGATGAAGCCGAAGCCGTGCAGGCCGCCAACGACACGCCGTTCGGGCTGGCTTCGTACTTCTACACGCAGGACATCCGCCGCATCGAGCGTGTATCACGCGCGCTGGAAGCGGGCATCGTCGGCATCAATGAAGGCGCGCTCGCCAGCGAGGCGGCGCCCTTTGGCGGCGTGAAGGAGTCGGGCTACGGCCGCGAGGGCTCCAAGTACGGGCTCGACGACTATCTGTCGATCAAGTACCTGTGCCAGGGCGGGTTGAACTAGCGCGCTGAATCCCAGAAGCGTTGCGCACGGAACGGGCGAACATCCACGGTGGATGTCTCGCCCGTCATCATTTCTGCAATTAATCGCCCGGTGATGGGCCCCAACGTCAGGCCGTGGTGTGCATGGCCGAACGCGAACCACAGGCTTGGATGGTGCGGCGCCGGCCCAATGATCGGCAACATGTCGGGCGTGCAGGGGCGCGCGCCCATCCACGGTTCTGCATCCACCCGCTCGGCCAGGGGAAACAACTTGCGGGCGACGGGCTCCACCGCGTTGAGCTGCACGGGCGTCTTTGGCGCATCGCGGTGCGCGAGTTCTGCGCCGGTGGTCAGGCGGATGCCGCGTGCCATCGGTGCCAGCACATAACCGCCGTCCGCATCGAGCACGGGATGGTTCAACTGCGCACCTGGCGCGGGCGCGTAGTGCATGTGATAGCCGCGCTTGACGGCCAGCGGCAGGCTGTAGCCCAGGCGCGAGGTAATGACGTCCGCCCACGGGCCCATGGCGATGACGACATTGTCCGCGCGCAGCTCGCCTTCCTTGGTTTGCAGCAGCCACGGTGCGTTGGGCGTGAGCGTGTTGGCATCCGCTTCAAACAGGCGGCCGCCGAGTTGCTCGAAGTACTTCGCGTAGGCCGTGACCAGCGCGTTGGGGTCGCTCACGGAATCCGCTTCCGTATAGCGCAGGCCGCCCAGCAGCGATGTGTCCAGATGAGGCTCCGCCGCGCGCAGGCGCGCCGGGTCGAGCGCTTCGAACGCGACACCGTATTCGCGCTGCCAACGCTCGACGTTGCGGGTTTCCTTGTCCTGCGTGGCGGTATTGCGGAACACCTTGATCCAGCCGCTTGGGCGGATCAGATGCGTGGCGCCGGCGGCTTCGGCCAGCGCGCGGTGCTCGCTCACGCTGTGCGCAATGAGCGGCGCATACGCACGCGCAATCGCCGCGTGCCGCGCGGGATGCGAGTTGCGCCAGTATTGCCACAGAAACGGCAGCAGCCGGGGCAGATCGCCCGGGTGGTAGTGCACGTCCGCCGACGTGTTGCTCGCATAACGCAACAACGTCGACAGGTCGCGCGGGAATGCATACGGATACACACCCTCGCGCTGGATCAGCCCGGCATTGCCAAACGACGTCTCAAAGCCCGGCGCACGGCGGTCCACCAGGGCGACGGCGCGTCCGCGTTTTTGCAGATGCACCGCCACCGATACGCCGACAATGCCGGCGCCCAGCACAAGGGTGTCAAAGCGCATGGCGGCCGGCTCCTTAACCCTTGGCCAGCGCCGTGACGGCGATCTCTACGTCAATGCCCGGGCGCATCAGGCCCGACTGCACGCAGGCGCGCGTCGGCGCGTGGCCGGCCGGCACCCAGGCTTCCCACGCGGCGTTCAGCTCGGCGAAGTGCTTGGCGTCGGTCAGCCAGATGTTGGCGGAAATCAATCGCGTCTTGTCGACACCTGCTTCGGCCAGCAGGGCATCGATGCGCTCGAGGATGTTGTTGGTCTGCTCGGTGACCGACTTGAAGTCGATGTCGGGCACTTGCCCGGCCAGATGCACGATGCCGTTGGCGATCACGATCTGGCTCATGCGGGCGTTGGTGTGGAGGCGTTGGATGTCGGTCATGTCGGGAAGAGGTCCGTTGTAGGTTCAGACGGCCGAGGTGCCCATGCCGCTTGTGGCGGCATCGAACACCGGCGGCGCGGTGACGATGGATTGCAGCGCCGGCGTCGGCTGCGCAAGCTTGGCTAGGTCCGGACGCGGCCGCCGCAGCGTAGCAGACGCGTCGAAAGCCTGCTCGAGCGCATGCGCCACGGCAAGCGTCTTGCGATCTCCTTGGAAAGGCCCGACGATCTGCAGGCCGAACGGCATGCCGGCGTGGTCAACGCCGCACGGCAGTGACAGCGCCGGGTGCGTGGTCAGCGTGACCACGTAGGTCAGCGCCAGCCAGCGGTAATAGTTCTCCTGCTTGCGGCCATCGATGTGTGTCGCGTACAGCTCGCTCCACGGAAAGGGCGACACCGGCGTTGTGGGCGACAGGATCACGTCGAACTGACTGAATGCCGCCTGAAAGCGTTTGAGGATGCGCGTCTGTTCAGCCTGCGCCCACGCACAGTCGGCAAGCGTCATCGCGGCGCCCAGCTCGTAGTTGGCGCGCGAGTTGGGGCCGATCGAGGCCGGGTCGCGCGCATAAGCATCGTGCAGGCCGGCGACGAAGCTCTCTGCGCGGATCACATCAAAGCAGCGGTGCACTGCGCCTAGGTCGAACTGCACGGGTTCACATGAGCGGACCATCGGCGCGATGGCAGCCATGCGTTCGCGGAAGACCGCGCGGATGCTGGCATCGACATCGCAGCAGCCGAAGTCTTCCGTCCAGCCGACGCGCAGTGTGGACAGATCGAGCGGCGCGGGCGTGAGAAAGCTCAGTGGATCGACGTCGAAGCTGAGCGGATCGCTTGCCGACAGGCCCGCCGTGGCGGCCAGCTGCAGGCAGGCTTCGGCCACCGTGCGCCCCATCGGGCCGACCACCGAAATGGGCGTCCAGCCGAGTTTCTTGCGTGAATTCGGCACCAGCCCCGGCGATGGCCGAAAGCCCACCACGCCGCATTTGGATGCGGGAATGCGCAGCGAGCCGCCGGTGTCGGAGCCGGTGCAGACGGGCAGCATGTCGCACGCCAGCGCCGCCGCCGCGCCGCCCGACGAACCACCGGCATTGAGCATCGGGTTGAACGGGTTGCCTGTCGCGCCCCACACGGGGTTGCGCGTGTTGGCACCGGCACCGAACTCCGGCACGTTGGTCTTGGCCACCAGCACGGCGCCGGCAGCGCGCAGGCGTTCGACCAGCAAGACGTCTTGCGTCGGCACGTTGCTGCGCGCGGTGGGCGAGCCGTAGGTCGTCAGTAAGCCCGCTGTGTCTTCCAGATCCTTCACGCCCAGCGGCAGGCCGTGCAGCAGGCCCAGCGGTTCGCCATTGAGCACGGCGCGCTCTGCGGCTTTTGCGGCTTCGCGCGCCTGCGGAAAGCACGTCGCCGTGACGGCATTGACGGCAGGATTGATGGATTCGATGCGGGCGATGCAGGCGTCGAGCAACTCGACAGGCGAGATTTCCTTGGCGCCGATCAGCCGGCGCAGTTCCACCGCAGACAGGCTGACGAGTTCGTTGTTGTGCGACATGGACATTCCCTTTAAAGCGCTTCGCCCGTGCGGTCCCGCAGCCAGATCACCGGCACCAGTGACACCAGGCACGCCGCCGCCACATACCACGCCGGCGCCAGCGGGTTGCCGGTGCGCTCCACCAGCCAGCTCGCGATGAACGGTGAGAACCCGCCGAAGAACGATGCGCTCACCACATACGTGAGTGCAATGCCGGTGGCGCGTACGTGCTTGGGAAACAGCTCCGGAATCATTACCAGCACGGGCACGATCTGCGCGGCCACGAATATCGCCAGCAATGCAGATACCGCGTACAGCGCCAGCGGCGTTGGATGCACGCTCAGGAAGGCAAACGCTGGGTACACCGCCAGTAGCATGATGACGCGCGCGGTGACCAGCAGGCGCTTGCGGGTGTAGCGATCGGCCAGGCGTCCGGCAATCGGTGCGGCGACAAACAGCACCAGCGAGCTGACCACGCCGGAAGCCACCGCCGCCGTTGGCGACATATGCAGCGTGCGCACCGCGTGGCTCGGCAGGAAAAACGCGGTGATGTACACCGAGACCGAGCCGCCAAGCTCGGCAAACGTGCCCAGAATGGTCAGCTTCAAATGCGTGGTCAGTGCTGCCTTGAGCGCGCCTTGCGGCTTGGCGTGGCTTGGTGCCGCATCGCGGCGGTCGAGCGTTTCTTCCAGCCGGCGGCGGATCAGCATGCCGGCCGGTGCCGCAAAAATGCCCAGCAGGAACGGCAGCCGCCAGCCCCAGGCGAGCACCGCCTCCTTGGACAGCGTCACGTTGATGAGCGTGGCGACCGCCGCGCCCAGCGCGAGCCCCAGTGCGGTTGCCGCAAAGTTCCAGCTCGCAAAGAACGCCCGCGTGCGGTCGCTTGCGTATTCGACCAACAGCGTGGTGCCGGGCCCAAATTCACCGCCTGCTGCAAAGCCTTGCATCAGGCGCGCTGCCAGCACGATCATCGGCGCGAAGATGCCGACCGTGGCGTAAGTGGGCGCCGTGGCGATGAGCGCGCACGACAGCGCCATCATCATGATGGTCAGCACCATCGCCTTCTTGCGCCCGGCGCGGTCGGCATAGGCGCCGATGATGACGCCGCCCAGCGGCCGCACCACAAAGCCCACGCCAAACACCCCAATCGACAACAGAAACTGGTTCACCGGCGATGCCGATGGAAAGAACAGTTGCCCGATCTGGATGGCGAAATAGCTGTAGATCGTGAAGTCGTAGAACTCCAGCGCAGTGCCGATGGTGGTGGCGGTAATGACTTGCGTGCGTGACAGCGCGGGGCGGCTATCGAGGGCGAGTGTCGACACGGGGCTGCTCTCCTAGGTTGGAGGCTGGGGAGGGTTTGAGTTATCGTATACGAGAAAAATCAAATTCTCGTATACGAGAAAACCCGGAGACGTGCGTGGCATCCAGCGCAAAAGTGGCCGTCCAGGCCGATCCCCCCATCGACGAGGTACCGGCGCAGCTCAATCACCAGGAGGTGGGGGCGCGCATTCGCGAAGCACGCAAGGCGCGCGGGCTGACGCTGCAGGAGCTGTCGGAGCGCTCGGGTGTGGCACTGTCGACCATCTCCAAGGCCGAGCGCGGCGACATTGCACTGACGTATGAGAAGTTTGCCGGCCTGGCGCAGGCATTGGGGCTGGAGTTCGAGCAACTGCTGGGCCGCCGCCGCACGCCGGATGCCGGACCATTACGCCCGACGTTTA
Organism: Ralstonia wenshanensis; assembly: GCF_021173085.1. NCBI lineage: Bacteria > Pseudomonadati > Pseudomonadota > Betaproteobacteria > Burkholderiales > Burkholderiaceae > Ralstonia > Ralstonia wenshanensis. The sequence continues at coordinate 1,177,549 of NZ_CP076412.1, forward strand.
CGCCGTCGGGCGGCCAGGTCATCTATGACACGCCGAATTACGAATACGGCATGCTGGCCGACGCGCTGACCGGCAAACGCATGCTGCCGATGCGCGCGCACATCCGCGCGCGCTCGGTCGACGACTTTCCCGATTACATCCGCCACCCCGGTGAAGAATTCGTCTTCGTGCTGGGCGGCGAGATCGAACTGCGCTTCGAGAACGGCGACGCCTTTCGCCTGGCGCCCGGCGACAGCCTGTACTTCGACAGCGCAGTCGGCCACGTCTATCTGTCAGTCAGCAAGGAAGACGCCGAGATACTCGCGTGCTGCACCGGCACCGACGTGCGCGAACTGGGCGACGTGATCTGAGCTTCGTCACCGCGCGCGCTGCGGGACTGACTCACTTGCGCAGCGCCCGCCCCGCCAGAACATCCGGCACCGCCTTGCCGTCGGCCACGGCCACCGCGCCGTTGACGACCACCCAGCGCACGCCCACAGGCGGCAGCCCAGGCTGTTCATAGCTCGCGCGGTCGGCAAAAGTGGCGGGGTCGAAGATGACCAGATCGGCAAACTTGCCCGCCTGCACCGTGCCGCGATCCTTGATGCCGAAGATTTCAGCCGTGCGGGCGCTCGCCTGGCGAACGGCAAACGGCATCGTCATCACGTGCTTGCGCGTGACGTATTTACCGATGCGGCGTGCAAAGGTGCCGGCCTCGCGCGGGTGTCCGGCAATGCCGTCGGAGCCGCCCACGACGAAGTCCTGCTTCATGAAGGCTTCCAGGTCGGTGTCGCTCATGTTGAACGACACGATGTTCGTGCCTCCATGCTGGATCACGCTGATGGCCGCATCGACGGGGCTCACGCCCAGCTTCTTACCCAGCGCTTCGAGCGATTGCCCGTTGTATTCGGGGTTGGCGGAAATCAGCACCTGCGCCGCAGGCCCGTTGCGCTGTTGCATGGCCTTTTCCATGTCGGTGGCAATGCGCGCACGCGTGGCCGGGTCTTCCAGGCGCTTGAGCAGCGCGTCGTTGCCGCCGTCGCGTGCCCAGCCCGGCACCAGCGCCGGAATGATGTGCGTGCTCGACGCCGTGTACGGATACTGGCTTGCCGATACGTTGATGCCGCTGGCTTGCGCCTCACGTATCAAGCCGATGACCTCCGCGCTCTTGCCCCACGAATCCACGCCCAGCGCCTTGATGTGCGAGATATGGATCGGGATGCCCGACTGCCGGCCGATGTCCAGCGCCTCTTTCACAGCGTTGATGAGGCCAGTCCGGAAGTTGCCCTCGTCGCGCAGGTGCGTATCGTAGATGCCGCCACGCGCGGCCACGGTCTTGGCCAGCGCCACCACCTCGTCGGTCTTGGCGAACACGCCAGGCGTATAGACGAGGCCCGTCGACATGCCGAAGGCGCCGTCGCGCATGCCGTCTTCCATCAGCGCCTGCATGGCCTTGAGTTCGTCGCCGGTGGGTGCGCGCGCCACGTCGCCCATCACGCGGTGGCGCACAGCGTTGTGGCCCACCAGCATGGCCACGTTGGTGCCGATGCGGTTGGCGTCCAGCGCCTTGAGCGTCGGCCCGATGCGGTCGAGATCCGGCCCGTCACCTTCGAGCACGATGCCGTCGTTGCCGATCACCACCGTCGTCACGCCTTGCAGCAGGTACGGCAGGTTCTGGTGTCGGTCTTTGGAGATGAGGTTGTGATAGGCGTGCGTATGCGGATCAATAAAGCCCGGCGCCACCACCAGCCCGCGCGCATCGAGCACCGTCTTCGCTTGCACGCCCGCGGCGGAGGGCTGCACCAGCACGATGCGGTCATTGCGGATGCCCACGTCGGCCACGAACGGCGCACCGCCGCTGCCGTCGACCACGGTGCCGTTGCGGATCAGGATGTCGACCGGTTCAGGCTCCGGCGCGGCTTGGGCGGGGCCAGTGAGCGCAAGGCTCAAGGTGAGGGCGGACAGCAGGCACTGCAGCAGACGGTGTGGGCGCATATCGGCTTCCTTGTGGTTTGCAGCGAGTGTAAGGAGCCTTGTTGCCCACATCGCATGCAAATGGTTCGGCCCGGTATGCGGAACGGACATGCAGGGGTTCGCGGTGCCGGAGCGCTTGTGCGCAGACGCCAATACAACACTCAGCGTTATCAATATCTGAATTAAGAACAACTAATCACCCGCAAAGCCTTGCCAGCATTGGATGCGGCAAGACATTGGCAACAATGTGCGGCTGTCCCCACTTTGGAGGGGGGCAACTGACTTGCCCCGGTGACACAATCGCGAAAATTCAGAAGTCATGCTGCGCCACATGCGACGCATGGCAGACCCGGTCGGGGAGCTTCATGCAAGAGAGTTGGATGGCAATTTCGGCGGCGCGCGCACGGGCGCATCGCCTGTACGGCGTGCGCGGCTGGCTCGTGACACTGCTGTGGCTGAACACGCTGCCGGCGCTGGCGATCGTGCTGGCGATGGGCATGATGCTCACGCTCGGCGAGGCCAACGGTGGGGCAGCCCGGGCGGCGCCGGCACTGGCTGGGCTCGTCTTTCCGCTGGGACTCGTCACCCTGGCCTTCCTGCGCGTGCGCTGGTTTCCGATGGTGTGGCTCGGATACGGCCTGCTCCAGTTGCTGGCCACGCTGGCCATGAGCGGCGGCATTCATGCCTGGACGACACAAGCCTCCGGCGGCACGGCAGGGCGCATGCCGATCATGCTGCTGCTGGCGGCGGAGGCGCTGCTGCTCATCGGCACGGCAGTGTATATGTGGTTTTCGCGCCGCGTGCGCGTGACCTATCGGCATGAGGTGCGGCTGGCCGATCCTGCTGCAGCACCGGCCGTGTTCGACAAGCCCGCCCCCAATGAAACGCCCTCTGACGCCACCGACCACGCACGCGAGCGCGCAGCCTTGCGGCGCGTTGCACAGGAACTGAGTTCCGGCGTGCTGGACACCCGAACCTGGATGCACGTCATGCGGCATCACGCCGATGCCACCGACAGCACCCGCACGGCGGCCTATGTGCGTGCGCGCATGTCAGAGCTGTGTCCGCCGGCGCATGTGCATCCGCCGGTCGTGCGCACGTTGTCGACCGGGCTGGGCGCGCTGCTGGTAAGCCTGCTGGCCGCCGGCGTGCTGATGGCCGCGGTGATTGCGCTGGCGCTGCGCGTGCCTGGCGACGGCACCGATCTGCTTGAACTGCTCGTCGCGGTGGCGCTCACGCTCAGCTGGCTCGGGGGCCTCTTTGTTGGCGCGGGTTTTCTGCGCCGCGTTGCCTGACGTCTACCGGGTGGCCGTCGGCGCGGCTGCGGCCTGGTTCCAGTCGCCGCCTACCGCCTTGACGAGGAACACGCTCGTCGTCATCTGCTGGCCGAGAATCTGCACGGCCGTGCGCTGGTTGTTCAGCAGCGATTGCTGCGCGGTGATCACGTCCAACGAGGTTGCGAGCCCGCCTTCGTACCGCACGCTGGCAATGTCGTAGACCTTGCGGGCGCTTTCCACGGCATGGCGCGCCTGGTTTGCCGCACGGTCCAGCGATTGCAGGCCGGCCAGTCCATCTTCCACTTCCTGCAGCGCCCCCAGCACCGTCTGACGGTAGTTGGCGATCGCACCCTGATAGGCCGCATTGGCAATGTCCACGCGCGCCCGCGTGCGGCCGGCGTCGAACACCGTCTGGGCGATCTGCGTGCCGAACGACCACAGCAGCGTCGGCGCAGAAAACAGCAGGGCGAGATCGCGGCTTTCCCAACCGGCGCCCCCGTTGAGCATCACGCTGGGGAAGAACGCCGCGCGTGCCACGCCAACTTGCGCGTTGGCGGCAGCGGCACCGCGCTCTGCGGCGGCCACGTCGGGGCGGCGCTCGATCACGTCGGACGGCAGCGCCACCGGAATCTGCGGTGCCGTGCCGTTGAGCGGCGTCGGGTCGATATGGAACGCAGGCGCCGGTGTGCCGACCAGCGTCGCCAGCGCGTGCTCGTACTGCGCGCGTTGCTTGGTCAGCAGTTCGGCCTGCGTGGCGGTGCTGTCGACGAGCGCCTGTTGCTGCGCGAGGTCGAGGCCCGAAGCCACGCCATCCTGATGCCGTGAGGTGACGAAGTCCAGCGCCTTGCGCTGCAACGCCAGCCCTTCCTGCACCACGGCGATTTCCGCATCGGTCTCGCGCAGGTTGTACCAGGTGGTGGCGACCTGCGCGGCCAGCAGCAGGCGGAAGTTCTCGAAATTGGCGCCGGCCTGTTCTTCGCTCGCCGCCGCGTTGGCGACGGTGTTGCGCACGCGGCCGAACAGGTCGGCTTCGTAACTCGCGTCGGCGCGCAGCACGAAATCGCTCTGGATGGTCGACATGGTCGGACTGGTGTACGACGAGAGCGGCCGTTCCGACGACGTGCGCGTACGCGAGTCGTTGTTGTTGGCCGTGATGGTCGGCAGCAGGCTGGCACGCGCCACGCGCGTCTGCGCCTGCGCCTGCTCCAGGTTCGACAGCGCGACCTTGAGCGATTGGTTATGCGCCAGCGCCTGCGTGATCAGCTTGTCGAGCTGCGGATCGTTGAAGCGCTGCCACCACGGGCCTTTGGGCGCGGCGTCGGCGGGTTGCGCGGCACGCCACGGTGCTTCAGTCTGCCAGTGCGCCGGCACGTCCATGGCGGGGCGCTCGTAGGTCGGCGCGAGCGAGCAGCCGGCCAGCGAGACGATCAACGAGGCCGCCAGTGCGGTGGTGCGCAGTCGCGTCATGATGCGTGCGGCGCGGAGGCCGCGGGCGCCGATGCCGGGGCCGGCGTGACGATGGTGACAGCTTCGCCCTGCTCGATGGAATCGGCCGGGTTGAGGATCAGCGCGTCCGTCGCCTTCAGGCCGGAGATGATTTCCACCGTGCGGCCGTAGTCGCGTCCGATGGTGACGGGGCGCAGGTCGACATGGCCGTTTTCTGCCACGGCGATGCGCGGGCCTTCCTTGCGGAAGAGGAGCGTGTTGGTCGGCACCGTGAATGCGACCGGTGCATCTGCCTTCGCGCTGGCGCCGGCTGCGTCGCCGCCGGCTGTGCCCTTGATGGCGACCTGCACATAGGCGCCGGGCAGCAGGCGCCCGTCCTTGTTGGGCAACTGTACTTCCACCTGCATGGTGCGCGTGGTGGCGTCGATGGCGCCGGAGGCCCGTGCGATGGTGCCGTGGAAGGTCTGGCCCGGCAGCTCGGCCAGCGTCACGGCCACATCCTGCCCGACCTTCACCTGCTGCGAATACGCCTGCGGCACATACAGGTAGATGCGCAGCGGATCGGTCTGCGCCAGCGTGAACAGCTCGCGGTTGGCGCCCGCGTTGCCGGCATTGACCAACGCGCCGACATCGACATTGCGCTTGGTCACCACGCCCGCAAACGGCGCCACCACCCGGCGAAAGCCTTGCAGCTCCTGCAGGCGGCGCACGTTGGCTTCCGCAGCGGCCAGGTCGGCCTGGGCCTGGTTGGCGGCGCTGGTGCGCTCGTCCAGTTCCTGTTGCGAGACGGCGTCTTTCTGGCGCAGGTTCTGCCAGCGCGTGAGCGAGGTCTGCGCCAGCGCCTTGCGTGCGGCGGCCTGGTTGCGCGTGGCCTGTGCCTGGTTCAGTTCCTGGTCGACTTCCGGCGTGTCGAGCAGCGCCAGCACTTCGCCCTTGTCGACGTGGGCGCCGATGTCCTTGAACCAGCGCAGCACGTAACCGCTGGTGCGCGCATAGATGGGCGATTCAACATAGCCCTGCAGCGTACCGGGCAGCGTCAGTTCGCGAGTGGTGTGAGCCGGTTTGGGGGCGATGGTGGTGACGTAGCGGCTGGTCTGCGCGTTCACCTGCCGCTCCAGTGCGTGCGCGTTGTAGTAGCGGCCGACCAGCGTGCGCGCAGCGCCCAGCGCAAGGAGCACCCCCACGACAATCACGACCCAGCGTGCGCGGCGCATGGCAGGGCCGCGGTCTACCTGTTCGATCGGGTCCACCGTGACGACGTGGTGGGGCGGGCCGTCCGCCAAGTGTCCAGAGTGCGCCCCGGAATGGGCACCGGATGTTTGCTCAGACATGTCCTTCGCTTCCCCGCAAATCGTGACTACGCCGGGCGGCGCGCCGCTGCAATCTGTTGTGTACGCTGGCAAACACCACCGGAACAAAGAAGAGGGTCGACATGGTCGCAAACAGCAGACCGCCGATCACCGCGCGCCCCAGCGGCGCGTTCTGTTCGGCGCCTTCGCCCAGGCCCAACGCCATGGGCACCATGCCGATGATCATCGCCAGGGCCGTCATCAGCACCGGGCGCAGGCGCGTGGCACCCGCTTCCAGCGCGGCCTGCACAGGCGCAATGCCTTCGGCCAATCGCTCACGCGCAAACGAGATCAACAGAATCGAGTTGGCCGTCGCCACGCCCATCGTCATGATCGCGCCTGTGAGCGATGGCACCGACAGCGTGGTCCCCGTCACGAACAGCATCCAGGCGATGCCCGCCAGTGCGGCCGGCAGGGCCGTCACGATGATGAGCGGGTCGATCCACGACTGGAAGTTCACCACGATCAGCAGGTACACCAGCACGATCGCCATCACCAGCCCCACGCCCAGGCCGATGAAGGACGATTCCATCGTCTTCACCTGACCGCGTACCGTGACCTGCGCGCCGCGCGGCAGCTTGGGGCGGATGTCATCGACGGCCTTCTGCACCTCCTTGGCGACGGCGCCCAGGTCGCGGCCCTGCACGGCGGCGTATACATCCACCACGGGCGTGATGTCGTAGTGCGAGACGACCTGCGGCTGCACCCCGGGGCTGACCTGCACGAGGTTGCCCAGCAACTGCGGGCCGCCCGCCTGAGCAGCGCCACCGCGCGAGCCCGCCACCGGCGTGCGCAGCAGTGCATCAAGGGAGTCGACGCGGTACTGCGGGCTTGTGACGGCAACCTGATACACCACCCCGTTGATCGGGTTCAGCCAGAACGTGGGCGAGGTCTGGAAGCTTGAGCTGAGCGATACCAGCAGGTTCTGCGCGACGTCGCGCCCTTCCAGGCCCACCTGTTGGATGCGGGTGCGGTCCATGTTCAAGGCCAGCGTGGGCTGGTCGAAGCGCTGGTGCACATGTGTATCCACCGCGCCCGGAATCTGCTTGATGCGGTTGGCCAGCACGCCCGCGAGCTGCTTGTTGGTGGCCACGTCGGCGCCGGAGAACTGCACGTCAATGGCCGACGGCAGGCCGAAGTTCAGGATCTGGCTGACGATGTCCGCAGGCTGGAAGGCGAACTCCACGCCCGGGAAGCGCTTGGGCAGTTCTTCGCGCAGGCGGCGGACGTACTGAGCGCTGGGCTTGCGCTCGCCTTCCTGCAGCGCGATCAGGATTTCGCCGTCGAGCGTGCCGATGGTGCCGGCGTTGCTGTACGACAGGTTGATCCCGGAGTTCGGCACGCCCAGGTTGTCGAGAATCGTCGACAGTTCCTTTTTCGGAATGATTTCGCGGATGGCGGTTTCGACCTCGTCGGCCAGGCGTGCGGTTTCTTCAATGCGCATGCCCGACGGTGCCCGCATGTGCAGGCGGATTTGCCCGGCATCCACATCGGGGAAGAAATCCCGGCCGAGCACCAGGAACAGCGCGCACGACGCCACGCAGAAGCCCAGGAACGACAGTGCGAACACGCGGCGGCGCTCCAGCAACCCGCCCAGAATGGCGGCGTAGTTGCCGCGCATGTGCTCGAACTGCGTGTTGAACGCCCGGTAGATGCGGCCGAATGTGCCTGGTTTTGCGTCGGCTTTCGTGGCGTCTTGCGTGTGGCCGGTCATGAGCATCATCACCAGCGTCGGCACGAGCGTGCGCGACAGCACATACGACGCCAGCATGGCGAAGATCACCGCTTCGGCCATCGGCACGAACAGGTAACGCGCCACGCCCGTGAGGAAGAACATCGGCACGAACACGATGCAGATACACAGGGTCGACACGAAGGCCGGCACGGCAATCTCGGCCGCGCCGTCCAGGATGGCGGTGACGGGCTCCTTGCCCTCGTGCAGATGGCGCTCGATGTTCTCGATGGTGACGGTGGCATCGTCCACCAGGATCCCCACCGCGAGCGCCAAGCCGCCGAGCGTCATCAGGTTGATGGTTTCGCCCAGCAGATGCAGCACGATGATCGACGACAGGATCGACAGCGGAATCGACACGGCAATGATGGCCGTGCTGCGCCAGTTGCCGAGGAACAGCAGGATCATGGCGGCCGTCAGGCACGCGGCGATCAGCGCCTCGCGGATGACCCCTTCGATGGCCGCCTTCACGAACAGCGACTGATCGAACAGCGGCGTGATCTTGATGTCTTGCGGAAGCGCCGCCGCGGCGGTGGGTAGCAGCTTGTAGATGTTGCTGACGATATCCAGCGTCGACGCACCGCCGTTCTTCAGGATGGACAGCAGCACGCCGCGCTGGCCGTCCTGGCGCACCACGTTGGTCTGCGGCGAGAAACCGTCGCGCACATGGGCCACGTCGCCCAGGTACAGCGTGGCGCCGTTGCTGGTCTTGACCGGAATGGCGTTGAGTGCGGCGATGCTGCCCGGCGTGCCATTGAGCGTGACGCCGTATTCGGTGGCGTCGATCTTTTGCGTACCGGCCGGCAGGATCAGGTTCTGTGCGCCCACCGCGTTGACGATGTCCACGGGGGTCAGGCCCTGCGCCAGCAGCTTCTGCGTGTCGAGATCGACCGTGATCTGCCGGCTCTTGCCGCCATACGGGAACGGCACGGCGATGCCGGGCACCGTGATCAGGCGCGGGCGCAGGAAGTTCAGCGCCGCATCATTGAGTTCCTGCTCCGACAGCGTGTTGCTCGACAGGCCCAACTGCAGGATCGGAATGCTCGACGCCGAATACTTGATGATCAGCGGCGGAGTCGTCCCCGGTGGCAACTGCCGCACCTGCGCCTGCGACACCGAAACGATCTGCGCCAGCGCGGTCTGGATGTTGGCCGTCGGCTGGAAGAACACCTTGACGATCGAGATGCCGTTCAACGATTGCGACTCGATGTGCTCGATGTCGTTGACGGTGGTCGTCAGGCTGCGCTCCGTGACTGACACGATGCGGTCGGCCATCTCCTTGGCGGGCAGGCCGTTGTAATTCCAGATGATGCTGACGACCGGAATGTCGATTTCCGGAAAGATGTCCGTGGGCGTACGCATCAGCGTAAATGGCGTCGCCAGCAGGATCAGCAGCGCGAGGACGATGAACGTCAGCGGCCTTCGCAGCGCGAGTTGGACAATCCACATGGAGGCGTTTCAGAACCGCGGTGCGTTGAAGGGGGGGCGAAGGCCGCTCGAACGGCGGCGACCAGCCATTCTATCGCCGAGGGGTGTCGATCAGAATGTTCCTATGATCAGACTTTATTACATTGAATAACGGCGGCTGCCGGGGCAACTGAAGGCGCCCGCTCAGCGCAGATTCCGCCCACATTGCAGCAGCAGATCGTGCAGCAATGCCGCGTGCGCGACGTCGATTCCCTGCAGCATTTCCTTCTCCAGCCGGCTGACGGCCTCGTCGCACAGCGCCAGCAGCGCGAGCGCTTCGTCGGTCAGGCCCAGCATGACGATGCGGCCGTGCGTCGGATCGGGCGTGCGCGTCACCCAGCCCCGCGCCTCCATTGTCTTCACCACTTCATTGGCCGATTGCGGCGACATGAACGAGCGTTCCGCCAGTTGCGCGTTCGATAGGCTGCCGCGCGCGTGCAGCACGGACAGCGCCGTGAATTGCGGCACCGTCAGCCCGTGCGGGGCGAGCGCTTCGCCCAGGCGCCGCTTGACGATGCGGTCAGTGCGGCCGATCAGGTAGGGCAGTCGGGCAGACGTTGCCGGGGTCCCGTCTTGCGCGGGCTGAGGTGGGTTGCGTTTGGTTCGTGTGGCCGCCATGGATGTGAGTGGGTGTGCACCTGTGCAGATGCGCACATTCTGCTACGTGTCGTTCGGATCAGGGTTTACGGCAATGATAATCTCCTTGTTATATCAGGTTACCTGATATTAAATGGGCACCAAGCTGAGACACGCCGCACACACAAGGCGGCGGGTGTCTCAAGCAGCCGACAGATCAAGGAGATGGAAATGGCTGATTACCAAGGGCGCTGGCAGACCGTGGACGTGAAGGTGGACCAGGGCATTGCATGGGTGACGTTCAACCGCCCCGAGAAGCGCAACGCCATGAGCCCGACGCTCAACTCGGACATGATCCAGGTGCTCGAAGCACTGGAGCTGGATGCCGATGCCAAGGTGCTGGTGCTGACCGGCGCGGGCGATGCCTGGACGGCGGGCATGGACCTGAAGGAATACTTCCGCGAAGTGGACGCGGGCCCGGAGATCCTGCAAGAGAAGATTCGCCGCGATGCCTGTCAGTGGCAATGGAAGCTGCTGCGCATGTATGCCAAGCCGACCATCGCGATGGTCAACGGCTGGTGCTTCGGTGGCGGGTTCTCGCCGCTGGTGGCATGCGATCTGGCGATTGCCGCAGACGAGGCCACCTTCGGCCTGTCGGAAATCAACTGGGGCATCCCGCCGGGCAACCTCGTCAGCAAGGCCATGGCCGATACCGTTGGCCATCGCCAGGCGCTTTACTACATCATGACCGGCGAAACCTTCACCGGCCAGCAGGCTGCCGCCATGGGCCTCGTCAACGAGAGCGTGCCGCGTGCCCACCTGCGCGCCCGCACCGTGGCGCTGGCCGAGAAACTGCTGGAAAAGAACCCGGTGGTGCTGCGTGCCGCCAAGCACGGCTTCAAGCGCAGCCGCGAGCTGACGTGGGAGCAGAACGAGGATTACCTGTACGCCAAGCTCGACCAGGCCACGCTGCGGGACCCGGAGGGCGGTCGCGAGCAGGGCCTCAAGCAGTTCCTGGACGACAAGTCGATCAAGCCGGGCCTGCAGGCGTACAAGCGCGCCTGATCTGCTCCCTCCAACGCCCCCGGAGACGAACCCATGCCTGACGTGACTCAGCTTGTGACCCTGCTGATCGGCGGACAAAGCCGGCCGGCCGCCAACGGTGCCACCTTCGAGCGCCGCAACCCCGTCAACGACGCGGTCGCATCGCGCGCGGCGGCGGCCACGCTGGAGGATGCCGACGCCGCTGTCCAGGCTGCCGCCGATGCCTTTCCCGCGTGGGCAGCGCTACCGCCGGGCGAGCGCCGCAAGCGCCTGCTCAAAGCCGCCGAGTTGATGGACCAGCACACCGACGCCTTCATCCGCGCCGGCGCGGCCGAAACCGGCGCCAGCCCCAACTGGATCGGCTTCAACGTCATGCTGGCGGCCAACATGCTGCGCGAAGCCGCATCCATGACCACGCAGATCGACGGCAGCGTCATCCCCTCGGATGTGCCGGGCAACTTTGCGATGGCCGTGCGCCAGCCGTGCGGCGTGGTGCTCGGCATTGCACCGTGGAACGCGCCGGTGATCCTGGGCACGCGTGCGCTGGCAATGCCGCTGGCATGCGGCAACACGGTCGTGCTCAAGGCATCGGAGCTGTGCCCGGGCGTGCACCGGCTGATCGGCACCGTGCTGCAGGAGGCCGGTCTGGGCGATGGCGTGGTCAACGTGGTGACCAACGCGCCGGCCGATGCCGCCCAGGTGGTCGAACGCCTGATCGCGCATCCGGCCGTGCGCCGTGTGAACTTTACCGGTTCGACGCACGTGGGGCGCATCATTGCGCAGCATGCGGCGCGGCATCTGAAGCCTGCGCTGTTGGAGCTGGGCGGCAAGGCGCCGGTGCTGGTGTTGGACGACGCGGACCTGGATGCCGCGGTGGACGCGATTGCGTTTGGCGCATTCTTCAACCAGGGGCAGATCTGCATGTCGACCGAACGCGTCATCGCGGATCGCAAGATCGCCGAGGCCCTCGTCGACAAGCTGGCCGCCAAGGCACGCACGCTTCGCGCAGGTGACCCGACCGACGCGACCGCGCAGTTGGGCGCGATGGTGAGCGTGGATGCGGCCAAGCGCGTGCAGGCGCTGGTGGAAGACGCCCGCGCGCACGGTGCTGCGCTGCCCGTCGGCTTGCACATGGATGGCGCCATCGTGCAGCCCGCCATCGTGGATGGTGTGACGCCCGCCATGCGGTTGTACAACGAGGAATCGTTCGGCCCCGTGGTGACGGTGGCGCGCGTGGATGGCGATGAAGAGGCAATCCGCCTGGCCAACGACAGTGAATACGGCTTGTCGGCCGCCGTGTTCAGCCGCGATGTCTCGCGCGCCATGCGAGTCGCGCAGCGTATCGAATCGGGCATCTGCCACATCAACGGCCCCACCGTGCACGACGAGGCACAGATGCCGTTTGGCGGCGTGAAGAGCAGCGGGTACGGCCGTTTTGGCGGCAAGGCGTCGATTGCGGAATTTACCGAGCTGCGCTGGATCACCTTGCAGAATACGCCGCGCCACTATCCGATTTAACCGATCTGAAGTTCAGCAGCCGCCCACCACAACCATAAAACGGGCGGCGCATTCAGGAGACAAGACGTGAATCACGTCGAAATGCAGGCTCAGGGCCCGCAGGTTCAAACCGGGCACCACACGCCGCCCCCGGCAGGTGTGCCCGATCACCCCTACAGGCAGGTCGCCGTGAGCGATGCGCCTGCGCGTTGCGAGACGGACGCGCGCGACCGCAGTGTCTGGCACGTGCGCAATACCGAAGCGTTGGCCGAGCATCCGCAACGCATGACGGACTGCCTGGTCGCGGGCGCGCAGCGCCATCCGGATCGCGTGCTGGCTGCACGTCGTGGGCCGGACGGCGCGTGGATCGAGCTGACGTATCGCGAGATGCTGGAGCGCGCACGCGCCATCGGCCAGGCGCTGCTGGATCGCGGCGTCAGCACCGAGCGCCCGCTGGCGATTCTGTCGGGCAATGATCTTGAGCACTTGCAGCTGGCGCTGGGCGCCATGTGGGCGGGTGTGCCCTACGCGCCGGTGTCGCCGCCGTATGCATTGGTGTCGACGGATTTCGGCAAGCTGCGGCATGTGTTCGACGTGCTCACACCGGGGCTCGTCTATGCGGCAGATGGCGCGGCCTTTGCCAACGCCATCGATGCGGTGGTGCCGGAGGGCGTGGAGGTCATCACGCGCGACGGCGTATTGCCCCGGCGCAGCGCTACAGCCTTCGACACGCTCCTGCAGACGCCCGTAACGACCGCAGACGCCGCACAGGCTGCGACCGGTCCCGATACGCTGGTGAAGGTGCTCTTCACCTCCGGCTCGACGCGCGTGCCCAAAGCAGTGCCGACCACGCACCGCATGCTGTGCAGCAACCAGCAGATGCTGCGCCAGACGATTCCCGAATTTGCCAAGGAGCCGCCGGTGCTGGTGGACTGGCTGCCCTGGAACCACACCTTTGGCGGCAGCCACAACGTTGGCATCGTGCTCTACAACGGCGGCACGCTTTACATCGATGACGGCCGCCCGGTGCCCGGCAAATTCGACGAAACCCTGCGCAACCTGCACGAGATCGCACCCACCGCGTACTTCAACGTGCCCAAGGGATGGGAAGAACTCGCGCTGGCGCTGGAACGGGACCCGGCGCTGCGCGAGACTTTCTTCTCCCGCGTGAAGCTCTACTTCTTTGGCGGTGCCGGGCTGTCGCAAGAGGCATGGGACAGGCTGGAGCGCGTGACCGGCCAGCACTGTGGCGAGCGCATCCGCATCATGGCCGGCCTGGGCATGACCGAGACCTCGCCGTGCTGCTTGTTCACCACCGCGCCGATCATGCGCTCGGGCTATGTCGGCACGCCGGCGCCGGGCTGCGAACTCAAGCTCGTGCCCGTGGGCGACAAGCTGGAGGCGCGCTTTCGCGGCCCGCACGTCATGCGTGGCTACTGGCGCCTGGGCGAAGAGCCTGCCGCGCCGGTCTTCGATGAAGACGGCTATTACTGCAGCGGTGACGCGCTGCGTTTCTACGATCCGGAGCACCCCGAGAAAGGCCTCGTCTTCGATGGCCGCATCGCGGAGGACTTCAAGCTCAGCTCCGGCACCTTCGTGAGCGTGGGGCCGTTGCGCGCCCGCGTGATCGCGGCGGGCGCGCCGTATGTGCAGGACGTGGTGATTGCCGGCATGAACCGTGACGACATCGGCTTGCTGGTGTTTCCGCAAATGGAGCGATGCCGCGGCCTGTCTGGCCTGCCGCCCACCGCGAGCACAGCCGAAGTGCTGGCCGCCCCCGCCGTGCGCGCCGCATTTGCCGCGCTGCTGCACGAGCTGAACGCCACGGCCACCGGCAGTGCGACGCGCGTGGCGCGGCTGCTGTTGCTTGACGCTCCCCCATCGCTGGACCGGGGCGAGGTCACCGACAAGGGCACGCTCAACCAGCGCGCCGTGCTGGCCCACCGTGCCGCGCAGGTCGACACGCTGTATCGCGATGGCGATCCCGCTGTCATCCGCGCGGGCTGATTCCAACGCAGCAATCCGACCAACCGGCAAAGACCGGTTCATCCACCCAGGAGAAGACACATGAAGACCGTCATGTCACGGGGCATGGCGCTGGCCGCGCTCGCCCTCGCGCTGAGCTGCGCCGGCTGCAACGACGACAGCACAGGCGACGTATCAACGTCGCAGGCATCGCAACTGCCACAGCTCACGCCCGCTACGGGGTTGAATCTCGCCAGCGCGTGCGAGAGCTTTGCCGGCAAGCTGAGTTTTGCCAACACCAGCATCACCGCCATCTCGACCGTGGCGGCAGGCACGTTGAGCGTGGGCGGCAACGCCGTGCCCGAGCACTGCCTCATCACCGGCAGCATGAACACGCGGGTGAGCCCGGTGGATGGCAAGACCTACGCCATCGGTTTTGAAATGCGCCTGCCGAAGGCGTGGAACGGCCGGTTCTACTACCAGGCCAACGGCGGGCTGGATGGCTCGGTGGTTACTGCGCTCGGCACGCTCGGCGGCGGTCCCATCAGCAGTGCGCTGGGCTCCGGGTTTGCCGTCATCAGTTCGGACGCGGGGCATAACGGCAGCCAGGTGCCGCTGTTCGGGCGCGATCCGCAGGCCCGCCTCGACTACGGCTACAACGCCGTCGCCACACTTACGCCGATGGCCAAGTCGATGATCGCGCAGGTGTACGGCAAGGCGCCCGACCGCAGCTACTTTGGCGGGTGCTCCAACGGCGGGCGTCACGCGATGGTGGCCGCTGCACGTTCGGCCAATGCGTATGACGGCATCGTGGCGGGCGACCCGGGCTTCCATCTGCCCAAGGCGGCCATCAACGAGGTGTACAGCGCGCAGCAACTGGCGACGGTGGCGACAGCCAACACCAGTGCTGGCTTTCCAGACATCACGACGTCTCTGACCGCCACCGAGCGCGCCATGGTGGCCAGCCACGTGCTCGCCAAGTGCGATGCGCTGGATGGCACGACCGACGGCATGATCAACAACCTCAAGGCCTGCCAGACCGCCTTCAGCCTCGCCAACGATGTGCCGACCTGCACCGGCGCGCGTGACGGCACCTGCCTCACCGCCGCGCAGAAGGCGGTAATGGCCAACCTGTTTGCCGGAGCGCACAACAGCGCAGGGCAGGCGTTGTACTCGGGCTTTTCATTTGACGCCGGCATCAGCGGCAGCAACTGGGCGGCCTGGAAGCAAGGCAACTCGATCCAGCTCGACCCCGCCGCCCTGGCGTTCGTGTTTACGACCACGCCGCAGCCGGCGTCGGCCATCACGTCGCTCACCGCGTATGGCCTGGCGTTCAACATGGACACCGACGCGCCGAAGATCTTCGCCACCGACGCCACGTACACCGAATCCGCCTGGTCGTTCATGACGCCGCCCGATGAGACCAACCTCGGCACGCTCAAGGGGCGCGGCGCCAAGCTGATGGTCTATCACGGCACGAGCGACCCGGTGTTCTCGTCCGACGACACGACCGACTGGTACCAGCGCCTGGCCGCAGCCAACGGTGGCGATGCCAGCAACTTCGCGCGCTTCTATCCGGTGCCCGGCATGAACCACTGCGCGGGTGGGCCGACCGCCGACCAGTTCGACATGCTCACGCCGCTGGTGGCCTGGGTGGAACACGGCGTGGCGCCCGACAGCGTGGTCGCCACCGCGCGCGGCCCTGCCAACGCCGTGCCCAATGCCGAAGTGCCCAGCGACTGGAATGCAACCGGCCACGACCGCACGCGCCCGCTGTGCGCCTACCCGAAGAACGCCCGCTATACGGGCACCGGCAACATCAACGACGCGTCGAGCTTCAGTTGCCAATGACGGCCGCCCAACATCCGGAAGGAGACGCCATGCAAACCACCACCACGACATTGACCCGGGAGAACGTTGGCCCCGGTGTCGCCATGACCCTCGGGCTGTGCTTCATCGTTGCCCTGCTTGAAGGGCTCGATCTGCAATCCATCGGCGTGGCCGCGCCGCGCATGGCGCGCGAGTTCGGCCTATCGGTCGGGCAGATGGGCCTGGCATTCAGCGCCGGCACGTTCGGCCTGTTGCCGGGGGCCATGCTGGGCGGCCGCCTGGCCGATCGCATCGGCCGCAAGCGCGTGCTGATCCTGGCGACGGCGCTGTTCGGCATCTTTTCGATCGCCACCGCGCACGTGTGGGATTTCAACAGCCTGTTGATGATCCGCGTGGCCACCGGCATCGGCCTGGGTGCCGCCATGCCCAACCTGATCGCGCTGTGTGCTGAGGCAGTACCCACACGCCTGCGCAACACCGCCGTGAGCGTCATGTATTGCGGCATCCCGTTTGGCGGCGCCATCGCCGCGGTGGTCGGCATGTTGAGCGCGGGCGATTCCGGTTGGCGCCATATCTTTTACGTGGGCGGCTTCGGCCCGCTGGTGGTGGTGCCGCTGCTGCTGACGCTGCAGGAATCGCGCCGGTTCGACAGCGCACAGCGTGGCGCCATCCAGCCACCGCCCGTGTCATGGGCGCTGTTTGGCGAGCGCCGCACGGCCGCCACGCTGTTCCTGTGGGTCAGCTATTTCTTCACGCTGATCGTGCTGTATTTCCTGCTCAACTGGCTGCCTTCGCTGATGGCCGCGCAGGGGCTGAGCCGGCCGCAGGTGGGCATGGTGCAGATCCTGTTCAACATCGGCGGTGGCGCAGGTGCGTTGGGCATCGGCATGCTGATGGACGCGGCGCGCCCACGCTGGGTGGTGTCGGGCATGTATGTCGGCATCATCGCGGCGCTGTCGTTGCTGGCCGCTGCGGGCGGTATGGCGTCGATGTCGGCCGGTGCCTTCATGGCCGGGCTGTTCGTGATCGGCGCGCAGTCGGTGCTGTATGCACTGGCAGCGGCCTACTACCCCACCGTCGTGCGCGGCACCGGCGTGGGCGCGGCGGTGGCGGTGGGCCGGCTCGGCTCGATCGCAGGGCCGCTGCTGGCGGGCCAGTTGCTGGCGATGGGGCAGCACGCCACCACCATCATCGGCGCCAGCATCCCGGTCACCATCATCGCGGCGCTGGCTGCGCTGCTGCTGCTCAAGCGGCCACGCGTGCAGGACTGACACAGCGGTTCTTCAGCGCCGTCCGCCCGGATGGCGCCTTCCCACGTATTCCAAACTGCCGGCTCGCCAGACATGGGGGGCGGGACCGGCTCGACCCTAGGAGGGGCCCCACATGCAAACCACCACCTTGCGCACGCACTGTCTCGCACTGGCAGCGGCCACGAGCGCACTCGCCAGCGGCGCGGCCAACGCGCAGAGCGTCACGCTCTACGGCCTGATCGACACCGGCATCGAATACGTGAGCCACGCCAATGCCAACGGCAACGGCCTCACGCGCATCCCGTCGGTCACGGGCACGCTGCCCTCACGCTGGGGCTTGCGCGGCGCGGAAGACCTGGGCAACGGCATGAAGGCCGTGTTCACGCTGGAAAGCGGTTTCAACACCGACACCGGCACCTCCGGCCAGGGCGGCCGCCTGTTCGGTCGGCAGGCATGGGTCGGGCTCGCAAGCGATTACGGCACCGTCACGCTGGGTCGCCAGTACAGCATGGTGTTTCTGTCGCTGGCCGATGCTGACATCCTCGGCCCCAGCCAATACGCCATCGGTTCACTGGACGCGTACATTCCCAACGCGCGCACGGACAACACCATCGCTTACAAGGGCACCTTCAGCGGCCTGACAGTGGGCGCTACGTATTCGTTCGGGCGTGATGCGGCGGGCGGTGTGCCGGCCTCCGGCACCTGCGCGGGCGAGGTGGCCGGCAATGCATCGGCATGCCGCGCCATGTCGGCCATGCTGAAGTACGACGCGGCCACCTTTGGCGTGGCCGGCGCTTACGAAGAGCAGCGCGGCGGCACCGGCGCCACCGCATCGTTCTTCAACGGCAGCGCGCCCATTGCGCTCACCGATGCGGGCGACAAAGACCGCCGCATCGTCGCCAACGGCTATGTGAAGCTCGGCAATGCCAAGCTTGGCGTCGGCTGGATCGGTCGCCACGTGCAGGCCGTTGCCGGCGACGTCCGTTCCAACCTGTACTTCGTCAACGGCAGCTATCCGCTCACGGGCGCGCTGACGCTGGATGCCGGTCTGATCCGCCTCGTCAATGCCGACCAGAGCCGCAGCGCGACGATGGCTGTGGTGCGCGGCGTTTATGCGTTGTCCAAGCGGACCGCGTTGTACGCGCAGACGGGCTATCTCTGGAACAGCGCTAACGCGCAATATTCCGTCAGCGGCGGAGGCGGCGGCACCACGCCTGCCAAGGGCGTGAACCAGCTCGGCGCGATGGTGGGGATGCGGACGGCGTTTTGATGAAGGGCGGGGAGGCGCTCCGTCACCCATTGACGATCTCCCCCCCATTCGGATGCAGCGTCTGCCCCGTCATGTAGCTCGCATCGGCAGACGCCAGAAAGATGTAGCAGGGTGCCACTTCATCCGGCTGACCGGCCCGGCCTAGTGGCTCCTTGCTGCCGAATTTGGCGACGTGCTCGGCATCGAAGGTGGACGGAATCAACGGTGTCCAGATCGGCCCCGGCGCCACGGCGTTCACCAGGATGCCCTTGTCCGCCAATTGCTGCGCCAGTGAGCGCGTGAACGCCACGATCGCGCCCTTGGTGGCGGCGTAGTCCACCAGATGGCCGCTGCCGCGGAACGCCGTCACAGACGTGGTCGTGATGATGCGCGCGCCTTCATGCAGGTGCGGCAGCGCGGCACGGATCAAATAGAACATCGCAAAGACGTTGGTGCGGAAGGTGCGCTCCAGCTGCGCGGCATCGATGTCTGCCAGGCTTTGCTGCGGGTGCTGTTCTGCGGCATTGCTGACCACGAGGTCGATCTTGCCGAACATCGCCACCGCCTGCGTGACCACCGCGCGGGCATGCGCTTCGTCGCCCAGGTCGCCGGCAATGGCTTCGCAGCGGCGGCCGGTCGCGCGGACGAGGCGGCAGGTCTGGTTGGCATCGTCGTGTTCGTCCAGGTAGGCGATCAGCACGTCGGCGCCCTCCTTGGCAAAGCCGATGGCCACCGCGCGCCCGATGCCGCTGTCGCCGCCGGTGACGATGGCCACCTTGTCTGCCAGCTTGCCGCTGCCGATGTAGTTCTCCATTTCGGCGCGCGGGCGTGGCGTCATGTCGCTCTCGGCGGCGGGCTGGCGGTCTTGATGCTGTGGCGGTTGCTGCTGTGGCTGGTCTGGCATGGCGGGCTCGCTATGAGAGGGTGGATACACCGGCTTTCAGCACACGGCATGCCATTGCGCCTGAACGCGGCGTGAGATGCACTCGCGTGCGCATGCCGTGCGGCACGCCGCTTGCTCTGCTGGTGGAACAGACTCCACATCGACCACGGGAGGCGCCATGGACACGCTGCTGTTCCTGTTTGGCGAAGGCAAGGATCTCAACCCGCTGCAAACCGCGATGCGCGCGGTGGTCGTGTTCGCCATTGGGCTGGCGCTGGTGCGCCTGTCGGGCCGGCGCTCTTTCGGGCAGCGTGCGCCGTTCGACTTCGTTGTCGCCGTGTTGTTGGGGGCGACGCTGAGTCGCGCGATTGTCGGCGCGTCGCCGTTTGTGGCCACGGTGTCGGCGTCGCTCGCACTGGTGGCGGTGCACCGCCTGCTGGGCTGGGCGTGCGTGCGGCTGCCGAAGCTCGACCGGCTCATCGCGGGCCGCGAACGCGAGGTCTATCGCGAAGGGCGCTTCGACCAAGGCCAGATGGATGCGGCGCTCATCACCGTGGGCGATTTGCAGGAGAGCGTGCGCCAGACCCTGGGCTCACGCACGCTGGAGGACGTGGAGGCCGCCATTCTGGAGCGCAACGGACAGGTCAGCCTGATCCGCAAACGCCGCTGATTTTGCACACCCGCACACCCACACTGGAGCCAACCATGCGAGACAAGCAACAGCAGGAAAACCGAGACGCCGAACAACGCAAGGCTGATTGGGAACAGGCTGATTCGCACCGCAAGCCGGGGGACCGGCCGGCCAATGCGGAGGTGGGCCGCACCGGCAGCACGGCACCCAAGCCGCAGAGCCCGCACGACACGCTGCGGCGCATGCGCCAGGGCGAGGTGCCGCCTGGCATCACGCGCGACAAGCTGCACGACCCCGGAGACCAGACGCCCGGCGCTTCGCCCACAGATAACCGCAGCTGAGCGCAACGTGCCCGCCGCAGACGACGCCCCGTGGTACCGCCGGTTGGGGCCCGGCCTTATCACGGGCGCCGCGGATGACGACCCGAGCGGGATCGCCACCTATGCGCAAGCCGGTGCGCAAATGGGTACCGGCATGCTGTGGACGCTGTTGCTGACGCTGCCCCTGATGATTTCCATCCAGCTCGTCAGCGCGCGCTTGGGGCGGGTGTCGGGCCGGGGGGTGGTCGCAAACATCCGGCGGCATCAGTCGCCGTGGCTTGCGTATGCGTTTGTCGCGCTGGTGACGCTTGCCAACATCATCAATGTGGGCGCCGACATCGCGGCCATGGGCGACAGCGTGCGCCTGCTACTGGGTGGCTCGACAGCGTGGTATGCGTGCCTGTTTGCCGTCTTTACGCTCGTGCTGCAAGTCTGGATGCCGTACCGCCGCTATGCGCGCTATCTGCAATGGACCGCGCTGTCGCTGCTGGCATACGTGGCCACGGCGTTTGTCGTGAAGGTGGACTGGGCGCACGCGTTGCACGACACCGTGGTCCCCCGGCTGCATTGGTCGAAAGACTATGCAATGACGCTCGTCGCCGTGTTCGGCACCACCATCAGCCCCTATCTGTTTGTGTGGCAGGCCGCAGGCGAAGTGGAAGAGACGCGGCTGGCCGAAGACGAAGCACCGCTCAAGAAAGCGCCGTGGCAGGCGAAGGACCAGCTCGCACGCATCCGCATCGACACGACGGTCGGGATGGTGGTGTCGGCGCTGATCGCCTTCTGCATCATGTTGACGGCCGCCTACGCGCTGCACACGCACGGCGTGACGCAAATCGAGACCTGCGCCCAGGCCGCCGAAGCGCTCAAGCCCGTGGCCGGCCGCTTTGCGCAGGCATTGTTTGCCCTGGGCGTGATCGGCACGGGGCTGCTGGCTGTGCCGGTGCTGGCGGGCTCCGCCGCCTATGCCGCCGCCGAGGCTTTCCAGTGGCACAGCAGCCTGGAGGCCAAGGTGCACCGTGCGCCCAAGTTCTACCTGTTCCTGGCGCTTGTGATGGCGGTGGCCACGGTGATGGTGTTCCTGCCCATCGAGCCGTTCAAGCTGCTGTATTGGGCTGCGGTGCTCAATGGCGTGGCGGCTACGCCCGTCATGGTGATGCTGCAGTTGATGTCGCGCCGTAAGTCCGTGATGGGGCCGTTCCCCAGCTCACGGCTGCTGCATGGCACCGCTTGGGTGGCGACCCTGTGCATGTGCGCCAGTACCTTGCTGTTCTTTGCGCTGGCTGTGCAGGGGTCGTAAAAAGGGCGGTCGGCCTGCGCAGGCACCGGGGTTGCGTGTCTTGGGCAAAACCGCGCAACAGGCGCGGTGTCCTGTTCACCAACCAGGGGTCAATCATGAAAGCTGTCGTATTTCACGGCATCGGTGACATCCGTCTGGAAGACGTGCCCGAGCCGACACTGCGCGAGCCAACCGACGCCATCGTGCGTCTGACGGCCAGTGCCATCTGCGGGACGGATCTGCACTTCGTGCGCGGCACCATGGCCGATGTGAAGGAGGGGCGCATCCTCGGCCACGAAGGCGTGGGCGTGGTGGAAGCGCTGGGCGACGATGTGCGCAATCTGTCGGTGGGTGATCGGGTGGTGATCCCGTCCACCATTGCGTGCGGTGCGTGCGCATATTGCCGTGCCGGTTACACCGCGCAATGTGACGTGGCGAATCCGCACGGGCACCTGGCCGGCACGTCCTTCTACGGCGGCCCGGAGGAAGCCGGCGGGTTTGATGGGCTGCAGGCCGAGAAGGCGCGTGTACCGTTTGCGCACGTCAACCTCGTCAAGCTGCCGGACGAGGTATCGGACGATCAGGCGATCTTGCTGTCGGACATCTTTCCCACCGGCTACTTCGGCGCCGATCTGGCCAACATCAAGCCAGGCCACACCGTTGCCGTGTTCGGGGCAGGGCCGGTCGGCCAGTTTGTGATTGCC